>NZ_JAGGKA010000004.1 GCF_017873215.1 Clostridium tetanomorphum
CACATAATTCTTAAAGAACCGCCGTGTACCAGACCGGTACGCACGGTGGTGTGAGAGGTCGGGAAAATTTAATTAATTTTCCCTCCTACTCGATTCTAAAATTTTTTTATTATATAAGTTTAAAGATTATTAATGATTTTATATACTTATTATGTATTTATAAAAAATAAAAGGTAATAATTATAAGTAAATTTAAATACATTCTAATATGAAAAATAAAACATAATTTAAGGAAGAATTATTATGGAGAGAAGATATATAGTAGTTAGAGGAATAGTTCAAGGTGTAGGTTTTAGACCTTTTGTATATAGGGAGGCAGTTAAAAATGGACTAAAAGGATGGGTAAAGAATACATCTAAGGGAGTTTATATAGATGTTGAAGGAGATAAAAATAATATCTATAAGTTTTTACAAGAGATTAAAATTAATCCTCCACCACTTTCTCTAGTTGAAAAAATAGAAGTGAGTAGAAAAGAAGTTAAGCAATATAAAAGCTTTAATATAGAGAAAAGTAATGAAAGTAACAGTAACTCTATCACTATTATTTCACCTGATATAGCCATTTGTAAGCAGTGTGAGGAGGATATAAAAAATCCTAATAATAGAAGATATAAATATCCTTTTACAAACTGTACCAATTGTGGACCAAGATATTCTATAATAGAAAAGCTTCCTTATGATAGAGAAATGACTACTATGAAAGAATTTAATATGTGTTCTTCTTGTAAAGAAGAATATAAAAATCCTTTAAATAGAAGATTTCATGCTCAACCTAATGCTTGTAAGGAGTGTGGACCAAAAGTATGGCTTGCAGATTCTCATGGAAATATTATTGAAGAAAAGCAGGCCATAGAAAAATCAAAAGAGTTGTTGAAACATGGTAAAATCATAGCAGTTAAGGGATTAGGAGGTTTTCATTTAGTTTGCAACGGAAAAGATGAAATAGCTATAAAAATTCTAAGAGAAAGAAAAAGAAGACCTTTTAAATCTTTAGCTCTTATGATGAAAAACATGGATACGGTAAAGAAATATTGTGAGGTAAGTCCACTAGAAGAAACAGTATTAAATGGAATAAAGAAACCTATATTATTACTTCAAAGAAAGAATAGTCTTTTACCAAAGAACATATCGCCAGATAATAACAACCTAGGAATAATGTTACCATATACTCCTTTGCATATACTTTTATTTGATAATGATTTAGAAGTATTGATTATGACTAGTGCTAATTCTAGTGGACTTCCTATGGTGTATAGTAATAAGGAAGCACTAGAGGGTTTAAATGAAATAGTAGATTATTTTTTATTACACGATAGAAATATATATATGCCCGTAGATGATTCCGTTGTAAAAGTTATAATGAATAAAGAATATGTAATAAGAAGTGCTAGAGGATATGCTCCAGGATATTTACATTATGAGGGAATAGAAGATACTTTAGCTTGTGGTTCGGAATTAAAAAATACTTTTGCCATATCTAAGGGGAATTCTATATTTATTAGCCCTCATATAGGAGATATGAGTAATTTTGAAGTATATAATAGTTTTAAAAAAGGTATAGAGCATTTTAAAAATATATATAATATAGCACCTAAAAGAATATGTTTCGATATGCACCCTCACTTTATGGGGAATGTGTTAAGTAAAAGGTTTGAAGGAAGGAAAGTTCCAATTCAACATCATCATGCACATATAGTAAGTTGCATGGTGGAAAATAGAGTTAAAGATGAAGTTATAGGAGTAGCTTATGATGGTACAGGTTATGGATTAGACGGTAAAATATGGGGAAGTGAATTTTTAATAACTTCCTTAGGAAAATTTAAAAGAGTAGGACATTTAGATTATATACCTTTACCTGGAGGACAACAGGCTATAGAGGAACCTTTCAGGATAGGATTAAGTTATATTTATAAATGTTTTGGAGAAGAATGGGGAGTATTTTTGCCTTGGAAGGATTTTAATGATAAATATTTACTTCAAAATATAATAAAAATCATTAAAAAAAATGTTAATTGCATAGAGACTTCAAGTATGGGAAGATTTTTTGATGGAGTAGCATCGCTTTTAAATTTAAAGAAAAGAATTACTTATGAAGGAGAGGCCGCCATAGCTTTAGAGAATATATGTAATCCTCAAGAAAAAGGAGTTTATAATTATGATATAGTAAATCACAA
The DNA here is from genome assembly GCF_017873215.1 of Clostridium tetanomorphum. GTDB lineage: Bacteria > Bacillota > Clostridia > Clostridiales > Clostridiaceae > Clostridium_AO > Clostridium_AO tetanomorphum. The sequence continues at coordinate 2,175 of NZ_JAGGKA010000004.1, forward strand.
AGGGGAATTTATTATAAAAGAAGAAAAAATAATAAAAGGAATATTAAAAGATTTATTTCACAGTGTAGAAAAAGGAGTTATAGCTAAAAAATTTCATAATACTATAATAGAGCTTACTGTGGATATGTGCAAAAAAATAAGGAATGTATATAGAATAGATAAAGTTGCTTTAAGTGGAGGAGTCTTTCAAAATAATATTTTGATTTTAGGAACGGTAAAAAAGCTTCAAGAAGAGGGGTTTAAAGTTTACACACATAGTAAAATACCTTGTAACGATGGAGGGGTGTCATTAGGACAATTGATTATAGGAAATTATAATATTTTTAAGGATAAGTTACTCTAAGCTTCAGCTAGATAATGTATTTTATATAAGGTTGTTTTAGCTGAAGCTTAAAATAACCTCATTAATTTTCTTCATAAAAGGTTATCATATTTTTAATAACTTCAAGCCTTGCTTGAACTTCAGGATAATCCATATAATTATCACCAAATTGATATTTAAAGCTTTCCTTTAATTCTTCTAATTCTTCTTTTAATAGAGCTACTTTTACATCTTTATCCAAATAAATCACCTCGTTTTATTCTTCTTTATTTATTATCTCATAAAATCTTTAATAAATTAATAATTCACTTAAAAATAAATATAATTTCACAATTAAGTATTTTTAGTATAAAATTGATAATGTATAATTAAGAGAAGAAGGTGATTTTCTTGGAAATGAAAGAGATATTATTAAATGTAAAACAATGGGTTCTAGAGGTTGGTAAAATACAATTAGAAAAATTCAATGAGGATATTAAATATTCTAGTAAAAGTACTAAAATAGATATGGTAACGGAAGTGGATATTCTTTCAGAAAAGATTATTATAGAAAAAATAAAAGAAAACTATCCAAATCATTCAGTAATATCTGAAGAAAAGGGAGAAATGAGTTTAGAAAGTTCTTATACTTGGATTATAGATCCATTAGATGGAACTAATAATTATCTACATAAATTTCCTATATTTTGTATATCAATAGCCTTAAAGCACTTAGAAGAAACTGTTTTAGGTGTGGTATATGTTCCTAAACTTAATGAAATGTTCTATGCAATAAAAGGAAAAGGTGCATTTTTAAATGAAAATAAGATAGAAGTAGGAAATAAAGAAGAACTCCAAAGCTGTATACTTACTACAGGATTTCCTTATGATAAGAAAATATCTACGCATAATAATGTAAATTTATTTGATAATATAGTAAAGGATATACAGGGAATTAGAAGAACGGGAAGTGCTGCTTTTGATCTTTGTTCTGTAGCTTGTGGAAGAATAGATGGATATTGGGAGCTTAAATTAGGACCTTGGGATTTAGCAGCTGGAGAACTTATAGTAAAAGAAGCTGGCGGAAATATACTTACTTCAAAAATAAGAAAAGAGAATGGGGAAGAAGGAATAAATGTTATTGCAGGTAATGGAGAAGTAGTGAAATTAGTTTACAATAAAATTAATGAAGTATATAAATATTTTTAAGTTTAGGGGGATATAATATGTTTGATATAAGTGTATTTGAAGGATTAAATGAGGAAGAAAAATATGAAAATATGGTTACTATGTTAGAAGGATTAATAAGTGATGAAAAAGACATAATAACCAATCTAAGTAATACATGTTCATTAATAAAAGCTTTAGTAGATAGAACTAATTGGGTAGGATTTTATATAATGAAAAAAGGAGAGTTGGTACTAGGACCATTTCAAGGATTGCCAGCTTGTAATAGGATAAAAGTTGGAAGTGGAGTTTGTGGCACTTCAGTAAGTGAAAAAAAGGTAATGAGAATAGAGGATGTACATAGTTTTAAAGGACATATAGCTTGTGATGCTTCATCTAACTCAGAATTGGTTATTCCTATTATAAAAGACGATAAAGTATATGGTGTTCTAGATTTAGATAGTCCTTATCAAGGAAGATTTACAGAAAAGGAAGAAAAATATTTAAAACAATGTATGGATATATTAAATAAATATACAAATTGGAGACAAATAAGTTATTAAATTTAATATTAAAGTTACATTTAGTTACATAAGGATTTAAGATTTTAAAGAGTTAGAAATCTTAAATCCTTTTATATTTTTATATTGGATTGAACATAATAGATATATGCAAAAAGAACTTAGTAAAGATTATATTTTGGCTACATAATTTAATAAATCATAGGAAAGGAGAAAGATAGTGATGAAACAGGTATATAGTAAAGATATAAAATCCGGGTTAAATGTAAAGTCAAGTTTTATGATAATGAAGAAACTTTATAGAGATGATAATGGAAATACTATTTGTTATTTAGGTGACAATACAGGAGATATTAAAGCTTTAGTTCCAGATAATGAAGATAGGCTCAGTGTAGGAGATGTAATAGAAGTAGAAGGTAAAATGGCGGCATTTTTTGAAATAGGATCTTTTAAAAAAATAGAAGAGGTTAATATAGAGGATTACTTACCAACGGTGAAAAGACCTATAGAAGAGATAATGGAGGAAATTGATAAAATTTCAAAGGAAGAGTTTAAGAGTAAAGAAATAATAACTTTAGATAAATATTTCTTTGGAAATAAGGATTTTGTAGAGAAGTTTAAAAAGTGTATAGGAGGAGTAAGCCAACATCATAATTATAGAGGTGGATTAGCAGAACATACTCTAGATGTTATGTATTTAACTAAAATTTTTGCCTATAGATATGACTGTAGAAACAAGGAAATAGCCATACTTGGAGCAAAACTCCATGATATGGGAAAAATATATGAGTATTTTGTAGATGGACCATTTTCTTATACATTAAAAGGAGAAATGGAAGGACATATTGTTATAGGAGTAACTATGCTTGAAGAAGCTTTTGGAGCTGATATGGATGTTTACAATGAAGAGTTTAAAGAAAGAATGAAGGGATGCATAGTACAACATCATGGAAAGATGGAATATGGGTCACCTAAGCAGCCAAACACAGAAGAAGCTTATATAGTTCATTATGCAGATTATGTAGATGCTACTTTGAATAAGATATCTCAGATAAAAGCAGGACTTACACCGGGCACCTGGTCTAACTATGAAAGAAGAATAGAAGGAAAAATTTATTATTAGTTGACAGTGTAACAAATTATAAGTAATTTTTAATATAACAGAATATAGAGAACAGAGTACAGATAAGGAAAAAATTCTTTGCTAACATTATTGTTTTTGAAAATATGTTCTGTGCTTTGTTATCTGTAATCTGTAATTGATTAAAGATGTATTATTTTAAATACTCTATTATTTTTTACATAAAATCTCTTTTCTAAACTTTGGAATATGAAATAATCTGTTAGCCCTTCTAGCTTAGTTACTTTTACAAGATCTGATTTAAGATCTTTTTGAGAAACTTTTAAACCACTTCCTAATATATAATTATCATCTACAGCTTTTAAAAATAGCTGCAATATAGTTTCTTCATAATTTTCAGGGATTCTATTTCCTTTTAATTTATTACAAAATTTGCAGCAGGTAACTAAATTAAAAATGTCTGTAGTACCTTTTTTGCTTTTAGGAAGAAAATGATCTAAGGTTATATTATTATATTTTAAATTTTTTCCACAATAGTAACATTTACCGTTATCTCGAGTATATATATAATATTTATTTTTATTAGGTATATTCATAGAATATCACAGATCCTTTCAATAATATTATAACCTTAATAAAATAAAAACTATATCTAAAATTTAAATTATCTTAATATTTCGCAAAAGGCGCTATAATGATTTTTTTAATGTATAATATACTATGTTGTAATTTAATCGAAAAAAAGGAGAATTTGTCGTGGAAATAAATAACTTTGTTTTACCAAAAAATACATTGGGTAGCAGATTTAAGTACGGCGTAAGATTCATTCCAGAGAGGACTTTAAATAGATATTTAGATTATATGTTGTTTGTTGCAAAGAATGACTTTAAGGGACAAGAAGTGTACAATTTATGTTTTAAAAGAAGTAATGAATTCAATAACTTTGTTTTTACACAAAATAAATTTACACATTATATTAATTTCTTAAAAAAGGTATATTTTAATGTAAAAAACTCTTTAGATATAGAAGAAGAATTCTTAGTTAAGGAAGGACAAAAAATAGTTATTTCTTCTTTAAATGAGAATTACCTAAAAATTTGTTCTATTAAAGAGAATAAGATTTCTAATTCTAGAGTATTTTTTGTACTTTCAAAAGAAGAAATAGGGGAATACTTAATAGCATTAAATGCTTTTTATAGAGAAAGAAGAATAGTAGAAGAGTTAAATAAAACTACAACTGGATTTTTGAGAAAGATAGAAAAAGATAAGCTTTATTTAAATGCTTTATATATACTTATAAACGAAGCATTAGATAGTAGAAATGAAAATATGTTTAAAATTTTATCAAAAGAAATTAAAAGATTTACAAATTAAAGAGTTTAAAAAGCGTGGAATGATTTCCACGCTTTTATATATGAAATATTTGTTATATTTTAAACTGTTTTATAGAATCATTTAATTTAGTAGTTATAGTTAATTGTTTTTCTGCAATTGAAACTATTTTATTCATGTTAACTGAAGTTTCATTTATGCTTTCTAGTATATTATTTGAACTGTTATTACTGTTGTTTAGTGACTGCGAAATATTTTGTACAACTGTAGATACTTCATCTATAGTTGCATTAATCTCTTCAGACATGGCAGCAATATTTTGAGACATTTCATTTAAGAACTTAGCATCTTTTTCATATTTATTTCCTGTATCAACTAATAAATCATAATCTTTTTTAATATTATTATTGATAAATTCTATAACTTCATGAGAATTATCTGATAAGTTTTTAAATGCCAACTCTACTTTTTCAACGATATTTTGTATATTGGAAACATTTTTATTAGATTGTTCTGCAAGTTTTTTTATTTCATTAGCTACCACAGCAAATCCTTTTCCATACTCTCCAGCTTTTGCTGCCTCTATAGTTGCATTTAATGAAAGAAGATTAGTTTGTTCGGCAATGGTTGCTATAGCATCTGCCATTATTTTTATTTCTTTAACTACTTGCCCATCTTCTATTGCTTTAATTATATTTTTTTCTTTTTCTTCACACAATTTATTAGTTGAAGTTTTTGATAAATTACCTTTAGCTTTCAGTTCTTCTGATTTCTCTTTTATATTGATAGACTCATTACTTCCTTCAATAGCTCGTTTTGAAAGTTCAGTAGTTCCAGCGTTAACTTCTTCAATAGATGCTGTAATTTCTTCAGTAGTAGCATTAACTTCGGAAAGTTCTTCAACTATAGTTTGAGTAGATTTATCTATATTTTTTATTTTAGTATTTATATTTTCTATACTTTTAAGCAGCTGTTCACTCTCTATACTACTTTCATTAGATTGTTCAATTATAGCTTGTACTAAATTTTTCATATTACTTTGAGCTAAATGAAGCTCTTTGCTTAATTCACCTAATTCATCATTAGACTTTAAGTCAATATTATAAGTTAAATCTCCATTACCAATGGCTTTTGCAAAGTTTAATCCTTCTTTTAATGAATTAGAAATATATTTTGATATTATTATTGATAGTACTATTGATACTAATAATCCCAAAATCATAATGAAGATCATTGTAATTATCATTTTTCTATATAATTGATTATTTGTATCATTAAATTGTTTAGCCATAGTAGTATTTTTATCTATTAAATTATTTAAGGATACAAGTATTTTTTCTCTGGATTTTCTCATTTCAGGCCAATAATTTTCAGCATCAGAAAACTTTTTTAATTTTATTAATTGAATTGTTTTAGCTTGAGCTTCCCTATATATTGCAAGATCTTCTTTAAATTTATCCCATATTCTCATTGCTTCAGGAGATAAAGGATATTTATCATATTTATTTATTAATTGATTATTGGTAAGTTTTAATTTCTCAATATTGTTAATTCTACTTTGAATTTCTTCTTCGGTGTTTATGAAAATTGATGCTTGTAGCTCAGCTCGTGCATCTAATATATTTTCCCTTATTAAGTGTAGATCATCTATACTTTTTAAATTATACATATACATAGTAGAAGCGTTTTTATTTATAGTTTTTATGCTAATTAATCCAGTAAATCCAACCATTATAATAATTACTGTCATAAAGAGAAATGACAGTATAAGTTTTGTTTTTATTCTTAAATTCTTAATGAATTTCATATTAATCATCTCCTATATTCTTAATATATAATATTAAAAACATATTAGGGTGGTTCTGAATTATTAAATTAAAATAAGTTATAAAATTTATTAAAATACTTTTATATAGTGAATTTTATTGTAAAATATGATATAATATTCAATTGAATGTATTAAATACATATGATTGGAAATGATAATTTTTATTTTAAAAAATTATAAAACGCCCCCTTATATTAGAAATAGTATAGGGGGGGCTTTATTAATTTAATTAAAATGGAGGGATTTTTAATGAAGATATTGTTCTGTAACATAGGGTGGATGAAGAGATATAAAGGAGTTACAGGAGATGATAATATTACATTATCAGGAGAATATGTGGATAAAAATCATAAAGGAGCTGAACAATATAATTTTTTGAATATAGATGGCAATTATTATGGGTATGTATGCACAAAATCTAGCGGAAATAAAAATAGTGAACTTCAATTAGAAAAAATAGATGATAGCGGGGAGAATAAGGATTCCTTAGAAGAAGTATTAGTAATATGGGTAGCTAAAAGACCCAATGATAAAGTAGGAGGGAGAATAATAGGATGGTATAAAAATGCTACAGTATATAGATTCTATAAAGAAAATTCTTTATTAATTTATAATATAAAAGCGAAGGTGGAAGATTGTGTTTTGATACCTCCTATGCATAGAACTTATATAATATATCCTGCTAGAGTAATAGGAGCAGGAAAGGGAATGGGTAAATCTAATACATGGTTTGCAAAAGGAGAAGAAGCAGAGGAAATAATAGAAAATTGTATAAGATATATAGAAACTTATAGTTATGAAAGATATGATCAACCTATAACAGAAGACCAGTTAACTTTCGTAACAAAGGATGAATTTAATGATTTGAATAGTTACCTAAAAGAAGGAGATAAACTTTTATACAAAAATCCTTTGAAGTCTATACAATATTGGAACAAAATAATTAAAGAAGGAGGAGAGGATTTAAATATTTTATATAGAAAAGCATTAGGATTTATCAATCTAAGATTTTATAGTAAAGCTGATAAATTATTGAGATATATTTTAACTAAGGATAGCAATTACAAAGAAGGAAAGAAGAAAATAATAGAACTGGAAAATATGTTGAGGGGTTTGGAAAACTAATAATATTTTAATTTAAAAAAAGTTATAATTTAGTTTATAATATATAATTAATATATTATTAGAGTTAAGGAGAAGAAAAATGAATTGTATATTTTGTAATAATGATGAACTAGAAATAATAGCAGAAAATAAGTTAGCTTTTGCTATAATGGATAAGCATCCAGTAAATGAAGGACATGTACTTATAATACCCAAAAGGCATTTCGCAAGCTATTTTGAAGCTACAGAAGAAGAAGTAAAATCTATACGCAATTTATTGCATGAAGTGAAGGAAATGTTAGATGTTCAGTATGAGCCATCAGGCTATAATATAGGAGTAAATGTTGGTTATGATGCCGGACAAACTATAATGCATTTACATGTACACCTGATTCCTAGATATAAAGGAGATATAGAAAATCCTAGGGGAGGAGTTAGAAAACTTAAGAAAGCTTTAGTAGAATATGATGGATAATAAAAATATTTTAAGCTTCAGTTGGGGGGAAGGTTTTGATTTTAGGGAAACTCCAGCTGAAGCTTACAATTATTTCATAATATGGAGTAATATTTTTCTTAAATAATTTGGATAATATATTCCTGTATCATTGTGAGAAGAATAATCTTCAATATCTAATTCATATTTAATTTTGTATTTATCAAAAGTATTTATTAATGGCATAACATGATTTTCATAATGGAAATCTCCTCTACCAACATGAATAAATATTTGGGATACAATAGGAACTTTTTTTATTATGTCAAATATTAAATTGTCCAAATATATAATATCATTATTATTTATATCACCAGATATAAATTTAGCTGTATTCATAGCGGTAGGACATTGCTTTATCAGATATGAACCTATTTTACTTTGAGGCGCTCCAGATATTATATACCCCATACCATATTTCATACCATAATATAGACAAGAGTAGCCTCCTTTACTAGAACCTGTGCATATTACATTACTCTCATTTATATTATATTTTGATAAAATACATTTTATAAGTTTGTAAACTGAAGCTTCAAAGTTAAAAGATCTATGTTTGCCTAGATAATAACAGCCTCTATCACCATAATCATCTAATATATAAAGCTTGTTAATATCTATATCATTAAAAGTAGTTATATAACTATAATGGGGTGGTTCACCAATTGGGCTAAAGGCTGAAAAAATTATCATCAGGTATTTATAATTTTTAATAGCTTTCTTAAATACATATTTAATATCGCAAGAATAGTGAAATATTTCTTCATTTATATAGGGCAATAAAATCACCTTCTTTATTTGCAATTATGATACTTAAAACCACCAAGTTTAGATAAGTATTTTATATAAAGAAGAAGGAGCTCTTAATAAGGTTCAGATGGATGGAGTATTTTATATAAGTGAATTCCATCTGAACCTAAGAATAATTTAATATTGTTTTAATATCCAGTATTTTAAATTACTAATCCCATCAGGAGAAGAATATCTAAGTCTAATATAATTTGTAAAATATTTTGGAGTAATTAAACCTAATTCTCCTACAGCTAAAGGCTCGTCAGTAGTATCTGGAAGGAAATTTGAACCATCTGGACTTACATCTAAGGATACCTTAATTGGATTATCACCAATGTTTCTAATGAATATAGTGTATTCAGAAATATTGGATATATTTATTGCAGCAGTAGCTTGTTCTGAAGGAGAAGTAATTACTGTATCTGTCATATTTTCAAATCTTCGTTCATATATAAACACAGAAGATGGATCATTATATACTACTTTAATAAAAGGTCTAAGTCCTAGTGAAGTAGTTTCATTACTACTAAAAAAAGTTTTAACTCCATATTCTACTATTTCTGTAGAGTTAATAACTAAACCATTGTTAATTCCAGTACCAACCCAATATTTTAATAAAGTAGTAATATCAAAATTTACAAATCCTCTAGAGGTTATTGCCTCGGAAGAACCTCTAATTGAGTAATTTATTCCTGGTTGAGTAGCCCATTTTGTAGCTTCTGTCCAAGAAGAATTAACCAAATAAGGAGTAAAAAAATCTCTTATATTAGGATCAACTGCGCTATATACATACAAGCTTAAAGTGCAACTTTCTATTACAGCAGATGAAGGTATCGAACTTACATCAAAATGAAGAAGGCTTCTATAAAGAGAAGGGGGAGTAGATGAAGATAAATATAAGCCTGATAATAAAAAGTCGCTTTCAGCCCAGTTAGTTCCTGGGTTTGCTTGATCTAATGTTACATCATAGTCTGAATAAAATATCATTTCAGGCAAAGTAATCACATCCTTAAATAGAGTTTGTTTAAGATGTTAGCACCTTCTCCATCCATTACATTCATTAAATTAATAGAACGTAAAAGTTCTTTCATACTTAAATTATATTTTTCATATTTGAAATAAAGTTTACCTAATTTTAAAAGTAAAGTGTTGTCATTTATTAAATTTAATAATTCTAAAGCTTTTTCAAAGTTATCATATTCTTCAAATTCTAATAAAATATCTAAAAGCTTAAATATAATTTTTGAGTAAATTATAGATTCATTTTCGTCATCGGTAATATCATTAACTTCTTTGCTATTTATTAGCAAATAATAGCATTTACATATATCAGTAACCTTACTTTTCTCATTTAGTAAATTGGAAATTTCATCTTCTTTATTAAGCTTAATATAGGATAAAAATTTAAATAATAAAGATTCTTCCTTATAGGCATCAGATACTATATTAGAGAAACTATTTAAGCATCCATTAAAATTAAAAAGTTTAAATTCGCAAAGACCTTTTAAATAGAAAAGTTTATCATCTTTTTTAGAATTAAGTCCTACATTACAGTATTCCAAGGCTAAGGCATAATCTTTTTCACAAACAAGTATATGAGAAATGATACTTGCACTATTAGATAAATTGTTTCCAAATAATTTATTTAGTGTATTTCTTATATAATTTTTGTCTAAATTAAGTTTGTATAGGCAGTGTACAAGAAGGTAGATTATATTAATGTTGCTATTATAATTTAATGTCTTATAACAACAGTCTAGACATTTTTCATAATCTTCTAAAGAAGAATATATATTTGCTAATCTTTCGTAACTTAAATAACTTCCAACTCCACTAAAGAAAGCAATTTCTTGAGGAGGTTCTCCATATTCAATACATTTATTTAAATCATCTATAGCCAAAGTAGGTTTTGACAGATTTAGGTGAATTAAACTTCTAAGATAATAAAAATCAGATAATTTATTATAATATTTTAATCCTGTGTTTATACAATCGTATGCTTTTTCATATAATTTAGTTTCAATAAAACATAAAGTTAGTCTTATAATTATTTTTGTATAATAAGCTAAATTTGGGCTACAATTAGTCATAGCTTTAATATAAAGTGGAATAGCTTTATCATACTGTCTTAAGGAATAATATTCACTAGCTAAATTGAATTCTGTAAAAGGATCATTTGGAGATGCTTTTATTTCTTCTTCAAGTATTTTTAAATTTCGTTGTCTTTTATTCTTCTTTTCAACATTTTCTTGTAAATAGCCGTAATGATATATTTCTATATCTTCAGTTTTTAATATAGCTTCAGGACATATTTTTTTTATATTAGATGCTAGCTGTTCATGAATTCTTCCGCTGAATCTATAAAAAGGTTTATTTTGAAATAATCTAAAGTTAGAATTTACTATTACATCTTTATTGTTATAAGATGAATTTAAAAAATTTATAGTTTTAAAAAAATAACCTTCAATATTTTTATTAGAAGTAAGCTCTAAAATTTTATTTTTATATTCTTCGGGAACTTCATCATCACCATCTAATAATAATATCCAATCTCCTTTAGCTTTCTCTAAAGAGAAATTTCTTGCAGCACTAAAGTCGTTATCCCACTTATAATAATAAATTTCATCAGTATATTTTTGGGCTATATTTACAGTAGAATCTGTTGAACCTGTATCTACAATGATAATTTGATCAACTATGCCTTCGATACTTTTTAGGCATCTGTCCAAATTATCTTCTTCATTTTTTACTATCATACATAAGCTTATCAAGGAAAGCCCCTCCTAATTATATTAAATTTATATAAGCTTTATGACTTACTTAATAACACCGGATATTAAACCTAATTTAATAGGTTCAACATCCGGTTAATTTTATCTTATAGCTATCATACTAAAATTAGCAATAACTTAACATCATGTGACAGAAAAATTTTAAATAATAGTGAGGATTATATTATACAACACCTACAAAATATAATTCAGCAGTAGCTGAGGAACCAGCTGTATTAAATATAAGCCTTGTATACTTACCATATCTACCTACAGGAAGTAAACCCGAAGTTGAAGTTTGAACAGTAACTGTAGCAGCTCCATCATCTACGAAATAATTACCATCATCTAAAGGAGAAACTTCTACATCAAAACCTATATCAGCTGATCCTGTATTTCTTACGAATATTGATGCATCAGAGTAGATTGAAGTGTCAATTGTAAATACTGGGTCGTTAGTTCCTATTACATTTGCTATAAGAGTAGTATTAGAAGACTCTGTTACCCTTCTAGAACCTAATTCAATTGAATCATCTGTATAGGAAATATTTCTAATGTCAAAGTCTGTAGCAGTAACAGTAACTGTATCTAAAGTAGCAAGTAGATTTCTAATGTCGAAGTCTTCAGCAGTAACAGTAACTGTATCCAAAGTAGCAAGTAGATTTCTAATGTCGAAGTCTTCAGCAGTAACAGTAACTGTATCCAAAGTAGCAAGTAGATTTCTAATGTCAAAGTCTGTAGCAGTAACAGTAACTGTATCCAAAGTAGCAAGTAAATTTCTAATGTCAAAGTCTTCAGCAGTAACAGTAACTGTATCCAAAGTAGCAAGTAGATTTCTAATGTCAAAGTCTTCAGCAGTAACAGTAACTGTATCTAAAGTAGCAAGTAAATTTCTAATGTCTAAATCTGTAGCAGTTACAATTACATTACCAGCATCGTCAACTTTTAAGATATGACCAGTTGAACCGTCAGAACCATAAACATATACGCTATCCTGAGTGAAAGTCAAATTTCTTATATCTAAATCAGTGGCTGTTATAGAAATATCACCAGTAATACTAACAGAACCATCAGAAGTAACCTTTATAGGGGTTGTCCCTGTCCCTGTACTTCCATAGATTTGAACTTTTAAGTCTTCAGCTATATTGCTGAAAACAACCTTATTAGGCATAAAGAACACATCCTTTTTTTATTTCAAATTTTAGTAAGAATTTTTCTAACTATTTAAGAACTTATTTTTGTTCGTAATTTAATATATTAAAAGTTGTGTGAATATGTGATTTTTAATGTTCATTTTATTATATTTCCATGGTTGTAAATATATTCGCTAAATACGATATTGTAAATCATCAATCAATACAAAGTTTTGCACAAATTAATAATTAAATGAATAGATTATATAAGCGTACACTAACATTTAAGGATGGGGATCTTATGAAAACAAGTATAGTAATACTTACAAAGGATAATCTGAAGTATACAAAATTATGTTTAGAAAGTATTAGAAAATATACTAAAGAGAGAACTTATGAACTGATAATAGTAGATAATGGTTCTCAGGATGGAACAGTAGATTATATAAAGGGATTAAAAGGAATCAAATTTATATTAAATGAAAGTAATAGAGGATTTCCACAAGGATGTAATCAAGGCATACAGATTGCAAATAAAGAAAATGATATTTTACTTTTAAACAATGATGTAATAGTAACTAATAATTGGTTGTTAAATTTAAATAAATGCCTATATAGTAGTAAAGATATAGGAGCGGTAGGAGCTGTAACTAATAGTTGCTCATATCTTCAAACTATAAATGCAAGTTATAAAAATTTAAATGAACTTCAAGATTTTGCAAAAGTAAACAATATATCAGATAGTAATAGATGGGAAGAGAGACTAAAACTTGTAGGTTTTTGTATGCTTATAAAAAGAGAGGTTTTAGATAAAATAGGACTTTTAGACCAAAGATTTACACCAGGAAATTTTGAAGATGATGATTATTCTTTGAGAATTATAAGAGAAGGATATAGACTTATGCTTTGTAAAGACTGTTATATACATCATTTTGGCAGTGTTTCTTTCAATAAAAATTTATCTTTTCTTAGCAATTCAATGTTAATTAATAGAGAAAAATTCTATAAAAAATGGGGAGTTGCCTCAGATGAAATTTTTGGATTTAATAGAGACACTCCAATATTTTTAAATGAAAACTCATTAGATAAATTTAGCTTTCTACATGTAAACTGTGGAGGAGGAGGAAGTCTTCTTTATCTAAAAACTATATTTAAGAATATAGAAGTATATGGAATAGAAAATGATATTAATTTAATAAAAACACTTGCTCCTTGTGGATGGAATAATGATAGAGGAATAGGAAAGAGTATTACTATATATACCTATGATGAAATATATAATATGGAGAGAAAAAATCTCTTTGACTATATTTATATAGAAGTTAAGAACTTATATAATTTTGAAAAAGATTTTATAAATGCAGTGAAACTTATAAAAAAACAGGGAACCTTTATAATAAATAGAGATATATTTAAGTTAAAAGAAGAGTATATAAAAGCCACATTGACTAAAGAATTTAATAATTATTCTTTAATTGAATTGTATAATAAAATTCTAATAAATTTAATAGATAAAAAAGAAAAGGTAAAGGTGAGATATTTAAATTATAATAAATGCAAAACAACAGATAGCAATATTAATATAGATAAAAACAAGATTGCATTTATATGCTGTATAAATAATAGAAATAAATTTAAAGAAGCAAAAAATTATATAAATAGATTAAATGATTATGCTAATGTTTCTTGTGAAATATTAGCTGTAGAAAATGCTCCAAGTTTAACTAGTGGGTATAATGTTGCTATGAATAATACCAATGCTAAGTATAAAGTATATATACATCAAGATGTTTATATATTAAATAAATATTTTATAAGAGATATTATAAATATATTCAATAAGGATGAAAATTTAGGGGTTTTAGGATGTACAGGCTGTGAAAAGTTACCTAAGAATGCTATATGGTGGGAAGGAAAGTGTTATGGTAAAGTATTTGATAATCATAACAATAATATGAGTTATTTAAAGTTTAATGATTTTGGTGGATTATATAAAGAGGTAGAAGCTTTGGACGGATTAATACTAATAACTTCTAAAGATATAACTTGGAGAGAAGATGTATTTAATGGATGGCATTTTTATGATATATCTCAATGCAAAGAGTTTTATAGAAAAGGGTATAAAGTAGCAGTTATAAATCAATTTAATCCTTGGTTCATACACAATTGTGGCATAGTAAGTTTAGATGGGTATGAAGAGTATAGATTGAAGTTTATAAAGGAATATGAAAAGGAGGAGATAATATAGAACAGTATAATCCATTAGTGAGCATTTTAATACCTGCATATAATGAAGAAAAATATTTTAAAAAGGCTTTGGATAGTGTAGTGAATCAAAGTTATAACAATATAGAAATAATTGTATGTGATGATAGTAGTACAGATGATATTAACAATGTTATAAAATCATATATTAATAATTATAGTAATATAAAATACTATAATAATGGAGGGCCACTAGGAGATAGAGGAGCCAAAAATCTGCAAAAATGTTTTCATATGTGTAGTGGAGAGTATATAAATTTTCTTCTTCAAGATGATATATTTTCTAAAAATAAAATAGAAAATATGCTTAACTATTTCAAACAACACAAAGATATTACTTTAGTCACGTCTTATAGAAAACTTATAGATGACAATGATAATTTTATTCCAGATTTAGAAGTTACTAAACCATTAATAGATAGAAATAGTAAAATTTCAGGTGAAAGTTTGGGCCATTTTATGATTAAAAACAGGATGAATGTAGTTGGAGAACTTACTACAGCTATGTTCAAAAAGGAAAGCATTGATAAAAATGTTTTAGAATACGAAGGAGTAAAGTTTAAATGCATAGGAGATGTAGCATTATGGTTAAAGCTTTTGAAGAAAGGGAACTTAATATATATAAGAGAACCATTAAGTTTTTTTAGAATTCATAAAGACCAAAATACCTATAATGTAAATCTTCAGATACAAGGTGCATTGGAGTGGAATTATCTTATAAATAAATCCTATGAGAGTAAATGTTTTATAAAAGATTTTAAAGAATATAAACAATGCATTATAAACTGGTTTACTGACTATAGTAGAAATTTAAAAACTATATGTGAAGTAGACAATAAAGATGAGGAATTTAGATCATTACGAGAAGAACTTCTTATATGTTTAAAGGAAGCAATAAATATATGCTTGAAAAATTAATTGTATAAATAGAGGTTAGACATGGAAATTATAAAATATAATTTTAAGCAAATAGGGGATTACAGAGGGGTTTTAGTAGCTATAGAAGAAAACAAGGACATACCTTTTAGTGTGAAAAGAATTTATTATATGTATGATACGAAGAAGTATGTGGTAAGAGGAAAGCATTCTCATAAAACACTTAAACAGATATTAATATGCATAAATGGAAGTTGTAAAGTGTTATTAGATAATGGAAAAGAAAAGGAAGTTGTAATTTTGGATAAACCTTATATGGGATTGTATATAGGACCCAATACATGGAGGGAGATGTTCGACTTTTCACAGGATGCTGTTTTAATGGTACTAGCCTCTGATTATTATAGTGAAGATGATTATATAAGAGACTATAGTAGCTTTTTAAACAGTTTAAATTGAGATGGAGGGGTTTATATGGATAGATTTGAAGAAGAGAAACAACCTATAGTAATTATAGGAGATGGAGAATTTGCAGAAATTGCTTATGAGTATTTTACCTATGATTCACCTTATGAAGTGGTTGCCTTTGCCGTAGAAAAGGACTATATAACTAAAGACAGTTTATTTAACATTCCTGTAATTGCTTTTGAAGATATTGAAAAGAATTATCCCAAGGAAAAATATAAAGTTTTTACTGCTATAACTTTTACTAAGCTTAATAGAGTTAGGACTAGACTATATAATGAAGCTAAAGATAAAGGATATAAATTTGTATCCTATGTTAGTTCTAAATCCTTTGTTTGGAGAAATGCAAAGATAGGTGAAAATTCATTTATATTTGAAAACAATGTTATCCAATATAATGTGAATATAGGGAATAATGTAGTGCTTTGGAGTGGTAATCATGTGGGACATAGAGCTATAATAGGCGATAATTCCTTTATATCATCTCACGTAGTTATATCTGGATACTGCAATGTAGGGAAAAATTGTTTTTTAGGAGTTAATAGCACATTAGTAGACAGCATAAGTATTGCAGAAGATACTTTAATAGGGGCAGGTTCAGTTATTACAAAAACTATAGAGAATAAAGGGAAAATATATGTAGGAAGTCCAGCAAAACCAATAGAGAAAACTGTCTATGAGAAGTTTGGTATTTAAATTTTGAAGGAAGGGATTATATTGAAATGGATAAAGAAAGGACAAATATATAAGCCAGGACTTCAACCTACACCTTATAAGTTTTCAGATAATATTATAAGAATATTTGCAGGTTTTAGAGATGAAAATGGAGTAAGTAGAGTGCATTATATTGATGTAAATAGCTCAAATCCATCTAAAGTAATAAAAGTATCACAAAAACCTGTTTTAGATATAGGAAAAGAAGGATGCTTTGATGACAATGGGGTAGTACCTTGTGCAGTTATTGAATATAAGAATAAGCTCTATATGTATTATGCTGGATATCAACTAGGCAATAAGGTAAGAATGCTTATATTTTCAGGACTTGCTGTAAGCAGTGACAGAGGGGAAACTTTTAAAAGATATTTAAATACACCTATAATGGAAAGAACTTCTTATGAAACATTATTTAGAGTTATACACTCCATAGTGTTTGAAGATGGAATATTTAAGGTTTGGTATGGAGGAGGAAATTGTTTTAAAAAAGGCAAATATAAGACTCTTCCCATATATGATATAAGATATGGAGAAACAAGGGACTTAAAAAAATTTGATTTTACAGGTACTACAGTAATTCCTACATCTGGGGACGAATATAGAGTAGGTAGACCTTATGTAATAAAAGATGAAGGTATATATAAAATGTTTTTTTGTGCAGGAAGTGAAAGTTTAACTTATAGATTAGCCTATGCAGAATCTTTTGATGGAATTAATTGGATTAGAAAAGACAAAGATCTTAATATTGATTTTTCAAAAGATGGATGGGATAGCGAAATGATGGCTTATCCAGCAATTACAAAGTGCAACAATAATGTATATTTATTTTACAATGGCAATGGTTATGATAAAGAAGGTTTTGGATATGCACAGCTTTTATAAAAATTATAAGAGGTGTAAATATGGAAGAAATTTATATTGAGCCTTATAGTAAAGACAAGAAAGACCTTTGGAATGATTTAATAGATAAGGGTAAAAATACCCATTTTATGTTCAATAGAAACTATATGGATTATCATAGTCATAGATTCATAGATAGATCGTTAATGTTTTTTAAAAATAGAAAATTAATAGCGATTCTTCCTGCTAATATAAATTTAAAAGAAGATAAGAAGTGGGAATTAGTAAGCCACGGAGGACTAACTTTTGGTGGAATGGTATGTGACACTTCAGTAACTACAGGTCAAATGATAAAAATATTCAATTCTATTATAAAATACTGCAGAGAAAATAATATATCAAATATAATCTATAAACCTATTCCCTATATATACAATAAAATACCTTCTGATGAAGATTTATATGCTTTATTTAGGTGTGGCTTCAAGCTCATAAAAAGAGATTTGTCTTCTACTATATATTTAAATGAAAAATTAAAGTTATCTAAAGGTAGAAAGTATGCAGTAAATAAAGCTTTAAAAAATGAGTTGCAGGTAGAGAGAAGTTTTGATTTTAAAGAATTTATGGAGCTTGAGTATAGAGTATTAAAAGAAAAATATAATAAAGAGCCTGTGCATACAGCTGATGAAATAAAAAAATTATCTCTTAATTTTCCAGAAAATATAAAGCTTTTTATCTGCCA
Organism: Clostridium tetanomorphum; assembly: GCF_017873215.1. Taxonomy (GTDB): domain Bacteria; phylum Bacillota; class Clostridia; order Clostridiales; family Clostridiaceae; genus Clostridium_AO; species Clostridium_AO tetanomorphum. The sequence continues at coordinate 20,600 of NZ_JAGGKA010000004.1, forward strand.
TAAGAATAAAGAAATTCTTGCAGGAACAATAATATATGAAAATTTAAATATAGCTCATACTCAATATATGGCAGTTTCAAAACAAGGAGAGAAATGTGGAGCTTTAGATATTATAATTTATGATTTAATAAATAAATATTATAAGGATAAAATTTATTTTGATTTTGGAATTTCTACTGAGAATAATGGACTTTATTTAAATGAAGGATTAATTAGACAAAAAGAAATGTTTGGTGGAAGAGCAGTAGCATATGATTGCTATGAATTAACACTATAACATTAGCTTAAGGAGGAGAAAAATGAATATTCCATTTGCCAATTTTGAATCTATGCATAAAGAGATAGAAGACGAAGTGCAGAAAAAATTTATGCAAATATATCATAAAAATGACTTTGTTTTAGGAGAAGAAGTGGACAATTTTGAAAATGAGTTTAAAACATTTTGTAATACTAAATATTGTGCTAGTTGTGGCAATGGGTTAGATGCTCTTGTATTGGCCCTTAAGGCTAATGATATAGGAGATGGAGATGAAGTTATAGTTCCTATTAATACATTCATAGCTACAGCTTTAGCCATATCCTATGTAGGGGCAAAACCTGTTTTTGTAGATGTTAATACTAAAAATTTTAATATAGATACTTCTTTAGTAGAAAATCATATAACAAATAAAACAAAAGCAATAATACCAGTTCATCTTTATGGAACACCAGCTGATATGGATGAAATAATTAAAATTTCAAAACAATATTCCATTAAAGTAATCGAGGATTGCGCTCAGGCTCATGGGGCAATTTATAATGGAAAGCATGTTGGAAGTTTTGCAGATGCAGCAGCTTTTAGCTTTTATCCAGGAAAGAATTTAGGTGCTTTAGGGGACGCAGGAGCCGTGGTTACGAATAAAAAGCACATATATGAAAAAATAATAGCTCTTAGAAATTATGGCTCTATAAAAAAGTATCATCACTATTATAAGGGGGTAAATTCTAGATTAGATGAAATACAAGCGGCAGTTTTAAGAATAAAGTTAAAATATTTAATTAAATGGAATAATGAAAGAACTAGAGTAGCAAGAAAATATATTAATGAAATAAAAAATCCTTTTATTACAGTACCAAATATATTTGAGAATATGAAACAGGTCTGGCATTTATTTGTTATAAGAAGTAAAAGCAGAGATAATTTAAAACAGCATCTTCATGATATAGGAATAGATACACAAATTCATTATCCTATTCCTATACATCTACAGGAATGTTATAAGGATTTGAACTATAAGAATGGAGATTTTAAAATAGGGGAATTACTAGCAAAAGAAGTTTTAAGCATTCCTATATGGTATGGAATGAAAGAGGAAGAAATAGATTATATCATAAATGCTTTAAATATATATGAATAGTAACACAATATATGGTTTTATGAATATGATAAATTAAAGAATTATTATAAGTAATAAGGTGATTCTTAGGTTCAGGTGAAGTTTTACTAGAAGAAATTTTCCCTTCATCTGAACCTTAGAAGAACTTATCCAGAAATATAGCCACTATGCGTAACATAACACCTTTAAATGATTAAAAGGCAAAGAGTTCTAGATTTCTTAATGGTAGAAAAAGAGATTATTATGCATGGTAGCTAGTGGATAAAATCTAAAATTGGAGATAGATAGAGATGAAAGGGATAATATTAGCAGGGGGAACAGGTTCAAGGCTGTCCCCGCTTACTGATGTAACAAACAAGCATTTATTACCAGTGGGTAAATATCCAATGATAGATTATAGCATAGCCAAAATAAAGGAATGTGGAATAGAAGACATTATGGTTATTACAGGAAAAGAGCACATGGGATCAGTAGTAAATCTTTTAGGTAGTGGAGAAAAATATAAATTAAAATTTACCTTTAGAGTTCAAGACAAAGCTGGAGGCATTGCAGAGGCATTAGCCCTTTGCGAAGATTTTGTAAATAAAGATAAATCTCTTGTTTTACTGGGAGATAATATTTTTGAAGATAGTATAAAAGAATATGTAGACAAATTTTCTAAGCAATGTACAGGAGCGAAAATTTTATTGAAAGCAGTAAAAGATCCAGAAAGGTATGGAGTAGCAGAGCTTAATGGTAACAAAATTATATCTATTGAAGAAAAACCATCACTACCTAAAAGCAATTATTGTGTTACTGGTATATATATGTATGATGAATTGGTTTTTGATATTATTAAAACTTTAAAGCCTTCTAGAAGAGGAGAACTGGAAATAACTGATGTTAACAACTGGTATATAAAAAATAGTGAATTAACCTTTGATATATTAAAGGGTTGGTGGACAGATGCAGGAACTTTTGATTCATTATTGTACTCTAATAATTTAGCTAAGGATATAAATTTAGATGAAATTTTACAACAAAATGTTAATTAAAAGTTATCCATAAAAAGAGGTGGTGAAATTGAAAATATTAATAACAGGAGCTTCTGGACAGCTTGGAAAGAGTATATTAAAGTGTTTAAGAAGTGGATGTAGTAGTTTAGGAAATATAGATTCAAATTATAAAGATGCACATATAGTAACACCTAGTTCTAAAGAGCTTGATGTTACAAATTATGCGTCTGTAATGAAATATATAGAGGAGCTTTCACCACAATTTATTATAAATTTAGCAGCTTATACTCTAGTAGACAATTGTGAAAAAGAAAATATGAAGGCTTTTGCTGTAAACTCTTTAGGAGCAAGAAATTTGGCTATAGCTGCAGAAAAGGTTAATGCAAAGATTATTTATATATCTACGGATTATGTTTTTTCCGGCGAAGGAGAAAAACCTTATACGGAGATGGACTTGCCATGTCCACAAAATATATATGGAAAAAGTAAATTACTAGGTGAAAAGTATGTAATGAATTTTTCAAGTAGATATTTCATAGTAAGGACTTCTTGGTTGTACAGTAACTATGGGAAAAATTTTGTTAGCACTATAATTGATATAGCTAAAGATAGAGGAAAGTTAGAAGTAGTAAAAGATCAACTAGGAAGTCCCACTAGCTGTGATGAACTTGTATATCATATTCTTAAAATATTGAATACAGAGGAATATGGAATATATCATTGTACAGGAAGAGGACAGTGTAGTTGGTATGATTTTGCAACATCAATATTAGATTTTGCTCATATATCTTGCAAAATAACCCCTATAACTTCAGATAAAATAAAAAGATTAGCTAAAAGGCCAACTTTTTCAGTACTTCATAGTGTTATGCTTCCTTGCACTATAGGAAACCATATGACACACTGGCAGGAGGCACTTTTTAATTTTATGAAGAATTTTAAATAATTTATGGGAGAATATAATGGCAAATTTTAAATTTATAAAAACCTTTATTGATGACGTATATATTATAGAAAATAAAGTTTTTAATGATAAAAGAGGATATTTTATGGAAAGCTATAATTTAAGGGAATTTGTGCAAAATGAACTAAGTAAAAAATTTGTACAAGATAATGAATCAAAATCTAGAAAAGGAGTTTTAAGAGGGCTTCATTTTCAAAAAAAATATCCTCAAGGTAAACTTATAAGAGTTATAGAAGGAGAAGTATTTGATGTAGCCGTTGATATAAGGGCTAAATCTAAAACTCTTGGTCAATGGATAGGAGTTTATTTAAGTGAAGAAAATAAAAGGCAGTTGTATATTCCAGAAGGATTTGCTCATGGATTTTTGGTGGTTTCAGATACTGCAAAATTTATTTATAAGTGTACTGAGATGTATCATCCAGAAGATGAATGTGGAATAATTTGGAATGATGCAGATGTTAATATACATTGGCCAATAAATAGGGTAGAGGAAATTATACTATCAGAAAAGGATAAGAAATGGAAAGGACTAAATACTGTAATAAACAATTATAAGGAGGAAATATGAAAACTTATCTTATAACTGGAGGGGCAGGATTTATTGGAGCAAATTTTATACTATATATGCTGAAAAAATATAAAGAAATAAAAATAATAAATTATGATAAATTGACTTATGCAGCGGATATTAAGAATTTAAAAGAAGTAGAAAATAATGATAATTATATTTTTATACAAGGAGATATATGTGATAAAGAAAGACTCTATGAAGTTTTTAATAAATTTAATATAGATTATGTAGTAAATTTTGCGGCAGAATCTCATGTGGATAGAAGTATAGACAATCCCTATAATTTTGTAAGAACTAATATAGAGGGGACATTTATTCTGTTGGATACTTTTAAGAATTTTTGGCAAGATAGTTACCAAAAAAGTAATGATAAGAAGTATTTACAAATATCTACAGATGAGGTATATGGTTCTTTAGGAGAAGAGGGATATTTTACAGAGCAATCTTCTATATGTCCTAGGAGTCCGTATTCTGCTAGTAAAACTTCAGCAGATATGTTAGTTAAGTCTTATTATTACACCTATGGATTACCAATAAATATAACTAGATGTTCAAATAATTATGGACCTTTTCAGCATAAAGAAAAACTAATACCAATGACTATATATAATTGCATAAATGAAAAGAATATACCTATATATGGAGATGGTCTTAATGTAAGGGACTGGATTTATGTAAAAGATCATTGTAGGGCTATTGATTTGGTGTTAAATAAGGGAATTAACGGGGAAGTTTACAATATAGGATGCCACAACGAAAAGACCAATTTAGATATAGTAAATTTAATAATAGATATTTTAAATGAACTTGGAAAGTATAAAATAAATAAAAATATCATATCTCATGTAAAAGATAGATTAGGACATGACAGAAGATATGCTATAGATTCATCGAAATTACACAATTTAGGATGGCAGCCCTATGTTTCTTTTGAAGAAGGATTAAAGAATACTATTATATGGTATATGAAAAAATTTTCTAATTAATTTAAAAATGGTGATAAATTATGCCTACAATTATATACCCATCTCCTGTTGATTTTAGATGGATGTATCAAAGACCTCAACAGCTATTATATCAAATGAGTTTGCTTGGATATCTTTGCATTTTTATAAATCCAGCAATGCATATTAAACAGAGTAGTCCCGTAGAGAAAATAAATGATAATCTGTTTATAGTTGTGAGAGAATGTAATATAAACTTTGATATTTTACCAAGACCTATAATTCTTGTTGAAAGTTATCCACCACAATATAAGGCAAATAAGACTATACCAAGAGATATAAGTATATTTGATTGTCTAGATTATCCAGGTGAGCAATTTGAACATTGGAAAAGTAATTTTGATGAAATAAGTAGTGAAAGTGATATAATACTATGTTCTGCAGATAAGCTATATGAATATCAAGAAAAGTTTAAAGATAAATGCCATATAGTTAAAAACGGAGCTGATTTTCAGTATTTTAAAAGAGCAGAGACTATTCCTAAAAATGAGGTAAAGCAAATAGGATTTATAGGAAGTGTAGCACCATGGCTTGATTATGAAATAATAGATTATATAGCAAAGACAAATGAAGATAAGAAATTTATATTTATAGGGGACTTTTATGAAATAGGAGATCCTATTAAGAGAAATAATATAGTTTATCTTGGAAGAAAGGATTATTTTACTCTTATAGATGATATGGCTAAAATGGATTTATTTATAATGCCTTTTAAAGTAACAACTATGACAAACTGTGTAAGCCCTATAAAATTATTTGAATATTTAAGCACTGGTAAACCTATAATATCAACACCAATACATGAAGTTAAATCATTGGATAGAAGTTTTGTATATGTGGCAAATGATAAAGAAGAATTCAGTAATCTTATTGAATTAGCTTTAGAAGAGAAAAATAAAAAAATAGGAAGACAAGTGTACGCATATTTTAATTCTTGGAGATTTAGAGCGGAAAAAATAGATGAAATAATAAAAACAGTATGTAAAGAAAAATATATTTAATAAAGTAGATATAATATATAATGAATTGATAATTTAAAAATTACCCATAAAGTTATTATTTCCAAACTTATGGGTAAATTTTTATGTGCACTTTTAGAGAGATATTCTTGGTACATTTATAATTTTAGTACTTTTATACTTTTAGGGACAGTCTTACAATATTAAAGTAATAAACTATGTGTTTTCTGGGGGACAGTCATATAGTGTTTAGCGATTTATGGGGACAGTTATATAGTAAAAAGAAATAAATATGAGATCTTTTATTAAGAATCCCATCTCTATTATTTGGAAAAATTAGATGTTGTTTCTGTTGTATCCATCTACAATAACATCTAGTTTTCCTGTTTCAGGATCTATTACAAGACCATGCACAAAAACATCTTTGGGCATTAATGGATGATTTTTGATCATGGAAACACTTTTCTTAACAGAATCAGTTACACAATCGAAACCATGAAACCAATTTTTTAAATCAATGCCTGAATTTTCAAGAGTTACTAAGGTATCTTGTGATATGCCTCTTTGTGTAATCTTTTCCAAAGTTTTAGTTGTATCAATATTACTCATACCGCAACCATGATGGCCTATTACAAAGACTTCTTCAGCATTTAATTCATAAATTGCTACTAAAATGCTTCTCATGATACTTCCAAAAGGATGGGTAATTACTGCTCCAGCATTTTTAATTATTTTTGCATCACCATTTTTTAGATTTAGGGCTCTAGGTAGAAGTTCTGTTAATCTAGTATCCATGCAAGAGAATATAACCATTTTCTTATATGGATATTTTGTTGCTGCATACTTTTCGTATTCTTTATTTTTTACAAATGATTTATTGAATGATAATATTTCTTCAAGTTTGTTCATATAAAAATCTCCTTTAAATTTATTTTAAAAATTATCTATCAGTAAGATTTATTTTATACAAGGAATGAAACTTTGTAAATTACTAAATGATTTAATATATTATTAAATTGTAAATATTTTGTGAAAATAATTGATTTGGTGTAAGTGATTTTATTAATTGGTGTGTCAAGTTTTAATTAGTAATAATTAAATTTGGTGTTATAATATAGGCATAATAGTCTTAAAGACTTTTATTAAAAAGAAATCTATCAAAGATGAGGCGGTAGAAAACAATTGGTTGTACTTTATTGAAATATTGAAGGGGATTAAGAATTACATTATTTTATTAAGTAGTATAATGTGTAGGTGAGGTGTATTATGGAAAAAGTATTTATTATAGAAGATGATTTTACAATAAGGAATGAGCTCTGTACATTTCTTAATAGATATGGATATAATTGTTGTTTTTCAACGAATTTTCAAAATATAATAGAAGAGACTATAAGCGAAAAACCAGATATTGTTTTATTAGACATTAATTTACCACACTTTGATGGTTATTATATATGTAGGGAAATTAGGAAGGTGTCACAGGTGCCAATTATAGTAGTTACTAGTAGAGATGATGAGTTAGACGAACTTATGAGTATAAATCTAGGAGCTGATGATTTTATAACTAAACCTTATAATCTACAAATTTTATTGGCTAGAATTACTGCTGTATTAAAAAGAACATATGGTAATGGAAAAGGTGACTTTTTAACATGTAGAGGAATTGTTTATAACATGGCTGCTAGTGAGGTAGAGTTTAATAATAATAAAGCAGAGCTTACAAAAAATGAGAGTAAAATTTTACATATATTGATAAATAATAATGGAAAAATTGTGTCAAGAGATGAGATTATGAAATGTTTATGGCAAGAAGCAGAGTTTGTTGATGACAATACCCTTACTGTTAATGTTAATAGACTTAGAAAAAAGCTAGAAGATATTGGAGCAGTGGATTACATTCAAACTAAACGTGGACAAGGATATATTTTAATATGAGAATAAGAGAATATTTTAAGGATAAATATATTTTTATTCTAATTAAAGTTATTGTATTAATATTTACATCCATGATTTTAAAGGCTTTAAGTGTTGATACATATGCTATTATTTTTATAGTAATTTTAAACTTTATAGCATTTATAAGTTTTTATTTCTATGACTACATTATTAAAAATAAATATTATAAAAAAGTGTATGAAAATTTAGATTCATTAGATAAGAAATATTTGATTTCAGAGCTTATTTCTGAAGGAGATTTTTTAGAAAGTAAAATTTTTTATGATATTTTAACTCAAACTAATAAATCTATGAATGATGAGATAGGAAAGTTTGTAAGTGACAAGCATGAGTACAAAGAATACATAGAAATGTGGATACATGAAGTAAAGACACCCATAGCAGCTGTTAAATTAATTATTGATAATAATAAATCTAATGTAATTTCTAATATTTTAAAGGAAATAGAGAGAGTAGAAAATTATATAGATCAGTCTCTTTTTTATAGTAAAAGCAGTCAGGTTGATAGAGATTATATAATTAGAAAGTTAAATATTAAGAATTGTATTAATAATGTAGTTATTAGAAATTCTAATACACTTATTGATAAAAATATAAGAATTAAGATTATAGAATGTAATGAATTTATTTTTTGCGATAAAAAGTGGATTGAATTTATTTTACATCAAATAGTAAGTAATTCTATTAAATATATAGAAAAAGCTGAAGGTGAAATTACATTTAAATGTAAAAATAATAATAGAGAAGTAATTCTAGATATAAGTGATACAGGCATTGGTATAAGCGAAAAATCATTAGTCACCATATTTAATAAAGGTTTTACTGGAGAGAATGGCAGAAAGTTTAGAGAATCTACGGGATTTGGCCTTTATTTAAGCAAAAAGCTTTGTGATAGTTTAGGTTTAGGTATTAATATAACTTCTAAAGAGGGTATAGGAACCACAGTATCTATATTATTCCCCAAAAATAATATGCATACATTTTAATAAATTGGAATTAGAGTAAAGATATAGCTCTAAGAGCAGCAAAGCCTTTGTATAACAGCTTATTTAAGTTGAAATTAATAGAATTAAAAATAACTAGTTGATATTATTATATTGACTAGTTATTTTTTACTAGCTCAACCATGTGGAAAACTATACTAGCATTCTTGGCTAACGGATTAGTTATCCTTTTTAACATGTATTAGTGACAAAATTGTTAGTTTTATGTTGTGTTATTCTATGGTTTAAATTAATAAAAAAAATTAATATATACATATACGGGTACTTAAACGTGTAACAGGTATATATTTGCAAGGAGGAAATTGTGAATAAAGCAATATTAAAGGTTGAAAATATACAAAAATATTATGGTAGTAAAGGTATGATAACAAAAGCAATTAATAATATAAGTTTTGAAGTTAATCAGGAAGAATTTATAGGTATTATGGGACCATCAGGTAGTGGGAAAACCACATTATTAAATTGCATTTCAACAATAGATAGGGTGACTGGTGGTCATATTAGTATAGATGGCAAGGATATAACTGAATTAAATAAAAAGAAAATAGCTGAGTTTAGAAGAGAAAAACTAGGATTTATATTTCAAGACTTTAACCTTTTAGATACTTTAACAGCCTATGAAAATATAGCATTAGCACTTAGCATAATAAAAACAGATAGTAAAATTATTGATACAAAAGTAAAAGAGATTGCTGAAACATTAAATATAACAGACATTTTAAATAAGTACCCATATGAAATATCTGGAGGAGAGAGGCAAAGAGTGGCAGCAGCTAGAGCCATTATAACAAATCCTTCTTTAATATTGGCTGATGAGCCAACAGGAGCTTTAGATTCTAAAGGAGCCAAAATCCTTCTTGAAAGTTTAGAAGGTTTAAACAGAACTAAGAATGCCACAATAATTATGGTAACACATGACCCCTTCTCAGCTAGTTATGCAAAAAGAATACTATTTATTAAGGATGGTAAGATATTTAATGAGATCATAAGAGGAAATGATTCTAGAAAGGAATTTTTCAATAGGATTATAGAAGTAGTATCTCTTTTGGGAGGGGACCTAAGGGATGTATATTAAGTTAGCTAAAGGAAATATGAAAAGAAGTTTAAAGGATTATACTATATATTTTGTAACGTTAGTATTTGGGATATGTATATTTTATACATTTAATTCTATTGGTTCACAAAAGATTATGATGAAGCTTAATGAATATGATGTTCGTAACTTTGAAAGAATAGATAAGTTAATGGGAATAGTATCTATATTTATAGCATGCATACTTGGTTTCTTAACAATATATGCCAATAATTACCTTATAAAACTTAGAAAAAAAGAATTTGGTATTTATTTAACTTTAGGCATGGAAGATAAAGAAATATCAAATATGTTATTGATTGAAACTATTTTAATAGGAGTACTTTCTTTAGGTGTAGGGTTATTTTTAGGAATATTTTTATCTCAGGGAATGTCAATTTTCACAGCAAAATTATTTCATTTGGAAATGCAAAGTTTTAAATTTACATTTTCTAGTAGTGCCTTTATAAAAACCATAGTTTATTTTGCAGTAATGTACATAATTGTATTTTTATTTAATACTAAAACTATAAAAGATTTAGAACTTATTGACTTATTAACAGATGGAAGAAAAAATGAAAAGATAAAAGTAAATAGTTTAAAAACTTTAATAATAATTTTTATTACTGGAAGCATTTTTATAGTTGCAGCTTATTTAATAATTTTACATAAAAATTCAAAAATAATATTTGTAGACCTAACTATTAGTATACCTATAATATTATGTGTAATTGGAACATTTCTATTTTTTTTCTCTCTATCTGGAGTTTTATTAAGAGTAGTTCAAAATAATAAAAAAGTTTATTTAAAAGAATTAAATATGTTTTTATTAAGGCAAATAAGTAGCAAGATAAACACTACTTTTGTATCCATGTCACTTATATGTTTAATGTTGTTTATGTCTATATGTATGTTATCAGGTGGATTTAGTATTAGCAACACTTTAAATAAAAATATAGATGATTTATCACAATATGATGTTACTTTACTTTACAGTAGTAAATTACCAATGGATAAATTTTTAGAAAACAATATAAATCTACATCACTATACAGACAATTATGTTACTTATTATCAGTATTATAGTGAAAATAGAGAAGAGGAGCTAGGGATTAAGACTTATCTTGGCAGGAATGAAGGAGAGAAATATAAATCATATAAGGATGTTGCACAAAATACTACAATTCCAATAATGAAGTTATCTGATTTTAATAGTATTATGAAATTTTCTAAAAAAGAAACTATAACTTTAAATAATGGAGAGTATGGAGTCTTTGGAGATGTAAATGGATTACTATCTCCTATACAGAAGACCATGGGTAAAAAAACAAAAATTAAAGTTAATGGACAAGAGTTAATACCTTCAAAAAATCCTGTTATAGAAGTTACTATAAGTAATGGTTTTAATAAAGTTAATTTTTGTACATTTATAGTAAGGGATGAGGTAGCAGAGGGGTTAATGCCAGCTATTGGTTTTCTAAATCTTAATTTTAAGGGTGATAAAGCTAAGATGAAGGAGGAGTTTTTAAGACATATACCCTCATTAGATGAAAGCAAGACAAATGGAATAACTTGTATACCTATAACCAAAGATGATTTGAGACCAACAGCTTCTGGGTTAGGGGGAATGGTTTCCTATTTGGCTCTTTATGTAGGGGTGATATTTTTAATAACATCAGCAGTAATATTAGCTCTTCAGCAGTTGTCCAGCTTAGCAGATAATATTCACAGATATAATCTTCTTAGAAAAATAGGTGTAGATGATGAAATGATAAATAAAACAATATTAGCACAAGTATCAATTTATTTTATATTGCCACTATCTTTAGCATTAATTCACTCTATTGTTGGACTAAAAGTAGCTAAAATAATAGTGAATTTTTTTGGAACAGGTAACATTACAGAGCAGCTTTTAATAACCACACTTATTTTCATTATAATCTATGGAGGATATTTTTTGGCTACTTATATTGGAACTAAGAAGATGGTGAAATAAGAGTAACAATAGTAGAAAGGACTAGTTGTATATGAAGAAATTTATTTTAAAGAATAACATCTATTATAAAATTATAATAGCGCTAGGAATGATATTATCCGTATTATGGACATTAATTGTAGATACACAACCATTTTCAGATTTTGATTACTATTATAGATTGGCAGTGGATATAGCAAATGGACTTCCTTGGGGAGATACATATACATCTGTAGGATATAGCATACTTTTAGGTGGAGTGTTTAAGATATTTGGAGCTGGTTTACTTAAAGCTAAAATATTTAATTTGCTTTTAACTTTTGGAACCTATGTGCTATTTTATGGAGTTATAAAAAGAGTGAACTTAAAAGAAAGAGATAGAAAAATAATATTTACGCTATTTGTTCTTATGCCTAATAACATATTTTATAATAGTATAGTTGGCACAGAGATATTATTTACTAATATACTTATTTTTATTACTTTTATATATTTTAGTGATATTAGATATAAGTATGTATATATAGGGATACTTGTAGGATTAAACACAATAGTAAAAACTTTTTTTATTGTATATTTTTTTGCTGTATTTTTATTGGAATTATTAATAGAGAAAAAAATTATAAGCTCTATAAAAAATTCATTAATAGTCCTAGTAGTTTGTACTATTACTATATCACCATGGATATATAGAAATACAAAGCTAGTAGGACAGCTTACTTATGTATCTAACAATGGAGGAATTGTTTTATATATAAATAATAATTCTCAAAATAAAATGGGAAGATGGATGCCAGCAGATGAAGTAGAAAATTCTATTGTAAAAACAGAAGAATATAAATCAGCTAATATGACACAAAAAAATAAGATGTTAAGTGCTGCAGCTAAAGCATGGATTAAATCTCATCCAATTGAGTTTATAAAATTAGGCTTGAAAAGATTAGTAAATGTATATTTTTGGGGGGATGATGTATGTTACAGTACCTATGGAAGTCAGATAAGTGATGCTGCTAAACCTATTATATTTTCTATTACTAATAATATTAGAAACATAATTTTCGTGCCAGCTATAATATATATATTGATTTATAGTGTGGTAACTTTAGGGTGTATATTTAAAAGAAAAACACATCTTTTGAATGAATATACATTATATAACGTAATATTGTTTTATATGTTTACATGTGTATATTTTATAACAGAAGGACAAGGAAGATATGCTTTTCCAGAAATATTTATAATGGTATATTGCTTTTATAATTTTATAGAGGTTTTAGTATATAAAAAAATTTTTACTCAGAAATATATTAAAAATCAATCTGAGATCTCTAATAAGGATACTTAGTAAAATTGCACGTAAAAATATTGTTGTAGTGAAACAAAGTAAATAATATTAGTGTTAAGTTGAAGTTAATGTAAATGTAGAGGTAGAAGTGTTTAATATAAGAAACTCTGTAGTTCTTGAGGAATAATGAATTTTGAAATTCATGTAATAATTTAACATTATTTTAAAAGAAAGGATAATAATATTATGAAGATTTCAGTTGAAAATTTAAATATGATCTACCCAAAGGGAAAAAAGGCATTACAGGATATTTCTCTGGAAATGGAAAGTCCTAGTCTAATTGGACTTTTGGGTCCTAATGGAGCGGGAAAGTCAACCTTTATGAAGTTATTGGTAGCAGAACTATTACCAACTGGTGGGAAAATTTTCATAGATAATGAGCCTTTGTTGAAAAATGAAAAAAAGCTAAAATCTAACTTGGGATACTTGCCACAATCCTTTGGACTTTATGATGAACTTAATGTGTGGCAGTTTCTCGATTATATGGCAGCACTGAAAGGAATAAAAGATAGGAATAAGGCTATTGATAAGGTTTTAGAAAAAACCAATCTCTTTGATAAACGAAAAACTCGTATTTCAACTTTGTCTGGAGGTCAAAGGCAACGTGTAGGTATTGCTCAAGCGCTTATGGGCAACCCAGAATTACTTATTTTTGATGAACCTACTGTTGGACTTGATCCAGAGGAACGTATTAATTTTCGCAATTTATTTTCTCAAGCTGCACAGCATAAGATTGTATTATTGTCCACACATATAATTGAGGATGTGCAATCAGTATGTGATAGATTGATAGTTATTAATCAGGGTGAAATTTTATTTAACGGTACACCAGAAAAATTAATTGCATTGGCTCACAACCATGTTGGGATATTTAAAGAAAGCTTATGGGAAAGAGTTGAACAAAAATATCAGATAACAGCTAGAGTTAATACAGCACGAGGTATTTATTGCCGTATTGTAGCAGAAAAGCTTCCAGCTTTTGCACAAGCTGTGGAACCTACACTTGAAGATGCTTATATGTATTTGATTATGGGTGATGAGGTGATTAAACCATGAATTTCTTTTCTTATTTAAGAGTAGAATTGAATCGTGTTTTTCACTCAAAAGTTGTTTATATGATTATAATACTGACTATACTCTGTCCAATGGCTGGATATAAGTTAAATCAAACTATACTTGAGAAGTTGAATGAAAATATGTTTGCTGAAACCGTATCTGGTAATTTAATTGCAAATCCGTGCATTGCTGGGGCACTGGGAGGAGCAGTTTTATTTGCACTGTTAACCTTACTAGAATTCGATAGGGTTCGTAAATATCAGACTGTGGCATTAACAGATAGTATTGTATCGCCATTGATAATGAATATGGTGAGATTAATTTCTATAGAAATAGTAGCAATTGTTAGTGTTATTCTTACAGCAGTGTTATATTTTTCATATACAGCTATGAAAATAGGAAATACCTTTGATGTATACACTTATTTGAATAGTTTCTTCTTATTTATGCTACCTTCTGTGTTGTTGGCAATTTTAGCAGCTTCCGCATTTTATCAGGTTTTTTGTCGTGTAGATCTCAGTATTATAGCATTTATCGTATTTAGCTTGATTAGTTTTAGCCCATTTATTTCTTACAATAATATTCTACGCTGGATTAACCCACCTATTCCCTCACTTTCAGATGATTTTAGTAATGATATGGTATTTCGTTTGATGAAGCACAACAGAATTTTTTGGTTTTTGATTCTTGGTGGATTGTGGATAACTACATTGTTATGTGTTCGTTGCTATGGCAAAGGTTTGCTTGGTTCTATTTTACATAATTTTAGGAAAGTGCATATACCTATACTGGCTATAATATTAATTGGTAGTGGGTGTTATGCTTATATAAATCAACCTTATATTGATCAAACTCCACTTCGACTTAAAATGAAAATAGGTGAAATTGACAATAATAAATATATTAAGCTGTTAAACACGGATTTGGAAATATCCTTTGATACTAATAAAGGGAGCCTTTTAGGAAAGGCAGTGTATTCATTGCAGAATGTGAGCGGTGATATACAGAAATGTACACTTATTATAAATTCGGGATATACTGTTCACAACATCATGGCAAATGGAAAAGAGATTGTATTTAAAGCTATGAATAATAAAAGTAACATTGAATTCACTGTACCTAATGATGAGAAGATTAAGCTTACTATAGAATATAGCGGTGTACCTAAAATTCATAAAATGTTTGGTGATATTCTATTTTCAACTAATATCAGTGATAAATATATTGACTTGAATAATAAGGAAATTTGTCCGATTCTTAAAGTAGAAGATAGCAAACAGGGTACTAAAGTCACAGGAAGATTTACTATGTCTGCTAATCTCGTACCAATTGTGACAGGGGACACGGTAAAATTAATCTCTAAAGATGGAAATAGTAAAACTTGGCTTGTTCATAATATTGGAAATTCTTTTAATTTAATAGCAGGTGACTATGTTATGAAAAAGTTAGACAGCAGAGGTGTACCAATAGAATTTTACTATAGTCGTAAACATGAGGATACTATGAAAAATATGAGTAATGAAAAAATGATTAAGGATACTATTGATTATTGTAATGCTAAGTATGGTAAGTTGTATAATGTGTCTGGAAATTTTCCGCTTAAAATATTACAAGGGACGGTATTTTATTTTGGTGGAAGAGCGTACACAAATTTTAGTATTATGGAGGAAACAGTGTTTAGTTATAGTAATTTAAATAATAAACTAATTGGAGCATCTAATGCTGAAGTATTGTCTCATGAGATTGTTCATCAATGGATGAGTTGGAAGTATATTCAGGATAGTACAAATAAAG
Source organism: Clostridium tetanomorphum (assembly GCF_017873215.1). Taxonomy (GTDB): domain Bacteria; phylum Bacillota; class Clostridia; order Clostridiales; family Clostridiaceae; genus Clostridium_AO; species Clostridium_AO tetanomorphum. The sequence continues at coordinate 36,671 of NZ_JAGGKA010000004.1, forward strand.
CTTGGACAAGTGAAGGGCTTACGGTTTATACCACTTATCGAATAGCAAAAGAAAAATATGGAGAAGAATATGCTGAAAAAAATTATGTGGACAAATGGAAGAAGGGTGTGAAAGATCAAAATAATAATTTTTATAATCGACATCCAGAATATTTAGATATGTTACCAGAAAAATATATTGCTCATATTCAGGGAATTAACCGCGCCACTAACTTATATCAAAAAATGCCTCTTCAAATTTTGAAAGCTACTGAATTGGTTGGTGGTGAAGCTAATATGGATAAGATTCTAGCTAATCTATATAAAAATATACCAAAAACAAAAGTTATTACATGGCAAAATTTCTTGGATGCCTGTGGGCTGAGAGAGGAGGAATTAAAAATTGAGTAGATTATTTAAATATGAACTTAAAAGACTACTTGTGAATAAATTTTTCCTAAGCCTTTTGATTATTTCTATTCTTTACAGCCGACAAGTCATGTGCAAAGATATTATACTTGGTGTTGCAAATACTGCTCCGTTCTCAGGCTGGAGCTATGGAGCGTATCTTGCTAAAGTTCTACCAATTCTACTTGTTGCTTTACTCTTTTTTATATCTTTTCTTTATTCAAAACAAGAAAAGAGTGTACAGGCGTTAACTAAAGCAACACCTATTGATCCATTGAGGTTTCAGATGTTACGATGTGGAGCAATTATGGTGGCTTTTAGTTTAATTTTTGCTGTGCCTATTGTATATAGCTTATGGTTCTATGGAGCAAACTTTCATTTCACTAATTTCGGAAGCCTTGCATTACCTACAGTCATAACACTATTGACGTCTATGCTGTTTGTGTTTGGAGCAGGAATGCTTGGAGGGCAATGCCATCAAGCAATAATTTTTGTATTGATAGTAGTGATAATATTGATTAACTATTTTCCACTACCATATGCATTTGATTTGTTTGGAGTTAATTTTTTTACAAACTATCCAATACACCTTGGTACAGTGGAACCAGCTTTCTTTATACCTACAACTGTACTAATAGGAAAATTTATTTATGGATTGCTTGGTATTGCAATGATGTTTATAGCTAGTATTCCTAAAAAGAAAAACAACAGTTAAATTACTAAAATGGAAAAGGATTGCACTGTGCAACTCCTTTCCATTTTGCCTTTTCTTTAGAAATTATAATATATAATAGGGTATATAATAGGGGACATTTAAACAGAATGGAGGATAAATATTATTAATATAATAGGTAGCACAATAAGGGACATTTAAACAGGATAGGGGCTAAACTTTATTAGTATAGAAGATAATGGAAATGAATACGATTTTATGAATTTGCATGTGTGGTATGGATTTGTATATGGGACATGAAAATATGAGAAAAGGTATTAAGTAGAAGAAGAAAAAATTAGATAGTTAAAGGAATCCATAATTCTTATAAGGACATAATAATACTAATATTCAGTATGCAAACTAAAAATTAAACAATTATTTTTGTATAATTAAAAGTGAACTTTTGCTAATAATACTATAATAGAGGTATAATTAAATAAACAGAATTCTTGGCTTGAGAAGGAGTTTTTACTCCTACTGAAGCTTAGAAATCGTTATCCGGGGACATAGCCGCTCTTTGCTCTAACTTTGAAGAAGATGGAAGTATTAGAGTAGGTAGTAATTGGATAAATCCTACTTTAGGAGGAACGATTATGAAAAAAAGAAACATAGAAAGAAATTTTAGAAAAATAAAAAATGAGATAAATCAAATAGAGGACATAGTAAGACATACTAAAGCAAATGCTTTATGGGATCATGAAGCAGCAGTAAGAAAGAAGCTAAAGATTTTAAAGGAGTTTGAAAGGGAAGATATTAGAGACTTTAATAAAGTATATGGGAGATATCTAGATCTTTTAGATTACATATCTATAAAATTAATCGAAGGATATAATAGAAAAAATAATACAGATTTTGTACTGGAAGAAATAATAAGAGATGATTATGATGTTTATTTAAAATCGGGAATTATGAGTGTTCTTATAACTAAACATATCCCTAAATTAATATATGAAGAATTTGAACATGTATTTCCTTCTAATCCTAAGGATGAATATGAAGATACAAGAAAGTTCAATAGAAAGTTTTACCTTCATTTAGGAGAAACTAATACAGGGAAGACTTATAATGCTATGGAAAGATTAAAACAAGGTAAAAAAGGTGTATACCTGTCCCCGCTTAGAATATTAGCTTTAGAAAACTATGAAAAATTAAATAGAGAAGGAGTTAAATGTAATCTTTTAACTGGGGAAGAGGAAATAATAGTGGAAGATTCTACCCACATTTCATGTACTATAGAAAAATTAGACATTAATGAAGAATATGATGTAGCTATAATTGATGAAATTCAAATGATAAATGATGATCAAAGAGGAGCAGCATGGACTAGGGCAGTTTTGGGTTTAAAATGTAATGAAATACATATATGTGGAGCTTTAAATGCTAAAGAGTTACTTATAAATATAATTGATGACTGTGGAGAACATTATATATTTAAAGAATATAAGAGAGATATACCACTTGAAATAGAAGATAAATCTTTTTCGCACAGAGATATTAAGCAAGGGGACGCTCTTGTAGTATTCTCAAAAAAGAGAGTACTTCAATTAGCCTATTATTATGCTGATTTAGGAATAAAGGCTAGCTTAATATATGGAGATTTACCACCAGAAGTTAGGAGAAAACAGTATGAACAATTCATAGAAGGTAAAAGTACTATATTAATAACTACAGATGCTATAGGAATGGGAGTTAATTTACCTATAAAAAGAATAGTGTTTATGGATATTAAAAAGTTTGATGGAGATCAGGTAAGATATTTAAGTTCTCAAGAAGTTAAACAAATTGCAGGAAGAGCAGGAAGAAAGGGAATATATGATATAGGTTATGTAGCTTCATCTGGTAGTACTCAAAATTTTATAGAAGAAATGATAGATACAGAAGATGATGTTATAGAAAGAGGTGTTGTAGGGCCTAGCGAGGCTATACTTAGAGTAAAAAACCTACCTCTTAAAGAAAAATTGGCACTATGGGCCACTAGTGAAGAAAAAACACCCTTTTATAGGAAAATGGATGTCAGTGAATATTTAATAGTTCTTGATAACATAAAGTCTTATAAGATTGATGAAAGAACTCAATGGCAGCTATTGAAAATCCCATTTGATGCAACAAATTCTGTTATTATGGATGTATTTTTAAATTATATGGATGAGATGTTTATAGCTAAAATAAAAAAATTATCGAAACCTAGTTATAAGTTTAAAGACTTGTATGAATTAGAGCTTTACTATCAAAAAATAAATCTTTATTATTCTTTTTCAAAAAATTTTAAATTGGAATTAGATGAAGAGTGGATATATAACGAACGCTTAAAAGTAAGTGAAGACATAAATAATATTTTGAGAAAAATATAGAGTAAAACAAAGGGACAATTGATAATTTATTAATACGTGTAAAATCTGTTAATAAGTTATATATTTAGAAATATATGGTTAAATGTTTCGTGAATAATTAGTATAGTCTTCCATAAGATAATATTAACTCATAAAAGTGAGTAAAGGAGAGGTACCTATGGAAGAGAAAAATAAGATTATAAAGGTTAAAAAGAATTCAGAAGGAGATATAACTGATGTAATGTTAGATAATGGATCAGTATATCCTATTAAAGAAGCTATTAGTATGGCTAAAAATGAAGCAATTGATGGAGTAAATGTTGGGAAAGCTAAAAATGGAAGGGAATTTTTGAGAAGTAATCCTAATGGAAAAGAAGATGACAATTTAGATCATCTGCCGAATTTTTAAACATTTAATGGAAACTGTTAAGTAAAATCGCTTAGCAGTTTTTTATTAGAAAGAAAACAATTAGTCTAAAATTGTGTTATATAAAACAATTTAACGAACCATATAATGATTTTGAAAGTTATTTTTATTATTATGAGGTTGTATATATTATAAAATTTCGGATGAGTAAATTTACTTGATAATTTGATAAAATTAGAAAAATAATATTGGAAATATAAATAACTGAGATTATATTTTATTTAACACAATGTAAAGATGCGAAGTCGGAAACTATATTGGCATATTGCTTTTCATTTTCAATAATATTTACACCTACAGTACATAGACTAGATACCCTGCTTTGAGTTATATCGCCCAAAAATTTACAAATATCCTTGCAACTTAAATTAGATAAACATCTCAACAAAAATACAACTAGAGCCCTAGCTTTTGTTGAGTTTTTATTATTTTTCATACAAATATTAGCTATTGATATGTCAAGTTTTTTAGAAACAAAGTCAACAATCTCCTTTTCATTAAAGTTTCTTATTAAAATAAATCTTTTACTATTATGATAGGTATTTTCAGTTTTTGATTCAATTAATTTTTCAAGTACTTTATTATCACTATATATAAGATATAGATATCGCTTTCTAGATTCTTTTAAATTACTACCTAATAATTGCAATATAAAATTTTCATCTACTAGGTTAAAAGGGTCTTTTTTTAGTCCTAAAAATATTGGCAAACTTGAATATTTATATTTTTCAGGTGAAAGTTTATATTTTTTTATATCTAATGGATTTCTGTGTATGTAAGCAGAGGCAGTAATTATATATCTATCATCATAAATTATTTTACTCTTAAATCTACCTTGAAAAAGATGTCCATTTCTTTTATGTTTCTTATTAAAATTAATAGCAAACCTAAAATTAATTCCATGCATAACCTTTGATATATCAGCGCCATTAGCATCTATTATAAAATGAGCATGATTACTCATAAAACAATAAGAATAAATTTTGAAATGATAAATTTTTTGATAATGTTTCATAAAGGATATATACATATCTTTATCACTATCATCTTCAAATAAGAATATTTCACTAATACTTTTAACAATTATATGAAATATGGAATCTTCAGATTTAATTCTAGCACATCTAGGCATAAAAATACTCCTTTTTTAATATTTGTTAAAGATTATTTCCATATATTATATAAATATTCACTTTATATACCTTTAATATATTAAGCAGCTTTGTTAAGGTTCTTAATCATTAACTGTCCCCATATAATTATCATAGGATCTAATATTATGTTTTGAAAGAAATAAAATATATAGTATAATTATATTAGAAAAATATGGAAAATTAATACTGCTAAATTAATTACATTATATGTGAAAAGAGGAGTAATATGGGGAAAAATTATTTTAGATTTGAAATAATAACTAAAGATAGAATAGGAATAACTTTAGAGATACTAGATAAAATTTATAAGTTAAATATAAATCTTGTTTCTTTAGAAGTATTTCCTAAAAAAGTTTATGTAAAAATAAAAGACATAACTAAAGACCAGAAGCTTTTATTAAAACATGATCTTTATAATATAAATGGAGTAGTTTTTATAAATGAAATTGAGCTTTTAGAACATGAAAAACATGAAAGAAAGCTGCTGGCAATTATTGATTCTATAGATGATGGAATAATATATATAAATAAGAATATGGAAATTGAAATATTTAACAGCTATTGTGAAGAAATATTTCATTATACAAGAGAAGATGTTATTGGACAAAATGCAAAAAATATAGTGAAGGATGCACCTATGGTTGAGCTATTAAATAGTGGAGAGAAGTATGACAATATTGAGGTGAATATAGAGAGTAGTAGAGGTAAATTGCATTATTTGACAACGGGTAGACCTGTAAAGGATGACAATGGCAACAATATAGGAGTAGTGGCTTCCGTAAAAGATATGAAAAAGGCTATAGAAATGGCTAATGTATTATCTAATGCAGATAAAGATAATGGAGCGTTTAAAGAAATTATAGGAAATAGCCTATCCATGGAAAAAGTAAAAGGAATGATAAGATCAGTTGCTAAGAGCAATTCAACAATAATTTTAAGGGGAGAAAGTGGTACAGGAAAAGAATTGTTTGCAAAAGCAGTTTACAATCTTAGTGGAAGAAAAGATAAAAGTTTTATTCCAATAAATTGTGCTGCACTTCCGGAAAATTTAATTGAAAGTGAATTGTTTGGCTATGAAAAAGGAAGTTTTACAGGAGCAGTTTCAACAAAAGAAGGGCTTTTTAAAGAAGCTCATAATGGTACATTATTCTTAGATGAAGTTGGAGAACTTCCTTTGGTATTACAGGCTAAGCTTTTAAGAGTATTGCAAGAAGGCGTTATTAGAAAAATAGGTTGCAATAAAGAGGAAAAGGTAGATGTTAGAATTATTTGTGCTACTAATAGAAATTTAGAGCATATGGTTCAAAATGGCGAATTTAGAGAAGATCTATATTATAGATTAAATGTTATACCAATATATATTCCACCACTAAGGCAGCATTTAGAAGATATACCTATTTTGGTTACATATTTTATAGAAAAGTTAAATAAGAAATTAAGTAAAAATATTTTAGGAACAGATTTAGAGTTTATCAATGAACTTATAAAATATAATTGGCCAGGAAATATAAGAGAACTTGAAAATGTTGTAGAAAGAGCTATGAATCTATGCAATCAAGGATTTTTAAGAAAAGAGCATCTTATGATAGATGTTTATAATCCACCTAAAATAATAGATAAAATTGATAGATTGGAGGATATGAAATTAAAAGATATAGTAGATATAGCAGAAAAAGAAGCAATAATAAAAGCGCTAAAGAAACATAAGACTTTTAGAAAAACTGCAAAAGCTTTAGGGGTATCTCATACTACAATAATAAATAAATCAAAAAAACTTGGAATAAAATGGAATCAATAATTTACAAGTGTAAATATATTTTTACATATATTTTGGTGAAACGGTTACAAATATTTCCATTACATTTTTGATAATGGATTCAATTATAAAGGTATTTACAATTTTTTTTATACATAATTGCTGTAAAATATAGATAATTTTTATTGAAAGTTAATAACTGTCCCAAATAATTATGAAAAAATAGGAATTGAGAAAAGTTACAAAATTAAAGATATGAAATGACTGTCCCCATAAGTTTAATATTTAAATAATGGATATCTTAATTTAGAAAAGTTTTTTTGTCTGGTAAAGTAAATAACCGTCCCCTAATTTACCTCCTAATTTATTTGGCAAAGAAATTGCTTATAGAATTATAAATATAGGGATATAAATTTATAAAATTTGGGGGTATGTATTTATGAATAAAGAATTTATGACAAGTATGGGATTTGGAACTAAGGCTATACATGGAGGGCATAAAAAGGATGAACAATATGGTTCACTTGCAACTCCTATATATCAAACTTCAACATTTATATTTGATTCAGCAGAACAAGGAGGAAAAAGATTTGCACTAGAGGAAAATGGGTATATATATACAAGACTAGGTAATCCAACTAGTAGTGAACTTGAAGAGAAAATTGCGTTATTAGAAGGAGGAGAGGCGGCAGTTGCAGCAGCTTCAGGTATGGGAGCTATATCATCAGCATTATGGACTGCCTTGAAAGCAGGAGATCATATAGTTGCATCAGATACTCTTTATGGTTGTACCTTTGCACTTTTAAACCATGGTATAACTAGGTTTGGAATAGATGTTACTTTTGTGGATATATCTAGTTTGGAAGAAGTTAAAAAGGCTATTAGACCTAATACAAAAGTTGTGTACTTAGAAACTCCAGCAAATCCAACTTTAAAAGTTACAGATATTGAAGCTGTTTCTAAAATAGCTCATGATATTTCTGGGTGTATGGTTTTTGTGGACAACACATTTAGTACACCGTTTATACAAAGACCTTTGGAACTTGGAGCTGATGTAGTACTTCATTCTGCAACTAAATATTTAAATGGACATGGGGACGTTCTTGCAGGCTTTGCTGTAGGTAAACAAGATTTTATAAATCAAGTTAAATTGTTTGGATTAAAGGATATGACTGGTGCAGTTATAAGTCCATTTGATGCATATCTAGTTATAAGAGGGATGAAAACTCTAGAAGTTAGAATGCAGAGACATTCAGAAAATGCAATTAAGGTAGCAGAGTTCTTAGAAGCTCATCCAGCAGTTAAAAAAGTATATTATCCAGGGCTTAAAAATTTTGAATATTATGAATTAGCTAAAAAACAGATGAGGCTTCCAGGAGCTATGATTTCATTTGAATTAAATGGGGGAATTGAAGAGGGAAGAACAGTTATGAATAATGTTAAATTGGCTAGTTTAGCTGTAAGTTTAGGAGATACAGAAACTTTAATCCAACATCCAGCGTCAATGACCCACTCACCATATACTTGTGAGGAAAGAGCAGAAGCAGGAATTAGTGATGGATTAGTTAGATTATCTGTTGGACTTGAAAATTCTGAAGATATAATAAAAGACTTAAAGGGAGCTTTAGATTTAGTAGTGAAGTAGTGTACTTTACTACTATAAACATAATTATATCGCTTAATGATTACTTTAATGAAAACAATTTCAAAGGCTAATGGGGATGTAAAAATAGCCACTAATTATAGGGGGAATAAAATTATGGAAGATAAACCAAAAACCTCAAATGGTAAGGCGTTAATACCGTTTTTTATATTTGTAGCTATATACCTGGGAAGTGGATTGATATTACAAGTACAAGGTGTTGAAATGGCTTTTTATCAGCTTCCTGCACCAGTAGCTATATTTTGTGGTATTATTAGTGCATTTTTTATATTAAAGGGAAATATAAATGATAAGTTTAATGCACTAATAGAAGGATGCGGTAATCAAGATATAATTATTATGTGTACAATCTATTTATTAGCAGGTGCATTTGCTTCTGTGGCTAAGGCAATGGGCGGTGTTGATTCTACTGTAAATTTAGGACTTACCTATATACCAGCTCAGTATATAACTGTGGGATTATTTATAATATCTTGTTTCATATCTATATCTACAGGAACATCTGTTGGAACTATAGTAGCTGTGGCACCTATTGCAGTAGGACTTGCTCAAAAGTCAGGACTGTCCCTGCCGTTTACTTTAGCAGCAGTTATGGGTGGAGCTATGTTTGGAGACAATTTATCTGTAATATCAGATACTACAATTGCTGCTACAAGAACTCAAGGATGTGAAATGAGAGATAAATTTAGAGTAAATATATATATTGCAGCACCAGCAGCTATAATAACTATAATTTTACTGTTAATATTTGGCCGTCCAGAAGCAATTCCAGCTATGAAAAGTTATGATTATAACATAATAAAGGTTATACCATATCTGTTTGTATTAATTTTATCTTTAGTAGGTGTGAATGTTTTTGTGGTATTAACAATAGGAATAGTTCTTGCAGGAATAATAGGAATAAGCTATGGAAATTTAACAGTATTATCATTTACACAAGAGATATTTAATGGGTTTTCAGGTATGATTGATATTTTCCTTTTATCAATGTTTACTGGTGGACTTGCTAATATGATAACTAAGGCAGGAGGAATACAATTTTTATTAGAAAAAATTCAGGAGACAATAAAGGGAAAAAAATCCGCAGAGTTTGGTATTGGCGCTCTCGTAGCACTTACAGATGCAGCAGTTGCTAACAATACAGTGGCTATAATTATAAATGGACCTATTGCAAAGGAAATGTGTTATAAGTATAAAGTTGATCCTAGAAGAAGTGCATCTATATTAGATACTTTTTCTTGTATAATGCAGGGAATCATTCCTTATGGAGCTCAAATGCTAATTCTATTAAGTTTTACTAAAGGAGCAGTAACTCCATTTCAAATAATACCATTGTTATGGTATCAACAGCTTCTTTTGGTATCAGTAATAATATCAATATTTATTCCATTTGCAGATGGACTTATAAAGAAAAGACCTTGGGATTGGAGTAAGAAAGAAGAGGGCAATGTACAAATACCAAGTGATTCTTAAAGTTCTAACATACATTACCTAGTCCTTTATAAATTTTTCTGGATATAGGAAGTAGTGTGGATGATAGCTATGATATAAATATATTATTTTTGTGAGGTAAAACTTGCGTCAGGAAGGATTTTAGATTCTACTGACGCTTAGTTATGAAATAAAAGTAATAGTTGTCAATATAAGGAGGGAAATGAATGAAGAAAAAATTAATTGAGATTAGATGGCATGGCCGAGGAGGACAAGGTGCTAAGACGGCTTCATTACTTTTAGCTGAGGTAGCATTTAACACCGGAATGTATATTCAAGGTTTTCCAGAATATGGACCAGAAAGAATGGGAGCACCTATAACTGCGTACAATAGAATAGCAAATTATCCATTAAGGGTACACAGTAATATTTATGAACCAGATTATGTGGTGGTTGTTGATGAAACTTTATTAAAAACTGTAGATTGCACAGCTGGTTTAAAGGGGGACGGGGCTATAGTTATTAATACTAAAAAAAGTCCCGAGGGAATAAGAAAAGAATTAAGAGGATATGAAGGAAAGGTTTATACAATAGATGCTAGAACTATTTCAGAACAGACTTTAGGAGCAAATTTTCCTAATACTCCAATGTTAGCGGCTATAGTTAAAATACTTGGAATAATGGATAAAGAAGAATTTATAAAGGACATGGAAAAATCATTTAAACATAAGTTTGCTACAAAACCAAATGTTATTGCTAAAAATATAGAAGCATTAAAAAGAGGATTACAGGAGGTGAAAGGACTTGAGTAAGATAATGAATGTAAACTCAGATACAAAGTGGATGGACCTTCCTAGAGGAGGGGCTATGATAGAAGCAGGCAATGCAGTAGATTTTAAGACTGGTGATTGGAGAGCAATGAAGCCTATATGGTATAAGGATAAATGTAAACACTGTTTATTTTGTTGGGCAGTATGTCCTGATATGTCCATAATAGCAAAGGACAGAAAATTGGTTAAATTTGACTATGACCATTGTAAAGGTTGCGGAGTTTGTGTGGCTCAATGCAAATTTGGAGCATTAGAATTGGTAGTAGAGGAATAGGGAGGAGGAATAAATATGGTAAAATCAGAGCAATTAAGAAGAAGTCTTAGTGGTAATGAAGCAGTTGCTACAGCAATGATGCAAATAAATCCGGATGTGGTAGCAGCATTTCCAATAACTCCATCTACAGAGGTGCCACAATATTTTTCATCCTTTGTGGCAAATGGCAAATGTACCACAAAATTTGTACCAGTAGAGTCTGAACATAGCGCTATGAGTGCATGTATAGGAGCATCTGCTGCTGGTGGAAGAGTTATGACAGCAACATCTGCTAATGGATTAGGTCTTATGTGGGAGATGCTTCATATAGCAGCAGGGGATAGATGTCCTATAGTAGTAGCTTTAGTAAATAGATCCATGTCACCACCACTTAACATACACAATGATCATTCAGATTCCATGGGAGCAAGGGATACAGGTTGGATACAACTGTATTCTGAAAGTGTTCAAGAAGCTTATGACAATTTTATTCAAACAGTTAAAATAGCAGAAAATGAAGAAGTTATGACACCAGCTATGGTATGTTATGATGGATTTATTACAAGTCATTCTGTAGAAAATGTATTCTTAATGGAAGATGAAGTAGTTAGAAATTTTGTTGGTTCAAATAAAAGAACAAATAATGGATTGTTAGGAAATAAAAACATAGCAGTAGGGCCAATGGTTCTAACAAACTTTAGTATAGAAATGAAAAGGCAGCAACTTCAAGGAATACTAAATGCTAAGGATGTTACTTTGAAAGTTGCTAAAGAATATGAACAATTAACAGGAAGAAAATATGGCTTGTTTGAAGAATACAAGTTAGATGACGCAGAGATTGCTATGATGATAATAGGCTCATCTGCTGGAACGGCTAAAAGGGTTGTGGATGATTTAAGAGATAAAGGCATTAAAGCAGGGATGTTAAAAATTAGATTGTTTAGGCCATTCCCAGGGGACGAAATAGCTGAGGCGTTAAAGAATGTAAAAGCAATAGCTGTAATGGATAAATCAGAGGGTATGTCAGGAAATGGAGGGCCATTATTTACAGATACTTGCGCTTCTTTGTATAGAAAATTAGAAGGCAAAATATTAATGAGCTATATCTATGGTCTAGGCGGAAGAGATGTTAGAGTTGAGGACTTAGAAAAAGTATATGGTGATTTACAGAATGCTTTGGATACAGGGCATTATAAAAAATATAATTACTTATCTGTAAGGGAATAGGGGGGAGACTACATGGCAACATTAAAAGAATTAACTAATATTCCAGATAGAATAACTAGCGGACATAGAATGTGTGCAGGTTGCGGAGCTCCAATGGTAGTAAAATGGGTTATGAAGGCTATTAAGCCAGAACATAAAGCAGTTGTATGTAATGCTACAGGATGTTTGGAAGTCTCAACAACTTTATATCCTTATTCTGCATGGACAGATTCCTATATTCATACAGCTTTTGAAAATGCAGCTGCTACTTTAAGTGGAGTAGAATCTTCCTACAGAGCCATGAAAGAGAGAGGGACGGTTAATGAAGAATATAAATTTGTGGCTTTTGGTGGAGATGGTGGTACTTATGATATAGGACTACAATCATTGTCTGGTGCTATGGAAAGAGGACATGATATGCTTTATGTTTGTTATAATAATGGAGCTTATATGAATACAGGAATTCAAAGATCCTCAGCTACACCAGCAGGAGCAGATACTACTACTACACCACAAGGAAAAGAATCTGTTGGCAAACCTCAATTTGGCAAGGATTTAACTTCTATAATGGTAGCACATAATCTTCCTTATGTTGCTCAAACTGTACCTGTAATGCCAGGAAGCAAATATATGATGGATCTTTATAATAAATCTAATAGAGCCATCAATGAATTTTATGGAGCTAAGTTTATAAATGTATTAACTCCATGCTCAAGAGGGTGGAGATGTGATACCCAAACTGAATTAGATTTAATAAAATTAGCAGTAGAAACTTGTTATTGGCCAATTTATGAAGTAGTTGATGGAGAATATAAATTAAATTATAAACCAAAACAAAAGCTTCCAATAGAAGAATGGCTAAAGCCTCAAGGAAGATTTAAACATCTTTTTAAATCAAAAGAAGGAATTAATATAATTGCTGAAGTTCAAGAGGAGATAGACAGGAGATGGAAAAAGCTTTTGTTCCTTTGTGGAGAAGAATAGGGGGACGGTTAATAAATAATCCTTACTTTTTAGATAGAGTTTGCTAAAATAATATAAACTTCCAGTTAAATCTAAAAAAATGAGAACTAAGGAGCAAGAAAAGTTACTCCTTAGTTCTATCTATTTCTTTAAATCCGTTTTTAAGCCAAGCAGATATGCCTTTGTATAAAGCTTTATATTCATTTCCATTAGGAACCATAAGTTTTTTATATCTAGTTACATTCATAGATAATATGTTTATGCTATACATGCCTATATTATTTATAGATGGATTAATCTTTACAACATGTGTACCATTAGCACATTCTTCAGCAGGTGTAATAGTTAAAAATTTTCTACAGTTAAATGTTCTTACAGGATATATAGTACAAGCTCTATTTTCAGATAAAAAAGGGCAAGGAATTTTTTCTTTAAGATAATTTAAAGCATGTTTCGAATTTTCATCTACCTCGCTACTGGTAGGTAATGAAGCTAGAAGATCATCTATTTTGCTTTTAACAATAGTTTTTTCTTCTTCAGTAAAATTATTTTCTATATATTCCCTTATTAATTCAGCTTCAATTGCAGTGCAGTCTACATAAAGACAACAGCAATGAGCACAACCTTTTTTACATGAAGCATATTGTTCAAATCCTTTATTACCTTCATCATATAAATCATATATTTTTCTTAATAGTTCTTTTCCCTTAGAAACACTTAAATCCCCAATATTAATTTCTTTAAGAAGTATATTTGAAATTTCATCATAAGTTTTTTTAGTCTTAGTTTCATTATAAATCATATCTACACCCAAATAGTTCTTGCCAAGACTTTTAAATTTCTCTTTACCCAATAATATCACCGCCTTTGATGATTATAGTATAAATAAATTCTCTGGACAAGTTAATAAATTGTTCCCAGGGAATTAAGTGGAAAAGGTTAGAAAGTTGGGGACAGTTATTAAATTAATTTAATTTTTGCCATATATATACTGGAACTACACTCTTCAAAATAAGATGATAAGTAGGAGACAGTTATTAAATATAAATAGAATTCAGATATTAGTTATATCTTAAATAATGAATATTAGTTATTTTGAATATATGGAAGCTAATAATTTATTCTAAATTAAATGACTGTCCCTGAATTTTGAATTTTAGAAAGTTTTTATTGTGTGAGCTTGAATGACTGTCCCCAAGTTTTGATAAAAAATATGTTGACAAATTAAAAGAATAAGTATATATTAATTGCATAAAACATACTAATCCAATATGAATAGTATGTTTTATATGAAAGCAGAATATTTTATATGTGAAGAAAAGAAATAGTATCATAAGGTAAGCTTTCAGAGAGAAGTCTTCTTAGGCTGGAAAAGACTTTAGGTATAACTTGTGAGAATGCATCTTTGAGCACTGTGCTGAAGAAATGGTTTTTAGTAGGATACAGCGTGTACGCGCGTTACAGCGTTGAGGTATATTTGTACCAATAACGAGATGTTATATGCTTTGGTATATAATAATTAGAGTGGAACCGTGGAATGGAACTTCTGCCTCTAAATGAGGGAGAGCTTTTTTTATTTATCTAAAAATTAGGATTTTATTAGGAAAATATAAAATTTAAACAATAGAAATTAAAAATTACTTATTTTTACATGTAAAGATTTTTATATATAAAGTATGTAAAAAAATAAAAGATATTTAGGGAGAAAATCATAAAAATAGGAGGAATATTAATATGAATTCATTAAATTACTTTGATTCTATAGCAAATAATTGGAACGTAATAAGAAGTGAATATTTTGAGGAAAAGTTAAAATACAAAGTTTTATCTAAAGCAGAAATAGATAATAAAATTGCTGCAGATTTAGGTTGTGGTACAGGCTTTATATCTTTAGCATTAGCAGAAAAAGCAAATTTAGTATTTTCATTAGATCAATCTAACAATATGTTAAAAGAATTAAAAAAAGAAATTTCTAAAAAAGATATAACAAATATATATGCAATTAAGTCTGATTTAGAGAACATTGTATTGTTTGATGAATCAGTGGATGATGTATTTATAAATATGGCATTACATCATGTAGTTAACGTGGACAAAGCTATATCAGAAATATATAGAGTGTTGAAAAAGGGAGGAAGTATAGTAATTTCGGATGTAACAGAACATGATGGACAATGGGCAAGAGAAGAAATGTATGATGAATGGTTAGGATTTTCAAATGAGCAGATAAATAATTGGTTAAGTAAATATAATTTTAAAAATATAGAAATAGAAAATACAGACTTATATTGCAAAGGATATTCAAGTAAAGGTGAATATACGGAAACAAAAATATTTATAGCAAGTGCTAAAAAGTTATAAGAAAGGGGAAATAGTATTATGAATTTTGAATCAATTTTAATACATGGAGGAATCGATGGAGACTACTTTACAGGAGCAGTAAATATTCCTATATATCAAACATCTACTTACAAGCAGACAGGTATTGGAGTTAATAAAGGATATGAATATTCAAGAACAGGTAATCCTACAAGAGAAGCTTTAGAAAAACTTATAGCAGATTTAGAGCAGGGAGTTGGTGGATTTGCATTTTCATCAGGAATGGCAGCTATAACAGCAGTACTTTCTCTTTTCAAAGCAGGAGATAATATAATAATTCCAGATAATTTATATGGTGGAACTTTTAGAGTACTAGATAAAGTCTTTAAAAATTTCAATATAGGGTATAAGATAGTAAACACAACAAACTTACAACAAATTAAAGATAATATTGATGATACTGTAAAAGGAATATATATAGAAACACCAACAAATCCATTAATGGATATAACAGATATTAAAGAAGTAGCTAAAATAGCAAAAGACAATAATTTACTTACAATAGTGGACAATACTTTTATGACACCATATCTTCAAAAACCGTTGGCATTAGGAGCAGATATAGTTATTCATAGTGCTACTAAGTACCTTGGTGGACATAGTGATTTGATTGCTGGATTAGTAGTAGTAAATAATGAAGAATTAAAGGAGAAGATTCATTTTATACAAAATACCACAGGAGGAGTACTATCACCATTTGATTCATTCTTACTTATAAGAGGGATAAAAACTTTAGCAGTTAGAATGGACAGACATAACTCAAACACTAAAGCTATAGCAGAATTTTTAAAAGATAGACCTGAAATTAAGAAAGTCTACTATCCAGGATTTGAGGAACACCTAGGATATAGTATTCAGTCAAAGCAGGCAAAAGGCTATGGCGGAATGATATCCTTTGTGCTAAATGAAGGATATGATTATAAAAAGTTCTTTGAAAAATTAAGTCTTATAACTTTTGGGGAAAGCCTAGGAGGAGTAGAATCTTTAGCATGCCATCCAGCAACTATGACTCATGGAGCTATACCATACGAAATAAGACAGAAGGTAGGTATTGTTGATAATTTAATAAGACTTTCAGTTGGAATAGAAAATGTACAAGATATTATAGAAGATTTAGAAAGGGCATTAAAAGGAGGAAAAGTTAATGGTTAAAGTAGAGAGTTTTGAATTAGAACATACAAAGGTAAAAGCACCTTATGTAAGAAGATGTGGTACAGAAAAAGGTAATAATGGAGATATGGTTTCCAAATTTGATTTAAGATTTTTACAGCCAAATAAAAAAGAAATGCCAACAGGTGCAATGCATACTTTAGAGCATTTATTAGCTGGGTATATGAGAGAGAAAATGGACGGAATAATAGATATATCTCCAATGGGATGCAGAACTGGATTTTATATGATTGCATGGGGAATGCCACAGGTAACTGAAGTAATAGAAGCATTAAACTATTCATTAAACAAGGTATTAGACACAGAAGAAATACCAGCAACAAATGAAATTCAGTGTGGAAATTATAGAGATCATTCATTATTTGCAGCAAAAGAATATATCAAATTAATATTAAAAGAGGGGATTAGCAGTGAGATATATAGATGATATCAGAAGTTATATAGGAAATACACCTATTATGAAGCTAAATAATATGGGAATAAAGTCTGGAGTAAATTTATTTGCTAAATTAGAATTTTTAAATCCTGGTGGAAGCGTTAAAGATAGAATAGGTATATACATGATAGAAGATGCTGAGAAGAATGGATTACTTAGGGACGGTTATACAATAATAGAAGCTACAGCAGGTAATACAGGAATAGGCATAGCACTAGCAGCTATAAATAAAGGATATAGAATAATATTTGTTGTGCCAGAAAAATTTTCTGTAGAAAAGCAAACATTAATGAAAGCACTAGGTGCAGAAATAGTGAATATTCCTAGAGAAGAAGGTATGTTAGGAGCTGTTAAAAAAGCTAATGAACTTTTAGCAACAATAAAAAACTCTATAAGTTTAAAACAATTTGATAATAACTCTAATCCATTGGCTCATTATGAAACTACTGCACCTGAAATATATAAAGATTTAGATGGTAAAATAGATTATTTCCTTTGTGGTGCAGGTAGTGGAGGAACTTATACTGGTGTATTAAAGTATTTAAAAGAAAAGAACCCTAATATAAAAGGTATTTTAGTAGATCCAGAAGGATCAACTATGGGAGGTGGACAGGAAGCTTGTTATAATATAGAAGGCATAGGAAATAATTTTATTCCTGGAACTATGGACATGACCTATGTGGATGAAGTTATAAAAGTTAATGATGAAGAAGCATTTTATACTGTAAAACAACTTGCATTAAAGGAAGGACTGATTGTTGGAACATCTTCTGGAGCGGCAGTAACAGCAGCTATTAAACTAGCTAACAAAATGGATAAGGGAAACATTGTAACTTTATTACCGGACAGAGGAGAAAGATATTTTAGTAAAGGTATATATTAATTGCTTTTGAAAAATGGTATATATTTCTTTTGTAGTAAAGATAGGCTATAATATACTTAAGATAAATAATTTAAATGGGGTGATTTTTAAATGAAATTTAAATTTGAACATAATAATATCAATGTATTAGATTTGGCAAAAAGTGTTAAGTTTTATAAGGAAGCCCTAGGATTTGAAGAAGAAAGAAGATATCATGCACCAGATGAAAGTTTTATATTGGCATTTTTAAAAGGCAGTGAAAGTGATCATATGATTGAGCTTACATGGCTTAGGGATAGAAAAGAGCCTTATAATTTAGGTGACAATGAGATACACATGGCAGTAAGAACTGATGATTTTGATGGTGCTTATAAAAAGCATAAAGAAATGGAATGCATATGCTATGAAAATAAGGAAATGGGATTATATTTTATAGCTGATCCAGATGGATATTGGACAGAAATATTACCTGCAAAGTAAATTGTAAATACAATTGCATGATAAATATAGGCATAATGGATTATGCGACACTAGTTAACTAATATAGAAATTTTAAGAGTTAACTTGGTGATTTTAATAGTTTAAACCTATATTGTGAAGTTAGTATAAAGGAAAGGGCTAGAATTTAACCCTTTCCTAAATTTAAGCCATTTTCAATTTGTATTAAGGCATCATGTACTTTTTCAAAAATAAGGCCAGCTGTGAACCAAACTGGTATATAACTTAGGGTTATTATTCCGTATATTGTGAAAGGTTCAGTTACATAATTCCATGGACAGACACCTATAATTCTTTTTAAAAGTAAACCGCTTAAAAGTTCTATTGTAAATATAAGAATCATGTATACACCTCCCCTTATTATAAATGAAAGGTGTCTTATCCTGTTGTGTATTGGTTCTAAGAATACTGCAAGGCCATATATAAAAAACATCCATACATAGGTAGATGCAGTAAGCTTTATATCTCCCTTTAGTAAAGAACCAAATCCAGTCCATAAAACCTCCATACAAAATCCTAAAAGACCATATATTATAAATCTTTTTCCCATAGATATATTTTCTGTATTATAAAGAAAAATATACTATGAAATAATTTTAAAATATCATTTTTTCATTTAAGTATTTTGTTCAGAACCAATAACTGTCCCTCTATTTACTCAATAAGGAATAACTGTGCTTAAATCACTAAGTTATTTAATTTTCAATGACTGTCCCCGATTTTTACCGATTTTTATCATTTTTAATCACTGCTTTTGTATTACTACAATGCAATGACTGTCCCTGTAATTACGTAATTATGCCGTATTACGTATATTGGTGTTGTTTTAGTAAATAGGGGTACAGGAAGAACTGTATTTCTCAATTTTTCCTACTGTTAAATCTAAAAATAGTTCTTTTATACTTTTGCATACCTGTCCCGGAGTTCCGTTACCAACTTCTCTGTCGTCTACTTTTATAATAGGAGTAACCTCCATGGCAGTTCCGCTGAAAAATAGTTCATCTGCAGCATATAGTTCAGTTCTTGTAATACTTCTTTCAACTACTTCTATATTGAGTTCTTCTTTTGCTAATTTCATAACAAGTTCTCTAGTTATACCCTCCAAAATATTGTCACAAGGAGGAGGAGTAATGAGTTTTCCTTTTCTAACCATAAATATATTTTCTCCTGGTCCTTCACAAACATGACCAGTTTGGGTTAAGAATATGGCTTCATCGTATCCTCTACTAGTAACTTCTAGTGAAGCTAGTGCTGAATTTAGATAAGCCGCAGTAGCTTTAACTCTTGGAGGAATCATATTATCATTTAGTCTTGTCCAAGATGTTACTGCAACGCTAAGAGCGTCTTTTCCAGTATAACTTCCTAAAGGTTGACAGTATATAACTATACGATCATCATCATCATTAAGAGTTGGACCTATGTTATTAGAACCTTTAAAAGCTATAGGTCTAATATAAGTTGTGGTTTTAAAATTATTTTTTCTTAAAAGTTCTACTGTTAAATTACAAAGATCTTCTACGGTATAAGGCAATTTAATATTTAAAGCCTTACAAGATTGCAGGAACCTAACATAATGCTCCTTTAATTTAAACGCATAAAGTTGACTGTTTTCTTCATCCCAATAAGCTCTTATTCCTTCAAAACAAGCAAGTCCATAATTGAAAGCCTTAGATCTAATGCTTATACGTATATCATTCTCCTTTATAAAGTCTCCTTGATAAAATGCATAGTAATTATTCATAAATAAAGCCCCCTTATTTAATATAAATTTTGTTAATGAAAAAAATTTATTTATATCCGTTTAGGAAACAAATCAATATCTATATATGAATATGCCCATAAAAGGATAAAAAATCCATAGTGAAAAATAATATTATTTTAAATTTGATAAACTATGTTGAAAAAAATCAAATTTTTTAGATTATTATAGTTTAATTATAGATTTTAAAGCTTTTTTTTTATGGTGTCAATAAAAAATGAAACTAAAATACAATAAAATTTCAATTTTCTTATGAATTTCAGAATTTAAACAACTAAAATTCATAATGAAACCAAAATGAAATTGAAAAAAATCAATTTTGAATCTCAAAAATGATAAATAGAGATAAAACAAGCAATAACAACGTTTACATAGCCTTAATATACTAAAATATGCAATAAAAAAATCATTATAAAGTTTTAAAATGCAAGTTTAAATTTTTTCTGAAAATTGATTGACGATGCATAAAATATATGGTACGATTACTGACAAGATTTGACTTGGTAAGGATATTTTCTTTTGAAAGGAGATGATTTAGGTGAAATCTTATGTACTATCTGTAATAGTTGATAATAATCCGGGAGAACTTTTAAGAATATGTCAACTGTTTAATAGAAGGGGATACAATTTAGAGAGTGTCACAGCAGGGGAAACGGAAAGGCTGAATATATCTAGGCTCACTTTAATTGTAAAAGTAGAAAAAGAAGAAATAATACATCAAATAATAAAACAGATTAAAAAATTGGAATATGTATACAATGTAATAGTCTTAGATGATAAGAATTCCATATGTAGACAAATGATGTTTATAAAGGTTAAAGCTGAAGGAGAAAAAAAGCAGGAAGTTGTTAATATAGTTAATATTTTTAGAGGCTCAATAACTGATGTTGCAGCGGATAGCTTAACCATAGAAATTACAGGTGATGAGAACAAATTAGAAGGATTTAAAAATGTGCTATTACCTTTTGGTATTTTAGAAATAGCCAGTAGTGGTTTTATTGCTATTGAAAGGGGCGTTCCAGCTTTATAAAGTATCAAAGGATAAATATATAAAGATTTAAATTTACGAATTTAAACACTAAAAATAATTAAGGGGGCTTTTAGCTATGGCAAAAGTATATTATGAAAAAGATTGTAATTTAGAAATCTTAAAAGGAAAAAAGGTTGCAGTAATTGGCTATGGAAGTCAAGGACATGCACATGCACTGAATTTAAAGGAAAGTGGAGTGGATGTTGTAGTTGGACTTTATAAGGGAAGTAAATCTTGGGGCAAGGCTGAAGAAGCTGGTTTAAAAGTTATGCTTACAGCAGAAGCTGTTAAAAATAGTGACATAATAATGATACTTGTTAATGATGAAAAACAATCTAAACTTTATAAAGAAGATATAGAACCTAATCTTACTCCAGGCAAAGCTTTAGTATTTGCTCATGGATTTGCAATACATTTTGGACAAATAGTGCCTCCAAAGGATGTAGACGTATTTTTAATAGCACCAAAGGGACCTGGACATACTGTAAGAAGTCAGTATCTAGAAGGAAGAGGGGTACCATCACTTATAGCTGTTTATCAAGATACTACAGGAAATGCGAAAGAATTAGCATTAGCTTATGCTTCTGGTATAGGGGGAGCAAGAGCTGGAGTTATTGAGACTTCATTTAAAGAAGAAACAGAAACAGATCTTTTTGGTGAACAAGCTGTATTATGTGGAGGACTAACTGCCCTTATTAAAGCAGGATTTGAAACTTTAGTAGAGGCAGGTTACCAACCAGAAATGGCATACTTTGAATGTTTGCATGAAATGAAGCTTATTGTAGATTTAATCAATGAGGGAGGATTAAATCTAATGAGATATTCTATAAGTGATACAGCAGAATTTGGAGATTATACAGCGGGACCTAAGGTGGTAACAGAAGAAACTAAAAAAGCTATGAAAAATATTCTAACAGATATTCAGCAAGGAGTGTTTGCAAAAGATTGGCTACTTGAAAATCAAGTAGGAAGACCTGGATTTAATGCTGTAAGAAGAAAGGAATCAGAACATCAAATTGAAAAAGTTGGAGATGAACTTAGAAAGATGATGAGCTGGACAAAAAAATAAACTTTCTTTTTACACATTGATTCTGCAAATTAGAAGATGAATAATTTGCAGAATCATTTTTTATACAAAAATTAGTGTGAAATTTAATAAAAACTATGAAGTTAGATTTGATTAATAGAAAGGAGGCACAAAATGAGTAGAGCTATAAAAATATTTGATACTACATTGAGGGATGGAGAACAGACTCCGGGAGTTAATTTGAATATAAAAGAAAAAGTAATGATTGCAAAGCAATTAGAAGCTTTAAATGTAGATGTTATTGAAGCTGGTTTTCCATTTTCTTCAAAAGGAGACCTCCTAGCAGTAAAAGCTATATCAAAGGAAATAAAAAAGTCTACAGTAGCAGCTTTATGTAGAGCTAATAAAAGTGATATAGACTGTGCGTGGGAGGCAATAAAAGAAGCTGTAAATCCTAGAATACATACCTTTATAGCTACTTCAGATATTCATATGAAGTATAAACTTGAAATGAGTAAAGAAGAAGTTTTAGAAAAAGCAGTACAAATGGTATCTTATGCAAAAGGTTTATGCAAAGATGTAGAATTTTCAGCAGAGGATGCTTATAGAAGTGATCCAGACTTTTTATGTAATATTTTTTCAAAGGTTATTAAAGCAGGAGCAACTGTAATTAACATACCAGATACAGTGGGCTATGCTTTGCCTGAGGATTATTATAAATTTATTAAATATATAATGGAAAATACAGAGGGAATAGAAAATGTAGAAATAAGTGTACATTGTCATGATGATCTAGGTATGGCAGTGGCAAATAGTTTATATGGTGTTATGGCAGGAGCAACCCAGATAGAATGTGCTATAAACGGTCTTGGGGAAAGAGCTGGAAATGCAGCCTTAGAAGAAATAGCTATGACTATTGATGTAAAAAAAGATTCCTTAGGAGTTCATACAAATTTAAATACTAAACAGCTATATAGAACAAGTAAGTTGGTAAGTTCACTTACAGGAATAAATGTGCAGCCTAATAAATCTATTGTAGGAGCTAATGCTTTTGCACATGAATCAGGCATACATCAAGATGGAATTTTAAAAGAAAAAAGTACTTATGAAATAATTTTACCAGAGTCAATTGGAATAAGTAATAATTCAGGAATTGTGCTTGGAAAACATTCAGGAAGACATGCTTTTAATAATTATTTAGAAGATATGGGAATAGAGCTTGAAAAGGAAGAATTAGAAGAAGCATTCAAAAAATTTAAAGAGCTAACAGATAAGAAAAAAAACATAACATCTAAGGATATAGAAGCAATTGTACATTTTAAAAAGTATTTTAATGAAACATATAAACTTAAATCCTTTCAAATTAATAGTGGAAATCATATAGTTTCTACAGCGGCAGTGGAAATATTAAAAGGAGATGAATTGTTTACTGAAGTTGCTGTAGGAGATGGATCTATAGATGCAGCCTTTAAAGCTGTAGAAAGAGCCATAGGCATGAATATAAAGCTTAAAGACTATTCTATAGCATCAGTTACAGATGGAAAAGATGCCCTAGGAGAAGTAACTGTAAAGATAATGAATGGAAAAGGAGAAATTTTTATAGGTAAGGACATTTCAGAGGATGTTATGGAAGCTAGTATTAATTCTTATATAAATGCTATAAATAAGATGATTGATGAGAGTTAGGTGATTAATAAATGAGTAATACAAAAAAATCTATGACCATGACGCAAAAGATATTGGCAGAACATGCAGGGGTTGAATATGTAGAAGCAGGACAACTTATTACAGCTAATTTAGATTTAGTTCTTGGAAATGATGTAACAACACCTGTTGCTGTTAAAGCATTTAATAATATGAATATGAATAATGTTTTTCATAAAGATAAAATAGCTATAGTTCCTGATCATTTTACACCTAATAAAGATATAAAATCAGCAGAACACTGCAAATTTGTCAGAGAATTTGTATGTGATAAGGAAATAACCAATTATTTTGAAGTAGGTGAAATGGGAATAGAGCATGCTTTGATACCGGAGAAAGGGTTAGCAGTTCCTGGAGATGTAATAATAGGAGCAGATTCACATACATGTACTTATGGAGCTTTAGGAGTTTTTTCTACAGGAGTAGGAAGTACGGATATGGCAGTAGGAATGGCAACAGGAAAGACTTGGTTTAAAGTTCCAGAGGGTATAAAGTTTGTTTTAAAGAGTAAGCTTTCCAAATGGGTATCAGGAAAGGATGTAATACTACACATTATAGGAATGATAGGGGTAGATGGAGCACTATATAAATCAATGGAGTTTACAGGAGAGGGAGTAAAAGAACTTTCTATGGATGATAGATTTACCATAGCTAATATGGCCATAGAAGCAGGAGCAAAGAATGGAATATTTCCTGTAGATGAAAAGACTTTAGAATATATGAAAGGCCGTTCTCAAAGAGAGGCTAAAATTTTTCAAGCGGATGAAGATGCAGAATATAGCGAAGTTTATGAAATAAATTTAAGCCTTATAAAGCCTACAGTGGCATTTCCACATCTTCCAGAAAACACTAGAACCATAGATGAAGTTGGAGAAGTAAAGATAGATCAAGTAGTAATTGGATCTTGTACTAATGGAAGAATGGATGATTTGAGGATTGCAGCATCTATTTTGAAAGGAAACAAGGTAAAAAAAGGAGTTAGGTTAATAGTGTTTCCAGGAACTCAAAATATTTATTTGCAGGCAATAGAGGAAGGGTTAGTAAAAATATTTGTAGAAGCAGGTGCAGTATTTAGTACACCAACTTGTGGACCGTGTCTTGGAGGACATATGGGAATTTTAGCAGCAGGAGAAAGAGCTGTAGCTACTACAAATAGAAATTTTGTAGGAAGAATGGGACATCCAGAAAGTGAAGTGTATTTAGCTAGTCCAGCAGTAGCAGCAGCATCTGCTATATTAGGTAAAATTGCATCACCAGAGGAGGTTGGTTTGTAAGATGAAGGCTTTAGGTAAGGTTTTAAAATATGGAGATAATATAGACACAGACGTTATAATACCGGCTAGATATTTAAATACATCAGTGCCAGAAGAATTAGCAAAGTATTGTATGGAAGATTTGGACAAGGAGTTTTTAAACAAATTAAATAAAGGGGACATTTTAGTTGCTGGGAAAAATTTTGGATGCGGCTCCTCTAGAGAACATGCTCCTATAGCTATAAAAGCAGCTGGAGTTTCCTGCGTAATAGCAAAAAG
Organism: Clostridium tetanomorphum; assembly: GCF_017873215.1. Classification (GTDB taxonomy): domain Bacteria; phylum Bacillota; class Clostridia; order Clostridiales; family Clostridiaceae; genus Clostridium_AO; species Clostridium_AO tetanomorphum. The sequence continues at coordinate 62,182 of NZ_JAGGKA010000004.1, forward strand.
CTTTGCAAGAATATTTTATAGAAACTCTATAAATATAGGTTTTCCAATACTTGAATGTGAAGAAGCAGTAAATGATGTGGAAAATGGACATCAATTAGAAGTGGATTTTGAAAAAGGTTTAATAAAAAATATCACTTTAAATAAAGAATATAAAGCACAAGCTTTCCCAGAATTTATGATAAACATAATGAAAAATAATGGACTAATAAACTGTGTAAAGAATGGATTGTTTTAATTAGAATAAGAAAACTTATTGTAAAACTGTTTGGGACAGTCATTATATTATAACAGTAAAGTTATGGATTTATAGCTATTAAGAACAAGCATTGTAGAGAATTTATATGTTATATGAGGACAGTTATTGAAAAGTTCATTTAAAGTATGTGGGGACAGTCATTTAAAATTGATGAAAGTAATTGTAAAAATTATTGATGATTATTGGGGACAGTCATCAATAATAATTGAAAGAAATGTAGAAGGGGGCGACTAATATGAGTTTGAAAGAGTTTAAAATAGCGGTAGTGCCAGGAGATGGAATTGGGGTAGAAATAACAGAGCAGGCATTGAAAATTTTAAACAAAATATCAGAAAAATATAATACAAAGTTTAACTGTATAGAATTAAAAGCGGGAGGATGTGCAATAGATGCTTATGGGGAAGCACTTCCTAAAGAAACTATAGAAAAGTGCAAACAGTGTAATGCATTATTTTTAGGAGCCATAGGAGGACCTAAGTGGGATACTCTTCCAGGTGAGAGAAGACCAGAGAAAGCACTTTTAAAATTAAGATCGGAGCTAGGATTATATGCTAACTTAAGACCAGCTAAGGTTTTTGATGAACTAAAATCAGCATCTCCTCTTAAAGATTCATTAGTAGAAAAGGGCATAGATCTTTTAGTAGTAAGAGAATTAATAGGTGGAATTTACTTTGGAAAAAGAGGGACAGTCATTGAAAATGGAACAGAAAAAGCGTATGATACGGAAGCCTATACTTTAGAAGAAGTTAAAAGAATTGCCCATGTAGCATTTAGATCAGCAATGAATAGAAGAAAGAAAGTTACATCTATAGATAAAGCAAATGTATTGGATTCTTCAAGGCTTTGGAGAAAAGTTGTAACAGAAGTTTCAAAAGAATATCCAGAAGTTAAGCTAAACCATATGTATGTAGATAATGCAGCTATGCAGCTTGTAAAAGAACCTTCACAATTTGATGTAATACTTACAAATAACATATTTGGAGATATATTATCAGATGAAGCTTCAATGCTTACAGGATCCATAGGTATGCTGGCTTCATGGAGTGTTGGACAAGGTGCTTATGGCATGTATGAACCTATTCACGGTTCTGCGCCAGATATAGCAGGTAAAAACATAGCAAATCCACTAGCTCAAATACTTTCAGCTGCTATGATGTTAGATTATTCTTTTAACATGACTGAAGCGGCAAAAGACATAGAAAATGCAGTTAAAAATGTTTTAAATAAGGGTTATAGAACACCAGATATATGGACAGAGGGCATGATAAAGGTTGGAACAAAAGAAATGGGAGAATTGGTTTTACAAGAAATTTAAGGAGGAATGCACATGAAATCAGATGATTGCAGAAAAGGCTTAGAAAAAGCACCTCATCGAGCATTATTTAAAGCTTTAGGTTTTATAGATGAAGAAATGGATAGACCACTTATAGGTATTGCTAACTCCTATAGCGAAATAGTGCCAGGACATATGAACTTAGATAAAATCGCTCAAGCAGTTAAAGATGGTATAAGATTGGCAGGTGGAGTACCTGTTGAATTTAGTACTATAGCGGTATGTGATGGAATAGCTATGAATCACAAAGGAATGAGTTATTCTCTCCCATCAAGACAAATAATTGCAGATAGTGTTGAAGTAGTTGCCAATGCTCACGCCTTTGATGGATTAGTTTTACTTCCTAATTGTGATAAGGTTGTCCCAGGCATGCTTATGGCAGCTGCTAGAGTAAATATACCAGCAATACTTGTAAGCGGAGGGCCAATGCTGGCTGGAAAAACTAATGGAAAAGTAACAGATTTAAGTTCTGTGTTTGAAGCAGTGGGAGCAGTTAAAGCTGGCAAAATGACAGAAGAGGAACTTCTGGAAATGGAAAATACAGCTTGTCCTGGATGTGGTTCTTGTTCTGGAATGTTTACAGCAAATTCTATGAACTGTCTATCTGAGGTTTTAGGTATGGCACTTCCTTATAATGGAACCACACCAGCAGTTTTTGCAGAAAGACTAAGACTTGCAAAAAAAACTGGAATGAAAATTGTGGAGCTTGTTAAAAAAGGCATTAAGCCTTCAGACATATTGACAGAAGATACATTTATGAATGCTATAACTGCGGATATGGCACTTGGATGTTCTACAAATTCTTTACTTCATCTTCCAGCTATAGCAAGAGAAGTGGGAGTGGACATAAGCTTTGATAAGGTTAATGAAATAAGTGCTAAAACCCCTAATCTATGTAGACTTAGTCCAGCAGGCAAGGATCATATAGAAGATTTGCATATGGCAGGAGGAATACCTGCGTTACTTAATTTACTTGCTAGACAAAATCTTTTAAATAAAAACTGTTTAACTGTTACGGGAAAAAATATTTATGAAAATGTAAAAGAGACTGAAGTTAAAAATAAAGAAGTTATAAGAGATATAAATAATCCATATAGCAGTACCGGTGGACTTGTGGTGCTAAAAGGAAGTTTAGCACCAGAAGGAGCAGTAGTAAAAAAATCTGCTGTGGCTCCTGAAATGATGAAACATATTGGAAAAGCTAGAGTATTTGACAGCGAAGAAGAAGTGGCAGAATCCATACTAGGTGGAAAAATAAATCATGGAGATGTAGTAGTAATAAGATATGAAGGCCCAAAAGGAGGCCCAGGAATGAAAGAAATGCTCTCTCCTACAGCACTTTTAGCGGGTATGGGATATGACAAAACAGTGGCACTTATAACAGATGGAAGATTTTCTGGAGCCACAAGAGGAGCTTCTATAGGTCATGTTTCACCAGAAGCAGCAGAAGCAGGTCCTATTGCATTAGTTAAAGAAGGAGATTTAATAGAAATAGATATAGAAAATAGAACACTTAATTTATTGGTTGATAAAGAAGAATTAGATAAAAGAAAACCAGAAGTTAAGATGAAATCTGTAGAAGGATATTTAAAATTTTATAGAAAGTTAGTATCCTCAGCTTGTAAAGGAGCAGTTTTTGAAGATATAAAGGAGTGATTCAAATGAAATATACAGGTGCCAGAATTATATTAGAATGTTTGAAAGAACAGGGCGTTGATACTATTTTTGGGTATCCAGGAGGAGCAGTGCTAAATATATATGATGAATTATATTCATTTGAAGGCATAACACATATACGTACAGCTCATGAACAAGCTGCAGCACATGCGGCAGATGGTTACGCCAGAGCTACAGGAAAAGTCGGAGTCTGTATTGCTACTTCAGGACCTGGGGCAACAAATCTTGTAACAGGTATTGCTAATGCTTATATGGATTCTGTGCCTATGGTAGCTATAACAGGACAAGTTCCTACAAGCTTAATTGGAAAGGATTCTTTTCAAGAAGTTGATATAGTAGATATTACTATGCCCATAACTAAACATAATTTTATAGTAAAAAGAATAGAAGATTTAGCACCTGTAATAAGAAAGGCCTTTTATATAGCTAAGAAGGGAAGACCGGGTCCAGTTTTAGTGGATATACCTAAAGATATAACAGCGGCGGTATATGAATTTTATAATGAAGAAGTAAAGGCTATCCCTATAACCCCTATTAAGCAAGAAGAAATAGATAGGGCTTTAGGTGTAATAAATGAAAGTAAAAAGCCAGTTATTGTTGTAGGTGGAGGATGTAATATTTCCAATACTCAAGAAGAACTTTTAAAATTTCAAGATAAATTAAAATGTCCAATTTGTTCCACAATGATGGGATTAGGGTCTTTTGATGGAACCCATCCTATGTTCACAGGAATGGTTGGTATGCATGGAACTTTAGCATCTAATAAATGTATTTGTGAAAGTGATCTTATTATAGCTGTTGGAGCTAGATTTAGTGATAGAGTGATAAGCAATGCTAATACCTTTGCAAAAAACACAAAGGTAATTCATATAGATATAGATGAAGCAGAAGTTTGTAAGAATATAAAGGCTAACTCATGGATTATAGGAAATGTGTGTGATGTTTTAAAAGAATTAAGTAGTAAATTAGAAAAAAGAGAAGAAAATCCATGGACAGAATTTGCTCTTAATTTAATTAAAGAAGAGAGAGCAAGAAGTTTAAAAGTAAATCCCAAGGATTCAGTAAATCCAATTTATCTTATAAGGAAATTATATGAATTTACAAGGGGAGAAGCTATTATAACCACAGAAGTTGGACAAAATCAAATATGGGCAACTCAAGGATATACATTCAAAACCCCGAAAACCTTCATATCTTCTGGAGGATTAGGAACTATGGGTTATGGATTTGGCGCAGCAATAGGTGCTAGTATAGCTAAAAATATACAAGTATTCAATATAGCTGGGGATGGAAGTTTTAAAATGAATTGTAATGAACTAGCCACAGTAGTTGAGTACAATATACCTGTTAAGATTATTGTACTTAATAATGGGGTTTTAGGTATGGTAAGACAGTGGCAGAACCTTTTTTATAAAAAGAGATTTTCTGAAACAACATCCAAAAGAGAAATAGATTTTGCTAAAATAGGAGAAGCTTATGGAGTACTAGGAATTAGTATAAATAGAAATGAAGAAATAGAAGATGCTTTAAAAAAAGCTGTAGAACATAATGGACCAGTTGTTGTAGATTGTTTTGTAGATAAAGGTGCTATGGCTGTACCTATAGTACCGCCTGGAGCTAATATAGAAGAAATGTTGATATTGGATTAAAAATATATTAGGAGGTAAGTATTATGAAAAAGCTTGTTAGAAAAGAGTTAAATAGAGAATTTAATTATTACTTTTTTAGCCTTAGTTATTACTTTTTTAGCTATGGTTATTTTGCATACAAAAAAATAAATAATTCTTTTTCTAATGAGTTTTGGAAAGTATATAATACATGAACAATTATTGGAGTAACACATATTTAAGTGTAACTATTTTTAAAACAAGGCTCGTTAGCGAGCCTTGTTTTTTTATATATAAATATTATAAAATTTCAAATTTATAGATAAGTAAAAAGATTGCATAGCAATTTTTTATAAAAAATTTAATTAATAAGGAGGATATTATTATGATAGTTATTATGACACCAGAAGCAACAAAAGAAAGTATTGAGGCTCTAAAAGTGCAATTAGAAGGTATGGGGGTTGAAGTGCATGAGTCATGTGGACAAAATCACCATATATTAGGATTGGTAGGAGATACAACTAGAATTAGTGCTGATGAAATTGAGAGGAATAGAGATGTTAAAAAAGTAGTATATGTGCAGGAACCTTACAAAAAGGCCAATAGACTTTTTCATCCACAAAATACTGTAGTAGCTGTAAAAGATAGATTAATTGGAGGAAAGGAAATAGCAATAATTGCAGGGCCTTGTTCTGTAGAAAGCCATGAACAAATTTTAACAATAGCAGAAAGCGTTAAAGGTTCAGGAGCTGGATTTTTAAGAGGGGGAGCTTTTAAGCCAAGAACTTCACCCTATAGCTTTCAAGGATTAAAAGAAGATGGACTTGAAATATTAAAATATGCAAGAGAAAAGACAGGACTGCCTATTGTTACAGAACTTATGTCACCATATTTGATAGAAAGATTTGTGGAAGATGTAGATGTAATACAAATTGGTGCAAGGAATATGCAAAATTTTGATCTATTAAGAGAAGTAGGAAGAACTAATAAGCCTATACTTTTAAAGAGAGGACTTAGTGCTACTATAGAAGAATTCCTAATGTCTGCTGAATATATAATGGCTGAAGGGAATGAAAATGTAATACTTTGTGAAAGAGGTATAAGAACTTTTGAAACATACACAAGAAATACATTAGATTTAAGTGCTATACCTGCAATTAAAAAACTAAGCCACCTTCCAGTAATAGTGGACCCTAGTCATGCTGCAGGAATGTGGTGGATGGTAGAACCATTATCAAAAGCAGCTTTAGCTGTAGGAGCTGATGGCTTAATAATAGAAGTTCACAATGATCCAGGTAATGCTAAATGTGATGGGCAACAATCAATTAAACCAGAAAGATTTGAATCATTAATGCAGTCATTAAAACAAATAGCACAAATAGTAGATAGAGAAATATAGAGGAGGATTATAATGAAAGAAGATGATTTTAATATAAATAGATTTAACATAACTATTGTAGGATTGGGACTAGTGGGGGGTTCATATGCTATGGCTTTAGGAAAATTAAAGCCTAAAAGCATATGGGCAGTAGATATAGATAATAAAGCATTGAGAACAGCAGAAGAACTAAATATTATAGATAAAGGGTATACGGATGGGAAAATTCCTTTAAATAATTCAGATTTAGTTATAATATGTTTATATCCAGCATTAGTTAAAAAATTTATTGAAGATAATATTAACAATTTTAAAGCAGGAGCAATTATAACAGATGTAACTGGAATTAAGACTGGTGTTATAGAGGAAATAAATAATTTATTACCGAAAAATGTGGATTTTGTATTTGGACATCCTATGGCTGGAAGAGAGAAGAAAGGATTAGAATATGCATCAGCGGAAGTGTTTAAAGGAGCAAATTACATTATAACCCCTAATAGAAGAAACAAGGAAAAAAGTATTAAAATCATTGAAACTATAGCTAAGGAAGTTGGTTTTAAAAGTGTTACTAAGATTAGTCCAGAAATTCATGATAATGCTATAGCCTTTACCAGCCAGCTTCCTCATGTTATAGCAGTAGCTTTAATAAATAGCGATAATTTGGGTATAAATACAGGTCTATTTATTGGGGACAGTTATAAAGAACTTACAAGAATAGCTCAAATAAATGGCGATTTGTGGACAGAATTATTTATAGGGAATAAGGAAAATCTAGTTAAACATATTGAAATATTTGAAAAGAATATTAAAGTATTAAAAAAGGCTATAATAAATGAAGAAAGAGAAATCCTTCAAAAAGAATTTGATGAATCTAGCAGGAGAAGAAGGGAGATTTCATAGTTGAAAGAATTAAATATAAATCTTATAGATAAAAGCTACAATATATATATTGAAAATGGATTAATTAATTCTATAGGAGATAAAATAAAAAACATATATAATGGAAAAAATATAGTTATAATAACAGATGAAAATGTAGATTACTTTTATGGAGAAAAGGTGAAAAATAATCTGAAGCATAGCAATTTTAAAGTGGAAAAAATAGTAATTAAACCAGGAGAAAAAAGCAAGAGCTTTGAAGTGCTTTTGCAGGTTTATGACAAGATGCTAGACTTAGGAATAAAAAGAGGAGATTTAATAATTGCTTTAGGTGGGGGAGTAGTTGGAGATTTAGGAGGATTTGCAGCGGCTACTTTTCTAAGAGGAGTACCATTTATTCAAATTCCTACATCACTTCTAGCGCAGATAGACAGCAGCATAGGAGGAAAGGTTGCTGTAGATTTACCTAGAGGGAAAAATCTTATAGGAAATTTCTATCACCCTAAAGCTGTATTCATTGATCCACATCTTTTAAAAACTTTAGATAAAAGATTTTTATATGATGGGATGGGTGAAGTAATAAAGTATGCGTGTATAAGGAATAAAAATTTATTTTATAAGTTATTAAATATGGAACATAAAGAAGATCTTCTTTATGATATTGAAGAAATAATCTATACCTGCTGTAATATTAAAAAGCAGGTAGTAGAAAGAGATGAGAAAGATACAGGGGAAAGAATGATTTTAAACTTTGGACATACTATAGGACACAGTTTAGAGAAATATTTTAATTTTGAAAAATATACTCATGGTGAGGCTGTGGCAATAGGTATGTATACCATAACAAAACATAGTGAAGATATGGGGCTAACTGAAAAGGGAACTTCAGATTCAATAAAGAAAGTGTTAAATAAATATAATCTTCCTTATGAAGAAAACAATATTGACAAGGAAAAAATAATAGAAGCTATATCATTAGATAAAAAGGGTGAAGGAGATTTTATTAATTTAGTTTTGCTTAATAATATTGGAGAAGTGTTTATTAATAAAGTAGAGAAAAGTAACATTTATAAATATATTATATGATTTATGGAGTGATTGTTATTTTCAGGTGAAGGTTACTTAAATAAAATTAAAACCTAAAAGGACTTATTTAGGAGCGTACCTACTGGATAAAGCCAATATTCCTACTTATATAAAGGAGATGATAGAATGAATTCTGTAAGAATAGAGCCTTGTAAACTTAAGGGAAAAATAAAAATACCTGCATCAAAAAGTTTATGTCATAGGGCGGTAATTTGTGCAGCTTTGGCCCAGGGGGAAAGTAATATAGAAAATGTAATATTATCTGATGATATTCATGCCACTTGTAAAGGTATGGAAAGCTTTGGAGCAAAAATAGAAAACAAAAGTGAGCAAAGTCTAATAATCAAAGGTAACTTTCCTTTAAACTTACAAAAAGAAACAATAGATTGCATAGAGTCAGGATCCACTCTTAGGTTTTTAATTCCTATAGCATTACTTTCAAATAAAAAAGTAGTGTTTAAGGGGAGAGGTAAACTAGTGAGTCGTCCACTTAATACTTATTATGAAATATTTCAGCGTGAAAATATAAAGTATATAAATGACAATGGTAATTTACCACTACAAATTGAAGGAACATTAAAATCTGGAACTTTTAAAGTTAAGGGAAATATAAGTTCACAGTTTATAACAGGGCTTATGTTTGTCCTTCCATTATTACAGGGGGATTCAAAAATAATAATAACCACTGAACTAGAATCAAAGGGATATGTGGATTTAACTATAGATATGCTAAATAAATTTGGAATTAAAATAGAAAATAATAATTATAAAGAATTTTTAATAAAGGGTGATCAAAGATATATCAATAGAAATTATAAAGTAGAGGGGGATTTTTCACAGGCAGCTTTTTGGCTTGTAGCAGGAATATTAGGAGAAGAAATTCAGGGAGAGGATTTAAATATAAATTCTTTGCAAGGAGATAAAGTTATCATAGATTTAATAGAAAAAATGGGTGGAAATATACTAATAGATAATGATTTAGTTAAAACGAAGGCTTCAAAAACAAAAGGAGTAATAATAGATGCCTCTCAATGTCCAGATTTGGTTCCTATACTTACAGTGCTAGCAGCATTAAGTGAAGGGGAAACAAGAATTGGTAATGCAGAAAGACTTAGAATAAAAGAATCGGATAGATTAAAGGCAATATCTACAGAATTAAATAAATTAGGAGCAGATGTACAAGAATTAGAGGATGGTTTAATAATTAATGGTAAACAAAAGCTAAAAGGCGGCATTGTAGATAGTTGGAATGACCATAGAATAGCTATGGCACTGGCTATTGCTTCAATAAAATGTACAGAGACAGTTACCATAACAAATAGCAATGCAGTGAATAAATCCTATCCTCACTTTTGGGAAGATTTTAAAAAACTAGGAGGAAAACTTTATGAGTGCAGTATGGGGAAATAATATTAAGCTTTCTATATTTGGAGAATCCCATGGAAAAGCTATTGGTATAAATATAGATGGATTACCTTCTGGAGTGGAATTAGATTTGGAAAATATTAAAATGGAAATGAGTAGAAGAGCACCTGGGAAAGATAAAATATCCACTGCAAGAAATGAAAAAGATGAATTTCAAATATTAAGTGGATATTTTAATAATAGAACCACAGGTACTCCTCTATGTGTGATTATTCCTAATAGTGATCAACACTCGAAGGATTATGAAAAAATGAAGAATATAGTTAGGCCATCCCATGGGGATTTCCCGGGAAACGTAAAGTATAGTGGATATAACGATTATAGAGGGGGAGGGCATTTTTCAGGAAGAATAACAGCTCCTATAGTTTTTGCAGGAGCAATAGCTAAACAGATTTTAAAAGATAAAAATATAATAGTTGGAAGCCATATAAAAAGTATAGGCAATATAAATGATGATTTCTTTAATAAAATAGATATAAAATCTGAGATTTTAGAAGAACTGAGAAATAAAAAGTTCCCTGTTATAAAGGATGAAAAAGCTGAGGAAATGCAGGGGGTAATACTAAAAGCAAAAGAAGAGTTAGATTCTGTTGGCGGAACAATAGAAACGGCTGTAATAAATATACCTGCGGGTATTGGAGAACCTTTCTTCCATTCAGTAGAAAGTAGTATAGCTCATATGATATTTTCTATTCCTGGTGTAAAGGGAATAGAGTTTGGAGAAGGCTTTAATATAGCAAAATTCACGGCATCTCAGGCTAATGATGAATATTATATAAAGAATAATGAAGTTAAAACCTATACAAATAATAATGGAGGTATACTAGGAGGAATTACAAATGGAATGCCTATAATATTTACCACAGCTATGAAACCTACTCCATCCATCGGTAAGATACAGAACACAATAGATATAGAAAAAAAGAAAAATATACAAATTAAAATAGAAGGTCGTCACGACCCTTGCATAGTTCCTAGAGCAGTGCCTGTAATTGAGGGGGCTACAGCACTGGTAATATTAGATTTATTAATGGAAAGGAAGAGTATATAATGGGGTATTTAGAAGAACTACGAAATGAAATTGATAATGTAGATAAAGAGTTGGTGGAATTATTTGAGAAGAGAATGGAAATTGTATTAAATGTAGCTAAGTATAAAAAAGAAAATAATATTCCTATATTAAACAATTCAAGAGAACAAGAAGTAATAAAAAAGAATGTTAATTATTTAAAAAATAAAAATCTCCAAAGGTATCTTACAGATTTTTTTATTAAATTAATGGATGCGAGCAAGGAGTATCAAGGAGAACAAATAAATAATAAAGAGCAGATTTATTGTACAAAACAGTGTAAACTTAAGGTTGGATTTCAAGGAACTGTAGGCTCATTTAGTGAACAAGCACTTGTTGAGTATTTTGGAGAACAGGTAGATGTTTATCCAGTTAATCAATTTAAAGATGTATTTAATGATTTGAAAAATGGTAAAATCCATTATGGAGTATTACCTATTGAAAACTCATCTACTGGTGCCATAACAGAGGTTTATGATCTTTTACGAGAATATGGATTATATATAGTAGGAAGTACATGTGTAAAGGTTGACCATAATTTATTAGGTGTAAAAGGAACGAAAATTGAAGATATAAAAGAAGTATATTCTCATTCTCAAGCTTTTAAACAAAGTAGTGGATTTTTAAATAAAAATAACAATTGGACATTAATTCCTTATTATAATACAGCAATAAGTGCAGAATTGATCAAAAATGAAAATTGTAAATATAAGGCTGCCATAGGCAGCAAGAAGGCATCAGAAGTATATGGGTTAGATATAATAAAGGCTAACATAAATAATAGTAATAATAACTATACCAGATTTATAATAATAGGAAAAAATTTAGAAATAAAGAATGATAATGATACAATAAGTATTGTAATTTCAAGTCCACATAAGGCAGGTGCATTGTATAATAGCCTAAGAGTTTTTAAGGAAAATAATTTGAATATGATAAGAATAGAATCAAGGCCTGTTATAAAAAGACCTTGGGAATATTTTTTCTATATAGATTTTCAAGGGAATTTAGATGATAACACTGTGAAAGAAGCTATAAATTACATCCAAAGCAATAGTAGTTATTTTAAAATACTTGGAAATTATAAAAACAGTTAGAAGGTGAATAAATTTGAGTATGTTATTTGGACTTTTAGGAGAAAAATTAGGCCATAGTTTTTCTCCACAAATACATCTATCAATATTTAAAGAATTGAATATTGATGGTATTTATAAGTTGTTTGAGGTTAAAAAAGAAGATTTACAGAAAGCAATAAAAGGCTTTAAAGATTTGCAAGTTAAGGGGATTAATGTTACTATACCTTATAAAGTTCAAGTGAAAAAATATTTAGATTACATATCAGAAGAAGCAGAGAAAATAGGAGCTGTAAATACTATAACTTTTAAAGACAATAAAATAGTGGGATATAATACTGATTATTATGGATTTAAAATGATGTTAGACAAATTTAATGTAGAAGTAAAGAATAAAAAAGTTGTTATATTGGGTACAGGAGGAGCAGCAAATTCAATAATTCAATATGTTTTGGATGAAGATGCTAAAGATATTGCTTTGGTAACTAGAAATTTAAATAAAGTAAAAGATAATTTTAAGAAATTCAATTTGATAAATTATGATGAATTAAATTATTTAAAACAAGGAGATATTATTATAAATACTACTCCAGTAGGCATGTACCCAAATGTAGATAACTCTGCTGTGAAAAAAGAAGTTATTTCAAATTTTAACATTGCAATTGATTTAATATATAATCCAAGAAAGACTAAGTTTTTAAAATATGCAGAAGAGAGTGGATTAAAGATTTTAGATGGATTATATATGCTTGTAGGGCAAGCTGTTAAGGCGGAGGAGATATGGAACAATGTTAACATTAGTGATAGTTCCATAGAAAAAATTTATAAAAATATAGAAATTATGCTAAGTGGTGAGGAAAATTGAAAGGAAAAAATAATATAGTTTTAATTGGAATGCCTGGCTCTGGTAAATCCACCATAGGATTTGAGCTATCTAAAAGACTTAATAAAAATTTTTATGATGTTGATAAATATATAGAAGAAATAGAGAAAAGAAGTATAAATGAAATCTTTAAAATGGGGGAAGAGTATTTTAGAGAAATAGAAAGCAAAGCAATAGAAGAGATAAGTAAAAAAAATTTATCTGTTATAGCTACTGGAGGAGGAGCAATCAAACTTAAGCGTAATATGGATATACTAAGGGAAAATGGTATTGTTATATTTATAAATAGATCTTTAAAAAATATATTTGAAGATATAGATATAGAAGGCAGACCTCTTTTAAAAAATGACAAAGAAAGACTTTATAAATTATATGAGGAGAGATATTCTTTATATAAAAAATTTTGTGATTATGAAGTGATAAATGATGATAATTTAGAAAATGTAATAAATAACATTGTAAATATTTTAAATGAGGTGATTAGGTGAAAATTTTAATAATAAATGGCCCTAATATTAATCTTTTAGGTATAAGAGAAAAACATATATATGGTAGTGAAACCTATGAAAGTATGTGCAATTATCTATATAAAGAAAGTAAAAAACTGGGATTAAATATTAATATAGTTCAAAGCAATATAGAAGGAGAAATAATAAATTATATACAAAGGGCTTATGGAGAGTTTGATGGAATAATAATAAATCCAGGAGCATATACTCATTACAGTATTGCCATATATGATGCTTTAAAGGCTGTGGATATTCCTACAGTAGAAGTGCATATAAGTAATATCCACACTAGAGAGGAATATAGAAAGAAATCTGTTACTGCTGGGGCTTGTATTGGGCAGGTATGCGGATTTAAAAAATACGGATATGTAATGGCAATGATGGCACTACAAGAATTTATAAAATAAATCTAGCCTAGTTTAAAATAATGAAGACTAATATAGAATGGAAAAAATTAGGTGAAGGATGTGTGTTTTTATAAACTTCATCTGAAGCTAAGAATTACTTAATCCTCCACCTATGACTACAGTATAGTTTGTTCAGAATAAAAAGGTTCTACATGAACCATGCAATGCTTTATATTTTCAATTTTGTTTTCTAAATTATCATGAACGGCTGTGGCAATTCTATGACTTTCTTCCACAGTCATTTTACTGTCTACATATATTTCTATGTCTACATACACCTTACTTCCAAAAGTTCTAGTTTTTAAATTATATATATTTTCTACACCATTTATTTTTAATGTCTCTTCTTTTATTGTAGCTATAGTTTCTTTGTCAGCAGAGGTATCCACTAATTCTTTTACAGATTTTAAATAAAATTCTATAGCAACTTTTATTATAAAGAAACTTACGATTATACTAGTTAAGGGATCTAATATTTTTAAACCTGCTCTTGCACCAAATATACCTATAAAAGTTCCAATAGATGAAAGTGCATCGGATCTATGATGCCAAGCATCAGCTTCCATAGAAATACTTTTTATTTTTTTAGCGGTATATATGGTATATCTATACATAAATTCTTTAGCTATTATAGATACTACTGCTGCAATAAGTGCAATAGTTCCAGGAGTATTGTAATTCCCAGAAAGAAGTACTTTTACTCCTTCATAAGCTATAAAGATACCTGTTATAAGCAATAAAGTACTTATTATTTTAGCATATACAGGTTCGAATTTTTCATGTCCATAAGGATGTTCTTCATCTTCTTTTTTACTAGAAATTTTTAATCCTAAAATAACCATTATTGTTGTAATAACATCTGATAAAGTGTGAATGCCATCAGCAATCATAGCACTACTTTTTCCAAATATTCCTGCCATAACTTTAAATAAGCATAAAAACACATTCATTAATATAGTTAATAAAGATACTTTTTTGCCTTCTTCATAAACATTCATAAAAGCTCCTCCTATTTTCAACTGATAATTATATTATATTCTAAAAAACCTTTAATGTGAATAGTTTTTAGTAAAATTAATCTATGATATTTATTATCAATTGATAATAAAATTCTTTATCTGTCAAGGATAATATAATTTTTAATAGTGGCTTTATTATTGTATTATTGTATATAATTTTTTGTGACATTTTGATCATATAAATTTAAATACTTCTTTAATTAATGGGTAAAGAAGTATACCATCATAAAAAACGCAAAAGTCTCTGCAAGTAAATTTAGAAAACCGGTAGGTTGGTTAATAATTATTTTGAGATAACCCCAAAAAAAGCTGTCGTATTAGCGATTTTTCAAATCGTTAATACGACAGTACCTTGTTTTTTAACAATATAACTTAGCTAATTAACTCAGTTATTTAATAAGTTATATGCAATAATCTCACTTTGTCACACGAATAATTTTCTAAAATCTTTATTCTATAGCTTCCAGTTCGTACATCTCCTGAATGTGCACAATAGTATATATCTCCATTGGATATTTGATTTATAATAATAGAATGATAATATATATGCTTGTCATTATTACGTAATTGCAATACATCTCCTACTTTAGCCATTTTAATTAAACCGTCTAGATTATTCCTTGAATAAACAGTGGTGCTAGCTAATCCATTTTCGGTTAAATATTTATGCAAACCATTTACCCTAATCCAATTAACTCCGTAATTCCAACCACCTGAACTATTTTTTCTACAATACCACTCTCCAGAAGTAGAACTTGGAATATTAGCATTTGCTAAACATTGAGATACAAAGTTAGTGCAATCTCCACCCTGATTACCATCAAACTTAGGATATCTTGGATTACGTGAATGTGCATATGTTTCTGCATATCTTGCAGCTGCACTACGATCATAATGTTGAGCAGAACGTTTTTCTCTAGTAGAAATATTTTTCATAGAATTTATTGCTTTTACTCTATTATCTATGTCTTGAATGGCATCTTTTAAAGTATTAATTTCATTTTTAATATAATTAGAATCTTTAACAATGCTTTCATCCAAATTAATTAAAGGATCAAATGCATCTGATTCTATAAACCAACGATTATTAAATTTCTTTAATAACAAAATATGGTTTTGATCATCTGTATCTACTATTTTTTGTGAATTTTTTGTATATTCTTTTTTAGTATCTAAATGGAGATTAACAATACATTCATTATTATTTATGTTAATATTATTATAATCAATATTATAAACAATAGATTCTACATTTCTATTAAGTTTATTATTTAAAGTCAAAGCAAATTGAGTTCTTAAATCTACAACTTTTTTAAAATTTGAATTGTTTATTATGTCATCATAATTTACATCTTTATTTCCTTCTAATAATTTAAAATTATTGTCAAAGTATTTTCCAATTGTTTGTTTTATATTCTTAGTATTTTCTTGTGTCATATCTAGCGCCAATGCTTGTCCTGATGAAATAAAGCAACAAAATACTGTTAATAGTAACGAAATAACTATTTTTTTATTTAATATTTTTTTCATTAGATAAATCCTCCTCGTAGAATATAATTATATTATTTGTTACAAAACATATTCATAGAATGTATTTCTATAAATAATCCTATTAAAAAGCTTAATACAATACAACTATTTGTAAATCACATCACTCCTAATAATCAATTGTTTATAGATCTATTTTAAATACTAAAAACCTTCTTATATACTTTATTGCGTTATCAATAAAAGTAATTATTATTATAATTATTGGGAATTTCAACATACAAGTATAACTAATATTAAAAGATAAAAATTTTTATTAACTTTTAATATTATAGAAATATTCGAATATTTTTAATTAAACTACTTATTTTTACATGGATGTAATATATAATATAAAGCTTTATATTAATGGCAAATTGAATTTTACTACACGATATACTATTAATTCCAAAAAGTCAAATATTTGTATTTATATCAAGAATTTTAAACTTAAAAATTTTTAGGTGGATAGACTTATGTTTTATATACATACTGCTGATTGTAATTAAAATTTGCATAATAAAAGCATTTTTCTTATAATAGTTTTGTTACAAACTTAAAAGAAAAAATTGATGGAAGTGTAATATAATTGACGGACACAGAGTCATTAAAACAAGAATTTTGATATATGGAGAATCAATGCTTGTAGAATTTTGTAAGCGCCTAATTTAAAAGGAACAAGTAAGGAGAGAAATCAATGAATATACAAATTTTTGGTACTAAAAAATGTTTTGATACAAAAAAAGCAGAGAGATATTTTAAAGAAAGAAAAATTAAATATCAGTTTATAGATTTAAAGGAAAAAGGATTAAGTAAAGGAGAGCTTCAAAGTGTTAAGGCAGCAGTAGGACTTAATAATTTAATAAATGTTAATTCAAAAGAATATAAAAAGCTAAATATGGATAAGATTAGAGGAGATAGTATTAAGGAAGAAAATATTTTAAATAATCCCATACTATGTAAAACTCCTATTGTTAGAAATGGAAAGCAAGCTACAGTAGGATATGAACCGGATATTTGGAAGCAGTGGGAATAATTAATTAACATAAAGTTTCTTCAAAATAAAATTATTTTACAAAAATTACATAAAAAACAGGACTTGTTTATGGTATTTTGTAGGGGGTATAATTAATTTAAAATACTTACTACAGGAGGAAACTATTTATGCATATAAATGTTGGAAAAATTTCTATTATACTTATAGCTATAATGGTTATTTTTATTGGTCCAACAGCAAAAGCTGCACCAGCGCAAGTTACAAGAATTGGAGAAGAGGATAGATATGCAACAGCATCAAAAATTGCTACAACAAATTGGACTAGCTCAAAGGATGTAATATTAGTATCTGGAGAAGGATATGCAGATGCGGTAAGTGCATCTACATTAGCTAAGCAATTAAACGCACCAATACTCTTAACTAAAGCTAAAGAGCTTAATTCAAACACTCAGGAAGCATTAAACATATTAAAGCCTAAAAATATATACATAATAGGTGGCGAAGCTTCTGTATCCACACAGGTAAGAAAAGATTTAAGAAACAATTATAATTTAATAGAACTTAAAGGAAGAAATAGATATGAGACTAATATAGCTGTTGCTAGACAGTTATTAGATTTAGAGGTAAAGTCTGATAATGTTTTATTAGTTGGAGGAAATGGCTTTTCAGATGCTCTGTCTGTAGCTCCAATAGCTGCAGCTAAAGGACAAATACTTTTATTAGGAAACAATGATATGGATATAATGGAGCCAATTTTTCAGTTTATAAAGGAAAAAAATTGTCAAGTTATAGTAATTGGAACAGAGTATGTTATAAATAGCAATATGTATGAAGCGCTACAGGCTGTTTATAGAATACAAGGTGGAAAAGATAGATTTGAAACAAATTTAAATATATTACACCAGTTTAAAGATGATTTAAAAAGCGATAAATTATTTATTGCTAATGCCAGTGGACAAGGGTATGCGGATGCCTTAGTTGGAGGAGCTTTAGCAGGAAATACATCATCGCCACTGGTACTAGTCCATGATGATGATTCTTTGTCTACTGAAAAAGCTATAGATTATATTAAAGATACAGCAATTATAACAACAGATTTAAGTGCTATAGGGGGAAAAGGTGTTATTTCAGATAATACTATTTCACAAATAAATAATATTATGGCAAGTTCAAAAAATGGTACTCCTACAGTTAAGTCTATAGAAACTAATGGACTTAATCAAATAAAAATTGTATTCAATACAGAAATTAACAAAGATATGGCAGAACGTATAGAGAATTATCAAATTAATGGTGTGAATTTGGGAGAAAATGATAGTTTTAAAGCTTCAGCTAATCTTCAGGAAGATAATAAAACAGTACTTATTAATTTAACTAATCCATTTTCTCAACATAGAGATGTGATTGTCACGGTAAAGAGCAGCATATTGGACAAAGAATTAAATAGTAATATATCAAAGTTTGAAAAAAAAGTTATATTTGAAGATACTAATGAACCTAATTTAAAATCTATAATAGCAATTGGAAATAAAAAGTTAATAATTAAGTTTTCACAACCTATAAGAATGAAAATGAATGACTTGGATAAGATGAAAATCAATGGAGAAAGTATAACTGAGCTATCTTTAAATACTACATTAACTAATTTTAATAATAGTTCTGACAATTGGACTGATACATTAGAACTTTATTTTCATAATGAAATTAAAGCAGGAGTAAATATTTTTGAAATTCCGAAAGGTATTTCAGGAGTGCAATTTGATAATGCAGCAGGATTTCCTATACAAAAAACAGAGGCTAGTTTTAATGTAAAAGAAATAGATAAAAACATTAGGATAATAGATATAAAAGGGGATACTACTACAGGAACTATTTATGTAACTTATAACAGAGCAATGGATAGAGAAACAGCCCTTAATGGAAGTAATTATAATATAAATGGTGCTGTATGTAACTTAGGAGAAATAAGTTTTAAAGAAGGATCAAAGGATAGAGTAATTAAAATAGAGGAAGTGGGTTCTTTACTTTTAAATGGTGGAGATGAGATATTAATAATAAATAATATTAAAGATGCTTATGGTAATAAGGTGGAGGAAAATATGGGTACAACCTTCACTATTCCAAAGGATAGAACTAAACCTAAAATTATAGCTACAAAAATGATAGATAGTAGAACCATGCGTATTAAATTTAATAAAAATGTTTTAAGTACATATGCAACTAATAAATCTAATTATACATTAATTGATAGTGATGGTATCGACATTACGTATAAAATTCATGAAATTAAAGAAGCTAATGGTGTAGCTTTAGATAATATAAGTACATATGATATTAAGTTTACAAAGGATAATGCTTTAACAGAACCTGAATATATATTAAGGGTTAAGGATATTATTGATATTAATTCAATGCCAAATGTAATGGAAGAGTATAATGGAATAGTATATGGGGTAGATGATATAGCACCAATGATTACAGCAATAGTTAAAAAATTGGATAACCCTCAAAAAGTAGTTGTGTTTTTTAGTGAAAACATGGATAAAGAGTCTATTTCAAATGCATCAAATTATTATTATGTAAATGGTGTTGGGGATACAAAGGTTCTACCTAATAATGCAGAAATTTTTATCACTGAAGATTGTAAGAGCGTAGTTATTTGTTTTCCATCAAATTATATATTGGACAAAGGAAAATATGAAAATTATATTATAAAAATAGGTGTTGCTAATGTTAAAGATAGAAGTGGAAATAGTTTACCAGATATAGCTCATTTTGATAATATAAGTACAATTTACACTGGTGGTCCAAGTATTGTACAAAATACACTAAAAGTTTATTATGATGGAGATGATATAAAAGCTGAAATATTATTAAAGGATGCTTTAAATACATTAAACATAAATGATTTTAAGATAGCAGGACAAAGGCCAGATAAGGGAAGCATATTAGGTAGAAATATAATTTTAACCTTTGCCGATGGAAAAGAAGAAAATGTAAAAATCAATGCTATAAAAAAAGCTGGGGTAAATGTTACTTTAGAAATAGTTAATCCTAATTCTGCAGATATAGCAGGACGTAAATTAGAAGAAGCATGTGAGCAAGCATATAATGTACAACTTGAACCAAAAACTATTTTCCACTTATGGACAGTAGATAGTTCTTTTGAAAATAATTCTGTAACAGTAGTTTTTGATAAAAACATAGATAGCAGTATACAGAGTTTGTATGAGGATGACTTTATATTTACTAATGAAAGAACTGGGGGTAAATTAAAGGTACAAGCTGTAACAGTTAAGGAAAACAAGATCATATATAAATTTGAAGATGCTTCAATAAATTCGGGAGATATTATTAATGTTTATGCTAATTCAAATAATTTTAATGTGAATATAAGAAGTGAGAAAGATCTATCAGGAAATTTTTCCAAATATAGTCCATCATTAGATGATTTAAAGGTTAGAAAATTGATTGTAAAATAGATAAACTAGAGAGGACGGTTATTAACTTTTTGATTAAAGTTAATAACCGTCCCCATATTCTCATAGGATTTTAGAAAGTTATTCATAAAATGAAGAATCAATGTTATAATGTTATTGATAATGAATTTTATTATCAATAACATTATTAAGGAAGTGTAGCAATGTTGTTTTTTAATAAAAAGTCTAAAGGAAAAGAAATAGAATTAAAAGTAGATGGAATGATGTGCACTCATTGTGAGCTTGCAGTTAAACAAGCTCTTCAAAAAGTAGATGGAGTAAAGAAAGCTAAGGTAAGTCATTTTAAGAAAAGAGCCTTTATTACATTAGAAGAAGGAAAAGATGTACCAATTTTTGAACTAATACATGCTGTAAAGACTACAGGATATGATGCTTGTGAAGTTTAAAATATTTAACCCTAAGTGTTTACATTCACTCAGGGTTTATTTTTAACTTAAAGTATTCCAATATATATATGCAACCTTTAATTTAGTCTTAAAGGTTATACTGTATAATAGTAGTATAAAAATAATAAGAATATCTTACAGATCAAATAAAAATTGAAAGTATTTATATAGGTGCTTTTATTTATGAATGTTTGTCTATGCTGAGATATTTATTATCTGGATGAATTTAACATGGTTATTATCAATGTAAAATCAAATAATATAATTATATAAAAATTATATTAAATGGAGGTAACAGTATGAGAAAGCTTTCAGAAGTAGAAGTACTATCTTTAACGTCATTATTGAAGATGGAAAAGGATGGATTAATTGTACAAAAAGCAGTGAATACATTAATAACAGATGATAACTTAAAGAGACAAGGAGAAGCTAGCGTATTGGCATCAGAGGGCAGAATAAAAGGATTGCAACAATTTATTAATGAAAATGAAATAACAATTCCAAGAGAGGTGTAATAGAATGGCAAAGATAATTGAAAATATGATTAAAAATAATGTTAATATTAATGATAAAGTTATATCCGCAAATATGCTTTCTGCTGGAAAAGCTGCGGCTGATGCATATCTTAATGCTACGCTAACAAGTAGTACTCCAGAATTAAGATCTATATATTCTGCTAGTTTAAATCAAATAGTTGGAGGACATAGTGCTCTTACAGAATTAGCTGTAAATGAAGGTTGGGATAAACCTTATGATTCACCTAAGCAACAATTAACTGATACTTATAATGAATTAAAAACTGTAATCAATAAAGTTGAACAATAGTGTAAAGTAAAATCTATTGTAAGTATAAAAAATATACCTCCAAATGTTAGTTTCTTATAAAACATATATAACATATGTTCTACTATTGTAATTTGATAGTAACATAATTTTGTTTATAAACATATTATATTAAGTGATATAAGTTAGCAATATTTTGGAGGATATCTTTGAAGATTAGCAATATTAAAGAAATGACATTGTTTGAGCATCATTTTTGGTTACAGATTTTGGGGGATCATTCCAGATTTCTTTTAAACTCACTTTCACCAAAAGAAGTACCTTTTATTGAACAAGCAAATAAATTTAAAAACTTATTTGATAATTTATTAAAAAAATCGAGGCAATCACTTTTAGAAGAAGAGTTGTTTACCTTAAATAATCATGCTTATGATGCAGCTATGAGAATTAGAGAGTTTAAGCTAGATATAATTGATAGGCAGATTACTGATCAAATTACCATTTCATTACCACCTACATTTATTAATCATATGGTTAACGAAGTTAATGAATATATATTTATATTAACTGAATTAATGAGGAACAATATACCACCCATAAGAGATATTCATCTTCATCTTCTATGGCTTCCTGATGGATCAGGTCATGCATCTAATATAGCTAGTAGTCTTGATGTGACAGAAAAAGAATTGATTAAAAAGAGTAAGCAATATTCTAAGGAATTCGATAACTTATACTTGAGAACTATAGAGTACAATGGTTATACGAGAACAGGTATTTGTCATTTTCCTGCACTTGATAGTCTTAATAATAATGCTGACAAGACAATGAATTGCTTTAAAGAATTTTTAAATGAATTAAAAAAAGGTATTATAGAAAAGAAAATACTTGGAACTCTTGTACCATTGATACCTGATCATATGTTTAGAGAAGAATGCTATTATCTAACCAAACTTTCAATGGTTTCGAACATAAAAAAACCTGAATGTGATCCTACAAAACCAAGAGTAGAGAGCTAAGTTTAGCGTATAAGAAAATCCTAGTTTTATTATCTAGGGATCTTTTAATGTATAAATGTATTTTTATTCATATTTAACACCACCTATATTGTGGGACAGTTATTAAGTTTTTCAATAAATTTAATAACTGTTCCACAATATTGTAAAAGAATAACACAAATATTAAATTACTGTCCCCACGATTTTAACAAGTTTTAAATTTTAATAACCGTCCCCATTATTCATTATTTTAATCCCTGAATTTTTTAAAGGTATGAATTAATTTTTTAGTGTAGTTATGTTGAGGATTGTTGTAGATATCGTAGTTTTTACCTACTTCTATGATTTTTCCTTTGTTCATTACTGCTATTTCATGGCAAAAGGCTGTAACTAAATCTAAATCATGAGATATAAATAAATAGGTTATACCAAATTCCTTTTGAACCTTTTTCAATAGCTGTATAATCTGGGCTTGTACGGAAACATCTAGCATGGAAGTTGCTTCATCTAAAACTATAAATTTGGGTTTTAATAGTAAAGCTCTAGCAAGGGCAACTCTTTGAATTTGTCCTCCACTTATTTGATGAGGATATCTACTTAAAATTTCCTCTTTTAAATGAACATAATTTAAAAATTCTTTAATCTTTTCTATTGCCTCATTTTTACTCATTAAATTGTGAATCAAAATAGGTTCTAGTAAGCTAAACAATATAGTTTTGCTAGTATTTAAGGAGGTATCAGGATGTTGAAATATTATTTGCATATCTTTTCTTAAATTTATCATGTGTTTTGGGGAATATTTTGTTATGTCATAGCCATTAAAATATATTTCTCCGCTATCACAGGGAATAAGTTTAAGAATTGCTCTGCCTAAAGTAGATTTACCGCAACCACTTTCACCTATAAGTCCAAGAGTAATTCCTTTTTTTATATGTAAAGATACATTATCTAAAGCTACGGATTTGGTTTTTATGAAACCATTTCCCTTAAAAGTTTTAGTTAAGTTATTTACTTTTATCAAACAAAAAGCACCTCACTTTAGAGCCATTTCCCATTGTATAAAAATCAGGTTTTACTAATGAACATATAGACATTTTATTAGGACATCTTGGTGAAAATTTGCATCCTGTGGGAGGATTAATAAGGCTAGGAGAAGAACCTTCCATAGGTTTTAATCCTTTATGGGGCTGAGAAAATACAAGCCCCTTTGTATAAGGATGATTAGAATTTTCTAAAACATTATAAGCCTTTCCCATTTCAACTATATCACCGGCGTACATAACAGCTATATCGTCACATAAATTTTTAGAAAGAATTAAATCGTGGGTAATTAAAAGCATACCGCAATTATGAGCATTAGTTATTTTATTTAAGGTTTCATAGACTTGTTCACGAACTATAGCATCAAGTCCTTTGGTAGGTTCATCTGCAATAATCCAATTTGGATTGCAATATATACCCATGGAGGCTAAAACTCTTTGCTTCATACCACCACTAAGTTCAAAAGGATAGGACTGTGAAACCTTATAAGGATTAGGAAGAAATAATTCTTTTAATAAGTTAAGTACTTTAAGTTTACGAGTTTTTTTATTATCATCTGTTCCTTCACTTATTTGTTTTCCTACCTTCATTATTGGATTTAAAGCAGTACCAGGATTTTGAGGGATTAAAGCTATATCTTTTCCTCTTAAATTTCTCATGCTATTTATATCTAATGATAATAAATTAGTGTCCTTATAGAATATTTCCCCAGAAATAACAGCATTGCTAGATAATAAACCTAATATGGATAGGCCTAATACAGATTTACCACTGCCTGTTTCACCTATAAGACCTAATACTTTTCCCATAGGAATTTCTAGAGAAACATGGTCTACAGCTCGAACATTTCCTTCTTTAGTTGGGAACTCTACTTTTAAATTTTTTATACATATATCCATATTCATGAAAATTACCTCATTTATATATATTGATTGTAAATATTTTTTCCTTTGTCCAAATAATCTCTTATATAATCGCCAATTATATTAATGCTTAAACTTAGAAGCATAATAGCAACGCCAGGAGCTATTATTAATGTAGGATGACTAAGATAATAGGTTTTAGCATCACTTATCATTATTCCCCAATCAGCAGTAGGAGGTTGTAATCCTAATCCTAAAAAGCTAAGACTTGCTATAGATAATATGACTTTGCCTATTCTCACTGTAAATAAAACTACAAAAGGACCTAGTATATTTGGAATTATATGATGAATTATTATATAGAAATCCATAGCACCAATAGATTTAGCACCTTCAATGTAGTCTTCTTCACGTATACTTAAAACTTCACTTCTAACTATTCTAGAAAAACCAGCCCAAGATGTAATAACAACAGATAATAGTATACTTTTTATACCAGGACCCATTATACCTATTATGGCAATCATAAAACTCATTGAAGGTATGGATTGTAATATATTTACTATTATCTGTATAAAGGAATCTAATTTTCCTCCATAGTAACCGGATAATATTCCAATTATAAAGCCCAAAAACATAGTTATTATTGAAGCTATAACAGATAAAAAGATGGAACTTCGTCCACCATAAAGTAATCTACTAAGTACATCTCTTCCTAAAGCATCTGTCCCCAGTAAATGTTTCTTACAAGCAGGGGATAGAGTATTTGTCATATCAACTTCTATAGGATCATAAGGAGAAATTAATGGAGCAAATATACTTAGAAGTAGAATTATAGCTAAGGTAATAACAGCAAATTTATATATTTTCATATTAAGATTCACCTCCAAGTCTTATTTTAGGATTTAAAATAAGATAGGATAGATCTATAAGTAAATTAAAAACTATATAAACAATACCTGCAAATAGAACATAACCTTGAATTACAGGATAATCTCTATTAAATATTCCTTCTATGGCAAAGCTGCCCATGCCAGGAATAGCAAATATACTTTCAATTACAGCAGTTCCTCCTAATATGCCTGCAAAATAGTTACCTATAAGTGTTATTATTGGCAATAGAGAATTTAAAAAGGCATGTTTTACAACTATAATTTTATAAGAAAGACCCTTTGATTCTGCAGTTATAATATAGTTTTTATTAAGCTCCTTTAAAACATTAGCTCTTGTAAGTCGCATTATTACCCCAATGGTTCCAGAAGCTAATATAAAAGAAGGCATAATAAGACTTTTAAAACTTTCTATACCGTTGGTTGGAAGTAGTTTAAGTTTCTCTGAAAATATAGTTATTAAAACAAATGCAAACCAAAATCCTGGAATTGAAATAAAGATCAAAGCTATAATTCTTCCTACATTATCAATATAACTATTATTTTTTACTGCCATAATAACTCCTAATGGTATACCAAGTAATATAGCAATAATTACTGCAAATATAGATATGGAAAAGGTTATAGGGATTCTTTTAACTAATTCATCAAATACAGGCTGGTCTGTTATGTAAGATTTTCCTAGATCGCATTTTATAGCTTTTTTAACCCATCGTACATATTGAGTTAATATTGGATCATTTAATCCCATATCCTCTCTCATAGCGTAGACTTCTTCTTTAGTAGGTTGACTTATACCATCTCTAGTGAGAATTTCACGCGCCGGATCTCCCGGCGCTAGTATCCCTAACATAAAAGATATAAGTGAAATTCCTATAAGTATTGGTATAGTACACAATATTCTTTTAAATAAATATTTAAATATTTGTGCCATTATTTACTCCATTGAAGCTCTGGAAGAGTAGTTCCATATATAAATGCATTGTGTCCAGTAACTTTTTTATTAGATACAACTAAATTCATTTCACTAAAAAGAGGTATTGTAGGAAGATCCTTAGATGATATAGATTGAATTTCATCATATATAGCAGCTCTTTCATCTATATTTAAAGTTTTATCTAACTTATTCATAAGATTATCAACCTTATCATTTTTATATCCAAAATGATAACTTTTATTTGTAGAACCAGTACTTCTCATATAATTATCAAACATAGTGTATGGCTCCATGTTTGGTAAACCTTGAATATGCATTTGTAAATTAAAGTTTCCCTTATCTCTTATTTGGTTGAAAGTAGCAAAATCATATATACTTATGTTTACATTTAAACCTAATTCTTTTAATACAGACTGTATGTATTGAGCTTCTTCTTTATAAGGATATTTTTTTGTAAATTCAGAAGGAATAATCATAGTAACATCTGCTGTTTTACCTTTTAATACTTCGGAAGCTAGTTTCTTTGCTTTTTCTAAATCATGTTCAGGCTTTATTTCTTTATAAAATGGTGAAACATGGTTTAAAAGATTTTGTGTAGGGTTACCAAAACCTTTATAGAATTTATCAACTATTAGTTTTCTATCTATAGCTAAGCTCACAGCTTCTTTCATCTTTGGATCATTGAAAGGAAATTTAGTTCCGTTAAGAGAAAGAAAATGATTAATACTAGATTTTTCAACGGAGCTTTCAAAGTTAGAATCTTTTAATAGTTCTTCAGCTAAGTTTGGAGTTATTGCACCTAAGTCTAAAACTCCCATAATTTCTTCGGCTTTTAATGCAGAATATCTTGTCTGCCCTTCTGGAATAGTTTTAATTCTTACTTTGTTAGCCTTTGCTTTTTCACCCCAATAATTATCATTAGCTTCTAATACACAATAAGAATTCTTTTTAGATTCTACCAATTTAAAAGGACCTGTTGCATTAGGCTTATCCACTATGAAGTTTCCATCTTTACCAAAGTCATTTGGATGGAATATAGGGCTTCCGAAGTTAACCATATTGTATGGTAGTGTAGGTACTGGGTTTTTAAAGTTTAATCTTACTGTAAAGTCATCTACCTTAACACAATCAATTAACCCTGGATATATTTTATCTACTTTAAAAGTATAGAAGTTAGATTTACCATTTTTAAGCTTTTTATATCTATCAAAGTTAGCAACTACTGCGTCTGCATTAAGTTTTTCTCCATTATGGAAAGTTACTCCTTGTTGGAGCTTAAAGGTCCATTGTTTTGCATCCTTTGACATTTCCCAAGACTTAGCTAATTTAGGAGCAGGTTTGCCGTTTTTATCCATAGTTACAAGTGGTTCCCACACATAGGATATAACATTGGCGAAATGTACATTTTCTTTTCCTGGAGCTATATCTCTAGGAGCAGCTAGTACGATTTCTTTATTATTATCAACTTTAGTATTTACTTTTTCAGCTTTATTGCCACAACCTGATAGGGCAATGGATGATACCATTACAAGAGCTAATAGTTTACTGAATATAGTTTTTTTACTAGATAGTGATTTAAACATAATCAATCCTCCAATTTAATCTTTAAAATAAAAAAATCTTCTCTACAAAGAGAAGACAGCTATAAATTAATAAATATTAATATTTACTAATAAAAAAACAAACACCTCCTCATCCGCGTGAGCAAATCTTATAAGTTTTCATGGCAGGTCTCCTGACTTGAGATCATAGCACTATCATTACCTTCCCATTGATAAACAACAGTGGTATACAATGATATGCTCACTCTTACAGTGGCGGGACCGTGTTGGATTTACACCAAGCTTCCCTTTTAAGCAATTCAATATTGCACCATAAAAATTCATATTATTACATTATTCTAGGTAATTATAGCACAATGTGAAAAATAAGACAATTTTTTAATAGTAATATTTTATTTATTACATATTTACAACAAGTCGTGTTACCACAGGAGTAAATTTATCTTTATCCCATTGCAAAATAGATTCCACAGCACCTAAAATATCAGAATTGTAAAGTCCTATAATTCTTTGATTTGTGAGAAGACTAAAGATTTCAGAACCATTTAAACTCAAAGGGGATAAATATGATAGAGAGAGTACTCCTCCAATTTCAGGTTTCTTTAGCTTTCCATTTGAATCATAAATATTAGATAAATATTCTTTATCTCTTATAGCTGTAAGATCTATTAAACCTTCTAGTTTTCCATTAATTGATTTAACTCGTACTTTATAATAATTTTCATATATTGCACTATATTCATTTTCATCATTGAATTTATCAAAGTCAAAAATAAGTTTTGATATATTATTTTTAAAAGAATAAATATAATTAAAATAGTAGTTAGCGCTACCACCTGAGGCTATGGATAAGAATACTTGAGGGGTTGTATTTTTTTGAAATCGGCCTACAAATAGATTTGGGTCAAATCCGGAATTTTCTTTTGGTTTAACAATTATATTAACTCCTGTTTTTTTATTTTCTATAGTAAGAGTTAAATCCTCAACAAAACCATTTTCGCCATAGGGTTTTTTCCCTGTAAGTATTAAAGTTTCATCAACGCCATCACCATTTACATCTGCAACTTTAGTTTGGAGAATATATACTTTATCTGAAGTGTTAACTAATCCATCTGGTATTCTAAAAAACATATACACACCTTAAATTATTATTATCACATTATTATATTAAAGAAAATTAAAAAAGGTACATAATATAAAGGGACATTATCAATTTTTAAGTTTTTAGCAAGCAATACTTAAAGAATTTAATAGTATCAGTGATTATTATGATATTTTTATTCTAGCCATGAAAAAATTAATTACATCATACTTAAAATATTATAAGAAGCTTCAAATTGCAAATAAAAAGTTATTGCTACAATATCCGGAAATTGAAAATTTAAACAAATAAAGCTAATAAGCGTGAACTTTAGTATATACTATTCTAAAGGTATGTAATTCATTTTTCATAAAACATGAATTAAGGGAAGTAAATGGACTTCCCTTAAATATTTATATAATTTTAACACTACTTTAAAACATAACCTTAATTAGAGTTTTCTTTGAAAAGAAAGGTTCTACTTTGTTAATATCTTTCCATTATAAATTTTATGTTGAATGCCATTTTCCAAGGCTATTTTTCCAGATACTACAACGTATTCTATACCTTTTGGCTTAGCAAATGGTTCAGTGAAGGCGGACATATCTTGTATATTATCTAAATCAAATATAACTAAATCCGCAATTTTACCAACTTCTATAACTCCTCTATCTTTAAGTCCTAAAAGCTTAGCAGGAAGACCTGTGGCTTTACAAATTACTTTTTCCAAGGGAAGGAGTTTTTTATCTAAGCATGTCCTAATAAACTTTGGAAAAGTTCCAAAATTTCTTGGGTGAGGGGTACCAAATTCAAAGTCATGAAATCCTAAGGCAGCACCATCGCTTCCAACAGCAATTCTTTCATGTTTCATAATGTATTCCACATCTTCTTCATTCATACTATAGTAGATTACTGAGGCAGCACCCTCAGTTTGAAGGAGTAATAATTTAACTACTTCAGCTAAGGATATATTAAGTTTGTTTGAAATTTGAAGCAAACTTAAGCCTTGATAATTTTCTTTGGTACCTTCAGAAGAAGATATTACTATTTTATCTCCACCACCTCTAGCATAAATGTTTTTTTTAATAATTTTTGAAATATCCTGCCACTGATAGCTATTAAATCTATTTCTTATTGATTCTATGCCACCTTCTTGAGCATCTTTAGGAATAAGAGGATAAAGTGAAGTACAAGAAGCTATATATGGATACTGATCACAGGATATATTAAGCCCTTTAGAAATAGCATCATTTATAAGATTAAGTAGTTCTTTTCCACGTCCCCATTGATTTCTTCCCATAAGTTTTAAATGAGATATATGACAATGAACGCCGCTTTTTCTAGTAATATCTATCATTTCTTTTACAGCCTTAAATACCATATCTCCCTCATTACGCATATGAACAGTTAATATGGCATCATATTTTTTCAATACTTTAGCTAATTCTACTAATTCCTCTTTTTCTGTGAAGCTTCCTGGTGGGTAAACCAAACCTAAGGACATACCCCATGCTCCTGCTTTAAGTTCTCTTTCTAATAAATATTTCATTTTATCTAATTCTTTAATAGTAGGTTTTCTATTTTCAAAACCCATAACTGTCATTCTTAGAGTACCGTGACCTATTTGAGGAAGACCGTTTATAGCAGGAGGATTTTTGTTAACTCTTTCTACATATTCTTTTAAAGTTGAAAAATTTAAATCTATTTTATGTGTATTATAGCAAAGGGTTTTACAATAATTTAATATGTTGTTTTTTATAGCTTTATTGTTAGGAACTAAAGATATACCACAGCTACCTATTAATTCTGTAGTTATTCCCTGAAATATTTTACTTTCCAAATCTTTATAAACTAGAAAAGAACTATCTGAATGAGAATGTATATCTATAAATCCTGGAGATAATATATGTGCTTTACCGTCTATGATTTTTAATCCATTTAACATATTATTTTTACTAACAGCTTCTATTTTATCCTTTATTATTCCTATAGAACCTTTGAAAGGTTTGCCACCTTTACCATCTATTATTAGTACATTATTTATAACTAAATCAAACATAGGCATTCTCCTTTTTTTAAAATATTATGGAAGTTATGATGAGAAATTAATTACATTTCATTGATTAAATTATATCACAAATCTTTCAAAAATGAAAAAATATTTTCAAATATATTTCAAAATGAAAATTTTTTTATTATTTTATTGCAAAAATAAAAAATACATGTTAAAATTATATATAAATAATAATAAATTTTCAATTGTATATAAAATTTTAAAAAATTGATAGGAGGTGATTGTTTTGAATTTAGATAATGTAGATAAATTAATTGAGAAAAATTTGAAAGAGATAATTGACATAAGAAAAGATATTCATGCACATCCAGAGCTTGGAATGAACGAGCATAGAACTTCTAGGATTATATATGAAAATCTTCAAGGACTAGGATTAAAGATACAACAAGGGATAGGAAATACTGGTGTTGTTGCTCTTTTAGAAGGAACGCAACAGGGAAAAACTATTTTATTAAGAGCAGATATGGATGCTCTTCCTATAAATGAGTTAACTAACCTACCATTTAAATCACAAAATGAAAATATAATGCATGCTTGTGGTCATGACGTACATACTTCAATACTATTAGGAGTAGCAAAGGTATTATCAAATTTTAAAGATGAAATTAAAGGCAATGTAAAGTTTGTATTTCAACCTGCGGAGGAATGTAATCCAACAGGTGGTGCAAATTATATGATTCAGCAAGGAGTTTTAGAAAATCCTAAGGTGGATGCTGCTGTAGCTCTGCATGTATGGGACATGCCGCTAGGGAAAATAGGAATAAAAAAGGGAGCTATGATGGCTCAATCCGATAGAATATATATTAAAGTAAAAGGTAAAAGTGCACATGGTTCAGAGCCTCATGAAGGAGCAGATGCTATTGTAGCAGCAGCTTATGTTACAACAGCATTGCAAACTATAGTAAGTAGAAACATTGATCCTTTAGATAGTGCAGTTGTTACTTTAGGAGTTATAAACGGTGGATATAGATACAATGTAATAGCAGATGAAGTTAAGCTAGAAGGTACTGTAAGAAGTTTTTCACCTGATATAGCCAATTTAATGCCAAGGAAAATTGAAGCTATAATAAAAAATATATGTGCAGCTTTAGATTGTCATTATGAATTTAAATATATAAAGGGATATCCACTTACTTATAATGATGAAAACTTAACTGAAAACGTTATAGAAATTTTAAAACATTCATTAGGAGAAAAAAATATTATTATACCAAGAAAGCCTGCTACTATTGGAGAAGATTTTTCTTTCTTTAATAAATATGTACCCTGTACTTTTATGTGGTTAGGATGCAGAACAGAAATAAATAAAGATTGTTGTATACTTCATAGTCCAAATTTTATATGTGACGAAAAAGCTATTCCTATAGGAATAAAAGCATTATGTAATGTAGCGTTAGAAATTTTAATATAGTAATAGATAACAATTTAAAGAGCAATATTAAAAAAATAAAATATTATAAAAAATATTTAAAGGGGGCAGTTAAAATGATATTAGGTTTACCAGCTATTTTCGGATTTCTACCATTATTAATTTACATTATTATCTCCTTTAAGGGTGCAGATATGCTATGGGTTGTGTTGCTATGTGTTATTATTGGGGCAGTATTGACAGGGCAAACTCCTATAACTTTTGGTAATGCAATAGCTTCAGGAATTGGCTCTTTCTTAGGATTAATTGGATTTATAATCCTTTTAGGAGCAGGACTTGGAGAATTGCTAACTCAAACAGGAGTAGCTCAGAATATAGTTTATCTTGTAATGAAAAAAACTGGAGTTAAAAGCAAAAAACAAGTTATGTTAGCTACTATGTTTGCTTCTACATTGTTGGTAAGTTTATTAGGATCTATGGCAGGAGGTAATGCAATACTTGCACCAATAATTATTCCTATAGTTGCTAGCTTTGGAATAACACCTAGTGCTTTAGGAGTACTTCTACATGGTGCTGGTGCTTCAGGGCTATATATAGGACCATTTGTACCAACGGTTGTAACAACTTTAGGATTAACTGGACTAAGCTATGGACAGTATATGAAATACGCAGGAATACCTGTTTCTTTAATAGTTTTAGTCTCTACTTATTTTGTTGCATTAAAGGTTCAAAAGAATACAGAAGGCAAAGAATCATATGGTAAGGAAGATATGGTTGATACAAGTAATTTTGAACCAGATGCTAGAACTAAAAAAGCCACATTTACATTTGCTGCAATAATGATTTTATCAATTGTATATGGTATTTATGCAAAGGCAGGAGCATCATTTGTTATAACTGTTATGGGAATAACTTCTTTAGCAGTAGGATATATAGCTGGACTAAAACCAGATGAAACTTTAAAAGCTATTGTTAAAGGAAGTTCTAGAATGTACTGGCTGTTTATATTATTTGTTTTATATGATCCGTTCTTAAACTTTGTAACACAATCAGGAGCTTTTGATGCTATAGCTTCATATATAAAGCCGTTAATAAATGCTGGTGGAAAACCTATTTTCATGATACTTACTACATTAATAGGTATATTTGGTGTTTCAGGAGCAGCTGTTGCTCAAGAAAAAGTTGTGCATACAATGTTTTTTCCACTAGTTCAACAACTTAATTTTCCAATGACATTATGGGCTATTGTTTTACTTGTTGGTTCTCAAATCACTTTCTTTGCTTATCCAACTGGAGATATGGTAGGACAGATGGGACTTGCCAGGTCAAAGGACTTAAAGTCTATGGTTAAGAATGGATTGGTAATAACTGTACTTAATCTTTTGTATGTGGCCATAGTAGCATTTCTTTATAGATGGTAACTAGATATAAGGAGGATTGTCATGGATATAAATATATCAATATTACAATTTGATTTAGCTTATGCAAATAAAGAAAAAAACATTGAAATTGTGGAAAGGATATTTAATGAACAACTAAGTGGAAATGAAGATATAGTTGTACTACCAGAAACATGGAATACAGCTTACTCTACAGAAATATTTCATAATATAAATAAATTTGCCGAAGAAAAAGATGGTCACACTATAACAAAAATGAAGGAATGGGCAAAAAAACACAATATTTGGTTAGTAGGTGGATCTATACCAGTAAAACACGGAGAAAAGATATATAATAAATCATTGCTTATAAATAGAGCTAGTGAAATAGTTGGAGAATATGACAAAATGCATTTATATAGTGCTATGGATGAAGATATAGCTTTTCACAATGGTGAAAATATGCCTGTTTTCAATACGGAATTTGGGAATATATCTACCATAACCTGTTATGACATAAGGTATCCGGAGCTTATAAGAACTATATCTTTAAGAGGGGCTAAGGTAATATTTGTTGTAGCTAATTTTCCAAATCCAAAATTAAATCATTGGAGAATATTATTACAGGCTAGAGCTATAGAAAACCAATGCTATATTGTGGCATGTAATAGAGTAGGGTGTGCAAAAGAGAGTTCATATTTTGGTCACTCTATGATAATTAGTCCTTGGGGAGAAGTGGTTTCAGAAGGAGATGACAAAGAAGGTTTTGTAAAAGGAGTCATCAACTTTGAAGAGGTAGACAAGGTTAGAAAAATAATACCTGTTTATAGTGATAGAATACCAAAATATTATCCAGATGATATGTTAAGATAAATATTTTAATAATCGTTATTTAAAGGGGCGAGGGCAATGAGTGATTTTAATAAAATGATAGATAAAATAAAAGAAGAAATAGATAAATTTAAAGGGGTCTGTGGAGTTGTTATTAAAAATGAAAACACAAAAGAATACTATGCATACAATGAAGAAATAGTTTTTCCATCTGCCAGCATTATAAAACTGTCCATACTACTAGAGTTGTTTAAAAGAATTGAAAAGGGAGAATTTAATCTTGAAGATAGTGTGACTATAAGAGAAGAGGACAAAACTGGTGGATTTGGAGTATTAAAAGAGTTAGATTGTAATGTTAATCTAACAATAAAAGATATAGCTACTCTTATGATAATATTAAGTGATAATGTAGCTACAAATAAATTAATAAACATTTTAAACATGGAGTCAATAAATAGTACGGCAAAAGAGTTAGGAATGAAGAGTACTATACTTGGAAGAAAAATGATGGATGGAGATGCTAAAAAAAGAGGATTAGATAATTATACATCCCCTAAAGATACTTTAACAATATTAGAAGCTTATTTAAATCCATCAAAGGTGATAGAGTTATCTCCTGAAAATAGAGAAACTATATTAGATATATTGAAAAAACAACAATGTAACAATAAGCTTCCATTTTTAATGCCAAAGAATGTTTCTTTTGCACATAAAACTGGAGATCTTCCTGGAGTGGAACATGATGCTGGAATACTCTTTTCGCAAGCTGGAACTATTGTCATTGTAGTTTTAACTAAGGATCTAGAGGATAATGCCCATGGAGTACAATTTAATAATAGTATAGGGAAGATAGTTACAAAATATTGCTGTTAATCATGTGGTAAAACAATTATTGCTAGTACATAATATATTATGAATTGGCAATAATTGTTTTGCTATATTATGCAATTTAACATGAATTTAGATATTTTATGGTAACAGCATTTATGATAAAATATATAGAAAGAAAGAGAGGATATTCCATGGAAAATAATATTTTTAATATAATAGAAGAAAAATATTCTTCATTTACAAAGACCTTTAAGTTAATAAGTGATTATATTAAGAAAAATTATTCTAATATTGTATTTTTGTCTATTCAAGAATTAGCAGAAAGTATGGGGGTAAGTACTTCAAGTATAACAAGATATTGTAAAGAATTGGGATATGAAGGTTATTCAGAATTTCAAAAAGCTATCCAACTATTAGTTCAAAAGGACATTACCCCTATGAGAGAAATAAAAAAATCCATTACTGATTTGAGAGACGAAGAAGATATACTAAAAAAGACAATAGAGTTAAACATAGTTGGACTTCAAAATATGTATTCAGAAAACTTAAAAATAGCTTTTCAAAAAGCAGTGGAATTAGTAAGCCAGGGAAAAAGAATATATATAGTAGGAACTAGGTCAACTTTTACAGTTGCATATTATCTTGATTTTATGCTAAGTAGATTTATGGATAATATTATATTGTTGTCACCAGGACAGATGGATGTATATGATAGGATATATGACATAGATGAAAAAGATGTTCTTATCTCTATTAGTTTTTCAAGATATACTAAATTTACTGCAGAAGTAACGGACTTTTTCAAAGATAAAGGATGTCAAATAATTGCTGTAACGGATAGCCATAGTTCACCTGTGGCAGTTAAGGGGAATTGTGTACTGATTTTACAAAATAGTTCAAGCACTTATTCATACGCAGCAGCTATGACTGCTTTGAATGCTTTAGTTACAGCGGTAGGAGCTAAGAATAAAGAAAAAACTCTTATTAAAATGAATGAAAAAGAAAAAAATTGTTTTGAAAATGGCATATATGTTTAAATTAATTAATAGGGACGGTTATCAACTTTTTAGTTTTTATGCAAATGTTTTAAGGGAAAGTTGAACCGTCCTTTGTGTTACCTAATATTATTTTATAATTAGTATTAAGTGATGTATAATAGACGGTAGTAGTATATAATATAAAAGAATATTGTGAGTAATATAAAAATTTTAATTAATTATATAAAATAGCTGTCTTATGCAGATATTATGATTGTAGGGGAAAATTATATGTTTTTATTTAAGGTGTAGGAGGAGATATTAATGGTAGATGAGGGAAAAGTAAAAGAAGCAGTAAGGATGATTTTAGAAGCTATAGGGGAAGATCCAAGTAGAGAGGGACTTTTAGAAACCCCTGACAGAATAGCTAGGATGTATAGTGAAATATTTTCAGGCATAGGGAAAGACGCATCAGAGCATTTAAAAAAGAATTTTACAATAGAGAGAGATGATTTAGTAATAGAAAAGGATATAATATTTTATTCTATGTGTGAGCACCATCTTGTACCTTTCTATGGTAAGGTTAATATAGCATATGTTCCAAATGGGAAAGTAGCAGGACTTTCAAAACTAGCGAGATGCGTTGAAGTGTATGCAAGAAAGCCTCAATTACAAGAAAGATTAACTAGTGAAATAGCGGATGCTCTTTATGAACACTTAGGAGCACAGGGAGTTATGGTAGTTATAGAAGCAGAACATATGTGTATGACTATGAGAGGAGTTAGAAAGCCAGGCACAAAAACAGTAACTTCAACCTATAGAGGAATTTTTAAAGAAGATAATGACTTAAGAGATGAGGTATTAAGATTCATAGGTAAGTGATAAGGAGCAAAGTATGGAAAGTAATTTATATAAGGTAAATAAAATACTTAATAACAAAAAATATAAAGAATATATTAAAAAGAATAATGAATATGAAAAAAATAGAGAGTTTTGCAAACATAATTTAGATCATTTTTTAGATGTAGCTAGAATTGCTTATATAATTTGTTTAGAAAAGGGATTAAATTATTCTAAGGAGGTTATATATGCTATAGCCATTTTACATGACATAGGAAGATGGATGCAGTATGAAAAAGACATTCCTCATGAGCAGGCTAGTGAAATTTTAGCCAAGGAACTTTTATGTGAAGCAGAATTTTCAGAGCATGAAAAAAGTCTTATACTTCAAGCTATACTTTCTCATAGAAAAAATGGAGAAGAAGAATTAAATTCTATAATATATAAAAGTGACAAGCTTTCAAGAAAATGTTTTGCTTGTAGTGCAGAGCCAAAATGTAACTGGAACAAAGATAAGAAAAATTTTAATATAGTATATTAGTTAGGAGGCAGCAAAATGAAAATAGGAAATAAAGAATTTAATATAGGCAAAAGAACTTATATAATGGGTATATTAAATGTAACTCCAGATTCTTTTTCAGATGGAGGAAAATTTAATGATCTAAAAAGAGCAGTGCAGCATGTAGAAGAGATGATAAATGAAGGAGCAGACATAATTGATATTGGTGGGGAATCCACAAGACCAAAGCATACTCCAGTAGAGGAGGAAGAAGAAATAAATAGGGTAATCCCTATAATAAAAGAAATTAGAAAGCATTTTGATATACCTATTTCTATAGATACATATAAAGGCAAGGTTGCAGAACTTGCCATAGATGCTGGAGCGAACCTTATAAATGATGTTTGGGGTTTTAAAAAAGATCCTTATATTGCTGAAGTTGCTGCAAAATATGATGTGCCTTGTTGTTTAATGCACAATAGAAATAATACTGAATATAAAGATATAATGGAAGATATGCTTAAAGATTTACAGAAATCTATAGATATAGCGCAAAAATCAGGAGTTAAAAAAGAAAACATAATTTTAGATCCAGGTATAGGCTTTGCCAAAACTTATGAGCAAAATCTTTATGTTATGAATAATTTAGAAAGATTAGGGGAATTGGGTTACCCAGTTCTTTTAGGAACTTCAAGAAAATCAACTATAGGAACTACTTTAAATTTACCTCCAAATGAAAGAGTAGAAGGAACTGTAGCAACTACTGTTATAGGAATTATGAAAAATTGTGATTTTGTAAGAGTACATGATGTATTAGAAAATAAAAGAGCAGCAATTATGACTGATGCTATAATAAGAAGAAAATAGGTGATACTTTTGGATAAAATAATAGTAAAAGACTTTGAAATATTTGCCAATCATGGAGTTTTTGGAGAAGAGAAAGTTTTAGGACAAAAATTTATAGTTTCTTTGGAGCTACAGGTATCCACTAGAGAAGCAGCTTTAACAGGAGACTTAACTAAATCTGTACACTATGGAGAGCTATGTCATAAAATAGAAAAAGAAATACAAAAGGAAAGCTATGATTTAATAGAAACTGTGGCAGAAAAAATTGCAGAGTTTGTGTTAATAGAATATCCATTAGTTAAAGGGGTTAAGGTAAATTTAAAGAAACCTTGGGCACCTATTTTAAGACATTTAGAATATGTAGCTGTAGAAATATATAGAAAGAGAAGCAGAGCTTTTATAGCCTTAGGATCTAACATGGGAGATAAAGAAAAAAATCTTTTAGATGCTATAGAAAAAATAAAGGATTCTAATCATACACAGGTGAAGAAGGTGTCATCTTTCATAACTACTGAGCCTTGGGGATATCTTGACCAAGAGGAATTTTTAAATGGAGCTATTGAAGTAGATACTATATTACAGCCTAAGGAACTTGTAAGATTTTTATTGAATATAGAAGAAGAGCTAAAAAGAAAAAGAGTAATAAAATGGGGCCCTAGAACCATAGATTTAGATGTGGTTTTGTATGATGATTTAATAACAGAAGATGAAGAGATTTTACTTCCACATCCAAGAATGCAGGATAGAATGTTTGTACTAGAGCCTTTAGCAGAAATAGCTCCCTATATAGTGCATCCACTGTTACATAAAAGAGTAATTCAGCTTAAGGAAGAACTGCAAAATAGGGAGGAAGCATAATAATGGAAAGAAACTTAGAAGAATATAAAGGAAAGATATTTAGACATTTTAAAGGGGATTTATATTTATTAATTGATATTGTAATTCATTCTGAGACAAGGGAAAAATTAGTTATATACAAAGCACTTTATGACTCTTGTGGTGTTTTTGCAAGACCTTATAATATGTTTAATGAAGAAGTGCCCAAGAAAAAAGAAAATCCAACAGGTCAAAAATATAGATTTGAGTATGTGGAAATCGAAAGTGTAAAAAATAAATAATAGTACTAACAATGCAGAAACTACATATGCTATTATGATATTAAATAATGGAGGATTGTAATGAGTGAAGTAGTAAATGCATTAGGAAAAGGAGGACACTTTATTATTCCTATAGTTATCTTGATTATAATCATTTTAACTTGTTGGAAAAAGGTACCCGCAGATAAGGCTATGGTAATCACTGGAATAAAAAAGAGAGTTTTATCTGGTAAAGGTGGCATAATGATACCTTTTTTAGAAACAGGCTGTTCTATTTCTTTAGAGAATATTTCTATGACAACAGATGTTAATGAAGCACCTTCGAAACAAGGTATTTTTGTTAATATTGTAGGTACTGCAGTGGTGAAGGTTGAAAATGAAGAGGAGAGCATATTAAAAGCTGTGGAACAGTTCTGTACTGGAAATGAGGAGAATACTGTTAGAGTTATTAGTGGTATTGTAGAACAAATACTAGAAGGAAAGTTAAGAGGCATTATCTCTACTTTAACTGTTGAACAAATTAACGAAGATAGGGCTACCTTTGAGGAAAGAATTGAAGCAGATATACGAAAAGAATTAAATTCCATGGGATTATTACTTGTATCTTATAGTATTTTAAAGATTTCAACTCAGGGGGGATACTTAGAAAGTCGTGCCACCCCTCAAATCGCTCAAGCTAAATCAGATGCTGATATAGCTACAGCGGAAAGAAAAAGAGATACAGATATAAAGACAGCTAATGCAAATAGGGAAGGACAAAAAGCTAAATTAAATGCTGATGCAGAAATTGCTGCCAGTGAAAGAGATAAAGAAATAAAGTTACAGGGCTATCGTGCAGAACAGGATAAAGCAAAGGCTAATGCAGACGTTGCTTATAAGTTACAGGAGATAGAAAATAACGGTAAAATAGCAGATCAAAATGCTGAACTGGCTGAAAAAAATGCCTTAGTGGTTGAAAAAGAATTAATTGCAAAGATTAAGAAACCAGCAGATGCAAAGAAGTATGAGACAGAGGTAAATGCGGAGGCTGCTAAAATTAAATATATTAAAGAAGCAGAAGCACAAGCTGAATCAATTAAAATTAAGGCAATGGCAGAGGCTGAGGCTAAGAGGATTGAAGCAAAAGCGGATGCAGAAGCTATAAGATTAAAGGGTATGGCAGAAGCGGATACCATAAAAGCAAAAGGTATAGCAGAGGCTGAGGCAAAGGATAAACTTGCAGAGGCCATGTCCAAGTATGGTGAGGCTGCAGTAGTAGAACTAATTGTAAGCAGATTACCAGAAGTTATGAGGGAAGTTTCTAGACCTATTGAGCAGGTAGACAAGATTACTGTCATAGATAATGGCGGTTCACAAGGTGCTTCAAGGGTTTCGAAAATAGTAACTGATGTAGCTGCTAATGGGTTTCAAGTAGTAAAAGATATAACGGGCTTAGATATATCGGAAATGATAACGAGTATTGGTAATAAGGATACTGCTAAAAAGGAAGAGGATGAGCTCATAAAGCCTGTAGAAGATACAGATGTTTTAGAAAAAGAGGAAGATGTTAAAATTTAACATAAAAGGTAAGATAAAATTTGCGTTGCAAGATTTGAGAATAAAATTGTAACGCAATTTTATTTATATATTATTAGAGACAGTTAATAAGTTTTGTGCTTTTAGACAATCAATTTAATAAAAAGTTGATAACCGTCCCTACGTATACTTAGATTATAACTATCTCTAAAGAAATGAATTGCAAAATTATTGATAACTTTCTTTATATACATATAATATAAATGAGGACGTGATTATATATGGAAGAGTTAAATAATATAAACATATTAATAGTAGAAGATGACAAAGAGATAAATAATTTAATAAAAACAGCATTAACTAAAGATGGATTTAATATAGTACAAGCTTTTGATGGAATGGATGGATTTGCAAAATATAAATCCATAGATTTTAGTATTATAATTTTAGATATAATGCTTCCTTATGTGGATGGCATGGAAATTATGAAAAAGATAAGAGAAGAAAGCGTAATACCAATTATTATATTGTCTGCTAAGGTGGAAGAGTCTGACAGAATAATAGGACTTGGGTTGGGGGCTGATGATTATATAGTAAAGCCTTTTTTTGTAGGAGAGTTAGTAGCTAGGGTAAAATCACAGCTTAGAAGATATATTAGTTTTCATAAGAATGAGAAAATAGTAAGTATCATTAAAAAAGGAAATATAACTTTAGATTTAGACAATTATTGTGCTTACAAAAAAGAAGAAAAGATAATTTTAACAGCAAAAGAGTTTGAATTACTAAAATTGTTTTTTACAAATCCTAATAGGGTATTTACAAAGATGCAGATATTTGAAAATGTATGGAATGAAGAATATATGGGGGATGACAATACTGTAATGGTTCATATAAGAAG
Organism: Clostridium tetanomorphum; assembly: GCF_017873215.1. Classification (GTDB taxonomy): domain Bacteria; phylum Bacillota; class Clostridia; order Clostridiales; family Clostridiaceae; genus Clostridium_AO; species Clostridium_AO tetanomorphum. The sequence continues at coordinate 104,504 of NZ_JAGGKA010000004.1, forward strand.
GCTTAGAAATAAAATAGAAAATAACCCTAATAAACCCGAGTATATACTAACTGTATGGGGGATTGGATATAAATTAGGAGATATAGAATGAGTGAGAACATATTAATAGGTATAATAATAATTTTAGTTCTGATTATTATAAATTTAAATAGAAATATATATATTATTTCTCAGGTAATAAAAAATATTGGACAAGGAAATTATAATGAAAGAATAAGAATTCAAAATAATAACAAATATTTAAATAGTTTAATAGAAAATTTAAATTACTTAGTAGATAAGTTTCAAAATGTAATGAAATTAAATAAAGAATATGAAGAGGAAAGAAAAAAGATGATATCAAATATATCCCATGATTTAAGAACGCCACTTACATCTTTATTGGGATATATAGAGTTCATGAAGGATAATAAAAACTTAAGTGAAGAAGAAAGAGAAGAGTATATAGATATAATCCAAAACAAAGGAGAAAATTTAAGAAGTTTAATGAATGAATTTTTTCAGTTATCCAAGTTGGACTCAAATGATATTAAATTGGATATTAAAGAAATTAATTTATCAGAAATTATAAGGCAAAATATAATTTTATTTTATAATGACTTCAATAAAAAGGAAATAGAGCCGGTAATAGATTTACCTGATGAGGATATATACGCTATGGGAGATAAGAAAGCAGTAGAAAGAATCCTTAATAACCTTATATCTAATGCTATTAAATATGGATATGAAGGGAAAAGCATAGGAGTTAATCTAAAGTGTAATGAAGAAAATGTACAAATAATTGTATGGGATAAAGGTAAAGGAATACCAAAGGAAAATTTATCGTCAATATTTGAGAGATTACATACATTAGAAAAATCCAGAAATAAAACTCTTCAAGGAAGCGGATTAGGACTTACTATAGTTAAAAAGCTTGTAGAAATGCAAAACGGAACTATAACTGCAAAAAGTACTTCTTATAAAAAAACTGAATTTATATTTACTTTGCCTAGCATTTAAGAAATATGTAAGAAATGTGTAAAGGTTATGTAAGGACTATGTTCTATACTTACAGCATAGTTCTTTTTCTTTTGAAAATTTTGGGAGAGGTGATTTTATGGAGCAGGTACTTAGAACTTATAATTTAACTAAAACTTATAAAAATGTAAATGCAGTGGATAATTTAAATATAAATGTAGGCAAGGGAGATATTTATGGATTTCTTGGAAAAAATGGAGCAGGAAAAACTACTACTATAAAAATGATTATGGGACTTTTAAAGGTTAGCAGTGGGGAAATAGAACTATTTGGGAATAAAATTTTAGATAACAAATGTTATGGAAGAATAGGATCTTTAATAGATTATCCAGGTTTTTATTTAAATCTTACTGGAGAAGAAAATTTAGAGATACATAGAAGAATGATAGGGTTTCCAGGAAAGGATAGTATACATAATGCTTTAGAAATGGTAGGACTTAAAAATATAGAGAGAAAAAAGGTTAAGAATTTCTCTTTAGGAATGAAACAGAGACTGGGAATTGCAAGAGCACTGTTACATCATCCAGAATTTTTAATATTAGATGAACCAACTAATGGATTAGATCCTATTGGTATAAAGGAAATAAGGGATCTTATACTTAATTTAAATAAAAAGTATGAAATAACAGTTCTTATTTCCAGCCATATTTTAAGCGAAGTACAGCTTTTAGCTACCAAAATAGGAATAATACATAAAGGAAGACTTCTTGAAGAAATAAGCTACGATGAGTTACAGAAGAGAAATAGGCATTATATACAATTGAAGGTGGACAACGATAAAAAAGCTTCATTTTTACTTGAAAAAAATCTAGAGATAAATGATTATGTAATATGGGAAGATGGGATAATAAGAGTATATGAGAAGTTAAATGAAGGGGGAAATATAAACAAAACGTTAGTATCAAATGATGTAAGAGTGGAGGAGATATATGTAACAGTGGATAATTTAGAGGACTATTTTATAAGATTAACAGGAGGGGAAAGTTATGTATAATGCTATTTATTGTGAATTTCTAAAAATAAAAAGATCACCTATTTTTTTAGTGCTAATAATAGGAGCATTAGCTGAACCCTTACTTATGCTTTGGGGACAAATATTTAGACGAGATATTGTAGAGTGGGACAGCTATATGGGAAATATAGAGGCTATGACATTTTTAGTTGTGGGCTTATTACTATTTACTTTAGTAGCTTCTTATATTTACACTAGGGAGTTTACAGAAAGAGTTGCATATACTACATATGCATATCCATTAAGTAAGACTAAAGTTTTTATATGCAAGTTAATAACTGTATTTGCTTGTATAGCTTTTGTGTATATATTTCAATTCGTAGCAATACTTATTACAGGAAGTATTATAGATCATGAACCTTTAGCAAAAGATTTCTTAATATTAAATATAAAAATATATTGTTATTCAATGTTATTTCAATTTACAATAGCACCATTAGGAATACTTATGGGTAGTATAAGTAGAAATTTAATAGTGCCAATGGCTTATAGTGTTATAGGAACTATAGTGACTATATCTATAGCAGAGTTTAATGAGGGTAATATATATTTTCCTTTGTATTATCCAGCTATGCCCGTAATGTCAGCTGCGAAGAATAATATGAGGATAGTTATAAATAATCAATCTATAGTTATTGCTGTAGTGTTTTTTATAATAACTTTTACTATTTGTATAATTTATTATGAAAGAAGTGATATTTACTAGAAAGGATAAATATGGTAGCATAAATTTGAGGAGATGATAAAATGAAAAAAAGACATATTTTACTTATAACTATATTATTTATTATAGGTATTGTAATTACAGGGTGTAAAAGTAAATATGCAGCGGCTCCAGGAAATAGAGAAGAGAAATGGACAAAGGATATAGACTATTTATCGAAACAGCTACCCAAAAAGCATAAAAATTTATTCTTTAGTTTAACTAAGGAAAAGTTTAATAAAGAAATAGAAGAACTTAAAGAAGCAGTACCAAAAATGAATGATGATGAAGTAAAAATAGGTATATATAAAATAGTTGCTTCTGTGAAGGATGGACATACCTCAGCTTATTTACATTACAATAAACTGTATCCAATAAGTTTGTATTGGTTTAAAGAAGGAATATATGTGACAAGTACTATACCAGAGTATAAACATATAATGAATTGCAAATTAGTTAAAATTAACGGAAAAAATATAGAAAAAGTGGCAGAAGAAGTTGCCAAAGTTATATCACATGAAAATGATGCACAGCCTAAAAGTATGATTCCTAGATTTGTAACTATGCCAGATATACTTCATGGATTAAAAATTATAAATAATAGAGAAAAAGCTACATTTACATTTCAGAACTCAGAGAACAAAATCATTAATGTGGATATAAAAGAAATGGAATTTGATGAGGAAAGTAAGAAGTTATTTATAAATAATTATAATGACAAAAATATTCCATTATATATGAAAAATAGAAATAAAAACTATTGGTTTGAATATTTAAAGGATAAAAACACACTATATTTTAAATATAACGCATGTATGGAGATGAAAGAAAAACCATTTAAACAGTTCTCAAAAGAATTATTAGAAGTATTGGATAAAAATAATGTAGACAAGTTAATTGTAGATATGAGAGATAATGGTGGAGGAAATTCATCAATACTAACCCCATTTATAGAAGAAGTTAAAAAGCTTAATATAAATGATAAAGATAAATTATTTGTTATTGTTGGAAGAAGAACATTTTCATCAGCTGTATTGAATTCAATAGATTTTAGAAACGAGACTAAGGCAACTTTTGTTGGGGAACCTACAGGAGGTAAGCCAAATCATTATGGTGAAGTGAAGAATTTTCAACTACCAAATACAAAGATGAAAGTTAGTTACTCTACAAAATATTTTACAACTTCAAAAGAGGATACTCCATCTTTTATGCCAGATAAAATAATAGAACCTTCAATTCTAGATTTTATAGATAAAGAGGACTCAGTACTTCAAAGCATAATAGGAAAATAATTAAAAGTTAAATTTTAAATCTTAAATAAGAAAGGAAGATAAAATGATGAATTATCAAATTGAAGATTTCAAAGAATTCGTCATCACCAGAAAAATATGATCAGCTATTGCTGATTATATAAAGTATTGCAAAAATAAAGTTAGGAAATTAAGGAATTAGGGACGGTTAACAATTTTTAAGCTTTTAGACAAGGCTTTTAGAGAAATGTTGATAACCGTCCCTAGCTTTCTAGCTTTTTAATAAATTATAAATAGGGTATAATTATTATATAATGTTAATTTAAATGAAATAATAAAATTTTAATTTTTATATCAAATAGGAACCAGGAGAGGTGAACTCTAGTGAAAAGAATCCCTTATGGAATTTCTAACTTTGAAGTTCTAAGAGAAAAAAATTATATTTATGTGGATAAAACATCATATATAGAAATATTAGATATATATGCTCCTTATCAATTTTTTATAAGACCAAGAAGATTTGGTAAAAGCTTATTTTTGTCTATGATGGAAAGCTATTATGATATAAATAGTAAAGATAAGTTTGCAAAATTGTTTGGTGAACTTTATATAGGAAAGAATCCTACGGAAGAAAGAAATAAATATGTGGTTTGGAAAATCAGTTTTGCTGGAGTAGATTCAGGGCATGGAGAAGAGAAGCTGAGAAAGAGTTTTAATCAAAAAGTAAGATTGTCAGCACAAGATTTTGTAAATAGATATTGTAATTTATTAAAAGAAATTAATATACCGGAAGAAATAAATTCAGCAGAAATAATAGTAGAATATATAAAAATGATTACGAAAACAAATAATTTAAAAGTATTTGTTCTAATAGATGAATACGATAATTTCGCTAATGAATTAATTACAGGTGGAAATCAAAATACTTATCATGGTATATTGCATGGTGAGGGATTTGTAAAGTCTTTTTATAAAGCATTAAAGGATGCCACAGCAGATAATTTTGAAAGAATATTTATGACAGGTGTAAGTCCAATAATGCTAGATGATTTAACCAGCGGATTTAATATAACAAGAAACTATACATTAGACAGAAGAGTTAATTCAATGCTTGGATTTACTGAAGAAGAACTATTAAACATTATGAAGGAGCTAGGAATAAATGATGAAAAAAATAAAAATACTCTATTTAAAGATATGAGGGATTACTATAATGGTTATAGATTTAATGAAAAGTCAGAAACTGTTTTTAACCCAGATATGACTATGTATTTTCTCGATGAGTATTTAGCTTACAATGAATATCCAAAAGAAATGATAGATAATAATGTAAGAACGGATTATGGTAGAATAAATAGAATAGCTATGAATTTTAAAGATGAAACTATAATAGATGATATAATGAGCAAAGGCGAGGTAAAGACTAGATTAGTAGAGAAATTTAATTTAAGCACTATGTATGATAATAAGGAAAATTTTAAATCTCTGTTATTTTATCTTGGAATGCTTACAATAAAATCAGTAGAGGCAAGTTATATTACATTGGGTATTCCTAACTATGTTATAAAGAACATATATTGGGAAGAATTTTATGAAATTATAAATAAAAACGTAAGTATTGATAATAGTAAAATTTTTTATAGTATATCTGAAATGAGAAATGGAAATATTGCAAGTCTAATTGTAGAACTTAAAACCATTTTAAGAGAGTTATCTAATAGAGATTTAATGAAATTCGATGAAAAGTATATAAAGATGATTTTACTTACTCTTTTTGCAATAGATGATACCTATATAATACAGAGTGAATATGAAAATAATAATGGATATGCAGATATATATCTAAGAACTAAAATTCAGTTTAAGCAGTGTACAAAATATGAATGGCTTATAGAATTGAAATATATAAAAGAAGGAGAAAAAAGTTCTTTAGAAAAGGTAAAAGAGCAGGGATTAAAACAAATAGAAAGATATAAAACCAGCAAGATAGTTTCTCAAAATGTAAATAAAAATAGAATAAAAACTGCTCTTATTATAGTTGTTGGAAAAAATGAGGTATATGTTTTTTAAATATGGAAATCTAAAATAACCATGTACTTAAAACAATTAGGTATAGGGTTATTTTTTGTATAGAAGTAGTAGGGTAAGGGTAATAAGAGAGGAGTAGAGGAGGGACGGTTAACAATTTTTAAGCTTTTAGACAAGGCTTTTAGAGAAAAGTTGATAACCGTCCCCGAATTTTTAAAGAGTTGATAAGAGTATTTCCTATATTTATAATGAATATAGTAGTATGAAAAGTTAAAATAAGAATGATGTGGACTATAGAAAGTATGATATAGAGGTGTAATAATGATTGAGATAAACGGTAAATATAACAAGGCCATTGTTTATACAGATAATATTCAAGATGATGCAATTAAACAGATTGAAATCTTATGCAATGAACAATTTACAAAAGGAAGCAAAATTAGAATAATGCCAGATGTACATTGTGGAGTTGGGTGCACTATAGGGACAACTATGACAATTTTTGATAAGGTTGTTCCCAATCTTGTAGGGGTTGATATAGGTTGTGGAATGGAGGTTATAAAGCTTGAAAATAATCATATTGAACTTCAAAAGCTTGATAAGCTAATTTATGAAAAAATTCCACATGGTTTTAAAATAAGAGATAAGGAACATAAATTTATTGATGATATTGATTTAAATGAACTTAAGTGCAAGGATAAAATAAATATTGCTAGGGCTAGAAAAAGTATTGGAACTTTAGGTGGAGGAAATCATTTTATTGAAGCTAATAAAGACAGTGAAGGAAAAATATATATTGTTATTCATTCAGGCAGTCGTAATTTAGGACATGAAGTTGCTAATCTTTATCAAAAAGAAGCCTGTAAATCAGTTAATAGTAATAATAAAAATTTAGCTTATGTATCTAATACGCTTTTTAAAGACTATATTCATGATATGAAAATTGTTCAACATTTTGCTCAGCTTAATCGTAAGGCCATGCTTCATGAAATAATTAAGGGAATGAAGTTTAAAGTGGAGGAGGAATTTACAACCATCCACAATTACATTGATACAGAAAATATGATTTTAAGAAAAGGTGCAGTTTCAGCTAAGGCAGGAGAGAAGCTTTTAATTCCTATAAATATGCGAGATGGCAGTCTTATTTGTATGGGAAAGGGAAATGAGGATTGGAATTTCTCAGCTCCTCATGGTGCAGGTAGAATTATGAGTAGGTCTGAAGCTAAAAATTCATTTACATTTAATCAATATAAAAAGACTATGCAGGGGATTTTTACAACATCAGTGAAGAAAGAAACCCTTGATGAATGTCCTCTTGCTTATAAACCAATGGAAGAAATAATAGGTAACATTAAAGACACTGTAGAAATAGTTGAAAAAATAACGCCAATATATAATTTTAAGGCGGCGGAATAAAAAATCAAAGAATAAATAATAGATAGGAAAACATTAATTTGTAATGAATATAAGGATAAATTACTTTATTGACTAAGGTTAAATGTAATGGTATAATTTCCATGTTATTATTAAATATCAAATATTAAATATGAAAGGGTAAGGTACTAGAATAATGAGAATGTAATCCTTTTTTAGAACGAATTTTGTAACAAAACAACCCAAAATATACAAATTACTAAGGTTTTTTTGTTATGCTTTTTAATAGTTCTGGAGAGGATTAATGATAGTGTATACCCTTATTTTTTATGTTCATATATAATAAAACACTACATTTTTGTATAAGGTATGAAAACTTATGCTTACTTTGTAATGAATTTTCCATATAAATATAGGTGTATTATATTTTATGAACATGGTTATACAAGCTTATTAGCCTCTCCACGTAAAATGGAGGGGATTTTTTATGTTGTTGTTAGAAATAGATAAAGTAAAAAAATATTATGGAGATAGATTAATTTTAGAAATTGATAATTTATTGGTTTATAGCCAAGATAAGATAGGTATAGTAGGAATAAATGGTGCTGGTAAAAGTACATTATTGAATATGCTTTGCAGTAAAAGCTCTTGTGATGAGGGGTGGATAAAAATGTATGGAAGATATTCATATATAACTCAAATAGATGAGCCTGAAAATATTTCAGAAAATGAAAAAAATACCTTAAGCGGCGGTGAAAAAACAAAGCTTAAAATTCAAAGTGCATTTAATAAAAACAGCAGTATACTTTTAGCTGATGAACCTACATCTAACCTTGATATAGCTGGAATTCAAATGCTTGAAAAGAAATTGAAGAATTATAAAGGTGCTATTTTTATTGTGTCCCATGACAGGCAGCTATTAGACAATGTTTGTAATAAAATTCTTGAATTAAACAATGGGAAAATAAAATTATATAATGGGAACTATAGTCAATATATTAAACAAAAGCAGTTAGAAAAAGCAACTTTACAAGGTGAATATGATGAGTATATTAGAGAAAAAAAGAAGCTTGAAATATGCATAGATAAAACTAAGGGAAAATCTAATTCTATTAGAAAAGCACCTAAAAGAATGGGCAACTCTGAAGCTAGACTTCATAAAATGGGAAATCAGAAAGCAAAGAAAAATTTAGATAGAGCAGCCAAAGCTCTAGAATCAAGATTAAACAGACTAGGAGTAAAAGAAAAACCAAAAGATTTAGAAAAGACCAAATTAGACATTAAAGCTTCTGAGGGAGTTTACAGTAAAATTTTAATAGAAGGTAAAAATATAAACAAAGTTTTCAATAAAAAATGTATATTTAAAAATGGATTTTTTCAAATATATAATGGCAGTAAAGTAGCCTTAATTGGACCTAATGGATGTGGAAAAACTACCCTTATAAAAATGATTTTAAATGGTGAAGAAGGGATAGTAACTTCAAATGTATTAAGAATAGGTTATTTTAGTCAAACTCTTGATATACTAGACCAAACTAAAACTATACTTGAAAATGTTATGGATAGCAGTATTTATGATGAAAGTTTTGCAAGAATTATGTTAAGTAGATTGCTTTTTAAAAGAGATGATGTTTATAAAAAGGTATGCGTTTTAAGTGGTGGAGAAAAAGTTAAAGTAGCATTTGCAAAAATTATTTTAAGTGATGTAAATATATTAATATTAGATGAGCCTACAAACTATCTTGACATTTATTCTGTTGAAGCTTTAGAAAAAATGCTTTCTGAATATAATGGAACAGTTTTATTTATTTCTCATGATAGAAGATTTATAAATAATGTGGCAAATAAGACAATGGTTATAGAAAATTATAAAATTTCAATGTATGATGGCAATTATGATGAATTTCTTGAAACCTTAAATAAGAAAAAAAACATAGACAAAAATGAATTGAAAATGAAAAAAATGATTCTCCAAAATCGACTATCTGAAGTACTAGGAAGGCTTTCTATGCCGTGTAAAAATGATGATGTAGAAAAATTAGATAGGGAATATAATGAAATTTTAAAGATGTTAATGGAATTAAAAAATATGTAGGTAGAATTTTAAAAGGACTATGTTTAGAATCATTAAAAATAGTTTGTGAAGAAGAAAAAATTTTTGAAAGCTAAGAGTAATAACTAAATAAACATTTCATAGAAATTAAAATCCCCCTGTATTTAAAATAAATTAAGTGCAAGGGGATTTTTGTATTAGTTTTTATTATTATAAATTAGCATATACATTTTTGAGTATATTTTACTGGATATATTGGCGCATTTTTATAATCAGTATATTTAGAATCTATAACAGCACCATAAATATCTTTTGAGTTTTTGATTTGCTCTAGAGCTTTATAAGCTATATCTCTTCCAAGTTTTAAACCTTCTGTGCCATCTATTGGATAATGAACACCTGCATAAACCCTAGAAATAGAAGATTCTTCTGCTAATAAATTAAGCTTTTGCGCCTCGCATGGAAAGAAATAAGATAATATTGCCTCCATACAACCAGCACTAACGGAATGTCCAGCTGGATAACTAGGATGATATGGTGTTTTTAAATAAGGAGTAAAACATGATGCATATTGGAAAGGTCTAGGAATTTGATATAAATATTTAAAATGCCAACAAATGATCATGGCATCATTTAAAGCTTCAGAAAACAATTTATAAATTCTAGTTGCTAAAATTACTGGTACAGAATAGGTGTTTAAAAGACACTGCAATATTGGAATAATTTGATTTTGAACTATTCCATATCCCCAATATCGTGCAATCTTTTTTTCATCATTTGTTAAGTTTTCACCTACATCAAGTACAGTATCTAATTCTTTTCCACAAAAATCATCAAATACATCTGGAGTTTTTATATTAAAAGCTATTATATTTCCTTCTAAATCTGTAAAATTATTATTTTCTATTTTGAAAAAAGTTAAAGGCCAACTTCCACCAGCAGGCGTTTCCCCCATTGGAGTGAAACTACCACAGATATTGTGAATATTACAGTTACTATTAGGATAGGGAATCTCATTCCATTTATTTTTTATAAAGTTACAATTTTTTTCACAAGTATTTAAATTATAATTATCCTTAGAAATATCTGAATTATCCATAAAAAATCCTCCTTAGACTATAAACATCAAGTGATTGTTAGCTATAAACTATAATATGTTTTATAGAGTTTAAGAGTTAATAACTTTTTTAAAATATGGACTAAAAGTGGTTGGCTTATTGAAAACTATACAAATATCATATATAAATTGGGTGGTAATTTATTAATATACATAAAAAACATATATTGACTAGTAAAGAAATATGTGATATTTTATTAAATGAAAATGATAATCGTTATCAAATTAAATTTACTTGAATTTATAATTACTTGATGTTCATATTAATAAAAACAAGAAGGAGGAAGATAAAGTGAACTTAAAGAAAATAATGACCTTAACAGTTTTAGGAGCAATTATTTCTAGTACAACCCAAGTTTTTGCAGCGTCTAACAGTAAGGTAAATACTAAAAGAATTTATGGAAGTAATAGATATGAAACTTCTATAAAGATAAGTAAAGAAGGATGGGACAAATCAACTTATGCTGTAATTTGTAGAGGAGATAATTTTGTAGATGCTATTTGTGCAGTACCTTTAGCTAAGAAGTATAATGCACCTATTTTGTTAATTGATGAAGAAAAAGTAGGTAAAGAAACAAAGGATGAATTGAAAAGGTTAAATGCAGAAAAGATATTTATCGTAGGTGGAGAAGGAGTAATTAGTAAATCCATTGAAAAAGAAGTGAAAAGTATAGGAAATATAAAAGAAATAAATAGACTTGGCGGAAAAGACAGACAGGAAACTTCTAGAATTGTTGCTAAGAATGTTGGAGGCAATGGACAAATAGTATTAACATCAGGAATCTCCCCTACAGATGCGCTATCAATAAGCCCTATAGCAGCTAATAGAAACATGCCAATAATATTAGCTTCAAAAGATAAAAAGCCAATACAACAATACATAAAAGATAATAAAGTTACAAAGTCATTCATAATAGGCGGAGAAGCATGTGTTTCTAAAGAGATAGAAAGTATACTTCCAAATGCAGAAAGAATATATGGAAAAGATGGTTTTGAAACTAATAAGAAAATAATAGAAAGATTTTCAGATACACTAAATTTTAAGCATGTATATATGGCATTAGGACAAAGTGATAGAGGAAGAGAATTTGCAGATGCTTTAACAGCTTCAGCATTAGCAGCAAAAGATAATAGTCCTATAGTATTAATTCATAAAGGCATTTATGGACAAACAGAAAGCTTAATAAAATCCAAATTATCTAAGGATAGTACTATAGTGGTCTTTGGTGGAGAAAAACTTATATCTGAAAATATAGTTGACAAGCTAGCTAGTTTAGAAACATCAAATAATCAAGAAAATATTAATAAAACTAATGATAAAAAAAGTGGTAGCAATTCTGGATCTGGTTCATCAAAATCAGATGAAGTTAAATATACCATATCCATACAACCATCTTTCCCAGGATCATTTACATATGATTTAAAAGTTACTGGACATAAAGATTCAAAAAATATTATAGGATATAAATTGTTATATGATGGAAAAGTAATAGCAGAAGATACTGATAAAGATGGAATAGTAAGACCGCTTACTATATTCTTTGGAGATGATGTAGACAAATTAAAGTTTAAAATATTAAAAGATGGTAAAGAAATTAAATTTAATAGGTTGAATAAATAGGAGGTATAGCAAATGAATAATAAAAAATGTAAAAATAATATAGAAAAGAAAATATGCTCGCTTACATTATCCACAGCAATGATTTTTGGAACATGTAGTCCTGCCTTTGGAGCTCCCCTTGCTAAATTACCAAAAATAGAAGATAACTCTTTAGTTATAGGAAGACATTTATTTGAATTAGATAAAGTAAATAGTTCACAGTATAATTTAAATACTTTTATAGACGCTTCAAAATCTGTTGATGAAAATAATGGGGTTTACTATAAATACAATGGAAAGTGGTATACAGGAAAAGATATTGAAACTTTTAATAATTTAAAAAATGCTAAAGGGTTAGATACTATACCTAATGATATAATTAAAATTAATGGACAAGATCCAACAGTTAAAAGTGATTTTGTTTTGGATTGGTATCAGGATGGAGACTATGATCATGATGAAGATGGAGAAAATGAATCCGTAGAGCAGTTTGTGGTAACATTTAATAAACCAGTTAAACAAGGTAAAGGAAAATTAAGAATAATAGTACCTAATAATAAAGGAAATGATCCTTATGGCAAGGATAGACTTGGAGCAATAGAATGCTCTTTAGATGAATCATTAAAAAGTCAGCCACTTGAAAAAGTGGAAGATGGATCACCAGTAGGATTGTTTGTAGTAAAAGATAAAGGAAAAGGTAAATCTATAAAAGAAGGATATACAGATAGATATGTAATTGAAATAACAGAAGATTGGACAAGAATATTAAATACAGAAAAAACAGGTATAAACTATTATGATGATATAGTTAAAGGTTTAAGACTTGAGGCAGAGGATTTTGAAGGCGAAGACGGAAATAAGGTAGGAAGTACAGTAGGTGAAAATAAGATTATAGCTAAAAGAGATGTTAAATTAGTAAAGGATGATCAAAAACCATATGTTATAGTTCACAAACCTATATATACTAAAATTGGAGAAAACGGAAACCAAGCTGCAGGCAAAACAAGAATAATATTTAACGAGCCAATACAATTATTGACTAAAGAAAATGTTCAGGATTTAGAAAAGTTAAATGTTAGTCAGCCTTATGTTGTGGGAAGTTTCTCTAAGGGAAAATACGTACAGTATAATCCAATAACACCAAGCCAAAAACAATTAAAGTCTCAAGATAAAGGAGTACCTGTCTTTGATGCAGAGTATAGAATGGTTGATGAAAAGGGACAACAGGTACTAGACAAAGAAGGAAAAGCAGTAGTAATAAAGGGTAAATATGGACTAAGAGGAGATATATTTGAGCAAGATGATGCTATAGAAGAAAATGGTGACAAACTAAAAATAAGGCTAAATGAAATAGATTTTAAATTTAATTTTGATCCTAACAATTCTGGTATAACAAGATTTAGAGATTACGGAACAATATTTGTAGATCCAGAAAAACCACTTCCAGAAGGAAACTGGCAGCTAGTAGTTAAAAATGTAACAGATGATGCTGGCAATAAAATGGATGATTACATATCAGAAACATTCAATGTAGAAAAATATTTCCAAGTAGTAAGCCTTACTAAAGATAAGGTAAAGATTAAGTTTACTAAACCATATAGTAAAAATAGCTTATGGGGAAATAAAATACCTCTTGTTGTCAATGATAGTAATGGAAAGCCATTAACAGTTACTTGGATTGAAAATATCAAAGAAGGACAAATAGATGCTGAAGTAACACTTCCAAAGCCAATACCAGAAACAGAAAAAACTGTGTATATAAATACTATGAAATGTGAAGTAAATACAGAATCACAAAATCCAGAAGAAAAACCACAAGAAAAAATATATAAAGATGGAATATATGAAGGTGAAGGAGAGGGGGTTAAATCTACAATAAAGGTTAAAGTTACTGTTAAAGATGGAAAAATGAATAATGTAGATATAGTTGAAGCAAAAGATACAGCATCTTTCTTCAATAAAGCAAAAGCTATAATAGGAAAGATATTAAATAAACAATCTGCAGAGGTTGATAATGTATCAGGAGCTACATATAGTTCAATGGGTATTAAAGAAGCTGTAAGAAATGCCTTGGAAAAAGCAAAGGTAACTGGAAATGACAGTGGAAAAGATGAAAATAATAATGGAAATACAAATAATGGTGAAAGCCAAAAGGTTAACATAGATTGGTATCAAGACGGAGATTATAGTCATGATAAGGATGGAAAAGATGAATCCGTAGAACAATTTGTAATAACATTTGATAAACCTATAAAATCAGACAAAGGTACTTTTAAGATTATAGTACCGGATAAAACAAAGAAAGATCCTTATGGAGCAGATAAGCTTGGAGAAATAGAATTTAAAATGGATGGAACAAATAATTCTAAAGCTTTGGCTAACATTGAAGGTGGAAAAGAAGTAACTTGCTTTGCCATAAAGAATAGAGGAATGATAGATAGAGTAGTTATTGAATTAACAGAAGATTGGACAAGAATATTTAATACAGAAAAAACAGGTATAAACTATTATGATGATAGAGTTAAGGGTTTAAGATTAGTTGGAGAAGGATTAGAGGATGAAAAGGGAAATATCCTTAAGGATGGTAAAGGTTCAAAACAAATAACAGCAGCAAGAGATATTGAATTTGTAAAAGATACTGAAAAGCCTTATATAGTTACAAATAAAATAATATATAACAAAATTGGCGAAAATGGATTCCAAAATGTTGGAAATACAAGAATAGTATTTAATGTTTACTATGAAAAAGTAGATGAAAACAATAATGCTATGAAAGATGAAAGCGGAAATCCTATAAGAATAAAAGGAAAGTATGGCTTAATGGGCGATGTTTTAAAAACTGGTGAAGAAGGAGAATCAAAAGGTGATAAAATTGCTTTAAGAATGAATGATATAAATTTTAAATTTGATTTTGATGGTAAAAATGAAGGAATAAGTAGATTTAGAGATTTTGGTAGTTATTTAATCAATCCAGAGAAATGCTTAACAGAAGGTAAATGGAGACTAGTGGTTAAAGGGTTTTCAGATGATGCAGGAAATGAAATGGATGAGTATGTATCAGAAGTATTTAATATAACTCCTTATTTTAGTATAACAGAATTAACTAAGGAAGGTATTAAAGTAAAGTTTACAGAGCCATTTAAAGGTGACAAGATTTATGGAGACAAGGTTATAATTGTAGTGGCAAAAGATAAAAAAATGAATTTTGCATGGATTGAAAACTTAAAAGAAGGACAAATTGAAGCAGAAGGAAAATTTAATAAACCATTAGAAAATCTTGAAGGAACATTCCTTATAAATACTATGGAATACACTGTAAAGGATGCACCAAGTGCTGGAAATGGTGAAAGTAGTAATGAAAATAATAACCCAAATGGTAAAGAGAATAGTGATGTAAACAATAATGATGGTAATAAAGAGAACGGTAATGTGAATAACAACGAAGATGGTAATAAGAATGATAATGTAAATAACGGTGGAAATAACAACCCAAATGGTAAAGAAAATAATAACGAAAACAATAATGGAAATACAGATGATAAAAAAAACAGATTATAGAGTAGATTGGTATCAAGACGGAGATTACAGCCATGATAAAGATGGAAAAAATGAATCTGTAGAACAATTTGTGGTAACCTTTAATAAAGATATAAATCCTAATAAAGGTAGTTTAAAAATTATAGTACCAGATAAAATAAAGAAAGATCCTTATGGAGTTGATAAACTTGGAGAAATAGAAGTTAAAATGGATGGTGCTAGTCAAGAGAAAGCTCTAGCTAATGTTAAGGGTGGAGAAAAAGTAACTTGTTTTATAAGACCTGATGATGCAGTTGAATCCAAAAATAGATTTGTATTAGAACTTACTCAAGACTGGGATTTAATTTTAAACACAGAAAAAACAGGTATACATTATTATGATGATAAAGTTAAAGGATTAAGACTTATAGGTGAAGGCTTAGAGGATGAAAAGGGAAATATTATTGAGGATAATGAGGGAACTGGAAAAATAACAGCAGATAGAGACATAGAGTTATATAAAGATGACAGTAAGCCTTATGTAGTAGGACAAAAATTAATCTATGATAAAATAGGATCTAATGGAGTTCAAAAGGCTGGAAGTTTAGGGGTTGTTTTCAATGAACCTATTCAATTATACACAAAGGAAATGGCTGATGATGGTGTTATACCACCAGTTATATATAAAGATCACAACCCTTTAACCCCAAGTCCATCACAGATTGGAACATATGACAATTTCCTTCCAGAACTTAAAGTTCAGTTTCAAAAGGTGGACGAAAAGGGAAATATATTAAAAGATGAAGATGGTAATGACATAGTGGTAGGCGGAAGTTATGATTTAATAGCAGATATTTTACCAGCTGATACAAAAGCCAATGAACTTCAGAAGGCTCTATCAATAAAGATGGATGAAATTTCATTTGATTTTGACCTAGATAAGAACACTTCAGGAATAAATAGATTTAGAGATTACGGTCTATTTTATATAACTCCTGAAACTAGTTTAACAGAAGGTAACTGGAGGGTATTATTAGGTGGAGTTTTAGATGATGCTGGAAATGAAATGGATGAATATATATCAAGGCCATTTCAAATAAAGCCTTTATTCTCTATAGAATCCTTAACTAAAGAAGGAATTAAAATTAAATTTACAGAACCTTTTACTAAAAATGATATAACAGGAGATGGAATAACTTTAGTAGTTACTAAATATGGAGAAATAGTAAACTCAGTATATTTACCAAGTTTAAAAGAAGGACAAACTGAGGCAGAAGGTAAGTTCCTACAACCTATGGAAGAGTTAGAAGGAGAATATTTTATAAATAATATAAGATATACAGTAAGTAAATAAATATATTAATTAGCCCCAAATAATTTAATAACAGATAGATAATAAATCCTGTAAATGGTGAATATAAATAACTATTTACAGGGTTTATTAATTTCTGGGAGTTACTTAATAATATAACGAAAAAATATTAAAATTTAGGAAGGAATTTTTATTTTATTATAGAATATTCCTTTTATTTGAAAATATTTAAATAATAGGGAGATGAAATTGTGAAAAATAAAAAAACAAATTTTATAGTATCAGCAGCCGTAGGGGTTTCATTGATATTTTCATCCACAATGGTTTTTGCAGCAGAGAAGTATACTGTTAAGAAAGGAGATAATTTATGCACAATAGGAGCTAAAACAAAAGTTGACTGGAAGTATATAGCTAAAATTAACAATATAAAGAGTCCTTATGTAATTCGAAGTGGACAAGTATTGAAGTTAAAAGCAGATGGAACAAAGAAATTAGCAAAAACAAATGTAAAAATACAATCCAAAGGGAAGACTGATTTAAAATCTAAAACTAAAGTAAAGGCTAAAACTGGAACTAAGCCTCAAGTAAAGTCTCAAGTTAAGCTACAAACTAATTCTAAATTTAAGTGATAGTTTAAGATGAAGTAATAAAAAGTAAACAAGTATTTCAAAATAAGTCGGGATTAAAAAACTATCCTGGCTTATTTTTTGCACATTATGATACAATGATAGCGTGTAGGTCTAAGATAATAAGAATATAGAATTATATTAAAAAATATATAGACGAGCTATGAATATCTCTGTGTAAAGGAAAATGTACATAAAACTAACTAAAGGAGTGCTGTTTATGGATACACCAAATATTCTTTTAGTTGAAGACGATTTAAAAGTAAATGAATTAATTAAGGAAGCTTTAACTAAAGAAAATTATAATATAGATTCTGCATTTAATGGAGAAGAGGCATTGGTAAAATTCTCGCAAAATAATTATGAACTAATAATATTGGATTTAATGCTTCCTATTATTAATGGAGAAGAAGTATTAAGACAAGTTAGAGAAAAAAGCAAAATTCCTGTACTTATTTTATCGGCTAAAAGTGATCCTATTGATAAAATACTAGGGCTTGGAATAGGTGCAGATGATTATATGACAAAACCATTTATAGTTGCAGAGCTGGTAGCACGAGTAAAGTCACAGCTTAGAAGATATTTGATCTTTAGTAAGCCAGATATCTGGGAGGATAATTTATTAGAACGGGGAAATCTTCAATTAAACATGGATAATTATCAAGTAACGAAAAAAGGAAAAGTTATTAATCTTACATTAAAGGAATTTGAAATATTAAAACTCTTAATGTTTAATCCAAACAAAGTTTTTACAAAATCTCAAATTTACAGATCAGTATGGGAAGATAGTTATTTATCTGATGAAAGCACAATAATAGTTCATATAAGAAGGCTTAGAGAAAAAATAGAGGACAACCCTTCATCTCCTATATATGTAAAAACCATATGGGGAATTGGATATAAGTTTGGGGGAGAAGAATAAATGAATCAGGTACTTGTGTTAGTTCTATCTCTAGCATTTATTATTGTATTATCCCTTTACATAAATATGTGTACTAATCTTAAGAAAATACATAATACTTTAGATGGTATTAAAAATAATAATTTAAATGGAAGAATTCGTATACAAACAACTAATAAACATCTAAAAAATGTATCAAATGATTTTAATCATATTTTGGACAATTTTCAGTCCATACAAGAAAAAAATTACTATCTCCAGATGTCTAGAAAAAAACTTATTTCAAATATTTCTCATGATCTAAGAACTCCGTTGACCTCTATATTAGGATTTACTGAGTTACTTCAAACTGATAAGAATTTAACTGATGAAAAGAAGCAAAGCTATATAGATACAATATCATTAAAGAGTAATTATTTATATTCTTTATTAGAAGATTTTTTTGAACTTTCTAAGATTGATTCAGAGGACATGTCTTTGAATCTCCAAAAAATTGATATAAATGAAAATATAACAGAAGTATTGGCAAATTTCTATAATGATTTTATGGAGAGAAATATTACCCCGGAAATAAGATTAGATAAGGGTCCACTGTTTGTAATGGGAGATAATATTAAAGTAAACAGGATAATATCTAACTTACTCTCAAATACATTAAGATATGCAAAAGATTTTGTAGCTGTTAGGACTAAAAAAGATGGGGATAAGGTATGGGTGATTATTGAAAATACAGGTAAAACCATTCCTGAGGAAGATATTCCTTATATATTTGACAGGTTATACACATCAGAACCATCCCGTAATTTAAAATATAGGGGAAGTGGATTGGGATTGTGTATTGCTAAAACTCTAGTAGAAAAGCATAGTGGTGAAATTTATGTAAATAGTGAAAATAATAAAACTATAGTTTCATTTTATTTACATGTATATAATACATCTAATAAAAATATAGAAAAAGAGTGATGAAATTGATGTGCTCCCGTCGTGGTAAACAGTTAAAATAATAGAACTGTTTACTTCAAGGGAGCAGTTTGAATTTTTAGCGCTCTTTTTGTTTTGTGAGAAATTATTATATTTAATAATTTTGTAATAATTGAGTAAGGGTTATGTTATTTTAAGTTGATATAATCTTAGGTGTTCCAGGGGAACAGTTAAGATTTTTAAGTGGTCTGAAAAATTAATACAGGGAGGTAAAGCAAATGAAACCTATGGTTACTTTTGAAAATGTATCTAAAATATATAATAAGAATTTTTATGCATTAAAAGGTGTTAATTTAGAAATTGGTGAGGGGATGTTTGGTCTTTTAGGGCCTAATGGTGCAGGAAAAAGCACCCTTATGAAAAGTCTTATCACATTAATTAATCCTGACAAAGGAAATATTACAGTAGAAGGATATGACACTAAAACCCATTCATTAGAAGTTAGAAATATAGTTGGGTATCTTCCACAGGAATTTTCTATATATCCTAATTTAACTGCTGTTGAATTTTTAGATTATATGGCTCAGTTAAATAAGTTAGGTGATAAAAATATGAGAAGAAAAAAGATAGAGGAAGTATTAGAAAAAGTTAATCTTTTGAATTGGAAAAACAAAAAAGTTGGAGGATTTTCAGGAGGAATGAAAAGAAGACTTGGTATTGCCCATGCCATAATGAAAGATCCTAAAATTTTAATTGTAGATGAGCCAACAGCAGGGCTTGACCCAGAAGAGAGAATTCATTTTAGAATGCTTCTTGTGGAATTGAGCAGACAAAAATGTGTCATATTATCTACTCATATTGTAGAGGACATATCTAGTTCTTGTGAAAATATAGGACTTTTAAATAGAGGAAGTATACAGTATATTGGCTCACCTTTAGAATTTATATCAAAGGCTAAAGATAAAGTTAGAGAATTTCAGGTTTTCAGTCAAGAGGATATATTGGATTTAAAAGATAAGTATGAAATTATTTCTATAAGAAGAACATCAAAAGGAACTTTTTTAAGAGCAGTAGGAGAAAATTTTTTGAGAGAAAAGGGAGGAAGAGATGTAGAGCCTAGTCTTGAAGATGCCTATATGTACTTTATGAAATATGGGGAAGGGGAAAAGAAATATGTTTAAAACTATTTTTGCAGTGGTAAAACATGAATTCAAAAGCCTTCTGAAAAATTGGATTACAATTATTGCTGTTATTTCATTTATAATAGCGCCAATTTTAGTATACAGCCCTATTACTGATGGGAGGGTATGGAATAAAGTATATGCTGCCTATTATTGTAATAATGGATTGGTATCAATTGCAATAATGATAATGTCTTTTATAACTATAAGCATTTATTATAAGGATGAAGTAACAGAGATGCCTATATTAATATTTTCCCAACCTATTAAAGGAAAAACATATGCTATAGGTAAGTTTTTAGGTGGATATGTGTATTGTTTATTATTTGCATTGTTAGGAAATATAGCTTGGATGTTTAGTCCTATATATTTTAAAGAAATCCCCTATCCATTACTTTCATTTTTTAAATATTTTATGATTTATTCTATACCTTCTTTCTTTGCAATACTTTCATTAAATTATTTTTTTCAAGTTTTATTTAACTTAAAACCATTAACTATATTTTTGCCTATGTTTATATTTATGTTCACATCTGGACCTCCAATCCCAATTAGCTATTTTGGAATAATGATAGATTCTAGATATACTACTAATTTATATTCAGGTATGCCATTACCGGCAGAAGCTATAAAATATATTATGATTAATAGAACGATTATAGTAGCTTTGGCAGTATTACTTCTTATAATATCTATATTAAAATTTTCTCCCAAAAAATTAATGGATAGAAGGTGAGCTTATGTTTTTTAAATATCATTTTAAACAACAATCAAAAGTTATGAAAGGAATTGCAGCTACCTTTGTGGTATTAGTTATAATTTTTAACTTGTTAAATCACAGTAGAGAGTGGTACATGTTAAGTATTATGATAACTTTACTGCCATTATTTTTTACTTCTAATATTTTTTCAAGTGAAGTTGAAAAGAAAACGGATTTCTTAATTTTTACATCTAGAACACCTAGATATAAAGTATTAATAGAAAAGTATTTATCAGCATGGATTATTAGTGAAGGGATAATTTTTATTGCATATGTTTCCGCAGTAGTTAGTGGATTTGAAAAGTCTTTATTTGCATTTATGATTATAGTAATATATTCTACAGTGCTTAGTTTGATAGGACTTTTGGTTAGCAATATTAGTAATAATACACTATTAGGATATGGTGTATCTTTAGGTATATGGATATCAGAAATGATGTTAGGAGCTAGATGGCATGAAAGACACACCTTTTTATCTACTAATGTAAATTTAATTAATAGATCAGTGAAAATATGGTCTAATATATTGTTTATGATTATTTTAGTAATTGTATTAATTCTTTTAAATTTATTTATAGTAAGTAGAGGAGAGAATTTAAGAAGAAAACTTACTTATAAAGGTACAGCAGCGGTAATTGCAGTTTCTCTAATCTGTTTATTTTTATATAATTCCTTCTTTCTAAAATTAGAATTTTGGAAGGACAATAAATGGACTTTGATAAAGGGAGAAAATATTAATTTACAATATAAAAATTTAGATTATGATCGTGCAAAAGAAATATTTAAAATATGTAATGAGCAGAGTAAGGCTTTACAAGAGTTGTTTGGGGAAAGTATAGGGTATAATAAAGTATATGTATGGCATGGAGTAGAGAGTGATTTTATAGAAGAGGAAAACAATGCATATTTAATACCTTTTAGAAGCTTAATGAAACTTAATCCTACAGAATATGGTGGGAAGTATTGGTATGATGATGCATATACAGTGTTAATGGAGCCAATATTTAAGCAACTAGAAGAAAATAATGAAAATGAAATATTGAAAGGAGCATGGAAAAACTATATATATTATTCATATATATCTCCTAATACAAAAAATAAACTTAGAGAAAATAAAATATTTAAGATGCCGGAGTATTATAATAATAGTAAAGAGGAATATATGGAGAATTTAGAAGATAACCTGAAAAGTGGTAAACCTGAAAAGAATAATATACATGCTCTTGGATCTATATCAAGCGCTTTTTTATACAAATTAGACCAAAGTAATCATGAAAATACTATAAAGCTTTTAAAATATATAAATAATAGTGAAAAAAGGATTTCATATAGGGATATAGAAGAATTTATAAAAAAGAATTATAAAGATAAGACATTAGAAGAAACTCTTAATTTATATAATGAAATAAGAGAATACCATGAAAAACATTATAGTGATAGAGGGCTTGTAACAGAGGATTAAGTTAGTTAATTATTAAAATGGTTAGGGGGAGCTAATATGGAATACATACTTAAGACCATAAATTTAACTAAGCAGTATGGAGATGTTAAAGTTGTTGATAATGTAAATATAAATATTGAAAAAGGGGACATATACGGATTTATTGGACAAAATGGAGCAGGGAAGACAACTACACTTAGAATGATAACAAATCTAATAAAGCCTTCAAGTGGTTCTGTGGAGTTGTTTGGAGAAACTTTGACTCCTAAAAGCTATAATTTATATGAAAAAATAGGTTCAATAATAGAGTTTCCAACATTTTATCCAAATCTTACAATAGCAGAAAATCTTGAAATACATAGAAGAATGATGGGAATAAATGATAGAAAAAGAGTAGAGGAAAGTTTAGATTTAGTAGATCTTTTAGATGTTCGTAATAAAAAAGCTAAAGACCTTTCTTTAGGAATGAAGCAAAGATTGGGAATAGCTCAAGTACTTTTGCATTATCCTGAATTACTTATTTTAGATGAACCTACTAATGGACTTGACCCTATAGGTATAAAAAAGATAAGGGAACTACTTATTAATTTATCACAAACTAAAAAAGTAACCATATTAATATCTAGCCACGTTTTAAATGAAATTCAAAATATGGCTACTAAAATAGGAATAATTGCTAAAGGTAAGCTTATAGAAGAGATAGACTATGAAACCATCAGAGAGAGAAATAGAAATCATTTGAGAATAGTTGTGGATAATGATAAAAAGGTATGTACATTACTAGAAGAAAAGCTAGATATTACAGATTATGTTGTAGCTGATAAGAATACAATTAAAGTTTACGCTTGTTTAGATAATAGTGATTTAATCAATAAAGTTTTAGTAGAGAACAATATAAGGGTTAAGGAATTAACTTTTTCAAGGGAAAATCTTGAGGATTACTTTATTAAAATGACGGGAGCGGATATAAATGTTTAATGCAGTATATTGTGAATTCTTGAAATTAAAGGGACTAAAGCTTCCACTAATGATTTTAATATGTACTATTATCCCTATTGTAATTGGACATAGTATTAGTTATTATGATAATTTAATTGTGTTAAATACTTATTTTCAGACAATAGTTTGGACTAATTGGGTAGTTTTTATTGTATTATTTTCTTTGATTATAGATATGATATTTGCTAATGAATATAAGAACAATACCATAAAAAATATGTTTTCTTACCCAATGTCAAGGCGAAAGTTATTTGGGGCTAAAATAATTACTTCCATGTGTATTATAGCTATAGTATATATGTTATCCTTAGTTGTATCATTGATTTCAGTGATAATAGTGAAACATAGGCCTTTTTCAGTGGAATTCCTATTTCATGTTTTAGGGGCTTATATAACTTCTGTAATTGGATTTATCTGCTTTGTATCTTTAATTGTTACAGTATGTATTTTAACAAAAAGAATTATAGCACCTTTAATCTTTAGCATGTTTAGTGTTATTTGTATAATATATTTTTATGTTTTTTCCTCAGAATCAGGAAATTTTAAATGGATATATTTTTTGCCAGCAACTAGCCCCTTGCAATTAAGTTTAGAGATATTAGGAGAAGAAAAAATTCCTATGGAAATGATATATTTAGCATGTGTTGGATTAATAATTAGTTTAATTGCAGGATGTATGGTTAGTATATTAATATTTAATAAAAGAGATGTGAAGTAAAGTTATCTACGGTAAAGATTTTAAAATTATGTATTTAAGGATAACTAGGTAAGAGTATTGTTGTTTTGATACATAGTTATTCTTACATTTTTATTCAAATCTTTTTACATCCGCTAACGTAGTTTCTTATGCTATTGCTATTTAATCTATTCTTATTAATTTTATAAATAAAATATGATTTTCTAAGTCATATTTTACCACTGCTTCATCTGTCATCATACCAACTAAACTTAATTCTGTATTGGTCATGTCGTTGCCGGATAAAGTCCAGTAATATTCTTCTAATTCATGAAGCCTTGGAGAAGATAAAAGTTTTTTTGTGGTGGTAAAAGTTTTTTCATCTATATGAGCATTATATATTTTAAAATCTATAATAGTTTTATCATTTAAAGATTCTACATTTATATTGAATTTAGTTGAATTTATTTTATAGGAAAAACTCATTAATTCACTTGCTATTCTTACTATTCTTTCATTATACTTCTTCAATATTATCTTTCCTTTCTTAGGTTTGTTATAAGTGGCAATAGTATAATAGCTACCAAACCACCGGAGAAACCATTATTATACAGATTAATTCCTCCATGTAAATATCCAATGTTCATTACCAAAGAAGCATGAAGAAATCCTGCAAGTATTCCATAAAAAACACCATAAAATCCGCATATTGGAGCTAAAGTTGTGCTAAATAGTGTGGCTAAAAGCATTCCAGGTGAATTAATAGACCATATGTTTACTATAGATGCAATTATAGTACCTAATACTATAGGAATTGTATTTCTTAAATGTTTACCAAAAGCACCAAAACCAACTATAGTGAATATACCTGCCATAGTAGGACCGTTTAATGCGCCCTTTATAAGTATAACATACATTGTAAAAAACAAACCTAGTATACCCATATTTATGAGAGATATACCTTCACCAAATAAGATTTGATAATCAGATACAGCTTTTCCCGATTGTTTATATAATTCTTTTAAATGGATTAATTTCTTTCCATTTAAAAAGTACCCTAATATTATCATTGAAATAAATATAAAGCATAGAAACACTAAAACAGTAGAAGTATATTTAGTAGACCATAAAGTTCTTTGAGGAAAATTTATTCCAAAGGATCTAAGTATAGACATAAACATTGTTCCAATTAATCCGCCTGCAAAGCCTGCATTATATAGATTGAAGCCATCATGCAATTTCATACAATAAGAAGCCATTGGAGAAATTATAAAACCTAAAAGTATACCAGAGCCTACTCCTATTAAAATTCCTTGCCACAAAATAAAATGGCCTGAAAAAGAAAGCTGACTTACTGTGGGAGACAATGTACTTCCAAATAGTGCTATTAATATATAGTTTGAAAAAGGTTCTTGTTGATATTTAGAGTAAAGCCAGGTGCCAAAGAAGATTGGCCACACATTTAAAAGATTTTTTCCAAAGAATGCAAAGCCAGTTACAGTAAATAATGCAGCAGTTATAGCACCATTAGGCTTTAATTTTAATTTTATAAGTATAGCTATAAATATGAGGCTTAATAAACCTGAATTTATAAATGGGGCACCTATACCTGATATTTCAAAGTAATCAGTTATAAGTATATCAGGTTGAAATATTAAATGTTCAAGTCCTAAAAGAATATTTCTAGGACCGTCCATCAAAAAACCAAAAATAATAAAGGAAGAAAAGTAAAATATTAATATTTTATAACTATAAATTAAATTTTTTTTCATATTACCTCCTATGGAATATATTTTAAAATATTGTAAATTATAATGGAAAAATTGTCTATAAAATTTAGTAATATTTATTTTAAAAATTTTTAAATTGCAATTCTTAATTAGAAAAAGTAAAATAATATAAAGAATATATAAAGAATGGTGATTGTATGGAAAATAATTTTTATACCAAAAGAGAAGATATAGTAAATGCTATAACTCATGGAATTGGTGCCCTATTAGCTATAGCAGCATTAGTTATTTTAATAGTATATGCAGCATTAAAAGGAACAGCATGGCATGTAGTGAGTTTTTCTATATATGGAGCTACTTTAGTGATACTTTATTTAGAATCTACACTATATCATAGTCTTAGGGGCGAAAATGTAAAAAAGCTATTTAGAAAATTTGATCATATGTCTATTTTTATACTAATTGCAGGAACATATACTCCTTATTGTTTAACTGTACTTAGAGGGAAATTAGGATGGACAATATTTGGTATAGTGTGGGGATGTACAATATTGGGGATAGTTTTGAAAGCATTTTATACTGGGAAAAAAGAATCTATTTCTACCATGCTATATATAATAATGGGGTGGCTTATAATTATAGCTATAAAGCCTTTATATTTGTTAATGACATTTAAGGGATTTATGTTTTTAGTAATTGGAGGAATATTGTATACAGCAGGAACCTATTTCTTTGGTAAGGATAATATGCCTTATAATCATGGTATATGGCACTTATTTGTAATAGCAGGAAGTATACTACACTTTTTTTCAGTAATGAGTTTACTGAATATATGAAGGTAAGGTGAAAATGTAGAGGGATTATTAGCGTAGAATGATAATAAGTTAGAAGAAAAAGCACTACTTTTTGTAAAGAAAGTGCTTTTTCTTTTGACTACTTTAAAATAAGTATATCAATTTTGTGTATTAACAGAGTCATTTTTATATTTATATGGAATTTGATTGAAAATATAAAAAACAATATGAAGGAAATTAGTGTTTTTTGTAGAATAAGAGTAGTTATTAATTTAATTTAGTAATATGATATAAAATTGCATAAACATATGTGTGAGGAGAATTCAGATGATTAGAGTAAAATATAAAACTTTTAGTGTAGTACTTGTTGTAATACTAGTTTTCTTATCAGGTAATGATTATAAAAAAATAGTTTTAGCTAATAAAAAGGAAACTGTAAATTCCAATAAAGAGTTCAATTATAATCCTAGAATTAGTAATAAAAAAAGCTCCGCTAGAACTATAATAATAGGTGATGATTTGAATTATCCACCCTATAGTTTTATGGACAAAGATGGCAATCTAACTGGATTTAATATAGAGATTGCTAAGGCAGCAGCAGAAGCCATGGGGCTTGACGTAGAAATTAAGCTAGGTGATTGGAGAGAGATTAGGGATGACCTTGAAAATGGTAAGATAGATATTATAGCAGGTATGTTCTATTCTAAAGATAGGGAGAAAAATTATTCCTTTACAACAAAGTATGCAATAGCTAGTGGAGATGTATTTACTAGAAATGATATAAACATAAAGGATATAGGTGAACTTGAAGGAAAAACTGTAGTAGTTCAAGCTCATGATATAATTAGTGAATATTTAAAAAAACAAAATCTTAATATTAAAATTATTGAAGTACCTACAGTTGAAGAAGCCTTGAAGCTTGTATCCACAAAGAAATATGATTATGCAGTAGTTTTAAAAAATATAGGTCATTATTTAATAAAAGAAAAAAAGTATTCAAATTTAAAAGATAATGGAATTGTTGTTAATCCTACCTATTATTGTTTAGCTACAAAAAAAGGAAATGATGATTTAATATTTACTATTAATGGGGGATTACAAGTACTTAAAGCTACAGGAAAGTTTGATGAAATATATAATAAATGGTTAGGAGTTTATGACGAAGAGAATTTCTATGATATGTTAGTAGGTCATGCTGGCATAATAATAGTGTTTATAGGAAGTATAATTATATTAGCATTATGGAGTATTACTCTTAAGATAAAGGTTAATGAACGTACAAAGGAGCTATTAAAAGCAAATGAAGATTTAAAGGAGAGTAGAAAGGCATTAATACAATCTAATGATGAACTGGAGGCCTCCTTTAATCAGTTAACTGCAATAGAGGAAGAACTTAGAAGTCAATATGAACAACTAATAAAAAGTGAAAATAATTTAAAGAAAAGTGAGGAAAGAAATAGAGCCATAGTAGCTGCTATTCCAGATATTATTTTTATTGTGGATGAAAATGGAGTTTTTAAAGATTGTCAAACAAGGGATGATTCTGTATTAATTATGCCAAAGAGCAAGTTTATAGGAAAAACTCTTTGGGAAATACTTCCGATGAAAACAGCTAAAGCTGCTTTTGAAAAAATTCAGGCATCACTTAAAAAAAATTCTTTAGAAAGCTTTGAATATGAGATTAATACTCAAAAGGGTATTGCACATTATGAGCTTAGAATAGTTAAGGTTAGAGAAAATGAAATTCTTGCACTAAGTAGGGATATAACTCATAGGTATATTTCTCAAAAGGCATTAAAGCAAGAAAAGGAACTATTAAAGACAACACTATTATCTGTTGGAGATGGAGTTATAGTTACAGATATAAGTGGAAATATTACAATGTTTAACAAAGCTGCAGAAGTAATAACAGGATGGAAAGAAGAAGAAACAAAATTATTAAAATTTGGGGATGTATTCAATATTATAGATGAAGATACAAAGGAAAAGTGTGATGATCCTGTAAAGAAAGCACTAGAAAGTATGAGATCTTTAGATTTAGTTGAATATAAAATATTAATTACAAAGGAAGATAAGAGAAAAATTATTTCCTATAATATTTCACTTATAAGAGATAATAATGGCAATAGTTTAGGAGCGGTTTTAGTATTTAGAGACGTTACAGAGGAAAGAAAAAATCAAAAGGAAATTGAATTTTTAAGCTATAGAGACCAGCTTACAGGATTATATAATAGAAGATTTTTTGAAGAAGAACTTAAGAGGCTAAATAAAGAAGAAAATCTACCTATTACTATATTTATGGCTGATGTTAATGGATTAAAATTAATAAATGATTCTTTTGGACATGCTATGGGTGATAAATTATTAAAAAAGATTACAGAAGTAATGTTAAAGGCTTGTGATGATAATTGTGTAATATCCCGCATAGGAGGGGATGAGTTTGTAATATTATTGCCAAAGACAGATATTATAAAAGCTAATAAAGTTTTTAACCGTATTTTAAGCTTAGCTTCAAAAGAACAGGTAGCCTCAATAAATATTTCTATTTCTCTTGGATTTGCTACCAAATATTATGAAGAAGAAGACATATTTGAAGTACTGAAAAAAGCTGAGGACTTTATGTACAAAAAGAAACTTTTTGAGAGTCCAAGCATGAGAGGAAAAACAATTAATGCTATTATAAATACACTACATGAAAAAAATAAAAGGGAAGAAAAACATTCTTATAGAGTATCTGAATATTGCAATGAATTAGGAAAGGCTATGAATTTACCAGATGGAGAAATACAAGAATTGAAAACTGCAGGGCTGTTACATGATATAGGCAAAGTTGCTATAAATGAGAATATTTTAAATAAGCCAGGTACTCTTACAGAAGAAGAAATGGAAGAGCTTAAACGCCATCCTGAAATAGGGTATCGCATTTTGAGTTCTGTTAACGACATGGCAGAAATGGCGGAATATGTATTAGCTCATCATGAAAGATGGGATGGAACTGGTTATCCAAAGAGGCTTAAAGGAAATGAAATCCCATTAAAATCAAGAATAATTGCAATTGCAGATGCCTATGATGCCATGACCAGTGATAGAAGTTATAGAAATGCTTTGTCAAAAGAAGAAGCTATAGAAGAACTTATTAAAAATGCAGGTACTCAATTTGATCCTGAAATTGTGAAGATATTTATTGAAAAGGTAATATAAATGTTAAGGTGCCAGGAACTTGTTGCCTGGCACCTTTTAGTACTTAAATTTTGAAATATTTATCTGCATATCTTCTGCTAGCTTAGCTAGGGACTCACTAGCATTAGCTAATTCTGAAATAGAAGAGGTTTGTTCTTCTACTGATGCTACTGTTTCTTCAGTCCCAGCAGCATTTTCTTGTGAAATAGCAGACAGGTTTTCAAGTACTGAAATAATTTCATTCTTTTTAAGTTCCATTTCTTTTCCAGAGTCATTTAGATTTTGTACTACTTTCTTCATCTCATCAATAGCTAGTGCAATACCTTCAAATTTTTTATTTGTGTTTTCTACACTTTTAGTTTGAGCTTCTGTATTATTACTTACTGTTTCCATACTTTCAACTGCTTTTTCTGTCTGGAGTGCCAATTCATTAATTACTAAAGCAATTTCATCAGTGAAAGTATTAGATTGCTCAGCTAGTTTTCTAATTTCATCTGCCACCACAGCAAATCCCTTTCCTGATTCTCCAGCTCTAGCTGCTTCAATGGCTGCATTTAAAGCAAGTAGGTTGGTTTGAGATGAAATATTTTTTATCATTTCACTAGCCTTTTCAATTTTTTCTGCACTTTTATTGCTGTCAATGATTACCTTATATACTTCCTTTGATATTTGTTCGCTATTCATAGTTTTTTCTGTTAATTGTTTTAAAGTAGTTACCCCTTCATTTTTCAAAAGGTCTACTTTTTCTATGGCTTTATTTAGATTATCCATCATTTGTTGATTATCTGAAATTTTTTCTCCAAGTATATTTACATTCATGGCACCACTTTGGGTTTGTTTTGCTTGACTATCTGTAGAGCTAGCCATTTCCTCTATAGTTTTGGCAATTTCATTTGCTGCTTCAGCAGTTTGCTGACTTGTAGAAGTAAGTTCCTCTGAGGCGGCTGCTACATGTTCTGCATTTTCAGAAGTTTTTTTAACGAAGTCTCTTAAATTTACAGTAATACTTTCAAAAGCTTTTGCTAATAGTCCAACTTCATCCTCTTTTTCTACTAGTTCTTTTGATATATCCTCTGTAAAATCTAAAGCTGACATTTTGTGTGCATGTTTTTCTAGGCTTTTAATAGGTTTTACTATAGTTTTTCCTACTATGAAAATTAGTACTGCAATAATAATTCCTCCCAATATATAGGAGATAATCAATAAGTTTCTTATCATAGAAAGTTTCTCAGTAAATTCATTTTGGTCTATTACTGCTGCTACGGACCATCCATTAGTGGATACAGGAGAATAGCCTACATATTTATTTATACCACTATAAGAATAGGTTCCTGTACCTTGTTTTTGTGTAACCATGTTTTTACCGATTTCACCCATTTTGCCTTGTTCTTTTGTTATATTATTTTTTAAAACCATCTCTTTAACAGGATGATATACTAAATCTCCTTTTTTACTTACTAGAAATACAAGTCCACTTTTACCGATCTTATAATTCCCCATAATAGCAGGTAATTCATCAAGGAGTAAATCAATGCCTACTGCTCCTAAACTAGTTTTATTTTCATCATATACTACCTGTACAATACTAATTACCATTTTTCCTGTTACAGAGTCTACATAAGGCTCTGTATAGAGTACTTCTCCAGGTTTTAATGCTAAAGCCTCTTTATACCAAGGTTTTTCTTTAATAATCCAAGTTAGTGGAGAATTCCATTGATTGTGAGTAACTAAATAGCTAGCATCATGTAAACCAATCCATACTAAAGCAAGATTTTTGTCTGTTTGTTGTATTTGATGTAATGAGGTTATTACATCCTTGTAATCTGGATGATTTCGAATCTTATCTCTAGTTCTTGATGCTTTCATCAATTTTATAATATCTTGATTTGTAGCCATTTCTCTTACTACAACTTCATTTTTACTAAAAAATTCATTACATTGATTAGAGGCTGCCTTAGCTTCTGCTAAAAGATTATCATAACTCATTTTAACTACAATATCTTTTGTTTTTAACTCTAAAAAAATACCAGAAGCTAAAAATACAATAAATACTGATGTAAGAATATACACCATCATTTTCACGAAAATACTCTTTTTTATAATATTTTTATTATCCATACATTACCTCCCTCTTCTTATTGACAAAATTCTTGTTTTTATTTTTGTATTAGTTTTTTTATTCCATTATTTTTACTTTATATCCATTATATATCATAAAATATAAACTTTAAATATTTTTCTGAAAGAAAATGTAATTTTTTCTATTTAAATTATAAGTTGAAAAAATCTATTGAATAATTCAAGGTAATGAAGAAGGTAAAGAATTCATTAAGTAAAATAATTAAGAGAATAAAATAAGATGCCAGGCAGCAAATGCCTGACATCTTAATATTAGTACTTAAATTTTGAAATATTTATCTGCATATCTTCTGCTAGTTTAGCTAGGGACTCGCTAGCATTAGCTAACTCTGCAATAGAAGAGGTTTGTTCTTCTACTGATGCTACTGTTTCTTCAGTTCCAGCAGCGTTTTCTTGTGAAATAGCAGACAGATTTTCAAGTACTGCAATAAATTCATTCTTTTTAATCTCCATTTCTCTCGCAGAAGCATTTAGATTTTGTACTACTTTTTTCATCTCATCAATGGCTGTTGCAATACCTTCAAATTTTATGTTTGTATTTTCTACACTTTTAGTTTGAGCTTCTGTATTATTATTTACTGTCTCCATACTTTCAACAGCTTTTTCTGTTTGAAGTGCTAATTCATTAATTACCAAAGCAATTTCGTCAGTGAAAGCATTGGATTGCTCTGCTAGTTTTCTAATTTCATCTGCCACTACAGCAAATCCCTTTCCTGATTCTCCAGCTCTAGCTGCTTCAATGGCTGCATTTAAAGCAAGTAGATTGGTTTGAGATGAAATATTTTTTATCATTTCACTAGCTTTTTCAATTTTTTCTGCACTTTTATTGCTGTCAATAATTATTTTATATATTTCGTCTGCTAGTTGTTTGCTGTTAATGGTTTTTTCCGTTAGTTCTTTTAAAGTAGTTATTCCTTCATTTTTGAAAACATCTACTTTTTCTATGGCTTTATTTAGATTGTCCATCATTTTTTGATTATCTGAGATTTTTTCTCCAAGTATATTTACACTGGTAGCACCACTTTGAGTTTGTTTTGCTTGACTATCTGCAGAATTAGCCATTTCCTCTATAGTTTTAGCAATTTCATTTGCTGCCTGAGCAGTTTGCTGACTTGTGGAAGTAAGTTCTTCTGATGCGGCTGCTACATGCTCTGCACTTTCAGAGGTCTTTTTAACAAAATCTTTTAAATTTAAAGTAATATTTTCAAAAGCCTTTGATAACATTCCAATTTCATCTTCTTTTTCTACTAATTCTTTTGATATATCCTCTGTAAAATCCAAAGTTGCTAGTTTATTACCGTATTTTTCTAGAGATTTAATAGGTTTTACTATAGCTTTTCCTATTAAAAGGATCAATAGGGCAATGATAATTCCACCTAATACATAAGATATAATCAAGAAGTTTCTTATTATAGAAACTTTCTCAGTAAACTCACTTTGATCTATTACTGCAGCTACAGACCATCCATTAGCGGATACAGGATAATATCCTACGTATTTATCTATTCCCTTATAAGAATAAACTCCTGTACTTGTTTTTTGAGCAACCATATTTTTACCAATGTTGCCTAGTCCACCAGATTCTTGTGTT
Organism: Clostridium tetanomorphum; assembly: GCF_017873215.1. GTDB lineage: Bacteria > Bacillota > Clostridia > Clostridiales > Clostridiaceae > Clostridium_AO > Clostridium_AO tetanomorphum. The sequence continues at coordinate 138,425 of NZ_JAGGKA010000004.1, forward strand.
ATGTTAGTTTTTAAGATCATTTCTTTAACAGGATGATATACTAAATTTCCTTTTTTACTTACTAGAAATACAAATCCACTTTTGCCAATCTTATATTTTTCCATAATACTAGGTAATTCATCAAGGAGCAAATCAATTCCTACTACTCCTAAAAAGGTTTTCTTTTCATCGTATATTGACTGAATAATGCTAATTACCATCTTTCCTGTTACAGCATCAATATAAGGTTCTGTATAAAGAACTTGTTCAGGATTTAATTCTAAAGCTTCTTTATACCAAGGTCTATTTTTAATAATCCAAGTTGTAGGAGAATTCCATTGATCATGAGTAACTAAATAGCTAGCATCATTTAAGCCAATCCATACTAAAGCAAGATTTTTATCCGTTTTTTGTATTTGCTGTAGAGAGGTTATTACATTTTTGTATTCTGGATGGTTTTTAATCTTGTCCCTAGTTCGTGCTCCTTTCATGAATTTTATAATATCTCCATTTGTGGGCATTTGCTTTACTAAGACTTCATTTTTTTTAAAAAATTCACTATTTTGATTAGAAGCAGCTTTAGCTTCGGTTAAAAGATTAGAATAATTCATTTCTGTAACAATATCATGGGTTTTTAACTCTAGAAAAATACCGGAAGCTAAAAATACAACAAACACTGATGCAAGAATATACACCATCATTTTAATGAAAATACTTTTTTGAATTACATTTTTAATATTCATATATTTCCCTCCCTTATATCGGCAAAAAATTGTTTTTTATAGTGTGGATTGAAAATTTTGCCATAGTATTTTATTATATACATTATATATCAGAAAATAGAAACTTTAAATATTTTTTTGAAAATAAATACAAAATCATGGGAGTAATTTAAAATTTAATGTATAAATATAGGATTAAAAATGATACAAATAGAGAACACACAATAAATACTATGGAATAAATAAATAATTTAACAAATACCTTTGAATTTAAATGTAATGAAATAAGTATTAAAATATCCTTAAGTACTAGAATACAATGTGTTAGAGAAGGGTATATTAATGCTGAAAAAGAAATGGATTATTTAAAAACATTGGAAATAAGTCAATATTTAGATGAACTTATTGTAGAATATATGTTAAAAAGTTTATAACATAATATTTAAAGTGAGGGAAAATATAATGAGTTTTGAAAAGCCACGAATTTGTGTAAGTAGATGCCTAGGTTTTGAAGCTTGTAGATATAATGGACAGATGAGTCCTCAGGATTTTATAGAAAAGCTAAAGGATAAAGTGGAAATTATTACGGTTTGTCCTGAAGTTCAAATTGGGTTGCCTATACCTAGAGAATCTTTAAGGATAGTTAAAGAAAAGGAAGAATTATATTTAATTCAGCCTAAAACAGAGAAGGATTTTACAAGGGAAATGGTGGAATTCTCTAAAGAGTTTATAGAAAATCTAGAAAATATCGATGGTTTTATATTAAAGAGTCGTTCTCCTTCTTGTGGTATAAAAGATGTGAAAGTATATATTGGAAGAGGGAAATCTTCAGCTAGTGAAAAAGGAAGAGGATTTTTTGCTGAAAAGGTTATAAATAAATTTCCTAATTATCCCATAGAGGATGAAGGAAGGCTTACTAATTATAAAATTAGGGAGCGGTTTTTAACTAGAATCTATATAAATGCTGCCTTTAGGGAAATAAAGTATGGTAATAGCATGGGGGAATTAGTTGAATTTCATAGCAAAAATAAAATGCTTCTTATGGCATACAATCAAAAGATACAAAAGGAGCTAGGTAAAATTGTGGCAAACCACGAGAAACATAAAATAGAGCAGGTATTAAATGATTATGAAAGGTATTTAAAAATAGCTTTTATTAAAAATGCTAGATATACATCTAATATAAACGTTTTGAACAAAGCTGTGTCTTTATTTTCAAAATATATAACTTTAGAGGAAAAGGAATTTATAAGAGATACTATAGAAAAATATAGAGAGGATAAGGTACCTTTCAGTACTTGTTTATATATAATAAAATCCTATGCTATTAGATTTGGAATAACAGAGATGTTACAGCAAAGTTTCTTTCAACCATATCCTGAAGAATTAGTAGAATTAAAAGATTCTGGCAAAGGAAGAATATAAGAATTTACATTTATAACATAATTAATACCTAAAATGTGTCTACTTTTATAAGTTATAAAAGTATGAAAATAATTAAATAAATACAACTAATGTAGGGTCTTTATAGGTGGCAATATATCAGAAAAAGCACTATTTTGCGAAAAAAAGTGCTTTTTATTATTTATTAAAATAAAAAATTTAAGTTTTTAGACAAATATTTTAAAAAAAGTTGATAATTTTCCTTTAAATTTGATAAAATTAACATCAGGTAATTTTTTTTATTAGCTTTTTTCATTGATTTTTATTTTCTTTTTAGAGGTAATGTCTTTGTGGTAAAACTATTATATTTTAAGATGTTGAGGAAAATAAATGTTCATATAACTTGATAGAATGAGAGTAACGATTGTGAGGTAAAATATGAAAAAAAAGTATATTATCTTTCCTATAATTTTATTAGTAGGCATTTTTATAGGGATGTTTATATATAAAAATTATAATGTAGATACTAGCCAGGGAAAAATAATTATAAATAAAAAAAGTGACTATGATGCATCAAAGGAAATTAAAGAGGCATTAAAGTTATTAGATAGTAGTAAAAAGGCAGACATTATAACAAATATTAATACATCATCAAATGTAGTATCATTATCATTTGAAGGACTTAGTAATAAAGATACTATGAAAAAAATAATAGATGCTTTAGATAAATATAAAATTAAAGCAACATTTTTTATTCCAGGAATTAAAGGAGCCGAGGATTCTAGTATAGTGAAAATGATACAAAAAGGGGGACATAATATAGGAAGTGGAACCCTTTCTGGAAAGAAGAACATGGAAAAGTTATCTAATGAAGAGTTAGTTACTGATTTTTGTAGTAGTAATAAGATTTTAAAATCTATAAGTGGACAAGATCCTATTTTACTAAAATGCAATTCTACAGTTTACAATGACAATATATTAGCATCAGCTTATGCATCAGGAAATAAATATGTTGTGAACAGTAATCATTATTTAAGTTATCAAAGTTTTAAAAATTATAAGGAAGCTTATGGATATATGAATAACTTAGAAAAAGGAGCCATAGTATCCATAAAATTAGAGGGCGTTCTTGATAGTTTTGAATATGGGGAAAAAATAACAGAAGAAAAACCGGCAATAGATAAGCAGGCAGGTATAAAAGAAACGAAGGATAAAGAAGAAGAAAAAGTTACTATTATGCAAATAGTGGAATGGATTTTAAAATCCATAGATGATCAAAATAAAACTGTTGTTAAAGTATGTGAATTACCACGTGTAAAAAAATATAAGGTGATACAAAGAATAGATAATGGAATAAAACATGGATATATTAACAATGATACATATGTGAAAAACAATATATATAACAAAAATAATATATTTGGAAAGATTGAGGCTGAAAAGCCTATATATTTAATAAACTTTAAAGAATTAATAGAAAAGAATAATAAAAGACTCTCTCCCGTTGTTTCAGAGTTTTATACTACTCAAAAGGCTTTAGCCTATACATTTAGAGGGCTAAGCAATGAAAAAAGTTTAGACAAAACATTAAAAATTCTTCAAAAGCTTAATGCTAAGGGAACATTCTTTGTAACAAAGGAAGAAATATTAAATTATAGAGATAGAATAAATAAAATATTAAGTAAGGGCCATGAAATTGGAAATGGGGGTGTAACAACTAATTCTACATTATTAAATAAATCTACAGAAGAAATTTGTAAAGAAATATATGAAGTGGACAAGTTATTAAAAGAAAGAGGAATAACTACAAATGCATATATGCCAGGATATGGATATGCAAATGATAAAGTTCAAGAAGCTTTATCAGCAATGACTAATATGCCTTCTTTAAAAGATTATGAATTATTTACTTATTCAAAGGCACCTATTCTTGGTAAATATAGAAACATGGATGCTACAGAAATTGTGCCTAGTTATTTTAATATAAATTCATATGTATCTCTTAAAAAAGGAGAAATAGTTTATTTTAGATTAGATTCGGATTTATTTAAAAATGATGATGTTGTTGCCAATATAATTGAACTGTTAACTAAAAATTATGTTCAAAATGGCTATGCTCACAAATATAATAAGGAATTACAATCCTATAATTTAGGGCAAAAACCATTAGAATATTCAGTAGTAACATTAAGTAATCTACAAAATACTATAGAAGCTCCAGCTAAGTCAGGAAGATATAATATTAAAACAAATATAATTCCTATGAAAAAAAGAACATATGAAGATGCATTGAGAATTATGAAAACTAATTATATAGGTAATGAAGATGTAGATTTAGCAGATTTTACTGAAGATGAAAAATTATCTATTGATAAAACTGGAACCATTGATACCAATGGTGAAAGTGTTATATTCTTTAGCTTTGATGATTGGGGAGGAGATCCAATAGTTAATGAAATACTGGATATATTAAATAAACACAAAGTAAAGGCAAGTTTTTTTGTAATATCAAAATATACAGATATGAACAGCGGTGTATCAAATAGCAACCCAAATTTACTTAGAACTATTGCTTTAAACGGGCATGACATAGGAAGTCACAATTACAACCATGAAGTTTTAGAAGCCAGTAGAGAAGAGCTTGAAGGGCCATTGATTAAATCTTATAATGTCATGGCTAAGGTAATAGGAGATTTAGATTCATTAAGACCTTATTTTAGACCACCTACTCTACATTTAAGAAAAGAAGGGTTAGCAACTGTATTTGAAAGTGGGTATAAATATTGTATCAGTGGAAATATTTCAACCCATGACTATGAAGCTACTTCTGCACAGGAACTTGTTAGTTATTTAGAACAAGAATTAGTTAAGGGCAGAGGAAATGTAATAGTAATGCATATGAATAATCAAAGTTATTATACAGCGAAAGCTTTAGACATATTTTTAACTAATAATGAAAAAGGATTGTACAAAGAGAAATATAAGATTAAAAAGTTAAGTGATTATTTAGAGAAATAATGTTAGGTAGTAAATTAGGAGTTTAAAGTATGAAATTTAAATACAAAAGATTAAAAAAAGATGAAGGCAAATTTAAAGATATTCTTTTAAATCCACGTAGAGACAGAAGACTACTTGCAAATGTTCCTGATAAAGAAGCCATAAGGAATAATATTGATCGTAGAGGAAAAAAGGTATTACAGGATTATGAGGGTGATCCTAATGCCTTTATAAAAAGTAAAAAAGCTGGAATAAGATATGTAATGGAAACTGATGTTAAAATAATATGCAAAAGTGGAAAAGCAAATAGTACATTTACAGTTAAATCCTTAGATATTTCTACTACGGGAATTTTATTAGAGTTAAAAGATGAAGAACAATTAGAGGTAATCTCTAATGCTAATAATGTTAAATTAGAATTTAAAATACCACCTGGTTCTATGCCAGAAGGTTATGAAATGAATGTTAAAATTGAGGGACACAAGGTTCGAGAGGCTATTTTAAAAGACCAAATAGTAACATGTGGTATAGAATTTAATGAAAGTTTATCAGAATATGCCACTAGAAAAAAGGACAGGTATGTACTAGCTACATCTAGTTTATTATTATTATTTATAAGTATATTTATTATGCTAATGCGTGCAGAAAGTATTATATATTTTAAATTTAATAAGTGGATATATTTATATAGTATTATTGCAGCGGTATTTTTATTAAGTAGATATTTATTTGGTGTCTTGTACAAGTCCATGCCAATAGATATGGACTATACACCTGGGGTAACAATTATTATTCCTTGTTTTAATGAAGAACAGTGGATAGAAAGAACAATTTTAAGCTGCATTAATCAGGATTATCCTACTGATAATTTGGAAGTTATAGTTGTAGATGATTGTTCTAATGATAACTCTGTAGAAAAAATAAAGGAAACTATAAATAGATTAAATAATGAAGCAGAAAGATTTGATACTCAAAATAGAGTGAAGTATTTTGTTCAAAAAAAGAACTTAGGAAAAAGAGAAGCTCTTTGTAGAGGGGTTTTAAACGCAAAGCATGATTTAGTTGTATTTGTTGATTCAGATAGCTTTTTGGACCCTTTTGCCATAAGAAATTTGGTACAACCCTTTAAAGATCCTAAAATGGGTGGGGTATCAGGTAGAACAGATGTGGCTAATACTTTTACAAATACTTTAACTAAAATGCAGTCTGTTAGATATTATATCGCTTTTAGAATTATGAAAGCAGCGGAAGCTTACTTTGATGCAGTTACATGTTTATCAGGACCTCTATCCTGCTATAGAAGGCAAATAGTTATGGATAATATGAATAATTGGATAAATCAAAGATTCTTAGGACAAAAGGCAACCTTTGGAGATGATAGAGCTATGACTAATTTTGTGTTAAATGGACATAGAACTAGTTATCAAGATACAGCAATTTGTTCTACTATTGTTCCTAATAGGTATAAGGTATTTCTTAAACAGCAAATGAGATGGAAAAGGTCCTGGTTAAGAGAATCAATTATTGCAGGAAAGTTTATGTGGAAAAAGGAGCCCTTTATGGCGGCTTTCTTTTACATGGGAGTATTTGTTCCTATTGCTGCACCTGTAATAGTTGTGTATAACCTAATTTATGTACCAATTGTTCATAATATATTTCCCACTACCTTTCTTGTTGGATTATTAATGATGTCATTGATGATGAGTTTTGCACAAATGTTTTTTAGAAAAAGTACAACTTGGGTTTTTGGAATGCTATTTTGTATTTATTATGAGGCAGTATTACTTTGGCAAATGCCTGTAGCATGGGTAACCTTTTGGAAATCAACTTGGGGAACAAGAATGACTCCAAGTGATATAGAAGCCCAGAGAAGAAAAGAAGAAAGAAAGACTTCTGGCACATTAAGAAAAAAGGAGGAAAATATATATGAAAAATAAAAGTTTTTCTCCTGAAAAAAAAGATAGAATTAAGAAAATAAGAGGTACATTTCAAGGAATAATTTTATTTGTACTATTAGTAGTTATTATAAAAGCTCTATTTACCTTTTTAGTATATAAACCTTATAGTTCAGATATTGTGTCTAAAGATAAAAAGAGTGGATTTATTGCAATATCCTATTTTGGTGTGGATAGAACTGGAGATGATACACTAATAAGTACTGAAGCTTTGGAAAAACAAATAAAAGCATTAAAAGATAATGGATATGTAACAATAACTCAAGAAGATATACTAGATTACTATAAAAAGGGAAAGAGCTTACCACCAAAATCCTTATTTTTATTATTTGAGGATGGAAGAAGAGACACAGCAATATTTTCTCAAAAAATTCTAGAAAAATATAACTATAAAGCTACAATGCTTACCTATGCAGATAAATTTGAAAAGAGAGACCCAAAGTTTTTAATGCCTAAAGATTTATTAAAATTAAAGGATAGTTCTTATTGGGAATTAGGTACTAATGGGTATAGATTAGAATATACAAATGTTTTTGATAAAGACTTAAATTATTTAGGAAAATTAAATTCAATTGAGTTTTCAAAACTATCTTCTAAAATTGATAGAAAGTATAATCATTATTTGATGGATTACATTAGAGATGAGCAGGGCATTCCTATGGAAAACTATGAAGAAATGAAAGGGCGTATTAATAAGGATTATGAAAGTTTATCCAATATATACAATAAAGAAATAGGATGTATACCAACTTTATATGCCCTAATGCATTCAAATACAGGACAGTTTGGAACAAATGATAAAGCTAGTGAAGTAAATGGTAAATGGATTAAAGAATTATTTAGCATGAATTTTAATAGAGAGGGATATTCACTAAATTTACCTGATAGCTCTATTTATGATTTAACTAGGGTTCAACCACAAGCATATTGGAGTACTAATCATCTATTAATGAGAATTTGGGATGATACTAAAAAAAATATTGAATTTGTTGTAGGAGATAAAGAAAAGGCCAGCAAATTTCAAAGAATAAAAGGGCAAGCTGAGTTTGCAGATGATAAAATTATATTGACATCATTGCCAAGGGAAGAAGGACTTATTAAACTGTTAAATAGTGAAAGGTATAAGGATATTAATATATACACAACATTAAAGGGCAACATTATAGGTTCCCAGTGTATATACTTAAGAGCGGATGAAGATAGAAAAAACAGCATATGTGTTCAGCTTATTAATAATACAGTTAATGTTATTGAAATTTCAAAGGGAAATAAAAAAGTCATATATTCCATAGATTTAAATCCTAAGAATAAGAATGAAAAAATTGATATAAAGGAAACTGGAAATAAAAAGCTTAATATAAAATTAATTGGGAAAAAGCTTACTTTAACTATGAATGGAAAGAAAATGATAGAAGACTTAAAAGTAAATAATGAAAATGAAGGAAGTATTTTTTTGGAGTCTGCATGGGGTGAATATGGATATAGCCAAAGAAACATTGCAGATGATGTGTATGATGGAGTGTTTGTGAGTTTTAAAGTAACTGATAAAAATGATAAAGAGTTATATGATTCTTCTTTAAAAGGAATGGAAGTTATAAAGTATAATATTAGAAATTCTTTTAATAAAATTGTGAATTGGTTTATTAAAAATCTATAATTTAAGAGGTATTAAATGAGTAATAATGGGAGAAAAAACTTGATTTTTACTGGGCTAACACTGTTGATATTATTAATAGTGTCAGTTATATATATAGGCGTTTTTTCAAAAGAAAATAATTCTAATAATAAAGATAGTAATGTAGAGATAAATAAAGAGGAAAAAATATTTGCAGAGAATATAAATAATCTATCCGCTTGGGTTGTATATTGGGATTTAGAATCTCATAAAGAAATTAAAGTTTTAGATAGACAGTTGAAGAATGTTTGTTATTTTGCAGCTAGCTTTAATTCTAATAATGAATTGGTCATGCCAGAAAAACTGATTAATCATTATAAGGAAACAAAGGAGTATGCTTACAATAAATATATAACTATTGTTAATGATAAAATAAATAGTGATGGAAGTTCTTTATTAAAAGATACAAATTTATTAAAAGCTTTATTAAGTGATTCAGATTCAAGAAGTAAGCATATTAAAGAAGTTATAAATTTAGCAGTTAAATATGGTTTTTATGGTATAGAAATTGATTATGAAAGAATAAAAAATGATATGAAGTTATGGGATGATTACATATTATTTATAAATGAACTATATAAGGAAGCTAAAGAGAAAGGTTTAGAACTGAGAGTTGTATTAGAGCCTAACACACCTATTGATAAGCTAAAGTTTAATGAAGGACCAACCTATGTAATGATGTGTTACAATTTGCATGGGGGTTTTAGTAAACCAGGAGAAAAAGCAAATCCTGAGTTTATTAATAGATTAATAGAAAAAATGAGCAAAGTTCCCGGAAAGAAGAATTTTGCAATTGCCACAGGAGGATTTGATTGGGCATCTAATGGGAAAACTATGGCGGTTTCAGAAGCTGAAGTCAAAAGCATATTAAAAAAATATAATACTAAAGTACAGCGGCATAATGAAAGTCAGTGTTTGTTTTTCAATTATAAAGATGAAGATAATATAGAGCATGAAGTATGGTATGGAGATATTACTACCTTAAATTTTTGGATGAAGGGTATAGCAGAAAAGGGATATGATATTAGTATTTGGAGACTAGGTGGTAATTTGTTTCAGTAGAATAATTGATAAAGGTAAGAGTATTTAAAATAACTAAAGAGGCTGTCACATCAAGGAATTTACATACAATATACTGTTTTACAAATTTAAAGTTAACACAATATATTGTAGGATTTATTCTTAGTGTCACAGCCTATTTTTACAAAATAACATATAAACTTTTTAATTAATTTTTACCAACCATTTCCCCACAATAGATAGTCTGGAACCTGAGAACCTGGGCCATGTGGTTCGCTGTGTATCATAGTAAGTATAGAATCCTTTGCTCCTTCTACCATTTTACTTTGTTCTGGTGGAGCAATTCCTACCATTTGCGCTCTTGTGGTGTTTTTAAACCATACGTCCTTAACTCCATTCCATTCACCCTTATATATCCATTGATCTTTTGGAAGTTCATTTCCCCAGGTACATTGTTCATCAATTGAGCCATTTGGGTTTGGTTTTCCACCACTATAAACCTCAATGGTATAGGAGTGTATACCAAGTCTACCGTATGTCCAATCTATCATTTCTGCAGAAGTAGGATAATCATCATAAGATTGTTTTGAATAAAATTTTCTACCAGTAGTATTTTCTAGTGTCTTTGCCATATCAAGTGCTACTTTTTCCATGAACTCAGCATCCTTTGGCTTTTCAGAAGTATTGCACCAAGGTGTTAATACACATTGTATACCTGTGTGAAGTGTTGCTAAAGCATGAATTTTTTTAGTTAATAAGAAATTTTGAAGAGCTTTTATTTCAGGTTCTGTAGCAGGATTAGCCCCTGCTCTTGTATAGGCATTCCCACCTAGCATCGGTTTTGTATCTACATCTAGATAATTCCATAAATAATCAAAGGTTCTATTTAAGTCAATGTTGCTTTTTTTAGGGTCATCTCCAAATATTCCGTTTTTATCCCAGTCAGGACTTTCCATACCGATTTTCTTTCTATCTTTTATAGCTGAATCTTTAGCGCCTACATATATTTCAGCTATTACTCCATCTTTGTCTGTATCTGTATATGGATCGCTAAATACTACATTATTACAATTGTGATCTGTTGGTCTTAAATTTTCTCTGGTAGGATATATAAATGATTGGGCATATCCATCAGGATTTAGAACAGGTACAATATATATTATATAATTATCTAAAATATCCTTTACTTTTTTATCAACATTATAATTAGTAGCTAGCCACCAAGCTGTGTAAGATGCACTTTCACCAGCTTCCTGCTCATTGCCATGGATATTTCCAATTACAGCAATGCCAGTTTTGTTTTTTTCATTTTTTACATTACTAGTTAATTCTATAGCATTTATCTTTCTCTCTCTCCATGTATGACCTATTGGATAAGTTTTTGCTATATCATCATATTGCTCTGATAAATTTTTTAATAAATTATCATGAAATTCTATATTGTGTCTTTCATCCCAATTAATATTTTGCAAGTTACATTCTGTATTTTTAGCAAAAGCTTCACCGCAGGATGTAATTAATAATGCAATAGTCAAAAATAATAAACTAAGCTTTTTCATAAAAATCCCCCTTTAAAATAATTTGCATATTATTTTGTTATAACATAAGTTGTTTTAGTTTCTGTTATTTTATGATTAGATTAAAATTTTCTTTAAATAAATTTTATTCCAAAATATACCACATGTCAAGGGTAAATATGTAATATAAAAGCATTGATTCACAGGGTAACACATATGTGTAAACGCATTCAATGTAACTTTCGCATTTGTGGTTAAAAATTATAATTATGGTAAGTAACAAAGGGGAGAACTGTTGTGAAATATAAAATTTTAAATAAATAAAAAAATACCATAAAGAAATTTAGACAATATTCGAAATTTTTCTTCCCATGTATGAAAATTTGTGATAAACTAATTATCATCATAGTCACCAGTCTGATAATAATACGTCCAAAGTGGATATGCATTTTGTATTTATATCTTATCCAAGGGAGGAAAATTTATGAAAAGCTTAATAAATAAATGGAATGGATTAAGCCTGGTAAAACGAATAATTATAGGTTTGGCTATAGGCATTATTTTGGCTGTAACAATTTCAGAAAAAGTAAAACCAATAGTAATTTTAGGTTCTTTATTTGTAGGTGCTTTAAAAGCTATTGCGCCTATATTGGTATTTTTCTTAGTTATGTCTGCAATTGCTCAACATAAGACTGGTCATAAAACTAACATGAAATCTATTATCGGTCTTTATTTATTAGGTACATTTTTAGCTGGATTTTTTGCAGTTATTGCAAGTTTTATGTTCCCGGTAACATTGACACTTAAAGCAAGTGCTGAGAATGTAATGGCTCCAGGAGGAGTATCAGAGGTTTTAAAAACATTACTAATGAACATTGTTGATAACCCAGTAAAAGCAATTTATAATGCCAACTATATAGGTATATTGTCATGGGCGGTACTTTTAGGATTTGCTTTAAGAACTGCTCCAGATTCTACGAAAACAATGCTTTCTAATTTTTCAGATGCAGTATCCCAAATAGTTAGATGGATTATAAATTTTGCACCATTAGGAATTATGGGGCTTGTATTTGATGCCATTGCTACAGATGGAATCAAGTCTTTACTTAGTTATGGACAATTGCTTGCAGTTTTAGTTGGTTCTATGCTATTTGTAGCTTTGGTTGTAAATCCAATAATTGTGTTTGCATACATTCGTAAAAACCCATACCCACTTGTATTTAAGTGCTTAAGGGAAAGTGGAATTACAGCATTTTTCACACGAAGTTCAGCTGCTAATATTCCAGTAAATATGAGTTTATGTGAAAAATTAGGTTTGGATAAGGATAACTATTCTGTATCCATTCCACTAGGTGCTACTATTAACATGGCAGGTGCAGCAGTTACCATTGCAGTGTTAACCCTTGCAGCGGTTAATACCCTTGGTATAAAAGTGGACATTGCTACGGCAATAATTTTAAGTGTACTTTCAGCTGTAAGTGCTTGTGGTGCTTCAGGGGTTGCTGGTGGTTCCCTGTTACTGATTCCTCTAGCATGTAGTTTATTTGGTATACCAAATGATATTGCTATGAAGGTAGTTGGAGTAGGTTTTATAGTAGGTGTGCTACAAGATTCTTGTGAAACAGCACTTAACTCATCCACAGATGTACTTTTTACAGCAACAGCGGAATTTGCACAGTGGCGTAAAAAAGGAAAAGAAATAGTAATAAATAAGTAGAACTTAGCTTAATAGATATTGAATTGTAAATTGTGTAAATTGTAAATTGGGGACAGTTAACAACTTTTAATCTTTTAAATAAGTGATTTGTCAGGTGTCAGGCACTTTCTTTTGGAGGTGCTTGGCACCTGATTTTTGTAGCATATTTTTTTCATTTTGCATAAGATATATTAAGAATAATAAGTTTATTTCATAATTATTATATAAAATATTTTATCTAGGAATCGAGTAATTTAGTTCATAAATTTAAAATACATAAGAAAGATGCTCGTGCCAATATATTGTACATAGATACGAGCATTTTTTTTATTATTAAAAATAATTTGCAATTATAGTAAGAACATAGAAACCATAGAACATAACCATATAAAGGAGGGATGATAAAATGAGTGAACAGTTAAGAGGATATTATTCAGATGGAAGTAAAAATAGATTAGATCCTAGCGCATCAGCTTTTGCTTATAATAAAAATTGTAATATATTAGTTGTACCTTGTAATAACGAATCTGTAATTGATAGTTTAGAAAATAAGGCTAATGAAGGGGCAACTCAAAAAACATCTAAAGATACTTTAGATGATATTATGAAGAAATTTTCAGGTGATGATGAAGTTGCAACAGAATCTAAAGCTTGTGGTAAAGTTGATATAGAAAATATAAATTTAAATTTAATAATAGTAATATAATACCATAAATAGTTTGTATAGAGATTACTATAGGAGAACAATCCTATAGTAATTTCTACACAATTGTAAATTATGAATAAAGAAAAAAGAAGGTAATAAAATTGGAAAGTGATTCTAGATGCGAATTTTTAGATCAAGAGAATATAAATTTTGTAATTATAAAGAATTCTCAAATGAGTTTAACTAGTGAGGAATATATTGAAGATGCAATGAAATTATGTGATGGATTTGATAAATATTCTAACTTGAACATGAACATTATTTTTATTCATAATATAATTGATGATGGAGAAAGTTCTGAAATGCAAGAGAAAGAAAATGAAAAAAATACAACTGAAGAAATTGAACTTGAAAATAACAATGTAAATATATTGATTTTAAAAAACATAATCAATATAAGGAGGGATAATAAATGAATGAACAATCAGTAAGATGTTGTGAAAGTGAGTCACACCCTACAGCAGCAGTTTGTGCATATAATAAAAACTGTAATATATTAATTGTACCTGATGATGTTTTTGGAGGCTTTGGCTCAGCTTCAAAAGGCGAAGATGGTGATGACAACAAAGAAGCATCAAATTTAAACAAAGAAGAACTTTTAAAATCAATAAAAGGACTCATTGACGGAGATGGAAACATGGAAGTAGAGTCAAAAGCTGTAGGTGAAGCTAGAATCAGAAATGTCAATTTGAATCTTATAATAACTTTATAATAAATGATAATAACAAAGGAATTAAAGTATTTTAAGGGACAGTTAACAATTTTTAATTTTTTAAATAAGTGATTTATCAAGTGTCAGGTGCTTTCTTTTAGGGGGATCTGGCACCTGATTTTTTTTATGGTAAAATTAACATTAAGCAAGGAGGAGATTTTATGAACAACATATTGTTAGTTGAAGATGATAGCATATTATCATATAGTGTTGAATACACACTAAACGGTGAAGGATTTAATGTAGAGTGTGCAGATAGTATAAAGAAAGCTAGGGAGATTTTTAAGGAAAATAATTTCCATTTAATAATTTTAGATGTAATGCTTCCAGATGGAAATGGATATGATTTTTGCAAAGAAATAAGAAAGGAATCAGAGATACCTATAATCTTTTTAACTGCATGTGATGAAGAGGCTAATGTGGTTATAGGATTAGATATAGGGGGAGACGATTATATTACTAAACCTTTTAGAATAAAAGAGCTGATATCAAGAATTAGGGCCATACTTAGACGTAGCAAAACAATTTCAAAGGATGTAGATGTATTAATTTCTGGAGACATAAAGGTGGAAACTTTACAAGGAAAAGTTGAAAAGAATGCTAAGGAAATAATACTTACAGCATTAGAGTATAGATTACTTCTAATTTTTATAAATCATCCTAAGCAGATATTAAGTAGAAATGTTATATTAGAAGGATTGTGGGATGCTGAAGGGGAATTTGTAGACGATAATACCCTTTCTGTATATATAAGAAGACTTAGAGAAAAAATTGAGGATAATGTAAGAGAACCTAAATATATTACTACTCATAGAGGATTAGGTTATAGGTGGGGATATGAAGTTAGTAAATAAGGAAAATCTATTTTTAAAATTTTCTTAGGCATATATAGGGAGGAATTGTTATGGATTCAATTTTGAAAAATCCTGAGACGAAAAGTATAATTATAAAGCTTTTAGTAGTTCAAAGTATATTTGCAGCAATTATATATCTTTTTTTCAGTTATCAGTTCCATAAATTAAATGAAAATATAGTGAATCAAAATTCTATGATAATTGGAGAAATATTATATACTCATCCTGAGTTAGAAAATAGCATTATAAGATATGTAACAAAAGGAGCTACAAAGGAACAGATAATTAAGGGAAAGGAAATATTGAAACAGTATGGGTATTATGAAACCATGAAAGTAACTTCTCAACCCCTACTTAAAAATTTTTATACAAGCTTTCAAATAAATTCTATTTTGGCATTTATATTAGGTTTTATACCTTTAATAGGTGTAGTTTTATTAGAGTATAAAAACATATTTAAAAAGGTAGAAGAGTTATCCTATGCTTCAGAAAAAGTTATAGAAGGGGATCATAGTTTAGTACTACGGGAGGACAGAGAAGGAGATTTTGCAATTTTAGCACATAATTTTAATTTAATGTCCAATAGATTAAAGTTAAGTCTACATAAATTAAAAGAAGATAAAGTCTTCCTTAAAAATATAATTTCAGATATATCTCATCAATTAAAAACTCCACTAACATCTTTATTTACAATTAATGAACTTCTACTAACTCGTAAGGAAATGAAAGAAGATGTAAGAATAGACTTTCTAGAAAAAAGCAGCTCTCAATTAAATAGAATGGAATGGTTAATTATAAATTTATTAAAAATAGCAAGGTTAGAAGCACAAGCTATAAATTTTGAAAAGAGAAATGTTCTTGGAGTAAATTGTATTGAAAAAGCTTTAGGAAGTCTAAAGTTTAAAAGTGATGAGAAACATCAAAACATAATAATAACTGGTGATTTAGATGATGTATATTTTTATGTGGATGAACAATGGACAGTTGAAGCAATATTAAATATTATAAAAAACTGTATTGAGCACACACAAGAAAGAGGAGAAATAAAAATACATATTTCAGAAACCCCTTTATTTAGCAGAATTTTAATTGAGGACAATGGAGAAGGTATAGACAAAAAAGATATGCCACATATATTTGAAAGATTTTATAAGGGAAGTAATTCTGTTAAGGCAGAAAGTATAGGAATTGGACTTGCTTTGGCTAAAGTTATTATAGAAAGTCAAGGGGGAACAATATTAGTAAGGAGTGAAAAGGGAAAAGGAAGTAAGTTTGACATCATCTTTTTAAAAGGAGTAATATAGAAAACTTACCATGAGGATTAATTATGGAAACGGTGAAGAATAAGGAGAATAGTCTTATATAGTTAGTAAGGCAAAGGAATACCACATGGATTGAATCTTTTGAATAAATTTACTTATAAGTTGAAATATAGGTTAAATTACCATATAATATATTATGTGTAATAATTGTAAAGTATGTCTAAATGCGGGGAGGGGTTTCATGAAAGTTAGGCGTTCTAAAGTTTTATTAATTTCAGCAATCTTAGGAACATTATATTCTTTATATCTTATATCATATTTTGGTGGTGGAATATTTGGAAGTAAAGATGGGGCAGAACTTGCAGGGGCTGCTATAGCAACAGCATTAGTTACACCTCATATGATTTTAGTTGTATTAGCAACAATCTTTAATTGGGTAGGATATTTTTCAAATAAAAGAGGTTTTGCACTTACAGGTGGTATCTTATATTCTGTAGGTGGTGTTATTTTCATTATGTATATTGTATTTGTTATTCCATCTATAGTATTAAGTTTTGTAGGATATGCAAAATTAAAAAATATAATAAAAATAAATGATGCTAGTCAGACTAGTAGTCAAGAATAATAAAATTAAATACTTTACAATTATAACAAAAATTAATATTATGTTGGATAATAAAAGCACTTATAAAATAGGTGCTTTTATTTTGATTATTGTACTGTAGAAGAAGTGATAAATAGATTATGTATTTTATTGGATGTAGTATAATATAATGTAATTATAATTTTATATTAACGTTAATAAGGGGGAAAAGTATATTGAATATAAGTCTTATGAAAGTAGTTACATATTTATTATTTGGTATTATGCTGTATTTTAGCACCAAAGATTTTGAAAAGTTTTATAAAAAAGAATATGATTTAGATTCAGGTAAAAAAGAAATAATTAAATATATTCATAGATGTGAAGTTAGAATAGAAATTATATTATTTTTTATTATTATAAATATAATTACTATTGCAGCATATTTCACTAGATATAATAATAAGTAATTAAATTAGATAAGTATTGGATATGACTTAGAAAAGTATTTATATTTAATGGAAAGTAAATAAAAAATATCACCAATTCATTTTTAAATAGTCGATATTTTAATCTTGTTATTAATAACCCGTCGTTATAATACATTTATTTAGCTGATAAACTTGAAATTTATCCAAACAAGAGTACTACGCTTTAAAATAGAATAAAAGTAATTTATTCGTATAATTTACAAACTTGGAAGGAAAATTACATTTTATGCAGAATACTATATTATAG
Organism: Clostridium tetanomorphum; assembly: GCF_017873215.1. Lineage (GTDB taxonomy): Bacteria > Bacillota > Clostridia > Clostridiales > Clostridiaceae > Clostridium_AO > Clostridium_AO tetanomorphum. The sequence continues at coordinate 156,224 of NZ_JAGGKA010000004.1, forward strand.
GTTACTATAAATAAAATATTTACAAAAGGTGGTAGTGCTATGAACAAAAAATGAAATTTTTATCAACTATTACATGTGGACTTATATTAAGTTCTAGTTTAATTTTCACAAACGTACAAGCTACAAGCAATGAAAAAAGTCTACAAGCTAAGTATTCAAATTCCTGTAAGCAAGAACTGTCAGAATTTGGGGCTGTACTTGCAGAGGATTTTCGTTCAGATGGAACTGTCAAGAATGCACATATTAATTTTAGAGCAATACCTGGCGCTGTAAGATATGTTTGTGAATATGATCATAGAACAAGCACATCAAGCTCACATTCATATTCTTATAATATTAAACCTACAGACAGAAGAGTACTTGTTCCAATACCTAAATATAATGGAGATTATTTCTTTACTTTTACTGCATATGATTCAAATGATAATGTTATAAGACGTGAACTGTATGGATATAACTATGATAATGGACACATTACGCTATACCTCTTTGAGGTAGTAAAATAAAGCTTTTTTAGATCATATTTTTAAAGAGCATTGTAATGTGTGTAATAAGTTATAATTATTATGTACTTAATGCAAAGGATTATAAAAATACACATATAACTAAGTTTTAATGGTTTAATTTATATGATGACTATAACTTTAAACCATAAAATAAGCCCTGATTAATTCTAGGGCTTATTTTATTTACCGTCAAAAGCTTCTCAAAAATATATTTCTATTGTATTCTTGTTTTTTCTATGTTTAAATTAATTAAAGATAGCGTTAGTTTAGATATATCAAGCTTTGTTATAACAAATGTATTTTGGTTCTTATACACATATCTTACTAAATAGTAAGATAAAAATCACCTTCCTGTAAGTTTCAAATTTTATAATAATTATAGAAACATTTAACAGATAAGGAATATGAAATAATAGTTGAAGATAGGGAGGAAAAGCATAATGGAAGTTTTAAAGACCGTTAATTTGTGTAAAAGTTATGGTTCGGGAGATACAAAGGTGGATGCACTAAAGAATATAAATATTTCTATAAATGAAGGGGAGTTCGTGGCTGTAGTAGGGGCTAGTGGATCTGGAAAGAGTACTTTATTGCATCTTTTAGGGGGAGTGGATAAGCCTACATCAGGAAAAGTTATAATTGATGGAGCGGATATATATACCTTAAATGAAAAAGAACTTGCTGTATTTAGAAGGAGAAAGGTAGGATTTATATTTCAATTTTATAATTTAATACCTGTACTAACAGCGGAGGAAAATATAACTCTTCCAATACTTTTAGATAATAAAAAGGTTGATAAAAAATATGAAGAGGAATTAATTAATATTTTAGGGTTAAAAAATAGAAGAAATCATCTTCCATCAGAGCTTTCAGGGGGACAACAACAAAGGGTGTCTATAGGAAGGGCATTAGCTTATAAACCATCTATAATATTAGCAGATGAACCTACAGGAAATTTAGATAGTAAAAATAGTAAGGAAATAATAGAGCTACTTAGATTTTCAGTGCAAAAATATCATCAAACATTGATAATTATAACCCATGATTTAAATATTGCATCCCAGGCAGACAGAGTAATAACTATAGAAGATGGGGGTGTAGTTAAAGATGAGGTGATGAAAGCATGAAAAAGTATGGTCATTTAACATATAGATATTTAAAAGGCCAAAAGAAAAGAACTATACTTACAATATTAGGTATAGTACTTTCTGTTGCACTTGTAACTGCTATAGGAACAATGCTTATGAGCATAAAAACAAAATTTATAGATGATTGTATAAAAGATAAAGGACATTATCATGCAAAGTTTATTAGAGTGGATAAGGAGCATATTAATAAAATAAATAATAATGTGGATGTAGAAAATATAGCGGTTACTAATGATGTTACTACAGCAATATTATCAAATATAAGCAAGGAAGAAAGAGCTAGTGATCCTTCATCTTTTTTGTATAGATATTTGGAGATAAAAGCTTATGATAGTAGAGCACTAAGTATGTTTCCTATTAACATAAAAGAAGGAAGACTTCCACAAAAGGAAAATGAAATAATAGTAGAATATTGGGTACCTGATTATTTACCTGGAAAACCTGAGATTGGAGATAAAATTAAATTAGATATTGGAGAAAGAATAGTTAAAGAAAATAATAATAAAAATGGAAAAGATGAGCCTAAGGAAACTTTTAATAAAAAAGGGCAGAAGGAATATATAATAGTTGGTACTGTAGAGCCAAAGTTTTCATGGCCAGGCAGTTATATTACTAATGGTATAACCTTTTTAGATAAGAATAAACTATCAGAAGATAATAAATATAATGTATTTGTAAAATTAAATTCTACAAAAGATGTCCATGAAAAATGTAAAAATATAGCTAAAAGTATAGGCCTTAAAAAAGAAAAAACACCAGAAAAGTCCTATGAAATTAAGTATAATGAGGAACTTTTAAGGTTATATGCTGAAAGCTTAAATGAGTCTTTAAACAAAGGGTTAACAGCTGTAGTAGCATTTATAGTAGGATTAATTATTATAAGCACCATAGCGGTTATATATAACATATTTAACATATCAGTTTTAGAGAGAGTTTCACAATTTGGAATACTTAGATGCACAGGAGCGGCACCAAATCAGATAAAAAAGCTGGTGTTAAATGAAGCATTAATATTAAGTGTTATAGGTATACCATTAGGACTTGCTAGTGGAATACTAGCTATGGAAATAGTAATTCATGTGGTTGAAATGTTATTAAAAAATGAAATACAGGTAGTTATATCACCTATTGTAATTATAATAAGCACTATAATAGGATTAATTACAATTTATTTATCTGCAATAGGTCCAGCAATAAAGGCTTCTAAGATTTCTCCATTGGAGGCAGTAAGAAATACTGGAAGTCTAAAGAAGGAGAAATTAAAAAAGAGGAAAAGATCTAAGATAATTAATAAGATTTTAGGAATAGAAGGAGAAATTGCTTATAAAAATCTTAAAAGAAATAGAAAAAAATTTAGAATTACTGTATTTTCATTGACTATAAGTATAGTACTTTATATAGTCTTTGGAAGCTTTGCAAGTTTTGTATTTAAGATGGGAGCAGTAAAAGAAAATGATATGAAGGATTTTATGCTGTGGAGAAATGGAACTTCAAATACAGCAATAAGTCTTTCCCTTTGTAATGAAATTTCAAACTTTAAAGATGTAGAAAAAGTATACAAAGTTATGAAGGAGAATAGAGCTGCTTTAATTCCAGAAGAAAGAGTAAATCCTAAATTATTTGAGGGAAAGCCATATTTTAAAGAAAATATAAAAGATGGACAGTTAAGCCTTGATAATAATTTAGTTTGCTATGGAGATAATGTACTACCTGAACTTAAAAAATATCTTAGAGATGGTAGTTTGGATAAGGAAAAATTAAATAATGAAAATGGAGTAATACTTATAAAGACAAATAATTTATATAATGAAGACACCAAGAAATCTGCTATGGTAGATATAGTAGATTATAAAGTTGGAGATATAATCAGTATTGAGGATAGAGGAAGCTTTAAAAATGGTAAGACAAAGGATAAAAATATTAAAAAGGTTAAGGTTATAGGGGTTTTAGATAAAGGAATTTTAGACAGTGAGTATAGCAATTATGGATCATTAACTTTAATAACTTCAGAAAATGTATATAAAAGTCTTACTGGAAATAGTGATATTGAAAGAATGTTTATTCAGCTAAAAGAAGGTAGTGATAAAGATAATTTAGCCCAGTATTTAAAGGGTTTAAATGAAAAAGATCCTAGATATCAATATGTTGATTATCGAGAGCAGTCAAAACAAAACAGAGATAAGGCTATAGCAATTAATATATTTTTATATGGATTTGTAGCGGTAATAAGTTTAATAGGATGTTTAAATATTGTAAATACCATAAGTACAAACTTAATACTTAGAAAAAGAGAATTAGCTATGATTAGGGCAGTAGGTATGGACAAAGCTAAAATGAGAAAAATGGTTTGTATTGAAGGAATGTACTACGGTGTAATAGCATCCATATATGGAGCAATTATTGGAACAGCACTATCCTATAAATTATTCACAATAATGTCTATATTAAGGGATTTTCCATGGGAAGTTCCTACAAAGGAAATTATAACAGCTATAGTTGGAGCTATAATTATTTCGCTTATGGCTACTTATATACCATTAAAAAAGATAAATAGGGAAAATATAATTGAGAATATTAGAGGAGAAGAATAATGGAGGCTTTTATTTTATTGCTACTACAGAAAAGTTCAGATATTATATGTATAAGTTAATTGTATTTGATATTAAAGATATAGAAAGATTTTTTTAATATAATAAGTTAAACTCCCTTGCACTTTAAGTATTAGATGCAGGGGAGTTTTTAAATGATAGGTGATAGGCAATTTTTATAGAGTAAATACACATATTGTGATAAAATATAATTAATATAGCTTGGGAGGAATAAGTTTGAATAAGTTTTCACATAGAATTAAAGAATTAAGAAAAGAGAAGGGACTGCGGCAAAAAGATATAGCAATGAGTTTAAATTTAGCTCAAACTACTATTGCAAACTATGAACAGGGTACTAGATTCCCAGATGAGGAGATGCTTAAAAAGATTTCAAACTATTTTCAAGTATCTGCAGATTATTTGCTTGGAATTACAGATGTTAAAAGTAGTTTTGCATATAAATATGAAGAAAAATCTAAAGGATTTTTTCATGATAAAGTAGATGAACTAATAGACATGATTAAAAGAACATATATAAATTTAATATTAGATGGAAATAAGCATATGGCTAGTGAACTGATTATTGAGGCAATATCTAAAGGAGCAAGTTTAAAAAAGATTTATAAAGATGTGTTTGAATACAATTTTAAAGTAATAGGACATATGTGGGAGAAGGGGCAGATAGATATAGCTGAAGAACATTATTTTACCATGTGTACACAGCAAATTATGGCTCAGTTATATGAAAATATTTATTCTAAAAGTAAAAGAGGACACTCTATTGTATTACTAACTGTTGGTGGGGAAATACACAATATGGGAATAAGAATTGTAACTGATTTTTTGGAAATGGAGGGTTATAGTACATACTTTTTAGGTTCTAATGTGCCAACACATAGTGTGATAAATTCCATTAAGTTATATAAAGCGGAGATTTTAGCCCTATCTGTTACAATGGATTATAATATTGATTCATTGATTAATTTAATTCATGCAGTAAAGAATGAAAAGTCTGTAAAAGATACTAAGATAATTGCAGGAGGGCAACCTTTTAATTTAAACAAAAATTTGTGGAAAGAGGTTGGAGCAGACGGATATAGTGAAAATGCAGAACAAGCAGTTACCATTGTAAATAGTTTCTTTAAATAAAAAATGTCAGGTGATAGTGCCTGACATTTTTTATTAATTTTAAAATTGAAGTTTTTAGGTAAAAGTGTTATACTTTCAATATCCCCCTATGGGGGATGTTGAAATAAGGAGGGAATATTATGAGTAAGCTACATAAACATGAGCATGAAAACAGAAAGGCAGTTATAAACAGGTTGTCAAGAGCCATAGGACATTTGGAGTCTGTTAAAAAGATGGTGGAGGATGATAGAGATTGCAGTGATATACTTATTCAAATTGCTGCTGTAAAATCTGCTGTTAATAATATTGGTAAAATTATTCTACAAGATCACATTAACCATTGTGTAATTGATGCCGCTGCAACAGGTGATCAAAAGGTTTTAGATGATTTAAATAATGCAATAGACAAGTTTATGAAGTAATATAAGGAGAAAGTAGAAGATGAAATCAAAAGAATATTCAGCAATCCTTTTTGCAATATTAGCAGCTGCACTATATGCAATAAGTTCTCCTGTATCTAAAATATTATTAAAGGAAATACCACCAACCTTAATGGCTGGACTATTATACCTAGGAGCAGGACTGGGAATGCTTGTTGTAGCTTTTATTAAAAGAAAAAATTCAAATGAGCAAAAAGAAGCAAGGCTTACAAAAAAACAACTTCCATTCATTGTTAGTATGGTGGTACTAGATATTATTGCACCAATATTTTTGATGATTGGATTGACCACAGCGACAGCTGCTAATGTTTCATTGCTAAATAATTTTGAAATTGTTGCCACATCTTTAATTGCTTTATTTATTTTTAAGGAGACCATAAGTAAAAGGTTATGGGTTGCAATAATTTTAATAACTCTAGCAAGTATCATATTGTCTGTGGAGGATTTTAGCAGTTTTTCTTTCTCTATGGGATCTGTGTTTGTTTTATTTGCATGTATTTCTTGGGGATTTGAAAATAATTGTACAAGAATGTTGTCATCCAAGGATCCTTTAGAAATTGTAATCATTAAAGGTTTTGGCTCAGGGTTAGGATCTTTATTAGTTGCCTTTATATTAAAAGAACAATCAAATAATATAGCATATATTTTGGGGGCTCTTGTATTAGGAGTTTTTGCTTATGGTTTTAGTATTTTCTTTTATGTATATGCACAACGAGAACTTGGCGCAGCTAAAACCAGTGCTTATTATGCCATAGCACCTTTTATAGGTACTGCATTATCCATAATTATTTTTAGAGAAAAGATAACAATTTCTTTTGTTATTGCACTATTTATTATGATTGCAGGTGCATATTTGGCATCTAAAACTTAAATATTAGATATATTATTTTAGAATATTGGCTTAAATCAAATTCTGGATTTAAATTAAATGAACTTAATTAACAAAAAAGTACTAATTTTGTAAGGATTAAGCAATTTTTGTGTGAATTCTAAAATCAAAATCCTTAATACTAAATTTTTCCTAAATAGTATATTATAATTTCAAAATGAAGTATAGTATTAATAAGGGAAAATAAAGTAAAGTGCCAGGCAGCTGATATTTAAAAGAGGTGATATTATGTTATACAGAAAATTTGGTAAAACTAATGAGAAAGTATCCATATTAGGATTTGGATGCATGAGATTTCCTGTGATAGATAATGATATTACTAAAATAAATGAAGAAGAGGCCATAAAGCAGATAAGGTATAGTATTGATAATGGAGTTAACTATATTGATACTGCATATCCATACCATGGGGGAATGAGTGAGCCTTTAGTTGCAAAAGCTCTTAAAGATAGCTATAGAGAAAAGGTGAAATTAGCAGCAAAACTTCCTTCTTGGCTGATAATCAGCAGAGAAGATATGGATAAATATTTAAATGAACAGGTTCAGAAATTACAAACAGATTATATAGATTTTTATCTTTTACATGCTTTAAATAAATCATATTGGGAGAAGTTAAAAAAACATAATGTATTTGATTTTTTAGATAAGGCTTTAGCTGATGGAAGAATAAAATATGCAGGTTTTTCTTTTCATGATGATTTGAGTTTGTTTAAAGAAATAGTAGATGCTTATCCTTGGAGTTTTTGTCAAATTCAATATAACTTTATGGATGAAAATTATCAAGCTGGTAAAGAAGGATTAAAATATGCAGCTGAAAAAGGTCTTGGAATTGTAATAATGGAGCCATTGAGAGGTGGAAGCCTTGTAAGAAATATTCCACAGGATGTTAAGGTTATATGGGACAAAGCTGAAATTAAAAGAAGTCCTGCTGAGTGGGGATTTAGATTTCTATGGAATCATCCAGAAGTTCATGTGGTTTTAAGTGGAATGAATGAAATTTGTCATATAGAGGAAAATATAAAATCTACACAAGAGGCATATGCAAATTTATTAACAAAAAAAGAAATTACATTAATAGATAAAGTTAAACAAATATATAAATCTAGAATAAAAATTAACTGTACAGGTTGTAAATATTGTATGCCTTGCCCCTTTGGTGTTAATATACCAGCATGTTTTGAACATTTAAATGATGCTTCAATATATGGAGATAGTAACAGTGCGAAAAGAGTATATAATATGTCCGTAGAAAACAATGCAAAAGCTTCAAATTGTAAAGAATGTGGGAAGTGTGAAAAGGCGTGTCCACAACATATTGAAATAAGAAAAATGTTAAAAGAAGTTGTAAATACTTTTGAAAAATAAATAGTATTAATATAAATTTAAGCAAATAATCAATGAAATTATATATAGTATATTATTTAAGGATTGAGTGAGTATGAAGATTTAGAAAGGAAGAATTATGCCAAAGCGAATTAAAAGCCGAAAAAGTAAAATAGGTGCTGCTCCAGGCAGCCTAATACATGTAGGTGACCATGTAGATAATGATGTGAAAATTGAGCTTATAAGTTATAATGAGGAAAAGTTTAATAAGGCTATATATGAGGATATAGAAAAATGTCTTTCTTCATGTAATAGTGACTCTATAAATTGGATAAATATTGATGGATTGAATCAGGTAGACGTAATTAGCCATATAGGAAAGAGGTTTAATGTTCATCCTCTTATATTAGAAGATATTTTAAATACAACGCAGCGCCCTAAAATAGATATAGATAATAATTATATATACATTGTTCTAAAAATGCTTTACTATCATGAAGATGTAAAAGAAATTAAATGGGAACAAATAAGCCTTGTAATTTTTAAAAACTATGTTTTATCCTTTCAAGAATTTGAAGGAGATGTGTTTGATGATCTTAGAAAAAGACTTGAATACAACAAATCCAATATAAGGACTAAAGGAACAGATTATCTTGCTTATTCTTTAATAGATGCTATAGTTGATAGTTATTTTAACATTGTAGAAGATATTGGTAATTCAATAGATAGAATCGAAGACATTCTTATGATGAATCCTAGTAAAGAAATACTTAATAATATTTATAAATTGAAAAGGGAATTGATATTTTTAAGAAATTCTATCTGGCCTTTTAGAGAGGTGCTTGGAAAACTTGTAAAATCTGAATATGAGCTTATAGAAGAGAAAACTGTAATGTATTTAAGGGATGTACATGATCACAGCATTGAAATTGTAGATATAATAGAAACCTATAGAGATATTTTATCCGGTATGCTTGACACATATTTATCTAGTATTGGTAATAAAACAAATGAAGTAATGAAAGTACTTACCATATTTTCAACCATATTTATTCCTCTTTCATTTTTAACAGGTATATATGGAATGAATTTTGAGTATATGCCTGAACTTAAATTTAAATATGGATATTTGATTTTCTGGGTAATCACTATTTTATGTATAGTAGCTATGATTGATTATTTTAGAAAGAAAAAGTGGTTTTAGATAAAAAATAAGAATAATGACATAGATGATGAGGTATGTAAATGGAAGTTAAAAAGATTTTGGAAAACAAAAAACAATTTCTTGAGTTATTGCTATTAGCTGATGAACAGGAAGACATGATTGATAAGTATCTAGAGCGGGGAGACATGTTTGCTTTATATGATGGTGATTTAAAAAGTATATGTGTGGTAACCCAAGAAGAGGATACAACCTATGAATTAAAGAATCTAGCCACATATGAAAAATATCAAGGACAAGGCTATGGCAGGGCACTTGTGAAATATATTTTTGAATATTATAAAGGCAAATGTAAGACCATGTTTGTTGGCACAGGTGACAGCCCACTTACTATTCCTTTTTATGAAGGCTTGGGATTTAGGATTTCTCATAGGGTAAAAAACTTTTTTATTGATAACTATGACCATCCTATTTTTGAAAATGATGTACAACTTAAGGATATGGTTTATTTGAGGATAGATCTATAGTGAAAAGTGACTTATAATACTAAGCAATCCTAGAAGGTTTTTAGTTTTAGGACTATTGGATTTTAGTTAAATAAATTTAATTAAGAAATAAGTGCTAATCTTGTGAGTATGGAGCACTTTTTTCTTTTGTTTCAACTTTGAAATTGAAGTATAGTGTTAACAAATGAAGTGGTTTTAAACTTTTTAGGCTGGATTTAATTTAAAAATGCTTTAAATTGTCAGTTTTAAATGAAACTTGAATTAAGTGGTAAAATAATGTAAAATTCAATATGATATTATGAAATATTGGAGGAACATTATATGAGGAAGAAAAACGCAGAGACAAAAGAATCATCATTAAGAGTGAAAATAAGCCTAAGTGCTTTAATGGTATTATTAGTATCAATAGTATTATTAGCTACAATTGCCTATAATGTAGTAAGTAAAAAGATGAAAGAGCAAGTTAAACAAGAGGGAGTAAGCTTAATAGAACAAATTGAATCAGAAGTACAGGACAAAGATAAGATAATGAAAGGATTAAATTCTTTATTAGAAGATAAAATCATAAATGTGGCTTATGTAGTTGGACAACATCCAAAGCTATCAAATGATTACTTAAGCAAAATTGCAAAAGAAACTGAAATTCAGGAAATAAATATAGCTGATAAGTCTGGAAAAATAATTTATTCTAATTTACCTGCAAATATAAATTTTCAATATAAAAAGGATCATTCAGTACAATCTATTCTTAAAAATAAAAGCAAAAAAGTAGTAGAACAAATAAGGAAAAGTTCAAATGAGGTAGATAAAAATTATTATAAATATGGTGCTATTGCTCTAGAAAATGAAGGCTTAGTTCAGGTTGGAATAATAGCTAATGAGGTGGAAAAATTAAACAATAGTGTAAGTCATCAAAATATTATAGATAGGATTAGTAAAAAAGATAATGTGGTATATGCACTAACAGTAGGAAAAGATTTTAAGGTTATAGCCCATAGTGATAAGAGCAGAATAGGAATAGATCTTAAAGATGATACTGCCAGTAACATTGCAATAAAAGAAGGAAAGATGTATTCAAGCACATATAAATATACAAAAGATAATGTTAATGTGTATGATGTAATACTTCCTATAGAAGATGGAGGAGTAGTTACAGGGGCTATAGATGTAGGACTTTCACTTGAAAATTTAGAGCAAACATTAAAGCAGATTATATATAGCTTTATATTGGTAGGAATTTTAGCATTTGTAGTGGGAGGAATTATATTAAGAAGTATAATAAGCTCAAATTTATCTCCTTTAAATAATTTGGAAAAATTGGCACAAGGTGTATCAAAAGGAGATCTTACAAAAAATATAGATATAAAAAGAAAAGATGAAGTAGGAAAGCTTTCTATAAGTTTTAATAATATGATAGATAACTTAAGAAATATTAATTTAAGTATAACTAAAATAAGTAACAGTTTAAAAAATTCATCAGAAAGTTTATTAAAATCAGCACAAGACTCAGCATCAGCATCAGAGGAAATAGCAGGATCTACTCAAGAAATAGCTTCAGGAGCTGAAAATCAGTTACAGGTTGCAGAAACTATAGTAGCAGATATGAAAGATATTGTGGAGAATATAGGAGAAACAAATAGTGAAATTAAAAAAGTAGTAAATCTTTCAGAAAAGACAAGCAACCTTGCAGCTAATGGAAGAGAAAAGATGATAGACATGGTAAAGCAGATGGAAACTATAAAGGAAAGTGTTCTATTCTCTGCAAATACAATATCAGAACTTGAAAATACATCACAAGAAATAGGAAATATAGTAAATATAATAAATTCCATAGCAGATCAAACTAATTTATTAGCATTAAATGCCTCTATTGAAGCAGCTAGAGCAGGGGAGGCTGGAAAGGGATTTGCAGTAGTAGCAGAAGAAGTAAAAAGCTTAGCAGAAGAATCTATTAGTTCATCAAATAGTATTAAACAATTAATAGTACTAACCCAAGATAAAATAAATAAAGCTTTAAAGTCTATTGAACATGGAAATATGGAATCAGATAAAGGACAAATTATTGTAAAAGAAGTTCGTGAGTCTTTAGATGAAATATTAGAATCCTTTGATTTAACAAAGGGAAATTTAGAAAATGTAAATATAAAGATTTCAAATTCAAAGGATAAAATAGATAATATTATGGGTAGAGTATATGAAATTAAAGATATATCATCTAGTGCTTCTACAAATACAGAAGAAGTTGTAGCCTTAACCGAGGAACAATCATCCTTATTAATTCAAATTACAGAAAATGTAGAAGACCTTGCAGATATGGCAGTTAAACTAGAAGAAACCATAAAAATATTTAAGATGGAATAAAATTAAGGGACAGCTAACAACTTTTAAGATTTTGAGAAGCGGTTTTGGTAAAAAGTTGCTAACTGTCCTATTGTTTTAGTGAAATGAAAAATAATAATTAGTTCTATTTACTATACTAGAAATAAGTAAACAAATGGTGTTGCTAAAAGCAATGATAAAATAATTCTCTCCACCCATACAATTATAATATCTTTAATGTTAATATTGATGTCTGTTGATAAAATACAAGGAATGGAAGCGGAGAAAAAAAGTATTTCAGAAACACAAACTATAGCTACAACTCCTTTAACAGCTGCAGAAGCAGAAGAAACTATGCTGGCTGGAAGAAACATTTCCGCAAGGCTTATTGCCAAGCCCTTGGCTAATAAGGTAGATTCACTACCAAATCCTAAAAGCTTTGTAAATGGAAGAAAGATATATCCCATAATATCAAATACAGGAGTAAATTCAGCTAGTACAAGACCAAAAAATCCAATGGACATAAGTGTAGGGCCTATAGAAAGAGCAAGACCTATGCCATCTTTGAAGTTTTTTATAATTCCTTCCATTACACCAGGAGCCATGTCACAAGCTTTAAGACCTTCTTCTAAAGCAGTAGAAAATAATTTTCCTTTTTCAGCTTTAGGCTCAGGTATAACTGTCATATCATTGTAACCCTTATCTGATTTTTTTGATAAAGGATAAATTCTAGTAGTTAATGCTGTTACAATAAAAGTTATGATAAGAGTACCCCAAAAATATAAATTCCATTTTCCAAGTAAGCCTAATGTCTTAGCTACAACAACCATGAAAGTTGCAGAAACTGTGGAAAATCCAGTTGCTATAATACACGCTTCTTTGGTGGAATAATAGCCTTCCTTATATACTCTATTGGTAATAAGTAGTCCTACGGAATAACTACCTACAAAAGATGCTACTGCATCTACAGCGGAACGACCAGGAGTCTTCCATATAGGACGCATAACAGGCTGCATAAAAACACCAATAAACTCCATAAGACCATAATTTATTAAAAAGGCTAAAAATACTGCTCCCACAGGAACAAGCATTGTTACAGGAATAACTACTTTATTAAAAACAAAAGGTAGCATTCCTGGAGTTTGTATTCTTGCAGGACCTAGTTTAAACACTGCTATAAAATATACAAAGATACCTAAAACTTTAAAAATTGAAAAGACTGTAGTCACACCATCTTTATTCCAGGTTTTTTTAATAAATGGCAATATTGCGCCAAGAATAATTATTAGTCCTGCATAAACTATACCGAAATTAGGGATTTGACGAATAAATGTAACGATGTGGTCAATTGGTATGGATTTTGATTTACCAATTGTTATTGGTATAAAGAACATAAAGATTCCTAAAAGGTTTAAGAAAATAAATTTAGGTACAGTATAAGGTTTTCTTGTGTTCTTGTTCATAGATAATCTTGTGTTACTGTTCATGGATAACCCCCCCTAAATTAATTTATTTTTTGTGAATATTATGAACATTGACAATAAGAATTGAATAGTAAAATGTACCCTAATTTAATTTTATAGCAATGGGTTTTTTTTGTCTATTAGTTTTCAGAAAAATGAAACTATTATGTTTGCTGTATAATCTATTTTTATAGGCCTATTATGTTCTACTAGAAAATCCGCTAATTCATATATGTATTTTTCTAATATATTCTTTTCATTATTTTTATTATTCAATTCTTTATCTAATAAGTTTCTTATTTGATCATACTTAAAAATATTATTTTGAATATATTTAGGAGCTCTATATTTATTAATTATGGTTTTAGGATTTGCAATTATAACTGCTGATTTTATAGGAAGGGTTTTTATTAATCTACCACGACTATTTTTTATAATTCTAATAAAATCACCATCACCTGTAATTTCTATATCTCCATTTAATTTTTTAGTTTCGAGTATATAAATAAACTTACTAGATATTATAATAAAATCAAATTGAGCAGAATAGTTATCATATTCTAATCTAATATAATGCAGGCAAACAATAGGTAGAAAAGAGTTTTTAAGTTCATAATAAACATTTTCTTCTCCTTTTAATCCTTGTCTTAAGAAAGCTATATCTCTGTCTATAATATTCTTTTTATTTGAAGTAACTTTACTTGAAAGCTCTAATAAATCTTTTAATTGGTCATTTTCTTTTTGAAAGCTTTTTAGGAAAATAGGACTTGTAAGAGTTCTTTTACCATTAACCAATCTATAAATGGCGTTTTCTAAAAATGGCATTACAAATCTCCTTTCATTATAAAAAGTAGTGCATATATTCTTATTATAAACTAAAATGGATAAAAAAATTGTAAACATTGTATTTTAGGTAAAATGAAGGGATTACATATAAGCAGTTTTATGGTGTAATGCAAAGGAATAGGAATTTGCCAAAATGATAAAATCCTTCTGTTATATAAATAATCATAATAATGTAACTAAAAGAAGGATTTCTAATATATTACAAGAATTAATGAATTGTAACAAATTTTAAAATAAGGCTAAGAAAGATTTAATAAGATATTTATGGAATAGGATTGGCAGGTGTAAATAGCAAAATATGAATAATACGATTAAGACTCTAAATAGTGATATATGTTCTAAAGGAATAGAAACTGAAATACTACCTGTTAGTAATGAAGTTGATTCAAAAAAATAACAACTTTATTAACTTATTTGAACACAAGCGGGGGGAACATCTATGGTAAAGATTATGAATATAGGTAAAGAAGTTAAGGGAGAAATAGGCGTACTAAATTTATTCGGTGATGATAATATATTATTTTTAGAAGAAGATGAGCCTTATGAGCTACATTTTCACAGTGAGAATATAGGTATTGTTAAATTTAATTATAAAACCAAAAAAACAGATAGGTTTAAATTTGACAAACCTATTAACTTATTTTCATGTATTAATTCAACTGAAGTAATGTATTATTCAAATATCGATAAATTCAACTCTAAATATGGTGTTAACATATACAAAATGGATTGTAATAATTTAAAAAGTTGTTGCATTAGCCAATTTAATACTGAATTTGAATCTGACAACGAAGCTCATTTTGATAACTTATCATTAAATAGCAGATTAATTGGTCTTAATGATAGATATGTTATGTTTTTACTTCCACGCATTCAATTTGGTGAACCATTCTTCCATAAAGCCTTGTTAATTGATTCAGTTGAAAAGAGGGTTTATAAAATACCTGATTCAATTGGATGTATAGATACTATTTTGAGAGACAATCAGGTATTTGCTTCCTCAAAAGGTGAATATATTATAGTTAAAACAGGAAGAATTGGAGATTTTGAAAAAAGACAAATTTGGAAGCAACAGAAACAAAAAGACGAGTTTACGGAATATCATGATAGCTTAGAAGGCTTGGTTATATGTAAAGTAAGTGAATTTGCTGATAATGTAAAACATGGCATACCAATAGACAAAGATAAGATTGTTCAGACCTGTGATTTGCATGAAGGGTTAAGAATTATTGGAAATTATGAAGATAAAATTATTTACTCAATCCAATCATTTGGCAAGGGTACAACAGATATAAAGATTTATGATGTTGAATCTCATAGCATAAAAACCATTACAGTAGAAGGTTTTTATGATGATATAAAGTATTCAAATGGAAAGCTTTATGGGTTTATGAGAAACAATGAAGTTGCTGATATATATGACATTATTACCAAGGATAAACTATTCAGTTCCAAAGAATGGATTGTTCATATTGATGAGGAAAAGTGTATTACATCTAATGAGGAATTTATAGACCATAAATTTAAGCGCATAGTAAAAATTTATAACCTTAATGATAAAAATAAGATAGATAGGTACGAATTTAATTCCTGTTATTTTGATTATGAGAGAAATACATTGATAGTTCTTTAGTAGCAAATATAAGTTTCTAAGTTGTTGACTTATCTAAGGTTGAGGATAAATGGTTTTGTGAATAAGCCAATATATTTTAATAAGAATTTGATATGTATAGGTATAAGAAAATTATTTTTGATAGCCTAGAAAAACATCATCAGTATTTTCTAAAATGTTAGATTTTATTATTTTCGTGATTTTAAGCATTGAAGTTTTTACTTTAAGTACTTCTTTTAAAATATAGATAAGCATATAGATTATAAGTGCTGTATATATTTGAATTTTAATGCTATTCTTATTGTAATCTATACATTGCTTAATCCTTAGGTTTTGCCTTATCCATTTGAAAAATGTTTCTATCTTCCATCTAACTCGGTACAATAAAAATATATCTTCAGGTGTCATATCAAATATATTTGTTAAAACTCTAAATTCTTCTTCATTTTCATCGATAACTGTGAAACACTTGGAATATTTAAAAGAATCATCTTTGTATTGGAATAACATCCAATATGAGGATACATTTGTTCTCTGGGAAAAATACATCAAACTTGACACTAATATACAAAATTATTAAAATAAAGGAATAATATTAATATTAATGTAAAAAATACATATATATTGTCAATTGTATTAATATTGACATGCAATAAAGCAAATGAGTATATAGGAGAATATGGATGGATTTTCAGTTAGACATTGGTGAATTAACTAATACAATAAATGAATATGAAAATTTCATAAAGATACTATCAGAGCAAAAAGAAAATATTAATAAAGCAGTTAAAGAACTTACTGATTTAGGATGGTCAGGTGAAGCAAAAGATAAATTTTTAGAAAATCATATTAAAAAGCAGGAATTCTATACAAAGCTAGAAGAAGATATAAAATATATGAAAAGTGCTTTAGAAAATGATGAAAAACCAAAAGCAGTTCAATTAAAAAAGCGTAGCGAGGATTTTGAAAACTGTATAAAAAGAAGTGGAGGAGCAGCCCTTACAAGTGATGATTCAGGAGTTATTTCACTTCAATATGGAGGACAATTTCCAATAAATAATAATGTTAATGAATGTACAAACGATTATTATAGAAGAATGAATTCTAAATTTGAAGAAATATTAAATTTAGCAAATAGCTTAAGTTTTACATCATTTTCTATTGAAGGAGATGTTGAAAATGCAGAGAATTCACTAAGAAATCAAACAATGAGTTTAACGGACTTTGATAATTCATTTAATGTATATTGTAGTGACGTAAGAGATATGGAAGACAATATATGTTCTGTATTTTCAAAAATATCAGGAATAACTGAAGGAATATCTAAATTTAGAGATGTTTCTATTATTTCAGAAAATGGACAAGTAGATAAAAATGAAGTAAGACAATTAATGTTAAAAAATCCAGGAGAATTAACAGCAGAAGAAAAGCAAATACTAGAATATGCAAAAATTGTTTTAGGAGAAGATGAATATAAGAAAATAAAAGAAACTGTATTTACATATGAAGAAGCAGGGAAATACATTAAATGCAATGTTTTAGGAATTGATGTAGGATTTAAGACATATTTTGCAAATGAGATATCTAATTTGCCTAAGCAAATAGTTTATAAAAAAGATGGATATACTTATATTTACGATTTAATACAATGTCCTCCACCTACATTTTATGGGGTAGAACTTCCTAATGATGATATAGTAACAAAAGATGGTGGAGTGATTAGCAATAAATTATATGGTTATAAACTTGTTTATACTAATGAACCAGTGGTATTAACAGGGATTGTTTCTGTTTCATCTATAGAAGGGGTTACTGAAGTTGAATCAATTGTATCTAAAAATGCATTAGAGCATATTTTTCATGGAAATATTAATGGAAAAGGATTACCTTCTGGATATCACAAACCAAGTATTATGTCAAAAGCTACAATATCTAATATTAGTAGTTCAGATAAATTTGGAGTTTATAAGGGGATGGTTGAAATGAATGGGAAAACAAAATTTTCAACATTTTTCCCTGATAGTTGGAACAGAGTAAATATTATAAATTCAATAAAAGAAGTTCATGAGGGGATACAATTTAATAAAGCAGGATGGTATACGGGGAAGACTAGTTCTGGAATGCCTATAAAAATGTGGTTGAATGAGAAAGGGCTAGTAGATACTGCATTCCCAGTTTATTCAAAATAAATAGAAAGGAGTAAAATATATGAAATATATGTTTTCAATTGAGAAAAGTAATTATGGATATAATAGGATTATCCTTCCACAAGAAATTAAATTGATAGAGTATGTTTTCGAAGATATGGAGTCATTTGGAGAGCCAATCTTCAAAGAATTTATTGAGAGAGTAATTAATAGAGTTAGTAATAATGAGGAGGTATCAGGTAATATTTGCAGTCTTGAAATAAATAGAGATTTTACAAATATTATTGTTGATTTTGTACCAAGTGAAATGTCAAATAAATGTAAAATAGAAACTGATGAATTATTGTCATTAATGCAAGTGTGGATAATTATAAATAAATCACAGTTATAATTAAATTGCATAATTATTATTCTATAGTAAGCATACGAGGAAAGATAAAAGTAATGTTAGGATGGTAGTAATGGTTAAAAATCGTTACTACCATTAATTTTTATGGTTATAGTTTTAACTCTAATCTATTATTTCAGAAAATGGACAAGTAGATAAAAATGAAGTAAGACAATTAATGTTAAAAAATCCAGGAGAATTAACAGCAGAAGAAAATCAAATACTAGAATATGCAAAAATTGTTTTAGGAGAAGATGAATATAAGAAAATAAAAGAAACTATATTTACATATGAAGATGCACGGAAATACATTAAATGTAATGTTTTAGGAATTGATGTAGGATTTAAGACATATTTTCCAAATGAGATATCTAATTTGCCTAAGCAAATAGTTTATCTGATGACTACCCACTCTAATACTCCCATCTTTTTCAAAGTGGGAGTAAAGAGTGGCTATGTCCCTGGATAACGAGTTCTAAGGAGTAAAACTCCTAAGAACTCTGTTTATAAAAAAGAGGGATATACTTATATTTACAATTTAATAGAATGTCCTCCACCTACATTTAATGGAATAGAAATTCCTATTGATGATATAGTAATAAAAGATGATGAAGTGATTAGCAATAAATTATATGGTTATAAACTTGTTAATACTAATGAGCCAGTAGTATTAACAGGGACTGTTTCTGTTTCGCCTATAAAGTGGAAAGGCAAAGCTAAAATTATTAAAGGTAGAGGTAGTGCGACTAAGGGGGTAAGACAACCTGTTTCAGTAAATGCAAATGAAATCAGATTTAGCCAAAGTTCAGTTAATGGTGCAGATGAAATAATTAGTAGTATGAAAGCAAATGATTGGAAAGGTGACCCGATTGATGTTGTTAAAATGAGTGATGGTAAGCTAACTACAATAGATAATACAAGGGTAGTTGCAGCAAGAGAGGCAGGAATAGATGCACAAGCAATTATTCATGATGCTAACGAACTTTTACCAGAAAATTTAATTGATAGATTTACAACTAAAAAAGGTGTTCCTAAGACATGGGGAGAGGCGATTGAATTAAGAATTGGGAAGCAAAAAGCATAATTTAGGAATAGTAATCCACTTGGAGCAGATACTATGGAAAGGATAGGTAAATAATTATGAACGTAGAAGTTTTAGAAGATAGACTAGGAATTGATGGGTTTCAATATCCAGATTCATTTATTAAAGCTATAGAATTAAATTTATTAGACTTTGATTTGTGGTATATAATGGATGAGGAAAGAGTGTTAAATAGGTTAAAAGGAATTACAGAAAGATATCCAAATAGAAAGCTAATACCTTTTGCTAGACGAGATGACAATGATGATATAGCATGCTTTGAAGTAGGCAAAGGTGAGAAAGTCCAAGTAATACATGATTTTGCATCAGAAGGTTATGAGCAAAGAAAAGAATACAATGATTTTTGGGCTTGGTTAGAAGATGCCATTAATGAAATGATTGAATTCAATAGAGAATAAAAAAGGAGATGAGTCTTATTAATTATTTACAATTAAGTAAGGAGATATCATACGCCCTAAGACATGCTCCTTGGGAGTATGAATTGGAACTAGATGAGAATGGATGGGTTAGTGTAGAACAATTATTGATTGTTTTAAAAGAAAATAGTAAATGGGAAAGTGTAACCATAGGAGATTTAGAGCATATAATCGAGAATTCTGATAAGAAGAGACATGAGTTAGTTGATGGAAAAATTAGAGCTTTATATGGACATTCTGTACCGATGAGGATAGTAAAAGAAAGCTCAGAACCACCAGTAATACTATTTCATGGTACTGCAAGACGTTTTTTAGAGTCAATAGAGAATAAAGGGTTATTACCAAAGGGCAGGCAATATGTTCACTTATCGAATGATACCGAAACTGCAATTCAAGTCGGTAAAAGACATGATGATAAGCCGATTATTCTTGAAATTGATGCTAAAAAGGCTTGGGCTGAAGGTGTTAAATTTTATTTAGGGAATGATAAAGTATGGTTAGCTGACAATGTACCAAGCAGATATATAAAAGTCACGTCATAAATACTAGAATATACAAAAATTGTTTTAGAAGAAGATGAATATAAGAAAATAAAAGAAACTGTATTTACATATGAAGAAGCACGGAAATACATTAAATGTAATATTCTAGGAATTCATGTAGGACTTAAGACATATTTTGCAAATGAGATATCTAATTTGCCTAAGCAAATAGTTTATCCGATGACTACCCACTCTAATACTCCCGTCTTTTTCAAAGTTGGAGTAAAGAGTGGCTATGTCCCTGGATAACGAGTTCTAAGGAGTAAAACTCCTAAGAACTCTGTTTATAAAAAAGAGGGATATACTTATATTTACAATTTAATAGAATGTCCTCCACCTACATTTAATGGAATAGAACTTCCTAATAATGATATAGTAACAAAAGATGGTGGAGTGATTAGCAATAAATTATATGGTTATAAACTTGTTTATACTAATGAACCAGTGGTATTAACAGGGATTGTTTCCGCTTCGCCTATAAAGTGGAAAGGTAAAGCTAAAATTATTAAAGGTAGAGGTAGTGTGGCTAAGGGGGCGGCTGAAGCTGAAAAAACTTTTGTTGATATGATGGAGCCTGCAGAAGCTGCTAGATATGAATCATACTGGAAACAAGGTGCTGGTTCAATTCAAAAAGTAAAAGAGAATGGAGAATTTGTATATAAAGTAATGAACGGAAAAAATATCAATACAAGGCAACGCTTATATACTGTACCAGGAGAAAGAAGTATTAAAGATATAAAAATTAATGGTAAGACTGGAGAAACGTATATAAGAGAAACTATATTTGATAAATATGGTAGAAGAATAGGTAATAATGACTATACTGACCATGGTAGACCTGATATTCCATCCCATACAAATCCCCATCATCATCCAAATCCTTATAACGAGCCAGCACAACATGGTGATGGTGTTCCAGGATTACATCCTGATACACCATAAGGGAGGTGATTAAATGACAATAGCAAATTATATATATATAGCAGTTATAAGTGGTTATTATTCTAAATCAGACTGGCAAGGGTGGGCTGATAAACAAATATTAAACAATAATGATGTTGAAGAATGGGTATATAAAATTTCATTAGCAAAAGACATAGATGAATTATGTACAGCAGTGTATGATAAAAAGATAGAAGAATGTTATTATGAGAATAATGAATTTTCACAATATGATGCTGTGGTTGGATATTATTATATGTTATATATAGAAAAAAGAATAAGTCTATATGCTTTAATTGATAGGTTAAGTGATGATGATGATATATCAGCAGAATCATCAATACATGAGCAGGAAAATTTCTATATTATTTTTGATAAAATAAATAAAGATAGCGAATTGATAAGCGACTCATTATTTATTAAAAGTATGCATGATTTATTTGAACCATTTAGAAAAATTGCAGAGGAACAAAAACAACAACTAGAATTATATTAAACTAATAGTTAGTGACTAAACTGAATACAAAATTAATTAATAACCTACTGCATAACAATTTAAATTTATATAGTACAAATAATATCAATAATAGGTTAAAAATAATTAAATGCATAATACTAATTCTGTAGTAAGTCCTCAGTGTATTGAGTGAAAAAATATACTTTAAAAACAACAAACAGCCATCAAAAAGAGGTTTTAATGCCAGTTACTATAGAAACATAGGGCATTCTGTAAAAGCTTCTTTTGATGTCTGATTCAAGCTAATAGGAAAACTCTAATGGATGCTAAAAGGTATCTGTTGGAGTTTTTCTTTTCAAGGTCTAAATTTGGATACAAGCAAGCTCGCTTACCTCTCGCAAAGGGGTCAGACCCTACCCGAAACATGTTGAAAATTAAATAATAATGTAATAGCTGAAGAAAAGGCAAGGATTAATTATAAAGGTAACAAGGATAAGTGAAAAATAAAAGCTTTAGGTGAGGAAATAATCATCTGAAGCTTTTAGCATTTTCAATACAAATGTTTTGATGTATTTATTTGATATTATAGTGTGTAACATAATTAAATAATAGGGTATAATATTAATATAAAGAAAGTATGGAATAATAAAATATAAGAGTAATTGTAAAGTTCATTTTTATCATAAATGTAAAATTATCTCATTAAGCTATAAAAGAATAAGAAAGGTGGAATAGCATTGAAGTGGAGTGAAATAAGAGAAAAATACCCCAATCAATTTGTGCTATTAAAAGCTTTAAAAAGTCATGTTGACGGAGATAAAAAAATTGTAGATGATGTTGCTTTAGTTAAAATAATTGAAAATTCCAAAGAAGCTAATGAATTACTTATTAGGAGTAAAGGAGATACCTTCGTATTTCACACATCTAAAGATAAGTTGTCTTTGACAATTGTGCAAAATCCCGTTTACAGAGGTATATATAATTATGAAAATAGTATATAAGAATGGGCTCTTGTATGTTTCTTTAGAAATAATATACAGAGGTAAGAGAAAAATAGTTGATGATATTATTATAGATACAGGGGCATCACATACAATAATTTCTCCAGATGCAGTTATAGAATTAGGGGTTGAACCTGATGGGGAAGATGAATTCGTAACTATGTATGGAATTGGTGGAGAACAGTATGCATATAGAAAAATTATTGAAGGTATAAAACTATGTGAATATGAAGTAAAGGATATAAAAGTAGATTTTGGTTTAATAGATGATTATGGGAGAATTAATGGTTTATTAGGATTAGATATATTACTAAAATTAAATGTTAATATAAATTTAAAGAACTTAACTTTAAATATGGAGTAAGTAAAAAATAAAAGCTTTGGATGAGAAAATGTTCCATCCTAAGCTTTTTACATTTATTTTATTTAATGATTTTTATTGTAGACGTGTAAAGATGACTATGTATAGTGATAATATTTTTAGAAAGTATTAAAGAAGCTTATAAATAATATTGAAAAAGTAATTCCAAAAGCCCAAGAAAATTTAAGTATTGATGAAGTACAGAAGTCGCAAAGGGGTCAGACCCCACTCTAAATACTTAGATAATTTAAAAGATTGAATACAAATGTGATTTAGTATCAAAATGTTGTACTCTAAAGCCAGAATTATATTTTTTTATAATGTTACTTAATATATTTCCGGAAATTACATGTGTTAATTTATTAAAAAATATTTTATTATTAATAATAGTCAAATATAAAGAACCTCCTTTTGTAGATTTCTCATCAAAATCTATTTAACCAAAAGAGGTTCTTTTTTTCATTATTAAATTATTTCCATTGTCAACAAGTATATATTTTTTTGATGCAACAACAGTAGCCTATTGAACACTTATTTGGGTACTAGGAATTGTGTGGAAAAGAAAATAGACTACCGCAATTTGAAACTATAGTAGATGTAGATAGATATCAAGCAAAATTTATTGATGAACATCAGAAGAACAAATTTGCATTTCAGGAAGGAATATTAAGTCTTTGCTACAAAAGGTTTAAATATCCTATAAATATACAACATTAATGGATTTTTTAAAAGAATCATCTTTGTATTGGAATGATATCCAATATGAGGATACATTTGTTCTCTAGGAAAAATACATCAAACTTAACACTAATATACAAAATTATTAAAATAAAGGAAGAACATTAATATTAATGTAAAAAATAGATATATATTGTCAATTGTATTAATATTGATATGCAATAAAGCAAATCAGTATATAGGAGAATATGGATGGATTTTCAGTTAGACATTGGTGAATTAACTAATACAATAAATGAATATGAAAATTTCATAAAGATACTATCAGAGCAAAAAGAAAATATTAATAAAGCAGTTAAAGAACTTACTGACTTAGGATGGTCAGGTGAAGCAAAAGATAAATTTTTAGAAAATCATATTAAAAAGCAGGAATTCTATACAAAGCTAGAAGAAGATATAAAATATATGAAAAGTGCTTTAGAAAATGATGAAAAACCAAAAGCAGTTCAATTAAAAAAGCGTAGCGAGGATTTTGAAAACTGTATAAAGAGGAGTGGAGGAGCAGCCCTTACAAGTGATGATATGGGAGTTATTTCACTTCAATATGGAGGACAATTTCCAATAAATAATAATGTTAATGAATGTACAAACGATTATTATAGAAGGATGAATTCTAAATTTGAAGAAATATTAAATTTAGCAAATAGCTTAAGTTTTACATCATTTTCTATTGAAGGAGATGTTGAAAATGCAGAGAATTCACTAAGAAATCAAACAATGAGTTTAACGGACTTTGATAATTCATTTAATGTATATTGTAGTGACGTAAGAGATATGGAAGACAATATATGTTCTGTATTTTCAAAAATATCAGGAATAACTGAAGGGATATCTAAATTTAGAGATGTTTCTATTATTTCAGAAAATGGACAAGTAGATAAAAATGAAGTAAGACAATTAATGTTAAAAAATCCAGGAGAATTAACAGCAGAAGAAAAGCAAATACTAGAATATGCAAAAATTGTTTTAGGAGAAGATGAATATAAGAAAATAAAAGAAACTATATTTACATATGAAGAAGCATGGAAATACATTAAATGTAATGTTTTAGGAATTGATGTAGGATTTAAGACATATTTTCCAAATGAGATATCTAATTTGCCTAAGCAAATAGTTTATCCGATGACTACCCACTCTAATACTCCCATCTTTTTCAAAGTGGGAGTAAAGAGTGGCTATGTCCCTGGATAACGAGTTCTAAGGAGTAAAACTCCTAAGAACTCTGTTTATAAAAAAGAGGGATATACTTATATTTACGATTTAATAGAATGTCCTCCACCTACATTTAATGGAATAGAACTTCCTAATGATGATATAGTAACAAAAGATGGTGGAGTGATTAGCAATAAATTATATGGTTATAAACTTGTTTATACTAATGAACCGAAAGTATTAACAGGGAATGTTTCTGTTTCGCCTATAAAGTGGAAAGGTAAAGCTAAAATTATTAAAGGTAGAGGTAGTGTGGCTAAGGGGGCGGGTAAAGCTGAACCCGATTTTGGAAAGAAATTGGATTATCTTTTTGGAAAAGCAACAGGGAATCAACACAATCTCGAGAGAACAGCTGGAATGGAAAGTGAATTAGCAAAAAAGATGGGGATTACTGATACTCCTGAGAACAGAGAATACATTATGCAGAAAATACGTGAGTCTTACTTAGATAACAGCAGTATATCTAAGGTAGAACAAATGTCTTATGTTGCGAAAGAGTTACCAGGTAAACCTACTCTAAATTGGACTGGCACAACAAGAGAGACTTTTATAATGGGACCTGATAGAGGAGCTATGTTGCAGACGCTGTGGGATGATAATGTGCTAAAAAATATCATAGTAAGAGGTGGAAAAGGAGTTAAACCACAAACAATAGAAGAAATATTATCTCAAATTAAAAAATAATAGATAGAAAGAGGCGATTATTTTTGAAAATTGCATTTGGAGAAAAAGCTATTTCATTACAAAAATTTGAAAATGAATATGAATTTTGTGAGTATTTGGAATCGTGTGATTCAAGTTTGTTACTAAGCTACAATGAAGATTATTCAGATACGTATGATACAATAACACTGCATTGTGAAGAGAAATTCTCCATTGGAATAAAGTATGATTGGCATGGATTACAACCTAATATTTTAATCCTTCCGAAAACTCAAAAGATAGTTTGTTCATTTGAGAACGAGATTGTATGTATTAATTGTGAATCAAAAGTTGTAGATTTCAGACATTCATTGAATTCACTTGTCTTTTCAATAATTCATGTAGAAGATTTGAGCCTAATTATTGTGATACATGAGTTTGGAGTATTTGTGATAAATGAAAAAGGACAGAAAATATGGGCTTGCGGTGGGACAGACATTATACAAGATTATAAGTTAGTTGATAAATGTATCAATATTCGATGTGCAGATGGATACGAGATTGCTTACTCTATAGTAGACGGGAAAGCTATTTGTTAGAAACTGGTTGAAAAAATTTAAAAAACTTACTAAAAGTAATAAAGAATAACACAAATAAGGAGAAATGTATTTTTAATGAGCAAGAGTAAGAAGGTTAAGAAAACAAAAAAAGGCAAAGTTGCAATATGAACTGAAGAACAATATGAAGAATACCTAGCAGGATTATATGGTATGGAATATATTGCAGGTTTTACTGAAGTTGGTATATCTTATGGAGTATTTAGAGAAGATTTAGAGGTATATGGTGGAAATAAATTTAATTATCCGAGAGAATTTGATGATAAAATATCATTCTAAATAAAAAAATCCCATGTTAAACAATTCAGTTATGTAAGGATTTTTGGAAAAACAAAAATAATAAATATAGTAAGGATGTAATAAAAAATGAATTATAATGAGTTTATCAAAGCGGTGGATAAAAAACTAGCTACTATGGATGAAAGAGAGAAAGAAAAATGGATACATAACTTAGCACGTACAATTCAAGAAAATGAAAGATGT
Organism: Clostridium tetanomorphum; assembly: GCF_017873215.1. Classification (GTDB taxonomy): domain Bacteria; phylum Bacillota; class Clostridia; order Clostridiales; family Clostridiaceae; genus Clostridium_AO; species Clostridium_AO tetanomorphum. The sequence continues at coordinate 183,199 of NZ_JAGGKA010000004.1, forward strand.
AAATTTTTAAATTCTCTAAATGGTGAAAATAACTGTGGCGAGATTATTTATGATATTAAAGAAATACAAGAGTGGTGTGAAAAAATACAAAATGGAGATATTTATTTTGAATGTAGTTATTGTGAAGTATATGGTGAAAATTATTGGAGAGATTATTCCTATGAGTATTATGATACCTATGAAATAGGAAAAAAGCTAACTTTTGCATTTCAAGTAGCTGAAGACTTATTATATCAAAAAAAATATGAAAAAGCTTCAGTTTTATACAATTTGCTTATAGATATGGTATTTCAAGCATATGATAGTGACTCAGAAGAGATAATGGAATTAGGAATTGAAGAATTAGTTGATGAAAACTTGGTTTCTTTAAATTTAAAGAAAATAGTTCTTAACTTACTATATGCAAAATATCAAACTTCTAATGGAGAAGAGAGGGTACAGGCAATTTATAGTTATATCAAATTGAATATTTCAAGAGATATAAAGCTGGAAGAATTTTTTACTATAGGGACAGAAGAGTTAGTAGGAATAGGTGTATTTTTAGAAGAATGGATTGCTTTTTTGAAGTGTGAAGATGGAGACTTAGCAGGAAACTTACTTTTTGAGGCTTGTATGCTTCAAGGGGACATCGAAATGTTATGTGACACAGCTAGAGAAATGGTACAAAAGCACCCTGTTTTGTATTTAAGAGCATGTGAATACTTAATTGATGAAAGAAAAGATACTGAATGTGAAAAAATAGGATTAGAAGCGATTAGTTTACTGAATGAAGAGTTAAATATTAGAGGCAAGGTGGCAGATTTAACTGCAAAGGCTGCAAAAGAATTAGGACATACAGAAGTTGTTTGGAAATGCTATAAAGCAGCTTTTCATTCGGAATCAACACTAAACCACTATTTAAGACTTTTTGAAGCTGAAAATTATGAGAATATAACAGATATTAATACTATGAAACTAAGAATATTACCTGAAAAATCATTTATAGATTTTAATAATATTAACAATCAAATGAAAATCAATAATATTTCACTGGAACATAAAAAAATACTTCGTTTCTTTAATGGAGAATTCGATTATATTTATGAAGAATGTAAGAAAGATAAAACTTACTTAGGTTGGAGTAATAATAGTAAGGGTATATTTGTACCATTATTTATTCTATATTTAGGCCAAAGCCATAGCCTTTCTAAGGCCGGTGAAAAATTAATAGAAGGCTTAAAATGTAGGCTAAATTATTCAAATGATGATGATAAAAATTTAGTTGAACGTTTTTTTATCTGGAAGGACAAAATTAAAATAACAAGTGAACAATATGAAAAATATATTACTTGGCTACACTCAGAGGTTGACAAAAGAACTGATGCAGTTGTAGGTGGAGGTTTTAGGGGAAGCTATTACAAAGCAGCAGTACTCATATCTGCACTAGGAGAAACAATGGAATCACATGGTAATATAGGCACAAAGATAAATATTATAGAGAATTATAAAAAAATCTATTCTAAGAAGAGAGCATTTAAAGCGGAATTTGAAGTTTTGAAATAGGGAGAAAAGATCCGTGTCTTTGTGGAAGTGGTAAGAAGTACAAAAAATGTTGTGGAAAATAGTAAAGTAGTGAGAAGGTATTGTGATAGAAACATCAAAAATAAAAGAAGAATTTGAAAAGGTTGAAAGCGAAAATTATAAATTTAGAACATACTTAAAAAATCGTGCAGATATAGATGAATTAGATGAGCAATTTTTAGAATTACATAATGAATTATTTAAAAAATTATGATTGCAGTAAATGCAGAAATTGCTGCAAAGAGTATTTAGTAACATTTGAAGAAAATGAAATAGATCAAGTTTCTAAGCTACTTAAAATAACAAAGAAAGAATTTATGGATAAGTATATAGAGGAGACTATCAATGGATATGAGGTAAAAGGGAAACCATGCTGCTTTCTAACTGAAAATGGTGCTTGTGAGATTGAAAAGTGTAAATCAGAAGGATGTAGAGAGTACCCATTTACAAATAAGCCAGAAAGATTATTCAGTTTGCTTAGTATAATTGATTTTGCAAGTCTTACTAGGATATTTTAACACCATCCTTGGAATTATTAAAGGTGCTAAAACTTTGACGCTTACGTTGTAACTAGGGTATGGGGTATTTAATATACAAATCAGGATAACATTGAAGATATAAATAAAAATAATGAAGAATATATTGATAATACTGAAGTGCTTAGATATTGGAATGAAAAAAGTATTTTAAGTGAATCTATAGAGAGTTTTTTAAATAAATTTAAAGAATTTATAGATAGGGAGTTTGTAAATTATAAGGAGAATGACTTTATCTTAGATATTCATGATAAAACTTCCATAATTAAAATAATAATAAAATATACAAGGTATAAGAATATAATTTTAAGTAAAAATGCATGGGAATGGATTGAAGATGAAAATGAGTTAAATGTTCTTAAAAATTATTTATATAATAGGTTATAATAATTATATAAAGATTTGCAGAAAGTAAGTGAGAGTAGTTTGGATTTTTGGAATAATGATATAGATGATGAGGTGTGGAGTGATGTATAAGCAAGGAGATATATTACTTATACCTATTCCTTTCAGCGATTTAACATCAAGTAAGAAAAGACCTGTCCTAGTATTATCTAATTAACAGTATAATTGTAAAACAGAGGATATAGTTGTTGCAGCAATAACTTCTAATTTACAGTCAAAAGACTGCTCAATTCAATTTACAAATAATGATTTAATAGAAGGGTCGCTTAAAGTTACTTCTTGTATTAGAGTAGATAAAATATATACATTGTCTAAATATATAGTAGTTAAAAAATTTGGAAGTGTCAAAAAAGAGATAATTGATAAGGTTAAAATTCAAATCGGTGATTTATTAAAAGAAGAGATTAAATAAAGTGTTATTTATAACAAAGAACATCTATCTATAAATGGTAGGTGTTTTTGTTATTGATAAAAATGAAAAATTATATTTAATCATACAGTGTTATTGGATATAATATTATTAAAAATAATTAAAGTAAGAGGAATTAATGTGTTGCTTAATAGCAAAGAAATTTGCAGAGCTGAAGGATATGAAAACTATATTCATGAAAAATGTTGTAAAAAGAATAAGTAAAAAGCAAAGCTTCAGGTGAGAAAAGAACAAAAAAGGCTATTTAAATAGTTACTATACTTAAATCATTAATTTTAGTAACAAACCTCATTGAAAACTGAACCAAAGTAATTTGTTATTAATGAGGTTTGTTTTATGTTGCTTTGATTATGAAAGAAATACATTGATAGTTCTTTAGTAGCAACCTCACCCCATGCTTCAGAGCCATGACCAGGGTGTGAACAATAGGGGACTGATTCCTGTAAAAATACAACATATGCATAGGTAGTATAGAATGTGTTGTTGATGATAGGTTATAATGTTGTTATGGGATTAATTTTTAAGAATTTACAGAGCATGGAGGAATTAGAGCATGAAATTTTGCTGGAGTACATTAATGGTTAAAAATATGGAGGAATAAAATGAATTTTATAGCTATAGATTTTGAAACTGCAAATGAAAAAAGAAATAGTCCATGCTCAATTGGTATTGCTGTTGTAAAGGATGGACATGTTGTAGAAAGGATATATCATTTAATAAGACCCAAGGAAATGAGATTTATGCCAATTAATATTGGAATCCATGGAATAAGACCAGGTATGGTTGAGAATGAAGAAGAGTTTGATAAAGTATGGGAGAAGATTAAGCATTATTTCCATGGAAATTTAGTAATAGCTCACAATGCTTCTTTTGATATATCAGTTCTAAGGAAAACCTCAGAACTTTATGATATAGAGATACCTGATTTTAAGTATATTTGTACAATGAAACTTGCTAAAAACTTTTATAAAGGAATTGAAAATGCAAAATTAAATACAGTAAATGATTTCTTGGGATATGAGTTTAAGCACCATGATGCACTATATGATGCACTTGCCTGTAGTAACATATTGCTAAATATAGGAGAAGAATTAAAGTGTGATGATATTAATGAAATTTCTAAATTAGTAGGGGTAACTATTGGAACTGTACATAATAATGGATATAAACCATCACAGATTAAAGGAATGGTAATGAAAACATCTAATAGAATTTATGTTCATAAAAAAAGAAGTGTATTTGAAAGGTTAAAAGATGATGAGTTTAAAAATGAAGTGGTGGTGTTTACTGGAAGGTTATGCTCTATGTCAAGAGATGAAGCTATGTTATTAGTTAGAAGATTTGGAGGAACCACGGGAAGTTCTGTTACGAAAAAGACGACAATTTTAGTGACTAATATGAAAGATATAAAAGATTTGCATAGAGAAGAAATGAGTAATAAGCTTAAAAAAGCAGTGGATTTAAATGCAAAGGGACAGGGTATAAAGTTTTTAAATGAAGAGGAATTTTTAAAAACAAAGGAGCTGTCGCACTAAAATAATTAGTGTGGCAGTTTTTTACATAAAAACAAATCTCCCACTCAGAAGAGTGGAAGACTTATGGTAAAACTAATATATAAGCATATTATATTTCCATTTTTTAACATCATCAGCTATTAGTAAATCAGCCTCAGTGGTCTTTACTACTTCATCAACAGTTACATCTGGTGCCACTTCCATTAATACTAATCCTTTATCTGTAACCTTCATAACTGCTTTATCAGTAATTATAAGATCAACGCACTTTTTAGCTGATAAAGGTAATGTGCATTTCTTTAGCACCTTTGGATTACCTTTTTTATCACTATGACTTAAAGCAGCTATTACATATTTTGCTCCTGCTAAAAGGTCCATTGCACCGCCCATACCTGGTGCAAAAATTCCCGGTATATTCCAGTTTGCAATATTTCCTTCTTGATCCACTTCTAAAGCGCCTAATACAGTTATATCAACGTGTCCACCTCTTATTATTGCAAAAGATAGATCCATTTCAAATGTTGATGCTCCTGGCAATAAAGTAATTGGAGCTCCACCAGAATTAGCTAAGTCAGGATCAGCTTCACCTATGCTTGGAGTTGCACCAAACTTTAATGCACCATTTTCACATTGTAGTATTATTTCCATTCCTTCTGGCAAATAGTCTGCAGCCATGTTTGGTATACCGAATCCTAAATTAGCAACCATTCCATCTTTAAACTCTTTAGCGATTCTTCTTGCAATTATCTCTTTACTATTCATCATTTCTCCCCCTATTTCATTTTATTAGTTCCTGTCCATAAATCTTCAAAATATTCTTTTCTCTCTTTAAAAGAGTCTCCTTGAACTATTATATCTACCAATATTCCTGGTGTTCCAACACTATCAGGTGAAATTTCACCAACTTCTACAATTTCATCTACTTCAGCTATAACTAAATCAGCTGCAAGTGCCATAATTGTATTTGTTCCTTTAGTTGTTCCTCTATATACGATATTCCCAAGTTTATCAGCTTTATATCCCTTGATTAGCGCAACATCTGCCTTTATTGGTGGAAATACTAAATATTCTTTTCCATCTATAGTAAGTTTATCCCTTCCCTTTTCAATTTCAGTTCCAATACCAGTTGGAGTTATAACTGCGCCAAGTCCAGCCCCCCCAGCTCTTATACATTCTACTACAGTTCCCATAGGTATAAATTCAACTTCTAATGTACCTGCATTGTATTGTTCTTGTATTTCAGGACAAGTTCCAATATGTGACCCTACAAACTTTTTTATTTGTTTATTTGCTACAAGCTTGCCAATATCGTGAGTTTGTCCTGGGTGAGAAGATACAGGTTGAATAAGTGTAAGGTCTTTAACATTTGTCTCTGCTAATGCATCTATCATCTTTAATGGAGCACCTACTCCTAAAAAACCTGCTGTCATAATTTTCATTCCATCTTTAATATTTTCTACTGCTTCTTGTATTGTCTTAATCTTTGTCATTTCTCTATATACCTCCCAAATTTTATAATCTAACAAGGACTATTTGTTTTTAAACAACCCTCCTATTCTTAGAAATTTAATTCTTACATTATTATTATTCCTATATAATAATTATTGTTCCTATATAATTATTAGTATTATTATTTAATAATAATTATTCCTATATAATGATTATTATACCACATTTATCCAAATATTGAAAGTATATTATCTAAAGAGCTTTTTATAAGATACTCGTAAACATATAAAAGCTGCTCTAACATTAGAAAGAATGAACTCACCAAAAAAAGCTGCCACGTTAGCATATTTTTTATGCTACTGCGACAGCATCTTTTACATTTTTTTAACAACACTTTTAGAGCGTTAGTATTATATTATACAACATAATTAAACCATGGGATATTATAGTATGAGCATGAATATGAATATTATATCAGGTGGTTATTATAGATTAAAACATTAGAATTTTTATAATTTATGAATCTAAAAATCACTTGATAAATTATTATTATAAAAAATTTTAAATAGGGGTTGAAAAATATACCTTTTAGGTATACAATAAAAGTAGATGGATTGAGTATACTTTTAAGGAATATGTTTCAAAATGTGCTTTATGCAGTAAAATATATTGATTAAAGCGGAGGTGTATTTATGTTTTATAAAACTACAGAACAACATGAAAATTTGAGAGCAAAAATCAGAGAGCTGGCTGAAGAGGAAGTTAAACCTATTGCATTTATGTTGGATCAGGAAAATAAATTTCCTTGGGAAGCAGTTCATAAATTAGCTGATATGGGTATGATGGGAATACCATATGCAAAAGAATACGGTGGAGCAGGACTGGATGTAATAAGCTATGCAATTGCCGTTGAGGAGTTATCAAGAGTGGACGGAGGTACAGGTGTAATTCTTTCTGCCCACACATCTTTGGGAGCATATCCAATTGCTGCCTATGGAACAGAGGAGCAGAAGCAAAAATACTTAGTTCCACTGTCAAAGGGAGAGAAACTTGGAGCATTCGGTCTTACTGAGGAAAATGCAGGTAGTGACGCTGGTGGTACAGAGACTACTGCTGTTCTAGAAGAAGATCATTACATTTTAAATGGTGAAAAGATTTTTATCACCAATGCAGGTGAAGCTGATATTTATATTATTTTTGCAGTTACTACACCAGATATAGGTACTCGTGGTATCAGTGCCTTTATTGTGGAAAAGGGCTGGGAAGGTTTTAGCTTTGGAAAGCATTATGACAAAATGGGTATTCGTTCTTCTGCCACTGGAGAGTTGATTTTCAATAATGTAAAAGTACCTAAAGAAAATCTATTAGGTAAAGAGGGAGAAGGTTTTAAAATTGCTATGTCCACATTAGATGGTGGGCGTATTGGTATAGCATCTCAGGCTCTTGGTATTGCTCAGGGTGCTTATGAGAATGCTTTAGAGTATTCAAAGGAGAGAATTCAGTTTGGAAGACCTATTTGTCAGCAACAGATTATAGCTTTTAAGTTGGCTGACATGGCTACAAAGCTTAGAGCAGCTAGATTACTTGTTTATAGTGCTGCAGAGCTTAAGGAAAATCATGAACGCTACAGCATGGAAGCTGCTATGGCAAAACAATATGCTTCAGATGTTTGTCTTGAGATTGTCAACGACGCTCTTCAAATATTTGGTGGAAGCGGCTATATGAAAGGCATGGAAGTTGAGCGTGCTTACAGAGATGCTAAGATTTGTACAATATATGAAGGAACTAATGAAATTCAGCGTTTAGTTATATCTTCTAGCATCATAGGAAAAATGCCAAAGAACAATGCTATTGGTAGAAGTTCTAAACGTGAACCTGCTACAGGTTATCGTAAGAAAGTGATTTTCAACGAAGGAACTGCTGAAGAAAGAGTTAACGCTCTTGTAAAAGCGCTTAAAGAAGATGGCTATGATTTCACAGTTGGAATTCCTTTGGATACTCCTATTACCAAAGCTGAAAGAGTAGTCAGCGTAGGTCTAGGTATAGGGGAAAAAGAAAATATGAAGCTTATAGAAGACTTGGCAGTTCAAGCCGGTGCAGCTATAGGTTCTTCTCGTCCAGTAGCTGAAACCCTTAGATATGTACCACTAAATCGTTATGTGGGTATGTCTGGACAGAAATTTAAAGGAAATCTTTACGTTGCCTGTGGTATTTCAGGTGCAGGTCAGCATTTGAAAGGTATAAAGGATGCTTCTACAATTGTTGCTATTAATATAGATCCTAATGCTAAAATCTTTAAGAACGCAGACTATGGTATCGTTGGAGATTTAATGGAGATATTACCAATACTCACTGCTGCTTTAGATAATGGAGAAGCAAAGAAGGAGGCTCCACCAATGAAGAAGATGAAGAGAGCTGTTCCAAAGAAAGTTGCTCCAACTTGGAAATATCATGTATGTAATGGATGCGGTTATGAATATGATCCTGGCGTAGGTGATCCAGAAGGGGAAATAATGCCAGGTACATTATTTAAAGATCTACCTGAAGAATGGACTTGCCCAGCTTGTGGTGAAGAAAAGGATATGTTTATAGAAGTATAATTATAGAAGTATAATTTTTGTAAGTAAATATAATGATGTGGTTTAATGTAAAGGAGGTTAAATTTATGTATTGTGTTAGAAATATAACTGAGGATCTTTATTGGGTTGGTGGCAATGATCGTCGCCTGGCTCTCTTTGAAAACATTCATCCCATTGAAAGAGGTGTTTCCTATAACTCTTACCTACTTTTAGATGAGAAGACAGTACTTTTTGATACAGTGGACTGGTCAATTTGCCGTCAGTTCCTTGAGAATATTAAAGGGGTTTTAGGGGATAGACCTTTAGATTATATGGTAATAAATCATATGGAGCCGGATCATGCAGCTTGTATTGAAGAAATTATTCTTCGTTATCCAGATGTGAAGATTGTATGTACCGAAAAAGCTTCTTTGTTTATGAGTCAGTTCGGGTTCCAGATTTATGGTAAGGTGACAGAAGTTAAAGAAGGAGACACTATGTCCTTTGGAAAACATAACGTTGTATTTGTGTCTGCTCCAATGGTACATTGGCCAGAAGCTATGGTGACATATGATACTACTGATGGTGTGCTATTCTCCGCTGATGCTTTTGGAACTTTTGGTGCTTTAGATGGTAAGCTATTCAATGATGAGATGAACTTTGATAGAGATTGGATTGATGAAGCTAGAAGATATTATACAAACATTGTAGGCAAATATGGCCCTCATGTTCAAGCTCTTTTAAAGAAGGCAAGCACTATAGATATAAAGGTTATCTGTCCACTACATGGACCAGTATGGCGTAATGATTTTGGATACTTGTTAGATAAATATGATAAGTGGAGTCGTTACGAACCTGAAGAAAAGGGTGTAATGATTGTATATGCAACAATGTACGGAAACACTGAAGCTGCTGCCAATGACTTGGCAACAAGATTAGTTAAAAGGGGAATGACCAATGTGGTTATGTATGATGTTTCAAAAACTCATGTATCCTATTTGATTTCTGAAGCATTTAAATATAGTCATGTGGTTCTTGCTTCCGTAACTTACAACTTAAAGATTTATCCACCAATGCTAAATTATTTAATGGACATGAAGGCATTAAATCTTCAAAAACGTACCTTCGCTCTTATAGAAAATGGTTCATGGGCTCCTCAGTCTGGCAAATTGATGCGTGAACTTCTAGATGAGATGAAAGAAATGACTGTTTTAGATGATGAGATGTCAATAAGCTCCAGCATGAAAGAAGAAGATGGGGATTCAATGGATGCCCTTGCTGATAGCATTATTAAATCAATGAAATAATTAAAAAATAATGAAAAGCACATGTAGCTGATCCTGTGAATTAGGGAAAGATGCATGTGCTTTAATTTTTATGGACTTTTTAATACCAGCATTATAAGATTTGAAGTTTAGCATAATACAAATATAGTCATTAAACCTTAACATGAGATGTATTCTCAAGCAATTGAAAGTTGAGAATGGAGAGTTGAGAGTTGAGAGTGAATAAAAATTTTACTAAGGAATTTGGTATTTTTTATAAACAGAGTTCTTGGCTTCAGAAGGAGTTTTTACTCCCACTGAAGCTTTATTAACAGAATTCTTAGGAGTTTTACTCCTTAGAAGTCGTTATCCTTTAGGGGAAATCGTTATCCAGGGATGTAGCCGCTCTTTACTCCCACTTTGAAGAAAAGCAGAGAACCCAAATCTTTGATTTGGTGTGAATCGCTTTCACAGAGTGCGATGGGAGTATTAGATCGGGTAGTCATCGGATAAATGGCAGATTATTAATTTTTCCCAAGTGAATTGCAAAATAAAAGTAGGATAAAGCTAATGATGTCAGTGTTTTACATAGTATTTTCTATAGAAAATTACATTTTACAAAATCACCTGGTAAATTTTTAAACAAACCTTGAGATTTCAATAGTTTTATGCTATTGTTAATTTTAAGGAATGCTGATTTTACAGTGTTAAACCTTAACATAGGATGTATTTAAATGCCCTATTTTTTCTCCTAATTCTTGTTGTGTTAAATCGTTAAACCTTAACATAGGATGTATTTAAATATCACTTCTATTGAAGAAACTAAGAACAGTAGAGCTGTTAAACCTTAACATAGGATGTATTTAAATTATTGTATATTAGAATTGTTATATAATCTTTGTATGGTTAAACCTTAACATAGGATGTATTTAAATTGTTCAATAAATCCTTCTATTTCACCTTTTATTATGTTAAACCTTAACATGAGATGTATTTTCAAGCAATTGAAAGTTGAGAATTGAGAGTGAATAAAAATTTTACTAAGGAGTCTGCTATTTTTTATAAGTAGCAGATTATTAATTTTCCCAAGTGAATTGCAAAATAAAAGTAGGATAAAGCTAATAATGTTAGTGTTTTACATAGTATTTTCTATAGAAAATTATATTTTACAAAATCACCTGGTAAACTTTTAAACAAACCTTGAGATTCCAATGGCTATATGCTACTATTAATTTTAAGGAATGCTGATTTTGCAGTGGTTGAACCTTAACATGGGATGTATTTAAATTGATTATGTGGCTGATATGAAAATGGGAGATTTTAGGTTGAACCTTAACATGGGATGTATTTAAATTTGCAGTAGGCGTAGCTGCTAAAGATATGGGTGGCGGTTGAACCTTAACATGGGATGTATTTAAATAAGATTAATTCTAAGAGCAATGGCAAGAAATCAGGTTGAACCTTAACATGGGATGTATTTAAATTCCTGTATATAATATTTAAGGCAGTAGTTGTGGAGTTGAACCTTAACATGGGATGTATTTAAATCTGGCGAGCTTAACGTTAAGCTCGGAACGGTAGTGTGTTGAACCTTAACATGGGATGTATTTTCAAGCGATTGAAAGTTGAGAACTGAGAGTTGAGAGTGAATAAAATTTTACTAAGGAGTCTGCTATTTTTTATAAATGGCAGATTATTAATTTTTCCCAAGTGAATTGCAAAATAAAAGTAGATTAAAGCTAGTAATGTCAGTGTTTTACATAGTATTTTCTATAGAAAATTACATTTTACAAAATCACTTGGTAAACTTTTAAACAAACCTTGAGATTCCAATGGCTTTGTGCTATTGTTAAATTTAAGGAATGCTGATTTTACAGTGTTAAACCTTAACATAGGATGTATTTAAATTCTTATCCAAAACTCCTAATGATTTTGCCATGCTAAGTTAAACCTTAACATAGGATGTATTTAAATTGACAATCAAGTAAGAATATTGGGAGTGATTTTAGTTAAACCTTAATATAGGATGTATTATTTAAATGAAATAGATAATTAACGGCAAAAATAGGAAAAGTAGATTGAACAATATGAAGTTTTTTACATTTATTTAATGGCTTTTATTGTAGACATGTAAAGATGGCTGAGTATAGTGATAATATTTTTAGAAAGTATTAAAGGAACCTTTATTAAGAAACTTATAAAGAATGTTGAAAAAGTAATTCCAAAAGCCCAAGAAAATTTAAGTATTGATTAAATACTATATGGATTAAAAGAACTGCAGTAGGAGCTTATGAAGCTTAAGGCTTAATGTAAATACAGGCTTAGATACAGAAGTCTATAATGGAGAGTATGCATGAATTGAAAAGGAAATAGAAAGTCTAAGAGAAAAAACAAAGAATTCAAGAAGCAAAGTTGGATGAGACCATGAAAAAAATAGAGAAGAAGAGATTGAAGATATTATAAAAAAGCAGAAATTAGTAAAAGAGTTAGAGAGATATTATAGGGAATTTGAATTCAAATTATTTATAATATAGGATATAATATAAATAATACAAGTTATATAATTAATTGTGTGATAAAGGGTGTGAGATAAATGAGTGCTGAAAAAGTAAAAGTTGATTTAAATATATCTAATGATTTAATACCTCTTATAGAAGATTTAGGACTTTCAAAATCTTTAAATGATAATATAACCATATCTATAGCAATTGCATTATTTACAAGTAAGTCAGTATCTTTAGCACGTGCAGCTGAAATAGCAGAAATGAAACTTGCTGATTTTATGACTTTACTTAAAAATAAAAATATACCTTGGAATGAATATACAGAGGATGAATTTCGTCTTGATGAAATTGCAATAAAAGACTTTAAAGATGAATTAGGAGAAAGTAAAAATGATTAAAGTTGTATGCAATTCAAGTCCTATTATAGGGTTAAGTATTATTAAAAAACTAGATTTATTATGGGAGATTTTTGATGAGGTATATATTACAGAAGAAGTTTATAGAGAAATAGCAATAGATGAAAAAGTCAAAAGGATAGGAGCAAAAGAATTAAGTGAAGCTGTTAATAGTAATCATATAAAAATATATAGTGTAAAAAATAAGCTTTTAGTAGAGCAATTATATGGACGACTTCATAGAGGAGAACTTGAAGTAATGATTGCAGCAAAAGAATTAAAAATAAAAAGAGTAATAATAGACGATAGGTCAGCTAGGCATTTTGCTGAAACAATGCTATTAAGATCAATTGGATTGATGGGAGTTCTATTGCTAGCAAAAGAGTATAAAAAGATTGAAAGTGTAAAAAAATACTTAGATATATTAATAGAAAATGGATTTAGAATGTCAGTAAAATTATATAATCAGGTTTTAAAATCAGCAGGAGAAATTGAGTAATGATTATCAAAAATCAATAAGAATACAGAGTTTTTGTGAAAATTGAAAATTGTATTTAGTTTTAAAGATTTAAATCAATTAAATAAATTTTGTTATATAATAATGGGTAGACAAATCTTATAAAGTAAGGTTAATCTACCTTTGTTTTATTTTTGGTATAATTTAATCAAATTTAAACATCATTATTAAAAACTGCAATGTTTAATAATATCTGTGATTTTTCCAAAGAACATATATATGCAGGTTTAACCATAACATGAGATATATTTAAATTAATAAACAGCTAGAAATAAACAAACTCACATAATGTTTAACAATAACATAAGACGTATTTTCAAGTAATTGAAAGTTGAGAGCTGAGAGTGAATAAAAATTTTACTAAGGAGTCTGCTATTTTTTGTAAACAGAGTTCTTGGCTTCAGAAGGAGTTTTTACTCCCACTTTGAAGAAGAGCAGAGAACCCAAATCTTTGATTTGGTGTGAATCGCTTTCACAGAGTGCGATGGGAGTATTAGAGCGGGTAGTCATCGGATAAATGGCAGATTATTAATTTTTCCCAAGTGAATTGCAAAATAAAAGTGAAATAAAGCTAACAATATTAGTGGTTTGCATAGTTTTCTAACAGGAATTTTTATTTTATAAAACTACCTGGTAAATTTTTTGGCAAACCTTGAGTTTCCAATGGTTTTATGCTATTGTTAATTTTAAGGAATGACGATTTTACAGTGGTTGAACCTTAACATAGGATGTATTTAAATAATGAAAGATAGATATAAAGACGGGTGGGAAGATATGTTGAACCTTAACATAGGATGTATTTAAATGATAAGCCAGTATTGGTTGCAGATGTGAACCAATTGTTGAACCTTAACATAGGATGTATTTAAATGAAGCGGCTAACGAGATAAGATGGTTTAAAAAGTGGTTGAACCTTAACATAGGATGTATTTAAATCAACGTATGTAAAGTACATTTGTACGCTAAATTTTAGTTGAACCTTAACATAGGATGTATTTAAATTCTGTGAGGTACATTGTACACTCACCTTTAAATATTGTTGAACCTTAACATAGGATGTATTTAAATTTATGTCATTAGCTGTTAACTTAGGCTTGTATAGCTGTTGAACCTTAACATAGGATGTATTTAAATGACATATCAATCTCGTCTTTAAAAAAATAGGTCCTGTTGAACCTTAACATAGGATGTATTTAAATAAAAAATAAAGCTATGGGAGAACTTCTTAATAAAGAGTTGGATGTATTTAAATTTGTTTTCGTTGCTACATAGTGCGTAGCTAGTAACTGTTGAACCTTAACATAGGATGTATTTAAATTACCTCCCAATATTTGTAATTAAATTCTAAGTTTTAGTTGAACCTTAACATAGGATGTATTTTCAAGTAATTGAAAGTTGAGAGTTGAGAGTGAATGAAAATTTTACTAAGAAGTCTCCTATTTTTTACAAATGGCAGACTATTAATTTTACCAGGTGGATTGAAAAGTGAAAGTGGCTTAAAGTTAATGATACAAATGGTTTGTGCAGTGTTTTCTATAGAAAATTGTATTTTATAAAATCACCTGGTAAACTTTTAAACAAACCTTGAGTTTCCAATGGCTATATGCTATTATTAATTTTAAGGAATGCTGATTTTACAGTGGTTAAACCTTAACATGGGATGTATTTAAATTATAAGAAATTAACAGGTAATTGGTAATTTCTTATAGTTAAACCTTAACATGGGATGTATTTAAATTGTAATGATTCATGAGGGTTTTTATTTACTTAAGTGTTAAACCTTAACATGGGATGTATTTAAATGAAACTAAGGGACTACCTGATACCAAAATAAAAGAAGTTAAACCTTAACATGGGATGTATTTAAATTAGGTATTATTAATGGCTATACTCCTATATTTAAAAGTTAAACCTTAACATGGGATGTATTTAAATTATTCAACCCAATGGACAAACCAAGGAAAATATTCGTTAAACCTTAACATGGGATGTATTTAAATCAACGTGCATCTTTGTATAATAACAATATGCAACCTGTTAAACCTTAACATGGGATGTATTTAAATACAAAATCCTAGTTGGAAATTCTTATATTCGGAGATGTTAAACCTTAACATGGGATGTATTTAAATTTTATATTTACCTCCTAATTTTTACTTAATCTGTGTGTTAAACCTTAACATGGGATGTATTTAAATTGTAAATCTCTGCCAGCCCTTACTCTAAAGAAAAAACGTTAAACCTTAACATGGGATGTATTTAAATGTGGGTGAAGACAAATTAAAAGATTTTAAAAGAGTGTTGAACCTTAACATAGGATATATTATTTAAATGAAATAGACAACTAACGGCAAAAATAGGAAAAGTAGATTAAATAATATGAAGTTTTTTACATTTATTTAATGATTTTTATTGTAGACATGTAAAGATGGCTGCGTATAGTGATAATATTTTTAGAAAGTATTAAATAAAATAGCTAATTCATGTAAATTAGGAAAAGATATATATACTTTAATCTTCATAAACTTTTTTTATAACAATTCCTTTTTTAAATCCACTTCGTTTAAGTTTTTTTCTTCTTTTTAAAAGCTCCTCTTCAGAATATATCAATTCAGAGGAAATTCCAAACATAATTTTAATTAAATATGTAAAATCTCTTTTTTTAGCATAATGTATATTAATTTTTAAGTTCCCAATAATATGTATTTAGCTGAAATAAAAAATACATATAGAGATAATGAATTAACGACAAAGATATAGGACATTACTTAAAATATCAATAGCTATTCTCTTATATAGATATATACTTTAAAGTATGGTAATATATATTTGTTAACCATAATAAATGTTGTATTTAAATATACGTTAAATTAAATGATTTAACAAATATTAATTAAAAATTAACCATAACATTTGATGTAAATTACAAAAAAAATTTAATAGCGTTATTATTTTAGTACAATTCAATATATAATATAATCAATACGTTAAATTAAATGATTTATATTAGAGGTGATTATATGACTAAATTATCTATTCAATTCAGATTGTTATATATATTAATAGATGAAAATATTCATAGTGCAAAAGATCTAGAAAGAGAGTTGGAATTAAAAAATAGCACTTTAAGGTGGTATATAAATAGCCTCATATTATCAGGGTTTCAAGTAGAATCTTTGAGAGGAAGAGGAGGGGGATATAGACTAGATAAAAAATGTGTATAAATAATATTTGGAAATTGATAAAAAATGATAAATAGAGTTGAAAAATGTATGTAAAAATGTAATAATATTTACAAATAAGGTTAAAAAGCGTAAAATTAGGTATGAGGAGGTGGATACATGAAAGTATTTGAAATATCTATTTCAGTATTTTTAATAAAAGACATAGATTCAAAAGATTCTTTTGAAAAAATAGCTCAATTTATTGATAGTGGATTAGCAAAAAAAACAGAATTATTGGAACTGCATAATAGCAATACATATAAGAATTATTGTTTTTGCTCATTTTATCCAATACAACAAGATAGGGTTTACAAGTGTGGGAATATTTATACAATAAGGATAAGAACAATTGATCACAAGTTAGCGAAATTTTTTAATGAGGAATTAGTAAATCATTATAATCAAGATATAAAAGCTTTAACATCAACTATAAGAATATTACCTAGAAAATATATAGATAAAATATATTCTATAACTCCTTTAATACTAAAAACTAATGAAGGGTATTGGAAGAATAATATTTCATTAAGCGAATTTGAAAGAAGATTAAAAGAAAATATGGTAAAAAAATACAACTTGTTTATGAATACAAAAATAGATGAGGATTTTCAACTTTATACATCTATAGAGTTTAAGAATAAAAAACCTGTAGCAATAAACTACAAGGGAAAAACGATACTTGGGGACAAGCTAACTATACACATTAGTGATGATAGAATGGCTCAAGAGTTAGCATACATGAGCTTAGGTACAGGAGCTTTGGAGATGAATGCAAGAGGCGCTGGGTACATGAACGCTAAATGGCTGTAAAAAAGGTGGTGAGTATGTGTTAAGCCAAGCTTTAGAAGTATTTAAAAAAGAATATGAGGAAAAAGGAGATGAATTTATTCTAGGTACATATATTCCAGCAGATGGAACATATGTAGTAGTTAAACCCAATAATAATGATTTTATTATAGAAGATTCAATAGACATAAAGTTGGACAAAAAGACTGGAACTATAGATAGAACTATAAATAATATAGATTTTATATGTTTCGCTGATTATTATAGTAAAGTAACAGATATGAATAAAGCAATTTTACCAAGTGGGGGTAAAGTAATACAAGGAAATAACTATTTATCGTTTATTATAAAAAAAGATAGTCTTACTAATGGAAAGCTTACAATTGATATAATAGATAAATATTATAGTGTACTAGAGAACCCAAGGTTAAAATACTCTCAAAAGCCTAAAGCTTTGGAACTATATGAATTGGCAGAGAGAAAAGTTGGAGAAGTAGATAAAGATAGGTTAAACAAGATAAAGACATGGATTAAAGAAAACTTATTTGAAAAATTCAAAGAACTTAATGGTAAGGATTATCTAAAGATATTTTTTTATTATCCAGCAGAAGATTATAAAAAAGAAAGTGAAAGATACTTTATTCCTAACATATACAATAGTAATGATTATAACGGAAAATCAGACAATATCATATATGGGTTGCCCAATGATAATATGGGGTTAAATTCAAAAAAGCCTTATTTAGAGAACAAAACTCGAAAAGTTTCTGTGCCATATCTTATTGACCAGGAAGAGGTTATGTGTCAAAAGAAGTTTTTTGATTATCTCATGAACCAAGCGTCTTCTGGAAAAGTTAATATTTATATAGGAAATGAAATTAATCCCTTAAATAATAAGGAATCTTTAGATAAAGAGTTTAATGGTATCTTCTTAAGATTAAAAAAAGGTAAAGAGGTAGAAATTCAAGATTATGATATAGTTTGCAATTATAATCCAAATTTAAAAAAAGTGTTTGAATATGAAAATATAATTGGAGTAGATTATGAGAAGTTAAATGCGAAGTATGGACTAATTAAAACATTAAAGGGAATGCATGAAACTATTAATGAAGTTATGTTTAGTAAATTTTTAAGCTCTAATTATTTTACTGAACCAGGTGATATATCAATAAATGATGGCACTTTAAAATCTAATTTGTTAATATGTAGAACAGCATTATTTAATTGGTTTTATAAAGGAAACTATAAAAACATATGGAAGTTACTTAATAAAGTATCGTTGAGTTTGGTTAAAGGATCTATTGAAAACGGTTACTTTACAAAAGCTACTGATCAATTCAATTTAAGACTATCTTTAAAGGAGTATTTTGAAGGAGGGGAAGAAATGGCAGATGTTATATTTGAGGTAAAAAATAACTTAAGAAATAAAATTTCTCAGAAAGACACCAGTTTTATAGAAAATGATAGGGAATATTTTTTTGCAGTAGGACAATTGGTAAGTTTCTTTATATCTAGAAGTAAAGGAAAGAAAAAACCGCTTTCACTTGCAAATCCATTTGTTAATGCTAAAAAAGACCAAGTTATAAAAGAAAAGTTGAAGGCGCTATATAAAAAATATAATTATGATATAGAAAGTTATAATTTTAAATTTAAAGGATTATATGCCATGATTATGTCCTATGAAGTGGATGGCAAAATTGATGAAGATATGATTATTGCGGGATATTTGCACAGTAACTTATTATATGAAAAGGAACAAGAGAATAAGGAGGTAGAAATTAATGAATAAAAGAATTTATGGAATTATTGGAATAGTATCAATTATGTCTAATTGGAATGCAGACTTTACAGGATATCCTAAAACTATATCCACTGGAGAGATTTTTGGAAGTGATAAAGCTTTAAAATATCCTATAAAAAAAATGTGGAGTAATGAAGGAGAAAAAGTTTTATATATAAAATCTATGAAGCTATCAGAGGGCAAAAATGGAGCAGTAGATTTAGTACCAAGATCTTTAAAAGAAAGATATGAATGTCTTTTTAATGAAACTGATTTAAAAAAATCTAAAGACAGTAAAAAACTATTAACTAATTTATTTTCAGCTATAGATGTTAAGAATTTTGGAGCTACATTTGCAGAAGAAGGTAACAACATATCAATTACAGGAGCAGTTCAAATAGGACAAGGCTTTAATAAATATGAGGATTCCTATGCTGAAGAACAGCAAATACTATCCCCATTTAGAGATGCTTCAGATAAAGGTAAGGAAAAAGAGAGTCAGGAGGAAGCTAAAAATTCCACATTAGGTACTAAAATAGTAAGTAATGAGGCTCATTATTTTTATCCATTTACAATTAATCCTTCAGCATACAATGAATTTGTAGATCTTGGTGTAACAGATGGATACACTGAAGAGGATTATAAAAAATTTAAAGAAGCAGCATTGAGTTCTGCAACCTCTTTTGCTACTAATGCAAAGGTTGGATGTGAAAATGAGTTTGCATTATTTGTTGAAACTAAAAGCAATACATATCTTCCAACTCTTTCGGAATATGTAAGATTTGAAAAAGGTGATGATAAAAATATTATAACTTTAAGTTGTGGAGATTTATTGAATTCTTTAAAAGATAGTATAGTATCAGTAGAAATCTACTATAATCCATATACTACAATAATTAATGAGGAGATAGAAGGAGTTAAGAAATATAATATATTTACAAAGCAAGAGGTGTAAAATATGGAGGTTATAAAGTTTACTTTAGAGGGGAGATTTGGCTTTTTTAAGAAACCAGATGTTAATACTTATCTGTATTTTACCTATGGAAATATTCATAAAGTAGCTCTCCTAGGGATATTTGGAGCAATTTTAGGCTATAAGGGATATAATCAAATGAGTTTTGATAAAAAATATAAAAAAGATTTTAAAGGTTTACTCGAAAGCAATGAAAGATGTTATCCTGAATTTTATGAAAAGCTGAATCATTTAAAGATAGGAATTATTCCTAAAGAGGTTAGCATAAATAAAAAGGTACAAGTTTTTAATAATTCTGTAGGATATGCATCTAAGGAACAAGGTGGAAACTTGATTGTAAAAGAGCAATGGTTAGAAAATCCAAGTTGGGATATTTATATAGCTATAGAAGATGAAGAAAGTAGAAAGCTTGCTAAAGCACTGATGGATAGAAGTTTTGTATATATCCCTTATTTGGGTAAAAATGATCATTTAGCAGATATAAAAAATGTTGAGCTAATATCAGATGTTAAAGAAGCAAATTCATTAAGTACTATTGATAGTTTGTTTATAAAGGATGATTTTCAAATAGTTGAAAACAATGATCTTGATGAATTTGATGAGGTAGAAGAAGATATTTCAATATTTAAATATGAAGAAAAGTTACCTGCTTCTTTAGATGAAATAACAAATAAATATGAGTTAAAAAGTTTCATATATACAAATGCAAGTTTGATGAAAACAGGAAATACTGTTGCTTATAGTGTATGTGGTAAAAATATAGTGTTTGTATAATTTAAGAACAGTTCTAAATTTAAAACAGAGTTAATTAAAAGAGGAGGTTCTTATGCCTCCTTTAATTAATTTAAAAGGAGATTTTTATGTATTTTGATTATTGTAGAGAAATTAATATTTGTGATTATATAAACAATAAATATTCAATATATGCTCATACAAAAGAAACAAAGAATGAAAAGTTACAGGATCATATAAACCTTTGTATAAAATACTTTTTTAAAATTATTAATGAAAAACATTTAAATGAAGTTTTTGAGAAATTGGAATTGGAGTTTTTAAATAACTTTTCATTAGAAGGAAGAAAACTATTTAGGGAAATGATTTTAAATACAATTACATTACATGATATTGGTAAGGTAAATCCTTATTTTCAAAAAAGTAGATTAAATAATGATTTAAATATAAAAGAAGCTGAAAAATATAATAACTCTCATCATTCAATATTATCTTCTATTGTTTATATTGATATATATTTCCCAAAGATTAAAACATTTGAATCAAAAGAAAAGTATTTGCTACTAGATTTTATGATGATGAATGCATATATAATATCAAGACATCATGGAAATTTAATTTCTTGGCATGACTTTAAGGAAAAATTTTCATTAGACGGTGAAGGAGAAAAGCTAATTGATAAAGATGGTCAGCGTGTATTGTTTGAAAAAACCCTAAATAAAAAAATAGATATTAAGATAAAAACCATAAACAAGATATTTGAGATTATAGAAGAAAAATGCATTGAAAGATATAAGCAAGAACAGCTGATTTATAGATATATCTATGAAAGATTGATGCTATCTATATTGGTAGCTTGTGATTTTTACTCAACATCAGAATTTATGGAAGATGTGGAGATAAATGATATAGGAATTATCAATGATATTGATGAATTTTATGATGTGTTTAAAGAAGGGCAAATATATAAGTTAATACGAAAATATGAGGAAAAAGAATATGGAGGAAATAAAGATTTTTCTCATATAAAAGATATAAATATATTAAGAAATGAAATGTTTTTAGATGCGGAAACAACACTTGAGAAAAATCTAGAATCTAATATATTTTACTTGGAGGCTCCAACAGGTAGTGGTAAAAGTAATGTTGCTACAAATTTAAGCTTTAAATTATTACAAGAGGATAAGACCAAAAACAAAATATTTTATGTATATCCATTCAATACATTAGTAGAACAAAATATAAATACTTTAGAGAAAGTATTTGAAAAAGAGGACAATATACTCAATAAGATTGCTGTAATCAACTCAATTGAACCTATTAAAGTTGATAAGGAAATTAGTAAAAATGAGGATATGAATTTAGAATACTACAAAAAAGCCTTACTTAATAGAGAATTTTTAAATTATCCTATGATACTTACAACTCATGTTACTATTTTTAAATATTTATTTGGAACAGCTAAGGAGGAACTTTTTCAACTTCATCAACTAGCAAATAGTGTAGTTGTATTGGATGAAATCCAAAGCTATAAAAATTTAATATGGGGAGAGATAATAACATTTTTAAGCTGTTATGCAAAGCTTTTAAATATAAAAATTATAATAATGTCTGCTACATTACCAAATTTAGATAAGTTATCTATTTCAAAGGCTGATACTATTAAATTAATCCAAAATAGAGAAAAATATTTTGAAAATCCTATTTTCAAGAATAGAGTGAAGGTGGATTACTCCTTATTAGAGAGTGAAAATATAACAGATGATTTGTATGAACATGTAAAAAAGCAAAGTTATAGTGATAAAAAAATTCTTCTTGAATTTATAAGTAAAAATTCAGCGTATAATTTTTATAATAAATTAAAAGAAGATGAAGAAATATTCTGCGATGTAGAGCTTATGAGTGGTGATGATAATATAGGAGAGAGAGATAGAATTATAAAAAAAGTAAAATCAATAAATTCTATAATATTAGTTGCAACACAGGTTGTAGAAGCTGGTGTTGATATAGATATGGACATAGGATACAAGAACATATCTATGTTAGATAGTGAAGAGCAATTCCTTGGAAGAATAAATAGATCCTGTAAAAAGGATGAATGTACAGTTTACTTTTTTAAGGTAGATGATGCTGAAAACATTTATAAGGGTGATATACGAAGAAATAAGGATATAACACTAGAAAATGAAAGTATACGAGAAGTTTTAAAAGAAAAGAATTTTAATAAATTTTATGATTTAGTTATTGAGAGATTACAAAATATAACAAATGGATTTAATGAATTAAATATAGAGAATTTTTTTTATAAGGATGTTAAAGAGTTAGAATTTAAAAAAGTAGAAGACAGGTTAAGATTAATTTCTCAGCAGGAAAGCAAAATATCAGTTTATTTAAGTAGCAATATTATAGTAAAAGGTGAGGAACTTAATGGGGAGAATTTGTGGTATGAGTATAGAAAATTATTAATTGATAAAAAAATGGATTATTCTAAAAGAAGAGTTAAGCTATCTGAAATTAGATCGAAGATGAATAATTTTATATATGAAATTAAATGGAGCTATGATTTTCCTTATAATGATAGGCTAGGAGATTTATATTTCATAGAGGATGGATATAAATATTTCAAAGAAGGTAAGCTGGATAAAGAAAAATTTATAACTGGTATAGGAGATTTTATATAATGAGAGTTAATGGAACTTTAATAAACTACTATTTTCATTGTAAAAGACAGTGTTATCTTCATGGAAATAGACTTAATCTTGAAGATAATAGTGAAAATGTAAAGATAGGAAAGGCAATACATGAAGAGAAAGAATCTAAAAGTAAAAATAGTGAAATTGCAATAGATAATATAAAGATTGACAAGCTTACAAGTGAATACCTAGTAGAAATTAAAAAATCAGATGCAGATGTGGAAGCTTCTAAGTGGCAATTGTTATACTATTTAAAAGTTTTAAAAGACAAAGGGATAGATAGAAAAGGCAAATTAGAATTTGTTGAGAAAAATAAAGGAAACAATAAAATTTTATATTTTGAGCTTAATGAAGAATTGTTGCAGGAATTAGATAAATATGTACATGAAATAGATGAGTTAATCCAAAGTGATAAGATTCCTCCAGTTTTAAATGTTGCAAAATGTAAAAAATGTGCATATTACGAATATTGCTATATATAGAGAGGTGAACAAATATAAATGGGTAGTACAAGGTATATAACATCTATGGGAGAATTAACTAGGAAAGATAATTCATTATGTTTTAGGAAAAATGGTAAAAATGTATATATTCCAGTAGAAAATACGAAAGAAATATACTGTTTAAATGAAATTAGTATAAATTCAAAGCTACTAGATTTTTTAGCAACAAATAATATAATTGTTCATTTTTTTAATTATTATGAAGGGTATAGTGGAAGTTTTTATCCAAGAAATCAATATAATAGCGGCAAGCTTTTAGTTAAATAAGTTGAAGCTTTTACTAATAAAAGATTATGTGTTGCTAAACCTATTGTGAAGGGGATTGGTGGTAATATATCAGAAGTATTATATCATTACTATAAACATGGTAAGAAAGAGGTTAAACCAACTATTGATTGGATAAATAAAGAATTTATTGAGAGTATAAATGAAGCTGAGAATGTAAAACAACTTATGGCTGTTGAAGGAGAAGTATGGCAAAGGTTTTATGGCGAATTCAAAAATATATTACCAGAGGATTTTATAATGAATAAAAGAGTAAAACGACCACCAGACAATCCTATTAATGCTTTAATATCCTTTGGAAATACTTTATTATATGCAAAAACTATATCCTCCATATATAGAACTCACTTGGATCAAAGAATTAGTTTTTTACATGAACCTTCAGAGGGAAGATTTTCTTTAAGTTTGGATATAAGTGAGGTTTTTAAACCTGTAATAGTATATAAAACAATATTTGAATTAGTTAATGATAAAAAGTTACAAGTAACTAAACACTTTGATAAAAAGGTGAATTATTGTTTACTAAATGAAGAGGGAAGAAATATATTTATACAAGCATTTGAAGAGCGACTAGAATCTGTATTTACTCATCCTAGATTGAAAAGAAAAGTTAGTTATAGAACTGCAATTAAGTTAGATTGTTATAAGCTAATTAAATTTATGATGGAAGATAAGGAATTTATTCCGTTTAACCTTCAGGAGAAAATGTAAATGGGTAAAAATCTGAATTATAATTATGCTTTTCTTTTCTATGATGTTAATGAAAAAAGGGTTCAAAGAGTTTTTAAAGTTTGTAAAAAATATTTATCTCATTTTCAAAAGTCTGTTTTTAGAGGGGAAATAACTCCATCCAAGCTAATTTCTTTGAGAAAGGATCTGAATAAGGTTATTGATAAAAGTGAAGACTTTGTGTGTATTGTAAAATTATTAAATGATAATGTATTTGGTGAGGAGATTTTGGGAGTACAGAGCAACAATACTGGAGAGGATTTAATAATTTGATTTTACCAGGTGAAATATATTTTAAACAAACCTTGAGTTTCCAATGGTTTTGTGCTATTGTTAATTTTAAGGAATGCTGATTTTACAGTGGTTGAACCTTAACATAGGATGTATTTAAATTGCAAATTGGTAGCGGATTACAAATCTTAAATTTGTTGAACCTTAACATAGGATGTATTTAAATATATATAACTTCCTTATCCTGGGAAGGTCATGCATGTTGAACCTTAACATAGGATGTATTCAAATACTGTTCTGTTGCAGCTAAAACATGGTATCAATGACGCCGGGGTCATTACAGAAACTGGAAAGTTTTTGTATGTTTGAAATTTTTGGTGTTTTAACAGAAGAAGAAAAACAATATGTTGTAAATAATATTGTAAAACAATTTTCATCACAAGAAAAATATAAAGAGTAAGCTTCAACTGATTTTAATACAGATTCTGATAAGATTAGTGCACCAATTAGATTGGAGAATAGTTCAGATGTAATAAAGGATAAAGTAGATAAAGGACAAGCAACTATTGACCATAAGATAAAAGTGTGAAAGAAACTAAAAAAAAGCAGAAGCATTTTGAGAATTGTCTAAAAAATATAAAAATAAAGCTAAGGAAATCGAAGCAGAATTGGCAATGTGCTATTTAGGAGGCATAGAGACAAAAAAGATATTTAAAAAGCATTTTCTTTGCTTGTTAAGGAGTATATGCAAAATCAAATAAAGCATTACAATTATTAGGTGATGATTATTATTGTGAAAATGGTGAAGAGGAAAATATAGTCATAAAATAGTGTTGACAAGATATACCGACTGGTTTATTATGAAGTGAATAACTTTTGTGAAAGGAATATAAACGATGAAATCAACTAAAGGTGAACAAGCAAAGCAGTGCTTAATAGAAATAGCTTCAAAATTATTTCTAAAGAATGGATATTCAAATACAGGAATAAATGAGATACTGCAAGAAGCTAATATGTCAAAGGGTTCATTTTATTTTTATTTTTCGAGTAAGAAAGAACTTGGAATTGAAGTAGCAAAGTATTACGGAAAAGCTCTATTAATTAATTGGTTAGAACCTCTATCAAATAATTCTTGGGACATATTTGTACATAAGATGGTATCTGATATAAAAAGCTCTGTATCAACAGGTAACTATTTCGGATGTCCAATAGCTGTATTAGGTTTAGAAATAGCCTTTATTGAAGATAATCTTTCAGAAGCATATGCAACCGCAATTACAAAACTAATTAATATTTTCTCAAAGTCTCTACAAGTATCAGGATTATCAAAAGATAAAGCTGATATTATTGCTAAAAAAGCATTTGCTCTTTATGAAGGACACATACTTTATTATAGAATATGTAAAGATGAAAGTGCCTTTGATTGTATCCTTAATGATTTATTAGCATTAGTATAATATAGAATAAATTCATAGTTAACTTTATTTGAAATATTATTTTGTTGACTATGAATTTCCATAAAGTTGTTTTTTTGTATTATATAAACCGACCGGTCTAATATATAAAGCGTAATATTATTTAATATAAGCCTAATAAATTAATTAAAAGAAAGGGAGATAAAATATGCCATATGCAGAAGTGTCAATGAGTAAGAATTTTATTACAGATAAGAAAGTGTCTATCTTATCAAAGAAGTTGACAAAAATAATTATTGAATCAGAAGGTTTGAAAGATAATCCTATCTCACATTCAATCGCTTTACTGGATATTAAGGAATTTGATAGTTTGTACGTTGGAGGTGAAAAAGGTAGTAAGGATAAAGTTGTGATAAAGATTTATGGATTTTCGAACGCTTTCAGTGAAGAAATAAAAAAGAAATTATTTTTAGAAATTACCAATGCTTTCATTTCTGTTAGTGATAAAACACGATTGCAGAAGGGGAGAAATATATGGTGTATGATAATTCCTTTGGGTGAATTTGATTTTGGTGTTGGTGGAATACCCGTAACATTAGAATTGACAAGGCAACTTGTTTCATCCTATATAGAATAAAAATATGAATTAATATAGATTCGTAGTATTCTTTTTATACGACATAAATGCTGAAGAAGGAAATACGAACGATGGTCTTTGAAAATTGAATAATGTAGTGTTAAAAATACCTATGCTTTTTGTAAAGTAATAGAAATATACAGATGATATGGTATAATTTTTATAATGATTAAATACAGGATATTTAGACATTAGTAAGATATTGCGTAGTTAAAAAAGTAATTAGAGGTTTATACATTTTGAGAGGTATGAAATGAAAAAAATATTGAAATTAAAACCACATACCTTCTTGCTTGTTATACTTATTTTATTAATTATTGGAGTTATTTGGCAGGAGTTAATGGTAAACAGTGAAAAGAATCAATATACAGCAGTTGGCAATCATGTTGATGTAGGTTCCTACAATGCTCATTATTATACTAAAGGTAGTGGGAATACCATTTTTGTTTTCATTTCAGGTGCTGGAACTCCATGTGCTTATACCGACTATTATTATCTGCAAAATGAATTAAGCAAGTATGGTCAAACCATATCTTTTGACCATGCAGGTCTTGGATGGAGCTCTAAAACAAATGCAAAGAGAGATATTGACAGTATTACAGATGAATTATCTATTATTATTAACACAGTATCTAAGAAAAATAAAGTAGTATTGATAGCTCACTCATTAGGGTCTTTAGAAGCAATCAGATATACTCAAAGAAATTCTGAAAGAGTATTAGGAATAGTATTTCTTGATGCAGGAAGTCCTGAGTTTTATAGTAAAGATTCTGAATTAAAATCTTTTGCTCTTAACCGTACATTGGCTGCTTTTCGTGTTACTGGAGTGAATCGACTATTTGGAGAACTTGATGTTTTGCTCCCAATGTATGGGGAAAGTATGCGATATAAAAAGCTACCTCAGTCTGTGAGAGAAATTGACAAAGCAATGTATTATAGGTATACAGGTAGCTATTCAAATTTTAAAAATATCATATATATTAATGAAAATGCAGAAAAAGTTTTGGATGGTAAGTTATTAGGCAATATTCCAATTTTAATTCTATCCTCTGATGCTGGAAGTTTATGGAGACAAGTGCAAGAGCAATTAGCAAGGTGGTCTGATAACAGTCAGCAGATAATGATAGACAATGGAGCTCACTATCTATATTGGTCAAATACTGAGGATGTAATTAAATATATTGATACTTTCTTAAAGGGAATTCCCATTCACATGGGTTTATAGGAGCAGTTTTACCTATCTAAATATAAAAATTCGAAGGCTTACTTAGATTTCAAAAGGAATATATCATTGCAGCAGTGTTATAATATCCAAAAACATATTTTTGAGGAATCCAAACTTGGGAATTTAAATTAAGTATACTAACAGTTATAATTATTTCATTTATTGTACCAGCAAATACAAGACAAAACGGAACTTTAACAGTATATAACTTTGGATTTCCCTGTGAGTATTGGTCAATATATCAAGGTAATAAAGGAAGTACTCAACTCTTTAGCAATCTATTTAATGGAAATAAAGGAATGAGCATTAATATATTGGGTTTATTTGCGGATGTATTTATGCCTTATTGTTATTAATAAAGAAAATATATATACAAATTAAGATACAATAGAAAAAATTGAACAGTTTATTTAGAACACCATATTATTCAAATTTTATGGTATTTTTATGTCATACTTTTCTTATAAAGCGTCTTATTAGTAAATGTGAATTAAGGAAGGCACAAATGACATCCCTTAAAATTTATAATATTATCAACACATAGCTTAATTATAAAATAAACTTAGTTATAAACATATTTGAAGCTTGTCTACCGTTAGCAGTCAACTGTGTAGTATTAATAGAAAAGAAATAGGCTGAAATCAAAGGGTTAGAGAAATCTAGCCTTTTTTGTGTTTTATGTACCCTAAAACTATTTGAGGGTATTTTTATTTTTAATTAGAATCAACAATGAATAAATAAAGAAATTAATAAGTAAATTAAAATAATTAATAAAAAAATAAAAATATATAAAATAAATTAATTAAAATATTGAAATTATAAATATTAGTAGTATAATACAATTATGGAGAGTGATTTGTATGGCTTATAAAATATTAACTCAATGTCCTGTATGTAATTCCAAGCTTACAGTTACAAAATTAAAATGCAAAAAATGTAATACTGTTATTGAAAATGACTTTGAACTTTCTAAGTTTTCTTACCTCACTATGGATCAACTAAATTTTGCAGAAGTTTTCATAAAATGTAGAGGCAATATTAAAGACGTTGAAAAGGAACTTGGAATATCTTATCCTACGGTTCGAAGCAAAATTGAAGATTTAGTTGTTTCACTGGGGTATGTACCTATTAGGGAGAAAGCAGATAATAGTTCTGAAGTAATTGATAAGCTTGAAAAAGGAGAAATTACAGCAGAACAAGCATTAAATTTATTAAAAAAATAGTTTAAAAGGAGTTGGATTAAATGAATGACGAGATTATGAAGGTATTAAACATGCTGGAAGAGGGAAAAATTGATGCGCAGAAAGCAGGAGAACTTATAGAGGTATTATATGCTTCTAAAAATAATATTCCTGCAGTAACTAATTCAGATAAAATGCTAAAAATTAGAGTTAATTCACAAAATGGAGACAACGTAAATATAAATATACCCGTTAAGTTCATAAGAACCATAGGGGGAGCTATTAAGAGAATACCTAAGGTAGAAGGGGTAGAAGGTATGGAGGATATAGACATTCAGGCTATTCTTCAGGCTGTAAGTGATGGACTGGACGGTAAGATTGTAGATGTGAAAAGTGAAAAAGGGGACAACGTTGAGATTGTTGTTGAATAACACCATCAGAGGCACAGGTAGTAATAATTCTTCTGTGCAGAAAAGGAATGTGGAAGGGAATTGTTGCAATGAGAATTTATATAAGAGAAAAAAATGGTAAAAGATTTTTTATTCCCATACCTTTAAGTATTGCAAGTTTAGGATGTCGAATAGCTTCCTATGCTATAGAGAAATCTGGAAAGAATCTTAATCAGCAGCAAAGGGACATAATTGACTGCATAGATTTTAATGAGCTTGCCAAGAGCATAAAATATCTAAAGGGTTACAGAGGTCTAAAATTGGTGGAAGTTACATCAGCGGATGGCGATGAAGTAACCATAACTTTGTAAACAAAATAGTAGTCGCAACGACCCTGGGTGTCGTTACAGAAACTGGGAAGTTTCTGTAATGTGGTGATAAAAAGTTATATACTATTATATGTAACTATTAAGTATAAAGGAAAGAAAGAATCTTCTATAAAAAATATTAATCTCAATATACAGGAAGGTCAATGTATAGTTTTATGTGGAAGAAGTGGTTGTGGAAAGACAAGCAATACGCGTCTTTTAAACAGTCTTATATCATATTTTTATCCAGGAGATTTAAGTGGAGTTGTAGAGATTGATGGTAAATTAATTTCAAATCTTCCAATTTATAAAATATCAGAAAAAGTAGGGTCTGTATTTCAAAATCCTAATACTCAATTTTTTAATACAGATAGTGAAATTGCTTTTGGCATTGAAAATCTTTTAGTTTCAGCTATAACACATTATGCAGAAGTAAGTAAAATTGAAAGATATGAAAATTATATTCATGAAAAATGTTGTAAAAAGGATAAGTGAAAAATAAAATAGTGACATTAGAAAAATTTATTATTTGTTACTTGACGTTATAAATAAAATAATTTACAATATACATACTGAACGAATGTATGTATATAGGATGTGGTTTAATGGCTAGAAATAAGTATCCAGAAGAAACAATTGAACGAATACTTGATGTGTCTTTAAAACTTTTTTTAGAAAAGGGATATGAACATACTACTATTCAAGACATTGTTAATGCTCTTCAGGGGCTTTCCAAGGGTGCTATATATCATCATTTTAAATCAAAAGATGAAATAGTAGATGCAGTTTTTGAAAAAGTTTTTTCTGAAAATAAATGGTTTTTAAAATTAAAGGAAGATAAAACCTTAAACGGGCTACAAAAAGTGCAAAAATTATTTATTAATTCAATTGCAGATAATACACAGATTCAAATGCTTCCTATAACCAGTTCTCTTTTAAAAAATCCAAAGTTCTTGGCAAAACAGATTGAGCAAACACTTACACGTGGAGCAGAGCTTTTTAAAGAGTTAATAGAGGAAGGTATTGCAGATGGTTCTATTAAAAATGATTCACCTAAGGAGCTAGCTGAGGTGATATTACTACTTACTAATGTCTGGTGGAATCCTGCAATTTCTAAAGTTACTCGTGAGGAATGGATTGCTAAG
Source organism: Clostridium tetanomorphum (assembly GCF_017873215.1). Lineage (GTDB taxonomy): Bacteria > Bacillota > Clostridia > Clostridiales > Clostridiaceae > Clostridium_AO > Clostridium_AO tetanomorphum. The sequence goes on from NZ_JAGGKA010000004.1 coordinate 214,628, forward strand.
ATAACATTTTTAAAAAAATTACTTGATGGAATAGGATTACCATTTATTAAGGATGAAGCTATAGAATCAAGCAAACAATTTTATGACTTAGCTTATGGTGAAACAAATAATGATTAAGTCAAACTGCCTATGGGCAGTTTATTTTTACAATTATACATACGTTCGGTCGGTATTAAAAGAAGGAGTGGATTAAAATGAATAATTCAATTGTTGTTAAAACAGAAAATTTGACGAAAACATTTTATAGTAAAGAAGTCGTTAAAAATTTCAACATGACAGTATATGAAGGTTCTATTTATGGATTCTTAGGAGCTAATGGTGCAGGAAAAACAACTGTATTTAAACTTCTTACTGGTTTATTAAAACCAACAATGGGGAAAATAGAGATTTTAGGAATGGATATGGCGGTGAGTAAAAATGATATTTTACGAAATATTGGCTGTATTATAGAAACACCTGTATTTTATGAACATTTATCTGCTGCTGAAAATCTCAAAATTCATCTTGGATATATGCATAGGGAGGAAAATAATATTGAACAGACCCTTGAATGTGTAGGACTTGTAGGGGTAGGAAAGCAGTCAGTTTCAACATTTTCTATTGGTATGCGACAAAGATTAGCTATTGCAAGGGCTATTATACACAAGCCAAAGCTACTCATACTTGATGAGCCTATAAGTGGCTTAGATCCAATGGGTATAAGGGACATGCGTGAATTATTTTTAAAACTGGCAAAAACACATAATATGACTATTTTGATATCAAGCCATATTTTAAGCGAAATTGAACATATTGCTGACACTATAGGAGTTATTAATAATGGCAAAATTGTAAAGGAGGCTGCACTAAGTTCTTTAAAAACCCAAATTACACATGGTCTTGAGAATTATTTTTTAGATGTTATGAATGGAGGAAAATAAAATGATTAAATTAATTCAACTTGAACTTAAAAGAAATAAACTTAGAACTTATATAATTTCCACTGGAGTTATTGCTTTATCTTTGATTGTATTTATATATATGTTTTTGTTTATTTCAACAAAAACTCAGGTTAGTGGAGATGTTTATATTAAAAATGTTTTGTCCAACTATGAAACAATTATATTACTTGTAAATATAATAAGCTGTGTATGTTTTGCTACTCTTTCTGGGGTAATGTATTCCCGATTTGTTATTAATGAGTATTCTGGTAAAAGAGCCATACTTCTGTTTTCTTATCCAGTTTCACCTAAAAAAATAATGTTTACTAAACTCTTAATAGTTTCTTTATTTACATTTCTTGCTTATATATTAAGCAGTATTCTAGTTTATACAATCTTTTTTATGGGAGAAATATTTATACATATTATTCCTGATACATTGACAATTTCAAAATTAATTATAATTGTAAAAACTACTGTCATAATGTCTCTTTTTTCATTGGGTACAGGTATCATTGCAATGAGAATTGGTTTTTCAAAAAAATCTGTTCCAGTTACAATAGTTTCTGCTTTTACTTTATCTGTAATTCCATCAAATATTATATCTAATGCTATTGGAATTACTTGGTTTCCTTTTGTATTTATGATTATTTCTGTCATAGTAGGCATGGCAGTATTTGTGAATTTGGTGAATATTGTTAATAAAATTGAGGTGGAATAAATATCATGAGGGAAAATACGAAATTGTTTAATAAAGATTTTTCTTTAATAATTATAGGTCAGATAATTTCACTCATAGGGAATGCAATCCTTCGTTTTACACTACCACTATATTTATTAGATACAACTGGTTCAGCTACTTTATTTGGTAGTATATTGGCCATAGCAATGATACCTAGTATTTTATTATCACCTTTTGGTGGAATGATTGCAGACAGAGTAAACAAGCGTAACATTATGATTATATTAGATTTTCTAACAGCAGCAATTATGCTTGTTTTTGGAATTATGTTGTCTGGTAGTCCATCAGTTCTTAGCATATCTATAGTTTTAATATTGTTATCAGTTATACAATCTTTTTATCAACCTGCAGTACAAGCAAGCATTCCTGCCTTATTATCAGAGGACAACATATTGAAAGGAAATGCCATTGTGAATCAAATCAATGGACTATCCAATTTATTAGGTCCTGTTTTAGCTGGGTTTTTGTATGGATTATTTGGATTTATGTCAATTGTTATTTTTAGTGGAATAAGTTTTTTTATATCTGCTATAATAGAAATATTTATTAAAATTTCCTTTATACCTCAGGAAAAAGAATCAAATATTTTTAAAGCTGTAGCATATGATTTTAAATTAAGTAAAAATTTTATTATAAATGATAATCCAACTATTTTTAAAATAATGCTAATTATTGCAGCCTGTAATTTATTTTTAACTGGAATGATTATGGTTGGTTTACCAGTGATAATAAAAGGCAAACTGGGTTTAAGCAATCAACTTTATGCCTTATCCCAAAGTATGTTAATGATAGGTACATTAATAGGTGGGATTTTAGTTGGGCGAATATCTGAAAAAATTCATGTAAATAATAGTGGAAAATTTTTTTTAATTACTACTCTTGCTTTATTGCCTATTGGCGGAACGCTTGTTTTCAATATAAACTCAATTTTGTCATATGCAATAATAGTATGTTCTACAGTTTTGATTATGGCTTCTGTAACAATGTTTAATATTACAATAATCACATTTATTCAAAAGGAAACTCCTTTGCAGATAATGGGAAAAATTATTGCTTTTATATCTACTATAAGTATTTGCACATTACCTTTAGGACAATTAATATATGGCTATTTGTTTGATGTAATGATGGACAAGGCATATATTATTATTTTGGGAGTTATTTTTATAAATATGTTCATCACAATTGCATCAAAGAGAATGTTTAAACTACTTTGTTAGGTTATTTTCAATCATTTTACCTTACATCAATTGTAAGTGTTTTCAGACTTCTACATTTGATATAATTTAAATAAATCAATGATCAATTCTAGGATTTTTCAGCAAAACTGTAAAAGGAGAGTTATATTGTGATTAATCAAAGAAAATTATTAGAAGTCCAAGGCTTACAAAAAAACTATGGAAAGAATAATAACATAACCAAAGCTATACAAGGGATTAGTTTTGACGTTTTTCCAGGAGAATTCTTAGGAATAATGGGACCAAGTGGATCTGGAAAAACTACATTATTAAACTGCATTGCAACAATAATAAAACCAACATCTGGGCGTATACTTTTAAATGGTAAAAACATAAGTGCTTTTGGTAGTAAAGATTTAGCTGAGTATCGTGGTAGTCGAATTGGATATTTGTTTCAAGACTTTGAATTACTGGATAACCTAACTGGACAAGAAAATATATTATTACCATTATCTATTCATGGGGTAGATTTTGCAAAAGCACAAGTTAAATTAGATGAGTTAGCAAATTTCTTAGAAATTACGGATATTCTTAACAAATTCCCATCTCAGATGTCTGGAGGACAGAAGCAAAGGGTAGCCGCTGCACGCAGTTTGATTTCTGATCCAGATATTGTTCTTGCGGATGAACCTACAGGAGCATTGGACACACGTTCTGCAAGGATTTTAATGAATAAGTTGGAAGGTATTAATAGAAGTAGCGAAAGAACTATATTGATGGTTACCCATGACCCTAATGCAGCAAGCTTTTGCTCAAGAATTCTTTTTATTCAAGATGGTGTAATATTTCATGAACTGCGCTGCAAACAAGATGAGTCTCGCCAGGAGTTTTATGAAAGAATTTTAAAGTTATTATCTCAGTTTGGGGGAGGAAGCGGAAATGTTCTATAGGCTGATTTATCGTAATGCTAATCGAAGTCGTAAGGAGAACTTAATCTACTTTGCAACACTTGTAGCAGCAGTGGCTTCGTTTTATATAATTCTTTCTCTTGGAAGACAGGATGTTATTTTATTTTTAAAGGAGTTTGAAAGTGATGCAATTGATAAGTTTTTAGCTAGAATGCCGATTATTTATATATTTGCATTATTTTTATTGTTTTTCTTAATTTTATTTGCTAATAGGTACCAATTAAATCGGAGAAGTAAAGAGTTTGGACTTTATCTTATGTTAGGAATGCGCAAAGAACGCCTTATTTTTCAACTTTTAGCAGAGGCATTAATTACTTCCATTTTAGCACTTATTGGAGGCATTTTAATAGGCGGATTTTTAGCGGAAATAATTAGCTTAACGGTTTCTAAATTGGTTGGACAGGGAATTGTGGGTCATCAACTAACCTTATCGGTAGATGCGATTTTCTTTACAATAATGGGTTTTTTATTAATTCAGTTTATAGCATTAACCATTCTTGGTGGAGGATTATTTAATCAGGACTTACATCAATTACTTTATGAGCAAATGGATAAAAAACAAGATATGGGGCAGTTAAAAGGCAATACACTGAATATTTTAATAGGTTCTATATTACTAGGTATTGCATATTGGATTGTCTTATATCATTTTATGGACTTTGCAGGAATTGTTCCGTTTGTAGCAATAGCTCTGGGAAGTTTAGGAACTATATTTTTTATGAATGGATTTGGAAAATTACTAGGTTTATTAGCAGGATTGTCTCAGCGTAAATCTACTAAAGGGTTGCACACATTTACATTAAGGCAGTTTCAAGAGAACATAGCTAATAGATCTACCTCTGTTGCGGTAACATCTATTTTAATCACATTATCTATTATTTTGATAGCAAATGGTGCCTCAACTATTTTGAACTCAGGAAGTAGGTTATATAATAGAAAAAATTCCTCCTTATATGATTTTACTGTTAATGGAGATAATGCAAAAGTTAAGGAGTATCTTACTTCAAAAAAAATTGCACCATATGTAGAGGATTTAAATCTATTGAAGCTTGGAAGAATGAAACATCAAGGTGTTCATAGAGAAGATGGAATGTTGTTGTCATTAGTTGATTGGTCCAAGTTAAGAGAGCAAATTATTATGGCTCTGCCAAGTGATTATAAAGATGAAGTTTTATCCAGAGAAATTCAGTGTTATGATATTGGTGAAGGAAATCCTGAAGCAGTTAATCTGTTTGGCATCCTAGAGACATGTACAACAACACCTTATCTCATTCCTGAATCATCTTATAATGGAATTTTAGAAGCTATAGGGGAAAAACCCTTGAACCTACATTCAAATGAAATTGTTTTATATTTTAATCCAGACTTTATGCCTATGGATAATTTAGATAAAATACCTGTACTAGATAACATTATTGAAAAGGCTGCAAAAGAAGGGCAAAGTTTGATGAGTATTAATAATCAGGAAGTATTTATACGTCCATCAGTTCCCATGAGAGGATTAGTAGCAGACCGTTCAGCAGAAATTTTTTCAGCATTTATAGTTCCAGATACTATGTTTGAACAATTAATAAATACAGAAACCTATGTGTCATATTGGAATTTTCGAATCCCACAAAAGATGCAAGAACAGCAAGGGCTACTGAAACCAATGATGGAGGCTAGAGATTTATTAAAATTTTCAGGATTTAGTTTTGAAAGTTATTTACAAAATTTTGGACGCCAGCTCTTTGGTGTTGTTGCTACAAGTTATACAGTTTTATATATGGGATTTTTATTTTTGATTATTGCTTGTACGGTATTAGCTTTACAATTTTTAACACAAATGAGACAGACTGGACAACGTTATTTAACACTTTCAATTTTAGGTGCAAAACGTAATCAAATGAAAAAATCTATGTATAGACAGGTGTTATGGACCTTTTTGTTACCCATATCTCTTGCATGCGTCAGTGGAGCTGTTGGAATAAGGGCTATAGCTTCATTTGTTGATATTTACATTGAAAATCAAGCATCGTATCCTATTGCATTTACCTTTGCGTGTATTGTGATTGTAACAGTAGCGATTTATGGGGTAGCAGTTGCCCGTTCAGCAGATCATGAGATAGATAAGTTACGCTGGAAGCCTAATATAGATTAGTCATATTAAAATAAATAACAAGTCAAAGATGCATACTGACTTATTTGTTTTTTTAATGTGCCTTAAGGAACTATTAAATTTCACATGGAAGGAGGTGCTGAAGTGGCTAGGATTACAATTGTTGAAGATGATTTATTAATGAGAGAAGAATTAATGAATGTATTAGAAAAAGCTGGTTATGAAGTAGCATTAATTGCAGACTTTCATGATATGGTTGATCAAATAGCTACTTTGACACCAGATTTAGTATTGTTAGACATTAATTTACCAGAACAATCAGGATTTGAAGTATGCAAGAATCTAAAATTAAAAGGGATTGGTCCAATATTGATTCTTACATCTAGAGATAAGCTACAAGATGAATTACATGGTCTTAAATTAGGTGCGGATGATTATCTCACAAAACCATGTAATCGAGATAGATTATTAGCGCGTATTCATAACCTGCTAAGAAGATTTGAAGGACAACCAGAATTAATAGATGTTGGCAGTTTTTTGCTAGATCCCAATACTTTTACTTTGTATAAGGGATCTCAATCGCTATTATTATCAGCTAATGAAGGAAGAATTTTACTGGCTTTAGTACAGAATAGACCTGACATTGTATCCAAATCAACACTGAGTAAATTTTTATGGGGAATAGACCAATATATAGACGAAAATGCACTTCAAGTGAATATCACTCGATTAAGAAAAACATTGCGTCAATTAGACTTAGATCATCAAATAGAAACAATAAGGGGGAAAGGGTATAGACTTAGGGGGTATATGAAGCCATGAAATGGATAAAGCAAATATATGATTGTTTTCATGCTTATAAACAATGGTTTCTTATGTTGATAGCTACCAGTGTCCTATTTAGTTTTTTAGCTTGGCTGGCTTATCCAGAAACCTTTAAGGTGTTAGTAGGATTAATGATTGTTTTTACTCTAGCTATGATATGGGTGTCTGTATTTATTATAATTAGAAAGCAAAAAATAATAGAAGAAGCTTTTCAAGATTTTTTATTAGAAGCAAATGAGACCAATGAAGAAATATTGTGCCATGTATCTCCTAAGAATCATTGGTGGTTTATCCATAGGATAGGGAGCCTTATAAGATCATATCAATGGGAGCTTAATGATCAAGTCATTGAATTGGGCGATTATGAAAATTATATAGAGGGCTGGGTTCATGAAATTAAAAAGCCTCTATCATTAATGACATTGGTATTAGATAATCGTACTGACGAAATGTCTCCACTTGTTAGACAGCGTATGCTTCATATTAGAGATGAAATGCTTGGAGATGTAGAGCAAATTTTGTATTTTGCAAGACTTGGGGCTATTCATAAAGATTATATTTTTGATTCTATAAACTTACTAGCATTTTGTAAACAAACAATTGAAGATCATCAAACATTACTAGATGAATCTAGTTTTCAAATACAATTCATAGGTGAAGAAATGGAAGTTTTTTCTGATCCAAAAGGATTAGCTTTTATATTAGCACAAATAATCACCAATAGTACGAAACACATTTCACAGAATCAGGATATTCCAATTTTGAAGTTTGAGACGCTTTATGACAAAGTGAGAGATAAAGCTATCTTAAATATTAGTGATAATGGACCTGGTGTAGCTGAAGAAGATTTACCCTTTATTTTTGATAAGGGTTTTACTGGAGGGAAAGGTACTTATACCAGACAAGCAACAGGCATGGGACTTTTCTTAGTAAGCAAGATGGCTCATGATTTAGCAATTCAGTTGGATGCAAAATCAGAGTTAGGTTCGGGGTTGACTATATCGCTAATATTTCCAAATGTGAAACAATAATCTATCAACTACACATTAATGAGTCAATCTCAAGCAGTGATGATATGAAAAGAACTTTTCTTACTACTGTGCATACATTATTATGAAGAGCAGTAAAATTAAAAAATTAGATGAAATGTGCAGTATATTATAGGAAGGTGATACATTGAAAAGACTCAATCCAGATAAGTTGTATGTTGAATTCAGAACTGGTGTTACAATGACTGAGCCAGTAATAGGCCGTAAGTATACATTAACGCACTCGGATATAACTGCAGACCTTTTTCTTACCATAGGTCTGCAGTTTGCCTATGATAAGGTCAATGCCATGAGGGATGAGGTGCTTGCAGAATGGAGAACGAATCATGGATTTCCATTTCTATACGTATATGTTTATGTAGATGGTGAATTTGGTTCAGGAGTTTCTGCTGTGCGTGATGCAATTTTTAGGCGTGAGCTGCCATTAGCTTTGGAAGCTATCAGGTATGGTGATAGAAAATTCTTCCAAACCCATTCAGATTTAGATAATGCACCAATATGGATACATTTTGATTCAACAAACCCAAAGTATAACCGGTTCGAGAATTGGGGCACTCCCGATGATTATAAGTAAGATGTTGCTCTAAAATGGAATTCTTTTAAACAAACAATATACAAATTGGCAAAAGGTTCATCAATTGGTGGGAAACAGAATGAAATATTTTTTCAAGAATGGCAAGGTAAAAGTCAAATTATCATGTTTTGGTAAAGTATATAGTATTCTTTGTAATGGGTTAAGAAACAGTCCCTTTGTCAAAAATTATAGAAAACATAAAAAAATAGGGTTATAATATAATTGCATTGGTATGGACTAATGCAATTATTTTTTATATTTTGGAGGACAACTAATGATAACAGGTGAATTAAAAAGCAAAATAGATAGAATATGGGAAACCTTTTGGACTGGTGGTATAACTAATCCATTAGAAGTCATAGAACAATTTACATATTTTTTATTTATAAAAGACTTAGATGATAATGAAACATTAAAAGAAAGCGACGCAGAATTACTTGGAATACCTTTTGAAGGAATGTTTCCAAGTGATAAGCAGTATTTAAGATGGAGTAAATTTAAAAATGAAGAAGCAGGGGAAATGTATAGAATAGTATCAGAAGAAGTTTTCCCTTTTATTAAAAATATTCATGGAGATAAACAATCTGCATACTCAAAATATATGTCAGATGCTATGTTTAAAATACCAACTCCACTTTTGCTATCTAAAATAGTTGATGCAATAGATAAGCTTGAAATAGATGATAAGGAAGTTAAAGGAGATCTTTATGAATACCTTTTATCTAAGGTAGCAACAGCAGGTACAAATGGTCAATTTAGAACTCCAAGACAAATAATAAAGATGATGGCGGAGTTAATGAAACCAACACCAGAAGATATTATAGTAGATCCAGCAATGGGAACAGCAGGTTTCTTAGTAGGAGCTGAAGAATATTTAAGAGAAAAGCATAATGATTTATTTTTAGTCCAAGGATTAAAAGAACATTTTAACAATAAGATGTTTAATGGCTTTGATATGGATAGAACTATGCTTAGAATTGGTGCTATGAATATGATGCTTCATGGAGTGGACAATCCTAATATTGAATATAAGGACTCCCTTTCAGAAACCAATAAGGACAGTGAAAAGTATACATTAGTATTGGCAAATCCTCCATTTAAGGGCAGCCTAGATTATGAAGCGGTATCCGCTGATCTTTTAAAAGTTAGTAAAACAAAGAAAACAGAGCTATTATTCTTAGCATTATTTTTAAGGATATTAAAAACTGGTGGAAGATGTGCATCCATTGTTCCAGACGGAGTACTATTTGGGTCAACAAAGGGACATAAAGATATAAGAAAAGAAATAGTTGATAAAAATAAACTTGAAGCCATAATAAGTATGCCAAGTGGAGTGTTTAAACCTTATGCAGGAGTATCCACAGCAATTATCATATTTACTAAGACAGGAACTGGTGGTACTGACAAGGTTTGGTTCTATGATATGAAAGCAGATGGATATTCCCTAGATGATAAGAGAAATCCAATAGAAGAAAATGATATTCCAGACATAATTGAAAGGTTTAATAATTTAGATAAAGAAGAAGATAGGAAGAGAACAGAACAAAGCTTTTTTGTACCAGTAGAAGAAATAAGAGAAAATGGATATGACCTTTCTATTAATAAATATAAGGAAATTGAATATGAAGAAGTAAAATATGATGAACCTAAGGTTATTTTGGAGAGAGTTAAGAAGTTGGAGAAAGAGATAACTGAAGGGTTGAATGAATTAGAAAGAATGATAGAGGGATAAAATATGCATTTAGTAAATCTTAAAAATTATATAGAAACATTAGAATCTGGTAGTAGACCCAAAGGTGGAGCAACAAATAGTGGCATACCAAGTTTAGGTGGAGAACATATAAATTCTAATGGTGGATTTAATATAGAAGAAAAAAAACTTAAATATGTGCCAAATGAATATTATAATTTACTTAAAAAAGGTATTATAAAAAAGAATGATATATTAATAGTTAAAGATGGGGCGACAACAGGAAAAGTAGCATATGTAGATGAAAATTTTATATTGAATAAAGCGTGCATAAATGAGCATATTTTCTTATTGAGAACTAATGAAAAACTTTATTCCAAATACTTATTCTATTTTTTATACTCAAATAGAGGGCAACAGGAAATACTAAAAGATTTTAGAGGAGCTACAGTTGGTGGAATATCCAAAAAATTTATAAATATAAATTTTCATTTACCATCTCTAAAAGATCAAAATAAGATTGTTGAAATCTTAGATATTTCAAAAGAATTAATAGTCAAAAGAAAAACTCAAATAGAGGCTTTGGATGAATTAGTTAAATCGAGATTTATCGAGATGTTTGGTGACCCAATAACAAATTCTAAAGGATGGGAAGTTAAGTTATTGGGTGAAGTTTGTGATATGAAGGCAGGTAAAAACATTAAAGCATGTGATATATCAGAAGTAAATTCAGAAGAACTTTATCCTTGCTATGGGGGAAATGGATTAAGAGGATATGTTAAGCAATATTCTCATGAAGGAAACATACCACTTATTGGGCGTCAAGGTGCATTATGCGGAAATGTAAAATATGCACAAGGAAAGTTTTATGCAACAGAACATGCTGTAGTGACTCAGCCAAAAGTAGAAATGAATACTTATTGGTTATATTATTTACTAAATGAGTTAGATTTAAATAGGTTTTCTACAGGGGCAGCTCAGCCAGGGCTTACGGTAGGAAAACTGAATCTAGTAGAAATCCCTATAGCTCCATTTGACATGCAAAATGAGTTTGAGAAACTTGTTAACCAAGTCGACAAATTGAAATTTGAAATGGAGAAGAGCTTAAAAGAATTAGAGGACAACTTTAATTCATTAATGCAAAAAGCATTTAACGGAGAGTTGTTTCAATAAATACTAATAATAAGGAATATGTTATGAATTGTGTATGGGTAGGATTTGATAGAGAATTTAATACTGAATTGATTTGTAATGTCACAAAGGAAAAGTTTAAATTAAGAGAATGTTATTGTTATACTATTAATTCTATTAAAGAAGTATTAGATAGATTTGAATCAAACTCTTTAGTTAACTCTGATGATATAGCATTTTATCAAGTTATAAGAAATGAAAGTGAATTTCCTTTAGTTTTGGAATTCTTTAGGTTAAAGGATGTTTTCACAGAAATGCCCACGGATATTTATCTTGGATATGAATTATCTATAGCTCTAGGATGTAAGACAATTGTAGATGGAACTGGATTCGGTGATGATGCCAGTCCATATTGGGATATTGTTTTTGATAAGGGATGTCCTTATTTAGCTGACGATTTAGAAAGTAAGTTTTGTGATGAGGGAGGGAAAAAAATACAAATTATAAGGCAGATGGAATTACAAGAGCTTAAAAGAATTAGAGGACAACTTTAATTCATTGATGCAAAAAACTTTCAATGGAGAATTATTTAATAAATAGAGGTTTTAAATGTAGCTATTTGGAAATTAAGTCCTTATAAATGGAAAAAATATTACAATCTAAAACTTTAGGTTTTTATCAAAAGGGTGATTGCACCATTTTTGATTTTTATAATAAAAAATTCTGTGTAATTATAGATAAAATCTTGGAGAAATCCAAGATTTTTGTATTATAAATTATTTAGATGTAATGCAAGATCACAGTACATATTAAGTTTATTAAATTTGTTTGAAATATTATGACTAATGAATTAAAATAAAGATACAATAGAAATATAGGAAGGTGAACTAATGAAGCCCACAAACTATGAAGATTTAATAATGAAAAGAGCAATGGATATTTTTGCAGAGGAAGGACTAAAATTCTTTGGAATAAATAAAAAAGTTAAGGAACTTGGCTCAACAGAGTTAGTAGTTTTAGAGACTAAAAGTATGTTTATGGACTATACTTTCCTAATGGAAGATGATACTTTTATACATTTTGAGTTTCAAACAACTAATAAAGGGAAAACAGACTTAAGAAGGTTTAGGGCTTATGAAGCGCTATTAAGTCATCAAACTGGAAAAGATGTAGTCACATATGTTGTTTATTCTGGTAACATAAAAAATCCAGTAAATACTTTAGAAACAGGAATAAGTGAATTTAGAGTAAACTCAATATCCATGGCAAGTAAAGATGGAGATAAAATATATAATGATATTGTAGAAAAAATAAAGTCTGGAATGGACATTACAAAACAAGATATAATTTCTTTAACCTTCACTCCTATTATGGGTGGAAATATAAGTACAGTAGATAAAATACTCAATGCTATAAGGATAGTAAAAGATATAAATAAAGATTATAAATATGACGTAGAATCCATATTGTATGCCTTTGCAAATAAATTTTTAAGTGGAATAGATTTGGAAAAAGTAAAGGAGGAATTAAAGATGACTGAACTGGGTAAAAGCTTAATACAAGAGGGAAAAAAAGAAAAAGCTATAGAAATAGCTAAAAAAGCAATAAAAAAAGGTTTAGATAATGAAATAATAAAAGAATTAACAGATTTAGATATTGATGAAATTGAGTTAATAAGAAAAGTATTAGAATAAAAACCAAAAGTCTTGGAGAAATCCGAGACTTTTCTGTGTCAAATATTGTTTTAATATGGTAATATATTCATAGGAAACAGTATATGACATTAAAAGGGGGAATGAGACCTTTGTGTACTAACTTTGAATTTCTAAAGTTTAAAAAAGAATTTAGTAGTTTTTCAAATGCTTGTATTGAAGCGGAAAAGAGTATATTAGTAAGTCCGGCAACCACTGCTATTTTAAGCAGACGTGCATTAGAACTTGCTGTTAAATGGGTATATAGTTTTGATGAAGATTTAAAGTTACCATATCAGGATAATATAAGCAGTTTAATTCATAATAACAGTTTTTTAGAACTTATTGATAGTGGAATGCTGCATTTACTTAAATTTGTTATTAGTTTAGGTAATGTGGCAGTTCATACTAATAAAAATGTTAGTAGAGAAGAAGCAATCCTTTCACTACATAATTTATACCAATTTATTAATTGGATTGATTATTGCTATGGAAATGATTATAAGGAAAAGCAGTTTGATGAAAATTCTCTTCTAAAGGGAGAAGAAAAAAGAGTAAGACCAGAAGAACTTAAAGATTTATACGAAAAATTAAGTTCAAAGGATAAAAAGCTTGAAGAGATTATAAATGAAAATGAAGAGCTAAGAAAAGAGCTTACAGAAAAGAGAAAACAAAATACTGAAAACTATGATTTTAATATAGATGAAATAAGCGAGTTTAACACAAGAAAGATTTATATAGATGTAGAATTAAAACTTGCTGGATGGGATTTTAACAAAGATATTGGAGAAGAAGTAGAGCTTTTCGGAATGCCTAATAATAAAGAAAAAGGTTATGCTGATTATGTTTTGTATGGTGATAATGGAAAGCCACTTGCAGTAGTTGAAGCAAAGAGAACAAGTAAGGATGCTAAGGTTGGACGTGAGCAAGCGAAATTATATGCTGATTGTTTAGAAAAGCAATATGATGTAAGACCAGTTATTTTCTTTACTAATGGATTTGAAACTTATATTTGGGATGATTACAATGGTTATTCTGAAAGAAGGATTTATGGCTTCTTTAAAAAAGATGAGCTTCAGCTTATGATTGACAGAAGAACTCAAAAAAAGAGTTTAAGAAATATTAATATAAAAGATGAAATAAGCAATAGATATTATCAAAAGGAAGCTATAACCGCATGCTGTGAGGAATTAGAAAGAAGAAAGAGAAAACTTTTATTAGTTATGGCAACAGGAACAGGTAAAACAAGAACTGCTATTTCTTTAGTTGATGTATTAAGTAAAAATAATTGGGTTAAGAATGTATTGTTTTTAGCAGATAGAACAGCTCTTGTAAGACAGGCTAAAAAGAATTTTTCAAAACTACTTCCAGATCTTTCACTTTGTAATTTATTAGATAACAGGGATAATCCAGAAGAATCAAGAATGATTTTTTCAACATATCCAACAATAATGAATGCTATTGATGATACTAAAGCTAAAGATGGTAAAAGATTATTTACCTCAGGACATTTTGATTTAATTATCGTGGATGAATCCCACAGAAGCATTTATAAAAAACATAGAGCTATTTTTGAGTATTTTGATGCATATTTAGTAGGGCTTACAGCTACTCCAAAAGATGAAGTAGATAAGAATACATATACTATTTTTGATATGGAAAATGGAGTACCTACTTATGCCTATGAATTTGAAACAGCAGTTGAAGATAAATTCCTTGTAGATTATGAAACTGTAGAAGTTAAATCTAAAATAATGGAAGATGGAATTAAATATGATGAATTATCTGATGAAGAAAAGGAAGAATATGAGGAAAAGTTTAACAATGATGAAAATGTAGGAGAAGAAATAAGCAGTGATGCTGTTAATGAATGGCTATTTAACGCAGATACCATAGACTTAGTTTTAAATAAGCTTATGGAAAAGGGATTAAGAATTCAGGGAAATGAAAAGCTGGGCAAAACTATAATTTTTGCTAAAAGCCATAAACACGCAGAAGCCATTAAAGAAAGATTTGATAAATTATACCCAGAACTTGGTTCAAGCTATGCAAAAGTAATAGATAATAGAATTAACTATGTAGACAGCTTAATTGATGATTTTTCTGATAAAAACAAGCTGCCACAAATAGCAATAAGTGTTGATATGCTTGATACAGGTATTGATGTTCCTGAAATTTTAAATCTTGTTTTCTTTAAAAAAGTAAGATCTAAAACTAAGTTCTGGCAGATGATAGGAAGAGGTACAAGACTTTGTGAAGATTTATTAGGTATTGGAGAAAATAAGGACAAGTTTTTAATATTTGATTTCTGTAATAATTTCGAATTTTTTAGAATGAATCCAAAAGGCTTTGAGGGTAATTTAGGACAGACTCTAAGTGAGAGGATTTTTAATCTTAAAGTTGATCTAATAAAAGAACTTCAAGATTTGAAGTATTCAGAAGAAGAATATGTAAGCCATAGAAAAGAATTGCTTACGGATGTACTTGAAGACGTAAATAATTTAAATGAAGATAATTTTATGGTGAAAATGAACTTGAAATATGTTCAAAAATATAAAAATAAAGAACAATGGCAGAGTCTTGGAGCGGTTAACACAAGAGATATTAAAGAATATATAGCTCCACTTATAAAAACACTGAATGATGACGAGCTTGCAAAGAGGTTTGATATACTTATGTATACTATTGAACTTGCTAAATTACAAGATAATAATGCAACAAGACCAATAAAAAGCGTTATAGAAACAGCGGAAAGTTTATCAAAGCTTGGAACTATACCACAGGTTCAGGAACAAAAATATGTTATAGATAAAGTTAGAACAACTGAATTTTGGGAAGAAGTTGATTTGTTTGAATTGGATGAAGTTAGGCATGCACTAAGAGAGCTTATAAAGTATTTAGAGAAAACCAATCAACAGACTTACTACACTCATTTTGAAGATATGATAATAAATGAAGAATCTCATGGAGCTATCTACAATACAAATAATTTAAAAAATTACAAAAAGAAGGTTGAATATTATCTTAAAGAACATGAAGATCAACTTGAAATATATAAACTTAAAAATAATAAGAAACTCACAAAACAAGATTTAGAAACTCTTGAAGCTATTATGTGGAAAGAACTTGGGACAAAAGAAGAGTATGAAAAAGAGTTTGGAAACATGCCAGTTAATAAGCTTGTAAGAAAAATAGTAGGCTTAGATAGAAATGCTGCAAATGAATTATTTTCTGAGTTCTTAAATGATGAAAGCTTAAATACTAAGCAGATACATTTTGTAAAGCTCATAATTGATTATGTAGTTAAAAATGGATTTATTGAAGATAATAGAATTCTTATGGAAGATCCATTTAGAACTGTTGGCAATCTTTCTACATTGTTTAAAGATAATATGAATGATGCTAAAAGAATAATGGGCAAGGTTACTGAGATTAAGACTAATGCTGAAATAATTATTTAATAACATTTGTGATTTTTGCAAAGAGCCTATATACGCAGGAGAAGAAATTTGCAAAGCCGAAGGATATGATAACTATATTCATGAAAAATGTTGTAAAAAGAATAAGTAAAAAATAAACAAAGTTCTTGGCTTCAGGGGAGTTTTTTCTCCACTGAAGCTTTTAGTTTAATCTTCATAAACTTTTTCAAGAACAATTCCTTTTTTGAAGCCGCCTCGTTTAAGTTTCTTTTCTTCTCTTTTCTTTAAAAGATCCTCTTCAGAATATCCTAATATAGATGAAAGTGCAAATATAACTTCCATTAAATCTGCAAGTTCTTCTAAATTTTTATCTTGGGAAAATTCCAAAGCTTCTTCTTGTAATTTTGATTCAAGTAGTGACACTAATTCTTCTTTTTTAGCATAATGTATATCAAATTTTTTGCCATCATTCTCTATAATTTGTGGGATGTTATCCCTTACTAGTTTGTTGTAGATTTTCATGTGGGTACCTCCTAAAGTTTAGTATGGTTTAATTATATGGGGGAATTTTGGAGGAGGCAAGGGAGGGTGTAAATTTAGTAGGCGAAAATAAGGATATTAAGTATACAAGTATCTAATGTGTTCTTTTTATTTGAAAAGAAAATAATATAAAAATACAGAATAAATATATATATAATGTTAAAATTATCGATAAATTAATTATAATTACATATGGAATGGTGAAAATGGAAATGCATATTTAATTATGTAATTTATTGAATAAGGAGATTTATGGATAATAAAAATATTTGGAATAAGAAAAGCAGGTATAACAAAGAGAGAAAATCTATTAATAACAAACAAAATTTATGGGCAACTTTACAAATAATAACCCCCTTACTTTTGACTATTATATACCTCAAAGGGTTTCTAATAGTTTTAGAATTACCATCTAGTATGACAAAATATATACATTTAGATAAACTTGGGGAGACAGGAGTTATTCTGAGAGTGACTTACTGGAGCAATCTAATTATTTTAATATGGTTAACACTTGGTACAAGCATATTTTTCATACTATTAATTACACATTGTTTAAAAGGAAATAAAAGAAAAGATAAATTAAATACATTAACAATATTACATGGGAAAATTACTTTATCTGTACTACTTGTTAGTTTTATGATATTTATTTCTTTTGCGTATTTGGGACGTGAAAAAGTGCTAGATATAGTAAAGAGATATGATTCTGATATTACTTTGTTAAAAAGTGAAAAAACAGAAATACATGAGGGGATGATAGAAGAAGGAGTAGAACAAGAGATAGAAGGAGGATATTATGCTGAAAAACCTAGACCATTAAAAATACTTAATAGTTATAAATTTAATACAAATGAAAAGTGTAAAAAGTTTTTATGTCCTAAGAATTTACTAAGCAATATAGAGTTTAAAAAGAATAAATATTATAGAATATATTATCTTCCACATAGTAGAGTTGTAGTTTCTATTGAAAGTATAAATGAAATGTAACTTAATATATATAAAATAAATGTTTGAGATGCTAATCTTTTAGAGATGTAGCATCTTTTTTTCAATATGAAGACTAATAAATTTAATCGTAATCATTTTTAATAATGGATGGTATTACAAAAATTGAAATTGGTAGTTTTAAATAAGGATTATATATGTATAATAGAATATAAACAAACTTAGATAAGCGAGTGATTATATGAAAATTAATATTGAAAGAGATAGTAAAATTCCTTTATATGTTCAAATAAAAAGCCAAATAAGGAATATGATTTATTCTAAAATAATTCCAGAGGATTATGTGTTACCATCGGAAAGGGAACTTGCAAAGGCTCTAGATATTAATAGAAGTACAGTTGTTAAGGCTTATGAAGAGTTAAAACAAGAAGGACTTATTAGTTCACAAGTAGGAAAAGGAACTTATGTTATCTATTCTGATGAAGACATATCAAATGTTAAATCAAATAATTTTCCTAAACACTTATTTTGGTATGAAATATATAATGAAAATTCAAGAAATAACTTCAACAGTGTCATCAGTGAAATAATGAATATTGATAGTAATGGCAATACTATTTCCTTGGCAGGAGGGATTCCAGCACCAGATTTATTTCCAAAAGAAGAATTTAATAAGATTCAGAAGAATTTATTAAAAAGTAAAGTAGAAAAAGTATTTTTACATAGCCCAGTAACAGGGCATAAAGGCTTAAAAAAAGAAATTAAGAAATTAATGTTAGGTAGAGAGGTTAGAGTATCAATTAAAGAAATAATGGTTACATCAGGTTCGCAGCAAGGGTTAGATGTAATTGTAAGAACTTTTGTAAATTCTAATGATGTTATTTTAGTTGAAGAACCTACATTTTTCGGAGCTATTGAATTGTTTAAGTCTTTAGGAGCAAGAGTTATAGGCGTTCCAATGGATAAATGCGGAATTAGGATTGATATATTGGAGCATTTAATAAAAAAACATAAACCCAAGTTCATTTATGTTATTCCAAATTTCCATAATCCTACTGGAATTACAATGAGCTTAGAAAGAAGATATGAAATTATAAAAATTTCAGGAAAGTATGGTATACCAATAATTGAAGATGATCCTTATGGAGAATTAAGATATGAAGGTGAGGAATTACCACCATTAAAAGCATTAGATAGGTTTAATTATGTACTCTATTTAAGTAGTTTTTCAAAGGTTATTTCATTAGGATTAAGAGTAGGATGGATAGTTGCACCAGAAAGAGTAATAAATAAATTAAGTATGTTTAAGCAATTAACGGACTTACATGTAAATACCCTAAGTCAGAGCATGATATGTGAATTTTTAAGAGAAGGTTATTATGTAAAACATCTTAAAAAGGTTAGAAAAGAGTATTGTTTAAAAAGGGATTTAATGATAAAAGAATTGAAGGAAAATTTTAAAGAAATAGAGATTTACAAACCACAAGGTGGATTTTATTTATGGTGTAAGTTTACAAAAAAAATCAATATAAATTTATTATTAAAAGAATCTATAAGAAATGGAGTGAATTTTATTTCAGGAAATTTTTTTAGTATTAATGAAAAAGAAAAAACAAGATTTATAAGATTGAATTTTACTTATCCTAAAAATGAAGAAATAATTGTAGGTATAAAGCGTTTGAAAAATAGCTTTGATGAAACAATTCAAACTTGAAAGGAGATTTTTTAGTTGAAAACAATTGGATTAATAGGTGGAATGAGCTGGGAATCAACATTGGAATATTATAGGATTTTAAATGAAACTGTTAAGTTAAAACTAGGAGGACTTCATTCTGCAAAATGTTTAATGTATTCCGTTGACTTTGAAGAAATAGAAATATTACAACACCAAAATAGATGGGAAGAACTAACCAATATAATGATAGATGCTGCTCAAAGACTAAAAAATGGTGGAGCAGAATTTATTGTGATTTGTACTAATACTATGCATAAAATGGCTGATGATATTGAAAAAAATGTAGGAATTAAAGTCTTGCACATAGCTGAGGCAACAGGCAAAAAAGTAGTTGAAAAGGGAATAAAAAAGGTAGGATTGTTAGGAACTAAGTTTACTATGGAACAGGATTTTTATAAAAAAGTTTTAAAGGGAAAATTCAATATAGATGTAATTATACCAGATGAAAATGAAAGAGAAATTGTTCATGATATTATCTATAATGAATTATGTAAGGGTGAAATAAAGGAAAGCTCAAAAGAAAAATATAAAAAAGTAATAGATAGTTTATATAATAAAGGTGCAAGAGGAGTAATACTAGGTTGTACAGAAATACCCTTACTAATAAAACAAGAGGATACTAATGTATCTGTTTTTGATACAACAACAATACATGCTGTTTCAGCAGTTGAATTTGCTTTAGATACTTAATTTTAAAATGTTCACAATTCTTTTTAGCAGATAAAGTCCTACCACAATAGAGACAAATAAAAACCAATGGTTTAGTTACATAATAATAACACCACTGAAAACTCATTGAGCAGAATATGCCAGTGAGTTTAATTTTTTCATAATTTTATTTACAGACCCTTGTATCTTGAAAATGCAATTTATTCATATCTAAAATACTGCTAGTCGTTTTGTACCAATTTGTGGTAAACTTGTATCTTGATATAGTTGTAATAAAAAATAATAAATATAAAGGTTCCTTTACTATAGGTGCAACTTCTAAAATCGACGTCATAACTTTACAAATAAAAAATATTTGCTATGATATATTCAAAATTGTATATACAAATTTGAATATATGATATCTTATATTAAGATGGTGTTAAGTTTGATTGGTTTAATGGTACTAGGATTATTAAAACAAAAGTCTCTATCAGGCTATGAAATATATTAAAGGAGTTAATAAAAGTGATGAATGCTAGTAAGTATTTGGAAGTAGGACTTGAAATAAAAATAGATGAAAATGTGGCTGATATGATTAATAGTGAAGTTTCTTTTGTGGAGTTCCCTGCCAAACATATTGTATTACTGGAAGGTATGAAATCGGAAAACCTTTATTTTATAATCCATGGTATAGTAAGAGGATATTATATTGATGAATACGGAAATGATATTACAAAATGTTTTAGCAGAGAGAATGAATTCTTTTCTTCTGAAGGCTTACGGACAGCAAGTGTTTCATCATTTACCATTGAATGTCTGGAAAATTGCCAGTGTATTCAACTTCCATATGCATTAGTACATAAAATTATAAAAGAGGATGAAAACTTAAATAATATATTTGTTAAGTATTATCTAAAGGAAGTTGAAAAATTGGAAGCCAGGATTAAAAATTCAGCTCTAATGAATGCTGAAGAACGATACATTGATTTTTGCAGACAATATCCTCATCTTCATGATAGAGTTGAATTAAAATATATTGCATCCTATATAGGCATCAGGGCAGCATCTTTGAGCAGGATAAGGAAAGGAATAAAAAATAATTCTTTCAATTAACCTATGTGAATTACTGGTACATTTCTTTCTTCTATAATGATATAAGAAGAGAGGAGTGTTTACATATGAAATATGTATTGATTACTGGAGGAACAAGTGGAATAGGCTTTGAACTTGCAAAGAATTTTGCCAAGGATGGCTACGGAATTATCATAGTTTCTTCTAACAGTAAAAGATTGCAAAGGACTAAGGAAATATTAGAAAATGAGTTCAAAACAACAGTGTTCACCTATCAACAGGATATGGGAAAGATAGGAGCAGCAATACAATTATATAATAAAACAAAAGAAGATAACTTGAATATTTCTATACTTGTGAATAATGCAGGAATAGGATTGGTTGGTTCCACAGATAAAATTGATTTACAACATGATGAAAACATGATGATATTAAACATAATCAATCTTGTAGAACTTTGCAAATTGTATATTTCTGATATGTATACACAAAGGAATGGTAAAATTTTAAATGTTTCATCTATTGGTGCTTTTCAGCCAGGGCCATATACCAGCACTTATTTTGCTAGTAAAGCTTTTGTATTAAGTTATAGTAGAGCAATCCGTTATGAAGCAAAGGAAAAAGGTGTACAAGTTTGTACATTATGTCCTGGCGCTACAAAAACCGATTTCTTTGCTCGAGAAGGAACAAAAATTCCACCAAGTGCCATGACTGCTGAAGAAGTTGCAGCATATGCTTATAAACGATTTTTCAAAAATAAGGACATTACTGTTCCTGGCTTGGCAAACAGAATAAAGAATTGGATTCCCGTAAAGTTGAGGATGATGTTCGTGGCAAAAATGAAAAGTAAAAAATAAAAAAAGTTTCATTAATAATTTGAAAATATTTCATGTTTTTATGCTATAATAGATACATTAAAAGTAGCAGACACATAATTAGATACATTATGTATCTGCTATTTTTAATTATAAAGCAATAATATTTAAAGAAAGGATTTTGTATATTAATGAAAGCAAAATTTTTAAAGAAAGAAATTGTTCTTGTTACTTTATCCTTATTATTTTCAAATATATTAATTGGCTGCTCTACTAATAAATCTACAACTGATTCTTACAATAAACCAAACTCTTCAATATCACAGGAGGGAAAAAAAGAAATATCAAAAGATTCTTCTAAAGAAGTAAATTCAACTGAAAAATTAGAGAAAGATGAAAAATATAAAAATAATGTATCTCCAGAAAAGGCTAAAGTAAGTAGTAAAGTTAAATTATATAAAGGCATCTATTTTGATGACAGGCGCTTCGGAGATAATATCTTGAACTTGAAAACTTATTGTGAAGTTGCCATTTCTAATATTACTGATACTTCTTTTGATTTTACCATCTATGAAGTAGATGCGAAAACAGAAAACAAAAAAGTTATTTTTCTTACCAATACGGCAGTTTTTACAGGAGATGGAACAAAGGCTGCTTTTTATGGAAAGAATTATACTCTTCATTTTACATTTCCAGATAATCATAAGGCATATCCTGCTGTAACAGACATGGAGATATCTGGATTTGAGCCATTGAAAAGTAGAACTTACGTTAATAATGGAGTACCAGGTCATGAATTTAGTTAATAAAATTATTAATCTTAGAAAAAGTGCTAATCTTTAAGAGATGAAGCACTTTTTTTATTAATAAAAGTACTATATTATTATTTGTATGCCATTAGCAAAGATATTATCTATAAGTAAATTAGATTTAAATTGAGAATAAATTATTTTCTATTGGGAAAAATAAACATTAATCGTCTAACCATTCAATGAAGTATATGTCAGGAGGAAGGTATGTTAAAAAAACTACTCACAAAAATGAAATATAATAATTCAAATAGAGTATTTAATTCCTTAAACTATTCTTCAAAAACTAAAGTTAGCAATGACATTGAATCTATTCCGGAATCTATTATACAGATTAAAGAAAAATTGAATGGAGTATTTTCCGGTACTAATGATTTTATTATAAGAGAGGTTACCTTGTGTAGTGAACCTAATACAACTATGTTGATTATATATATTGATGGAATGGTTAATATAAATTTACTTAATGAAAATATTTTAAAGCCTGTAATGAATGAGAATGTTAGTATATATTTTCAGGGAGAATCTACAGCAAAGGATAGTAATATAAATATTCTTAAAAAAAATATTTTGACTTGTAGTCAAATTGAGGAGATAAAGGATTTTCACCAAATTGTGAATAAAACTCTAGAAGGGAATGTTATCTTATATATAGATGGAACTACAGTTGCATTAAGCATAAATTTGATGGAAGTGAAATCCAGAGATATTGCTGAACCTTTAACAGACGCTGTTATCCGTGGTCCAAGGGAAGGTTTTACTGAACTTTTGAGTAATAATAAGGTTATGATACGCAGAATAATTAAAAATTCTAATTTGAAATTTGAGGATATAACTATAGGACAACAGACAAATACAACAGTTACAATATGTTATATTAAAGGAATTACCAATGAACAGATTATAGAAACTCTAAGGAACAGATTAAATAAAATTGATACTGATGCAGTATTAGAATCTAGTTATTTAGAAGAGTTTATTGAAGATGCTCCCTTTAGTGTGTTTCCAACTATTGGAGCATATGAAAAGCCAGATGTTATTTGTGCAAAGCTTTTAGAAGGTAGAGTAGCTATTCTTTGTGATGGTAGTCCATTTGTTTTAACCGTTCCATATCTATTAATTGAATCAATTCAGACTGCAGAAGATTATTATGTTAAACCACTTGTTGCTACTTTTTACAGAGTGATTAGGATTATTGGTTTGTTTATTTCTACAAACTTACCTGCTATGTATCTTGCTTTGATTTCTTTTCATCAGCAAGTTATACCCTTTAAGTTATTATTAACAATAACTTCCTCAAGGGAGAAAGTTCCTTATTCCGCCTTTATGGAATCATTTTTAATGCTGTTGATATTTGAGATATTACGAGAATCAGGGATAAGAATGCCTAGACCAGCAGGTTCAACAGTTAGCTTTGTTGGAGCTTTGGTACTTGGTCAATCTGCAGTGCAAGCAGGTTTAGTTAGTACCCCTATGGTTATTGTTACTGCTATTACAGCTATTGGTGGCTTTATTTCAGGTTCTTTACTAGGAGCTATTCCAATTATACGATTGATATTGTTGGTTGTATCTAATTTTATGGGACTATTGGGAATTATGATTGTGAATATTATGCTTCTAATTCATTTAAGCTCAATAAGATCTTTTGATGTTCCTTATTTATCTCCATTTTCATCATTTAGTAAAACGGAACTAAAGGATACAGTGGTTCGCGTACCATTATGGGCTATGCTTACTAGACCAAGGTCTTTAACTTGGGGAAAGATGAATAATGTAAAGTACAGAGTAAAAAATAATTTTCGTAAGAAAATAGATGATATAAAGGACAAATCAGAAAATAATTCTCCTAAGAAAGAAGAATGAGGAATATGTTATATGGCACAAAAAAAATTAAATTATTTATAATCTGCTTAATGTTCTTTGTTCTTTCTGGTTGTTGGAATAACAAGGAGCTAACAGAAATGGGCATAGTTGTAGGAGTTGGTATTGAAAAAGTAGAAAATGATGAACTAGAAGTTACTGTACAGTTAATCGAACCAACCTCAGATGAAGAGGGAAAGCAAGGTAGTAAGAAAAAAACATGGCGTTTACTGTCTGCGCGAGGAAGCACTGCATTTGAAGCAAATAGAAATTTATTAACAAAGGTAAATAAGACATTAAATTATTCTAATATTCAAGTGATGATAATTGGGGAAAAACTTGCTGAAGAAGGTATAGATGATATTTTAGATTTTTTTCAGAGAGTTCATGAAATAGACAAAAGAGAGATTGTACTTATTTCAAAAGGAATAAAACCTAAAGTGTTACTTGGCATAGAGCCAGAACAAGCAGATGCTTCTTCTTTGGAAATCATTGAAACAGTAAAAAATACTGATAGATTAGCATCTATAAGAAAAATGACTATGTATGATTTAATATTAAATGTTGTTGAAGAAGGGAATTCTGTAGTTGGCATGGTGAAAGTTTCAGAAGTAAATAAAAAGTTAACAACATCAAATCTAGATTTTACAGGAGCTGCAGTTTTTAAAAAAGATAAATTAGTTGGATGGTTAAATGCAAGTGAGACTTATGGATTTTTAATTGTAGATAATAAATTTAAAAATCCAATCATAAATGTACCAAACCCAATAAATTCTGATGAAAAGGTCACAGTAGAAATTACTAAATCTGTAACTAAAAAAAATGTATCATTTAATAATAGTAAACCTGTACTTTTGGTGGAAGTACAGGCAGAGGGGAAAATGGTAGAACAACATGGAAAGGGAGATTTAACTTCAGCTGATCAAATTAGAGCTTTAGAAGAAGAAACTTCAAAAGAAATTAAAAAAGTAATTGATAAGACAATAAAGAATGCTCAACAAGATTTACGGATTGACATTTTTGGTTTTGATAAAATTATTCATAGTAAAAATTTAAATTATTGGAGAGAAGTTAAAAATAATTGGAATGACATATTTTGTGATTCGCCTGTAGAAATAAAAGTACAATATAAAAATAAGGAGATGGGTTTCATAAAGAAGCATATATGATAATGAATATTTAGATATATAGTTCATAAGTAAATATATTTTTGATTGGAGAAGATATATGGGGAAGTTAAGAAAAATATCAGCTTTTCAACTATTTTTATGGATGTTAACTTTTACTTTTGGAGATATGTCTATTATAAATCCTGCTGTAGGTCATGGTGCAGGTCAGGATAGTTGGATAGGGTTTGGTATTGGCTGGATTTTGGGGATTTTTATAATGCTAATGTATATGAAAATAATTAAATTAAACCCATCTAAAAATATTATTGAGATTTTAAAAGATTGTTTTGGTAAATATTTAGGAATTACGTTTGGAATTTTCTATATTGTTTACTTTATGTATGCTAATTCTTTAATTGTAAGAGAGTTTGGAGAGTATATATATATTGTAAACTATCCTGATACTCCTATTATTTTTATTATGACATCATTAGTTTTTTTAGTTTCCTTTGCAGTTAGAGGCGGTCCAGAAATTATAGCTAGAGTATATGGAATACTTGTGTATGTATTTGTTTTTTTTGTTATAACAGTATCTTTATTATTAATACCACATATACAGTTTATGAATATTCTTCCTATATTAGAGAGTGGATGGTATCCTATTTTCAAGAGTAGCCTATCCACAGTTGCATTTCCTTTTGGAGAATTAGTAGTTTTTATGATGATTTATGATAATGTTAATAATAATGAAAATATAAAAAAAGCTGCTTTTTCAGCTATGATGATAGGAGGAACTATTATATTTATTACTATACTTCGTGACATAATGGTTCTAGGGCCTAAGTTATTAGAAAATTTAACTTTTCCTGCCCAGACATCATCAGAATTAATACCTGACCCTATGAATATTTCACCACTTATTGCTGTTAATTTAATAATTGGAAGTAGTGCAGAATCATCAACTTATCTATATGCTGCTACAAAGGGAGTTGCTCAAATGCTAAATTTGGATGATCATAGACCGTTCATATTTCCTATGGCTTTATTGTTGCTTATTTTATGTATGTGGAATTATAACGATATTTTTCAGTTTTTTGCTAGTGTATCAGAGGTGTATGTCTACTTAGCCATACCTTTTCAAGTAATTATTCCATTTATTATTATGATTATTTCATTGAGTAAGAAAAGAAAAATAGAATCAAAAGATTTAAATGGATAAGAGGAGTTGTGTGAAAGAATGTCTGATAATGCTGGTATCAAAATATTTGGAGTGATTGTTGTTTTAATAATCATAGTGTTGGCTGATTTTCCCCATTTGTTGAATGCAAGTTATCCTAAAAAAGCTATGATATTTTATTTTTCCATAATTGCTATAAATTTAATTGTCAGTATACTTTTAATTAGTGGTGTAGAAATAATCAGCCCTGGAATGGTTCTCGAAAAAATAGTAAGGCTTTTTGTGCCGGGAAAGCCAGTTCAATAAATCTAATTTAAGTTTTTACATAATGAATAAGAAGATTAAGTTTTGGAACTAATCTAATAATATAACAGAGTAGTAAAACTTTTTATAATCAATTCCATGGTAGTTTATGAATATTTTAAAGTTATCTATATATTTTACGATAATGTAAAAAGAAAAAATTTCAATTTATGCACATTTTTACTTTAAAAGTTTATAAGAAGGTGTTTTGAAATGCTATTGGATTTTACAAGAAACTATGGAAGTGGCAATATACTATCCCATAAAGATAATGCAAATATGTTCAATTATAATCAAAATAATCATTTAAAGTTATATAAGAAAACTGATGAAAAAATAGATACCATAGAAGCTATTGATAGTTGGAGAATTCAAAAGAGCAAATTAACCAAATTATTAAAGATAAGCAAAGAGAAATACCAAAAGAAAAAGTAAAGGTAGTTGAAACATCAAAGGATAAAGAAACAAATTCCACACATCCATTTAAGAAGTTTACTGATTTTATTTGGGAATGGAAAATGTAAGTTTTGATGAAAAACTAGGAAGAAAAGATTCAAATGAAATGATGGACTCAATAAATAATAAAAGTCATATATTTTATAAAACTCATAATATATATTCAAGACTATATGAAAATATAAGAGATGCAAATACACAAAATGCTAAAGAAAAGTTATCTTCTGTATTAATGGATTTTATGAAAAACGGAAAAAAGTATGCACAAAGTTTTGGAAAAGAAGAACAGAGAATTATATCAGATACAAAAGAACTTCAGCAAGAATGGAATTCTGTTATGGATGCAATGGGGACAAGATTTCAACATTTAAAATTTAAGACATCCCTAAATAACTTAGTATAAACAGAATTTTTTACATATAAAACTGTTTTAGAGCTATTAAATTTTAACTAAATATATTAACAAGAAAAGGTGCTAATCTTTTTATGATGAAGCATCTTTTTTTACTTTTAATTTTTTGTTCTTAAAAAAATTTTAAAAAGGTAAAAAGAATAAAGATACTATTGATTTAGAAGACAAATTAGATTTATACAAGGCTATCGATAAATTAGAAGAAAAACTAAAGATAGTAATAATACTTAGATATTTTAACGATTTAACCGTTTTACAAATAGCGGATATACTTGAATGTCCTATTGGTACAGTTAAAACACATATTCATAAAGCTGTAAAAAAATTAAAAATTCAAATGGGGGTATAGTAAATTGAATTATAATGACAAATTTTTAATGAAAAATAAATTTGATGAAATAGAAGTGCCAACTGAAACAGATCTAATTATAGAAAAGGCAATAAAGAGAGCTAAAAATAGACATAAAAAATTAATTTTAAAAACTACTGGAATGTTAGCTGCAAGTTTAGCTTTAATGGTAGTATTAAATAATACTTCACCTACCTTTGCCAAATATATAAACAACGCATCTATAGCAATAGAAAATTTATTTAGTAAATTTAATGACAAACAAATAAATGCAGCTGTTAAAAATGGCTTTGTTCAAGGTTCTTTTAAAGATAAAAATATATCACATAATTCAGTTTCTGATAAAGGTGTTACAGTAACTATTGATCAACTTTCTATAGATAAAAATTCACTTATTATAGGATATACTTCAAAAGTTGATAGTAGTTGTAAATGGGATAACTTTAATCAAGAAATACTTGAGATCACAGATGATACGGGAAGGATTTTATATGATGGAAGAGATTTTGATGATATTATGAGAGATGAAAAGAATAAGAATAAGATGTATAATGAAATAGTTTATTACAATAGTTTTAGCAAGAGGGATATAAACGAAGAAAACTTTAAAGATTCTAGAATAAGGCAACAAGTAATTAGATTTTCATCTAGTGGAACATCAAAATTAAATGCAATTCCTAAAAACATTAATATTAAGTTCACGGAATGTTCAGATATTAGTATTATGGATGTAAATCATTATTATAAAAAAGGATATTTCTATAGAATTTTTCATAAGACTCCTAAGGTTATTAAGGGCAATTGGGAGGTAAATGTGGAGATTGATGATAAATTTAGAAACGCTAAGGAAATTAAATATGTTAAAGCAAATAACACAGATGAAAATCATTTAGTAAAAATAACTGATGTAAATGTATATCCTATGAGTGTAGATAGTACTTTTTTTGTACCAAAAGACTGGATAGTAAAGAATCCTTATCTTGAAGATGATAAGGGTAATATATATGCATGTAGAGGATTTGGATGGGGTGATGATGGAGAAGTTCAAAAGGTAACAGCAGACTTTCAAAGTCCATATTTTAATAAAATAAAAAAATTATATTTAGGATTTACTTATAAGGTTGATGGTATGGATAAAAAAATTAAAATAGAATTAAAACAGAAATAAGAAAAGATGTTAATATTTCAGGTATGACATAATTTTAGCCAGAATTAACTTGGGAGAACAACATTACAAAAAGGGGCTGTCGCACTAAAAAATTAGTGCGACAGTTTTTTTACGTAAAAAAATAAATCTCCCACTCGGAAGAGTGAAAGACTTATGGTAAAATTAATATATGATCAAACACATTAATTTACATAAAAATTATACTTCAA
>NZ_JAGGKA010000005.1 GCF_017873215.1 Clostridium tetanomorphum
TCCTTTTTGTTTGAATAACTTAACCTTAAAGAAATATAATTTATTGATTCAAAAAAGTAAAACCGCCATCACTTTCGTGATGACGATTCAATATTTTTAGTTTTTCAGTGGCCTCCCCGTGAACAGAGATTTTTTTAATTCTTTAATGGAAGACAAACAGCAAAAACAGTATACTGATTTGGTTCGCTTTGAACGGTAATTTTACCATCCATTTTTTCAACCATCTGCTGAACAATAGACAATCCCAATCCACTTCCTTTGTCAGAACGGCCTTTATCGCATTTATACAGTCTTTCAAAAATATGCTGCAGATCAGTTTTCTCAATCCCGATTCCATTGTCCACTATGCGGATTTCAATTTCCTTTACCTTTTTCGCCATCTCGATTTTGATCCGCGTAGCTTGGCTATGGCTAAGGACATTTTGTACCAAATTGTTGATGATTCGCGCATATCCATCCAAGTCCACTTTTGCAAACAGCGGCTTTTCCGGAATTTCTATTTCATAATCCAAATGGTTTTCCTCAAAAATGGGTATCCAGTCTTTCAGAATATTTCGTGTCAGCTCCGCAATCTCTACTTGTTCTATGGATAAGGCAAATTCACTGGAATTTAATTTAAACCAATCAAAAAGAATGTCTATATAATCTTTTAGGTCATGGGCTTTCCGTCTTGCGATTTCCAGATAATCCTCGTGTTCTTTTCCGGCAACAATGCCTCTGTGAATGGCATCCAAATAGCCAATAAGTGTGGTAAGGGGAGTTCGTACATCATGAGAAAGACTGGTCATAAGTTGGCGGTTGCTTTCATCCGCCGCTTTAAGCTGAGAGAGCTGTTCTTCGTAACGATAAACTATTTCATTCATTTTATAGGAAAGGCCAGCGGTCAATTCATTACTTGCGGCGAGGATCTTTCGGTTTCCATTTCCAGACTTAATATCATTCAAGGCATCAGTCATGTCCTTGAGCTGCCGCTTTACATCAATTAGTTTTGCAAAACAGGTAATACCGAAAAGGAGAGCAAGGCAAAATAATATGCCCAAAGTCACATTGAGAATCACAGCCTACACCTCCTTGTTGAAACGATAACCAATCCCTTTTACTGTTTGAATATAAAACGGTGCACCAGGATTAGGTTCGATTTTTTTGCGAAGTCTGCTGATGATTGCCATAATATTGCTGTCATCATAAACATAAATCTCGCCCCAAACCTCCTCATAAATTTGTTGCTTCGTCAAAATTTTTCCTTGGTTTTTTGCACAGAACAGCAGTATATCAAATTCTTTCGGCGGTAATTCAGATGTACCGTTTTGCGTGGTTACGCTTCGGCTGTCTAAGTCTATAGTTAGTCCTTGGTAAGTTAGTAGGTGTGAATGACCTCCCACTGAATTGAAACGTGTGTACCGACGTATTAGAGAAACTACTCTAGCAATTAATTCTTCCATATCAAAGGGCTTTGTCAGATAGTCATCTGCACCGGAACGAAGTCCACGAATTTTTGATGTGCTGTCATTTTTAGAAGTCAGCATAAGGATGGGGACGCTGCTTTGTTTACGTATTTTTTCCATTGTCTTAAAACCGTCCATTCCCGGCATCATCACATCTAAAATGATGAGCTGATAATCGTTCTTTTCAATGATGGCTAGTCCATCTACGCCGGAGTAGCAGTTATCTGCATCTATATTTTCAGCCGCCACACTTTGCTTTATCAAAGCACACAGTTCTTTATCATCATCAATTACTAATATTTTACAATCCAATTTCACTCCCCCTAATTCTCATAGCCTTAACAAAAGTATTTCTCTTATCAACGACATAGAATTTAAAAACTTAATATTACAACAAGTTAATTTTACTTTATATCTTTAGATAGTGCAAGTTTGAAATGTGAATAACAATGGGTATATGTCAATATCTTAGACACAAAAAGAATAGCACTTATACTGATATAGATGATATCAATGCTAAGAATTTCACCCCCACGAACCAATTCCACTGGATCATAAAAACCGTGAATTAATAGCTTTTTGAAAATCTCTACATCTGCTGAAATACCACCTAACATATTCATAATTAAAAATGCTATTGGAATACCTGCGCCAAAACCAAGCGATAACTTTGTTTCATTGAAAAAATAAGAGAAGAAAAAGCTAATCATCATTACAACCATATTAACAAGCATTGTAGTAAGGTTTAGAATGAAAAATGCACCAGTGTTAGGAAACATAACTGTACAGTTCATAAAGCCAGCTTGCAAGATAACCTGTAAGGTCTGTAACCACATTTGAAAAATCCATAGCTTTCATGAGGTCTTCTGGAAGTAACTTCAACATTGATGTTAAAGCTTCCATTTCATTGGGGTCATACATTGAAATTATTATGGTCATATACATAATTAAGGATGGTAAACCGTGCAGCTGTCTTAATGAAACGATCAACATTTTCACCTGTTACAAAAACCTCAATGGTGTCTCCAGATGTAGAGTACACCTCAAAGCTTTCCTCTTTAAGCACCTTTGAAGCATAAGCAATATGGTCAGGTCTGATGGATGATAAAGCCTTTTCGTTGAGAATTTTTAAGAGTTTGTACATCAGAATGCTTAATGATTAGTACATTATCACAGGTTCTTTCGACTTCTTCAAATATGTGGCTGGACATCAAAATAGTTTTGCCTTTAGCTTTTTCCCTTAATATAGGATCAACAAATCTATTTTGCATAATAATCACACTAACCCCAAAACTCTTTGCTTTCCGATAACTTTATATATATGCTTAGTTTTAATCTAATTCTATGTTTTTTATACAAAATTATTCATCCTGCCTGACTTTCCACTTCTACCCAAATCAATAAAGCTGCTTATTCTATTATTTTTTACCAAAATACTATAGACATCTTTAAAAATATTGGGATAGATTATGTGTATAATCTATCTATTTTCAACAACATCAAAACTCGTTTTCATATCTTTTGAAAAATTCATAATATGTACGCACATTTTCTAATTTCGTCCACTTTTTCACATCAACTGGATTTTCATCAAGATCATATATCTTTGCTCCATGCATAGCAAGCAGAAACGGCGAATGTGTTGATATAATAAATTGACAGCCTAAAAATCGTGCAGAGTCCTCAATAAATTTCATTAATTCCATCTGACGTTTGGGAGAAAGACTATTTTCAGGCTCATCCAATATATACAGCCCATTTTCACCAATTTTTTCAATAAAATATCGGAATGCACTTTCCCCATTTGAATATTCCCGTACATTATCCATCAATTCATTTCTCACAAATCGTGACTGGGTTTTACTTCTATCAGTATTCACTTTTTTTAGTTGCTCGTAATCTGCTATAGACTTCATTTGGAAATGAGAATATTTCACATCTAAATATTCTTCAAAAATTTTTTCCCGTTTTTGATCAATTCCTTCGTTGAAGTTACGGATATTCAACATATAATCAAATACATCATCACTTGTTATAATTCTGCTATTTTTAGGGATGTCATTTTCAAACTGCATCTCACACATATTGACATAGTCGCAATAGAAATTAGATTTATTATAAATAGAATCTCGATTGATTCCTGTTTTTTCTGCTATCACATTTAACGCTGTTGATTTTCCTGAACCATTTCCACCATATAAAATCGTAATTGGTTCAAAATCAATTCTTTCAAAACCATGTCTTGATAATACCTTAAATGGATAAAACGAGTCATAGCATGTCCTTTTTACCTCTATTAGAAAGTCAAATTCCATATCATCATTTGGAAATTTAAAAGCATTTAAATAAACCATTATCATCTTCCTTATCACAACATTATATACATATCATATTTCGTTGCCTATATGTATATATTACCCAGACTATTTTACATTATTTAAAAGATAAATACAATTTTAAAGCGTTCTTCTAACTAGTATAAAAGATTCCCGTAAAAAATAAAAGTCTGACCCGTGAATAAGTGGTAGAAATATAATCTTGCTTGAAATCTGTTTTTTCTTTCACAGAAGTTTCCTCCTTTGTATGCCATTCTATTATATTATTCATATACCAAGTTGCCATATGAATAATAACTACAACAAATTAAAATCCCGATTTTTTTAAAATTCGGGATTTTAATCAAATTATCTAACTGTAAATGGCATTAAATAATTCCATATTCTTTTAATAACTTTTCAATGTCTGTTCCTGCTACTTGTTTTAAAATTTTACGTTTAGCCATTGGTGGTAAATCAAGTTCTGGTTTTTCTCCATCTAATAAACATACACCTGCATTTAATAAATAACGGATATCATATCTTGAAGAAAATACCTCAGGAACTCCTTTTTCAACTCCGGTTAAAACATATACTGCTTCCATAGCTGTACGTCCTGAATATTCTATAGTAAATACAGTATCACGGCCTGGATCATCTAATGTTTCAGCAAATTGTCCAAGGAAAGCAAAGTTTACAGCATTCTTTGGTACAACATATGGACGATCTCCAGCTGCACGAGGCATAAATTGAGAGGTTATAAATGGCATCATAACAGGAACTGCGCTACATGATCCTGCTAATTCTTCAATTTTATCTGTAGGAACACCTATATGATATAACCATTCTTTTGTAATTTCCTTACCAGTACAATCTCTCATAGGTTTTTTAATATAATCTCCAGGAACATCAGAGAATAAACCATATACCCAAACTAGAACATCTTTTTCTGGTTGTCCATAATATTGTTCTTGACGGTTTATTGTCCAACTCATCAACCATGAAGAGTCAAGAGCTGTAACTATTCCGCCTGTTACAGTATGTCCGCCATATGGTGAACGTTTTGTGATCTTTTCAATGTACTCAGGAACACGTTCATCATGACAAGTTACTGTACAAGATTCCCAATTAGATTTTTCTGTATCTGTACAGAATTTATCTGGTTTTCCAAATTCATCTGATTGAGCTGCTATGTTCCTCCATAACTTCCAGCACCCTTTTGGTTCTCTATTAAATGGTGCAGGAGTGTTGTCATCACCATATCCTGAACCTTCAGTCATGGAACCATTAGTGATAAATACTAAGTCGTTTTCTGTTAAATCAATAGAGATATTCTTTCCAGCTTTGTCTGTTGCAACTATTCTCTTTGCAACCTTTTTAGCATCTGAAATTGAGAACTCAACGTTATCAACAGTAACTCCATATTCAAATTTAGCACCATGATCTTCTAAATATTTAATCATAGGTTTTACAAATGAAGTGTATTGATCATGTCTTGAAAATTGTAAAGCAGAAAGATTTGGAAGTCCTCCAACATGGTGGATGAAACGATTCATATATAATTTCATCTCTAAAGCACTATGCCAATTTTCAAAAGCAAACATTGTTCTCCAATATGTCCAGAAATCAGTGTTTAAAAGTTCTTCAGAAAGAACATCTTCAATAGATTTATCTTCAAGTTCTTCATCTGTTATATTTACAAAAGCAGCTAATTCTTTTGCCAAGTCTTGACCCAAATTGAATTTTCCATTGTCATAACGCTCACCTTGGTTTTTAGTAATACGACAATTGCTAAAATTTGGATCATCGTAGTTTGTATAATAAAAATGATCTAAAACAGTCATATTAGGATCTTCTGTAGATGGTAATGAACTAAATAAGCTCCATAAAACCTCAAAATGGTGACCCATTTCACGTCCACCACGTGCTACATAATCCATATTTTGACGAACCTCTCCGTCCAAAGATCCACCAGGAATGTCTAATTGTTCTAAGAAGGTAATTTTGCTGCCATCCATGTGAGCATCACGAATTAAAAAACAACCAGCAGCTAAAGCTGCAATTCCAGTACCGATTAAATAAGCTTTTTTATCTTCAATTCCTTTAGGTTTTCTTGCATTTACTAAAGCATGATAACTTCCATTTGTAAGAGTAAGTCTATCATCATGTGTTTTTAATTTCATTATTATCTCACTCCTTCTTAATTTTTTAATAGTTTTCCAAATACTATCATTATATTTAGAGTTCTTCTATAATTTTGTGGATACTTATTACCTATAAGATCTCTATAAATCTATAATATAGTTTTTTTGTGTCTTTTTCATTAGATAAACAAACTGCGGTGTTCGAAATTTGAACACCGCAGTTTATTTATCTAATTTTTAGACATTTATATCAAAATGTCTGGTAAAAAGGAATCTCCTATTGCTTTTTATTAGACATTATTTAAATCAGCACTTCGCTTAAGGGACAATTCGATGTTTCCATCGAAAAGCTGTCCAATTCGTCTAACAATAGTATCAGGATCCTCCTTCATTCCGGCAGCAACCCAGCGTAGTACCATTTCAGTGAGGGCACACTGATAAAAGGAAGCAATCAATTTTCTATCTTCCAAAGAAGCTGAGATACCATCGCTTACTTTTTCAATATACCGAATCATCACATTTCCTGATACATTGTATATATAGTTCACTAGTCCTTCTCTCTGCATGGAATTATATACATGATAAATAGCTGTTTTGTTTTCTAAAGCAAATCTAGCAGCTACAATAAAACTCTCCTCCCAGGAAAGTGTATCATTATATTCATCAATTACTGTCTGAAGTTCTGTTTGGAATATCTCTGACAAAAGTGCATATATGTCTGTGTAGTAATAATAAAAAGTATTTCTATTTATCTCACATGCTGTAGCAATATCCTTAACTGTGATCTTGTTAAGTGGACGCTCATTCAGCATCTTTATAAATACCTCACGAATCATTTTTCTGGTATATTGCTGAGCCAAACTGCCACCCCCTTAATGCTTTATCTATATTCAAAATTATAACATAGGGTAGGTTATTTTTAAATTATTCAGTAGGAAGTTTTGAAAGCATTTCTGCCACATTAAAATACATCTGTTCAATTCCGTTTCGATCATATTTCATTCCACAAACCTCAATATGATCTGTATTATCCAATTCACCAAGATAATTCCATATACCCTTTACAGCAGTTCCTCTATAATCAACTATTTGATCTGGTGAACCGACCTTAGGGCTTATGGCTGATATCACACTCACAACTCCGTCATTTCTCCACCAGCTTTTATCTATAGGAACTTCACCGCTCTTATTGTTTGTATACATGCCCATAAATATCGAACTTTTTACAAGAATCGGATTCATATTTTTATTTGGCACCTGAAAATGAGTCAATTTATCTTCATGAGTATTTACACATGCAATTGAGAAATAATTGATATCACTTTGTGCCTTAACATAGGAATTAAATTCCTGAGCTCCTTCCGGTGATAAATCCCAAACACTTAAATCCTTAGTTTCTTTCCAGATTTCACTGTTAATTACTTTATTGCTATAGTCTAAATAGGATTCGCCAGGATTTCTTCTAAGTCCCCACTGATCTAATTGGAAATCGTAATTTAGGTTACCCAAATTAACATTTCTGCCTTTTATTGCAGCAATAGCTGCAACAAATTGATGTGTGAGAGGCTCAATATTACATTTTATATGTGCTTCCTGACTTCCATCATGTGGAGTAGCAATAGATGTAATACTGGACACCCATGATTTACCCCCAGTAAAAAGAGGATTGATACTTCCGTCTGTAGTAAATGCTAATTCATCAGGATCTCCATTTTCTAAAAGCTGTGCAAATAGACGAATTGTCTGTCCTCCCATACTGTGTCCAATTAAATGAATTTTCTTAATATTACTAGATGAATCTTCTGTTCCAATTTGTTTGTAAACGCCTGGATAACTCCGTCCGTATCTTGCATGTCCATATTTTTTAGAATGTACTTCACCGTAATCAACTATGCCACCTACAATATATGTATACAGCTCACATGCTCTATCCCAGTTACTTGAAACAGGTCCGATAGATGGAGAATATACA
The DNA here is from genome assembly GCF_017873215.1 of Clostridium tetanomorphum. Classification (GTDB taxonomy): domain Bacteria; phylum Bacillota; class Clostridia; order Clostridiales; family Clostridiaceae; genus Clostridium_AO; species Clostridium_AO tetanomorphum. The sequence continues at coordinate 7,877 of NZ_JAGGKA010000005.1, forward strand.
GTATAACCCTTCTCGGTAAGCTTTTGAGTCAGACTTTCTTGACCTCCCCAGTAATAAAGACCGGCTACTTCATTGCTTCCCCAACCAAAGCATCCATGTACCATAACTATAGGATAATCATTTCCAACTACCATAGCATCACTATTATCAGCAGCTTTTACAGTAGAAATTGAAGTGAAACCAAAAACTGTACAAATAATAAGTATAGATACCATAATCCTTTTAAAATAAGATGTTTTCATACCCATGCTCCTTTGCATTATAAATTCTCTAGTCAGCAGCCAGGCTATAGAACTTATTTTATTTTGTTTAAGCTAATAGTAACTTTCAATCGGAGTATCCTAATGTTAATTATTCTTAACAGGATATTAGAGAAGATTGGTTCGTTTATTCTTTGCAGAACATTAATTCTATTACTGTGAAAGCTTGTCCCACTGACTTAAGTATCACATGCTGCTTACTCAGATATTTCATATCTAATGGTAGCCCACATTAAGGCATTTTCATTGGATAAAAGCTGATTATATGAGGCTTTAGTCAGTATTTTGCTCAGGATATTCCTTTTCTTACTCCTCCATCTTTTCTATAGAAAGGTAGTGATATCATGAAGAAATCAGATAACTTATCTACCTTACCTATGTGCGTTGATGTTTCTGCCCGTGAGAATGTTGTCTGAGTTTTAAACTGTGAACAGGAAAAACTTCTTTAATTTGATGTCGCCAATACTCAATTTGACGGTGATGAAATTACTGATAAACTTTCCGTCTTTCTGTTCCACAACATTAAAATTCACCTCCTTTTAACTAGCTTTCTTTCTGATAGTACTTTATTAGCTCCATATAATACTTATATTTATTACCTAAATCACCAAATGACTGTTAACTACTAAAAATCATTTATCTGCATAGGAAAAAATAGACTATAATTTTGCTAATTGATGATTTTGCTTGTGCAGGCTGTAATTATGTGCAAGTTATGATGTGGTTTAAAGTATTTTATTAATGGAGTTAATGTTTTCGTTATAGCATACTGTTATATTACAGTCAATGTTATGAAGTGACTATAGTAAGCCTAAAATTCCAAATAACTTACAAAATCTTCCTCTCTTTAATCATTACATAATTTTCCCATTTTTCAAAAAAGGAAAGCCTCTATCTTTTCCGCTGGGAACGATAGATTTAATTCAGCCATACAGCCATGATAAGAACTTTTCTTTCTCATCAAGGTTTGTAGAAGCTTGTGTATTGCACAACTAGTAGAGCAGTTGTAAGAATAAACTTCCAATGTACCTATAATTTATGATTCTTTTTTTGTTTGATGTATCCTATTACTTGTCTGTTAATAATATTAGAAAAATTAATATATTGATTATTGATCTGTTTCCCAATTTCATCAAAAGAAGTTGTAAAAGGATTTTCTGTTCCTTTTTCTACTTTGTCTTTATTTGTATCATTTTTGCTATAAGCACTCTCTACCCAGCAGACATATGTTCCATCAGGGTATATAACAACACCTGAACTTTTAACTGGTGGAGCAAGACTTCTTAATTCCTTCTGGGCTTCTGGACTACAATTATCATTAATAATCTTACAAATTTTTGCTTTAAATTTTTCATCTCTTACCATTTTTTTAAGTGTTTCATTTGAGATTACTACATTGTTTAATGAATTACTATCTGTAGAATTCATCGTATAATTATAAGAATCAAATGAACATACATGCAGATTTGCATTATATTTATTTTTAAGCTCATTTTGGATACTATATGTAGATTGCTCACTAATTTCTTTATTAATTATATTAATAAATTGAGTGCTATCCTTTGCAGATTTTTTTATACTGTTTGCAGACATCTTATTATCCATACTATTTACTTGTAAAATTTTCATAAATATATCCTCGCTTTCTATAATATCTTTATAAATAACATTATTTGTTAGGTCTTTTCGGTTGATGATAAATGCCTGAACAAGACGATGGCCATACATATGAATTTTTTCTCACCTCAATTCTTGTTAACCTTTTTCATATTCTTTTACCTCCTGATTTAATATTTTTGCTATTAAAAGTAAAACTGCACACAATATAATAGAAATTGCCATGTAGCTTATGATAATATCAACGATTTGCTATCTTTTAGCCACTAAAATAAACATAATAGTAATTGTAACATATTCTTGTTTGTAATAATTTCAAATTTTAATAATATTTAGTCATATAATCTTGATATAAAGAATTTTCTTGAAACTCCAAGGGTTTTATTTAAAACAACTTTTTTTATTGATATTCAGTTGATTATATGATTTAAAAATGCTTCAATGCATCTTTAATATCTTCTACCTTGAATATATTCATAGACGAGTTTTTCTTACCTGCCGCTGATCTGGTGAAAAGCACCAGACGCAGGCAGATAGAAAAACAAATGGACAGTTTCACGGATAAAGAGCTAATGTTTATGGAATCTCTGGCAAAAGGAATTAAGCAATCAAAGGATATAAAAAATAAATAATTTCATTGCTGAAAAGAGCCGATAACCAAGAAATTTCATTCAAGGTCATCGGCTCTTCGTCTTAGCGTGTGGCTCTTTTATAATTGATATTTTAAGCTGCTGCATTTACCCCTTTCGGGTCAACAACCCAACCACTAACATTTTTATTTTGGAGAAAGACAAGATGTTCTTCTTTATTATGTAACATCACATTGTGTCCAACATTAATTCCCAATGGCGAAAATAAATTTTCTGTTGCAAAAGTATGTTAGAGCTATAAACGGACAATTACATAATAGATACATTTTCAAGAAAACTAGTAGGTAGAGAAATAACTAAAATAGCTACTACAAATGACGCCTTAACGTCTATAAAAAGAGCACTTATTGACAATAAAGTTACTGAAAATTTAGTGTTAAGAAGTGATAATGGTTCACAATTCACCTCTGTAAAATTTGAACATTTTTGCACAATAAATAATATATATCATGAGTTAATACCTGTAAACTCACCTAACTATAATGCTTATATAAAGTCGTTTCATACATTATGTGTATAAAAATAGACGCTCATTTCTCAACGTCTGTACAAGAGAAAAGGAGTACCATTTTCACAGTACCCCTTGATTCTCAACCTTTATTTTCTTGTATCTACACACTCTATATCAACTACCACAGAAACATTGATATAGTTTTTAATGACTTTATTTCTGAATTTTTCGCCCTCTCCTTTGAAGACGATATGCTTGAAAAAGTGCCTAGAACAAAGTATTCTACATATCTTTTCTTTGTATCAACACTATAGTCTTCACGTGCCAGCATACAGCTAGAAGCATATTTCCGGCTGTATTTTTCTCTTTTATCATCACCGATTTTTCCTCTGTTTTTATTTCTCTGATTTAAAATTTCCTGTGCTTTTTCAAAGACTTCCTCACTAATAATCGGCTCATGATGTTCATGAATATAAAACTGGTCTTCTTCTCCCATATTATCCAATCGCCGTTTGGAAATCGGGTCAACTGTAAAGGTCTTACCCAGCAATAAATCACCTTTTTATTTCTCGTTTTTTATAATACCAAGAATAGTAGAAGGTACCCAAGCAGAGCTGACGTATTTTGTTACGTATCCAAGATTCTCTAATTCTTGCTCTATAACGAAGCCACCAGCCCCCTGAATGTAGCGATTGAAAATATAGCGTACAATTTCAGCTTCATTTTCAATCCCTTTTTCACATTGGCAGAAATATTTTCTACTTCCTGTTGTGCGGCAGAGCTAAGTACCATTTACAAATTTTAATACCGCACAAAAATTAGCTTTTACCTTAATAGACTTATACTAAATTTTTAAGGTTTTACAGAAAGCTTCTTAAATGAATCCACATATAAAACCATTCCTACTAGAGTGAATAGCAACCTACTCATTATAAAATCTAAAGACAAACTAAAAACAGGTTCACCGAGACTATCAACCGGTAGAACTGTAGGAATATAAGTCACATACCCTTTGGCGAAAATATCAATAAAAGGTGTGCTATTAAAACTTATCAATGACAAAATCAGAACAATTGGAATCCAAGCATAAATCAAAGTTTGGCTTTTACTGCCTAAAAACATACTCGTTCCAAAAACAAACACAAAAGTAGGAAGTAGTATTATTAAGATCGGTAATGAAAAGTTTTGAAAGTTTGTAAAATTAAAAGTTGTCTTGTAAAACGCCAAACTTATCAAAATGCAACATACCGCAATAATTAAGTAAGAAATAAACAGAGCTAAACTTTTTGTAGCCAAATACTTTTTCTGTGGTAAAGACGTACATGAAGTAATTTCTCTTACTCTTTGTTCATTTCTAGAAAAAAGTCCTGTGCAAGAAAGCATTAGAATTAATGACATAATCGTATTTATGTCACACAAAAACTTGCAATAACTCCACTTGGAAAAAGGTGCCGTACCGGAAACACCTTGTATTATTCCTGTATAGAGGTTAATCACTGAAAAGAAAAGTGCAATTATGAAAGTTATCACAAACATTTTTGAAAAAATTATTCTTTTTAGTTCATATTTAAGAATTTTTATATCCATTGACGACTACCTCCTTTTAGCACCAGTAATATTTAAAAACTCAGAAAAAGATAGTTTTTTATCTTTTTTGTCATAATATTCTTTGTAAATAACTTTTATGGAATTAAAGTAATTGTCTTCACCAATCTGCTTATAAACATTGTAAACTGTGAGTGGTCCCAAAGCATAAATTTTACTACCTCTTAAAAATAATGAGACGCTGTACTTTGGAATCATTGGTAATTTGTTCATGTATTCAGGATTTCTTTGATAAAAGTTTCGATTTAATTCATTTGCTCCTTCTTTCCATTTTTTCAGCAATAAATTTTCTGCATAATCTTTTCCAAATTTGTTTTTGAAGAATAAATAAGTGCTAAATTCCGCAAAAGCTTCATTTGACCATTCATCGTGATTTTTATCTATTTGATTATGGCTGTTTTCATTAGATGCATCTATTCCACCGCCCCACCATTGATGAGCAATTTCATGGGTCATCAATGCAAAAGTGTCAGAAGAAGAGGCTTGGGATGAATCCACATTGGATTTTTTCTTTAAACAATCTTCAGAAATACAAGAAATATTTCCTGCTTGAATTCCAGTTCCACCATTTACTCCTGATGTTACAACTACTTTAAGATTATCTCTGCCTAGAGGCCCAAATTTTTCCGAAAAGAACGAGAATATATCCAGCGTGTCACTTCCCCTGGATTCAAATTCTTTTCTCGCAGCCAATGGATAGAAAAACTCCACATTTGTGCCACTTACATTTCTTTCAAATATTCCATATGCTCCAGCTGTCAAAGATAATTCACTTAGTTTATCACAAGAAAAGCTCCAAGTAGTAAAACCATCCTGCTCAAAAATTTTGTGATTTTTATCTCCTTGAGTTATGACTGTAAACTTTGAGTCTATTTTTATTTTCCCTTTAATAATCCTATTATTTTGTTCAACACAAACAACAGGAGCAATGTCCATGGCGTGCCCTAGACTTACATAATTTTTGCTAATTCCTTCGGAAAAATCTTTATTTAAACTTATGGCTTTCGGTGTACCTGAATACCTTATACTTAGTTTAGCTTTAGTATTTTTGGGAATGCTTGTTTCAAAAACATTTCCACGTTTTGCGTTATTCAAAATCTTGGACGAAACCTGTGTGTAATTTATGTCTACATTGTCTAACTTGATCTCATTAATGTGGTAGCCCTCTGCTAATTCAAAATATATGTTTTGAGGCTTATCAGTACCATTTTGCAGTTCTTGAAAATAAGCTCCAGCAGCATAATTTTTGTCTTTTTCTATCTTAAGATCTACAAATATATTCGAAGTTCCTATGATATTGGCGTTTACAGTTGTGTCTTTTTTACCACTAATCAACATTGACGCGACATCCGTAAGCGAAATTGATTTGAAAATTGGTTCATTTTGAAAAACAAAAAATACTCCAAAAAGAGAAGCCAAAAAGCAAATCGGTAGCATCTTATATTTTCTACAGTTTTTTAAGAGAGATTTAAATAATCCTTTTTCATAACATCTATGGCACAACATTCCGAATAAAAATACGGACATAGCTACCGATAATCCAAACAGCCTATTCCAGAGCATTGCAAAAAGGATATTCCCGCTTCCGAAATTTTCAGAAAGTCCACTAGCACCTGTCTGAACCCACATATATTGATAATTAATATTTCCTGTTAAAAAACTAAAAAGCACCGCTAAAAGCATAATAATGCAGGTTATATTAACGTTCCTAAATATAAGATAAAATCCTGCGGTCATAAGAATTGCTAACACAATGGAACCAAAAATTATTATGGAGTAACTGAGCAGGAAATACCTAAAATTGGTTAAACTACCCATGTTAAATATATAGTGAGGGATCATAATTATCATTGAACCCACTGTTGAAATAAGACCGGCACACATTAAGCCTGTAATTTTGGTTAAGTTTATCTTTATAGAACTTGATATTGGTTCAATTATATAATTAACTCTAAACCTAAGTATTTTGTCAAACTCAAAAACTGTTAGTGCAGTAAATGCAAAAGTTGAAAGTACTGCCCCTGCCTTTGCCGGAAAAAGTATGGTTTGAGATAAAAGAGTAGAGCTATTTATTCCAAGTATCAACTTGCTAATATCTTCGGTAATGTAGGTTGAGAGTAGTGCACCAATCAAAGGAAAAAATGACGCCAAAAAGATTATTATTTGAGTAAATCTGGACTTGAGAATTCGCTTTGTTTCATAGGCAAAAAATGCATTTCTCATTTACTGGACACCCCCATTGTGTATGACGTATGTGTACGCATCTTCAAGGGTAGGCTCTATCAGTGGAATAGAGCTTTCTATTTCTTTGCCGATAACACGACAAGAGATGCCATTACCTGTAAACAATTTGGATGTGATTATGTACTTACCTCCAATCCTTTTTTCTAAATCCTCGTTATCTTTTTCTTCAATAAATCCAACACGTCCGTGTACAGATTTTATTAAATCCGGCGAAGTTCCGTCAAATAAAATCGTACCGTTATTAATGATTATAATTCTATTGCAAATGGCTTGTATATCATCGATGATGTGAGTGGAAAGTAACACTATTTTGTCATTTGCAGTCTGTGAAAATATATTTCTGAATTTAATTCTTTCTTCTGGGTCAAGTCCAACTGTAGGTTCATCTAAAATGATAAGTTCAGGATTTCCAAGTAATACTTGTGCTATACCAACACGCTGCCTTTGACCGCCTGAAAGAGTTTTAATTTTGAAATTTCTTTTTTCTTGTAAATTAGTCTGTTTAATAACTTGTCTTATAATATCTTTCACGTTGTTTTTAATTTCTTTTAATGCACACATGTAATCCAAAAACTCATAAACTGTTAATTCGTCATATAAACCAAAGCTTTGGGGCAAATAACCCAACTGCTTTCTGAGTTCTTTTTCGCACTTTTGGATTGGTTTACCATCAACAATTATTTCGCCAGCTGTTGGTATTATTTTCGATACCAATAGTTTCATAAAGGTACTTTTTCCAGCACCGTTAGGACCCAAAAGTCCTATAAAATTCGGGCTGTTAACTTCCAAATTCATATTGCTTAGTGCCTTTTTTCCTGTTTTGTATGTCATACTCACATTTTTAATACTAATTTTCATAAATGCTGTTACACTCCTTTTTCATGTTTTACCTATATAATAGAACCTTCAGCTTACATCTCTGTGACTTTCAGGTGAGAGATTCGTCACTTTGGGAAACAAATTGATTAACATATTTGAAAAAGGAAACCGGCGGTTTTGATTGTTATTTCAAAACCGCCGCATGGCCACATTTTCGCCGCAAAACATCATCTGCCACAACTGCGTTTTTTTATTACCGCAGTTGTGGCATCACTCCTTTGTAATTTACATTACTTGTGTAGGATGGATTTTATATTTTCAATGTCTAAATTGCCTTTCGGGGCCATTGCCAATCACTTGAACCCGATCATGCAAATGTTTTTTGATTTTCTATCAAGTTAATATAGATTTTGAATCAAGTCATGTCATCCCGAAGCGCGTCAATGATATTTTCTTTTTTTATCTTGCAAGTAGCATACAGCATTGTAATGAACACGATAAAGAACACGCTGAACACACTGATTGCCATACTACCCCAGGGGAATACAAAATGGAAGTCGTCTATCCTTTCTGCGGCCACCACCCCTTTGTAAATCAGCCACGAGCTGATTCCCGCTATGGGAAGCCCAAATAGCAGCGTCCTCATGCCATAAAAGATACACTCGAAATTCATCATCTTTTGGAAATCGCGGTCAGACATCCCCACCGAGCGGAGCATAGCAAGTTCACGCCTGCGCAGCTTGATATTGGTAGAAATAGTATTGAACACATTGGCAATAGCAATCAACGAAATCATGATGACAAAAACATAGGTAAAAATATCAATAACAAATGTCAAACTGTTGTATTGTTCAATCACCTTGTACACATTGAGTAAGGTATACTCAGACGTAATCCCAGCACCCTGAATCATCTTTTCCATTTTAACTACTGATTGGGAAGGATTCTTTGATCTAAAGGCCATGCCTATATCTACATGGGTATCCGAAGTTTCAAACTTCTCTTTCAGCGAATAGGGAGCCACCACCATAAAAACGTATGGCTTCTTCTTGGAAGATTGATTTAGGGCTTTAAGAGGATCTATTGGGTACGTATCGACAAAAGTAATGTTTATACTTTGTCCCTGTTCCAGCTTTGGCTTGTCATTTTTTTCAGGAGCCACACTGAATATCATGGAACGACTGGCAAACATATTAAACAGTTCGCTGGATCCATCTTTCCTAGAAACCACCCCTTTGGCAACGGCAATCATTTTCCCGTCCTTCCCAGTATATTCTTCTGCAGGCAAACCCATTTTTTTTATAAAACTCAGATATTCACTATCCTCAATAAACTGGATGTCCATTGGCACATGAACTATTTGGTTAGGCGAAGCATAGCCCTCGGATTTCCGATAACGGTTTGAAAAATCATTTGCTTTGGCAGTGCATGAATATGAGAAAATTGCTTGATACCAGCTTTTGTAAACCCCGTCTGCGCTTTTTAGTTTGTCATAAAGTGGAAACATTTTGCTGTCGTCCATGTCCTGAGTGCTAAAAACAATGTCATAGTCAAAGTTTGTTATCGACCGTTCTGCAAGCCCTTTCAGAGTTGTTCCAAAAGCATTTCCTGATACAAACAGCACAACGCTTAAAACAAGGGATAGCACAATGCTGCGATAGCGTTTTTTGTTTCTCTTAAAATTCTTTAACGCAAGAGTTCCTTCCAAGCCGTAAATACGCTGTGCTAGTTTTGATGTTTTCACAGCTTTCGATTCAGTTTTGACCTCATTGGTCTGACGAATACTCTCCATCACAGGAGTGTTTGCAGCTTTCCTAGCCGGGATATAAACTGAAATCAAAATGGTAATCAAACTGATTACTGCTGCTGCCACAATGGCTGGAACAGATACTGACAAAGTTAATGGCACGGTGATTGGAATAATGTTGCTGAAATTCCTAGCAATAATAGGAATTAGAAGCCCAATACTGCCTATGCCCACCATAATACCAATAGGTATGCCGATTGCGCCAATGCAAAGCCCCTCAAAGAGGACCGAATTTCGCAGCTGCTTTGCGGTGGCACCCACTGATGAGAGAATCCCGAACTGACGTGTACGTTCATTCAGCGAGATGTTAAAGGAGTTATAAATCAAAAAAATTGATCCTACCATTATTATGGCAACCAAAATACCGCCAACGGTGTACAGAAACCCATTGAACAGTTCATTCTCCGAAAGACCCATGAAGCGCAGCACATCATCGTTAAAGACATAGCTATGAGTGACTGCTGTGCTGCTTGCGTAAGCCTTAACTCCTCGCGGATTTTTAAGAGTGACAAATATGCTGAAACTGTCTCCTTTGTCTTGAGTATCTGCTTTCGTTATTAAGGTGTATCCTGGTGCTGAATGTTCCTCAAAGCTAGGTCTTTCACAAATACCTACAACCGTATAGGTTCTATCTTCTTTTGGCACAAGAGTTTCTTTCCCAAAAATGTAAGCATCGTGTTGCCCAAGATTTTTGTTGCCATTCATGCGGTTTCCCACAGCAAGTGAAAGCTTGTCTCCCACCTTGAATCTAACGCCGCTCTTTATGGCCACATGGGAAGGAACAAGAACCTCCCCACTGTTTTCAGGCATTCTGCCTGAAATCAAGGTTAAGGGTAAGTTATCAAAAGCTTCCTTGCTAAATCCTGCTATAAAAACATAGGGCTTTTCAGGGCTTTTTCCACCCTTAAGCGTTGCATAGCCGACATTTTGAAATGCTGCTGTGTTTGCAACTCCCTTGTCCTGATTTCGCTGCTGCACGAAAGAGGAATTAACATCCAAAAACTCAACATGCCAACCGCCGTATTTCACAATACAACCCTTCACCATAAAATTTAACAGGGAAGTGCCCAAGGTAGCCACTGCCATAATCATGGTGGCGGACAGAACAACTCCGATAATGGTAACAATCGTTCGGCTGCGGCTTTTTTTCATACCTTCCAGTGTAACTTTGTTGAAAATGTTCATGGTCTTATCCTTTCGTCTCGCACTACTTTGCCGTCTGATATGCCGATAATACGGTCTGCTTGCAGGGCGATGTTTTCGTCGTGGGTGACAACGATAAGGGTCTGCCCATATTGTTTATTGCTTAATTTCAGCAATTTGATAATCTCATGTCCATTTCGGCTGTCCAAACTACCTGTGGGTTCGTCCGCAAGCATAACCGCTGGAGCATTCATCAAAGCACGTCCTATGGAAACACGCTGTTGCTGACCGCCCGAAAGCTGATTGGGTAAATGTGTTTTTCGCTCTTTTAGCCCAAGCATTTTGAGCAAGTCATTCAGCCGTTCCTCGTTAACCTTCCGTTTGTCCATCAGTATAGGCAATGTGATGTTTTCCACCACATTCAGAGTGGGAATTAGGTTGTGAAACTGGTAAATAAGTCCCACCTGCCTCCTGCGGAAAATGGCGAGTTTTTCATTGCTTTGGGCATATACATCCTGCCCATTCAAATACACTTTTCCGCTTGTGGGCACGTCCACACCAGCCATGATGTGAAGCAATGTGGATTTACCAGAGCCGGAAGAACCAATAATTGCGGTAAATTCCCCTTTTTCGATTGTAAGCGAAACATGGTCAAGGGCAGTAACTTGGTTTTCGTCCTTGCCGTAGACCTTGCATAAATTTTCAATTTTTAAGAACTCCATTACGTGAGTCCCCCCTTCTCATGGTTTACCTATATAATAAAACCTTCAACTTACATCTATGTGACTTTTAAGTGAGAGATTGGTCACTTTGGGAAACAAATATCAAATATTGCCCCACCTCGCGGGTGATTTTTTGCGGTAATAGTCCCTCCCTGCCCTGTTATAATCATCTTGCAAAGAGCCAATCCAATCCCATATCCTGTGGCACCTGCGTTTTTCCCACGATAGAACCTGTCAAACAGGCAGGGTAAATCTTCTTTTTCAAAGCCCGCGCCGCTATCGTGGATGGCAATCTCGGTAAACAGTGGGTTGTTCCTACAGATAACCTCAATCTTTCCTTTATCGCCTGCACTTTCCATGCAATTTTTGAGAATGTTTTGAATTGCTTCCGAAAGCCAACCAAAATCGCCCTGAATTATTATTTCTTTCGGCACGTCTATTTGCACATCAATATTGTGCAACTCTATTGAGATCAAAAACGGGTGAAGGGCAGCGCTTATTAAATTATTCACATCTATCTGCTTGCTTTGGAAAACCACAATTCCTGCGTCTAGGCGGGATAATTTTAACAGGGAAGTAAGCAGCCAATCCATCTGTACAAACAATTCCTTTGTTTCCCGTATCAATGCTTTCCGTTCATTTTCATCAGAGTTATTCTCTAACAATGACAGAATAAGGTTCACGGATGTAAGAGGGGTGCGGAGTTGGTGGGCTATGTCAGCCAGCGAATCGGCAAGATGTTCTTTTTCCTTTTTCAGTGCGTCGTTTTGCTCCCGAATACGCAGCGTCATTTTTGTTATCTCGCTTTGCAGAATGGAAAGTTCGCCCTCATCCGATTCACCAATATACAGATGGTCAGTGTTATGAAGCACAAGATCAATTTGATCTGAAATCTGGGCAATGCTTTTATATCGGGCTTTGGTAAACGCAAAAAACGTTGTTCCAAAGGCGGCTGTAGAAGCAATGGCAAGGATTCCAGCTAACCTATTGATTGCGAATCCCAGCGTCACAGCGGTGGCAGCTATTAAGGAGAACAAAATAGCAAACTGCCGAAACTCTCTATTCCGAAGCATACCCGTCCCCCAATCTATATCCCGTCCCGCGAACGGTCAGAATGATTTGCGGGCTTGCGGCGTCGTTCTCTATCTTCTCCCGCAAACGTTTGATGTACACGGTTAATGTATTGTCATTGACAAACTCGCCCGCTGCGTCCCACAATTCGTCAAGCAGCCTGCCCCTCGTGATAATACTTTTTGGGTTGTTAATAAACACCAACAACAAGCGGTATTCTAAGGCTGAAAGAAAAACCTCGCTGCCGTCCTTTTTCACTACGCCGCTTGCCATATCGACATGAAGCCCGCAAATTTCAAAAGCCGATGGAGAACGTCCACTTTTTCGCAGGGCGGTTCTGATTCGTGCGATCAGTTCACGCGGACGAAAAGGCTTGGTGATATAGTCGTCCGCACCTATGTTCAGCCCGGTAACAACACTTGCTTCATCGCCGGAAGCTGTCAAAAAGATGACGGGAATATCTTGCGTTTCTTTGATTTCCGTGCAAACCGTAAATCCATTTCCGTCAGGCAAAGAAATATCAATAAACGCCAAGTCAAATTTATTCCCCGCAAGCACGGCAAGGGCTTCACTTCGCGTAGGGGCGTGAGTGACTGCAAATCCCTCCGAGCGGAGCAGAAGCGCAAGGTTTCTGGCGATTGCCTTATCGTCCTCAACCAAAAATATCCGTTTCATTTATTTTCATCATCCTTTACTTTACTGCTCCTGTATCGTCCATCAGTCGGTTTTTCAGCGTCAATCGGAACAAGCCATGTATTTCCCATTTTTTTAGCTCCCTTAATCCGTCCAGCAGAGCAATGGTACACTACCATTCTGTCTGTGATTCCCCAATTTTTCGCTGCTTCTTTTGTCGTTATATAATCCACGCATAACACCTCCATAATTTTATTATATTTCTTTTGACGGAAATATACAAGCTGGTATATTTTCTTCAGACAACTCTCTGGCAATTGCATAGGAGCCTTTGCCCTTTGCCGTTGAGATGCTCTCTGAAAATGCGGCGGACAACAGCCGGGATATCCGGCTGCCGCACCCATTGCGTGAGTCTGTGGCTATGCGGAAGTATCATTATAGGCTATTCATATCTTGGCGGATAATCTACCGCAGATCATTTTCGGACGAACATTTCCCGCTCTGCACCTTTGATGTTATCATTTTGACAAACAGCTATTTGCTGCCTGTAGGTGGCCTTGCGCCTTTTTTTAAATTTATTTATAAAAAACCTGCCGCAAAAAGGGCAGATTTAGTACGCAATATTTATGGCAGCCAGACTATCATAATGCTCTGGTACCTTAGACCCTCGGCTTTGCGTCCTTGACTTTCGGCAAGTTTGCCCTTTATACAGCTATATTAATTTGCTGTGGTTTTCATTTGCCAAATAACACTTGTAGAATATTAAAGATATCTCAGATAAGATGTGGAATCACCACAAAAGCCAGAATACCCACAAGATACAGACCGTTCACTCCAAGAGAAACCTTGGTATAAATATCTCTGAGATGCTTCTTGGCAAACAGGAACAGCGCATAACAGAAACTAAACGCAATAAATATACAATAGCCAATTATGATGGAAGTTGTGTTAGGGTCGGTAGGTTCCCAAACGAAAACCACTGTAAGTGGAACAAATACAGTTATCAAAGCAATAATGCTTAAAATTTTATCTTTCATAATACTCCTACTTGTATGTCCACAAAATCGGCATCAGCCAACAATACAGAATTGAAGACAGGAAAAACAAAAGCTGCCATCATCGCAAACGAAAAGAGCTTGATTCGTTTGAATTTCCAAAACTCACATTTCATTAACCTAAGCAATTCCCTCACCACCTGTCACTTTTTTGAAATAATCCTCCAAAGTATCTTCACACAAATGGATTTCATTAACCTCTAGCCCCCTTGCATAAAGGCACGGTTGATAGCCGCTTTCGGAAGAGCCATATCATACAGCAGAATATTATGGCCGTCGGTCACCTTGAAATTTTTCGTTTTAAATGCCGATTCCAGAATACGGGAAGCTTGCATGGTATCAGAAACTTCAAAGTGAACGTATCTGCTGTTTTTTGATTCCAGTTTAGCAAGGCTTTCTTCTTCCAGCAAAACACCGTGGTCGATGATTCCAATATCGTCGGCCAGTAAAGAAATCTCTGAAAGAATATGACTGGAAATCAAAATAGTTTTTCCGCACTCATCACACAAATTACGGATGAAGGTGCGAACCTCCGCAATTCCGATAGGATCCAGCCCGTTGATCGGTTCATCAAGAATAAGCAGTTCGGTGTTAGTATAATATTGTAGACACAGAAAGCCGAACACTTTAAAATATAAGAAAGAGAAGGAAGTGTTTATAATGGCAAGAGGTCAAAAACAATATACAGAAGAATTCAAAAATGCAATAGTAGAAGCTTTATAACTCTGGAAAGAGCCTAGCAGAGTTAAGTAGTGAATATGCCGTATCAAAATCAACAATAATTCGCTGGATAAAGATACAACCATAACAGTAGAAGAATATAAAAACCTATTAAAGAAAAATGCAAATCTTGAAGAGGAAATCGAAATATTAAAAAAAGCTATGGGCACATTCGCAAGGAAATAACTACTCTATTTGATTTCATTACTAACAACAAGAAATATCATAATATTAAGCTCATGTGTAAAGTTTTAAAGGTGTCTAGGAGTTCTTATTATAAGTATTTAAATAAGAAGCCAAGCAATCGAGAATTAGAAAATAAAAAGATAGAAAAAGAAATCATAAATATTCACAGAGTGAGTAAAAATCGCTATGAAGCACCAAAAATAAATAAATCACTAAAAGCATTAGGTATAACTATTAGTTTAAAGAGAACTCAACGTTTAATGAATAAACTTTAAAGCAACTACTATCAATGAAAAATAGGTAACATACATCACTTATATCCATACAATTAAAGACGGTTGGTGTTATTTAGCTTCAGTTATGGATTTGTATAGTAGAAAGATAATTGGATATTCTATGTCTAAGTTTATTGATATCTCATTAACTCTGCAGGCCGTAAAAAACGTCGTAAGTCTTTAGAAACCAACTAAAGCTTTAATCCTGCATAGTGATTTAGGACGTCAATACACAAGCTCCGCTTTTAAGGAATACATAATAGCACTAAATTAATTACCCATTCCTTCAGTTCAAAAGGTTGCCCCTACGATAATGCTTGCATTGAATCTTTTCATGCCTCTTTAAAAAAGGAGGAAGTCCATCTTGTTAAGTATTTTGATTTTAATACTGCCAGGTTAGCAATATTTGAATATATAGAGGCTTGGTATAACAGAAAAAGAATACATAGCAGCATATTCGGGCAGTAGTGAAGCTCTCTTGTTATTAGAGAAACAGGGGTTTGATTTGGTTCTGCTTGATTTAATGTTAGCGGGACTTTCCGGCGAAACCGTTTTGGAGCATATTCGAAAAAAATCAGCTCCCCCTATTATTGGTGTATCTGCAAAAACTGATATGGACAGTAAAGTAAACGGTACAAAACATAGCGTATAGAAAAAGTACTCCCGAGCTGCTGGCCGGGGTGAATTTTTGAGTAAGCACCCTCTTCCTTATAAATTCCTTAAAAATTGCTGTTACCATAGCAGTAACAAATCAAAATGGAGGAATTTATGATGTATGAATATATAATAAAAACCAATAATGTTTCTAAAAAATTTAAAAAAACATATGGAATAAAAGATTTATCTATGTCTGTAAAAAAAAATTCTGTCTACGGTTTATTAGGACCTAATGGTGCTGGCAAATCAACATTATTGAAGATGATTACAGGAATTATCAGACCGACTTCAGGTGAAATATTATTCAACAATCACCCTTGGACTCGAAAAGATTTATTGAATATTGGTTCATTAATCGAATCACCTCCACTGTATGAGAATTTAACGGCATTTGAAAATTTAAAAGTGCGAGCTACTCTTATGGGGATTTCAACAAATAAATGTAATGAAGTTTTACAAAAAATGGACTTGATTGATGCTAAAAATAAAAAGACATCCGATTTTTCGCTGGGAATGAAACAGAGATTGGGTATAGCATTAGCGCTACTAAATAACCCCAAATTATTAGTCTTAGATGAACCTACAAACGGGTTAGACCCTTTTGGTATTGAAGAATTACGGAAAATGATTCGAACACTTGCGGAGTCTGGGATTTCTGTAATTATATCAAGTCATATTTTAGGTGAAGTACAACAAGTTGCCGATGACATAGGAATCCTATACAATGGATCGCTCCTGTATCAAGATAAAATTGATGCAAATGAAAACCTAGAACAATTGTTTATGGATATCATCAGAAAGGAGCGTGCATCCTAATGTTACGAACATATTTAAAAGCAGAAAACTTGAAATTTAAACGCTCCCTGTTTAGAAAACTCATTATATTTATTCCAGTAGCTTTAATTTTAATATCTATGGTATTTATATTTATTGGTATTGGTTTAGGTGGTTTTTCAAGCTCTCTCGTTTGCAATTGGTGTATGCCTATTGCGTCTTTGTCTGTTATGTTTTTATGTCATTTAGTGAATAGTAAGGATCAAAAACACAAATACCGAACTCTTTATAGTTTGCCCATCGACTTGAAGAAGACATTTATTTCTAAAACAATTTTGATAGCGCTTAATCTTTTGATAATATCATTATTGCTATGGTTTATCACTGTTATCTCTGAATGCATATTGTCAGGTGTTTCAGCTGCAATTGGCCATACCGGATATTATATTTTAGGATACTGCTTATTGTGGCTCTCTTTATTATGGCAGATCCCTTTCTGTTTGTTTTTGGATCAAAAAGTCGGATTTGTTGGTTCTGTGATAATAAATTTGTTCGCCAGCGCATTCGGCGGTTTGTTTTTTTCCTTGACGCCTTTGTTTTGGTTCTTCCCATATAGCTGGCCCGCCAGGTTTATGGTTACATTATTTGGAGTTTTGCCAAACGGATTATTAGTCGAAGCAGATTTAAGATGGATTTTAAATTTAGGAGAAAGTTCGTTGCTGGTATTGATATCCTTGCTTGCTATGCTGGTTCTTTCAGCCTTGTTTTCGCGCTGGTACGGAAAGCAGGTGTATCGCAAATGACGATTATAAGGGAGTTCTTTTCCAACTTTACCAAAATCAAACGTACTCCAATTATTTTATTGCATTTGTTACCGCCTATAGTGGTCACAACATTATTTTTAGTTTATTACGCTTTTGGCGGATACCATATTATCCCTGATGTGCGGTTGTTTTTCGTTATATTACAAATATGTTATCCGATTTTTGTTAGTATTGTTGTGCCAATTTTAATTCATTTAGACAGGAATATAAACGGTATTCAAAATGCTCTGGGTTTAGTGGAGTCTCGAAGAAGCGTATACCTGGGAAAATTGTTCTTTCTACTGTTTCTTTCAGCCATAAGTATGATACTATATGAACTGTGTTTCTATGTTGGAGTCAATTTGTTTTTGGATATCAGCATAACACACTTTGGTTCATATCTTGTCATATTTTATATATTTTTGTTTAGCAACTTATTTTTATATTTATTACACGTACCGATTGCTTTTCGGTTTGGTTCAAGTATTTCTGTTTTGTTAGGGATATCTGGTACAATTTTAGCAGGTTACTTTGAAAATGCGATTGGTGATAAAATCTGGCCGATCATTCCTTGGGAATGGGGTGTTCGGTTTTTGGAAAATTATTTTGGCTTTTCAAGTACACCTGTTTTTCCTGGAATTATTTCTTTGATCATTATTACTTCGATTGTTCTGGTTTTATCAATCCTATGGTTTAGCAGATGGGAGGGTAAAGTCATACAAGAGTAAAACAAGGAGGATAGACTATGCCGAAACTGTTAGTGGTCGATGATGACCTTGATATGCTGGTTCTGGTACGCGCCGCCCTGGAAAAGGACGGCCACCAGGTAGACACCGAAGCGGATTCCACTACCGTGCAGCCCGACCGATGCCAGCTGTACGATCTTCTGCTGCTCGATGTGATGATGCCCGGTGAGGATGGCTTTTCCCTTTGCAACCGTATCCGTGCCGAGGTGGATTGCCCCATCCTGTTTTTAACTGCCAAGGCGGAAGACGCGGCCCTTGTACAGGGCCTTGGCCTGGGTGCCGATGACTACATTAAAAAGCCATTCAGTATTGCGGAGCTGCGCGCACGGGTTAACGCCCATCTGCGGCGGGAGGTGCGCCAGCCGACCCGCACCCTGAACCGGGGCGGTGTGCGCTTTGATATGCAGGCAAAAGTGGCCATCGCGGGCGAACACACACTGCCCTTTACCAAGGGCGAATACGCTATCTGTGAGCATCTGGCCCTGCACGCCGGACAGGTGTTTACCAAAGAACAATTATACGAAGCGGTTTTCGGCTTTAACGCCGAGGGCGATTCGTCGGCCATTGCGGAGCACATCAAAAATATCCGCGTCAAGCTGAAAGCCGACGGCCTCAGCCCCATAGAAACCGTTTGGGGGGTGGGCTACAAATGGCGAAAAGACAGCGTTCTGTAAGCCTTTCCTTTGTGCTTTTGCGCTTTGCCATAGTTATGCTTGGCTGTATGCTGTTATGTTGCCTGGTATGGTATTTCTGCTTTGGGCGGCTTCAAAACACCGGCGTTATTTACCAGGGATACGTCTCCAACCAACAGGTGGAGCAAATGCTGACAGAAGAGCCAAAAACTTTTGTTTCTCCTGGTGACGATTTTCTGGCCGAGTACGCTTTGTTTGGCCGGAACAGCGAAGTGTTGGAAAGCAACGTAGAGGGAAAGAAGCTGGGAGTCCTGGCCGGATTTTTACAGGAGGACGCCTACAACATACATGTTTCGCGGCACACCTATGCGGATGGAAGCACCGTAATTTTTCGCTGGCATTACAGGGCAGAGTTTGCCAACCCTGTGCTGCGTGACATACTGCCACCCTTTGAATATCTATGGCTGGCCACACTTGGTGTGGCATGGGTGCTTTGTCTGCTGTTTAACACCCTGTGGCTCCGTCGACGTCTCGCCGCCAAGCTGAAGCTGTTCAGCGAGGTGAGCGAGAAGGTAGGCGCACAGGAGCTGGATTTCGCAATTCCCCACGCGGGCATACGGGAGTACGACCAAGCACTCGGTGCTATGGAGCATATGCAGGAGGCATTGTACAGCTCCCTGTCCTCCCAGTGGGCGGCACAGCAAGAACGCGAGGCGGAAATAGCAGCACTCGCGCATGATTTAAAAACCCCGCTCACCCTGGTGGGAGGCAATGCCGAACTTCTGCTGGATGAAGAACTGCCTGAGAGCAGCCGCAAAATGCTGGAAACAATTGTGACAAACAACGACCGGGCCAAGCAGTATGTTGCCAGCCTGCTGGAAACCTCCGCCGGTGCGGATGAGGCATTTGAAAACACCAGCCTGCCCGCCATGTTTGACGAACTTTGCCAGAGCACAATGGCCATTGCAGAAGCCAAGATGATTTGCATGCAAACCCAAAACGGTCTGGAAGGTGCTGCGAGCATTCAGAAAGACCATTTACTTCGCGCCCTCGGTAATGTGGTGCAGAATGCCATCGAGCATACACCGGCGGGTGGAAACGTGTATTTGGAAGGCAGCATGGTAGATGGCGGCTGGCAAGTTGTTGTGCGTGATGAAGGTCCCGGCTTTAGCAAGGCGGCGTTACACCATGCAACAGAGCGCCTATGGCGTGGTGATGCAGCGCGTGGCGCCGATGGACACAATGGTCTTGGCCTTTGGTTTGCAACGGAAGTAGCAAAAACGCACGCAGGACAACTAGAACTGCGCAACTGCGATTCTGGTGGGGTGGTTACAATCAAGTTCTGCTAAGCTGCCAGGAATTATTCGGAACACTAAAACGGCCGGATTTGAACATTGATTAGGATGTGTTAATCAGCTGAAAAATTCTTCTAGCGACCTATTTTTGTTGAACAGATAGTTTAAACTTGCTTTAAAAATATTTTAGAGTTGGTCTGCTGATTAGCAAACTATTATATGACACTCTTATTACTGCTCATTTTAGCTACGCTACTTGGAGTGTACCCGTTGTTCCTCTCATAATAATTCTTCTGTTTATTTTGGTTGCTACCATCGCCGCTGTCTATGCTCCATCGAAAAGGATTCGGAGGATATCAGTAACGGAAACGCTAAATGAGTTGTAAAAGATTAGCTCAAACGAAGTAATCTAAAATCTGCCGCACGACGGCAAAAGAAAAAAAGCCGTCGTATAGCAGACGTGTTTTTACACACTTAAATCTTTTTATGGCGGCTTTGAAATGACAATTAAAGCCACCGTTTTTCTTTTTCAAAAGTAAAGCATAGTAGGTGTATTAAAGTCGCCCTTTTTTGAGGATACGGCGGTATCTTAGGAGGTATCGCTGTGTTTCTGTTGTATCGACATTATTCGACAGTCAATAGCCTATTAAAAAAAGCCCTTATCCACCTACGGGATATTCCGGCAATAAACATGAACACACACATCACCTTTTAATTGTTAACAATTCCCTTATGCCCGGTTGCACTATGCAGCCGGGCTTTTTTGCGTTTATAGAGCCTCACTGCCGCTCTCCACCGCTGTCCTTTCGATTTCAGCAAACCCCAAAAAATCGAAAGGATGGTAAAACCATAAAAACAATTAATCTAAAAAATTATTACCCCTACCACACACAAGACACCTTTGTTGAAGTGCCTGATGAGCTGTTAGCTGTCTTTGACGAATACGTAAGAGCTGAGGCATCATATGAGAGAAAGAAATACCGCCACAAAGCGCACTACTCTCTTGACCGTGGCAATGGAATTGAGCATGATATCTTATTTGTTTCGCTCTCACCTGATGAGATTTACGAACGCAAGCTCACAAGTCAGCAACTCCACGCTGCCATTGCTTCCCTGCCAGACAAGCAGACGAAACGGATCTACGCTCATTATTTTCTGGGCATGAGTAAGACAGCCATTGCTAAAGCAGAAGGTGTAAGTGAAAAAGCTGTTGGCATTGGCATAGAAAGAGGATTACATACCATACATAAGGGATAATGATACTTTCTCACAACCTCCTACAGACTTGAGGGAGAGTTCCTGCGGTATACGTAGCTTTTGGGACAAGCACATACGGTATTGCGGGGCTATGATGCCCAGCTAACGGCAGCTCAAAATATCCCCTTGCTGGGGTGCGTGGCAAATATGGCAAACAGATAAAACTAACCGCACCGCACTTTTGTTTTATGCAAATTTGCGGGGGGCTTGGTTTTACTATAATTGATGCAGTGACAAACTTTTCATAAATGTTATATATGCTTATACTTTATGTAACCAATACACTTGGAGATGATTGCGAATGGAAAATATCAAAAATGCACCTAATCATACTGCTACAGCTGCTGAACCACCTAAATCCTATGAAAAAACCAAAGCATATCAGGATTTTATAAATGTGCTTTCTCAGATTATTGAAAAACATGGTGCAGAGGTCTTAGATGAAATCAATCGTGTTGTCTAAAAAGTACGGTGCTTACTGATTGATGTTTTCCAATAATTTATTGGAGGTCAACTACTATGAATAGGAGTGGAAAAAAATGTGTACTTTATCCTCGTGTAAGTACCGAAATGCAAGTTGATGGGTTCAGTTTGGATGGGCAGAAAAACAGCTTAAAGCGTTTTGCAGACAAGGAATTGATTCCTCACAAACAAGCGGAAAGCTTTTAATATCTGTGCTGTCTGCCGTTGCTGAAATAGAGCGTGAAAATATCATAAAGCAAACAATGAACGGACGAAAAGAAAAAGCTCGTCAAAGTGGCTGGAACGGCGGGTTTGCCCCCTATGGCTACTACCTCAAAGATAAACAGCTCTTTATCCAAGAGGAAGAGGCTGAGGCAATACGCATTATCTTTGACAAATATGTAAATGGTAATATAGGATTTTATAAAATAGCCAATTATCTTAATTTGCAGGGTATACAAAAAGTAAAACGTGATAACGGTACTCTCTCCCAATAAAGTACGTATTTTGTCAGAATGATAATAGATAACCCCGTTTACTGGGGTAAAATATCTTATGGCAGGCGTGTCCGTGAAAAAGTAAAAGGCACCAAGAACGAATACAGGCAAGCTACGCAAGAAAATTATATTATTGCCGAAGGACAACATGAGGCAATTATAAGCAAAGAACTGTGGAATGAAGCACATGAAAAACGAGAAATAACAGGTGTAAAATCCCCATCTAAAATAGGTCGGGATAGAGCGCACTTATTAAGCGTTATCTTGAAATGCCCGAAATGCGGTGGCCCTATGTACACCAATAAACATGCTTGGACTAATAAAGATGATACATATAAAGAGGTTTATTATTATGTGTGCAGCAAAGCCCGGGCAGCACGGGGAAAAATCTGTGACTACAAATCTATGCTCAAAAAAACGACATTGAGCCGCTTGTCATTGAGGCAATCAGAGAGTTGATTAAAAGCCAAGATTTTGCAGCAGAAATTAAATCAAGGATAGGTAAGAAAATTGACACTTCCACTTTAAACAGAGAGCTAAGCAATTATAAATCCAAGCTGCGGGAGGTAGAGCTTAATAAAACTCGACTTGAAAATGAAATTGATAGTTTGCCGGAAGATACTCACTTTAGAGAACGTAAACTTCATGATATGACGCTTAGACTTGATGGTCTGTATGACATCATTGTTGAACTGGAAGAAAAAATTAAAGATGTAAAGCTCCGTCGTAAAGCGGTAGAACAAGATGCCATTACACTGGAAAATATCTATACTTTATTGGCGAATTTCGATAAGGTCTTTGATAAAATAACGATGAAGATAAAAAATCTCTAATTTCTTCGCTAATCAAAGAAATAGAGATTTTTCCATGTGATGAGGCTAAATTGCCCTTAAGTCTATTTTATTTAATTTTCCGGTTTATAAAGACGGTGGAGATGTTTGTGGGCTTTTGTGAGATAAAAGTACGCACGTCTCCACATGGCTAGTTTGAGAAAACATATCTACTGGTTGCACCTTTTCAGTGTTATATCCTAAATCCTTTAATATAGCCAAATCTCTAGCAAGAGTTGATGGGTCACAGGATACATATACTATTCTTTTTGGCTTCATATTTGCAATCTCTTCTAGAAGAGATTTTTCACATCCCTTTCTTGGCGGGTCAACTACAACCACATCCGCCTTAATTCCCTTATGTATTAGCTTAGGAATTATTTCTTCTGATTTACCTACAATAAATTCAGCATTATTCACATTATTCTCTTTTGCATTTATTTTTGCATTATCTATAGCTTCTTTTATAATTTCTACTCCATATACTTTTTTAGCCTTTTGTGATAAAAATAATGATATAGTTCCAGTACCACAATAAGCATCAAATACTATTTCATTTCCATTTAAATCTGCATATTCTAAAGCTTTATTATATAGTATTTCTGTTTGTATAGGATTTACTTGAAAAAAAGATAATGGAGATATGTTAAATTTGAAATTTCCTATATAATCTACTATAGTGTCTTTTCCCCAAAGAGTAATATTTTTATCTCCCATTATTACATTAGTTTTTTTACTATTTACATTCTGTATAACACTTACTAATCCCTCTATATTTTCAACCATAATATTAATAAACTCTTTTTTATATGGTAATTCATTATTTCTTGCAATAATAACTATCATAATCTGATTTGTTTTAAAAGCTTTTCTTATCATTATATGTTTTACAATGCCTTTGTGTTTTTCTTCATTATAGGCCTCAATATTATATTTCTGCATCCATTCCTTAGTTAAGGCAATAACCTTATCTGCTATTTCATCTTGTATAAAACAATTATTTATGTCAATAATTTGATGGCTCCTCTGAGCATAAAATCCTATTTTTACATTATCTTCATCCTTACCCACTGGTAATTGTACCTTGTTTCTATATCTATATGGATTTTTCATTCCTATAACTGATTCAACATTTACATCTATCTTTCCTATTCTGCTTAAAACATCTTTTACTTTTTGTCTTTTAAATTCTAATTGTCCTTCGTAGGATATGTGCTGTATTTGGCACCCACCACATCTATTATATATTGGACAAATAGGCTGTACTCTATTTAAAGAAGGCTGTAAAACTTCTAATAATTTACCGAAAGCAAAATTTTTATTTACTTTTACTATTTTCACTTTACACTTTTCTCCTTTTATGGCTTGTGGTATAAAAACTGTAAAGTCATCTATTTTACCTACTCCTCCACCTTCATTCGCCATGCCAGTTATATCAATAATATAATCTTTGTTTTTTTCTACTGGAATATTTTTTAACATATTATCACCTTTTATTTAAGTATTTTCCATATAATTAACTTATAAACCTAATTTAATTAGAAATTATCTTTCATTGTAAACTAAATTCTTTTTAATTATACTATATAAATAGTGTTATATTGAAATGTAAATCTATTTAAATTATTAAATGATTCTTAGCTTCAAATTCAATATCGTAAGTAATAAATATAAAAAAATTGCACCTAAAACGGTGCATAGTAAGAATCAGTTGTCCTTATCTTCATTATCATTTTATTTTAACCAGACATCTTTTTATTATACAACAAAATTCAAATTTTGTAACAATATTTTATAAAAAATAAATAAAAATTTTACATTTAATCATTAAAACACACTCTTACTTCTTTAAGCATTTTCCTTATAGGTAAATCATAAGGACACTTTTTTTCACAACTTCCACATTCTATACAATCTTTTGCTCTACTTTTTAAAGAAAAATATCTTTCTTCTGCCCACTTTGGTAATCCATATCTTTCCTTATATGCTTTTAATACAAATATTCCTGGTATATCTATGGATTGAACGCAAGGTCCACAATATCCACATCTTCTACAAAATTCCGTTCCTAATTCTTCTGCTATAATTCTTATATTATTTTTTTCCTCATCAGTAAGAACCCTTATGTCCTTTCCTACTTTACTATTCTCCTCTATTTCTTCAAAGGTAGCCATACCTGGAATAGCTGTAGTAATATTAGTATTTTGTAAAATATATTTTAAAGCCAGCTTACCATCTCTAAGAGCGCCACCTGCCATGGGTTTCATAGCTATGACCCCTATGTTTAATTCCTTAGCCCTTTTAAACAGACCTTCTCCCTGATTTTCAACTATATTATAGGGATACATTATACTTTCAAATTTTCCTGTTTCTATAGCTACATTAAGTATATCCAAGCTATGTGATGTAATTCCTATATGTCCTATCTTTCCTTTTTCTTTCATTTCTAACAAAGCATTATAAGCTCCATCACCACTTAGAACCTTATCATAATCTTCTTTAGTCTTTACATTATGAAGCTGATATAAATCTATATAATCTGTTCTTAAATTTACTAAACTCTTTTCAACATCTTTTATCATTGACTCTTTATCTCTTGCCATAGACTTTGTAGCTATAATCCATTTTTCTCTTCTTCCCTCCATAGCATATCCTATGTACTCTTCCGACACTGTATATCCTCTAGCGGTATCAATAAAATTTATTCCCTTTTCTTCACATCTTATTAAAAGATTTTTTACTTCTTCCTCATTAGTTTTTTGAATAGGTATTCCTCCAAAACCTATTACTGATATCTTTAATCCGGATTTTCCAAGTGTTTTATATTCCAATGTTCCCCTCTCCTCTCCCTATATTTTAATATAATTCTATCTTTAGGTTTTTTTATTGTCAAATATTAAAAGGGCGTCTATAATAGACTCCCTTTTACATTTTTATGGAATAGTGACTCTTCCATTATATACAATTCCTCTTTTTACATCCATAGTTACAAAGGAACCACTCTTTAGCACTTCCATTGCTCCTCCTGCACTACAAATGAAAGGTATTTCTTGAGTTATACATTCTATGGCTAAGTGAGATGTTAGTCCTCCCTTTTCTGTTATAACCCCAGCAACCCTATCTAATACAGAAACATATTCTATATCTGAATTCTTAATTACTAAAATATCTCCTTTATCTACAATATCATTTGCTTCTTTTGGACTATTGACAACTTTTACTGTTCCATATCCATGGTTTATTCCGCCGCCTCTTCCTTGAACTAAAATATCTCCTACAACATGAACTTTAAGCATATTAGTAGTTCCTGAATAACTTACTGGTATTCCAGCAGCAATTACTACTAAATCTCCCTTGTTTACATAACCTGATTCCAAAGCCATTTCTACAGAGGTTTCTATAAGTTCATCTGTAGAGTCTACTTGATTAGTCAATATTGGAAATACACCCCAATTTAATGCTAGTTTCCTTGCTACACTCTTGCTAGGTGTTACTGCAATAATTGGACATGAAGGTCTATATTTGGAAACCATTTTAGCAGTATATCCACTTTGAGTGGCTGTAATTACAGCTGAGGCATTTAACTCTGTAGCTGTTGTACATGTTGCAATACTTATAGCATTTGCTACATTTAAAACATGAGACTCCATCTTCTTATTTAAAATTTTTTCATATTCAAGCTGAGCTTCTGCAGCTTGAGCTATTCTAGCCATAGTTCTTGCTGCTTCTACAGGATACTTTCCTCCTGCAGTTTCTCCACTTAACATTATGGCATCTGTACCATCAAATATGGCATTTGCTATATCAGAAGCTTCTGCTCTTGTTGGACGTGGGTTTCTAATCATTGAATCAAGCATCTGAGTAGCAGTGATAACAGCTTTACCTGCTTTATTACACTTTTCTATAATCATTTTTTGTACTAATGGAACTTGTTCTATAGGAATCTCTACACCCATATCTCCTCTTGCTACCATTATTCCATCAGAAAATCTTATTATTTCATCTATATTATCTACACCTTGATGATTTTCTATTTTTGAAAAAATTTGAATGTCACTTCCACCATTTTGTTCAAGAACTTTTCTGATAGCTAAAACATCAGAAGCTTTTCTTATAAATGATGCTGCAATAATATCTACTCCTACATTACATCCAAATTTTAAGTCTTCTTTATCCTTCTCTGTTAAAGATGGTAATGAAGTGGCTACTCCTGGTACATTTACTCCTTTATGATTTGCAACATAACCACTATTCTTAACTACACAGTGTATTTTATTTCCTTCTACTTGTTGTATTTCTAATCCAACAAGTCCATCATCTATAAGTATCATATCGCCAGGACTTACGTCTTCTGCAAGTCTATCATAGGTAATTGAACATTTGCTTTCATCTCCAAGTACTTCTTCTCCGCAGTATATTGTAAACTTATTACCTTCTATCAATTCTACTTTTTCATTTTTAAAATTCCCTGTCCTTATTTCCGGTCCTTTAGTATCCAGTATTATTGCTATTTGCTTATTAAACTCATTGCTTAGCTCCTTAACTAAGTCTATTCTTTTTTTATGTTCTTCATGGGAACCATGAGAGAAATTAAGTCTAGCTGCATTCATTCCCGCCTTAATTAATTCACTTAATATATTTTCATTATCACTTGCTGGACCAATGGTAAAAACCATTTTAGTTTTTTGCATAAAGTAACCCCTCCTTTTATTTTAACTTTTAATATGATAAAGCTGTTGCTATATTATATAAACTTTCATCAAACTTTCTTTCCATAGATAATGCTTCATCTATATCCACATCTACTACTTTTCCACCTTGTACTCCAATTACTCTAGAAGATTTACCTTCTATCAATAACTCAACTGCTCTATATCCCAATCTAGAAGCTAATATTCTATCGTTAGCAGTTGGGCTACCTCCTCTTTGTATATGTCCTAAAATAGTAGCCCTAGCTCCAATTCCTGTAACTTCTTCAACTTTGCTGGCAATTTCATTAGCTCCTCCTACACCTTCAGCAACTATAACTAGATTATGTCTCTTGCCCCTTAATTTTCCTTCTAATATAGTTCTGCATAATTCATTTATATCATAGCCTTTTTCGGGAACTATTATGCTCTCAGCACCTCCAGCTAATCCCGCATATAGAGCTATATCACCACAATTTCTTCCCATAACTTCTACAATACTAACCCTTTCATGGGAAGTGGATGTATCTCTTAATTTGTTTATAGCATCTAATACCGTATTTACTGATGTATCAAACCCTATAGTATACTCAGTATAAGCCAGGTCATTATCTATTGTTCCCGGTAGTCCAACAGCATTAATACCATATTTAGTTAAGGCTTGAGCTCCATGAAAAGATCCATCTCCACCTATTACTACAAGTCCATCAATACCAAAAGCATTTAGAATTGCTGCTCCTTTTTTCTGTCCTTCTTCAGTCTTAAATTCTTCACTTCTTGCAGTTCTTAGTATAGTGCCTCCTCTATGTATAATGTCTGCTACGCTTCTTCTATCCATTTGAAAAATTTCACCATTTATAAGCCCACTAAATCCTCTTTGTATTCCCATAACTACTAAATTCTTATCTAAACCTGTCCTAACTACCGCTCTTATGGCAGCATTCATACCGGGAGCATCTCCACCACTTGTTAAAACAGCTATCTTTTTCATATTATACCTCCTTTGTACCGCTTGGACATTTTATGTCCCACTTATTTTGCAAAATAAAAATTTATATTTCTATACTATTAATTTTAATAAATATAAGTAAAATATGCAATGATTTATATGAATAATTAGAAAAAATAAGCAAAATATTAAAGATATTTTTATCTTCTCTAATATTTTGCTTATTTATCACAATAAATATACTATTAATTTAAATAGTCTTTACGTTTTCTAATCCAAAATTATTGTGAAAAAATTTTAATATATCTATATCTCCATTTATCCATAAATCTTTATTAATTAAAAATGATTTTCTAGTTTCATTTATATATAGATATATTGGAATATTACCCTTGTATTGTATGCACACTGGTTTTATTCTTTTTATAACTTCATTTATATTTTTTTCTTTTTCTATTCTTATATATATTTTTTTGCATACATACTGCTGTTCACTATGTGCTTCATTTAATAAAGCCTCTATGTCTTCACATAAAATTTTAGGTTGTTCGCCTTCCCTTATGTTTACTCTTCCCTTTATTATTATCATAGAGTCTTCTTCTATTAAGTCTCTATATTTATTAAAAGTTTTTGGAAATATAATTACTTCTATAGCTCCATATAAATCCTCTATTTGTATAAAAGCCATCATTTCATTATTCTTTGTAATTTTTTTGCTTACAGAATTTATTATCCCACCTATCTTTACCTTCTGTCCATCTTCTATTGTCATTTCTTCCTCTATAAATCCTTCTTCTAATGTCTGTGATGAAGTTACTTCAGATATGTTCACACTAACTTTTTGATTTAAAATATCTTTATATTCCTCCAAAGGATGTCCTGACAAATATAGCCCTGTCATTTCTTTTTCCATCGCAAGTAAATACTTTTTATCAAATTCTTTTATATTAGGATATTCTATCTCTATATTTCTATCTTCTTTAAAATCCTGAAATAAATTTATTTGCCCATCTATATTTTTCTTTCTATCATTATTTATTCCGTCTAATATTCTTTCATAAACAGCTAAAAGTTTTGAACGATATATTCCTAAACAGTCGAAAGCTCCTGCTTTTATTAAACTTTCCACAGCTCTCTTATTTACAGAACTTAAATCTACTTTATTACAAAAATTAACTAGATCCTTAAAATTTCCTTTTTCATTTCTGCTTTTTACAATACTTTCAATTACATTTACTCCTACATTTTTTATAGCTGCTATTCCAAATCTAATTTTATTTCCCTTAACTGTAAATTTTGTGAAACTTTCATTTATGTCTGGTGGCAATACTTCTATATTATTATCATTAGCAAATCTTATGTAGTGTGCAATTTTTTCGTTATTTCCCATTACACTATTTAACATAGCTGCAATAAATTCCGTAGGATAATATCTCATTAAGTAGGCTGTTTGAAAACCTACCACCGCATACGCTGCTGCATGGGACTTGTTAAACGCATAAGATGCAAAGTCCATCATCTGATCGAATATTTTATTTGCAATTTTTTCATCTATACCATTATCTACACATCCTGGTACTTCTACATTACCTTCCTCATCAATAATACCATAGATAAAGTTCTTTCTTTCTTCTTCCATTACATGATGTTTCTTTTTAGACATTGCACGTCTTACTAGGTCACTTCTTCCCATTGAATATCCAGCTAATTTTCTAACAATCTCCATTACTTGTTCTTGGTAAACCATACATCCATAAGTTACAGAAAGAATCTCCTTTAATTCTGGAGTTAAATATTCTATTTTGTCTGGATTTTTCTTATTTGAAATATATTTTGGTATTTCAGCCATAGGACCAGGTCTATAGAGACTTATTCCCGCTATTATATCTTCTAAAGAATCTGGCTTCAATTCTTTCATAAAACTTGTCATGCCTGGAGATTCTAACTGAAATACACCAACGGTCTTACCTTCACTTATCATTTTATAAACTTCTTTATCTTCAAAATCTATTTTATCTAAGTCTATATCTATCCCTCTATTTTCTTTAATCATAGTTACCGCATCTCTCATAACTGTAAGAGTCCTTAATCCTAAGAAGTCCATTTTTAAAAGCCCTAGTTCTTCTAATGTTCCCATAGTAAACTGAGTAACTATACTTCCTTCATTTTTCTGCAGAGGAACATAGTTTACAAGTGGATGAGATGCTATTACAACTCCTGCTGCATGAGTAGATGTATGTCTAGGTAATCCCTCTAGCTTTTTAGCTATGTCCACTAATTCCCTTACTCTCTCCTCATTATCATAGGCTTCTTTTAATTCGGGATTTAACTCTAAAGCCTTATTTATAGTTATATTTAAGATAGTTGGAATCATCTTCGCTATTCTGTCAACTTCTGCATAGGAATATTTCAAAGCCCTTCCTACATCCCTTATACATGCTCTTGCCGCCATAGTTCCAAAGGTTATTATTTGTGCTACATTATTTACTCCATACTTTTGAACTACATAATCAATAACTTCCTGCCTTCTCTCATAACAAAAGTCACTGTCTATATCGGGCATAGATACTCTTTCTGGATTCAAAAACCTTTCAAATATAAGACTGTATTTTATAGGGTCTATTTTTGTTATACCAAGAGTATATGCAACTATTGATCCTGCTCCACTTCCTCTTCCTGGTCCTGTCATTATACCATTTTCTCTAGCAAATCTTATAAAATCCCATACTATTAAAAAATAGTCTATATAGCCCATATCTTTTATTATTTTAAGTTCATATAAAAGTCTATATTCTAGTTCTCTAGTTATATGAAAATATCTTTCTTTAAGCCCATCATAACATAATTTTTTAATATACTCATAGTGATTTGTGCCTTCTGGAAGCGGAAAGTTAGGAAGTTTAGATTCATGAAATTTATAATTAAAATTACACTGTTCAGCAATTTTTATGGTATTTTCTAGAGCCTCTGGTACATGTGAAAATTGATTATACATTTCTTCTGGAGATTTAAGATAAAATTCATCCGAGGGATATTTCATTCTGTTTTCTTCATCTACAGTTTTACCTGTTTGTATACATAAAAGTATGTCATGAGGTTTATAATCCTCTTTTTTTATATAATGTACATCATTTGTAGCAACTAAAGGTATATTTGTTCTTTTAGACATTTCAATAAGTTCTTTATTTACCTTTAACTGTTCCTGCATACCATGATATTGGAGTTCTAAATAAAACCCATCTTTAAATATATCATTATAAAATAGTGCTATTTCTTCAGCTTTTCTTATATTTCCCTGTAGGATATAAGATTGAATTTCTCCTCCAAGGCAAGCACTTAATGCAATTAATCCTTCACTATGCTGTTTTAAAAAATTATGATCCACTCTTGGCTTATAATAAAATCCGTCTGTAGAAGCTTTACTTACAATATCCATTAGATTTTTATAGCCTATTTCATTTTTTACTAATAAAACCAAATGATAAATTTCATTGTCTTTATCATTTACCTTCAAAGTCATGGATTTTGGTACTACATATATCTCACAACCAATAATAGGTTTGATACCAACACTTTCTGCTGCCTTATAAAACTCTACACATCCATACATAACGCCATGATCTGTTATAGCTATGCTATCCATACCTAATTCTTTAGCTCTTTTTACTAAGTCTGTAATTTTTGCTGATGAATCTAGAAGCGAATATTCTGTATGCTGATGTAAACTAACCCATTTACGTGCAATTTTTTTAGCTTTCTCCATACATTCTCCCTTCTTCAATTGTAATATTTAAAATATGCTATTTTTTAATACCTTTAGCAGATAAAAAAGCTTTAGCAATTAAATCTTTTTTATCATCATACATACTTATTTCTACTTTACAAAAATTCTTGTTCATAGCCTTGCAAAAAATTTTGCCATTATTAATAATACTAACATAAGCATCTATATTAGTATCTATTTGCACTGGTTTCATAAAATATGTGGTAATATTATCTACAAATAAATTTATATTATCTTTTGCATCTATGGATAATATAGCCATAGAAGAAAGTAACATATTTAAAGAACTCCAAGAAGCAGTTCCAACTGGATCCAACATTTCTGGAGTTATTTTTCCTTGAAAATGCATTTTTTCATCTTCCCACTGACATTTAAAATTTTTTAAAACTATACTTTCTAAATTGTCTTTTGATTTTGGTTGCCTTATAGCATATTTAAGTGCTCTTATTATATCGTTTCTTCTAATTATACCTATTAATTTTTTATTCTCTATAACTGGACAAAAGTGAATACCCTCACTCTCCATAATATAACTAGCATAAGCTGCGGTAATCTTAGAATCAATAGTTACTACATTTTTATCCATTACTTTTTCTACTAAGTCTTCATCTTTCAAGGCAGATGATAAGTTATTTAATGATACAATTCCTAATAATTTCATTTCCTCATTTATAACTGGAAATCTAGCACGAGAGCTTGTATCCATTAAATCTTTCCATTCTGATATAGTATTCGTATTTTTCAAATAAGGATACTTCGAATCCATTATATCTTCTACAAGAACTATATCCTTTTTAGTCATATTTTCTTCCATGGCTTTATTAATCATACTTCCTACAGTAAATGTATCATACAATGAACATATAACAGGCATTTCCTTTTTATTTGCTAGTTTTTTTATATTATCACTACACTTAAATCCACCAGTTATTATTATTCCACATTCACTTAATAAAGCTAGTTCTTGAACTTCTTCTCTATTTCCTACTATAAGTAATGAACCAGGAGATATATATTCTTCAATAGCCTCTGGTGTCATAGCTGCTATCATGAATCTATCTAATGTTTTATGAACTCCAGCTTTACCCGCGGCTATATTTCCATCTACAATATTAACAATATCTGCAAAAGTTAATACTTCTTTTTTCTTTTTCTCAACTTTTTCTACTCTAATTGTTCCTATTCTTGGTATAGTAGTAACAATGCCTATGCTTTCACAATCTTTTATAGCTCTATATGCAGTTCCTTCACTTATGGATAACAAATTTGCCATAGATCTTACAGAAATTTTCGTTCCTACTACCAAATTTGTAATATATTTAACAACCTCTTCATGTTTTGACATGTGTTAATTTTACCTTCCTTCCCTTCTAAGCTCATCTGCTATTTTCTCAATCCTTCTTAATCTATGATTTACCCCAGATTTGCCTACTGGAGGATTTAACATTTCTCCTAGTTCCTTTAAAGATTCATCTGGAAACTTAAGTCTTAATTCTGCCACATCTCTTAAGTTTTTAGGAAGACGTTGAAGTCCTATTTCATTTTGTATAAGTTTTATACTTTCTACTTGTCTAACTGCTGCATTAACAGTCTTACTTAAATTTGCAGTTTCACAATTCACTAATCTATTAACATTATTTCTCATTTCTTTCATTATTCTTACATTCTCTAATTCCAAAAGAGATGAATGAGCTCCTATTATATTTAATAAATCAATAATTTGTTCTCCTTCTTTTATATAAACTATATAACTATTTTTCCTTTGTATTACCTTTGAATCTAATCCATAACTATTTATAATTTTACTTATATTATGGGCATAACTATCATTGTGAGTTACAAATTCTAAGTGATATGCCTTTTCTGGATTACTTATACTTCCACCCCCAAGAAAAGCTCCTCTAATATAAGCTCTTTTTGTCTTATCGTCACAAACTATTTTAGGCGATATTTCATAATTTAGAGCTAATACCCCTTCTTCACCTTTTAAGACCTCTACTTCTCTTAATAATTTTCCTACATTATTTTCTTCAGTTATAATAATCATATAAACATTATTTTTTTTAAAAGAATTACTTTTCTTTACCATTATCTTAGTATGAATATTAAAATGCTCTTTCAAAAGCTTAAAAACAAGCCTTCCAATGGCAGGATTTTCTGTAGTAATCTTAAAACTAATATGTCTATTGCCACCAAAAGTTAATGTACCACTTACTCTCATTATTGCAGATAACTCTGCTAAAGCTTCTTCTTTACTCAATTCTGTATATCTACAAACTTCATTTTTTACTTTTCCTGAAAACGACATAACTTCTACTCCCTATTTATTTTTATTCTTTTCTTTTAATCTTTCTGATAAATAGAAGTATTCTATTATCTTTCTTCTATCATATAATAACTTTTTGTCCATTATAGTTTCAATTAAAATAGATGCTAACTTTTCAGAATTATGCCTTATAAGCCCTTTTTTTACACTTATAAAATCTCCCCCAATTATTTTTACATTAGTGTTCTTTATTTTTTCTTCATCTATTTTAACTAAATGTGATGCTTCTTCTTTGTACTTTCCTTCTAATTCTTTTGCAACTTTACCTACATTTACTATAACGTAATCAATTATTCCATTGCCAGCATGCTTAAATATAGCCTTAATATGATCTGAAACAGTATATCCATCTGTTTCTCCAGGCTGAGTCATTATATTAGAAACATACAATTTAAGTGCATTTGTCTTTTGTATAGCTGCACTGATATCCTTTACCAACAGGTTAGGTATAACACTTGTATATAAACTACCTGGTCCCAATATAATTGCATCAGCTTCTTCTATGGCATTCACAGCCTCTGATAAAGCTTTTGCATCCCTAGGCTCTATAAATATTCTCTCTATAGGACTATTTTGTTTAATAACTTCCTCTGGAATATTAGATTCTCCTTTTACCATATTTCCATTTTTAAGTCTTGCTTCTAATATAAGATTATCTAAAGTTACAGGTATGACTTTTCCAGTTACAGCTAAAACAGAGCTCATTTTTTGAACTGCTTCCTCAAAATTATTTGATATTCCATCCATAGCTGCCAAAAACAAATTACCAAAACTTTGATTTTTTAATCTTCCATCCTTAAATCTATATTGAAGCAACTCCTCCATTAAAGGCTCTGTATCTGATAGCGCTAATATACAATTTCTAATATCTCCAGGTGGTAATATTCCTAAATCTTCTCTTAAGTCTCCTGATCCTCCCCCATCATCTGCTACAGTTACAATAGCCGTAATATTAGAGGTATAATATTTAAGTCCTCTGAGCATCGTAGATAGCCCAGTTCCTCCTCCAATAGCCACAATCTTAGGTCCTTTAACTAATAACCTTTTTTCATATATCAACGTTTCTAATTTTTTGGAATCCAAAGAAACATTTAGGTATCCTTTATTTATAAGGGCTATAATAGATCTCATTCCCTGTGTAGCAGATATATATATAATAAATACTCCTGCTATAATTAAAAACACATAAAATGAAATATAATATATGCTATATAGTCTATGCCTTACAAATTCAATTAAAGCAAAAGCAATAAAAAGTATTCCCATAGAAGCAAGAAGAATCCACCTTTTTACTTTTATCCCTGGTCTCAGCCAATCAATTATTTTCATAGCTTTTTACCACCTTTGTTTACATCTTCTTCTATATCTCTATGATCTATATTAACCTTACGCCCTCTATCCTTTAACTTCTTATGAATAGCATTAGCTATTGCTACAGAACGATGTCTTCCACCAGTACAACCTATAGATACAATAAGTTGTCTTTTTCCTTCTTTTAAATAATTAGGTATTAAAAATTCCAGCATATCTTCTAATTTGTTTATAAAATTATTTGTTACGTCATAACTCATAACATAATCTACTACATCTTTATCATTACCTGAAAACTTTTTTAATTCCGGTATATAATAAGGATTAGGTAAAAACCTAACATCAAATACTAAATCCGAATCTAGTGGAATACCATACTTAAAACCAAAGGATACAATTGTTATCATAAGTTCAGTTTCAATTTGACCTTTTTCTCCATATATCCGTGTTATTTCTTCTCTTAATTTCGCAGTAGTAAAATTTGAAGTATCTATTATATTATTTGATCTATCTCTTACCTCTCTTAGTCTATTTCTTTCTAATAATATTCCATTCAAAATTCTTCCATCTGGGGCTAAAGGATGCTTCCTTCGTGATTCCTTAAATCTTTTTACTAATACTTCATCAGAAGCATCTAGAAATAATATTTCATGTTTGTATCCTTCATACTTAATATATTTTAAGCTTTCAAATAGGTCATCAAAGAATTCCCCACCTCTAATATCTATTACCAAAGCGATTTTATCTATTCTACCATCTGTTTTATAACAAGCTTCAGCAAATTTAGGTATTAATGTTGGTGGTAAATTATCTACACAAAAATATCCTAAATCCTCTAAACTTCTAATAGCTTGAGTTTTACCTGCACCAGACAATCCCGTAACAATTACGAACCTCATAGTTGTTCCTCCTCTTATAAAAACTACAAAATCATCCTTAAAATAATTATTTTTTATTATAGCATAACACACTATACATTAATAGTAAAAAAGATATGCGTCCTTATATAGCAATGATAGGCATAATTATAAAAATAAAAGTTAAGGACAAAATCTTAACTATTTTACCCTTAACTAATTATAATCTTATTCTTCTCCTATAATCATCACTTCTGTATGAAGATCTACATTAAATTTTTCCTTAACAGTATTTTGAACCACTTCTATTAAATTCAATATGTCTTTTGCTGTGGCGTTTCCTCTATTAATTATAAATCCTGAATGCTTTTTTGATACTTCTGCATCACCTACATTAGTTCCTTTTAATCCGCTATCTTCTATGAGCTTAGCAGCAAAATAGCCTTCTGGTCTTTTAAATGTACTTCCTGCTGAAGGATACTCTAAAGGTTGTTTTTCCCTTCTTCTCTTTCCAAGTTCCTCTATTCTAGCATAAATTTTTTGACTATCTCCTCTTTCTAATTTAAATACTGCTTCTAACACAGTATATCCATGCTTTAGTATAGAACTCATTCTATATCCAAGTTCTAATTTTTCCTTAGATAATCTCATAATATTTCCTTCACTATCTAAAACTAAAGTACTTTCTATTACCTGTGATATTTCACCATTATATGCTCCTGCATTCATAGTAAGGGCTCCCCCTACACTTCCAGGTATTCCGCTAGCAAATTCAAATCCTGTTAAACTATTCTTTGCTGCTAAACTAGATACCTTTGAAAGTAATGCTCCTCCTTGAGCTACAATTTTCTCATCCTCTACACTTATTTTATCTAATTTGCATAACTTAATTATGATTCCTCGTACACCGCCATCTCTAACTAATAAGTTAGAACCATTTCCCATAACAAAATAAGGAATTCTATTTTTCTTAGCTAAAATTATAGCCTCTCTTATTTGTTCATGGGATTTAGGGGTAAGTAAAACATCTACTGGGCCACCTACTTTAAAGGATGTATGATTTTTCATTGGTTCATCTATTTTTACATTTTCTTTACCTAAATATTTAACTAGTTCCATAGCAAATTCTTTATATTGACTCATATCCTTTTATCTCCTTGAACTTAAAATTATGTATCATACATAAGTATAATGTAATTTACTTTCTTAATCAATATTTATATATTCACTAATATCTATCAACTTATTTATATTCTTGTCACCTTTAATCCAGTTTATTCCTTATTGTTATTTTTCTTTAAAAAACTCTAGTATACTTAAAGCTGCCTTTTTGTCTATGGAAGGTGTATGTAAAAGTTCTTCATAAGATGCATTCTTTATTTTTTCTATGCTTCCAAACTTTTTTAAAAGTTCCTTTCTTCTTTTATTTCCTATATGCGGAATATCCTCTAGTATAGAATGTAGTACTCTTTTATCCCTTAGACTTCTATGATAACTTATAGCAAATCTATGAACTTCATCTTGTATTCTAGTTATTAATCTCATAACATTGGAATTAAAAGGTATACTTAACTCATTATTATTATATATAATACCTCGTGTATTGTGATTGCTATCTTTGACCATACCACATACAGGTATATTTATATTAAAACTTTTTAAGACCTCCAACGCAATATTTACTTGTCCTTTTCCTCCGTCCATTAATATTAAATCTGGAAATACACAAAATTTCCCTGAGCTCAGTGTTAAATTTCTTTCTTGTATATCCTTTATTTCCATTAATCCATGTTTAAACCTTCTATTTAATATTTCCCTCATACTATCATAATCATTTGCTCCTTTTACAGAGTTTATCTTAAATCTCCTATAATCACTATTTTTACTTTTTCCATTTTCAAAAACCACCATACTTCCTACTGAGTCGACTCCTTGTATGTTTGAAATATCATAAGCTTCTATTCTCATAGGTATTTCTTCTAACCCTAAAACTTCCGCTAATTCTCTTAGCGCAACTTGATGTATTTCTTTATCTTGTAAAATCTTTAATTTAAATTGCTCTAATGTAAATTTTGCATTTTTTTTCACCAAATCTAATGTGTCCTTTTTTTCCCCCTTTTTAGGTATCTTAATCCATACTTTACTTCCTCTTTTCATAGTTAACCATTTTTCTATTAATTCTATATCTTCCATACTTGACACATATATGCTCTTAGGTATAAAAGCAGTTCCACCGTAAAAGCTTTTTATAAAATCACATATTATATTAGCTTCTTCCATACCTACTGTATTTTCGATTATAAAGTGTTCCCGCCCTACAATCTTTCCCTCTCTTAAGAAAAATATCTGAGCACAGCTGTCCTTTTCGTCACTATATATGCTTATAAAATCTTCATTCTCAAAGTTTCTAGTAATAATTTTCTGTTTTTCTGTTATTTTCTCTACTGCAACTATTTTATCTCTTATATTAGCTGCTTTTTCAAATTCTAGATCTTCTGCTGCCTCTTCCATCTGTTTTCTTAAATTTTCCACAATATTTTTACTTTTTCCATTGAGTAATTCCATTACATCCTTTATTATATTCATATATTGATTTTTTGCTATATATCCACCACAAGGAGCTTTACATAATCCTATATGGTAGTTTAAGCAAGGTCTTATTTTTTCTCCATCCTCCTTAATTAATTTTCTACATGTTCTTATAGGAAAAATTGTTTTTATCAATTCTATGGTTTCATAAACAGCTCCTGAATCTGTATAGGGCCCAAAATATTTAGATCCATCTTTGGCAACAGTTCTTGTTACAAAAACTCTTGGAAAATCCTCATTTACAGTTATTTTAATAAAAGGATATCCCTTATCATCTTTTAGCAAAATATTATATCTTGGCCTATATTTTTTTATTAAATTACACTCTAATATTAAAGCCTCCATTTCTGAATCTGTAACTATATATTCAAACTCATAAATATTTTTAACCATAGCCCTTACTTTTTCAGAATGATTTTTCGAATTTTGAAAATACTGTCTTACTCTATTTTTTAGAATCTTAGCTTTTCCTATATATATTATCTCACCAAGAGAATTCTTCATAAGATACACTCCTGGTTTATCTGGAAGTATTTTTAATTGATATTCAAAATCAAACATAAAATCTCTCCATTTCTGTATTGCCTACCAACTATAATATACTAGGCAGTTTATATACAATATAAAATAATCCTATTATAACTATAATATCTTCAACTGTATTACCTACTTTTGAATTTGTTTTAAATGTAATAGGCAGCTTTACATTCTTATTCCTAAATGGATAGAACAAGGGAATTCCTCTGTTGGTTCCCATATCGCAAAATAAATGTAATCCATATCCTAACATAAAATAGTATATTACATTATTTATGTTATATATATTCCCTATATAAGCAGCTAAAAAAGAGAATATTATCATTCCTGTTAAACTATGAGTTAATCCGTTCCTATGGGATGATATTGCAATTAATAAAAATAATATTCCTATAGACTTTAAATAATCATCTGCATTATATAAAAAGCTATACCATAATACTGTTATTCCTATACAGGTATAAAATGTTACTTTAGTAATTTTATTTTTAAAAGGTAATATATATTTGTTTATTATACTCTTAGGATGATCAATATCTGGTAATAGAGATGCTACTGTAACTATGACTAAGCCTGACAATTCCATTTTCACTGGTAATTTATTGTAAATCGCAATAAAACTAAGTATTCCTATTCCCGCATGAGTTTTACCCTTCATATTTTCTCCTCAGTTAAAATTTAAATGTATTCTATAATGTCTACTATTTAGTATATTATACATTAAAACAAAAGAAAAATGGAGAATTATATCACAATTTCTCCATTTCTTTATTTATATTTTATTTTCAATAGCATTTACAATTTGACTGTCAACTATATCTGCTACATTTAATAGTATATCTTCAATTCCCTTAGGTTCAAAATTACCAAATTCGCCATGATGGGCTAATATAGAATAACAAATATCATCTAGTTCTTCTTCTGATAATACATTGTTCATCTCTTTATTTATTTCTCTAATGTATGCTGCTCCTAAAACTAAATGATCTAGCTTTATATCTTTCCTTCTTATTATTCCATCATAGTCATATTCTTTTATCTTCATAATGTCATGAACAATAGCTTTTAACATTAATCTGTCCTTATTTATAGTATCTTTTGCACTCATGTAAAAAGGACTAGTAATATAATTTCCTATAATCCCTTCCATTGTCTTCATAACTCCAATAGTATGTAAGAATAGTCCTCCTCTTTTATTGCCATGGAATTTTTCTGCAGCAACACAATTTAAAAATGCTTGCCACCTATCCTTATTATATCCTAATGCTCCTGTAGCACCTATAGCTATTTTTTTATACTTTTCTTCTAAATTGTTCACTATGTTGTTAAAATACTCTATTAATTCTTTAGGTATGTCATACACAGGAACATATTCAGCATAATCAAATTCTTCTTCTATAGTATTTATTATAGGATTACGTATTTGTATACTTCCATTGAACCTAACTACTATTCCTTTAACATTTATAATAGAATTAACTTCTAACATAGAATTATACTTATCATAGTTATCCCATACTGGAAAAGCTATTGTACCTGTATTATCCTGCATAATAAGAAGTAAATAAGCACTTCCATCCTTTTTCCATCCTGTTCTTTTATCACTGATTAGAGCATTAAATTGAACTTTCTCTCCATTTTTTAGTTGCTCTATCTCTTTAATTTTCAATATAATCCCCACTTTCTAACCATTATTTAACTAAAGCTGCCTTAAATACACCTGATGCTATACTAGCTGCAGCAATTCCTCCTTGTCCTCCACCTTCAACAATTACTGCTAATGCTATTTGTGGATCATTATAAGGTGCAAAACCTATAAACCAAGAATGAGGAGAAGCTCCTGATCCTTCTTCTTTATAGTCTGCTGTTCCAGTTTTTCCGCAAACTTCAATACCTTCTAAAGCTGCTCCCCTACCTGTACCATCTGATACCACTCCACGCATAAAATCTTTCACAATTTTTGCATTTTCTTTTGAAGTAACCGTATTTAGTGATTCAGGTTTTATAGTCTTAATAACTTCTCTCTTACTAGTTAGTACTTCCTTTACTATATAAGGCTTCATCATTACCCCATCATTAGCTATTGTTCCAGCCGTCAATGCCATTTCTATAGGGGTAGATAATACCGTTGCCTGCCCTATAGCACTTTGAGCTAGATTTCCTTTTTCATAACTTTTTAATGATGGAAATCTACTATTTTCTATTACTAATCCATTTGCAGGAATATCTTTGTTAAAATAAAATTTTTCAGCAGTTTCTTTTAACTTATCATTTCCAATATCTATACCTAGTTTACCAAACACTACATTACTTGAATGAACAAAGGCTTCTTTAAACCCTATGTTTCCTAAAACTTCACCATTATAATTCTTTAAAGATTCTTTTGAGTTAAACGCCAACACTCCATTATCTTCAAATCTTTTATTGATTATTCCTGGAATATTATCTAACGCACTCACTGCAGTTATAGTTTTAAAGATTGACCCTGGTGGATACAGTCCCGCTGTAGCTCTATTAAGTAATGGTCTATCTTTATTAGTATTTATAGCTTCCCAATCTTTTTCTAAATCATTAGGGTTAAAGGAAGGTTTTGATACCATAGCTAATATTTCACCTGTTTTAGGATTTAAAGCTACTACAGCTCCTCTATTGTCCCCTAATAATTCATAAGCTTTCTTCTGAACATTATAATCTAAAGTAGTTTTTATATTATTACCATATTTTTCTGGTTCTTTATCATTTGCTTTTATAAAACTACTTATAGTTTCTTTAATGCTAGTAGATGTAAGTTCTTCATCATATTTTTTTTCAAGACCAGTTATTCCATATTTTACATCTAAATATCCTAATGCATGAGCAGAAATAGCTCCTCCTTCATACTGTCTTTTTTGACTATCTTTATTTATTCTTATACTTTTAGTTAATGCTTTCATATTTCTATCATATATAGTTCCTCTAAGGACTTCATTTCTCTTAGCCCATAATCTTTGATTATATTGGCTAGAAATAATCTTTGGAGCTACTATAATTTGAAAATATGTTATATAAGAGATTAAGCCCATAAAGCATAATAAAAATACAATCATTACTTTTTTTATATTATCTGATATATCTTTCATTCTTACCTACCCTCTTCTGATATCTTTTGAATTACTCCAAGAGCAAAAAAAGTACTTAACATAGAACTTCCTCCATAACTAACCAAGGGTAAAGTTATACCAGTAAGAGGAATCATATTAATTACCCCTCCCACTATTACTAACACTTGGCAGGCAATCATAGCACTATATCCTACAGTTATAAGTCTAGAAAAATTATCATCTGCATATATAGCTGCTCTCATACATCTATAAAATAATAGAAAATATAAAAGTAATATAGCAAATCCCATTAATATTCCAAGTTCTTCACATATAATAGAAAATATAAAATCTGTAGTTCTAACTGGTACATAGTTAGGATATCCTCTTCCTAATCCTGAACCAGTAAGTCCACCAGATGCAATGGCTAAAAGTGATTGAACTATCTGATAGCTTTTTGTTGTGGCATAAGGCCATGGATTTTTCCAAATTAAAAACCTTAATTTTACATGATCAAATAATCCATAACTTATAAAAGCCCCTATACCAAAAAGCCCAAAGCAAGTTGTTATATATTTTATTTTAGACGTAGCGATGTAAAGCATAGTTATGGATATACCAAAGAATATAAGTGCACTTCCCAAATCTCTTTGTAAAACCATAAAACCTAATGATACCATAACTACAGCAGCTGGTTCTATTAAGTTTTTAAAACTTTTATAATCTTTTAGTGCACATGCTAGATAAGCTACTAAAGATAGTTTTCCAAACTCTGATGGCTGAAAAGTAAACCCAGCTATGGATACCCAGTTTTTAGATCCAAAGGTATCTTTTGCTAATAAACTCCCCATAGACATAAGTATCAAAGTTAAAACTAAATATATATATTTATATCTACTAAACTTCTTTAAGTCTGGAAACAGTACTAC
The DNA here is from genome assembly GCF_017873215.1 of Clostridium tetanomorphum. Classification (GTDB taxonomy): domain Bacteria; phylum Bacillota; class Clostridia; order Clostridiales; family Clostridiaceae; genus Clostridium_AO; species Clostridium_AO tetanomorphum. Next base: position 52,138 of record NZ_JAGGKA010000005.1, read on the forward strand.
AATTAATATAAAACTAGTGACTCCTATAGCAAACCAAATAATTTGTTTTATAGAAACAGATGTATCTATTCTATATAGCATTATTATTCCTATAACTGCTAATATACTAGAAAAAATAAATATATATTTATCTCCATCGGAAAAAAATTTTCTTATAACAAAATATGAATATCCTATAAGTAAACAGGTAATTAAAGACATAAGCATAGCCCCTTTATCAAAGGGCTGTTTTAATATTGCTAAGTTAAGGAAACCTACTAAACACAATAAATAGGTATATCTTAATAATTTTTTTTCATCTCTACTAGTGTCCAAGCCTAGTCACCATCCTAAATTACTTTTTCTAAAACTTTAATGTTCTATTTTTTATCCTATAAATTTTAATACTGTGCTTCCTATTTTAATTATATCACCAGAATTCAAATATTTTCTGCCATTTATTTTTACATTATTCACCAAAGTACCGTTTGTACTCTGTAAATCCTGTACTATATATTCATTATTCCTAATAAATACTTTGGCATGTAGTGAGGAAACATACGGGTCATCCAAAACAAAAGTATTGTCTGTTCTTCTTCCTATGGTTATTTCTCCTTGAATAGGGATAACTCCTCCCCTTTTTAAATTGACACTATTACCAGGTTCTATAATTTCAAGCCCCACTGATTTTCTTCTAGTTCTTCTCTTTCCATTAGACTTAATATCTTTATTCATTATCTTTAATGCAGTAAATATTACCATATAAACTATGGCTATAATTACAATGGTAATTATAGAACTCAATTTTCCCAACACTATACAACACCTTCTTTTCTTATTCCATCTAAGTCAACAATAGAATTTCAAGCTATAATTTTAACATATTTATATTGGAAAGACTAGCATCTTAACGTTTCATGCTAGTCCAAATTAAATTATAACATCTTTTTTAAATAATGTCCTGTATACGAATTGTTAATTTTGCTTATATTTTCGGGTGTTCCTGTTCCTACAATAGTTCCACCCTTTTCTCCACCCTCTGGACCTAAGTCTATTATATAATCCGCACATTTTATAACATCTAAATTATGTTCTATTACTACAACAGTATTTCCAGACTCCACTAATCTTTGCAATATTGATATTAATCTATTAACATCATCAATATGAAGTCCTGTAGTAGGTTCATCTAAAATATATAATGTTTTTCCTGTACTTCTTTTTGATAGTTCATATGCCAACTTAATTCTCTGTGCTTCTCCTCCTGATAGCTGCGTAGAAGGTTGCCCTAATCTAATATATCCTAACCCTACATCAGATAAAGTTTGTAGTTTATTCTTTATTCGTGGAATATTTTCAAAAAACTTTAATGCTTCTTCTACAGTCATATTCAATACATCGTCTATATTTTTTCCTTTGTACTTTACCTCTAAAGTTTCTCTATTATATCTTTTTCCTTTACAAATTTCACAAGGTACATATACATCTGATAAAAATTGCATTTCAATTTTTATTATTCCATCTCCTCTACATGCTTCACATCTTCCACCCTTTACATTAAAACTAAATCTTCCTGGCTTATATCCTCTCATTTTTGATTCTGAAGTATTTGAAAACACTTCTCTTATTATATCAAACACCCCAGTATATGTAGCTGGGTTAGATCTAGGAGTTCTACCTATAGGGCTTTGATCTATATTTATTATTTTATCTATATTCTCTACTCCCAATATCTCCTTATATTTGCCTGGATTTTCTTTTGAGTTATTTAATTGCTTATTTAATCCTTTGTAAAGAATTTCATTAACCAAAGTACTCTTCCCTGATCCTGACACTCCAGTAACACAGGTGAAAATTCCTAAAGGAAACTTAACATCTATATTTTTCAAGTTATTTTCTTTAGCTCCTTTTACTGTTATTGAGTTTCCATTATCTTTTCTTCTCTTTTCTGGAATTTCAACTCTCTTTTTACCACTTAGATATTGACCAGTTATAGATTTATCGTTATTTAAAATTTCCTCAACTGTTCCCGCTGCTACAACTTCTCCACCATGTTCACCTGCGCCAGGTCCTATGTCAACAACAAAGTCCGCTTCTCTTATAGTATCCTCATCATGTTCCACTACTACTAATGTATTTCCTAAATCCCTTAAATGCTTTAGTGTATTAATTAATCTATCATTATCTCTTTGGTGAAGTCCTATACTAGGTTCATCTAGTATGTAAAGAACCCCAACTAAACTTGAACCAATCTGTGTAGCAAGTCTTATCCTTTGTGCTTCTCCTCCTGACAACGTTCCCGCAGTTCTAGCTAAATCAAGATAGTCTAGTCCTACATCTATTAAAAATTTTAATCTACTCTTTAATTCTTTTAATATTTGTCTGCTTATAATTTTTTCTTTTTCTGAAAACTGAATTTCCTCTAAAAATTCTAGTTCCTCCCTTATAGGTAACTTACAAAATTCAAATATGTTTTTTCCACCTATAGTTATAGCCAAAACCTCTGGCTTTAATCTTGCCCCTTTACATTTTTGACATGGATTGTCACTCATATAAATTTCTATTTCATCCTTTATATAATCAGAGTTTGTTTCCATATATCTTCTCTTTAAACTATTAATAACTCCTTCAAAGGCATGTTGGAATTCCATAACTCCATTTTCTCTTTCATATTTAACTTTTATCTTTTCTCCTCTTAAACCATAAAGCAATATATCTAAAACCTTTGGTTCTAGCTTCTCTATAGGAGTATCTAATTTGAATTTATATTCTTTAGATAAAGCTTTTAAAATACTATAAGTCCAGGAGTCTTCCTTTAAAGCTACATTGCTCCAAGGTAATATTCCTCCTTCTGATATACTCTTACTTCTATCAGGAATAACTAAATTCTCATCTATCTCCAAAAGTGTTCCTAATCCGTCACAACTATCACATTTACCAAAAGGAGAATTAAATGAAAACATCCTAGGAGCTATCTCCCCTATACTTATTCCACAATCCGGACATCCAAAATTTTCGCTAAATAATATATCCTCTTTGTCTATAACATTTATAACTACCATACCTTCTGCTAATTTTAATGCTATTTCTATTGAATCAGCAAGTCTACTTCTTATATCTTCCTTTACCATTAATCTATCAATTACCGCTTCTATAGTATGCTTCTTGTTTTTTTCAAGTTTTACTTCTTCCTCTTCTAAATCAATAGTAATTCCATCTACTCTAGCTCTTACATATCCATTCTTCTTTATATTATCTAAAATTTTAATATGTTCTCCTTTTCTTCCTCTAACTACTGGTGCCAACACTTGAATCTTAGTTCTTTCAGGTAACTCTAAGATTTTATCTACCATCTGATCTACTGTTTGTTGTTTTATTTCCTTTCCACATTTAGGACAATGTGGTATTCCAATTCTAGAATATAATAATCTTAAATAATCATATATTTCTGTAACAGTTCCTACTGTAGATCGTGGATTTCTGCTAGTGGTTTTTTGATCTATAGATATAGCTGGTGAAAGTCCTTCTATATACTCTACATCTGGCTTATCCATTTGTCCTAAAAATTGTCTAGCATATGCAGAAAGAGATTCTACATACCTTCTTTGACCTTCAGCATATAATGTGTCAAAAGCTAATGATGATTTTCCTGAACCTGAAAGTCCTGTAAACACAACAAATTTATCTCTGGGTATTTGAAGACTTACATTCTTTAAATTGTGTACTTTTGCTCCTTTTATAATTATTTTATCTATCATAAGTTTATCTATTACACTCCTTAGTTATTTTATTTTTTCTGTTTGAGTTTCTTTTTTAATTGAAATATATCGTCTCTAAGTTTTGCTGCCTTTTCAAATTGTAATTCCTTGGATGCTTCCCTCATTTCCTCTTCATATTTCTCAATTAGCTTCTCTATACCATCATTATTGGCCTTTATTGCCTCTTCTAAACTATTGTATTCAACCTTTTCTTCTCCAACTTTTGTAGCCTCTATTACTTCTCTTATATCCTTTATTATAGTTTTAGGTACTATTCCATGTTCTTTATTATACTGAATTTGTATACTTCTTCTTCTATTTGTTTCTTTAATAGCTCTATCCATAGACTTTGTAATGGTGTCTGCATACATTATAACTTTACTTTCTGAGTTTCTAGCTGCTCTTCCTATAATCTGTATTAAGGACCTATCTGATCTTAAAAATCCTTCTTTATCCGCATCTAATATAGCTACTAACGCAACTTCAGGAATGTCCAATCCTTCTCTAAGAAGGTTTATTCCTACTAAAACATCAAATTCACCTTTTCTTAAATCTCTTATTATCTTCATTCTTTCAATTGTGTCTATATCTGAATGCAAATAATTGGTTTTTATATTCATTTCCTTAAAATATTTCGTTAAATCCTCTGCCATTTTTTTAGTTAGAGTAGTTACTAAAACTCTATATCCCTTATCTATAGTTTCTTTAATATTAGAATATAAATCATCAATTTGTCCCTTTACTGGACTTACTACTATTACAGGATCTAGTAATCCTGTAGGTCTTATAATTTGTTCGGGTACATTTACAGAATGCTCTAATTCATAATCTCCAGGAGTAGCACTAACAAATACTACTGTATTTAACTTAGATTCAAACTCGTTAAATTGCAATGGTCTATTGTCAAAGGCAGACGGAAGTCTAAACCCATATTCCACTAAAGTATTTTTTCGTGATTTATCTCCTGCATACATTCCTCTAACCTGTGGTAATGTTACATGACTTTCATCTATAAAGAATAGAAAGTCATCAGGGAAATAATCTAAAAGAGTTTGAGGTGGTGTGCCGCCTGCTCTACCATCCATTATTCTTGAATAATTTTCTATACCACTACAATATCCTACTTCTCGCATCATTTCTATATCAAAATTTGTTCTTTGTTTTAATCTTTGAGCTTCTAACAACTTATCCTGTGATACAAGCTCCCTGACTCTTTCTTCTAATTCTTCTTCTATCTTTTTAATTGCCATTTGCAATCTATCACTAGAAGTAGCAAAGTGAGATGCTGGAAATATAGATACATGTTTTCTAATTCCCAATGTTTCACCAGTTAATACATCAAATTCTTTTATCTTCTCTATTTCATCCCCAAAAAATTCTATTCTTATTGCTGTGTTAGTAGATGAGGCTGGAAATATATCTAATATATCTCCTCTTACTCTAAAAGTTCCTCTAACAAAATTAATCTCATTTCTTTCATATTGTATCTCCACAAGCTTTTTTAATACTTCATCTCTGTCCTTTTCCATACCTTCTCTTAAAGAGATAGTAAGCTTTTTATATTCTTCTGGATTACCAAGTCCATATATGCAAGATACTGAAGCTACAATAATTACATCATTTCTTTCAAATAAAGCAGAGGTAGCTGAATGTCTTAACTTATCTATTTCATCATTTATTGAAGCATCCTTTTCAATATAAGTATCCGTTTGAGGTACATAAGCTTCTGGTTGATAGTAATCATAATAAGACACAAAATATTCTACGCAATTTTCAGGAAAGAATTCTCTAAACTCAGAACATAATTGTGCTGCTAAAGTTTTATTGTGAGCCAATACTAAAGTTGGTTTCTTTACTTTTTCTATTATATTGGCCATAGTAAAAGTTTTTCCTGACCCAGTTACTCCCAAAAGGGTTTGAAACTTATTACCCTTTTGTATTCCTTTAACTAAACTTTCTATAGCTTGTGGTTGGTCTCCAGTAGGCTTAAATTTAGAGTGTATTTTAAACTCTCCCATAACTAATCCTCACCATCTTTATTTTTATTTTTAATTTTATCTAATACTTGTGAAAAAGTATTCTCTGTGTACTTAACTATATATTTGTTCTTAGGTATATACTTTGGTACAAATACTATTCCAAGCCTATTCTTTCTGTGAACGCCTCCATATACAACTTCTTTAATTATTCCATTTGCTCTTTTTATTTTCAGAATAATATCTCCCGAAGTTTTAGTTATCATATCTATTATATCTTCTTCTGTATCTATTTCCTTATCATTTATTCCAATTAATGAATCCCCACTTTTAATATTCATAGAAGCTGCTGGAGAATTAGGTGCTACATATAAAACCTTTATGCCATCTGTGCTTACATATTTAGGCTTTCCTTGAGCTTCTCTATATTTTTGCAAATAAATCATAAATTCATGTGCTAATGGTGCAAATATTATAACTATAATCTTGTAGGTAGTATTTATATGTGCTAACTGCGCCAAACCAAATAATGCTAAACCATATAAAATTACAAAAAATCCTGAATTTAAAGCTTTGTCTTTCTTACTTTTAGTAAATGTTATACTATCATACCCCAACACCCCATAAAATGGCAAAAGTATAAATATAGATTTCTTTAAAATTTCCATAGGTATAGTACTATTTATAATTGGCCACCAATTAGGCATTGGAGTTGTAGAGGTTATGTCCACTAAAGATTTATCTTTAAGAATTATAAATAAAGCTACAGGTAATATCCACTGCCTTTTCATTACAAATCCACCTATTATACTATTTTGTCGTTTTGTAAAAACTGGCACACTTCCTCGACTACCATCTACCATTATAAGTAAACCTTCTACAAAATGCAGAATAGCTATCATAGTCATTAGTGAAGCTATATCAAATTTAAATATTTCTAGTTCTTTTGTCCCGTATGAAGCTGCAATCATAGTATTAAGAACACTCAATATTCCTAATATTGCTCCTGAATATGAAAAACATATAAACCTTCTATTAAAAATCATTAAAAATATAGAAATTAAAAAGAGAATTTCTATTGCAGAATTTTGATAAAAAGCTACTCCTAAATAAGACATAAGTATACTTGCTAAAATTCCTCCAAAAATTCCTATTACTATTTGAGATATTGTTAATTCAAAAGGGGAGTTTATTTGCTCCCCGATAATCATTTTTTGCATACTTGATGTTTTTTTATTTTGTCTATATAAAACTATACTTAAGACTATTAAAAAAAGCGCTGAATAAGAATCTATCAATGCAAAAGATAGAGCCTTAAGTGTATAAATTAATATATCCATAGTTTATTAATTTCCTCTCTTTATTTTTTCTGTAGTATCTCTAAGGCCTTATTAAATTGAGGGTCTGTTTCTCTTTTATAAGGCTTCTTTAGCAATTCTTCTGGATATTTAACTTCCACATCAGGTTTTATTCCGATTTTATGTATGTTTTCTCCATTAGGAGTATAGTATTTGGATATTGTAACCTTTAATGCTGTTCCTTCCCCTGTATCTATTAAAGTCTGAACTACTCCTTTACCAAAAGTTTTTTCTCCGACTAAAGTACCTGCTTTATAATCCCTTATAGCTCCAGAAAAAATCTCAGAAGCACTAGCGGAACCTTCATTAGTCAATACTACCAATGGTAATCCTATATAATTTCCACCTTTAGACTTATATTTTTTTTCTGATTTATACTTATCTATTGTTGAAACTATAACCTTTCCTTTTGGTATAAAATTTGAAACCATATCTACACATTCATCTAGAAGACCTCCAGGATTTCCTCTTAAATCAATAATCAAGGACTGCATTCCTTTACCTTTAAGTCTTTCCAATTCCTTTTTTAAATTTTTACCTCCATTTTCATCAAACATAGCAATTTGAATTAATCCTATGTTATTATTTAACATTTCACCTTTAATTGTTACAAGATTTATCTTAGATCTTTTTAACGTCACATCAAAATTTCCTTTTCCTTCTCTGTATAATGTTAAAGTTACATTTGTGCCTTCTGGACCTTTCATCATGGCTACTGCTTTATCTAATTCTTTCCCACTAACTGCTTTTCCATCTACCTTTTCTATTTCATCTTTAGGTAATATTCCAGCCTTTTTAGCTGGCGAATCTTCAAATATATCTACTATTAATATTTTCTTTTCTTTTGCCTGTACTTGTAATCCTACTCCACTATAATTTCCTTCTGTTTGAGCATTAAATTCCTGAAATTCCTGTTTATCCATAAAAGTTGTATAAGGATCATTTAGAGCTGCTGTCATACCTTTTATAGCTCCTTCTTCTAAGGCAGCATTGTCTATTTTACCATCATACTTAGCTTCAAGTATTTCCTTTATACCAAATAATTTAGAAAACTCCAAAACTCTATTATAATCATCCCTGCTAATAATAACTTTTCCATTAGGTATAGATAAGGATATAAAACTGCTTCCTACAAAAGTTATAATGTTTGTTATCAACACTACAGCTATCGTCCACCCTATCCACTTTTTCTTATTCATTTTATTTCACTCCTTTGTATCACAGCCACTTTAAGTTAAATATTTTTATAATGTATCTATTTAAGCCTCTCTATATATATTTATATAAATCATAAATAATTATAACATTAAAAAAAATAAATTTGCAAAATATTTATATCATAGGTATTTACTTATAAACTTAACTTTATAAAACACCCTGCTTATATAAGCAGGGTGTCATTTCCAGTATAACTTTTATGTGTGTATTTAAACTGCAAGAAATTTTCTTATAGACAATATACTTCCTATTGAACCTATTAACATTCCCATTAATAAAAACTGCCATGATATAGTTGTAAGAACATAACTAGGGTGTATAAACTTAACTAAGAATAAAGTTGCTGAAGCCTTTGTATAAACAATGCTATATCCATAATATAATAATATACATCCCACAATTGATCCTACAAGACCTATTATCATTCCTTCAATTATAAAAGGCCATCTAATAAACCAATCTGTTGCTCCTATATACTTCATTATTCCTATTTCTTTTCTTCTTGAATAAACTGTTATTTTTATAGTATTTCCTATAAGAAATAAAGAAACCCCTATAAGTATTGCAAACAATGCCATTCCTATCCACTTTATGGTCTTTGTTATAGTTATAATCTTATCTACAATTTTTCTTCCTTCTTGTATTGCATATATGCCTTTCATTCCTTTTACAGAATCAACAACCTTTGAAACCATTTCTGGATCTTTAACCTTCACTATGTATGCATTTGGAAGAGGATTTTCCTTCTCTAATCCTTCAACTAACGCCTTATTATTCTCACCTATGTCTTCTTTAAACTTTTCCATAGCTTCTTTTTTACTTTCATATCTTAAATCACTTATTTCACTCATTCCACTTAGTTTAGATTTTAGAGCCTTTTCATCTCCTATTGTTATATCATTATTTAAAAATATCTTTACCTCTACCTTTGATTCCACATCTTTTATTACTTGTTTAACATCTAGAGCTGCAAGTAGAAAAACTCCTAGTATAAATAATGTAGCTGCAACAGTAGCAGCAGATGCTAAACTTATAGTTCTATTTCTTTTTATACTCTTTAAAGAATCTATCACAAAATATTTAAATGTACTAATCCTCATATCCGTATGCACCTCTCTGTTCATCTCTTACCACAACACCTTTTTCTAGTGCTATAACTCTTTTTCTCATACTATCAACTATATCTTTTGCGTGAGTCGCCATAAGAATTGTAGTTCCTCCATGATTAATATCATTAAGTATGTCCATTATTTCCATAGCAGTATCAGGATCAAGATTTCCTGTAGGCTCGTCCGCAATAAGTAATGCTGGATTGTTAACTATAGCTCTTGCTAATGATACTCTTTGTTGCTCTCCACCTGATAGTTCGTGTGGAAAAGCTTTATATTTTGTTGATAATCCAACCATAGAAAGAACCATAGGAACTTTTTTTCTTATTTCTCTCATAGGCGCTTCTATAGCTCTCATAGCAAATGCTACATTTTCATATACATTTAGATTTGCAATAAGTCTAAAATCTTGAAAAACAACTCCTATCTTTCTTCTGTAATATGGTATATCTTTTCTTTTTAATTCAGTTATGTTTACACCATTTACTATTATACTTCCATTAGTTGGATCAACCTCTTTTAATAAGGATTTTATAAATGTGGATTTTCCTGCTCCACTTGGTCCTACTAAAAAAACAAATTCTCCTTTTTCAATAGTCAAGTTTATATTTGATAGGGCGAATATATTATGATTATATATCTTACTTACATTTTTAAACTCAATCATGAAAATCTCTCCTCTTATTTTTACAAATTTAAAAGTTACTATTGCTATTATAACATAATAAATAATTTTTTTTACAATTAAATTATATTAAATTATTATTAACTTAGTTATTAATTGTAACTTACTATAATAAAATGTAGAAAAGCAAAAAACTGTCGAATAATTAATTCCGACAGTAACAACATACTATTCTTCTCCAACCATATCCTTAAAGCCTTCTCCTAAAACTTCATGTACATCTCCTACGGTAATAAAAGCTTTATTATCTATTTCTTTTATATATTCTTTTAGTTTTATAAATTCCCTTCTACTTAAAACCGTATACAGAACATAAGTATTCTTTCCCGTATATCCTCCTATGCCTTTGAGTATAGTACATCCTCTCTCTAATTCTTCAATTATAAATTTACTTATAACATCATTTTTTTCACTTATTACCATTATTTGTTTACATATATTTAATCCTTCTATGACCATATCTATTACAAATCCATTAAGTAAAACACTTAATAATGAATACATTCCTATTTCAATACCGAAGGAAATAGCTGAAAAAAGAGTAATTATAAAATCTACAGCTAAAAGTGATTTTCCTATTGGTACATCAATAAATTTACTTCCTATTTTAGCAAGTATATCTGTTCCTCCTGTAGATGCATTTTGATTAAAAACTATTCCCATTCCTATTCCAGATATAATAATTCCAAATATTGAGGCCAAAAAAAGATCATAGGTCAATGGAGCATTTAAAGTAACTGCTCTGTCTAAAAACCATATCATTATAGATAAACTCATACTAGCATATATGGTTTTCCCTCCAAATTTACTTCCTATGAAAATAAAAGCTATAATGAATAATACTATATTCATTATCAAGGATAAAAAACCTATACTTAAGAATGGCAAAAAATTATTAAGTATTATAGCTATTCCTATTACTCCTCCTGCTGCTATCTTATTTGGCGCTAAAAAAAATTTTGTAGCTAAAGCCACCATAAGTGCTCCTAATGTAATGAAAAAATATTCTTTAAATTTTTTCATAAAAACACCTTACTCTCATATAAAATTATCTAGTAAAAAACCATATTATATCTTGACATACTATTGAAAAAATTAAAATAAATAAAGAGATAAAAAATATAGCAAAAGTTAGGTTTAACTTTTGAAAATAACTTTTCCAATTTTCTTCATAATTTAAAGGTCTCATAGAATTCTCATTCATAAAGGATATAGCTGCTATAAATAATCCAAAAAAAGATATATACTGAGCTATTCTGCTTCCCCACGTCATTATATATATTATGTTAGCTCCTTTAACTATTAATCCTATTAGTCCTCCTATTAAAAAAGCTCCTAAAAAAATATAAATAGAGAACTTTATACAATATAGTATATCCTTTAAATACTTTTTCATAGCATTCCTCACTTTATTAATATAATAAATTGCCTTAGAAGTAAAATAACCTCTAAAGCAATTTTTTTAAAATTATTTTAAATTTAATCCTTTTCTAACAGCTTTAACTATGTCTTCTGCTGTTAAACCATAAGCTTTCAATAATTCTTCTGGTTTTCCGCTTTCTCCAAATGTATCTTTTATTCCAACTCTCACTACTGGTACTGGATGATTCTCACTAACTACTTCACACACAGCAGATCCAAGTCCTCCAATAATGCTATGCTCTTCTGCAGTAATAATAACACCTGTTTCTCTAGCAGCTTTTACTATTGCCTCTTCATCTATAGGTTTAATTGTATGTATATTTAATACTCTAACTTTTATTCCTTCTTCTGCAAGTATATTATAAGCTTCAAGAGCTGCATCTACCATTATGCCTGTAGCAATTATAGTAGCATCTTTTCCATCTCTATATTTTACCGCTTTTCCTATTTTAAAGTCATAGTCTCCAAAATCATTTATTACTGGAACTCCTGATCTTCCTAGTCTTACATAACATGGTCCATTATATTCAGCTACAGCTTTTATAGCCTTCTCTGTTTCTATAGAATCAGAAGGAGATATAACCACCATATTTGGAACACTTCTCATCAATGATATATCTTCTACAGATTGATGTGATGCCCCATCTTCTCCTACTGTTATACCTGCATGAGTAGCACATATTTTTACATTTAAATTAGGGTAACAAATAGAATTTCTAATTTGCTCATAAGCTCTTCCAGTAGCAAATATAGCGAAAGTACTGACAAAAGGAATTTTATCACAGGTTGATATTCCTGCCGCTACTGTCATCATATTCCCTTCTGCTATTCCCATATTAATGAATCTTTCAGGGCATACCTTCTTAAAATCTGCTGTTTTTGTTGACTTAGATAAATCTGCATCTAAAACTACTATTTTAGAATTATTTGTTCCTAATTCAGCTAATGTTTTTCCATAAGCTTCTCTTGTAGCTATTTTATTTGACATTATTCTTCCCCTCCTATTTCTTTTAATGCCTGTTCACATTGTTCTATATTAGGAGCAGTACCATGCCATCCTGCCTGATTCTCCATAAATGATACACCTTTTCCCTTTACAGTTTTACAAACAATAACTGTTGGTTTATCTTCAACTTTTTTAGCTTCTTCTATAGCATTTATAATTTCTTCAAAATTATGTCCATCTATTAATAAAACCTTCCATCCAAAAGCTTTAAACTTATCAGTTACTGGTTCTGGAGACATAACTTCTGTACATGGACCATCTATTTGTAATCCATTATTATCTACAAAAGCAGTTAAATTTCCTAGTTTATAATGAGCCGCTGCCATAGCTGCTTCCCATACCTGTCCTTCCTCCAACTCTCCATCTCCAAGTAAAGAATATACTCTATAATCCTTTTTATCAATTTTCCCAGCTATAGCCATACCTACAGCTGCTGAAATACCTTGACCTAAAGAACCTGTTGACATATCTACTCCTGGTACTTCATTCATATTAGGATGTCCTTGTAATATAGAGCCAAACTTTCTAAGATTTTTTAATTCATCTATATTAAAAAATCCTTTTCTAGCTAAAACGCTATATAATACTGGTGCTGCATGACCTTTAGAAAGAACAAATCTATCTCTATTTAAATCCTTATGGTTGCTAGAATTTAAATTCATTTCATGAAAATATAAACTCACTAATATTTCCACTGATGATAATGATCCACCTGGATGTCCAGAATGTGATTCTGTAAGCATAGTTACTATGTCTTTTCTGACTTGTTTCGCTATGCCTTTAAGTTCTTCTATAGTTTTGTTCATGTTTTTAACCTCCCGTTAAATTTAAAAATTTATATTTTATTAATTCAATATCATAATACACAAAAGTAAGGGCTTAAACGCCCTTACTGTCTTAATCCTATGCTTATTAAAAGTGATTCATCTACTTTCTTCATATCTGAGTTTGTCATATGACCTATTTTTTCTTTTAGTCTTCTTTTATCTAAAGTTCTTATTTGTTCAAGCAAAACCACAGAATCCTTATTTAATCCATACTCTTCAGAAGAAATTTCTACATGAGTAGGTAGTTTCGCTTTATTTATCTGAGACGTAATTGCTGCTACAATAACAGTTGGACTATATTTATTGCCTACATCATTTTGTATTATTATAACAGGCCTTATCCCTCCCTGCTCTGAACCAACTACAGGGCTTAAATCAGCATAGAATATATCTCCTCTTTTCACTATTGTTGTCATCGGACCAATCACTCTCCGGAAGCTTCGCTTCATATTCTTTTAATTCTCTAATGTCACTTGCAAAGCCCATCTCTGCAAACTCTAAATTTATTTTAGCCATTTCTAGATACCCTTTTTTCATTTGTTCCATTTCTTTTAATTTTTTTTTCTCCTCAATATATAGTATTATAACTTCACGAATAAATTCACTTCTTTTTTTAGAATCTTCTTTAAGTGCTTTATTAAATTCATTATTTAGTGTTTCTGAGAGGTTTACTACTAATCTCTTTGAACCTGACATTGAAATTTAATACCTCCTATTAACCTATGCAAAAGATATGTACAGAACAATTATAATCCTATTTTTACAACAATGTCAAAGGAATTTTAGTATTTTATTTATTTTAACACCTAGTAATTTTATACATAATTTCTTATCTTAATTACTTCTCCGTTTTTTATATAAACTCTAGGTACTCTTTTGCTTATCATACAAGTTATTTCATAATTAATAGTTCCCAATAGCTCTGCAATTTCATCAGCAGTTAATTTTAAATCATTATATTCTCCCATTAAAATAACTTCATCTCCAACTTCAACTTTTCCTATATCCGTTACATCTATCATACATTGATCCATACATATTTTACCTACTACTGGTGCAAACTTACCATTAACTATTACCTTAGCTTTATTAAATAAGGATCTTGTATATCCATCTGCATAGCCCACAGGTAAAGTTCCAATAATACTATTCCTTTCTGTTTCAAAAGCCCTTCCATAACTTACATATTGATTCTTACTCATTTCTTTTAAATGGACTATATTTGTTTTTAATGTCATAACAGGCTTCAATTGAATTTTACCCTTTAAAACCTTATTAGATGGATAATATCCATAAAGAATTATCCCTGGCCTAACCCCTTCTAAATGAGTTTCTGGTAAATCAATAATCGCTGCACTATTAGCAATATGTCTAATATTAATATTTATCTCTTTTTCCTTTAACTTTTCATAAAACCAATTAAATTTATTAAATTGGGTATTAGTATAGCTTTTATCCTCATCATCCGCAGTAGAAAAATGGGAAAATAAGCCCTCAATCATTATATTTGGCAATTTACTTATTTTATATACCTCATTTACACTTTTTTCATCTGGTAAAAATCCTATTCTCCCCATGCCTGTATCTAAAGCTATATGTATCTTAGCAACCTTCCCCTTTTGTAATGCCATATTAGATATTTTTTCTGCTAATTCATAATTATAAACAGTCTGTTCTATATCATTCTTTAAAATACTATCTACCAAAGAGTCAGGAGTAAACCCTAAGACCATAATAGGACAAGTTATTCCTCCTCTTCTAAGTTCAACTGCTTCACTTACTACCGCTACTGCTAATCGTGTAGCTCCGTTCTCTAATAAAGTAGGAGCTATATCTAAAGCCCCATGTCCATATGCATCTGCTTTTACAACTCCTATTATTTCTCTACTTTTAGACGACTTTTTTATTTGCTGCATGTTATACGCTAAACTATCTAAATCTATTTCCGCCCAAACTGGTCTTAAATGTCTAAACAAGATTTATTCCACCCTTCTAATTTTCATTAAAAAATTCAGTATTTATTTCCGCATTAGGATTAAATTCTTTATATACAACTCTTACTTTTTCTTTATTATTCCTATCAAATATTTGAAGTTTCTCTGGCAAGTTATCCTTACTATTAATATACATTTTTCCTTTATGCAAATTTCTATTTAATCCTGGTATTATAAGTTCTACTACAGTATATTCTATTCCATCTACATTCTTTGTAGAAATTTTCATCTCTTCATTAGTATACATCAAACGAATATATTCTCCTACCATACTAATTTTAAATATAGCATCAAAATCTTCATCTAAAGTATATTTAGCACCGGATTTTAAATCACCTACATATATTTTGTCATTTTTATATATCAGTCTTCTATTCTCGTCTATGTCCACTCTTCCCCCTATTTTTCTATCATAATATTGCTTGCAATTATACTCTAAACTTTGTCTATCATTTTCTAAAGTTACAATGCAATTACAACTGTAGCTTTTAAGATTTTTTATAAACTCTATATTTTTTTCACTTTTGTCTTCTTTAAATTTACATGAAACTAAGATAATAGAAAAAACAAAAAAAATAACAGGAAATATTAATAATTTTTTTCTCATATAGTCCCCCTATAAGAAATGAATTGTTTATATTATTAATACTATTCCTATTATTAATTTAATATTCTGATATAGTTCACTATAAAATTATAAATTTTGAATTTCCTTTATTGCTATAGGTAATTTATCTAAAATATGAGTTGCATTAACACAAAACATATTATTTGATAATTTTTCTCCACAATATCCATGTATAAAAGCTCCAATAGCTGCAGCCATCATAGGTTCATAACCCTGAGCTATAAAAGAAGTTATTATTCCTGTTAAACAGTCTCCCATTCCCCCAGAAGCCATAGCACTATTTCCTGTTGGGTTAATTATTAGTTTATCTCCATTAGTTATTATTGTATTATACCCCTTTAAAAGCACTATAACTTTATATTTTTTAGCAAATTCTTTTGCAACTTTTATCCTATTCTTTTTTATGTATTCAATAGACATATTTGTTAATCTTGCCATCTCTCCCAAATGAGGAGTTAATACTACTTCACTTTTTTTATTATTTAAAATATCAGTTTTATTTTTTAATACATTAATAGCATCTGCATCCATTACTATAGGACAATTAGAATTTTCTATAGTTTTCTTAACAATATTAAAAGTTACTTCATTATCTCCTAATCCTGGGCCTATAGCAATAGAATTACTTTTATAAAGAAGCTGTTTAAATTTATCCTTATCATCAAAAGAAATACTCATAGCCTCTACAAGTTTATAGCTTAAAGTATCATAAACATCTTTATTAGTACATAGTGTAACAAGTCCTGCTCCTGTTCTTACTGCTGCTTCTGTGGCTATATATGCTGCTCCTGTATAACCTTTAGATCCAGCTATGATTAATGCTCTACCATAATCCCCTTTATGAGAATATTTTTCTCTAGTAAATGTATACTTTTTAATCATATTCTTATCCATAATAAATTCATTTTCATGAAATTTATTAATAACTTCTTCTGGTATTCCTATATCTTCTACTATTATATCTCCTGTCACCTTATCAGTTCCATAGCTCAAAAATCCTTTTTTATATAATGCAAGACATACTGTTTTATTTGCCCTAATACAATTACCCAATATTTCTCCATTATTACTATTTAGCCCTGAAGGAATATCTATTGCTAAAGTGTATCTACTATTTTCATTAATAACTGATATTACAGAATCATATATACCTTCAATTTTTCTACTTAATCCAGTACCAAATATTGCATCTATTGTAATATCACTTTTTTGTATAACTTCTCTTAATTCATTTATATCTTCTACATTGTTTATAAAATTTATATTTACTCCAATATTTTTCAATATAGAATAGTTCGTATTACAATCTTGGCTCATGCCCTGTTCTCCGCCTACTAAAAATATCTCTATATCTTTTTTCATAGCTATCAAATGTCTAGCAACAGCAAATCCATCTCCTCCATTATTTCCCTTGCCACAAACTATTGTAAAAGAATTAACCCTGTCTAAATCTAAATTCTTTAAAATTTTAATAGCAGCATTCTCCATCAAAATAATTCCTGGAATTTTAAGGTAATTTATGCAAAAGTTATCTACACTTTTAACTATTTCAGCAGTAGCAATTTTCATATTATTACACCTCCATCAATGCATAAGCAATAGCATTTTCCCTATTATGAGATATACTTATGTGAATTTTATAATTACAATAATTCTTTAATAACTCTCTCGCCTTACCATTTACATATACTACAGGCTTCCCCAAATCATCTCTTAATACTTCTATGTCCTTAATACTAAAATTTCTAAAACCTGTTCCAAAAGCTTTAACTATAGCCTCTTTTGCTGCAAATCCTCCTGCTATAGTTTCTCCTTTAAAATTTTTACTTTTAAAATACTCTAGCTCTTTATCAGTAAATATTCTATTTAAAAAATTAGGATTCCTCCTTATAACATTATTAATTCTTTCTATTTCTACTATATCTGTGCCTACTCCAAAAATCAAAGATACACCTCCTTGTATAATGCAAAAATAGAGGTTTTCACCTCTATTTTAGTATAAAATAATTTTTAATTTGTTGCTATATTCATTAGTTCTTTATCAAAATCTATAATATATTCGTCTATATATTCTCCTAGTACATCTATTAAATGAATTGGTGATACAGCATTTTCATGTAAAAGTTTTAACAACTTATGTACTTTATGTCTTTGTGGACTTATACATTTTACATAATCTCTCTCAATATTTATTATATTCTCGTCAATAATATCTTGTCTTTCAATCTCTATACCGTAGGATTGGACTTCAGTTGATTCTCCATTATAATCTAAAACTACTTTATCTTTAAGAATCCTATAATAATAATTATACTCAACTTCTCCTTCTTTACTGCATCTAATTAAATTTTCTACAACTACCATATTCTTAATCCCCCCACACACTTATCTTTAATATTATATTAACACCTATTTTAAAAAAAAGCTGTCAATTCATGATAAAGGGATTTAAAACTTATCTCTCTAATATGACATTAACTTCATTAAATATTAATATTCATTATACATATATTACTGTTATGGGAATATATGTTATCAAAATAGCAGCTAACTGTCGAATGTTTGACCAATTTGACTATATTTTATATACTATACTTAAAAAATGTTGGAAATATTATACATAATATAGTTATTAAAAATGCTGATATTATTGCACCTATTGTTGTGCATAACAAAGATTTCTTAAAATCTAACCCTAAAAAAGCTGCAACAGCACTTCCTGTCCATAGTCCTGTAGTTGGTAATGGTATTGCTACAAATGTAATCAATCCTATTTCTTTATACTTTTCAATTTTTCCAGTATTTTTTCTTATTTTATTTTCTATTAAATTATTAATAGAATCAAATATTTTATACTTTTTCATCCATTTAAATATAGAGTTAAAAAGCAACAATATAAATGGAACTGGTAGCAAACTTCCTAAAAAACTTACAAGAAAAATCAAAGCTGGATTCATATTATAATACAGTATTCCTAAAGGTATTGCTCCTCTTTGTTCAAGAACTGGTACTGCTGACATAATAAAAACCTTAAATAAATTCATAGTATTTCTCCTTTTAAAATCATAATATTATATATTTACATTAAATACATTATAATGAGTATTTATATTCTTTTTCAATATATAATTCATTTTTCTTTATAATAAAGTAATAAAGCTGGAGTTTTTAAAATTAACTCCAGCTTTATTTATATACTTAAAATATATTATGCTCCCTTTGCAAAATTTTCTTTTGAAACTGATTTAACTTTAGGTATTCCCAACATTATAGCTATTATAGCGCATAATCCCATTAAATAAGGGTAATATAGATATTTCATAATTAAAAATGGAGATATCTTAGTAAGCCCTGAAGCTGCTAATAGTTGAGCTCCATAAGGTATTATTCCTTGACAAAAACATGAAAAAGTATCTAATAAACTAGCTGTTTTCTGTGGTTCTATACCATATTCTTCTGATATATCTTTAGCTATAGGTCCTGTCATAACAATAGCAATAGTATTATTAGCTGTACATATATCAACTAAAGATACTAATAAAGCTATTCCAAACTCTGCTCCTCTTCTTCCTTTTACTCTATTAGTAATAAAGCTTAATAAAAAATCTATTCCTCCATTAAACTTTATCAATTCTACTGTACCTCCAATAATTAATGATATAATAACTAATTCAGACATGCCATTAATGCCCTTAGCTATTGATTGTAAAAATCCTATAAAACTGAAGGCTCCACTAGTAATCCCTATTATCCCTGAAAATACTGTTCCTCCTACTAACACCAATAAAACATTTACTCCTAAAAGTGCAGCGATAAGTACAGATAAATAAGGAAGAACTTTTAAAAAGCTATAAGTATATTGTGCTGATAAGTTAATATGATTACCTGAAGTAATTATGGCAAATATAATAGCTGTTACAATTGCTGCTGGTAATACTATAAAAAAGTTTGTTTTAAATTTATCTTTCAAATCACATCCTTGAGTTCTAGTAGCAGCAATAGTAGTATCTGATATCATAGAAAGATTGTCTCCAAACATAGCTCCTCCAACTGCTGCACCTATAACTAAAGCTAATGTGATACCGGTTTTTTCTGAAATACCAATAGCCATTGGTGCTAATGCTACTATAGTTCCCATAGATGTTCCAATAGAAATAGAAATAAAGCACGCTATAATAAATATTCCTGATATTAATATATTACTTGGTAAAATAGATAATCCTAAATTCACAGTGGATTCAACTGCTCCCATGTCTTTTGCTACTTGTGCAAAAGCTCCTGCTAATATAAATATTATACACATCAATATAATATTTGGCTCTCCTGCTCCTTTGCAAAATATATCTAATTTTCTTGATATTTTTTCTTTTCTATTCATTAACAATGCAAAAATAGCGGCAATAAGAAAAGGTACACTAACAGGCATAGCATAAAAATCTTTTGAAATAAGTGCTATTAATACATATAATGTTATAAAAACTAATAAAGGTAATAATGCTACTGCCCTTCCTTTTGACTTCGTATCTTTCATTAATTTTCCTCCTAATAATATAAATCATTACAAATAAAAAAACCTCTTGTAGATAGATACAAGAAGTATAACTTCTCCTCTTATCTATCAGGTTTGTTCACCTGCTGGATTTAGCACCATAAAAGCTATTTAGCTCTTGGGTTGCCGGGTTTCTTTGGGCCAGTCCCTCCACCACTCTGGATAAGAAGCTTTTTATTTAATTTTAAAGTAATTTTATCATAGGGTACATACTAAGTCAATATTTTAGTATAATCCTTTAATGCTTAATTTTTTACATTTCAAGTTGATTTTACAAGTTTCATAATATATAATATATTAATAATTACTATTTTTTAATAATAAACTGCGGGGTGTTAATATGAGTAAAAAATGGAAATGCCTAATTTGTGGTGTATCTTTTGATGGAGACAACCCTCCTGGAATTTGCCCTGTGTGTGGCGCTCCAGCTGATCAATTTGTTGAAGTATTAGAAGATACAATTACACAAAAAGATACTGTTGACCATAACTTCTTAATAATAGGTAATGGTGCTGCGGGCTTCTATGCAGCAGATGCTATAAGAATGAGAAATAAAGATTGTAATATTAAAATTATTTCTTCTGAAAGCTATACAAGTTATTATAGACCTTCTTTATCAGATTATTTAAGCAATGATAATTTAGATGATAATTTCTACCTTGCAAAAAAAGAATGGTATGAGGATAACAATATAGACCTTTTATTAAACACTACAGTAAAAGACATAGACCCATCAAATAAAAGTATAACTCTAAGTAATAATTCTACTCTAGTATACGATAAACTCATAATAGCAAATGGTAGTCATAACTTTATTCCCCTTATACCCGGAAATAATAAAAAAGGAATTTTTTCTTTAAAAGATTTAAAAGATGCTAACAACATTAAAGGATATATAAAAAAATGTAAAAATGCAGTAGTCATTGGTGGAGGCCTTTTAGGCTTAGAAGCAGCTGGTGAACTAAAAAAATTAGGTTTAAATGTAACTGTCGTTGAATTTTTTAAAAGACTTCTTCCACGTCAGTTAGATGAAAAAGGTGCTAAAATACTTAAAGAGTGTGTAGATAACTCAGGAGTAAATGCAATTCTTGATGATTCTTTAAGTGAAATAATTGGTGATAGCCATATAAAAAGCATAAAGTTAAAAAGTGGTAATATTATAGATACAGATATCCTACTATTTTCTGTAGGAATACGTGCAAATAAAGAATTAGCAGATCAATGTGGAATTAAAACAGATAAAGCTATAGTTGTAAATGAAAAAATGGAAACTAACATAAAGGATATTTACGCTTGTGGAGATGTAGCAGAGTTTAATGGTAGAAATTATGGCAACTGGTCTGCTGCCGTCAAAATGGGAAAAATAGCCGGTGCTAATGCTGTTGGAGAAAATGAAGTATTTAAAGATTTTACATCTGCTATTATCTTTAATTCTATGGGAGCTAAGATGTTTTCTTGTGGTGATTATGGCAATTCTGATGAGCAACTATGTTATGAAAACTCCGAAAAAGGCTTCTATAAAAAACTATTTTTTAAAAATAACATGCTAATTGGAGCTATGATGTTAGGTTCTATATCTACATCAGGAAAAACAATTGAAGCTATAAAAAATAATTATACTAAGGATCAAGTCCTTAGAGAAAATTTAATCTACTAAATTGATACAAAGGGATACTAGCTAGCTATTATCCCTTTTGTTTTTTATTATCTATATTTTTATCAAAAGCTATAACAGCATTTATTTCTCCACCAGTTATTATTATAATAGAAGTTAAATATAACCAAGTTAAGAGTACAATTACTGCCCCAATACTTCCATATACTCTTGAATAATTACCAAAATTATTAACATAAAAAGCAAATCCAAAAGATGTTATAAGCCATCCAAATGTTGCAAATATGGCCCCTGGCATTACTTCTCTCCATCTTAGTTTTCTACTAGGTACTAAATTATAAATTAAAGCAAAAATAAATATCATAGAAAAAATAATTATTATATACCTTACCAAATCCCATATAATATTAAACATATTACTAAAACCAAGATTCTTAGCTAAAATGGAACCAATTATTTGTCCAAAAACAAGTAATAGTATAGTTATAATTATTAAAAATCCTAATCCTAAAGTACTAAGTATTGAAATAAATACTACTTCAATAAATGATCTTTTTTCTTTTTCATCATACGCCTTATTTATGCCCTTTATTACACCTCTAAATCCACTAGATGCAGTCCATAAAGTAAATATAATACCAAAAGATAATAAATTAGTATTTCTTGTCTCTAGCACTTCTATTACAGTATTATATACTAACTGATAAGCACTTTTAGGTAATATATTGCTCATCTCCATTAACACAAAATCCGTGTCTATTGAGCTGAATCCTATTAAAGTCATTACAAATATAAGAAATGGGAAAAATGATAAAAGTAAGCTATAGGATAACTGTGAGGCTAAAGCGGGTATTTCATCATCTATTATCCTCTTTATTAAATATCTTATATTTATTATTTTTTTCAAAGTTTTCACTCCTAGTATAAACTAAAAATTCTAGTTTATTAAGTTAGATTCTTTATCTTATCATAGCTAATATTATTAAAACTATCTATTATAAAAGTGGCCTGGGAAAGATCTTGATTGCCTGAATTCATATTTCTATATCCAACAGATTTCATTCCTGCCCTTTTCGCTGCCATAATTCCATTATATGAGTCTTCTACTACTAAACATTCATCCGGTACAATTTTAATCTTTTCAGCTGCATATAAAAATATATCCGGATCAGGCTTACTATTAGCAACATAATCTCCTGTAACAATATAGGAAAAATATTCTCTTATATTAAATCTCTTTACTACCAGCTCTATTATATCTATAGGGGATGAAGATGCTACAGCTAACTTAACTCCATTTTTATATAAATCTTTTATTAAATCTACAATACCTTCTATTGGCTCTATATCTACATTGTCAGACAAAAATTGTAAGTATTTTCTTCTATCTCTTTTTACTAACTCTTCCACACCATCATATAAATTATGATTTTTCTTTATTTTTTCCCACATATAAAAGGACGTTGTCCCTACATACGTATTGTGTTCATGTGAACTTATTTCTATGCCTAGCTCTTTAAATAACTCTTGCTCTAATTTAAAATGAATTGGTTCACTATCTATCATTACTCCATCCATATCAAAAATAACTCCCTTTATCATACTTCCTCCTAATTGCCTATATTTTGATTATTCAGTTAATACTTTCAATATAAGTCTATCATAGCATTGTTTACCTGTAAACTTAACTTTGTAATGAAAAATAATCATACCAAATTTATTATTAATAAATTTGGTATGATTATAAATAGCTTACTTATATATGGTTGTTGTTTCACTGCTACTAGAAAAACTATTTACTATTATCTTTGGTACTGTAATGCCTATCATAACTATGAGAATCAAAATAAGTACAAAATTATAGAATTTTTTTAAAATCATAAAACCACCCTCTGCTATATCCAATCATAATAAATCTCTTTATTGAATATTATACATAATAAAGTTTGATTTTGCTTTAAAAATATCTTAATAAATTCTTAACTTTCTATAATTATTAAATTACAATATATATATATATATATATATATTAACATATTATATAAAACTATTAAATATGGAGGAAGATATGAATATTGCAATAATAGATGGTCAAGGTGCGGGCATAGGACAAACAGTAATAAAAAAAATTCGAAAAATACTAGGAACACATATTAACATTATAGCTCTTGGTACCAATATAGCGGCTACTAATAATATGATTAAAGCTGGTGCAGACTGTGGCATTACAGGAAAAGAAGATATTTGTTTTTTCCTAAAAACAAATAAAGTACATTGCCTTATAGGTCCTATAGGTATAATTTGTAACGGTGGAATAAATGGAGAAATAGATTTTAATATATCCAAAATTATATTTGAAATGCACTGTACAAAATACCTAATTCCCTTACAAAAACACGGTATATACATACCAGGAACTCGTAATCTTCAAATAAAAGAATTTATTGAAGAAATTATATATGATATAAAAAATGAGGTGTTAGGCTAAATGCCCAGCACCTTCATACTTTCACACCTGATATATAGTACATATTTTCGTTATCTATCATTTTTTCTATTGTAACGTATTTCTCCATTATTCTAGCCGTTACTTCTACTGATGGCAATTTATCTTCCTTAACTATTTCATTTCTACTATGAACTTTATTTATTTTTTCTTTACTATCAGAATGGGCAATTATTATTTTCCCACCTTTATTCAATAGCTTCCTTAAATGCCTTAAAGTAGCTTCTTTATCTTTAAAATGTGGATAAACTGAATATAAAAATATATAATCGAAATTTTTATCATTGTACCTATTAATATCCTTTATTATAAATTCCACTTTTTCTCCTTTATATTTGCTCTTTGCAACTTCTATCATGTTTTCTGAAATATCCACTGCAGTAATTTTCATAGGACTTGTTTTTAATAAATATTTTATCAGCACTCCAGTGCCTGTACCTACATCTAGTATATTTGAATTCTCTTTTACTTCAGATAAATTTAATATTTTTTCTAACTTTTCTTCATCATGTTTACACATATTATCCCACTGAAAAGCTAGTTTATTAAAAAAATCTCTATTGTCCATTTATACTTACCACCTTATTATTTCTTTCCAATATTTTTACTATTATTGGTATTATTACGAGCTGGATTAAAATTCCCCATATAGGCTTAACAAAAGCATTTATCATAAATATTTTTAGTATAAACATCTTTCCTCCAAAGGTTAAAAACATATAATTAGCAAATCCAGATATAAATCTTCCTATAATCATTGATAATACTAAAGAAGTATAGATATTATAATTTTTCTTTCTAAATGTATACCCTGCTATCCATCCATATGCAGCTAACTCGAAGGCCATAGAAATTGCCGTTGGATATATAGGTGGCATACCTGTGAGAACTGAATTCATTATTGGAGTAATAAATCCTATTATTAATCCACACCTTTCTCCTGAAATAAATCCACATAATAAAACTGGAATATGCATTGGTAAAAGAATATTACCTGCTATACCTGTAAGATGAAAAATATAAGGTATAATTAGACCCAATGCTAAAAATAGACTAGCTTTTACTAAATCTTTTGTATTAACTGCCATAAGAACCCCTCCTTAAAATTTAATAAAAAAATATAAAAAGGTAGAGTATAATACTCTACCTTCGTGGCATCAAATATATTAACTTAAAATTGTATATTTTAAAATTGAGTTTTCGTAACTCATAATATTATTATACCACATTTGTAATAAATTTCAAATAACATTTCTCTTTATTGATAGATGTTATCCATTATGGTAATATTAAAATAAAAATCTAAAAGGGGGCATATTATATGGAGATATTAAAGAAAAAAGGGAATATTGAAAAATTCAACGAGGATAAGTTAAAAACTAGTATTTTAAATGCAGCTAGAGATTCAGATAACCCATTGAATGAATCCGATATTAATTCTATTTCAAAAGACATAGTAGATACACTTAAAAAACTTAATAAAAATTATACTTCAAGTTATGAAATATTTGGAATAACAGTAAACTCTTTAAAAAAAAATGGTTTTAAAAATATTGCTAAACAATATGCCAATCACTCTATTGATGTTTAACATAATGACCCTTCCATCTTCTATAAATTAGAAGGTGGAAGGGTTAAATTAATACCAATATTTATTTTATTTTTCAATTAAATCTTCAATTTTAACTTCTTTCTGCTGTAATCCATTTTTCATCATAAAATCTTGTGTCTTTTTAAGTTCTTCTATATCCTTCTCATTTATAGTACTATCAAAATCATACCAAGAATACATCTGTTTTGTCTCTTCCGGTGTTAATCCAACTTCTTTAGCTGTTATATCCATAGCTTGGTCAAAATTATTTTTTATATAATCAATTGTTTCATTATGAACCTTTTTAAACCTTTTAACTATTTCTAGATTATCCTTTAAAAATTTTTCACTTACAGCAGTTACTATAGTTCCTTCTACTATGCCTTCCCCATTAGCTACAATTTTTGCTCCTGATTTTACGGCTTTTAATGCTGCTGGCCCTGCTAAAAGGGCTGCATCTACACTTTTGTTATTAAGTGCTGCTAATGCTTCTGGTATGCCCATATTTACAAACTCTATGTTTTCCTGTTTTAGTCCATTTTTTTCTAAGGCTCCTACTAAAAGTTGATGAAGCACTGTTCCTTTAGGTCCTGCTATTTTTTTACCCTTAAGGTCTTTAGGATTCTTTATATTATCATTTTTTGTTATTATCATAAAAGCTTTAGGTGCTCTACTATATACATTAATTATCTTCAAATCTACACCATTAGATGCCGCTAAAATAGCAGAAGTTCCTCCAAGAGCATGTAAAAACTGTAGTTCTCCCGCAGCAAGAGCTTGAGTCTGCTGCGGCCCTGCAGTTATTTCATGCCATTTTATATCCATATTGTCTTTCTCAAATTCTTTGTCAAAATTTTTATTGTTTTTTTCAATTATAGACGGTACATTTAAAGGAGCCTTTACATAAGTTACATTTATAGTTTTATTACTTTTCTCCTCAGCTTTATTTTCTTTGCTACTACACCCTGTTAACATACTTCCTGCTATAACTCCAGTTAATACTAAAGCTAATAATTTTTTTACTTTTATCATTTCAATCCCTCCAGTTTATAAAATAATGTATATAATTTAATTAATATTCATGTTCACAAAGAGCCTTTAAAATATCCTCCTTTATTTTCATTAACTTATGTAAAGTTAAATCTCTTGGATAATTTTCCTCTATATTACAATCTCTTATTACCTTCCCTTTATCTAAAATTATAATTCTGTGTCCTAGTAAAATTGCTTCATCTATATTATGAGTTACAAAGACTATTCCTTTTTTAGTCTCTTCATATAAATTTATAATCTCTTTTTGCAAATTATATCTTGTAAAATAATCTAGCGCTGCAAAAGGCTCGTCCATTAACATTATGTCTGGCTCATATGCAAGCGCACGAGCTATTGAAACTCTATGAGCCATACCACCTGAAAGCTGATTTGGATAAGCTTCTGAGAAATTTTCCAATTTCATAAGTTTCAAAAACTTATCTTCTATTTCTTTGTGTCTTTTACTTAAATAAAATGTTATATTCTCTCTTACCGTAAGCCAAGGCATAAGTCTACTTTCTTGAAATACCATTCCTATTTTAGGTTTAAATTCAGTTTCATCTTTATAAAATAATATGCTTCCTGAAGTGGTTTTTTCTAGTCCTCCTAATAATCTTAAAAGAGTTGTTTTCCCACATCCACTTTTTCCAAGAATTATAGTTATTCTATCACTTTCTATATTTAGGTTGATATTTTTTAGCACTCTATGTTTTTTGCTATTTACTGTGTAATCTTTATTTAAATTACTTATACTATAGCCCTTCATTATCATCTACCTCTAGCTTCCAAACATTAATTTTCCTCACTAAAAATGAGAATATATAATCCATTAAACTTCCTAATATTCCTATAGATAGAATACCTACAATTACTACATCTGACCTTGAAAGTTGTTGTCCATCTAAAATAAGATATCCTAGCCCCGAAGATGCTGCTACCATTTCTGCTCCTATTATAGCCCTCCAGCTATATCCTATACCAAGCCTCATTCCAACTAATATATTAGGAATGGATGATGGTATTATTATTTTAAAAAATATATCTCTTTTAGATAAATTAAAAATCTTTCCTACTTCTATTAATTTCTTGTCACAACTCTCAACACCCTTTATGGTATTTAAAAATACAGGGAAAAATGAAGCTAATACTATTATTATTATTTTCGATTTTTCCCCTATGCCGAACCATAAAATAAGCATAGGAACTAATGCTAAAGGTGGAGTATGCCTTATAAACTCTAGTAAAGGCTTAAAATAGGCATATATACTTTTATTTACTCCAAATAAAATTCCAAGAGGAATTGCTAAAATAAAAGTTATAAAAAAACCTGATAAAATCCTTATTAAGCTTTGCTCTATATGCTTAAATAGAATTCCTGAAGTCATAAGCGTAAGGGTACTTTGAAAAACAGATTTTGGCGAAGGAAGTATATAACTACTCCAACAATTATTTATACTACCAATACACCATATAGCAAATATTATTATTATAATAATATATCCCTTTAGTTTATACCCCATCTCCTGCATTGCATCCCCCTTCACACAATAGCATTTCTACAAGATCAATGTTTTCATTATTTTTTATTGTATTTTCAAATGCTCCCAATACCTGTTCTTTTCCACTTACTTCTAAAACCTTTAAATTTAAGTCTCTAAAAAATCCAAGAGGAATAGGAGATTTATCACATTTTTCTTCCTTTTTTATGTTTAATTCATCACATATATCATTCCATGTTTTAAATAAAACTTCTACTTTTCCCTCACTTTTGAATATAAAATTTCCCATATCCTTTAATGAACTACAAGGTGTAGTTATTAAAAGTCTATTATTCTTATCATTTTTTATGTATAAGTCATATAAAACCCTAGCACTATGAATTAATATTGGTTCTATTTCAGGTATATAGAAATTAATATTTTTTATTCTTTCTTCTATATATTCAATAGCCGCTGGACACCTTGTATCCATTACTATTTTATCTTCCTTTATACATACATTTTTAAATTTGCTTCTTACAATCTCAACTTGGCTAGGAGGCTCTACAACTATATAACCTTTATTTCCTAACTCTTCTATTAAATTCTCAATTGTATAAAAATACATAGCGTTAACTACAGGATTTATCCAAATATAATTCATTATTATTCCAACTTTCTAATGTTTTTAATGTTAACCATATAAAAAATATTAAAGTAATTTAATACATAGCTTTATCTAATACATTATAAGATGCTCCCTTAATAATTCTACTACTTTAATATTCTGTTACCTAATCTTTCGAAAAATTCTCTCATTAAATTTCAAATATTATTTTATTAGCATACAATTAATAGTTCCTTGTGATAATGAATATCATTTTCAATATATGAATTATATTATAACAATTATATTATCTTAAGTCAAAAGCTTAATTGTTTAAATGAAACTTATTTAAAAGAAAATAATCCACTATACACTTAGTGGATTATTAACCATAGATATTAGAGTACTTAAATTCAACTGTATATTTATCATTTTCAAAAGTTAAAATTGCCATGCTAATGGGTAGACTAAATCTTCTAGGTCCTGCCCCACCTGGATTTATATATAATATATTACCTTTTTCTATTTCATAAGCTTTATGTGAATGTCCAAATATAACTATATCTATTCCCGCAGCCTCTGGATCAATGTCCATTGTATTAATATCATGTATAACATATATATATTTACCTTCAAACTCTATAATATCTGAAAAAGGTAACTTCTCTTTTAACTTTCCTTTATCACAGTTTCCTCTTACAATAACTAGCTTGGAACACAATTTATTTAATTCTTCTATTATCTTTTCATTATCAACGTCCCCTGCATGAATTATCATATCAACCTTTTTTAACTCTTCAATAAATTCATCTCTTAAAAAACCATGTGTATCTGAAATAACACCTATCTTCTTTATCATTATATTTTCACCTTTAGTATATATTTTCATATTATATATATTAAATAAAATAATTCATATTGTCTATAACATTTTATAAAGATTTAAACTTAAAGTTAACAAATTGTTCACAATTTTATTTGCAATTTTTCATTTCATATATTTTGCGAAATGACACAATTCCTTACATTTTCTAATAATATACTTTTCCTTATGTATAATTATGTACACTTATGAATAAATAAATTTCTTATTAATAAACCTTTACATTAAAGAATTGTCTTTTAAAATTCTTTATGTAAAGGTTATCATTTTTTTAACTATTTCTACAATAGAATAATAATATTCAAAATATGTTTGTCTCGAATAACCTCCTTTTGTGACATTAGATATGGTTTTGCTTGTTTTTGATAATATTTAAATTTAAGTAATATAATGGTTAAAAACCTGCATTGACACAGTAATTTACCATTGATATAATTGACAAAAATTAAGCTAAAAAGTTATCAAATTTAGAAAATACCGGTATTAATTAAATATTCTATAATTTGATCTCACAAATACATAAACTTTTTAATCTTAATTAGAAGATCATAATATAAAAAACATAAATGAAAGGGGCTTATTATTATGAATTATAGTGTAATTGGGGCTTTCACTATTATTTTAATTGTATTGACATCTGGCGAAATTATTTCAATGAAAACTAAGGCATTTGTTCCTTCAGTTTTTGTGTCTGCAGTATTATTTTTAATTGGATTTTGGACTTTTATGCCAAAAGATATTATTGCTAAGGGTTCATTTGCAACTCCTATAGTATATGTATCAATGTATCTATTGTTAGTACACATGGGTACATTGATGAGTCTAAAAGAGTTACTATCTCAATGGCGAACAGTTCTAATGGCTCTTGCTGGAATTCTTGGTATATGCATAATGACTTTAACCATAGGTAAGATATTATTTGGATGGCAGACTGTTGTGGCTGCTACTCCTCCTCTTACTGGTGGAGTTGTAGCATCAATATTAATGTCTAAAGCTGCTGCAGATAAAGGGTTAACATCTATTGCTGTACTTGCTACCTGTATGTATATAATGCAAGGCTTCATTGGATACCCAATTTCAGCCTTCTGCTTAAAAAAAGAAGCAAAACGTGTATTAGGAATTTATAAGAATAGTGGTAAAGAAGCTAATTTAACTAAATCTGAAATTGCATGTGAACTTGCTGAACCAAAAAAGAAGTTTCTTCCTCCACTGCCACAAGAGTATCAAACTCCTTATGTAATCTTATTAAAATTGGGATTTGTTGGTTGGATAGCCTCTAAAATTAGTCCAATTGTACATATTAATGATTTTGTACTTTGCTTAATTTTAGGTGTTATTTCCTGTGAAATTGGATTCTTAGAAGAAAAAGCATTAAATAAAGCTAATTCCTTTGGATTTCTTATGACTGTACTTATGGCATTTATATTTGCTAACCTTTCTCAAGCTACACCATCTATGTTAAAACAAATAGCTCTTCCACTATTCGGAATTATTATTTTGGGTGTGACTGGCATGTATATTATTTGCTTAATATTGGGAAATACACTAGGATTTTCAAAGGAAATGGCATTCGCTTGTACACTTACTGCATTATATGGATTCCCGGCAGACTATATTTTAACTCATGAAGCGATTAAATCTGTATGTGAAACAAAAGAAGAAAGAGAGTATGTACTTGATGACATGCTTCCCAAGATGCTTGTAGCTGGTTTTACCACTGTTACAATAGCATCAGTTATTATAGCCGGTTTCTTCGTAAAATTATTATAGCTTATATATTAAATTAAATCACATAGATAAAAATATTTTAGGGGGCAAAACATATGACAATAAGAGAAATATCTAAAAAGTATAAACAAAATGTTATTGATTTAAGGAGAACTTTTCATAAATATCCTGAGGCTAGTTTAAATGAATATAATACAAGCGAACTTATAAAAAAAGAATTACATAAACTTGGTATTCAATATAAAACCGCTGCTAATACAGGGATTATTGCTGAAATTAAAGGTAAAAATTCTGAACAAACCGTAGCTTTAAGAGCTGACATAGACGCATTATCTGTTACTGAATTGAATGAATGTGACTTCAAGTCTCAAAATGAAGGCCTTATGCATGCTTGTGGACATGACTGTCATATATCAATGTTATTAGGTGCTGCTATGATTTTAAATGATATAAAAGATACACTTAATGGTACAGTAAGATTAATATTCCAACCTGCTGAAGAAGTTGCTAAAGGTGCAAAAATGATGATAGAAGCTGGAGCTCTTGAAGGAGTAGATGGAATATTTGGTATGCATGTATGGAGCGATATAGAATGTGGCTCAGTATGTGTGCAAGAAGGGCCATTAATGGCGTCTGCTGACTTATTTAGCATTAAAGTAAAGGGAAAAGGTGGACATGGTTCTGCACCTCATCAAGGTATAGATGCAGTTTTAGCTTCTTCCGCAATAGTTATGAATCTACAAACTATAGTCAGTAGAGAATTAAATCCTCTACAGCCTACAGTTGTAAGTGTTGGTTCTCTTAACGCTGGCTCAAGATTTAATGTTATTGCAAGTGAAGGTACCCTAACCGGTACTACAAGATGCTTTAGCCCTGAAATAAGAGATAAATTTCCTAAAATTCTTGAAAGAGTAGCCAAAGATACAGCTGCTACATTTAGAGCAGAAGCAGAACTTCAATATTCATATGGAACTCCTACAGTAATTAATAATAAAGAATGCTCTAAATTAGCAGAAAAATCTTTAGAGAAAATTGGTTCAAAACCTGTAATTATCGAAAAAATTATGGGGGCAGAAGATTTTGCAGAGTACTTAAATAAAGTTCCAGGTGTACTAGCTTTAGTTGGCGTAAGAAATGAAGCTAAAAATGCATGTTATCCACAGCATCATCCTCATTATACTATAGATGAAGAAGCTCTAGAAATTGGTTCTGCTCTTTATGCACAATATGCACAAGATTTTTTAAATAAATAAGTTTAAAAATTTAATACTTCAATTATTACTCATATATGTTACTTAATAAAGTTTAAAAAATATCCTGTAAGATAACATACAGTCTCTTTTTCTGTGTCTATCTTACAGGATATAGTTTAAAAGTAATTTTTAGAATAAACCAGCTCTTTTTCTTGCATAATTTATTTATATTAACAAACAAATGAATATATAAAAATTATATTAAAAATCCAAATTTCATCCAAGGTTCAATATAGTCTAATAAAAATATCTCCTCATCTACTATTTTTCCTACTACATTAGTTTTTCCTGTATTCTTCATATCTTTAAGTGCAATTTGCAATTCTCCTGCATATCTTTTATAAAGTGATGATTCAATTAATATGTCTCCTTTTTTTATATCTACAATGTTAAATGGCTCAAACTTATGTTCTTTATACTTTACTCTGCTTTCAGTTGACCTTATAACATAGTCAGATACATCTCCTCTATTTAAATGTGATTCATCAAGGACTATTTTTCTTTCAAGCTCAGGAATATTTTTTTCAAGCTGTACTTTAAATTCTAGCTTATTTTTATTAAGCTTGCTTAAAGTTTTTAATTCTTCTTCTGATGCAAACTGATTTGCAATAATAACATCATCTATCAATCCTGTAGCAAATAAATGTTTTGCTTGTACATCTATAGATAAATCTCTATGCATTTCTAAAGTGCAAAGTCCTTCTTCTACAGGCCAAGGTCCAAACTTAGCTTCTTTAGAATTTACAAAGGCTGCTGTTCTTATTCCTAAACTTTTAAACTTCTTACTACATTTTATAAAGTGGTCATAACTTAGTCCTGTATATATATGAGGATAAAAATTATGACATGCCAATATATTTTCTGTATTAGGCTTATAAGATAAAATATTATCTATATATTTTGTTCCACTGCTCATATTTAATTCTATTTTTATATTATACTTATTAAATGACATTATAGATTCTTCAAGTCCACTAAATCCTAAATCTAGTCTTAATCCATAGAGTCCCATTTCTTTAAAAATAGATAAATTATTATAAGATATGTTCATTCTTTTAAATACTAATGGATCTACATCTGCTATTACATACATACCCTTTTCATTAGCAAAACTAACTATATCTTTAAAATTATTCACTATATCTTGCAAGTCTTCCCCTTCTGAAGATATTAAGCAGGTAAATATTCTCTTAAATCCATATTTAGATGCAGTTGATATATATTTTTTAATGTCTTCTTTATTAGAATTTGATGGATATATAGATATTCCTAAGTTTTTCATGAAATCACCTCTCTATAAATCTGAAGCCAAGAAATCTGTTTATAATCTTGTATAAACTTCTATTAGTTCGTTAGCTATATCCTTTAATGTCATAGTTGTCATTAAATGATCCTGAGCATGTATTAATAGCAATGACACTTCTTTCTTTTCACCTCTTGCTTCTTCTTGTATCAATGTTGTCTGTTGTTTATGAGCGAATCCTAACTGTTTATTTGCATCTTCAATAAGCTCTCTAGCTTTATCAAAATCACCATTTTTTGCACATTGTATTGCTTCCATTGCAGAACTTCTTGCTTCACCACTATAAGTTATAATATTGAGTATAATTTCTTCCATAATAAAATCGCTCCCCTTTTCCTACTAAATTTAAGTTAATATATAATTACTCTAGTTTTGTGAAATATTTTGATTTGCTCCAACCTCATATTGTTTTTCTATTTTCTCACTAGCTATAATGAAAGGAATGTACATTGCTATTCCTACTATCAAGTTAAATATACATAAAAGTGCTCCTCTTATTGAACCTGTGGCTACAAATCCACCCATTATTGGAGGCGTTGTCCAAGGTAACAAAGCTATTGTTCTAGGAACTAATCCTGTATAAATTGCAAAATAACTTATCACTGTTAACACTAAAGGTATCAATATAAATGGAATCAGTAGCATAGGATTTAAAACTATAGGTAATCCAAATAAAACTGGTTCATTTATATTAAACCAAGATGGAACTATTCCCAAATTAGCAATTGTTCTCATTTGCTTTCTTTTTGATACTATATATATAGCAGTAAGTAAACATAAACATGTTCCTGCTCCTCCTTGATATACAAAAGCATCAAAGAAAGATTTTGTTACTATATGTGGTATTTGCTCACCTACTTTACCTGCTTGAAATGCTTCTATATTCTCTTTTATAAGAGGAACATAAATTGACTGCATTATCGGTTCCATAATATTTGTACCATGTAATCCGAAAAACCATAATAAATGTACTAAAAATACTACAATTATAGCTGAACCAAAACTATCTGCTAATCCCATAAGTGGTTTTTGTATTACATCAAATATAAGCTGATGTAGATCTGTAACTCCTATGGTCACAAGTAAACATCTAAACAGTGAAAATATAACTAAAACAATCATTCCTGGTAGTAACGCTGCAAAAGATTTAGAAACTGCTGGTGGAACTCCATCAGGCATCTTTATAACAAGTTTTGGATTAGCTGCAAGCCTTACAAATATTTCAGTAGATACAATGGCTACAAATATAGCTACGAATAATCCACTAGTTCCCAAAAACGCAAATGGAAGGTTTCCATCTTTTGATGGTGCAAAGAGCATTCCTAAACAAGCAAAGGCTACTAATCCTGACTGCAATGCATCTGAATCGTAACTTTTAGCTAAATTATATGCTATTGAAAATACTATTAATAATGACATTAGGGCAAAAGTTCCATTCCATATATTTCCGCCTAGACTCTTCCAACTTTCTCCGCCAAAAATTCCTGCCATAAGTTTCTGATACCCTTTAGCTGGGAAGGCATTAATTAAAACCGCTAATGAACCTGCAATAACTAATGGCATTATTGAACAAAAGCCATCACGTACTGCTACTAAATGTCTTTGTGATCCTATTCTACCTGCCACAGGTACAAAATGCTTTTCCAAAAACTCGATTATTTTTTTCATAATATCCTCCTTCTTTAATTATTATCTTTCATTAAATTTAAAGCATATTTTAAAACATTTTCTCCATTCATAGTCCCATAATCCATACTATTTATTACTTCTACTTTTATTCCTTTCGGTTCTGCCTGAGATTTTATTTTATTAAGTAAATACCTAACCTGTGGTCCCAACAATATAACCTCTGCATCTTCCATGTTGTTCTTTAACTCTACTTCTGGAACAGCCTTTATTTTTACATTTGTTTGCATCTTTATAGCCGCTGCATTCATTTTTGTAACTAATAGACTTGTAGACATTCCAGCAGAACATACTAATAAAATGTTTTTCATAAAAATTCCCCCTTAACCCTATTTTTAAATTATATTAATTAAAACTGCATACATAATTTATATTGAGCAATTTACATGCCAATATTATCCACGTGAAATGCAGTTAAATAATAAAAAAGTGTGTAATTTCCTTTACACACTTTTACACTGTTTAATATAATTACACACTTACACTGTTTTCCATAAACATCTTAAGTATATATACCTCTTCATCTTTACATATGGATATATTATAATTTTTTTCTAATTGTCTAAGAGTTTGCTTTATAATAATAAATTCATTATTATACTTATTAATATAATTATCTGCATTATGAAAAACAATTTGTTTACCGCCATTTTTAACCCTATCTATCATAAAGCTTATGTGAAGTAATATTCCTATTTTTACGTCATTTTGAAGTCTTATGTTCAATTTATTTTCTACATCTTCAATTAATATTCTGATCATATCTATCAAATCTTCAATACTATCTATATTTATATGGGCTTTAAGTGACTTCTTTATTTTATTATATTGCTCTTCTTCTTTTATTAGGTTTTTTAACTTATCTACTCCAGTTCCACCTAAAATTTCAGATGCAGATATAAACGGTACATTTTTAATAAATATATTAATTGTACCTACAACAGCAATTATATTATATTTTCTATTTAAATTTTCAACATGTGATAAAAAATCATTTTTATCTAATATATTAAGAGATATTAGATCTACTTTTGAATTTTCTTCTAAAGAATCTCTTATTATATCCTTTAATTTTTCTGAAGCACCCTCTCCCGTAAAACATGCAGTTATTATTAAAAACTTTTTATAATGGCTATCACTTATATTAACTTGGATTGCATATCTATCTAAGTTCTTACATGAACTATAAATAGATTGCAAATCACTTCCTATTATGGATTTTCTACATGCTTCTATTACTATAGGAGTACTAGTCATATCTATAGTTCTTACATCAATTCCTGTTTCTTCATATATCATATTCTCAAAATTGGTAAGTGAACCCATGTCCACTAACATTAAAACACCCTTGTTTCTGTTCATATCTATAACTTTTTTCTTTGCTATTTCATACATATCTTCTACTTTCATATTCAAGGGCATATCCAATGCTTGGGCACATTCTTCTCCTAATAACTGATTTGCTACTTGTACCATACTGCTAGCAGTAGATTTACCATGCATTATCACTAATATCCCTACCACTTCTTTAAACTTCATATCATCTTCATATTGATTAGGTATTAAAAACATAGTTAAATATCCAATTTCGTCCAAAGGCGTTTCTATATTAAAATGATTATCTATAATTCTTGCTATCTCAATAGCTACCATGAATTCATCAGCATATTGAGCTCTAATAAAATTTAATTTAGGATGATATATGTTATTTCCTTGCTGTATTCTCTCAATACTTTTCTGTAAATGAAGAGCTAATCCTAAATATATTTTTTCATTAAACTGTCTATTAAGTTTTTTCCCTGCCATAGATAATATTTTTTCTACTACGTCTACTACTTCCAAATCTACCACTTTACTTATTTCTTCTCTATAAAAACTTTCAGATAAATCATTCATATATTTCTTAAAATGTCTTTCTATATCTATATTTAATATATCATTGATTTCCTTTTCCCCCATACCTTCATTTTTTAATGCAATCAATTTCTTTTCAATTGAATCATAAAAATAGTTCTCTTCACTATATTCCTCTGTTTCATCTAAAACTTCACTGTTTATTGCATTTTCATTGTTAGAAAATACTAAAATATCGCCTTTATTCTTCAGTAAAGTATTTATTTCATCCCTATAACTTTGTATTTTCATAAAACCCTTCTTTGTATTTTTAGGTAAATCATTTTGTTCAATAAAAATACAATCTAAATTTTTAGTTTTAAAATCAAGAAAAGCCTTTGCACATGACAATTGAATATCACTTTTAAGTTGTCCTATATTATTGGGACAATCATATAATAAAAAAGATGCTAATGCATTTTTATCCATATATATATTTTTAGATAGTCTTTTAGATTCTATGGTAATGAATTCCCCTAAAAGATAATATTTTTCTTTTAAGGTTCTTTCTTTTAGAGGAGGTAGTTTTATTATCATAGGTATTCTACGAGTAAATGTTCTTAACAGATAAGATTGAGGATCTTCTGTAGTAGCTGCTATAATTTGCACTTGTGCTTTTGTAACTCTATCAGTATCTCCTAATACCCTAAAAAAGCCTTTGTCTATATAGGTAAATAACATTTCTTGCCCTTGCGGAGATAGTCTATGAATCTCATCTAAAAACAACATTCCTCCATGAGCCTTCTTTAATAATCCCTCCCTATCTGAATCTGCACCAGTATACGCTCCCTTTTTTACTCCAAAAATTTGTGCTACAACAAGTTGAGGGTTATCTGCATAATCCGCACAATTAAATCTTATAAATGGAGCATCTTTAGAAATTACACTAGACTCCTTAGCAAATTGATACATAAGCTCTGCAAACATAGACTTCCCTACGCCTGTCTCTCCTAGGATAAGAGCATGTAATCCTCTTGGCGGATATAGAATAGCTGCTTTAGCTTGTTGTATAGGTATCCTTAAGCTTAATTGTGCTCCTATCATTTTATCTAAACTATTATATTCATCTATATTATGTTTATCTGCATTTTTTTCACATATATTTTTAAATTCCATAGAATAGTATAACACTGGCCTTCCATTACTTTTTTCTATTTTTCCATTCTTATGAAGTTTATTTAAATACCTGCTTACATTAGATCTATCTATTTTTAAATAATTGCTTAAATCTGTAGCTGATATATATCTTCCATTATCTTTTTCTAGTTTTATTAATGCTTCATATACCTCATCAATTTTTCTCATTTAAATCCCTCTTTATTATAATTATGTTTCTACCTATATTTTAACATACAATACTTTATTTTACTTTTAAATATAAAAAGTCTAAAATATTCTTAATCATATAAGGAATATTTTAGACTTTTATAATTACCATTTAATTATTTTTGTTAATGTCCCTTTTGTTTTTCTTTTTTCTTTTGCTTTTTTAATTGAAATTTTTTTATCTTTTCTTCTTCCTTCATTTTTTTAGACTTCTTTTTTCTCTCTATTTTATTTTCTTCTTGCTGAAGTTTTATAGCAATTTGAGCTTTTGTCCCTATGCCATTATTTTTCACTTCATTTTTAATTTTTCTTTGAAGTCTTTTAGGACTTATCTTCTTTTTAACGTTACTTTCTGATAAAATTAAGTTACTAAATACTATCTTTCTAAAATTTTTAATTATAAAATCATATATTTCATAATCTTTTGGCTCAGATCCAAAAACTACTCTTGAGACTTCATATCTGTCTTCATAGACTCTTTCAAATATCCCTATCCAAAAAGGGTCCTCAAATAGAACTGTAAGCTTAATACTTGTACTCATATAATAATTCCTCCTGATTAAAAAACTACTTATGTAAAAAGGACAACCCCAGGAGGGCAGGTTACTGCTAACTATTTTTTATAGTTAGGTTCGGACTACCAACCGAACTGTGTTTTTATTCACATATAATTAATTAAATAACTCTATTCTTCATCATAAGCTTCTAAAGCAATCGGAAGTGATGAAGTAACTATGTTTCCTGCTGCGGGAAGCCCCACAAGTATAGCACTTATTATTTCATTTCTAGTTGCTCCTTTTGCTTTTGCTTGTTTTACATGGAAGGCAATACCACCTTCTAATCTTATGGCTGCAAGTACAGCAATATATGCAAGTTCCTCTGTCTTTTTATCTAGGGCACTTGCCTTATCTAGCTTCTGAACTGTTTCCATCCATGCTTTTGCATGTTCTGGTGCTTCATTTATAAAAGTTTCAAAGGCATTACTAACTGATGGCTTATTCATATTTATACATCTCCTTTATTTGTATTTTTAAAATTTTCTTCAATAAGTTCTTCTACCCATAATATTTCAGTATTAATCAATTCTATTGGTCTTTGAAAAAGTGCCCTTATATAAGGTCTTTTATAAGCTGTAGGATGTTGATTATATCTTTTAATCACATGTTCTCGTCTTTTTATTAGGTTTCCTTTATGTTCTACCAATGCTTTTAAAAGCTCTTCTTCGGATAATATATAAGAAAAAGCCATGCCTACATCAAATTGACTAGAATCAAAACTTACTTCACTTAACATTTTCATAATATTCTTCTTAAGCAATTCCTTTGTTTCATTTTTTATAGAATATACTTTTCTTCTTGGTGATCCATATTCTTTTTCATATCTTGAATTTACTAAATCTTTTTTTTCTAACTTATTAAGAGAATTATATATAGAAGAAAAACCTATATTTGTCCATTCTCTCATATGCCTTTGCTCTATTATAAGCTCCATTTCATACCCATAATAATCCTTATCATAAAGTAAAGATAGAATGATAACTTCAATTTGTGTCATGTTTTTCCTCCTCGCTATTCTATATATAGAATAGCATTATATATAGTATTTGTAAATACATTAAATACCCTGTTATGATTTTTCATAATTTTTAACAAGATTACATGCTTAAAAGTTGCTTTCCTGAATCTAAATCTACTTTGTCTATAAATCTTTTATTTAATAATTATCTTTGT
This sequence comes from Clostridium tetanomorphum, assembly GCF_017873215.1. GTDB lineage: Bacteria > Bacillota > Clostridia > Clostridiales > Clostridiaceae > Clostridium_AO > Clostridium_AO tetanomorphum. Next base: position 93,278 of record NZ_JAGGKA010000005.1, read on the forward strand.
ATATTCCTCCTTTAAAATCCCCATATGCACAGTATCATGCCAACTTCCTTTCCTAAATAAACTTTCACGAGATTTTCCCTCACATTGAAATCCCATTTTTTCATACAATTTAATGGCTTTTTTATTAAAAGAAAATACTTTAAGATATATCCTATGTAAGTTCATTTCAAGGAATCCATAATCCAGTAATAATCTCATAGCTTCAGTAGCGTATCCTTTTCCCCAGTAATCTTTTTCTCCAATATCGATTATGCATTCACCATTACGATTTTTATAATCAATATTTATTAGTGAAATAATTCCTATTGGTCTTTCTGTTTTATATTCAAGGATTATATAACTTTTAGAAGAGTTAGAACCTAATATAACTTGATTTACGAATTCTTCTGTTTCCTCCATATTATATAAATCTAAGAATGGATTAGTAGATGTCATAACTTCAGTATCATTTCTCCATTTATTATAAAGTATTGAGTCATCTGAAGTTATTTTTCTAAGCTTAATTTTTGAAGATTTAAATAACATAGTATTCACCTCTTTACACAATTATTTATTTTCTATAGGACAAAGCATTTCTTTCAATGAAAAAATTAAAGTTATCAATTGGTCATGAACACTTGTTACTTCTGCACCTAATTGGAACGTATCCAGCATTAAACCATTCAAAGAAGATATAAAATAACGTGCTATAGACTCTGGAAGTATGCTAGGATGAAATTCTCCTTTATCTATTCCTTTTTGAATAAAAGTATTTATAAATTTTACAGTTATTTGATAACGTTCTTTTATATAGGGAAAATTATTTTTATCTTTTGTGTAATTTGATGAAAGATAAAATTGCGCTCTTGCAAGCAATAAGGAATCATTAATTGTCTCTATACTTTTTTGTTGACTTTTTATCCATTTAGTCAATTGAATCCATATTGACAATTGATCATCTAGTTTAAAGAAATGTAATATTTCCTGATCATCAAATTTTAATACTTCTATAAAAGCGTGCTCAATATTATTAAAATAGTCATAAAGTGCACCTCTTGATACTCCAGCTTCGTCCATAATATCCTGCATTGTAGCATGCATGTATCCCTTCTTAATAAACACTTTTCTTGCTGCTTGCAATAATTGAACTTTTTTCTCCTCTTTATACTCTTTACTTACCTTTGGTGACATAACAACATCCCTCTTCTTTTTATATACTTTTGCTAAACATAAAATCTTAAAATACATTCAGCTAAAATTTTTTATTAACATTATATATTATTATAACGACATAAATGTCGTTTTTCAATATTAAAAAATAAAGAGGCTATCTCAAAATAAATTATTATACAAAAATATTTTAAAATAGCCCCATATATTATAAATAATTAAGTTTTTAAATAAAATTTAGCTATAAGACAGAGATGGGATTTCTCATATTGCATTTTTATGCATTGTAAGACGCTCCTTTATAGGTTATTCTACTGCGAAGTTCTTCTGTACATTTTTCCCTAGTTTTTCACCAGAACTAGATTCTAGATCTCCACCTATTAAAATAGTATATGATTCTCCTTTAATAAATCCATGTTCAGTACTAATTGTTATCTTTTTACTTAACGCATCATACTTAATAACAGTGTCTAAGATATTTCCTTTAGAATCCAATATAGTAATATTTTTAAGATTATTTTCATCATCTTTTACACCCTTAGTTAATTTTATTTCCCAATCTTTTTTAGTCTCATTTATCTTTTTTTCTTCAAGTTTCTTATTAGTATATTTATTCTTTATTTCTGAAACTTGATTCTGTTGCAATTCCTTCACCCTATTAATAGATACTGTAACATCATTAACTAATTTAGAATATCTTTCATTAATATTTGCTGATTCACTACTATCTTTATCAAGTTTTTCCATTTGTTTTCTTACAGTATCTAATTTATTTAGTAATGAATTTAATTTGCCATAAAAACTATTATATCTTCCATTATCTTCCCTTTTGTATTCATCATTAAATTCTTTATCTAAATTTTCATCCAATTCTTCATCTTCTGCTTCTTCTATATCTTGTGCCTGTTGTTCATTTTCTACTTCATCTTGCTCTGTTTTTTCATCTTCTATCGCTTGCTCATCTTCTGTTACTTGTTCACCTTCTGTTGCCTGCTCACCTTCTACTATTTGTTGTCCTTCTACTGGCTGCTCATTTTCTATTACTTGTTCACTTTCTACTTCATGTCCATCTTCTGTTATTTGTACATTTTCATTAATAGAAGTAAGACCTTCATTTGGTTTGCTTTTCTCACTAACATCATCTTTCTGTTCCAAATTTACAGCAGTGTCAGTAGTAGAGCTATCAACTCCTACGTTACTATCATTATTTTCACTAGTATCTTGCTGAACTTCTATATTAAAATATTTGTCTATTTCCTTATTAACTTTGTTTAAAGAATTTTCAATATCATTCAATCTCTTATTTAGTGTTTCAATATGCTTTAAATTATTTTTCTGCTTCTCATTTTTTTTGCTCTTATTATCCTTTTTAATCTTGTCATTGTCTCTGTTTTTAATCTTATTGCTATCCTTCTTTTCTTTGCTTTTAATAACGGTTTCCGATTTATTATACTTTTCTAATGGCTTTGCTGCTAACACCTGTGAAGAAGAAAAAATTAGTGAAAAAACAGCAATAGTTGTCATTAATCTTGTTCTTTTTTTCATTTTAACACCTCTTTTATTTTATTTTTTTGTAAAATTAAATATTTAATAAAATAATCGCATTTTTCTACTAAATATTTATACCTTTACATGATAATTTTTCTATGAATTATTCATAAAATTGGATATAAAAAATCCACATTGTTTTTATTTATTATAAACAATGTGGATAAATTCTACTTTAATATATAATTTTCTCTTTATATTAAACAAAATCTATTCTTCTACAACTGTATTAATATATTCTTTTAAACTATCTGGTTTATTAATTATAATATTTTTATTTTCATAACTTATAATTCCCTCATCTTGAAACTTATTTAAACATCTAGTAACTGTTATTCTAGAACATCCAATATTATTAGCTAGCTCCTGATGAGTATATATCATATTTACACTTGTTCTTCCTTTTGAATCGGGCTCTGCACAAGCTGACAATCTAAGTAAGGCATCTGCAATTTTTCCTGTTGAGTCATTAAATATATTGTTTGTAAGCTGAAGCATTACTATTCTAAATTTTCTTGTTATACTGTGAATAAAGTGTCTATAAACCTTTGGATTCTTACTTAATTCTATTTCTAAAATCTCTCTATTGATTATAGATACCTGTGAATTTTCTTTAGCTATTGTAACTATATAATCTGTTCCTCCAGAAAAATATGTCATTTCCCCTAAAATTTCGCCGGGTCTTATTAAGTACAGTAGTTTTTCATTACCCTTTAAGCTAATTATACTCTGGCTTATTACTCCTTCTACAACTATTCCAACATTGTTTTCTATGTCCATATCTATTATTTCATTTTTATTATATTTTTGAATTTTACCTATTTTGCTAAGTTCATTTAAGAAGTAATTTCTCATAACTGATTGTCTGTTGTTATCAAAAAAACTCTCGTACATAATATCCCCTCACTAATAATTCTAAATAATAATTTATTAATAACAATATTACCAAATAAAATTATTTAATTCTAGTTTATACGAAAAAACTGAACCTAAAATACTTTAGGTTCAGCCTAAATTACTTATCTTCCTCTTCTTTATATGCTCTCCAGCTTCCATCAGAAAGATACAATTCATTTTTTAATTCCTGTTCTTCTTTACAATTATACATATATGTGAAAGCAATTTCCTTAGAATTATTCTCTAAAATTTCTACTTCAATTGTTACTCTGTTATACTCATTACTAGGATTTCCTTCTCCATAGTAATTTTCTAAGTCATCTAAATCTTTAACGTTATTTTCCCAATCTGCAACTTCAATTAATTCCCCATATACAAAATCGCTTCCTTTTATCATAGCTGGATAACCTTTATTAACTAAATGATAAAGTTTACCCTTTACCCTTGCAGGTTGTCTTTTTAACACCTTCCCTACAAGATATTTATCATAGTTAAAAAAATTCTCCATTAAGCTTCCATAAACAAAAACTTTTTTTGTCATATAATCACCACCTAGCATATTCTGCCCAATGTAATGTTTAGATCTTCTTTGTTCTCTACCGCTGCTTTTATTGCAAAAGTTAATCCTTTCGCAACTTTATCAAGATCCATAAATGGTGTATTAGGTTTTGTTATAACTTGTTCTGCAATATAAGGAACATGAATAAATCCACCTTTTATATTTGGATGTTTTTTATTTATTAAATAAAGTAATCCATACATTATGTGATTACAAACAAAAGTTCCTGCTGTATTAGACAAAGATGCTGGAATGTTGTTATTCTTCAGTTCTGATACCATTGCCTTTACAGGCAGATTTGAAAAATAAGCACTTTCTCCATCTTCAAAAATTTTTGTATCAACAGGTTGGTTTCCTTCATTATCTGCAATACGAGCATCATCAACATTTATAGCAACTCTTTCAACTGTTATATCAAATCTCCCACCTGCTTGCCCAACACAAATAACTATATCAGGTTTATGAATAGTAATTAATTTTTCAACTTCTTCAATTGATTTTCTAAATACTGTTGGTATTTGCACTTTTATAATTTCGGCACCTGATATTTTATCATCAACCTTTTTAACCGCTTCAAAGGATGGATTTACTTTTTCTCCTCCAAAGGGATCAAATCCTGTTATTAATACTCTCATTTAATTCACCTCCAAAAATACAACTAAAAAAAATTAAATTCCTTTAGTTTTAAAAAGCCCAAAAATACATTAAGACAATATGAATAATAAGTAATACTATTGCCACTGGAGCTTGATACTTAATAAGTCCATTCTTTCTATCTTCTATTTCAAGTATAGCTGTTGGAACTATATTGAAATTTGCAGCCATAGGAGTTAACAGCGTTCCACAAAATCCTGCAGTAAGTGCAAGAGCTGAAGCTATAGCTGGATTTGCACCTTGAGCAAATACAAATGGTACTCCAATACCTGCAGTGATAACTGCAAATGCTGCAAATCCATTACCCATAATCATAGTAAATACTGCCATTCCTACACAATATGCAATAACTCCAAGAAGTATATTTCCCTGTGGAATAACTGTCTTTATTCCATTAGCGATTACATCTCCAACTCCAGCTACTGCAAAAACAGACCCAAGTGCTGCAAGAAGCTGTGGAAGAATACTTACAGGACCTACGATTTCAAGAAGTCTTCTACCATCTTCAGCCATTTCACTACTTTTTCCTTTAGTAATTACAAGAGCAAGTATTAAGGCTACTACAACTGAAATTCCTAAAGCTACTAGTGAACCAATCTGCTTTGTCCAAAATTGTGCTACAATAAAAGCAACTATTGCAAGTGCTAATGCAGGTATAAATATGCTATTTCCTATTGAACTAGCCATTTTTTCTTTAAATTCCTTAGATGATTCACTAAAAGTATTGTACTTTACAAGCTTAAGTGCTGAAAATATAGCCATTATTAAAACAAGGTATCCTATTACTGTATCATCTATAAATATATTTTTATTACCCCATATAAGTCCAATCCTACTAAATGTAAAGGTAAATCCTAAAATACCCCAAAACAGTGCAGTAGGAAGCTTTGAAGGGTGGTTCTTATCCTTTATAGTTATATATACTGAAAAAAAGCAAACCATACCAATTAAAACATACATTATTTCTGTTAATGAATCTTTTAACATAACTTCACCCTCCTAACCTATTGTTTATCATCTTGAGATTTTAATTGTGATTTATATTTTTTATCAAATTTCTTATCATAGTATAAGAATTGTATAGATCCTATAACCATTATAATTAATGCAATAGGCAATGAAGCTTTAGCAATATCAACTGCTTCAACTATATAGCCTTGTTCCTTCATAACACCAACGATTAAAAGAACTCCACCAGATGCAACAAAGAAATTCTGACCAAAGAAATTACCATAATTCTCAACAGCTCCTTCAAGTCCTTTTACTGTTTCAACATCTTCTTTGTCCATTTTTCCATATCTATTTTTTCCGGCACCCATGGCCATTGGTAATATAAGTGGTCTTATAAACTGAACATGTCCTCCTATTCTTATACCAAACATTGCTGCAACTGTTCTTATTACTAAATATAATGATGTCAATCTTCCTACCGTTGCAGACTTAAGCTTACTAATCAAATAAGCAGCTCTTTCACGAAGACCATATCTCTCTAGAAGTCCTATAACAGGTAGAGAAATAATAAATATTGACATATATCTATTTTCTACAAATGCTTTTCCAAGTGTTGTCATAACATCATTAAATGACATTCCAGATACAAGCCCCGTTGCAATTCCCGCCAAAACAACAACTGCAATAGTATCTAGCTTAATAATAAACCCTATTAAAATAATTAAAATACCAATTAACTTTATCACTTTACCACGCCTCCCTTTATATTTTTTTATAATATGATACCAAAATACAAGAATTTTTTTTGTGTTCTACGCTACAAAAACAGATGTTTTTTTTCAATATTATAAATATTTTTTGTTTTGCATGTTAAATAAACTCTATTTTTAAAAAAATTAACAATATTATTTTTTCAATTCGTTTCTCCTTTAATTCTTCTATCTTAAATACTAAGTTTTCATATTGAAGATCTTGTTCTTCGGCACTTCTTTGTATACGCCAAGAAGGTTTATTATAAATCCACCTATTGTATCATAGTCATCACTTTCAATATTTACATGAAAATGTTCATTGAAAGCATACCATATATATATATTTTTTTTACTATTATGCTTAAAACAACAAATACAGGAATTCCAACAAAAGCACCTAGAATACCAAATAGTATTACCCTTATAATTACTATTAAAATTACCGCTACCCCGCCAAAAACTATAAATGTAACTAAAATTGAAATGAATATTAGCATAGTTAAAATTATTATTACGCTTTTATTTATTTTTGTATTATTGAATTTTCTTATTATCGGTCTTAGAACATAGTATAAGAATAATGATATAATCACGAATATAAGGTTGTGCATTTATTAGTATTCAGACGAATTGTCGTTGCATATTTTCATTTATTCCTCCTTATTTTTCTCTTTTTTGAATGACTTTTCTTGTATTTGAACAAGTTTTTGGTGGAAACCAACTATGAGGATTGGGAATCAACTTTATTATTTTGGAATTGTATAATACAAATAAACTCCACCTAAAACCTCCACTACTCTCAAACCCTTTTCCCATCAGTATTTCAGCCCTTTTTTTATCCATTTTTCAATTTCAAAATTACAATAAAGTTCACCGAAAAACAGGCTCTTTCTTGAGCCTTTTTCGTTGAATGTTGGCTCTAAATATTACAATAAAGTTGACCGAAAAGATAGCGTTAAGGATCAAGAATTAAGGGTTAAGATTGGGGCTTTTTCTGTTCTGCATTTCAATAAAATCAATCAATAAAGGAAATCAATACATGGCTCAACTCCTTTGTTTCCAATGGTTTTATCAATACTCTTTTCAATATTTTCTTCTCAATATTTTTTCATTTTCTTTGCTGCACAATAAAAAAATCATGGATGATTCAGCGTGAAAAACTGATATCTATCCATGATTTTTAGGTCTACTTTTTTTGTTCTAGGTGGACTTTATTGTCATTAGGTTAACTTTTTTTGGAGTGTACATAGATAGTTCTAAGCAATAAGTAATAAGAAAAAAGAGTTATTTATATTTAATGCTTTTAATTATTTATTGATGATAGCATAATAATTCTTGCTATATATATTTTTGCTTCATATAGTTAAAATCAACTTATCTAGTTCATTAATATAATTACAAAATTCTGCATAAATACCATTGATTTCAGATATATGGAATCTAATTTCTTTTTCTTCTTTCTCACCCTTTTCTTTGCCTTTTCCACCGTTTCTATTGCTTCGTTTAAGATTATGATACATAACCTTATCATTTTCGATTTCTAAATCTCCCATCCCATAGTGGGTTTCTTCAGTTCTTATATCATGCACTAATTGATACCAATATCTCGATTTTAAAATATAACTTCTTAAAATCTTATTTTTGTACATTGGGCGTTTTTTTTCATCAGGATTTTCTTCATATTTATCGACATCCTTTAAAATATCATTAAAACCATCTGGAAGTTCAACCCCTCTATATATATCCTTGTACACCTGTCTTAGTACCTGTGAAAGATAATCCATGCAAGAATAAATATTTTCACAACAATCTTGCAAACTACATATTAGCCTATTTTCATCATCTGGCTCTATGGTTGGTAAAGATTCAATTATTTTTTTATACATTTCATTAATAATTGTTATATGTCCTGTAATATTATTAACTTTTCTAATAATACTTCTATAACTTCTATATGCATAAGGATTAAGAATATCTTTTTCAAGTAGTGAACCGTTTATTACTCCTATTTGACTACTCATATTTAAAAAGTTCCTCAACGATACTATTTAAGGTATTATTAAGAGTGGATAGCATAATTTTACTATCCGATATAAAGTTAGGCTTATAGTTTTTATCTCTTTTCCAAACTTTGTTATATTCTTGAATAGCTCCCTTATGCCCTGCTAATTTATTCCTTGAATTATAAATGATTTTTAATATTTCATCTAATTTTTCTGCTTGACTAACATTTAATTCAGTAAGAAATACTTTTAGTTGCATTCTACTTTTAAGAAGGTTATTATCTTCATCAAGTAATTTATCTCGAGGAATAATTTGCTGAATTAATCTTGTATTTATACTCTCTACTGTAATCTTGCATAAATGCATTAAATAAGTTTGATACATTGTAGTTGAGTTATTTGTAGGTATTGAAAATGCACTTTTAATTTGCAAATCTGCTTCGCTTAATTCATTAAAGATTTTATCGTTATATTTATTAATGAATACCTCATTTAATTCATTTATTAGTTCAAATAACTTTTTTTCAGGAGTTATACTATCTGTAAATTCCGCCATCATCTGTCTCTGAAAGAATTTCTTTTCTACTCCACCTTGAGGTTTCACATTATAAAGTCTCCAGTGCTTCTGTTCATTGTATGGTATTCTCCCTAAATCACCTAGCCAAGCGACTACTTTATTATCCTTATTAATAGTAAACGGAATCGACCATTCATCCAAAAAAACTAAAATTCCATCACCAATTTTATAGTTAGACGGGTCATTAGTATACTTATCTAAAACTTTCCTTTCAAAGTAAATAGGAGTAAGAAAATGAGGTGCATGTGGATTTGCTCCAAAATAATTTGCTAATTTATCTTCCTCACATGTATATTCTAATTCATCTCCAGTTTCATCATCAATTTCAATAATATAATCTTGATACTTTTTGATTTGAGTGAAATCTAAATAATCTCTATGCTTAGGTTTGTTATATCCTTTTATAATTACTTTACCTAAAATTGAACTCATTCCATTGTATTGATGATAATCATACTTGTTTCTTACAATAATAAAGTTAGCATTATCCTGTACAATAGATTTTGTTTCATGTTTTAATTGTGAATCTGTTTCAAAAAACCTCCTATGATCAAAACAAACAATGCAACATTGATTATAGGCACTTAAAAAATCCTTCAAATATGTTTGTAAAACTAATATTTTATTGTTTTGAACTTTGATTTTTATATCATCTGTAATCGGATCTACATAATTTTCTCCATCTCTAACCAGATTATAATACCAAATCAATTTAGGATTAATTTCAACTACTTTCCTATACTTATTATTAAATGTTCTGTATGCTACTAAATATTCAATTTTTTCTTTTTTGTCACCTTGAACAAAATAAATATTCTCTTCATTATTGCTATATACTTTTTCAAAATATGATTTACCAAAAGTGTTAGGGCTAAAACCCCATTCGTAATCCCCTAAATACTTTTTGATATACTCTTCATCATTATCAATTAAAGCACTAAAACCAAAAATATCACTTTCTAGTTCATTCTTAGCACCCTCTTCTTCATAGATAGGTATCCAGTCATCATTTTGTATATTTAAATATTTTGACTCATAATCTTCAAACATCTCTAAATCTGCCATAAATAAATCCCTTCTTATTTTTAAATTTGTAAATTAAATCTATTACTCTTTAGTCAATATAAAAGATCTAAATCCATAATACTATACTAAAGGAATAAATCCATACCTTCCCACTGAAGGGTTCTTACTGAAATGATGATGTGTTATTTTTTTTGCTACATCATCTGAAGGTACTACATTATCCAAAATGATTATCTGTAATCCCTGATTGAAACTACTTAAATAATCATAGAATGAATACTTAACTTTTTCAATAATGGCGTCATCCTCTTGGCTATCTGAATCCTTTTCTTTATATGTAGTTAAAGGTGAGTCTAACACTACTAATCTAGGATGAGGTAGTCCTGTTGTTATACAATACTCCATTACGGCTAGAACAAATGCTGAATTAAGTATTGCACAATATCCTTTACCAAAACTTGATTTAGGCTTGTCATTTAAAACTATATCCATGCTATCCTTATCAAACTCTATATTTATACTTTCTTCAAATTTCCACTCACATAAAATATTTTCAATTAAATCTACAAACTTCTCATATATACTATCGCTTATATTGCCAACAACTGGATTATTTGTTATTGTCTCATTTAGACTTTCTATTAACTGCTGCTTCGTTTTCTCTAACTCATTAAGTCTCTCAATACTATATTCTTTTTTCTGTTGTTGGTCTCTTGATTCTAATAACTGATCTAAGTTTGATATATTTATTGAAATAATTGGGTTAAGTTCATTTTGCATGGTATTATCAACTAGAGTAATCTTTTGTTCTATGTCATTTATCTCTTTTTCAAGGCTAGGGATTTTTACTGTTATATCATCAATAGTTGATAATAAATCTTGTAATTGAATTACTACTTTCCCCTTTTCTACCTCTAATGCAGTTTTGAGTTCATCATTATTGATTTCTGGATCTATTATTTCATTATCCCATTTTGAATTACATATTGGGCATCTTATATCAATTAACTGATTCAAGTAGTATTCTGCTTCGTCAATAAAATCTAACCTCTGTAAATCAGACTCATAGTTTTTCCTTAACAATTCAAATCTTTTTTTCAATTGTACTGATAAAATCCTGTCGTTTTTGTTCTTCTGTAAACTCTCCCATAAATCTTTTCTTTGAATTTCTAGTTGCTCAAGTTGACTACTTTTTTCTTTAATTTCTTCCTGTAGGTTAATAATACTATCCTGTATATCTCCATTACTTATCTTTGTATCTTCTAACTCTTGAATTTGACTTCTTATATTTATGATAAGTCCATCAATCAAATCTATCTTTGCTTCAACTTTGACTTTATTGCTATCATTATCTTTATTGTCCTCACATACTGAATCATCTAATCCAGTCATCACAGTCTTGAACACGGATTCATCCCTTGTCTTTTTAACTCTTTTCCCATCTGTATAAATTGGAGATAATGAAGAAATAATATGTTTTTCACTTAACATAGTCAAATGAACAAAGTCCCTAAATGTAAAACTTTCAGTATACCCTTTGGTTTTATTTTTAATTACATTTCTATAATCAGCACCACACATCTCTAATAAAATTGAAGAAATATTCTCCGCATCATCTTTGTCATGCTTCTGTTTAATAGATTCAGGTTCGATTTCATTCACTCTATCAATGCCACAATCATACAAGTACATCTTTTTATCAATTAAACTTCGTTTTAATGTTACTTCTTTACCTTGATAACTTTGTATTTCTAATAAAACATCTGAATATCCTTTTGCCTCATCTATTGCTTTAGGCTTGTCTCTTGACCCAAAGATATAGTTAATACACTCAAATATATATGTTTTCCCTGTATTTGATGCACCAGAAATAACATTTAACCCCTGATTAAGTATTATCTTAGCATCATCCTTATTTTTTCCCTTTAATACTAATGCAGTTATATAAAAGCCATAGTTATAACTCAAAGATATCCCCCCTAAACAGGGCTTCTTTTTCAAACTGATCTTCCCATTGCCCCACATTATTATTTATATATCTTTTAAGTTCTTCATCAGAGTAACTATTAAATTCTTCAATAACCAATCTTGAATATTCACTTAACCTTGTAAAATATTCACTCTCAAAATAGGATAAACAATTAGTCCCCAGTGAAGTTATATTATATTGAATACCTTTATTTGAAAGTTTAACTTCAACTAAACCCTTTTGTACTATTAGTTTCAAAGCATCCTGAACAAGTTTTCTTCTTACAAATAATTCCGTTGCATGGTATGGATTATCTGGATGTAAACTCTCATATGCAGCATTTACATCATTATAGTGAATCATAAGATAGTCATAGAATATAATTCTTTGCAAATCTAATTCTTTCGTACTTTGTCCTAATAATATTAAAATTCTAATTCCTATCTCGTAGGCAGTATTATAGATTTTAATATTCTTCATTTAAATTCACCCATTTCAATTTTTCTTCATTAACTAATTCATGACACATACCACACTTATCACTGGGAAGAACCTGTCCCAGTTCAACTATATCTAAAGGTATTTTTCTTGCTTCACTCAAGGTATCATTTAATCTCACAAATCCATTATCATATCTTTGTAATGAAGTATCTATTACTCCACGATATACTTCATCCTTTGCATCTTCATATGGCTCATCAACGAATTCATCTCTGGAAAATCGTTTTAGTGATTGTGCTGAATAATAGTCCTCTCTTTGTCTTGCGAAATGATTATAAAGCATTGATGCACTTTTTAAATTCTCTAAATTATCTATTTTACCATTAGTATATTCAGAGTATGCCTTCAATAACTCTTTAATGTATAATAATTTCCTTTCATCTTCCTCAATCGTTTCTGGTGGCTTTTTTGCTTTTGGTCGCTTCTTTAATCCTCCCCCAAATCTATACTTATACCATTTAGTTTCACTATATTGGTCAATTAGTACAATTGGATCTATATATCTAACAATAGAAAAATCGAAGTTTTTGATGTATGTAATGAATGGTTCGTCTAAAGAAATCTCTTTCGTATCAGTAATATTGGTTTTGCAATATTTATCCCAATTCTCTACTAAATCAATATTTATACTCTTAGGGTTATCTATATATCCCTTCAATTTCTGTCCTACGCCCTGACTTGCAACAATATAATAATTCTGTGGTATCACATAATCTTTAATATAGGTATAATAGCATAGTTTCCCAAATTCAATCCAATATTGACTTGGGGCTAATGGGCTATCATAGTGTTTGCACTGATAAATATCTATTTTCATTCCCTGTTCATCCAAAAACCCAACAACATCTCTACCTTTATCTCCTGCTCCACCATGTCTATATACTGATACATATTTATGCTGCAAATAATCATATGCCCATTCAGTAACCATTTCTTCAAATTCTTCATCTGAAAATGTTTTTAATCTCTTAATAGGTGGAATAGACACCCCAAAGACTATATCCGAATTCTCTGGTTTTTTGGGCTTATCTAATGAAACTAATTTCATAATTTTTATCCCCCAATTTACAAATCTCACATTTGCTATCTAAGGTAGAAATTCGACTTTATTTCTTATATTCCTTTATGATTACTAATGTACAAGCAACATACTTCTTAGTAAAGATTTAATAAAACCCTTGCTAAATAGAAATAAGTAGGAAAAAGAGATTTCTGCCCCTTCTCCTACTTACTATACCAAATAATTCTAATTATTTGTATAATTTTTCTTGACTTTTTCTTATAAATAATCATTTTCAGCATTATTTACTAATATATCCATGACTTCTTTTAATTCTTCATAATGCTCTATTCTAATACCTGCCATTCTGTAAATCTTCCAAGGTTTCAATTCTTTCCCTTGTAATTTAAGTTCTTTAATAGCCCATTCAATCCTTCTAATTTGAAAATCTTTTGTACTCTCAATGTTTTCCTCTAAACATTTTTTTGTTCTTGATAGTTTACTAAGATGCTTTTCTATTAAAGATCTTATCCCTAATTTACTCCCGATTAGGCTTATTGTAATTCGTTCTGGCTTTTCTTCAGAATTCATAATTTCTTCAACTACTTCCGTTACTCTTAATAGAATTTCATTGTCTCTTTCTTGCCAATTAATCCTTGAAGTAACACTTGATGGTTCTTGTTTTATTGGTGAATTCTTTTCCATCCATTCCTTGCAGTTTCTGTATAGCCATGAATATAGTGCGGGATTTAATTTTCTTAATTCAGTTCTACTTTTACTAGGATATTTCTTTTTAAGGCTTAGCCATTCATTCTGTTTTAACTGCAAATTATTTTCTTCTATCATTGTGATATCTCTCACCTTATCATCTTTTATGTTCTCAACAGTCCTATTCTCCCAGTAAGTTCTAATATCTAGTTTATCAACATATTTCTTTATGGTTGCAGGATCTGCATTTAATTGCCGAGCAGTCTCTCTCAAACTTAGTCTCTTTTCTGCTAGTTCTTTTAATTTTTCTTCCCATATGGGTCCATAAACCTTTATTTTGCTAATCTTATATCTATCATCATTTTCTATATCAGGACCAGTTCTCGAATAGATAAAGCCACAAGAACATCTAAAAGTACCAAGTGGTTTTTTAGAATCAGCATTATGTTTTATATTTACATCAACAATAGCATCTTTTAAATAATGGGTGGATGCTACATTTAAACAAGGCCATGGTCCATCTCCAAAGGGCTTATACTCTATTTTTTTATTGAATAAATCATCTATTGTAATACCTAAAAATCTGATAAATAGTAAATGTCTTATGGGATGACTTGTTTTATTCTTTCGTCTTACTAAATCTGATAACCAATTCTGATCACTGTGTATATCTATATAAGATTGCAATAGTATCAATAGTTTATCCCCATAATAGTTCACAAAACTTGTTAATAACTCCTTCTGCTTTATCTTTCTGTTTATATTTGCTAACCCTTTCTCCATAAGAATATTTGCATATTGATCTATAAACCATTCTATTTCTTTATTCTCATGTTCAGTATTAAGTAGAGCCTCTATATCTTGTGCAATCAGATTTAATTTTTGGTGCATATCATCAGTTATATTTGTTATCCCCCTGCTGTTGTTACAATTATTTACTGTGGCTGCCACATACTCATGTTTATTAAATCCCCTTACTGGTATTTTACTATCTTGTAATAACACCTTATGCTTAGGACATACAAATACACCAGAAATCTGATGTATTCGGTGCCAATATAACTCCCCAAATCTTTCTTGATCTTCTTTTACACATTCAGGACAGAATTTAAAGTATTCATTTAATCTAATTGAACTTGCCATTAGACCAATTTTGTTATATATGCTTCCACCTTTATCCTCCTTCATATAATCTTTGATTTCATTTGCTCTTTTAGGTGGAATAAAAGCAGCATAGAAAGGATATAGTGTATACTTTTGTATTAATTCATTTGCATCATACTGGTTGCCTAGTGGCATATTTGCAATAATTCTATTTATGTTAGAAGGTAAGTCCATTACAGCAGTAACATTTCTATGACCATATATATCATCTAAAGTAGACTTTAAACTTACATTTCCACTATAAACACGATATCTAGCCAGTATACTATACAGGAGTTCATCTTCATGGGGGATAGGGAAAAATGCCATCATACTGCATCACCCAACTTTAAAAAATCTGACTCATAGTCCTTAATTATTCCCTTTTCTTTTAATGATTCATAGGCTGCAAGGTTATTCTTTCTTCCATCTGATACAATAATACGGATGTCCTTCTCATTGATCTTTTCTGTATTTCTAGGCTTCCTTTTTTTATTCTCAATATTAGATATCTGTTGAACCGCTTTTACAATGACTTCATTAACCTTTAGGTTGTCACCTTCTTCTTTTAATATTTTATCAACAGCCTTTAGTGCCTTATCTGGATTAATGTTTAAGTCGAGTAATTTTAAAAGTGCTTCTTCTTTCTTACTCATTTTTACTTCTTGCTCTTTTTTCCTTTGTGTTCTTTTTAATGCCTCTACTTTCATTTCTAAATCTATGCTACTTCTTTCTCTCTCTAAAAATCCCAAGAAATCCGTGTCAACAGTAGAAATATCTTCGTATTTAGCAATCTTTTTTATATCTCCTGTTCTCAATGCATCCAGCATAGGCTTGACCAACTTAAAGTTCTCACTTGCTACTTGTTTAATCAAGTTAGTGGTCATTTCTTCTTTTTCAGAGATAATTGCACGGATTTGACTCATTGCATATAGTTTAACGGCAATATCTGTAATCCCCTGACTTTCTTCATATAAAACATCACTTATTTCTTTATTTAATGGAGTTATTTTCCTTGTCCACTGATAATCCCATATGGCATTTAATAACAAATCCCAACTCTGATCCTTTTTTAATCTATCCCACACTAGATCTCCTTGACCCGAACCACGCCTTGCCTGTCTGAACTGTGATTGTAATACAGATAAAGCCGCTGGGGTTCCGATAAGTACGGTAGGTATACCCATATTAATTAACTTAACAAAGAAGTTTAACATTTTATCTGCTCCACCACTTTTTGCCCCACTTAGGTTTTGAACCTCGTCTATCAAAAGCATTCCGAGTCCCGAATTCTTAGCAACCTGTGCCATCACTGGAACCATAGTATTGACTGATAATCTACTCTGTCCAAACTTTTTATAATAATCTGTTCCTAATAAAGCATCTATTTTAAGAAAGAAATCTACACATAAACCTTTTAAAGAGCCATCATGAGGGCAATCAATTTTTAACCAAGTTAATTGATACATACTAAATTTTACATCCTTATATCGAGAATGAACAATAATTTGTGGATACATAGTTATGATTCTATTAATTGCTGTTGTTTTTCCGATACCACTTATGCCAACAATAGTTAATCCTGCTCCGGTGCTTCTGAAAAACTCATTGTTATTTAGATCATAGTTCATATTTTGGATCGCATCATATCCTTCTTGAAATGTACTAATATACTTTGGATCAAATGGATTACGGGCTAAGTATCCTTGTCTTATAATCCTAGAAATCCTGCTTTCTAAATCTAAATGAATCATTAGTGGCTGAAAACACTGAAATAATCTCTGGACAATATGTACTCTATATTGTTTATCCAATTGTCGTTCCTTTTCATTATAGGGAGGATAAATAGCAATTTCCTCAACTACTTCATCAGATGAAAAAATTGGAGGCAATGCCTCTATAAAAGGATTTCCTCCATATTCCAATATAACCTGTTCCTTATAGTCAGCCTTTACGACCTCTCCTCCGTTTGCAAGTATTATCTTATTCATAAATCTTTTTTAGAGCCTCCTTTTGTTTTCTTCTTAAAAGATCTAATTCATTATTATCTTCCTTCTTCTCTTGAATATCTGCATTTAAATGTATGAGTTCAGATTCTGCGATTTCTTCATCTTTATCCAACTCAAAAGCCTCATGTTCTCGATTCATTAACTTTTCAATTTTTCTATTCATTTTAATTCTTTTCATTCTCTTATTATTACTGTCTATAGATGATTTTTCTTTATTTGCCTCTTTCTTAGCCTCTTTGACGATATGTTCTATTTCTGCTATTAATTCAACCTTGCTCTGTAATTCTAACTCCTCATTCTTCTTCTCTTGTAATTTCTCGTATTCTAGTAAATACTCAATCTCCTCAAAACTTTTACCTTTATATTTACTCTGATGATCTAAGAGATAACACTTTTCAAATCCCCTGCCATCTGGTTCTTTAATATAGATATAATCCATGTTCCTCATGTCAAAGCATACTGGAACTGACCACGAGCCATAATTTCTAGCCTTCTCGAACCACCTTTCTTTTAAGACTTGCTTCGACCCATAATACATGCTTTTAAATTTAATTCCTTGTGCTGTGACCGTTGCACTTCCTGTGGGCATTAAGTTAAGTTTTACTATATCCTCTGGTACAGACCTTAATTTCCCCGACCTATTTTGTATTCCCCAATTCCATAGTTTAATTGGAATAGGCTCTATATCATCCTCTATCATCATTTCTTCTCTGGAATAATGGGTAAGATAGTGGTGATTATTGTGATACAAAATACATTTCAAAATAACCTGCGTGAACTCATGCAAATTTAAACATGAATCTAATTTTTTGTCCCTATCACCCCTCATTTTTGCGTCCTGATCCACCATTGCAGGGAGAAGTGGTCGTACTCTGGCCTGTGTAGTGTGAAAACTAGATTCTATAATTGCTTTCATCTCGCTTCTATAGGGTGCAGTATTGGAAATTCTTATATGCAATCCATTTACAAGGCTCTCAACTGAAAAATTCTCTAATTCGCCTCTATCTGCCAATATACTATCTGGTAGATAGTGGCATGGAAATTCTTCTTCTGATATTTCAATGCCATATTCCTTATAAAATTCCACCTTATTCATTGCAGCATTGGCTAATGCCATCATTGCCCCATTCCAACTAGGTCCTTCAAGACCAATGTAGACTCCCACTATCATTCTGGAAAACACATCCATAATTTGATAAATTACTGGCCTTCCAATAATCCAATTCCTATTAAACCTAGATACAAGATAAATATCTCCTATTGTTGCATCTATCTGAAAAATACTCCCTGTCCCTAGTGCCTCTGTAGTTGAACTTCCTATAATTGCTCTGTGGCTTTGCTCATATTTCTTTAAACTTCTTCTACTTTTAATCTCTTTTTTTATATCTCTTTCCTTTTGGAACCAGTATCTAAACTGTCTTAGTGATGGAATTTCGTTCAACGGCTTTAAAATTGGCATTTCAACACCATTTTTAATCTTGGTATCTATACTAAAAAACTCCTTTAGCATCAGTTCATAGACAGCCTTTAGAGAGTTCTTAGCCGTTGTATAGTAAAATTTGTTGATTGCTATTCTAAATATCTTCTTTATATCTTCATCAACATTTACACCATTACCCATAACTTCAGCACTTTTCCTTGGTCTCCCTCGTTTTATACCACTAATCCCTTTTTCACTGCCTTTTCCACCACATAGATAATAATCTGGCAAAAGAGCATTTTTTACTTTTCCTCTTATCCAATACTTCTTTAAATAGTTAGAGGCAGTGCTTTCATCAACCCTATATAACTCGCAAATATTTAAAACTAATTTCCTTCTCTCTTTACTAATAAATACTTGTGGCTCTAAATCTATGATATTGTGAATTATCTTCCATGCCTTATCTCGTATTTCCCTATGCTTGTCTGGGATATCACTCTCATCTATCACTCTACAAAATGCATCTGATTCAAGTAAAGTTATAAATCCTTCCTTTATTCCACTTTCAATCTCTTGAAGGCTTCTCTGAAAAGGAAATCTATTTACATTAATATTAATCACAAAAACAATATCCGCTGATTTATCTATCCATAATATCCTTTCTGTTAAATCTTCAGAGTCTATATTTTGCCATTTGATTAATGAATTAACTAATAGCAACTATGCCTCCCCCCTCTTTAGAAGTTCCTTTCTCCTTATATGAAATGACTAGATTATTAATATTAATCTCCTTTGTCATATCAACTTCAATCCGTTTTGTGGCAACCAAATACTTAAATACATATAAACCTGTACCGGCTCCATAATTATATACTCTATCAAAGTCCGAAATAATTTCTCTTACTGTTGTGGTTTTTCTAACTATCATATCTATTAAGGTATTACTCATAAACTGAATATCTTTATCCGAAAATCCTCTCTCTTTATAGTCAAAAAGTGAAGAATGAACCCATTCGATATTCCTTGCCATTACAATGGGTATATCTTTTTGTGTAACTATTCCCCAATCTATCCCCTTTGCTTCCCAGTACCGTCTTTCTATCTCCATTTTCTGTAACGATTTATTTCTCTCTAATTCGGATTGAGCCTTAATACTCCGAGCAAAATACCTTACTCCATTGCTATCAGTTATTGTAATTAAAAAAGTAGTAGATATTACATAGGGTGTTTTACTCTCTCTATCCGTAAAAAGTGTAAAATCCAAATCATCTTTTTCCTTAATAACTTCATCCATATCTAATAGAGGAAAATGTTCCCGAATATCCAGAACAGAATCTTCCCATTCTAAAAGATAGAAATATCTAGTTTGAATATCTGTAAATAAATGATGTATCCTTTTAGTTTTCCATCCAAAAATCCTCGACACTCTACCCATACTCGGGAAGTCTTGGATATTTAGCCATGGCTTGTAATTGGCCCCTATTCCGTTGCCCCTTCCTTCACTGATAAACTCCTGACGCTTATCTTCGTTCCATTTCAACTTCCTCTTTGCCATACTTACTCACCTCGCATTTCTATGGGTATATCCCGTATAAATTATATAAACACCATATAATAGTGAAATAGTCCAATTTAAAAATGGTAATAAAAGCACCAGCGTAACTACAATTATTAACCATGTACTCTGCCGTGAATTCGATAGATCCACTTCTATATTAATCATTGGCTTTTTATTATCATCTTCCTCAAACAGTTCTGGAAACTTATTTTGTACAACTACACAAAGTATAAATAATGTAATGCCAAAAATCGTTGTATTTACATATAACTCCTCACTCATTTACTTCCTCCTATTCCCCCTTAACTAAAAAACAAAATTTCCCCTATAGTTATAGTTTTTAACTGTAGGGGAAATTGTTCTTAAATACATTAGATTATAAAAGGTATGTAGTATCTAAATTACTGTTTGCTGTACTTTTCTTAGTTCTTTGTAATCCTCTTGTACCAAGTATCCTACTAGGATTGCTAGTGGAATCATAAAATATTGCTGTACCAATGGAATCTCTATTGAAACTCCAAACTTATACATTAAGTAAAAAATAGCCAATGCTACTGTATTAGAAAGTGAAATTGCAAATATAGTTTGTTTTAATGTTCTTCTCATATTTTTCCCTCCAGTGTTCTTTTGCTTATATTTTAATGAATTAATTTCTTATGCTATATATACATTATACCATTGATAACACTGGTTTTGTTGGAATATGTAAAAATTTAACAAACACATAAGATAACCTATTCACCTAACTTATATTTCTTATCTTAAAATTTGATAATTCCATGCAGGTTCCATATAATGCTTTAAACTTTTTTAAATGGGGTGATTTTTATGAATAACTTTAATATCATACGCTTAGAAATTAATTATTTTTTATCCTCTATAAATTCTACATTAGGTACTAAAGACAAATCTTTAGCCGAAGAAGCCATTAGTGAACTTATTAATAATTTCTTCTTTCCTACAACTACTACTCTATGCACACAACATATAGATTTACTAGAAGGGTATATTAAAATAATATCTGCTATGAATATTATAGAATATAGAAATATAAAAAAGAATGTTCCCACAATAATACAATTAATCAGTATTATTAAGCAGGAACAATTTTGTCATAAATAGCCCCCATGGGCTATTTTATTATTCTTAAAATATTATCTTTATTACAATATTCATATCTTCCATTTCTACATATATAAATATGTTTCGATACCTTGTGGGGATCTGGGTCAACATCTATAAGTGTTTTGAGTAACTGTATATGTGTTGGATTATTTCTTGCCACAAGTAACGAAGTCGAACTAGGCAATGCTAATAAATGGTTTGTTCCTACTTTTTTCTCAATTTGTTTCTTCATTCGATCTAGCAAAATAAAGGAAGAAGAATAATCAGTTAAAAAAGAAATAGAATATATATCAAAATCTTTATCCAACCTTGTTAACCCGACAAATACAGAATCCAAATTATTCATTGCATTCTGCTTCAGTTTGCTCATATTGTATTCATCTTCTTCAAGTACAAATCTAAAAGTTTCCCCTGAATCCACTGCGAATAAAATATCTAGGTTTAGAAATAGATGTTCTCTAACAAATTCTGTTGCTTCTCCTTTCCCAAAATCTTTAGATTTTATTAAGGGATATACTTTGTTGTAATCGACTTTGAATTTGTATTTAGTAAATTCTTCTTGTATGGCTTTCTTAAATATATCGCATATAAACTTAAAATTCTTTGCAAGAGTGTATTCCTCAAAAGCAATACCTAGTGAAATAGTCGCTTCCAAGTTGAGTCTTATTACTTTTAAATCCTCATTTTCCAGATAACTATCTGGGTATTCCTTAATAAATTCATTTACCATTTTAACCTTGAACTTTTCATAATCTAGTACCATTATAAATTCCTCCTTAAGTTACTAAATACCATATTGACTTCAGTAACTTATATAGGAAGAATGTAATCTGTTTCAACTTTTTTACTTGAAATCTATACGGATAAATCTGTATAAGATAAGAAATGAAAACTATGGAGGGATTTGATGATAGAAGCGTACTTAGAAGGGATCTTTATTTTGCTAATTACTTATATTACTATTTTTAATGTTTTAACTGGACATCTACAGCATAAATGGTCTAAGGAGTTTAGAGAAAACTTTAAAAAAATTTATTTTAAGTCATGGATAATACCATATATTATTTATCTTTATTGTGTTTGGATGACGCCTAATACTCGACCATATATGTTGCAACACATTTTTTTCGGTATTTTATTTCATGCTGTTTTTGCCATTTTTGGATACCGTGCAACTATAGCATGAGTTAAAGTATGCTAAGAATACTTATATTTATTTTCTCAACAAAAAAATGGACAACAATGTCCATTTTTCTTGCTTATTATATATTGAATCAATGTAATTGATTCAATAATAAACTCCATTGATTGATCTTATATCTAAATAAATGAATTAATCCAATTGTTTAAATGGTTCTTAATTTGATTGTTAGATATTTTTCTTACAATATCTTCATCAACATCTCCAGTCTTTATATCATTAATTGCTACTTCCAACAGTATGTATGCTGAATACCTTAAAAATTCTGCATTCTGCTTAATCTGATACCTGTTTATTTCTCCTTTATGAACAATTTGATTTCTAAATCTATAAATTCTGGAAAAAACAAAAATTAACTTCGTTCTCAAGTCATTAATGGCATTTCTTCTAAATCTTTCATCACTATATATTCTTTTATATTTTATCATTAATGATTTTATATATGGGCTTTCGCAATATCTATAGAAGATTGAGAAATTATTTCTAAAAGCATTTAAATTTGTACTAACCAAAAAATTCTCAAGTCCTTCTATTGATGTAATATCTTGTGGGATATTTTTGTACTTTCTATTAATACTAGAAAATACATTCCTAAAATATCTACATATGTAAATTAGTTCATTATAATAAGCACTCATTATAATTATATCTGGAACAATATTCAATAGTTTATCCTTAATGGTATGATATTCTGTTGAGGCTGTAAGTAATGTCTCAATACTAATGAAACAACTAAGGTATCTTATATGAATGTCTTTATTATTGATAGAATTATTATACCAATATATTGCCTTTGTTAATAACTCTTTATTATTGAGAGATAAAATTTTATTTAATGAACTATTTAAATCCGAAACACTTTCTTTTAAATCCTCATCAACTCCCCTTACATAATAAGACGGACATACTTCTTTATCTTGGATCCAAAGGGGAGAGATGCATTCTTTTTGTTCTTCATCAAACGCAGCATAACTCTCTTGAATTTCAATATTTTTCAAATTTGATTTGTTACTATAGCAAATTATATTCAGCATATCTTCAATCTCTTGTTTTGCTCTATCTAATCCTTCTCTTACATTAGAGGCCATTATTGAGATTCTAGCATGACAATTTGTCCAAAGTATGTATTCATTATACTTATCATCTGGATATCCACATCCACCTTCTCTTATATTATATTTATCAAAAATTTCTTGCTTTTCCCTTGTCAATAAATAATAATCTTCTTCGTACCATTTTTCTTTTGCCATATATTCTAACAGATCCTTACGCATAGGGTTATATATAAGTACATTGCCTACTCTTATTGGTTGTTGCTTATATAAATTTTTGATTGAGAAAATATAAGTAATTTTTTTCTTATCTTTGTCTAATGGTAACAACAAAAAGTTCTTAATATTGCATAGAGCAATTCGGTTATAATCTAATACTTCAAATAATTTATTTAGATAGTCGGAGGACTTCCCTTCTTCATAACCTGCAGACATTAACTCTGATAAGTATACTTTTAAGGTTTCTATTTCTGATTTTAATTTACAGTTATTTAAACATATAAACTGTACTTCTTTAAGTATCATATTAAAGTAATTGTTATCGTTTTCAATCCTTGAGATGCACCATTCTATATTATTAATAATTTTATTCATGGATTTTATATATTGATTTATTTTCTTTACTTCTATACTGTCAAAACCCTTATTTAATTCAATCTCTGTCTTAATGATTGATAATTTACTAGATAAACTACTTTTTGTGAAATAAGTGCATTTGTAAAAAAGGATAAACTCCTCACAGATATACGGCAAATCTCCATAGTTCAGTCTACCTGATCTTGGCTTATAGTACCTTACTCGTTTTATTGTATCATTTAGATCTACTAATATTGATTTCAAATCAACAATATAAGCGTTATCAAAAAAATCTACTTTTCCATAATGAAGTTGATTCCAATAATCTCTTACGAATAGTATTTTCTCATTAATTCTCTTTACTCTACTCATATTTCCTCCATTAGATTTTATTTTTATCTTAATGATTAGTTTAAGGTATATCAATTTATCTACTCTAAAATCACAGTTCCACTTATTAGTGAAATATAAGATTTTTAAAAAGTTTCTTGTTTTCAATAAATTTACTCTAACAACTGTCTAAAATATATTAATTATCCTAATGATATCAATCTTTAACTCTAAATTAAAGATTATTATAATGTAATAATTTTAAAAAGCAGTTTCTCTAATCTTGGCGCCTAACTACAAATAGGCTGCGAGTTATCAACATTATTAATAAGTTTTATATAAAAAAGTATCAATTATCTCATAAAAAATTCTCAACATAACTTTATCTACTTCATTTTTAAGAAATTCTATATATGATATTTAAAACTTGAAAGTATTCTTAAAGATTCTCTATATTGCATTTACTAAAAATAAAAAGGAGATGTTAAGGATGCCGAAAAGGGATTTATATATGGAAAAGTATTACTTGAATGAGTTTAAAGAGTATTTGATTGAGAACGATAAATCTATAAGAACTATCAATAATTACATTGATAATGTAATATTGTTTATCGAATACTTTGAGCAAATGGAAACGGATAAGTTTGATCCAAAAATTATTACAACAATAGATATACAAGATTATCGCAGTTACTGCCAAAATAATTTGCGTTTAGGTGTTGCATCTATAAATATTCGTATAGCAAGTTTGAAGGCTTATTTCTCTTATCTTTATCTTGCAAAGGTTATTGAGAAAGATCCATCCGCTAAGATTAAGAAGATAAGTGATGGAAGAATACGGGAGCCTAAAGCATTTGACGAAAAGACTTTTAGGGCTTTGCGTAGATTATATTATAGGCATGGTAATCCACTCCATATCCTAATTATGGAATTATTAAGCAAGTGTGGGGTTAGAGTCAGTGAACTCGTTGCATTAACTTTGGAAGATATTTCCATGAATATGAGTGAAAATATTGACACTCCACGCACAGGTGAGATTTTAATAAGAGGCGGCAAAGGCAATAAGGCACGAAGTATTCCTTTGCATAAGGATGTAAGAATTGCTATTATAAATTGGATGGAGATTCGGAACCGAAAAAAAATTGATAGCCCATATCTATTGATTTCAGAGAGAAAAGATAAATTTACCTCAAACGGAATCTACCGCATTGTGATGGGATATCATCAGAAATTGCAATTAGACACTCATTATACAGTACACTCATACAGACATTATTTCTGTAAGCAACTGTTACAAGTAACAGATATAAGTACCGTTGCTAGTTTAGCAGGTCACTCTAGTATTACCACTACACAACTATATACTACTGCGGACAAAAAATCTCGTGAAGATGCCATTTCCAAAATTTAGGGGTTCATTAGTTGAATCCCCTTTTTTAATATCAAAACAAAAGAGAGGACTTATCCTCTCCTGATATCTAGCACCTGTAAAAAAACTCTATAATAAGATTGCTCTAGTTTCAGATAATGGTTTAAATTAAAAGTAAAACTTGCATTAAACAAATTACCTGCAACTTGAATTAAATATGAACTTTCTTCCTCAAATTTTTCAACATTAAATAATTCTATAAAGTCTATCCTCCCATTTGTTATGTACTTTTGGGCCTTTTCATATATCTGCGGCAATGCTAAAACATAGTAAGCAGATTCATAATTAGGTTCTCCCTTCTTTCCATATTGATCAAATAGGAAATTAAAATTCTTTTTGTGTTCTGTAGAAATAAAATACATGTACTTTTCCTCCAACTTAAAAAATCTATCATTCTTTACTTTGAAAATGTTATACAATATACCTTGTGTAAATTGATCTCCAAACTATGGTCAATAAAGCAAAAATACATATTCATAAATATATGATTATTAATACTTCATCTGTACCGCAGTGCAGATGAAGGGTAAAACTTACTCTTTTTATTTAACTTCAAGTACCTCCGTTGCACTGCGGTACTTAAAGTATTAATAGTATAACCTTATAAAACAGTATGTCAAATTATCATCTCATATTTTTTATAAATATTTTTTATAAATTTCTAGTCTTTCTTTTATCTTTTCATCTTCCGGGTCTAATCTCAAAGCAAAATTATAATAACCTCTGGCCTTACCATAAGTTTTGATTTGATCATATGCATGACCTAACTTTTTCACTACTGCAAGTATTCCGGGGGTTTCTTTATTGATATTTTCTAGTATTTCAATTGCCTTATCCTCATGATAATTGAGAGCATAAACACAAGCCAACTTGTATCTATAATCAATATTTTCTGGATTTTTGTTTACCAATTGATCATATAAATGAATAGACTTGTCATACTCTTTTAATTCAAGATATATTCGTGCCTTTAAATAATTTACCGTGTCTTCAAAAGCATCTTGTCTAATATTTTCAATGTCACTTACATTAACTAATTTAATATGTTTCAATGCGTCATAATACCTACCTTGCTTCACATAAACATAGGCTAGATGATAATAAACATCTGGGATTTTTACATTATTTTCAATTTTATTCTTCAATAATAACTCTGCTGACTCATAGTCATCTTTGTTATAATAACTAATCAAGATATCAAGCCAGTCCCTATCTTTTACTTTATCTGTTAAATCTTTGGACCTTTCATACAGTACAAGAGTTTTGTTCTTTTCAGTAATTACTTTCCTAATATCATCTTCTAAATCTTGTACTGTTAAATATCTCTCTTCTGGATTTCTATCTAATGCCCTTATTATAACCTGTTCTAGTTCAACAGAAATATTATCATTAATTTCTCTAGGCTTCGGATATGGCAAATTTTCTAAAAGTTGTATCGCTGTCCTATGAGGGGTTCTTCCAGTAAGTAGTTGATAAAGTAAAACTCCAAGAGAGTATATATCGGAATTCAAATGTCTTTTCTTAGAACCAGCAACCTCTGGAGCCATATATGACCAAGTACCTCCACCATC
The DNA here is from genome assembly GCF_017873215.1 of Clostridium tetanomorphum. Taxonomy (GTDB): domain Bacteria; phylum Bacillota; class Clostridia; order Clostridiales; family Clostridiaceae; genus Clostridium_AO; species Clostridium_AO tetanomorphum. Next base: position 120,986 of record NZ_JAGGKA010000005.1, read on the forward strand.
TACTGTATTAATAAAAATATTCTCAATAAACTTACTAGTCCCAAAATCGGTTACTTTAACAGAATCCCCATCAATCATTATATTTTGTGGTTTTATATCCCCATGACTTATTTTTAATGTATGCAAATATTTTATAGCATTCAATACTTTAAAGTACAATTCAAATACCTGCTCAAATGTCTTAGGATTATTGAATTTATTCAAATTCATATCATCTGACAATTTCCTGCCATTGAAATACTCCATCTCGATTACGAATATTCCTGTATTTTCAACTCTTCCCATCCAATGCAGTTGAATTATGTTTGGATGTTTATAATTCAAAAGTCTTTTACCTTCAGAAAGAGTTTCGTCCCCTCGTTCTTGATTCTTGGGTATTTTCAATGCGATTACTTGACTTGTTTCTAAATTTATCGCCTTCCAGACTGTGCCAAATGTACCTGAATCAATATACTCTTGAATAATATATTTGTTGCCTATTTTTGTATTTTCTTTTGGTCTAAAGTTCACTGCTTTTTTTCCCATAAAAATCACCTTATTGAAACCCATTGATTTATTGTAAGATTTTCTTTATTTCCTTTTGCAATAGCATGATACACTAAATATTTAGTTCTTCTACTATTAATACCTGCAACATTTTTGCCATCTGATGTTTTAAATCCATCATCTAATATAGAAATGTATTCCGAGATGCCTTCTGCTGCAATACCTGAATAACTCCAATATACAAATAGAATATAGGGTACATTAGAGCCTAACTGGTGATATGCTACTAATAAGTTTTGAATTTTTTCTTTAAGCATCTTGTCTTTTCTTCTGTTGTTTTCATACCTTTCAAACTCACATATTAATACTGGAGTATTCTCAAATTTATCAAACCAAACAGAGTCCGGTCTCACTTGACTAATTATATTTGCTTTCGATACTCCATACACTTCGTTATTTTCTGCTATTTTGAATTCATTATAACCCTTAATAGCAACATGAGGATATACCGGATATTCCGAAAGAGAAACTACTTCATTAAATTCCCTACCAATTGCTGTAATATAATTTAATCCTAAAGAATGAACAGTTTCAGAATAATCTCTCACTCCAAACTTAGTCATCATAGGAAATAGTTTTTCCCTTACAATACCCGTTTTAAATTCTTCTCTAATGAAACTCTCAATGTCTTTATTAACCATTGAAACTACCCCATTCAACAATTACTTCCGGCGACTCTCCTCCATGTAGTAATGCCTTAGTTCCTATCTTAACTAATAAAGGAGCAGGAATAGACCTACCGCAAATTAAGGCTTCCCCAGTAGATAAAGATGGTAATTCCTCAATATCAGACTTTGAGAACATGTCTGATGTTTTTGCAATAAATCGTTGATCATCAGGATTTTTTAGTCTCATAGTTATAATAGTGTTGCATTGTGAAGTAACATCAGGGTCTAACTTTGATGGTCTTTGTGATATAATTGAAAATCCGACTCCAAACTTTCTACCCTCGGCTGCTATTTTCTTAATAATTTTCTTAGAAATACACGGCATACCCGCAGGTGCAAAGTTATGTCCTTCTTCATATACTAGAAACGCTGGTCTGGTCTGTCTTTCTTTATCCGCTGCTGCTCTCATTATTTCACTTGATATTAAAGCCGTAATAATTTGTTTAGCATCATCAGATAATCCCTGAAGATCTACTATTACTAAACGCCCTACTCTATTTCCTTTTTCACCTATCATTTTATAAATATCAGTCGGTTCTCCTTTGGCTCTTGTGTAAAAACTTCTTGCTTCATTAATCATTCTGCTTAACTTCATTGATACTACTGCTGCACTTCTGTTATTTAAAGCATTAGCCTCACCCTCCGTTAGTTTGTCCCAATGCTTTAATTCTTCCAATCCACTATCTGTTAATAAATAAATTAGATCCTGAATATCTCTATAACCTTTATCATATTTAGTCTTCCAGTATCTTATTGCCACATCAATGACCCTCTGCTGTGGTTCAGTTAATCCCGGTAATACAGATGATAAATCATCCATATCAAATCTATCAAACTGGAGTGATAGATGGATGTTTTTACTGGAATACTTATAATCAAAAGAATCCATTTGAGGTGTATATACTTTTATTCCTCCACCTGCTTGTAGCAGTTTTTGTAAAGTTTCTTGTATTTTCTTTATACTATTAAGTTCTTCAGGGTCTTCAATATCTTTTAAATTATCATTGAAATGAATGTTTCCCTTATTAAAGGCTTTCCCATATTCTCCATGTACATCAAAAACAACTACTGTACCATTCATCTCGGCAACTAATTTTTCGATTACTCTTCCTACTGTATAGGATTTTCCTGAACCAGTCATAGCAAGTACAGCAAGGTGTTCTGTTACAAGTTTATTTACATCAAGATATACTGGGACTATATTTTCTCCCTTTTCATAACCAATTAGATTTCCAATGTTTATACTCGTATTTTCATCAAACTTATAAAACTTAGCCAAAAACTCATAATCAACTCCAAACACCTTTTCCCCCGGATTTAGTGGTCTCCTTGGTATTTTAATTCTTCCTAAACTATCTCTATAACCTACAAGTTGTATCGTTCCATATAGAGTTTCACCTGTAATTGATGCTCCGGGTAAAATCTCTAACTCTGTTAAACCATCACCCATGTTTGAATTATAAAGTATATTACTTCTGGAAACTGCCACGATTCTTCCTAATACATAAATCTCGCCTTCTTCTTCAGTTTCTGTATGCTTTATTTTTACAAATTCACCTCGTTTAGCAGAAAAACTATTCTCTAAGGCTATCTTAATATTACTAGGGTCTCCAGTATTTCCTATTAATTTCCCTATATATTTATCCATGTTAAACATCCCTCCATCCTCTATAGGCGATACATTCCAGATTCAATCCAGTTATATGTATAAGGTATATCTCCAATTAGTGCATCTTCAAAACTTATTATTTCTAGTCCCCTAAGTGATATAGGAAGATCACTCTCGAGTTCTTCTAGTTGTTCTTCCCACTCGTTCTCAAGAACTCTTTTCTCTTCTTCAAATTTATAAGTTTCCTCTCTATCACTGGCTTGGTCAATCTTACTTTGTATTACCTGTATTCCATTACTAAAGTCTTTGTTTATTTGTTTTACCTTATCTTCATGTTTAAGATACTTCTCACAGTAGTGGTATCCTGCCATAAATTTCAGTATACAAAATGATTCCTTAAAATATTTTTCAATTTTATCAACTATGTAATCTCTTCTAACCTCAATTTCAGAATTTATGACTTCATAAGAAGGAGATTCTGAATTAAATGAAGATAATTGTTCCTCAACATATTCCTCATAGTCTTCATTGTTATCGAAATCACTTGGCTCATATTCTAAACTTTCAAATGTCAAATCATCATTGTGTATCTTATCATACAGATATCTGTACACATACCTTTCCCAATAATCTATACGATATAAAAACTCATCAATTCTTTCATCTGTTACACTTTCATGATCAATATGAACCTTATAATCGAAATATAAATCATACATGGCAGTTAGCCATATTAATATATCACCTACATCCTCATCTACAAGTCTTGATGTTGCTACTACCGAACTATCCACTGGCGAATTAAACATTAAAATATTCCACATATCTTCTGCCCAAGACAATTCATAATCATAGTTCCAGAATATTTCTCTAGCATATTCTCTTACATCAACCCAATTATATCTTCTAATTTGCTGTTCCTTCATAATCTCCCCCCCTTTTTTTAAATCTACTATTCTTCAAAAGCGTCAAAGTCTTCTTTCCAAACCTTTTCTAAATCTTGGCTCTGAAGCATATGTCTTACCTGACCTTTATATACTTTAAGTAATGCGTTCTGCCCATTATCCTGTGCCTCTAACGGTTTTAATGCATACTTTGCATACCATAAAGATATTGGTAATGCTTTTTTTTGATCAAAAGTTGTTAGCGAAATGATCTCTGCTGCTAACTGATCGAGTTTTTGGGTATCCCAATCTTTTACCCCTCCCATAACCTCCACTAATAACGGTGGAGTGTGACTTCCTGCCTTTATATGCATTCCTGTAAGCCCCATGCTTCTTAATGTTTCAGGCTCTAATCTATTGTCCTTATTTATTCCATCAAACTGGAATGCAGCGGTTCTGGTTCTTTTGACCAATATGCCCTTTAGTAATCTCTTAATGCCTACATCTTTTAATTTATTCATATGAATATTTATTTTACCAACAACTTCATCATTGATTTTATCATTAACATATTGGATATTTTCATCTGATAGTGCAAAGACAATTGCCCCAAATCTTTTGTTACCGACAGAGGCTATCTTAACACCATATTCACTAAAAGGATATATCTTATCTTTATTTTGCTGCCAAAAGTTCTCAATTGTTTTCTTACATCTTTCATAAAGATTGATGACATCAATCCTATCAGAAAGTGGTGAATCTGCTCTCTCTAGCATCAAAGGTGTATCAACAATTACTAGATCTGGTCTATCATCATTGCTAAAGATATCTTCTAGTAATTTATAGGCATTTATAATATCTATAAACTTTAACTTCTTCGTTGCATCTAAGTCATCTATTTCATCTACATCAACTATACTATCTTGCTTTGTTTCATAAATAGAATTTCTATCAATTAAAATATCTTGTCTTACTGCACCTGCTACATATAACATGCCACCAAATGCTTCTGTTGTTTTATTTACCGTGGCTATACCTGATGCCTTAATTGTAAGTGGATCAATTAGGTCAATGTCTCTTATTACTCCGCCCTCTTTTAATATAGGTGCTATCTTATCAATAAATCGCATTTTTGATGATAATTTAGAAACAGTAGCAGGTAGCCCTAATTGAATGTTGGCTACTATACTTTGGGATATGGGCGTACTTTTATTCCCACTCATTTTCTTTGTCCCTTCTTTCTTTAATAACTCTGATAAAAGACTTCAACTTCTTATTTTCAATGTAATCAAATGCCCTTTGAGTTAATTTATCATTCTCTATATAATGATTCTGAACAAGTTCATCTGCATATTTAATTAATTCGTCTTTTGAAATATCATAGTTAAAATATTTATTTACCTGTTCTATACAGTTTTCTAGTTGAATCCCTGCTGCTTTAAGAATAATTAAGTATGTATGGTTATTATTTAACTGAAAAGGCTCTTTTTCTTTAGGTTTCTCATATATTGGTTTTGAGGCTGTAGGAATAAGTAGTTTAAGAAATAGTTCCTGCATTATATCTACTTTTTCAGTTAATCTATAATCTAATAAAGGCAAAGTAATTATTGTTATTACTCCCGTACCAGTATTCTTTCTTATATTTATTCCTAGTACATCTCCATCCATAAGGTAAATTACATCCTTAGAATGACCTTCTATTTTGTATTCTACTGGTAAACCTTTATATTCTCTTTGTTCTACTTTAGTGATACTTACCCCTACACTTAATTGAAATATTTTGTCCAATTTAATTTCAATCCAAGACGGTAACAGAATAAGTTGATTATTACGATTTTCCAACCAACTCTCTATCCTAAGAATATCTTGTTTACACATTTTATTTAGAACATAGCCGGGTAAGACTAGGCACCCTTGGCCTAGTTCACCCAATAATAATTCAGTTGTAGATATGAAGTTACTTAGAATTTTATATTCTGTTCTTTTTTTAAACTCTTCTAAAATATAAATCATATTACAACACCTTCACAGTAGACTTAACTAATTTTAGTCCTTCCAACTCTTTCTGTTCTTCTGTATGTTGGGACCAATCTATATCCCCTTCTTTTATAACAACAGTTTTAAAGAAATCAAATGTTGTTTTTTTAGCAATCGGAGACTCTATAAAGAACTTTTCTCCTTCATCTCTAAACTCCTTTAATTGATTTTGAACATTTTTTAATGTTTCAGAGTATTTATCTTCAGTTGGATACAATTGTCTATCAATGCTAATTGAAACTACTTTTTTCCCTACACTTTTTCTAATCTTATCCATAACTTTTATAAGGTTATCATCAAACATCATACTTCTTTCATATTTGGCTTTCTCCATTACATTCTTTTTGTGTGATGAGATTAAATCTGCATAACCAGCCATGTCTTTAATAGCCTCTTCAAGATATTTTAAGAATTCTTTAGGCTTTTTCATAAGTTCTTGTTCTTTTTCATCTACTCCTTGCTCAAGCCCAGCATCAACAAAAATCTCTAACCTGTCTGCGTAGGTCTTTAAGTTATTAATGTCAGGAAATGCTTTAACTGATGCTGGAGAGTCATTAAAATAATTTACCCAATGTTTCGCTTTTTCTAGTTCATTTTCATAAGTATCTATTATCTCTTTGTATTTTTCATAAATAGTTTTGTATGTTCCTATAACCCCTTTATCACTCCACTTTAGATTCTCTTCATCACTTGCATCAATACCTACCTCATTCAAAATATCTTCTATTCTTTCTATTGCACCAATATAGTTACCCATAGAGAGTCTATACGCCAAACTATCAGATATATTTACCATAGTAGGTAATGTAGACTTCTCCAACTCCTTATAATCAGTTGCATATTCTAACTCCCTAGCACATCTATCTAGTATGTTTGTAATTGGAGAGAGAGGCAAAGTGTGTCCTTCATATGTGCTGTGATTCTTTAGTTCCTTTATTTTTTCTCTAGTCATTTTTGATGCAACATTTTTCAACTTTCCTACAAATTCAAGGAATAACTTTATGTGCCTTACTCTATACCATAAAGGCGTATTTGTATCTGATATATTAAGCCCTTTAACAACTGTTTGATTATATGATGTAATAGATTCATATTTTTCCTTATCATATACTTGATTACATAATTCATAAAGTTTATCAATTTTGCCTAATGTATCAGACCAGTTAGCAACTGTGTCTTCATTCATATTTAGTAATAGATTCAAGTCAATTTCTTCAATTAAATTCTTAGAAACATCAATATACTTCTCTTTGTATTCTAGTAATTGTCCATTAAGGATAGTTAGATAACCACCGTCAATTAATTTCTTCATGTTTTCGATTTCTTTTATACAATCATCTGATAGCCATGCTTCTGCTTCGTTAAGTTTTGTCTCTAATTTATATTTTGTAATCTTTCTATACATCCCGTCTTCTAAGTATATTAATTTAAGAGATATTAAGAATTTAATCCACTGGTCTAACATCTTTTTGTAGTTCACTTTCTGGTCACAACTAAAGAAGAAACTCTTAATAAAGTCATACTCTGATTTTTTTGTTTCACCCATGAATTTTAATATATTGATCATACAGGTAGGTACCCCTATCTCATAGGTGTCATGATCCTTAATGAATAGGTTCAAATCCTTATATCCTTTATTCTCAAGTGCTTTTCCAATAGCGGTATTCCTTAGATAACTGGATAAATCAGAGAATTCCCCTTCTTTTAACTTTATCTCGTCTTTTTCTCCTAATTCCTCATAGGTTGCATTATTTATAAGCATTGTTGCGTATGACCTTGCCATTAATTCTATTTGTGAGTCTTCATGCTTCTTTTGCATTATCGGTCTTATTATCCAGCCCTCACTATCAATTCTTTCAAACCATGATTGTGCTGCTAAATTAAAATTCTCACGAATCTTATATATCTTTTCTCGGAAGATTGTAGTTGTCTTATTGGAAACCGGTCTAAAATCAATAATCTCTTTATCCAAAGACATTATTTCTAATATTTCTTTATGCATTCTAGTAATATTACTAAATATTATGCACTTGTATATTTCTGGTATAGTTCTCTTGATTTTATTTTTAAACTCATCTGTTAATATAGTGTCAGAAACTACGAAAATAGGATGAACCCCATCTTTCAACAACTTACTATCACCAAGAACATTTAAAACTTTATCCTCTTCTTTTCCCCAAATAATATCTACAATATTATTTGGATGAATATCAAGAAATGGTCCTTCATTTACCTTTGTTCTTATGATATCTACACCGTCAATATTTGAATAAGACTCTTCCAACGGATAAGTTATTTCCAATACCCTTGCTGCTCCTGTCAGAATTCGTCTTACTTCCTTTAATTTATCTTTTCGTACTTCTTCAATTTTTTCTTCTGCTTTTTTATTAGCATCAGCATCTAAAAGATATCCAAAATCTCCTTTGTCAACTCTATATCTCTTATTTAACCTGTATAAATAAGCAAAGTTTGGTCCTACATATTCTGCTACTTGTCTATTTTCTCTATTGATTTCATTCTCAATATATTCAAAGATATATTTCGCAGCATCTTCTGCGTCATCCTTTGGATATAAAGTTCTTATCTGATCTAAAAAAGTCTCTTTATCCGCCCCTACAATATACTCATTATCTTTAACATTGAGAGAATAAGTTTTAAGGCTTTTTAGTAGGATATTCAGGTCAAACTTATTGCCCAAATCATTTATAAACACACTTTCTGTATCCCTCTTATATCCTACTGAAACTAAGAATGATGCTAAGTCATCTTTTCTTAGTTTTACAATAAAGAATTCCTTAAATAACTTCTCTCCATCTTCTGCCCTACTGTCTAATAACGCCTTTAATTCTGTATCAGCATATTGGAATTTCACAACTGGTAATTGCCTTAGCAGTGCATTTTTTATGATATGGCGGTATTGATCATCACATTTTATATATTCAAAAGAATCTTTATCAATAAGTTTTTTCTGAAATCTACTGCTCGATTTTATTAGACTTTCAAATATTTCTCCAACATCACTACTTGAATTATTTTTCAGGTACTCATCAACACTTGCCATAATTACATTAAACCATCCAAAGTTGCCTCCAGCAATTGTATATGCGGCCTCTATAAGTCCATCTGGGTATTTAGGAGCAACTCCTTCAGATTGTAAGTATGCTATATAATCAGATATATCAGCAAAAGAATTTTGTGTCATTTCATATAGTTCAGTTCTTCTATCCAATGCTCCAATGTCTTGTATTGAGTCACCTATCACTGGAGAACACAATAATAGAAATGATACATCAGGATATTTCTTTCTTGGGTCTTCATGTTTTATAGCCTTTGTTAATATATTAATAGCCTTGCCATCTACTTTTCTTCGGATTTCTTCATCTTTTTCGATTCCGTATTTACTGATTTCACCTTCTGTTTCTAATTCATCACATACAATTAGCACATGCTCCATTTGAAATTTCTTGATATAATCCAATGCTGCTCTTACTGTTTTATCCAATAAAGATATATCACTTACCAAGTCATCTATATCAATACCATCTGCATTTAAAATATTTTTCAACTTATCCTTATCAAATCCCATAGGCTCTAAATTGTTCTGTAATTCTTTGATAATCTTTCCTTGGATACTGTCATCAGGCTCATTTGATAAGTAATTTAATGCGGTATAAATACCAAACGCAACCCATGTATCCCCAATCAAATAATCATGTGCCATTTGCGAATATCTAATATAAATAGGTAAGACTTTATCAGCAAAATTAGGCTCAAATATTCTTACATTTTTTTGTTCTCCATCCTCTGTTATAATCCAACCTTTATCTAGTCCCATAGGCTCTGCTACTACTTCAAATCCATTTCTGGACTTACCAACACCCCAAACTGCAATCAGGGGGAATATTGTTGCTTTACCTGCTGTTTTCATTGACTTTGTGAAAGACTTAAATATATTATAAAATTCATTCTGTCCAACCAATGGCTGCATAAGTGGAAATTCACTGGTTCCATCATATGACCAAATAGGCATAAACTTCTCCTCCTCATAACATATATATATTTATAAGAAACTTTACTTTAAGATTTGTAATTTAATAAGTTGATGATCCCGTTTATCTAAGAGACCTCTACCGTGTCTTGGTTGACCACTTTCATTATCAATAATTTTGAACTTGCCTTCCTTAATACCTACCATAAAATACTGATCAATCCACTTATCAACCGACAGTATATTTTCTGGGTCAATTTTTTCTTTTAATTCTTTACCTATTATAGATACTGGGAAGAATTCTCTAAAGTCTTTGTGTTCATTAATAATTTCTTGTAATACCTCTAATTCATCATAGTGGTCAAAGTTTAAGAAACTTTCCCATACATCACTACTAATTTCTTGCTTAATCTTTGATTTATCTAGTTTAAAAATCCCTATTTCGGTTTCCTTAAACCACTGTAAGTATTCCATCAGTATAAAGGGTATCTTTATATGGCTTGAAATAGAATTTAATGATGGCTCCTCATTGCTAATTCCTTCAATTTTAATTTCTTCAGTACAAGATATGTTGTATTCTTTTAACCAAAACTCTCCTACAGAATGTCTAGGATGTTTAGTCATCAAGTTATTTAAATTCGCCTTATCATTCTTATCATAAAAAATATAGTATGTTTCCCCATCATACTCTAAATAGGACTTTGACATGTTATTTAAAAAGCCCTTTTCAAAATGTACCTTTGCTCCATTAATCAGTGCATAAAATATACTTCTAACTCTAGGAGAATATTTTAATAGTTGCTCCATCAAAACAATCTCCCAGCCATTACTATCTTTATAAGTTAATTTAAGTTGAATGGCTTCTTCACTTAACTTATATCCGTTTGAATCTTTAACAATAAAATGGCATCCTGTGATTTTTAAAACATCATCTTTAAAATCTCCATCAAACAATCCATAAACTTCGTATGAACCATTTAATCTTCCTTTTCCATCTCTTTTCATGTTAAAGTATGTTTCAGCAATTGTATTTTTATCTTTAACTGGAATTTCGTTAGGCAGATTTTTTATCATTTCTGGCCATCTTTCAATTCCATATTGATTATTCCAAAATTTCTCTTTAGAAACTTTTACTATCATGACATTCTCCTTATTTCTTCTATGTTCTCCTTCAATAAGTTTTTAAACTTATCTGCATGTTTAATCATAAACACATTACTTGCATATATGATGTCATCCATCTCGGCACTTAACACATACGAATCATCCTTAAACTCAAATATACCTTCATCTATTAACTGAAATAAAAGTTTATCCATTACTGGAACTTTGTCAGGAAATAAGTTAAATCCATTGGTTACACATAGATTATAAACAAAAGTATTTAAGTCACTTATCCGAATTTCTACACCCTTTGTTGTCCATGTATGTACCATAACTTCTTGTTGAATATATGGATTATCTGGATTTATTGGCTTGAATGACAATCCTTCAAATTGTTCTTTCTTATATTCTTCAATAATCATTCCTAGTACAACTAATATAGTTTTTAATGGGTAAGATAAAATTTTGTTAATTTTAGGCGTAGATAATTTATGCTTAAATTCAAATGGTGTGAGAGTGTACTTATTCTTTTGTTTTAATGGTTTCAAATCTATGTTTGATGCTACTGTTACACCTTTTATCCATATGCTATTAGGGACTTCTCCTAACGGTTGAATATTACTTTCTTTTTCTTCTTCTACCAATTGCATAACTCTTAATAAATTCATAATTTGAAGATATTGGGGATATCCCTTGAAAACTTCAAAAAAGACTTCTCTGATCTCACTTGATCCTTCCTCATTTTGATTTTTCAGATTAAGTGTCCTTTGAGCAAATTTAGGTATCAAGTTTATATATTCAAATAGTGCTTTACTATCTCCTGAAGCAGCAATTTTTTTTGCTTCTTTATAAGTATTTTGAAGAAGTGCATCCAATACCTTAGGATGATAGCAAAGTAGAGAAGATATGAAATCTTCTCTTTCTACCTTTCCACTAAATTGAATCCATCTTTTATTAACAACAACTGACTCTCCGTGCTTTATAAGAAAATCTTTCTCAATTAAATATTTTAGACTACTTGAATATGTTGTTTCACCATAATCATACAAAACATTTAACTTTCTAATGCTCTCTTTTAAATTATTCATTGCTTCATTTTACCTCCCTTGAGGTTATACATTTAATCTACTATAGTCAAAGATTCCCTCAATAAGATCTTCAATATTTTGTTTGGCCTCTTCGACAAGTTTTTTAGCATTATAAATATTGCTAAGGTATTTAGAAACAAGTTCTCCTATCTCCTGTTGCTTATCTTTTTCAATAATTGGAACTTTAAGATTTTGTATAGCAGGTTTCGTTGTATTAGGCCTTACGGAAGAATATGAAGCAGTTTGCCATATTTGTTCTTGCATGATTGGCAACTCAAGTAGTAAGGCCAAATATCTTGAATCTATAACATCGCTGTTAACTCTTATCCTTAGACAAAACGAAGGAAATATATATCTTTGAGTATCTTCACAGATATATGCTACTTTTCCCGTGGTATTTCCACATTGAACTAATAGTATATCATCTTTACTAACCATCTTTTGTTCAGGTACATCTATTGTATTGCTTATATATTTCATATCACTATAATCCAGCAAGAGATTGCCTATCATATTTGTAACTCTTATCATAGGATTACCTGTGGTTTTATCAGTATAATCTTCCATTGGCATATATCCGTAATCTACAGTTCCTATATTCTTTAATTTAGTATGTTTCCGTTGTTGAATATTTTTGTTAGTAACCATGTATTGTCTCTTATAATAATGTGCATCAATACTATCATTTAAATCTTCATGTTCTACATAATTATATTTTATTTTCTTTGATTCACTAATCTCATCTTCAAATCCACTCATATCCAGTGCATCATAAATTAACTGTTCAGCAATTCTTCTTGATTCTTTTCCTTCTTTCTTTAAAATCTCCGCTTTCCGTATTTTGTCCCCAATATATTGTTGTATTTCTTGAGAGGGTACAGGAATTTTAATTTGTCTTACATTATTAATTAAAGTTCTAGGCCTAGAAGCACCACTTTGAAATCTATTTAGAAGTTTATAGTTGATATCTGAATTTAGATAGATTGTTAGATAATATGGATCAATATTGCTAGATTCTTTCAATGATACTTTTACAACATCCTGACAAGAGTTGTACTCTGTAGTCGCATCAGTGATGATTGCTGCTGTTCCTACTCTACCTGTAATAGTTAAAGCAATATCATTTTGTTTAAATTGCGACTTCTTAAACTTTTCGTGTACATGTTGAGGGATGTAGTACATATCATTGAAATTCAAAAAACATTCTTCTACATTTTTTACTCTTAGATATGGAATACCATTCTCAACAATCTCCAAATACTTTTCTACCTCAAATCCTGTTACCCTGTTGATATTTGCTATGTTCTCAAAAGTATGTATCTTGAAGTTACCGTTACTAAACTTTTGTTCTATTTCCAAATATATTTTTTTATAATATTCAGCAGAAATCCAATCTAAATCTATATTACCTTCTGAAACCCATGTACTATTAGGTGTCATTAAAGTAATTTCCTCCATTGTCTCACCCCATTCATTGTATTATTGTTCATCTGATTTACCGCTTTTATATGCATCTATAATCTTTAATAAATCGTTATGATCATCACCTAATTGAATTTCCACATTTTTCTTTACAGTAAAACCGATTTCGTCTGCAACAGCCATAAATACCTCTCCTTGTTTTTCCCCCGGATGCTTCTTCTTTTGAATATATAATAATGATGTTTTTGCCCCTGCCCCAGACAACCCAAAGGTCTCTTGTGGAAGACTAACAACAGCCTTTAATATGGCTTTGCCACCAACAAATTCATTATTTAAATTTTTGTTCCCTATCAAATATTCACGAACATATTTATAACCTGAATTGGATAAAATTCCATCTGGTACAACTATCATTAGAAGTCCACCTGGCTTTAAAAGTTGTAAATATTTATCTATAAAAAGTATTGTTGGATCTATTGAGTTTACCTCTCTCCAAATTCCTCTACTATCCGGTTTTGATCCAAGAGACAATCCAATAGATGACATTCTATTTTTACCACTTTCATCAATATCTTCAGAGAACTTAGTAATCACTTCTACTCCATCAGGACTTTCTATTGTTTTCTTTCCAGACTTAACTTGTTTTGATACTCCACTTTTTGAAAATGGGGGGTTGGTAACTACTACATCTAAACTTTCAGGTCTAATATGTTCGATTCTTAGAGAGTCTTTTGTCTGGAAAATTGGTGCTTTACTTGCTCCATGTAATGCCATATTTATTCGAGCCTTTAAAATCATCCCCGGTGAATTATCTGCTCCAATAAAAGAATGCTTTTTCATCTTTTCAAACAATTCCTTATAATACTCTTTGTCACCAGTTAGTTTATTAAATAGCAGGTTTTTCATTTCTAATAGGCATTTAATTATAAATCCTGCTGAACCACAGCATAAATCAGCAAATCTTATAGTTGGTATTCCTGTTTCAGGGTCTACCTCAAAGATTCTTTCAGTACCATCCTTTATCAAATCATTAAATACCATTTCAACGGCTGCCTCGGTTACTTGTCTAGGAGTAAGGTAAATCCCTAAACCTCCCTTACTATCAAACTTACCTCTAAGCAGAACATCAAAAACTCTTCCCAAAATATCTCCAGATAAATCCATAAGATTTGCAGGTCTTTCTGTTCCATCTTCATTAAGAATATCACCTAGATTTTGAAGTGCCTCTAACACTTCTTTATAAATATTAGGATTTTCTAATTTTAAATAGTCGTCTTGAGAAAATATAGGCACTCTTGTGCCATCATCTAATATAGCATCATAGTCTGGATGGTTCTTAATCTGTTTAAATGCTTCTCTAATATTTTCTACTAACACAATTTTGGCTTCTTTTGTTTCAGCCTTCTCAAATAAAGAGTAATTCAAAATATCCTTCAAATATTTACCTATTAATTTGCCTTCCCTAAACTGAAAATCAGCGTTATTCAACTTAAATACTTCCATAAATATTAATTTACAGAGTTCATCTATGGCATCATTTTTACTATCTACATGATCCTTAGAACTATAAATCAACTCATGAATTGCATCAAATACTTCTTGTAATTCATGATATTTTCTTAATGACCATTTATCCTTTTCTGATAAATACTTTTTACCAAAACTTTTTATTTCTTCATCACTAATTACCTTAGGAATTTCTGAAAGACTTTTCTCCTCTGCAACTAAAACATAGGCATTACTATCTCCATTTGTAATCCAAACAAATTCTGGCATAGGGTCATATTCCATAGCCTCATATGTAATACTATTCACCAATTCAGGTTTAAGTTCAGCATCTTCAACTTGCTTTACATAAACAGATACCTGATTGTTACTACCGATAAAAGTATTTTTGCTAATATCTTTGATGCTGTCGTATCCTAGTTCGATTATCTTATTTTTTAATTGTTTCATAAATACTCCTCCTCTTAATTTATAACCTCTTCAGTGTCTTACCGTTTGGTGAAACATATTCTCCACTATCAATTGCAACTTTAAGTATTCTACTTTCATCATAGCCATTGATGTTAATGCTTTCTATAATACGCCTTATTGGTATTATTGGTCTATCTCTTAGCAACTCCTTAATTATCCGCAATATCAAATACTTTTCATCTTGATTTTCAATGCACCATAGCCCTTTATCTACCTTGACATTCTTATCTATATCCAAAAAAAGTTTAACTTGATATTCATTCCAGTTAATTCCCATTTCCAGTAACCTGCTCTGAATTTCTTCAACATCTTTTGGAGTCTGTAGTATATCATATAGTTTCTCTATCATTATTTCACCGCCTTATCATCTAATAAAGATGCTTTGTTTAGGTCAATAAACTCTTTCATACCCGATGATATTTCATTTTCTATACTTTCAGTTAATCTAGGTATCATAATAGTCTCAAATTCTTTATTCTGTATCAACTTGATATAAGTTCCTGCTGACTTCATTTCAATTTGTTTTAAAACAACAGATTGCTTTAGCAAAAACAAAAGATAAAATGGATCTATTAATTTGGGCTTTAAACATAGCAGTGCATCTGTAGTAAACATATTTTCAAACTCTTTAGTCACAATTGCCGTAGTGTGATTTGCTGTACCAGTTGCACTTCCGGCTTTAGATGTTAATATATCTCCTTCTTCTACCTGAACTCGAACACGATTACTTAATTCTCCAAACTTGTCTTCACGATATTTCAAGATTACGGAAGTTACTGAATTTATATCCTTTATAAAAAAATATTTAACAATTTGATCTGGAAGTATTTCAGGTAAATTTGCTTTTCTAATTTCCACTATATCTTTTAAACGCTGCCATTTAATTTGATTATCTGTTTTATAAATTAAATTATATATTTTAGACTCAAAGAATTTATAATACTCAACATCCCATCTTTGATTTTCTAATGTCTTTTCACTAATATAGGATTTAATTTGTTGGCCCTCTTGACCTGATTCATATTGGATAACTTCATCAAACCTAGAAACTAAATAATCATATAATTTTTTAGCCTCTCTCTCCTTCTCACTATCGTTAAAATTAACAGTAGTTTCACTTGTGTTTATTTTTGGTATCTCAAGATCCTTCAAATCGCTAATTGATATTCTGTTTAAAACTCCCATTTTAATGGCGTCTAATTGCAATTGGCCCATAGGACTAATTAAATGACTAAAAACTTGTACCTGAACGCTTTCATCTTGAGTCTTTATTTTTATTAGATCTGAAGAATAAACACATCCATCCAACGCTTCTGGTACAAGTACAACTCTTCCTGATTTACCTATACTGGTAAGAAGAATATCCCCTTTTTCTACGAAATCTTTTTCTTTCAAATCCTGTCCTGATATCTTCTTCAGATTATGTATATTGATATAATTCTCAATGATATCCGAGGGGCCTATGAACCTGCATCCTCCAGTTTTGATAAACTCTCTTTTAGTTCTTGTTCCATCTGTTACTTCCACAGCAATATCTTTTAAACGAACGACTTCCTTACCTTTAAATAAGTTTCTAATATATTGCTGTTTAATCCAATAATCTGGATCTAGCCTATCACAATCAAAAAACTCATTTGTCACAAAGGAATATTTCATAGCATCACCTTTTGTTCTATAACATAATTTCTCTTTTTACAATACTATCATAATACACTTACCGGTTTTTGTAAATAGTTATGTTGAAAATTTTCAGAATTTAATATTGTACCTATAAAAAAAGAGCATAGTTCATGCTCAAATACTTCTCCATATCATAGAATATTTATCTTTATGTGTTATGTTGAAAGTTGTAAGGCCTTATAGAATAGTATGTATCAAGAATGTAGTGATTTTTATACCAAGAACTTATTTATATTTACCGCAGTACAGGTAAGGGGTAAAAATGCTTTCTTTATTTAAACTTTAAGCACCTCCGTTTGCACTGCGGTACTTAAAGTAATAACAGTATAACCATATAAAACAGCATGTCAAATTTTCAGTAGATATTTTTTATAAAATCTTTAAAAATTTTTCTTGAATTTATTTAGGTGAAAATTTGATAAGTCCATCTAAATAAATATAATCATTTTAAAACAACAAGAAAGGATGATCTATATGAATAATTGTAAACCCATAATATGCAAAGACCTAAATGAACTTATAGAAAGAAAACTAAATCATGATGTTAACTACTTAATTGGTATATATTTTGATAATGATAAAGAGAATGAAATAAAAAGAGCAATCAATTCAAAAGATTTAATTGAGTATTATAGTTTAAGAAGTACATCACATGAAAATCGCTGTATTTGTCCTTTTCATCCAAATGCAGATAATCCAACTTCCTTTGAATTCGATAATGCAAAGGGAGCCTTTAGATGTCATGCCTGTGGAGAACATGGAACTTATATTAAACTTATCGTCATGATGGAGAATTTTGTAGATCAACCCTACACAGAAGCAAAAATCTTTGCAGCCAATAAATTTGCCAATATACCTCTTGGGTTTAACTCAATTTGCGACTTCAAGAATCAATTAAGACAATTGGTAATTGAAAGGTATAATAAAACAAAAAGTTTACTTCTAAATGACTATTTTGATATATCTTTAATTGGTCCTATGCCTACTATGAGCATAAAACATTTAAGGTCAGAACCCGCTAAAGTAACTCCAAGCACACAAACTAAAAATACTCCTCCTTCTGTAGCAGAGAAGAAGTCCAAAGAGTTTAAATTAAGAACACTGGATTTAGAAAAAGTAATAAGAGACATAAATGCAGATGATGTTATCAATTATGGAGATTTTAAGTATAGAATCGACTTAGGTATTGCTAAAAAGAGTAAACTTATAAAAGGATTCGAGAACAATCCTACTTTAAATTCTAAGGAAACTCTTTATGAATTTATGCATAAAAAGTATGATATTTCACCCCAAGTAGCAGATAAATATGGAATAATCGCTTTTAAAAGAGGGAATCAGTCACTTTTAGAGTATCCAGATTTCTTTATGATTAATGATCGGGTTCTTTTTCCTTTTACCGATCATAACACTGGTATAACGGTAGGCTACCAAGCAAGGATAATGGATTTAGATAGAAAAAATACGGCAAAGTACCTGAATATATCTGATTTCGGAGATATAGTTACAAAAAAAGTTCGCCCATATAGGGATCTTAACCGATTTGGTATAGGTAATTTCTTATTTAACCTTTACCAATTAAGAGATAAGAATATCAATAGGCTTTTTATAACAGAGGGCGTTGCAGATGCGATAAAGTTGCTGTCTTTAGACTATGATTGTATTTCTCCGGGCCAACCAAACTTAACAGATCATCAGATCTACTTAATCAACAAATATTTCGGTAAAGAAATCGAATTAATCATATTTTATGATAATGACACTAACAATATAGGGCAAAATAAGAGTTTGACAAATGCATACCGCCTTTTCCAATTTGGATTTAAAAATATTCGTATCATCAGAACTTTTGGTGAGTTAGGAACAGATATAACAGATGTTGCCATAAAAATCAGAAACGATAGCACCCTAAAAACCTTAGTAGACTTATGGATTAATAATGCATATAAATTTGAACCAGCGAATGATAAAGTTCTTAATAACATATATCAAAGTGGTTTCTTTTCAGAGTCACAGTTAAAACAACTCGATCCTCGAAATGTTGAGAGAATCAATAATAATATAGATATTTATATGAGGTTAATGACCAAATTAGATATAAAGAATCGAGAGGCAGATATGTTAAAAATATTACTTAATGGCAATAGCAATATGCTAGAAATACTAGAAGCAAAGATTGATACCTTAACAGCATTAGATGTTTCAAGAACATCTAAATCAGATGGATTAAAAGTTACTGCTAAGTTAGTAAAAAATGTTCCCCCTACAGATACTATCCTACAAGATTCAAATACACAAAATAATAAGGATAGTGTCTCACACCCTACTGAAGATGTACTCCAAGAAAATTGGGATGTAATTACCAATATGACTTCAGCACAATTATTCCGATTAAAGAGAAAATTTGACTACCAAACTATACTAAGAGTTAATGACTTATGCACTAAAAGGCAAATACAAACTATAGTTGGATACATCATAAAGGATATTCCATTTGATATTAATGATTTTGTCCACATGAAAAATTCTGAAAAGATATCCAAAAATACATTAATCTTTGACTCTGACTTTACACCTGCTGAAGAAGATCCTGATCTAATGCCTTTTTAGTATATACACTTATCTATAAATAGATTCCGCAGGCTAATATTTATACTATTTGGACTAAAAACATTGATTGCTTTACCTTTCAATGTTAATATATTAATATAACAAAAGACATAAAAAGACAGAGATAATATTCCTTGTCTTTCTATGTCTTTTTTTCTAACTACAGGCAAGGTGATTTTATTAATTGTCTGGAGGATTTTAAATGAATTATACTTTAAAAATTATTTTTGATGATGAACTTCATGAATTGTTTAAAGATGAGGGAATTACAGTTCCCATGTTACAGGAAGAAATTCATCATTTTGTTGACGCAAAATGTAAAGATACGCTTAATAATGAGATTTGTAATTTTGTCTTTCCATTTGTTACACCTGATGGTAAGCGATATAGCCTCTATGGCAACTACCACCTTAAAGGGGAAATTTTACAATTCGAAATAGAATTACTAGGTGTTAGTTTAAAACAATAATAAAATAAGCCCTGCAAGATTATGCAGGGCTATATCAAAATTTTAAGCATCAATTGTTTATTAATTAACTTCATCAAATATTAATTTGTGTTTTTTATCAGTATAGTTAATTTTTAGGTCGCATCTTTCTATCCATTCTTTTATTTCTGTTATAGATGCTAATTTGTCTATGCTAACTAATAATTTATAATTATCCTTCAACCTATCTTCTACTTCTTTTGCATCTTTACAACTACCTTTAACTATTTCAACAACTTCCTTTGTGTAGTAATCATATATCACATAGTATTCTTTGTCTAATCCATAATCAAAATCTTCCCACTTAGACATTGTACGCCCTCTATCTTGTAAAAGTCCGGTGGATAGAAAACATTCAATAAATGTACAATAAGTTCCCTTTAAGTAATTATCACCAAATATTCTATCTATGCTTCTCTGGGCATACCTTTCCCCACCTATTACAATAAACTTTTTTCCTTTCTTGAAATGAAAGTCAATGTGGGGCATACATATTTCAGACAAATCACCACTAATGTCCTGTTTAAGTGTAATTATACCATAAGCCTGTATCCCTTTGCTATTAATCCATTCGGCTCTTTCTTTTCTTATTAATTCAACTAAATCCTCAAATTTATTCCTGTCATTTATATATACTAAACTTTCTTGATATCCCATATTTACTCCTCCTTGGTTTTAATTTTTTATTGTTAATATCCATTTATCCTTTTTTCCAAATTCATTTTGTCCTGATTGTCATTTATGCTTTATTCATTCGCATGAATTTTGTATTCAGGCAAAGCAAAATGCTCTGCCTGACAAAATTCCAATTCTTGATTGAGCCATTAGACTTCTTCAATAAGGTCTTTAAAATACTTTTCAATTGATTCACTTTTACCATTTTCCTCTAACCACTCATAGGCTTCTTCGTCTGTTAATGGTATTATCGTACTGATACCCCAACTTGAATTCCCGGCTGATTCCGAATATTTAGTCATAGGACCACCCTCGCCATAAAGGAAATATTGTCCTTTCTTAGTTCTGTAAAGTTCCTCAAACAAGTACCTGAAATCAGAACTTCCTAATCCATTACCACACTTTGCGATTAACTCCGCAGTCTCTGTGTTATAAACTTTCTTATTAATTACTTTTTTCATATGAATTCCACCTTTCTCTTATTTAATCAATTATTTTTTTGTCATCTATCTATGGCCACAGATATAAAAACCGGTTTTTCTCTGTTACACTTGTAACATAACATACAAATTTCATTTTTAAAGGCTGATATGAAATTTTTTTATTCTCCATATCTATTCACTTTCTAATAATACAAAAGAGCCTCAATTAATGAGACTCTCTACTGATAGCCATATACTCACTAAGCCCTACTTATTAAAATCACACTAATATATTTCATGTTTCTGTTTTAATTCTAAGAATAACATCATAGTATCACTCAACAAATAACTTGTAATTACACCCAAATTCTATAAAGGGAGTATAGAACGAGATTGCATCATTATTTATCTCAAATACACACCTTTCTTCAGGCGTAATATAAAGACTTTTAATAACCTCCATAGCCTCTTTCATACTTACGGATCTTTGCTGTTTATCCGCTCCCTCGTCTGTATTAATTATTCCTTCTAAAGTCAACTTGCCTTTTAGTTCTAATTGTTTAATAATTTCCTTAACTTCTACTTGCGACAAATATTTTTTATATTGAGTCCTAATTTCTACAATATTTCCATTACTAGTTATAATTCGTATCCCTTCTTTTTCCCTTTTATATTCTCTTATCTCACTTTTGCATAAAAACAGTTTAATCCATAATAACTTTGGTTGCTCAATTACTTCCATACAATCAACTGACTTAGTCAACTTGCCATCTATCCAAATATCAATAAATCTTCCTAATTTTTCTATTTCAGTTTGAAATTCATAATCTGTTATTATCATTTTACTCATAATATCTACCTCCCAGTTATTTTTTTCCATATATTTCAATTCTAAAATCCAAACGGAATTTTAGAATTGCGTTCTCTACTATCCTTTCTATATAAGAGTTTGGTTTCTAAAATCGAGCATGTTTTATCTTTTTGTAAAATTTCATTGCTTTCTAGTTTTTTTACTTGACTTCTTTGTCTATCATTCAATAAAATTCTTTCACAATAATGAAAGAGGTGATGTATATGATTACTATAAATATTGGTAATTTCAAAAAAATATCTTTTACAGAGTGTATTAACCATAATATTGAATCTGAACTAGACGCATACATCAAGCGTGTAGTATCCGAAATAATTTCAACGGGTAAGAAGTCACATAATTTTAATAAGATGGAGCAAGATGCTCAAATAGAATATTTCCTGAAATATTCCTTGTTACGAATAGTACCTTCTAAGCAATGGGTAGATTATTCAAACGAACAAGAAAATGTCTCTGACATCCTGTATACCGCACTTAAGCGTCACTACTTCCTGACAACAGGAAATTTCCCAGAGTAATTCCCCCATATTATGTAGAGCCTTAATGGCTCTATTTTTTTATGCTGCGATAGTTCTAAATAGTTCCACTATCATTTCCTTAGGTTCTATATAGAACTCAATATATAACTGATCAAAATAAAATAAGGATAGCAATTATATCGCTATCCTCAAAACTGATTTCTAAATGTTTGAAATAATGTCTAATATATCGTCAGGAATTTCACCCTCATTAAGTGTTTTAATTTCCTTATCTTTACTTACAGGAATGTTTATTTCGCTTAATGCTTCCTTCAGAACCTCTTTCAAAGTTTCCCTATTCCACCCCGGATTCTTATCCTCTAAACTATCTAATATAACTTCTACTACATATGCCGTCTTATTTCTTTTTCCCTGTAGTAAATTATATACTTTAGTATCTTCCCGCCTATTCATGTCAAAACACAAGTTAATTCTTTTAAAAGAATCTGCCATATTACTCACCCTTTGCAAGTGCTTTTTTAGCCAGTAAATAATATCCTCTGCAATTAGAATATTGGTCAAGAAACTCTATATACCCTACTTTATTGGATTGCTCAATATACTTCTTTAAGATCATAGAGCCTCCTCCAATCCAAATCATTGGGTTTCTGGTCTCGTATCCCATCTCCCTTAATTCGTCAATCAAATCCTCTGTGTATGTTTTTGCTTTCTTTTCTATTAGATTTATCACTGATGCATTAAGCATAATTGAATGATTTCCTTTTAAAGTTTCTTCTATCTGTTCTTCTGTAATTCTTATATCTTGCCTTAATAATTCTTGCTGAATATCCTTAAAGAGTCTAATAACACCCTTATTAATTGAAGTTGCAGACCCAACATCTAATTTGCCACCTTTGTTTATATTAAATATATCGGCAGTATAGCCCCCGATATCACAGGCTACAACTTGTGTATCCTTGAATGCATTAAAGACAGTTAGATAAGCAGCGTAGCCTTGAGGAAACACAATTGCTTTGATATTCACTTCAAAATCATTACCTGCCCATTTAAAACGGACATTATTTCTTTTAAAGTATTCCTTAAACTGCTGTTTAAGTGTGCCATAACTGACGATAGGCAATCCTACTCCTAATATTATGTCATTAGTCCTATTTGCATATTGTTCTCCTAGATAATTTCCTATGGCTGCTAAGGTTAATATAAGGCACCTTTCATCCTCTGCTTTATTAAAGATTGTACTAAATCGGCTCGTCCCAATAGTATAATACTTTCCATTATACACTAGCAGGTTTTCTTTGCTAATTGGCTCTACATCCGATTCAATGTATCCACTCGAAAAACAGATGTTACTACTCTCATCCCTTCCTAATGCCTTAGTACATTTGTTTCCATTATCAACACAAATTATATTGTTCATGATAACTCCTCCTTTATTAATTGATTTGTTATTTTTCCTACTTTGTAATTCCGTTAAAGCCCCTCATATTGCAGGAGCATTTTAGTTAATGTCTTATTTGTATTTCAAGTGTTTTTTGTTGCTACTAAAACTTATTTCTTATACTTTCTTATATAGGACTTTGTTACGACCCATTTATAATATGTATTATAGTAAATCTAATGAATTGCTTGAAAATCCTAGACTGATGTTACTTTTTAGGCGACAAAAACATCTGTGTATAACCTAAAAAAAGAGTCTATACATATACGCATAAACTCTTTCTTATAACTTCTATGAGATTAATTCATTCAATTCTTCTTGGCTTATAGACTTTATTTTTTCTCCATTATTATCTACTATCAAAATTCCATTCTTGGTATACCTGAAATTGATCCCATTTGGAGAACGCATTATACGCCCGTCTATTGCGTATCCTTCATCCCATTCCCCATCATATTCTAATCTTGAATCACTATAATATGCTGTACCGTAGCCATGCGGAATATTGTCTTTATAGTTTCCTTTATACTCAATCTGTCCATTTTCGTAATAAGTAGTAACTTCACCGTTTAAAACACCATCTATTCTATATCCTACTTCTGAAATTCCTCCTGAAACAAAATATGATACCCCATATCCTGTCACTTTTCCCTCTTTAAATTCTCCTTCATAAAGCAGTTTACCATTTTTCCAATATAGAGTTCCTTTACCATGCGGTAATTTATTTTCCATATTACCTGCATAATACACTTTTGCTTCTGCTTTATTATTGCCGTCTTTATTGCTATAGAGTTCAAACGAATCGAAATCCCCACTATTACCTCTCCTTATAAAACATAGTAATTCTCCTGCGTACCTTATAGCACCACTCTTTTCAAAAGTAACAATATCTAAATCTTTAAAAAGACTTCTTATTGCATCAACTTCAAAATTAATCTTGTATTCATGTTCAAATGTACCATAAACAAAATCTATAATTGCCGTAATGGTTTCATTTTCTTCATCTACCTGAAATGATAGATTTCTAATAAATCTATTTAAACTATTTTCATCAAAATACATTTTTAGTCTTTTCTCAATATATTTGTCATCCCATATAGCGAAGTTAAAATCTCTTTCTTTATAATAATTATTAACTATTTTATTTACTCGAACGCAGATTGCAAAACCAATATCTTCTGGATCTATTTTTTCCCTTTTACCTGTTACTTTTTGTAATGTCCTATTTATTAAGTTAATCATAATTGAATTCCTCCCTATTTTTATTCATCTATTTAAATTATCTATCTTATCAGAATTGGTTTCATCTAAGATCTGCATAAATGCCATCTCTCTTTACACCTGCGATCGCTACAAATCTACTTTATTCAGTTGCCAAAGAACTTTTTTCTAGGCAACAAAAAAACTGATGCACTAGAAATAATTAGAATCTGTATATAGACGCACCTATAGCGGGTCTATTTTTCTAATCATTTCTAAAACATCAGTTTCAGAGAACACAGTTATTTAATTTGTATTAGTAGTATATCTCAAAGTTCTATTTCGTGCAATACCTTTTTCAAAAAATATAAATATGACTTGAAATCGAATCTATAGATTCAGTATCATTGCTACTACTAACTAATAAGGAGGCATTCAATTTATGAATAATTTTGAGGTTATAATTGATAATACGGTATTCTTTATCCAAACAACTGCCAATAAGGAAGTTGCTATGAAAATTCTTACTAGGTACTATTTATTAAATAAGTTTAAGGCTACAGATCAAGAACTCAAGGATTTTTTTATCTCTTGCGGTTACAATGTCATTACTATACCTTATAATTGCAACAATTTTGATCGGATGATTAAAAGTAAAAACTATCAGGTGATTGATTTATCTAGCATTGATACTGATATTAAAAATACCCTTTTGTCTAATTAGTCCCCCTGTTTGTGATACTTCCCTATTTATCATACTAAAGTCAACTGCTGGAATTCCAGCAGTTGCTTTTGTATGAGCATCTCTGAACACTTAGGCCTATCTCTTTTCATGTTCTCTAGGTCATATACCTTATTCCTTCTTTAACTATTCCTTAATATATATGTTTATAGTAAATTGCTTCTCTGTCCTTAATTTTAAAGGGTTAAACAAACTTTTGATGCGACAAAAATACTTTGATCCTTGTTAAGTCATTAATATATTTATAATTATTCCGCAAATTATATATATTTTTTTATTGGTATAAGCCGGTTTACTCTCTAGCGTGTGTTATTTTAAAGGTATCAAGGGATAAGAACCTTGTTACTTAACATATGACCACGAAAGGATGATGAAATATGAACCATAATATGTCAATCAATGTAAAGAACTTTAGAGATTTGATCGCATGGCAAAAGGCAAAATCTTTGCAACGAAAAGTCTACAATGTACTTCCTAAATTCCCAAAGTTTGAAGAATATAATCTTAAATCACAACTTCTACGCTGTTCCTCCTCCATTGCTGCCAACATATCAGAAGGATGTGGCCAATTGTATAAAAAGAAAGAGATTAATCACTATAATATAGCCCTTGGCTCTACCTCCGAGGTTCGTGATGGCTTAAAGGATGCTTTAGATTACAACTATATTACGCTTGAAGAATATAGTGAAATGGACAGCGAGGCTGAAGAAATCATTAAGATGCTGTATGGTCTTATTAGAAAACTTAAAAATGAGTTGAAAAATTTAAAAGAAGATTCGGATGAAGAATAGTGGGGCGTCAATACCCCCATTATTCCCAATTACATATCAATTACATTAAAACGAGGAGAGATATATATGAATAACTTACAAGACCATGTTAATAAACTAGCACTGGTTAATTGGAATAGAGAATTTAATTTACCTGTAGAAGTTGTGGCTGATTTAGATGCACATGGCAAGTTTGGTGGTGAATTCTCACCGCTAGGTTTCAGAATACCAATCGGAATGAGATTATCTAAGGATTTAATTGACCATTATCCAGATTATATAATTGATGGAGTAATACTACACGAGTTATGTCACTGGTTTTTATTTATTACTGGTAAGCCTTGTGGAGATACTGACATAGAATTTGTCGAAGAAATGTTTAGAGTAGGTGGTCTATTCCCAAATCAAATACCTAAAATTGGATACTATCCAGTAGCAATATGCAAAAAGTGCAGAAAAATTATTGGAACAGAAGAATCGGAAAGTAAGTGTAAGAGTAGATTAAAAAATTCTAACAGTTTGTGCTGCAACTCACCATTAATGTACGGTGGAATAAGATATATAAATGAATTAGAGAATTGTAGTTAATACTACGCTTCATGTCCTAATTCAAATCAGCAAGAGTCCAAGACAGTTGCATCTTGGACTCTCAAATAATTAATTCCATTTACCCCTTGCAATACTTACCAAAGGATATCCCCACTTTTTTAGGGCCTGTAGCATAGTCTATTCCAATTACCTTAATCTCCATAACCTATCTCCTCTAAATATTGCCTTTAATTGCTTCCATATTTATAAAACACCTTTTGGAACTTCTCTGCTGTATCTTTAAGCCATTCAAAGTGATTTTCCCATTTTGAATGACTACTTATATCAGCAGCAGTAGAAGCCTTTATTCTACTGGCTTTCTTATTAGGCAATTCCATCCATTCTAACTCAATACCTAGTTCTTCTTCAATTTGTTCTTTATACTGCTCGAAGGCATAATAAAGTTCCTTAGAATCAGATATATAAATTTCACATCCCAAAAGTTTTTGCTGTGTGTTTATAGTGAGAGTAATATGCGATCCAGCGACACCATAACTCATATCATACCAGTGCTGTGGCTGTGCTTTTCTTAACTTTAGTGTAGTCGCTTTGCTAGAGGCAAATCCCTTGAATTCATTCCAAAATTCTAATTGTAAAACTTTTGTATCCGTTAGATTAGCAGTAGTTGTTGTCTGTCTAATACTTTTAGCCCAATCATTTGGCCTAGAAATGACTTGGAACTTTACCGCACAGGGTGAATCACCAATTTTCCACAATTCTACCTTCGCCACAAAGAAGTTTAACTTCTCGTCAGTATGCTCATTAAGCCAATCAATAGCCTGCCTATGTTCCTCACGAATATCCTTTACTACCCAAATTATTATTTCAGCATCATATCCAGATGCATATGTAATTACTTTTCCAAGATGATCGTGATCCGTTGCCTCAAGTTGATTTTCAATAATAATCTTTCTACCTGTATTTTCTTCTTCTGCTAAGATATCTACATTAAAACTTCCAACGGAGGCTTCTGTTTCAAGTAAATTTATTTCAATCCCTATTTCATCCCCTAAAAGAGATAGGTTTTCACTTTTAGATAACCATTTAGTAAAATCATGTGCTTCATGTTTCCAAATGGTTCTTAGATCTTCTACTTTTACTAACTTTCCGAGCATATAATCCCTCCTGTGCTTATCATTTTTAAAATTTGTTCAATGTATCAAATTCTCCAAATATATTTTTGGATACATTGCTTGAATCTATTTGTAGTAGATCAGTTTTGGTATAAATCACCCTTTTTACATCCCAGTATCTACTTTTTAAATCTGGTGTCGGTTCAGATATATAATATCCTTCTTTTTCATCAATAGGACTTTCATTAAAGCCGTTGCCTTCACAATCAATAGGATCTGTAAAGCCCCAATATTCTGATGGGGATACCCCTTTTCCCCATGATGAAATATCTTCATATTCAAATTTTGATAGATATACAGTAGGCATATCCTCAAAATTAATTTCCATTACAAATACTGGTCCATCCTTCCAACTATTCTCCAGAGTATTATCATGTTTAGATTGGTATAGTTTTATAAAACTATTAATAAACCATCCTTCATAATTAGAATCCGATTTATATCTCAAAAATTTATCTGTTACTACTTCATATCCATAATCTTCAGCAATTAAGTCACAGTATCTAAGCAGTTTATCTACATTCTCATAGGTTTTTAGAACGACTTCAAATGCACTCTTAATATTCTCACCTAAACTCATAGTATCCCTCCCAATCAACCACCATATTGCAATCAAACCTAATATCAGTATTTGCCTTATGATCAAACCGAAACCATAATTCACTATCTATATCCTTACATTCAAAGTTGAACCTTTTAAATCTCTTTAATCCTTTTCTTTTCAATAGTGCTATAAGATCATCTACTATCAATTTTTCATATGGATTCAGTTGTTCTTTCAATACTATCTGTTCCATACCTTCTAGTATTTCTTCCCAAGATAAATAGCCTAATTCTACTCCATCTGCAATCAGATTTCGCTCATTTACATCTTTACAAATTGGATAGCATTTATCTTCTGGAGCAATAAAAAGTAATAGTGCTGGTTTTGTACTATTTATAATCTTTTCCTTTAATATTCGTGATTCCCTTGCCAACTGATTAACGCTTTGAACTTCCATACTCTGTGTATCTTGATCTATATCGTCATCTGACGATAGTCCACTATATAGTTTTACTTCGATCCCTATAATTATTTGGTCAAAATCTAATACTACATCAAATTCTCCCATTGAATTATATGGCCAAAAACTGATGTTATTAGCCCAATACCCTATATCTATTTCTGATATAATATTGCACACATCTAATTCTCCGCAGTGCAGTATCCTAGTTCTTTTTAGAATCCCTCTCATAACCTTGCTAAAAGGGGTATATCGCAAAGCACCAAAAAAGTCACCTGTTAATTTATCTTCTAACCGGTCGCTTAAATTTGACCCACTTGAATTTATCTTTCCTTTTAATTCTGCAATCAAAACAATCACCTACAAGTATTTTTTGAAAAGTCTATAAACTCATTTATAGTTTCATTGTATATCATATATCAATTATTTTCCATTATTCTATTTACAACTAGTAGCATCTAGTAACATTCTTCATTCTCTTTTAATTCATTTTGATATAGTTTTTCTCTATTAATTTAAACAGAAAGGAAAAACACCTTGGGGCTGACCGCAAAGCCCCAAGGCGTAAAGATAAAAACTAACATTCCTTTTATAAAAAACACTCCATAAGTCAAGGTATTAGCAGTACCTCTACTCTTGTTTATATTATACTAAATTTTTTGAAAAACAAATCTATTACAGGCAACTTTTATTTTCTAATCAAATGCCTTTCATTATTATTACAGATCCATAATAATCATCTGTAGCAATTCCTATCTTGTTTACTTGCCACTCCAGCATATCTTCTATATCAGATTCTTTATTTACTAAATTTATTGCTTCTTCCTTTGAAGCAGAAATAACTAAATATCTGCATGGTGGCTCTGAAACCTTTTCAGTTACCTCATATATGTATAGTTTTGGATTTGCATATTTTTTAGTACCAATTATGCTCTCTATCTTTTTTTCAAAATCTGTTAGCCTATTGTCTATTAAAATATCACCATAATAATGGTCAATTTCTTTAGAATCCCCATCAGAATATTTTACTGTGGTAATACAAGAAGGCTGATCTGTAACAAACCCATTTAGTGGTTTATAAATGTAAGATTTAAACCCAAAGTTTTCAATTAAATCCCTTAACTGTTTTACTTTTTTATTTGAAATTTTCCACTGATACTCCCCACTTTTGTATACAAACATCTCGCCTTCATATTTAACATTACCCTCTTTATCCACTATCACATTATAAACAGGGCAATTCCCATAACACATTGTTCTTTCTAGTCTTATATAATCAAACATTATTTACCCTCCATTTGTTTTTTATAATAAAAATAGTGCATTTATACTAATGACTATAATCTTTTTTTATCTCATCTATATTTCACCAAGTACATGTATAAAACATTCTCTTTCAAAGTCTATTTTTCCTTTGTACTAGTACAAAGGAATTTAAAATTTCCTACTTCAAATGCTAATTTTATTAAATTATGGCAAAAGCCCTTCGATCGAAGGGCTTTTAACCTACATCTTGTGATTAGAGTGTTATATATTTTAGTTTCTTTCTTATGCACTAAAATCAGAACACAAATATTCTTATTCTCGATAAATTAACTATATTGTCATTTTCGGCAAACTTTATTTGTCCTTCTATTATTTATATCTTACTCCTTAATCCTTAAATCTTATCTCTATAACTATGTATAATACAAATAAACTCCACCTAAAACCTCCACTACTCTCAAACCCTTTTCCCATCAGTATTTCAGCCCTTTTTTTATCCATTTTTCAATTTCAAAATTACAATAAAGTTCACCGAAAAACAGGCTCTTTCTTGAGCCTTTTTCGTTGAATGTTGGCTCTAAATATTACAATAAAGTTGACCGAAAAGATAGCGTTAAGGATCAAGAATTAAGGGTTAAGATTGGGGCTTTTTCTGTTCTGCATTTCAATAAAATCAATCAATAAAGGAAATCAATACATGGCTCAACTCCTTTGTTTCCAATGGTTTTATCAATACTCTTTTCAATATTTTCTTCTCAATATTTTTTCATTTTCTTTGCTGCACAATAAAAAAATCATGGATGATTCAGCGTGAAAAACTGATATCTATCCATGATTTTTAGGTCTACTTTTTTTGTTCTAGGTGGACTTTATTGTCATTAGGTTAACTTTTTTTGGAGTGTACAACTACGCAATCTCTAAATAAATGAGAATGCATAGTCTTTATACTTTTATATTCTTTTATTATTTATACACTATACTTTTCTAGGTATAGTATATCTCTAATTATTATTTTGATTTAACTTTTTTCCAAACGGTTTGACTTCTTTTCAAATAGTTTAACTTTTTTTCAAACCAACAAATTTTTTAAATTAATATAGACAACTATTCAACTGTAACTGATTTTGCAAGATTTCTTGGCTTATCAACGTCGCAACCTTTTTGTACTGCTACATAATATGAGAATAACTGTAATGGAATCACTGAAAGTAATGGTGCAAATAGTGGATTAATTCTTGGTAAATATATTACTGAATCCACTGTTTTTTCTATGCTTTCATTTCCTTCAAAGGCTAATCCTAAAACATGTGCTCCTCTAGTTGTAACTTCTTTTACGTTACTCACCATCTTTTCAAATAAGTCATCTTGAGTTGCAAGAGCTACTACTACAGTTCCTTTTTCTATTAAAGCTATTGGCCCATGCTTTAATTCTCCACCAGCATAAGCTTCTGAATGGATATAGGATATCTCTTTAAGTTTTAGTGATCCTTCCATAGCTACTGCATAATCAAGACCTCTCCCTAAGAAGAACATATCCTTATGCATGTAATTCTTAGATGCAAATTTTTGTACTACTTCTTTATTATTTAAGCACTCCTGTGCCTTCTCAGGTATGCTTAACATTTCTTTCTTTAATCCTTCCAATTCTGACTCACTTAAAGTTTTCTTATTTTGAGCAAAGAATAATGCTATTATATACATTGCCACAAGCTGAGTTTCATAAGCTTTTGTAGATGCTACTGCAATTTCTGGTCCAGCCCAAGTGTATAGCACATCGTCTGCTTCTCTTGAAACAGAACTTCCCACAACATTTGTTACAGCAATAACTCTAGCTCCATGGTTCTTTGCTTCTCTTAAAGCAGCTAAAGTATCCGCTGTTTCACCTGATTGACTTATTACTATCATTAATGTTTTTTCGTCTATTATTGGATTTCTATATCTGAATTCTGATGCTATATCTACTTCTACTGGTATTCTTGCTAATTTTTCTATTACATACTTACCAACTATTCCAGCATGATAAGCAGTACCACAAGCTACTATATATATTTTATTTATATTTTCTATTTGTTCTTTTGTTATTTTTATATCATCAAGAGTTATTGGTTTATCAAGCATTACTCTTGAAGTCATAGTATCTTTAATAACCTTTGGTTGTTCGTGTATCTCTTTCAACATGAAATCTTCATATCCGCCTTTTTCAGCTGCATCTGCATTCCATGTGACATGATATATATCTCTTTGTATTTCTTCTCTTTCTTCGTTATATAATTTTACTCCATTCTTTGTTAATACAACAAATTCTTTATCATTAAGAAGATATATATCTCTTGTATGATTTAACACTGCTGGTATATCTGAAGCTATAAAATACTCACCTTCCCCAAGACCTACTATCATTGGACTATCTTTTCTTACTGCTACAATTTTGTCTGGTTCATCATTGCATATTACACCTATAGCATAGCTACCTTCCATTTTAGCTACAGCTTTCATAACAGCATCTAATAAATCTCCATTATAGAAGAAGTCTACTAAATGAGGTATAACTTCTGTATCGGTTTCTGATTTAAAGTTATAATCCTTTGAAGTTAACCATTCTCTTAAATGAATATAGTTTTCTATTATACCATTATGAACAACACTTATTGTTCCTTTTTCATTACTATGTGGATGTGAGTTTAAATCTGATGGCTCTCCATGAGTAGCCCATCTTGTGTGTCCAATACCTATTGTTCCTTGTAATGGAGTCTCACTTAACTTATTCTCTAAATTTGCTAATCTGCCTTTACATTTCATTACATCTATACTTTCATTATCTATAATAGCTACTCCAGCTGAGTCATATCCTCTATACTCAAGCTTTGAAAGTCCTTCCACTAATATAGATGAAGCTTGTCTTTTTCCAATGTATCCTACTATTCCGCACATAATTAATCTTCCTTTCAATCTTTTATTTATACTTCTCTAATTTTTTATGCTATTAAAGAGAAGCAGGTCATTACATTTTCGCTTTGACCATAGCTTAAGGTTTTAACACCAGATTGATATTGTGCTGAAAATCACTTTCCAGTTTTATCAATCGTTAACGGTAGTGCGATACCGTGGGGCACCCGCCGAAGATTCGATACTCCCCATCCTCGTCAACTTAAGTGACACTCCAAATCTTCGATTTGATTAGTGGAACTTACTCAACCGTCAGGTTGAGTTTCCTTCATTACTCCAAATCTTCGATTTGGTTAGTGGAACTTACTCAACTGTCAGGTTGAGTTTTTTCTATCACTTAAGTCCTGGCGCTTTTATTTATATCTTAATCACTCTTTTTCTATAGCATCACCCCTTTCAAATTTTAAAAACATCATTAACTATTATATTTTTAATAATATGTTTGGTCAACTATTATATAACTTATCCAAATCCTATCAACATAGAAATGGAATAAATCAACTAGCTATTCCATCATAAAGGGAATAGCTAAATTGAAATTTCAAACTAAATTTAGTTTGCTTTTTTCTCTATTAGTTTAGCTAAAGAATGAGCTATATCATCAATTTCTTTTTGTTCTTCACCTTCAAGCATAACTCTCACCAAAGGCTCTGTACCTGATGGTCTTATTAATACTCTTCCTCTTCCATCCATCTTCTCTTCTATTTTTCTTATTTCTTCAGCTATTTCAGTATCTGTAATATATATATCTTTTTTATCATTTGGTACTGTTGCATTCACTAAAACCTGTGGTAATTCTTTCATAATAGAAGTCAATTCTGATAAACTCTTACCACTTTCCTTAACAATTCCTGATAATTGAAGTGCAGTTACAAGTCCATCTCCTGTAGTATTATAATCTAAAAATATTATGTGTCCTGACTGCTCTCCACCTATTTTATAACCTTCTTTTAACATTTCTTCAAGCACATATCTATCTCCAACTTTTGTCTTTACAAGATTTATGTCTTCGTTATCCATAGCAATAAAAAGTCCCATATTACTCATTACTGTAACTACTACTGTGTTCTTATCTAATTTGCCACTGTTTTTCATATGCTTTCCACAAATGGCCATTATAAAATCACCGTTTATTAAATTTCCTTTATTATCAACTGCTAAACATCTATCTGCATCTCCATCAAAAGCTAGTCCTAAATGGCAGCCTTTTTTAACTACATATTCCATTAATTGTTCAGGATGAGTTGAACCACAATTTTTATTTATATTTATACCATCAGGATCATTATTTATTACTGAAACCTCTGCCTTAAGTTGTCTAAAAGTCTGAACTGCCGCTTCAAAAGCTGCTCCATTAGCACAATCAAGTGCTACTTTAAGTCCTTTTAAATCTGTTTTTATAGTTGATTTGGCAAACTCTATATAATCTTCCAAGGCTCCATCTTCTATGATCTTTCTTCCTACATCTTCCCCAATAGGTGATGGAACTCCTTCAAAATTGCTTTCTATTACTCTCTGTATTTTATCTTCTAATTCATCAGATAGCTTATATCCCTGACCATTAAAAAATTTTATACCGTTATATTCTACTGGATTATGAGATGCTGATATAACTACACCTGCATCTGCTCCATATTTTCTTGTTAAATATGCTACTGCTGGAGTAGGTATAACCCCTACACAAACAGCTTCAGCTCCTACAGAAAGTATCCCTGCAACTAAAGCACTTTCAAGCATATGTCCTGATATTCTTGTGTCCATTCCAACTAATATTTTAGGCTTATGTGTTCCTTCTGTTAAAATATAAGCACCTGCTCTTCCAAGACTATAAGCTAAATCTGGAGTTAGTTCTTCATTAGCGATTCCTCTTACTCCATCTGTTCCAAACATTCTACCCATAGTAATACCTCTCTTTTACTTTATCTAATTCTTAAGGTTAACTCTCTTCTATTAAAATTTAATAACTATACTTTTA
Organism: Clostridium tetanomorphum; assembly: GCF_017873215.1. Classification (GTDB taxonomy): domain Bacteria; phylum Bacillota; class Clostridia; order Clostridiales; family Clostridiaceae; genus Clostridium_AO; species Clostridium_AO tetanomorphum. The sequence continues at coordinate 156,592 of NZ_JAGGKA010000005.1, forward strand.
TATTACGCATTAAATGCTATAAAGTCACAAAATAATTATAATATAAATTCTCTATAGTAACAATAAAAATACCTTAATGTAAATATTACAGTTTTATTACGATTTTATTAATTTTAGTACAATTAGTTCAAATTTAAAGAAATGACCAGTGATTTTCACCACTGGTCACCACTATATAAATATTAAATTACTTATATTCTTTTGCCTTTTCTTCTCCATTTAGCACTCTTAATCCACCTTGAGCTAATGCTAACATTTCATCTTCTCCTGGATAAATAACAAGTGGTGCTATGAAACCAATTTTCTTTTCAATTTCTGCAGTTATATATTTACTGTAAGCTATTCCACCAGTTAATATAATTGCATCAACTTTTCCTTCTAATACAGCTGCACATTTTCCTATTTCTTTAGCCATTTGATAAATGAATGCATCTAATATTAATTTGAATTTTTCGTCTCCTTCTGCAGCCTTAGTTTCAACGTCTCTAAAATCATTTGTTCCAAGGTAAGCAACAGCTCCACCTTTTCCGTTTATTTTCTTTATCATTTCTTCTAAAGTAAATTTACCTGAGTAACAAAGTCTTACTAAATCTCCAATTGGAACTCCGCCTGTTCTTTCAGGTGAAAATGGACCTTCTCCATCTAATGCATTGTTAACATCTATTATTCTTCCGCCTTTGTGTGCACCGACAGATGCTCCACCACCCATGTGTCCTACTATAACATTTACATCTAAATAAGATTTTCCATTTTCTTTTGCATATCTTCTAGCTACTGCTTTTTGATTTAATGCATGGAATATACTCTTTCTTTCTACTTCAGGCATACCTGAAATTCTTGCTACATCCTGAAGCTCATCAACAACAACAGGATCTACAATAAATGCTGGTATTCCTAATGATTTTCCTATTTCATTAGCTATAATTCCACCAAGGTTTGAAGCATGCTGTCCTCTTACGCTTACTCTTAAATCTTCAAGCATAGTTTCATTTACAGCATATGTACCACCTTCTACAGGTTTTAAAAGTCCACCTCTACCTACTATTGCACTTAAAGTCTTTATGTCAAATCCTTTTTCTTTTAATACATTAAGTATTACATCTTGTCTAAAATGAAACTGATCATAAATAGTAGCATATTTTCCTATTTCTTCAGCTGAATGTCTTAAAGTTTCTTCTAAAACTAAGTTCTCATCATCAAATACAGCAATTTTTGTTGATGTGGAACCTGGGTTAATTATTAATAATTTATGTGACATTTTATTCCCTCCATTTATTTTAAAATATTATTTGTTTTTCTTCATATTTCCAGCAACTAATGCTGCTAAAGCTATTGAATACATTTTTGTTTCATGGCTATCATTTCTTGAAGTTAGAACCACTGGAGCTGCTGTACCTACTAATAGGCAACCATTTTTAGAATCAGTTGTATATGTTAATGTTTTATACATTATATTTCCGGCTTGAATATTGGGAAGTAATAATATATCAGCCTTTCCTGCTACTTCTCCTGTTACTTTCTTATGATGTGCAGCTTCTTCTGATAAAGCATTGTCTATTGCAAAAGGTCCATCAACTACACAGCCTTTTATCTGTCCTCTATCACTCATTTTAGCAAGTATTGAAGCTTCTAAAGTTTCTGGCATATTAGGATTTACAACTTCAACTGCGCATACTGCTGCTACTTTTGGACATTCTATTCCTATAGCATGAGCTACTGTTGCTGCATTGTTTATCATATCAACCTTATCCTTAAGTTCTGGATACATGTTAAATGCAACATCTGTTAAGAAAAGTAATCTATCAAATTTTTCTGTTTCAAAAACAGCAACATGAGACATTAATTTACCTGTTCTTAATCCTACTTCTTTGTTTAGCACTGCTCTTAGGAAATTTGCTGTATCAACTAATCCCTTCATAACCATATCAGCTTTACCAGTTGATACAAGTTCTACTGCTTTTAATGAAGCTTTTTTCATATCTGCTTCATGTACTATTTCAAATTGGCTTACATCCATTTCTATTTCTTTTGCAATTGCTTCTATCTCTTCCTTATTACCAACAAGTATTGCATCAGCTATACCATTTTTCTTCGCATCTCTAACTGCTTCTAATACTGGTTTATCCTGCGCTACTGCTACTGCTACTTTTTTAGTTTCCTGACTCTTAACTTTCACTAAGATTTCATCAAAACTTTTAATCATTAGAACACACCTCTTCTTAAATATTATTTTATATTTTGTCAAAGTTTTAACTAATAAAAACGAATATATGTCATCTATTCTATTTTAACAAAGATTTGTCGTAAATTACAAGTTTTCAGAATATTAAGTTACCCTTATTAAAATGGTGCCCAATTTTTCATAATAGCTTCTGCTACTTTTAATCCATCAACAGCAGCAGACATTATTCCTCCAGCATATCCTGCTCCTTCTCCAGCTGGATATAAACCCTCTAATGATATACTCTGTAATTTTTCATTTCTAACTATTCTAATAGGAGCTGAAGTTCTAGTTTCTATTCCTGTAAGAACTGCATTGTCATCTCCAAACCCTTTTATTTTTTTATCAAAATTTATTAAACCTTCCTTTAACGAATCCGTTACATAATCGGGAAGGCAATCTCTTAAATCTCTAAAAACATATCCCGGCTTATAGGTTGGTTCTATATTGCCTATTCTTTTACTTATTCTATCTTTCAAAAAGTCTCCTAGTAATTGTACTGGAGTAGAATAATTCCCTCCCCCTAGTTTATAGGCTAAGCTTTCATAATGTCTTTGAAATTCCATACCAGCTAAAGGAGAGTTACTTCCAAAATCTTTTGGAGTTACAGATACAACTATAGCTGAATTAGAGTTCTTCCCTTCTCTTTTATGGTAGCTCATTCCATTGATTACTAACCTTTCTTCTTCTGAAGCTGCCGCTACTACATAACCACCTGGACACATACAAAAACTATATACCCCTCTATTACCTTTAGAATTATATGTTAATCTATAATCTGCTGCTCTAAGTCTTGCATGTCCTGCATATTTACCATATTGATTTTCATCTATCATGCTTTGTAAATGTTCAATTCTAACTCCAATAGCAAAGGGCTTTGCCTCGATAAATATATTTTTATCAAATATCATTTCATAAGTATCTCTAGCACTATGCCCTATAGCTAAAACCAATGCTTCACATGGAATTTCCTTTTCATTTACAACTATAGATTTTATTTTATTATCCTTTAATACAATATCCTGAAGCTTACTATTAAAATGTACCTCTCCACCTAGCTCTATTATTTTATTTCTAATATTTTTTACTACTTCTTTTAATATATCCGTACCTATATGAGGCTTTCCCATATATAAAATTTCTTCTGGGGCTCCAGCTTTAACAAATTCCCCTAATACAAAATCACACCTAGAATCTTTTATTCTCGTGGTTAACTTTCCATCTGAAAACGTGCCTGCTCCACCTTCTCCAAATTGTACATTTGATTCTTTATTAAAATTTTCATTATTCCAAAAGTCATCTACACTCTTACTTCTCTCTTCTACTTTTTCACCACGTTCTATTATTATAGGATTATATCCTTTCTGCGCCATTAAAAGACCGGCAAACATTCCCGCCGGTCCCATTCCAACTATTACTGGTCTACTATTTAACTTTTTATTTCCAAAATTAAATTCTTCGTTATAATTAACTTCTTCTATTTTTACATCCTTATCCCTAGCTCTTGATACTACTTTAGATTCATTATCACAAGTTACCTCTACAGCATAATTAAACTTTATAGAATCTTTTTTTCTAGCATCAACAGATTCTTTTAATATCTTAAAACTTTTTATTGAATTTGTAGATACTTTTAATTTTTTAGCAACCTTTTCTTTTAAAGTTTTCATATCCTCTTCTATATCTAATATTACATTATTTATCCTTATTGGCATTTTCATCCTCCACTATTATCTTCTTTTTTATATTAACCGTAATGTTCTCAGGAGATATAGATATTATTTTAATGCTCTCTGGTAATGATATTTTTACTTGCAGACTGTGTTGACCTTCTTTTAAGTCTTTTAAATCTATATAACATTCTATATCCTCTGGCTTTAGATTATTTATTTCCTCTTGTAATGCTGATACAGTTAAAGTAACCTGTTCTTTATCTAAACTTATACTATAATTTTTATCTTCATTTATTGTTTTTACTGTTAAAGGAATTTCCTTATTTATTATATAATTAGAAGCTATTTTAATCTTTACATATCCATTATTATTAACTAAGGTTACTCCTTTAGGCACTATGAGTTTTGATGTAATCTCTTCTCCTTTTACATTTTCTAAGTTTATAACTTCCGTATCTAAAGAATTTATATTATTTATTATATTTTCTTCCCCTGTTATATCTACTTTTTCGGGTAATGCAGTAATTTTATCCAAAACTCTATTATCATTTAATTTTCCCGTAGTTTTCACATTTATACTAACAGTTTTAGCTTTTTTTATAGGAACTCTTACTTCAGTAGATATAGGATGAACCTTTACATCCTTTATTATATTTCCATTAACATCTACTGCCTGTACAGGTAATGTTATGTTTAAGTCTCTATACATATTACTTATATCGCACTTTACTTGTGCCTTGTGTATCTGATTTATAAATCTTCCTGCTCCTTTTACTGTTACATCAGTTATATTTGCGCTAGGTTTGGTAGAATAATATCCCTCTTTAGGATTACCTACAGTATATACATTTAATGGTACAGTCTTTTCAATTAAATCGTCCAATGTTATATTTACAAATAAATTATCACTATTCACTATTGTTATATTTTCTGGACTTTTTTGTATTTGAACTGGTACATTATTTTCTCCCTTTTTCATTTTCAGTACATATGCATCTAAATCTGCTACAATCTTAAATTGCTCTTCCTTTATAGAGTAGATATCATTCAATGTACATTTTAATGTTAGAGTAACATAAGGTTTCTGATCTGGAACTAATGTTAATTTGGATTGTTCAATTCCTTCTGAATTTACTATGGTAACAGGGATATTTTTCTTATATGTTCCAATAGGCTTTAATACACTAGTTATATACAACCACAAACCAAAGGATGCAATAACACAACATATTTTTACTATTATTTGTTGCCTCTTGTACTTCTTATCCACGTTACCACCTTCTCCCTAAAATTAAGTTTTTTGTCTTTACTTATCTTTATAATTCTAATAAGTATATCTCTTAAACTGTCCTTATCATAATTTCTAGTAATACTTCCATTTACGGCTAAAGATATAATTCCAGTTTCTTCAGATACTACTATTATAATGGCATCTGAATTTTCTGATAATCCTATAGCAGCTCTGTGTCTTGTTCCAAGTGATTTATTTAAATCATTATTTGCGGTTAAAGGTAAAAAACATCCTGAAGATATTATTCTATCATTTCTTATTATAGTGGCTCCATCATGTAATGGAGTATTTACCACAAAGATATTCTCAAGTAAAGAAGCTGATACTATAGCATCTAATTTAGTTCCAGTATTTACAGTTTCTCCAAGTCCAGTAAGTCGTTCAATAACTATAAGTGCTCCGGTCTTGGATTTGGATAAATTTTCAACTGCATTTACAATCTCATTTATAACTCTCTCCATAGTTTCTTCATCTTCTAATATATGTTTATCATTAAAAGCACTTCTTCCTATGTGTTCTAGTGCCCTACGAATTTCAGGTTGAAATATGATTATAAATGAAAGTAATCCTATAGTAATTGTATTACTCAATATCCAATATACCATTTCCAAATGGAAAAGTTTGCTTATGGGAATAAATATAATTATAAATATGATTCCTTTTAATAATTGTTCTGCTCTAGTTTCTTTTATCAACATATAACTTTTATAAAAAATATAAGATACTACTAATATATCCAATATAGCTGATGGACTAATATTTTGTACTGAATCTATAATAACATTAACAAATTCCATAGATTCACCCCCTTTAATGAATTATATACATTATATATTAACAATTATACACTATCTTTATATATTTATATAATGCAATTAATTAATTTTATAAAATATTAATAAAAGATTTATTAAAGGAATTTTATGGATATAAAAAGAATATTATAGCTACAAGGGGGATTGCATTATGAAAGATAAAAAAAACACGAAAATCGCTTATATTTCTTTGGTTTCTGTTTTAATTATAGGTCTGATATTTATATCTAGTTACTATTTATTTATTAATACTACAGATAGAGAATATATAAAAAGTATAAAATCCAGCATAAAAAATATTAATGGAATAAATAACAGCACAATTAATTATATTAAAGGTCAGAGCATAGATGTAGAAAAGTGTAAAAAAGAACTTCCCAATAAAATTAATTCTTTAGTAAAATATAAAAATAAACTTACTTCCTTAACACCGCCAGAAAAGTACATGAAATCTCATGGATACTTAATAAATGGACTAAATAACAATATACATATATATGAACAAATGCTGTCTATTCTTAATAATCCTATAAGCAAAGATATAAATAAATCTTCTGAGTCTTTAAAAAAGTATAAAAACGAATGTATGCACTATTATTCATTGTTTACTATAAATAATAATAAGATTACTTTAAGTGAAAATTCTCTAAAATATATAAATAATTGTAACTATTACATAGATGAACTAGTTACTTTAACAAAAGATATGGAAATCAAAAATAGTCAATATATAGATTATATAAATGATATAGATGACATAATAAGTTGTTTTATAGAAATAAAAATTGATTTTTCTTCTTATAGGGATAAAATCAAAAATAAATCCATATCCTATGAAAGTACTCTTAAAAATATTGATAATATCAAAAATGAATTTGAAGAAATAAAAAATAAATTTTCAAAAGTATCAGTACCTCCAAAAGGAATTACATCCTATAAATTATTATCTAAAACCTTTGACAGTTATAATTCCTATATAAAAAATTTTAGATATGCATTAAGCACTGAAGCTGCTCAAATGTTTAATAATAATAATAAAGTAGATTCTCTTTATGTGGAACCAGATTTAAATTATAAAATTATGAACTCAAATTATAATGAATTTATAAAAGAATATTCTTCCTTCAAACAATCTAATAATAAATAATATATGTATTTTTTTAAAAGTTCCGGGAATAATATCATTAAACCTAAGTTTTAATAAAGCGCGGGGGAACCAATATATTGGGGTGAATCGTTTATGTTCGTAGGCTAACCTTTGCCGAACCCGTCAGCTAACCCCGTCGGTAAAAGGAGAGGATATTTCAAATGAAAAAAAATCTTTTTGCAGCACTATTTGCTACAACAATATTATTATGTCCATATAATTATGCAAAAGCAGGTGCAGCTTATGATACAGATTCTGATCTGTTCAATAATAAAGGAACAGATACAGTTCAAGTATTAAGTCATGCAAAAGGCAAAGTGTATATAACACCAAAAGATGTAGAATTGATGGCTAAAGTTGTTTACGCTGAAAGCTGTGGTGAGCCTTACGAAGGTAAAGTAGCTGTTGCTTCTGTAATATTAAATAGAGCTAAAGATCCTTCATTTCCAAAATCCATTGAAGGAGTTATAAAGCAACCTAGAGCTTTTTCTTGTGTAAGAAATGGAGAAATAAGAGTAAAACCAGATGAAAGTAGCTATAATGCAGTAGTTGAAGCTTTAAAAGGAAAAGATCCTACTAATAGTGCTCTATTTTTTTATAATCCACAAATCGCTACTTCTAAATGGATGAAAAATATTGGAAAGAAAAACTTAAAACCTATAGGTAATCATGTATTTTTTATAGCTAATTAAAATGTTATTGTTTAAATATATGGGCCTTCTATAGTTATTATAGGAGGCCCTTTTAATATTTATTATTTTTTAGAATCTAAATAAGATACTGCATTTAAAGCAGCTACTTGCCCTTCTCCTGCTGACTTTATATATTGATAAGGTTTTCCTATACAATCTCCCGCAGCAAAGCATCCTTCTATATTTGTTTTCATATTTCTATCCACTTTTATATGCCCATTCTCCATCTCCAATCCTGGAACAAGTTGAGCTGGAGAAACACTATCTTTTAAAACAAAAACTCCATCTGTACTTATTACTTTATCCTTTAATAGTAATTTACTTACTAAATTTTCTCCTTGTATTTCTACCGGTTTATCTTCAACTATTTCAATATTTTCTTTTAAACCATAACTATTCCTATACATTGGAATATAATATACTTTTGAAGCTAGTTCACTTACAAAGTTTGCTTCTTCTTCCGCTTCCTTATTATATCCTATTATAGTGACAACCTTTCCCTTATATAAAGGAGCATCACAGGTAGCACAATATCCTACTCCTCTTCCTAGAAATTCTTCTTCTCCTTTAATTGGTTTATTATATTCCATACCTGTTGCTATAATTACTGATTTAGTATCATATGATTTTTCATTTACCATTAATGAAAAATAATCTCCCATTGCATAAACAGCATTTATTTTTTCCTGAACTATATTGATTCCCATAGCTTCTATATGTTTTTCAAACTGATTTTTCAATTCCTGTCCAGATACATCATAAAATCCCAAATAGTTATTGATCTTGGGAGCTTTAATTAATTTATAACTTAATTCCTTATTACCAAAAACTATTATATTTTTATTTCTTATCTTTGCATTTATAGCAGCAGATAATCCAGCAGGTCCACTTCCTATTATAGCTATATCATATATCATACTCATTTTTTACACCTCTTTTAAGCTTATATAAAATAAGTTAACACTATAGAGTGTTAACTTATTACTTCATATTAATTAAATATGTTTTTCTATAGCAGATTTTAAAGCCTGTTTTGGTCTAAAGCCCACTAAAGTTTCAACAACTTTTCCACCTTTAAATACCATTACTGTAGGTATACTTGCTACTCTATATTGACTTGATGCCATTGGGTTTTCATCTACATTTACTTTAACAAATTCCGCTTTATCTTTAAGTTCTTGAGCTATCTCATCTATAACTGGTCCAAGCATCTTACAAGGTCCGCACCATGAAGCCCAAAAATCAACTATTGTTGTTTTACTAGAATCTAATACTTCCTGTTTGAAAACAGAATCATTTATTTCTTTTACCATATCAATATCCCTCCATATTTTATACCCTACCCAGGTATATTTGTTAATATAATTTTATAATATAAATTATATTAAGTCAATAGTTTTTAATAATAATTATTATTTGTATAGTATTTCTTGTATCTTTGAATTGTTATAAATAGATTGAGGAAACTTAGATGATAGTTTTTTTCCATAAGTCTTTCCTTTGTTTATATCTATATTTTTATACAAAAGGCATAAATTATACAAAACAATTTCTTCATAATCTCCATTTTCAAAATTACTATCATAAATAGTATAATATTTTATGGCCTTATCTATGTCTCCTATTTTTTCATATATGGTAGATAAAAGATATATAGCATGAGGATAATACCATGTTCCTTTACCATAATTATATGCTCTTTCTAAATATGTCTTTGCAGCATTATGGTTTTCTTTCTCCAAAAGTTCATATCCTTTATTATAAAAATATTCTCCTCCTTCTAGATCTAAAAGTTCTTTTCCTTTTCCCAGTAAAGATTTGTCGTTTATATTTAATTCCTTACTATTCCATTTTATTAAATAATCATATAATTTGTTAAAGTCTTTTTGGTCTAAACTTTTTTTAATTTCATTGTAAGGAAATTTTTCTTCTTCAATTTTTTGCTCTTGTTCTTTTATAACTTTCTTATTTTCTTCAGAATTTTTTTTATTAGTATTATTACTATTTAAAGTTGCATCTTTCTTATTAATTGTAGCTTTATATTTACTAGTTAAAGCATTTATATTTATTTTATTATACTTTATTAGAAGACTTATATTAATTATTAAGAAAATAAGAACTACTCCTATAGTCATATAAGGATTAAAATTCATTTCTTTTTTTGATATACCATACTTTTTTAAATTCTTTTTATTTTCTAATGCAACTTTATTTTTATTATCTACTTTCAATACTTTATTTATATGTTCTTGGCTTTTTTTATAGTCACCTTTTTTTACGTAACATATAGCTAAATAATTATTTACATTTATATAATTAAAGTGACTTTTTTCACATTCATTCAATAAGGTCAATGCTTCATTTATTTTTAGTTCCTTTATTAAGGGTATTGCCATACTGTATAACTTTAATAATCTTTTATCCTCTTTAGTATCTTTCAAATATTTTTCCGAAACTTGATCTTTATTTAAATGACAATTCATTTTCCATAGCTTTCTGCAACCATCTAAATCCCCTTTAATATAATATAATAAACCTTTTAAATTTATGGCAGCAGCATTATTTATATTTATAGATATACTTCTTTCACATAACTCTATACCTTTATCTATAAATCCATTATTATATTGTTCTAGTGCTTTATTATAAAATTTTAAAGACTTGTCCATACTAATCTCCCTTATATTTCTTTTGTTATAACATAAATTATACCTCCTTCATGTAAATTTGGCTATTTACTTTTACTATATTTATATTAAATTACGAAAAATTAAAATAAGGGCTTTTGCCCTTATTTATCAAATATAACTTTAAAATTATCTATTTTTACTGTTTCTTCATGAGATTTAATTAAATTTTCATCTTCATACACATTTATAAATAATTTTAATGTTACATTTTTGTCTTTATTAATTTTTTCTAATTTCATTATTTCTTTTTTCGTATCTTTAGTATCATATACCATATAATTTTTAATGGCATCTAAATCTAATAGATATAAGTTTCCACCTTTAGTAACAGTTCCATATGCTCTTCCAATTATAATTAAAATATTTTCATTATCCAACCATTCTACATATTTAGGTGTAAACTGCTTTTTCATATTTGTAAGACTAAATTGCCATAGCTCATTTTTATCTTTATCTTTCAGTATTATGGTTCCCATACCCTCCTCTACTGCATTTTCACCTTTTCCTTCTATACATACACTATATTTATTATTAGGAGAATACTTCCATGAAGTATTGAATGAAGGTTCTACTTCTATTTTTGTTTTTGTGAACTGATAATTTTTATCCAAGAACACTGTAGGTTCTTCAACTTTCATTTCTTTTTTATCAATTTTCTCATTCTCTTTTGATTCATAATTATTTTTCTTTTTTAAAGCTACATCTACATTTTTATTTTTAGATATATTTGTAGTATGAATTCTATTCATTAATAAAGGAGTATATACTAATAATAAAGTTGCCAAAGCTGTACAAAATACATATGTGATTTTATATTTTCTTAAATGATAATAAAACTTTTTTATAGGACTTTTACTATATCTATTTCTATCTATACTCTTCATTATTTCAGATCTTGAACTTTTAAAATCAACATTATCAATTTTTAATGCTTCTCTAAGCATTTCATCAATGCTTTTCTCTTCATCATAAATTTTTCTACATGCTTCGCAATTATCCATATGTTCTTGCATTGCCTTTTTTAAGTCATTGGATATACTGCCTTCTATAAAATCATTTAATTTTTTTATAAATGTATTGCAGTTCATATCCTACACCTCTCTTTATTCTTTGAACTATATTCTTTAAACTTTTCCCTTGTTTTATAATATCTTCTCTTAACAGATGACTCATTCATATTTAATATTTCAGCTATATCATGGAAAGTCAATTTTTCTTTAGAATATCTTAATGCTATAATCTGTTTATCTATACAATCTAAACTGTTTATAAATTTTTCTATGTTTTTTTTAGTTTCCTTAAATTCTATAGATTGTTCTGGACTTACCTCATTTGAAATTAAATCTTTTATATCTTCTATATTTGCTTCATATACTCTCTTATATTTCCTCATATAATCAATACATTTATTTTTAGCTATTTGAAAAATCCAATTGGAAAATTTATATTCTTTTTTATATAAATATAATTTGTTATATAAAGTTATAAATACTTCTTGAGTTATATCTTCAGATGTTTCTTTATTTTTTATGATATTATATACGAATTTCAATATGGGAAGTTCATATTTATTAACAATTATGTTAAAGCTATCTATACTTCCATTTAAAACTTCTTGTACAAGTTTCAAGTCATCATCATACACTACCTAATCCCCCTTGTATTAAATATTTATATATTTGATTAAAATTATTTCATATATTAATACGAAACTTAAATTTATAAGTTCACAAATTAAAACAGAGTATATAGTTGTATTTATTTCCTATATACCCTGTTTTAATTTATTCTATTTTTTCATGTATTCTTCCACTAAACTAAAAAATACGGTTAAAGCCAATAAATCTGCACTTCCACCAGGACTTATTCTTCTTTTACTAAAATCTTCATCTAGCTTTTCTACTTCTTTTTTACCTTCTTTAGTTCTCATTCCACCCAATTTTAAAATGTACCTTGCTTTTTCTTGCATCTCTTTTAGCGTTTCTAGTGAATGTCTATGTAATATATTAGAATCTTCTGAGTACTGCATTATTCCTAACAAAGTTTGTATTAGTCTATCGTTTTTGTTTAAATCACTATTTTCTTTATAGAAATTTAAAGTAAAATCAAATATTATAGGTAACCCTTTTCCAACTTCTCCTCTTATTCCTTCAACATTATACAACAAAAATAATTTTTCTCCATAAGACAAATTTTTATATTTGCACATTTCTTCTACAGATCCATAATCTTTTATATAATTTCTTAATGAGTGAAGCTCTCTTTCTACTATGTCATTACACATATCCTTTATTATATTCTGTATATCTTTAAATTCTTTATTATCATGTATAGCCTTACCCACTGCAACACAGGAAATTCCCATTAAAAATAACATACCTTTATGTGTATTTACTCCCTGTGTTTTACTAAACATACTTTTCTCACCTGCTATACCTATAGAACGTACTTCTTTTAATATTTCCTTTGGAAAATTATTTGAGAACCCTGCTTGAACACATAAAATTAAATACTTAATTAACGCACAACTGCTATCTATGAAAGTATAATGATCCATGTCTTTATGTGCACCTGTAGATACAACTGAAACTAGTCCTGGAGATGGAAAACAAGACACTTCATAAAGCATACCTTGCAGAGCAAAACTACTTATATCAAAAGATATATCATTTATATTGTAATTTTTTATCATATAATCTCTCCAAACTATATATTATTCTTTATTATATACTCATTATATTTATTTTCCACAAATTTTACTACATCTTCAATATGATGCTTTTTTGCTCTCACACAATTTTGTGCTTTATCTTCACATAAAAAACATTTTCTACTAGAAAGACCTAAAGAAGTTCTACTTATACCATTTCCTAATTCATCATACACATCTATGTCAACACATCTGCCTAACATGTGATTTTCTTCTACATCTACAGTTTTTCTTTTTATTTCCTCGGCAATATTTTTTATAACTAGAGTAAATACAGGCCCTTCTGCAGTATATTTATAGTTTTCATATACAATATACTCTTTAAATTTATTCTTTAATTCATTTTTTATTACTTCAGCTACTTTTCTTGTCAAATCATTATCTTTATTGATTCCTGGATAATTCACCCTCATAGAAATTAAAGGTAATTTATACTTATTCACTATTTCCTGCTGATAATTTACTCTCTCTTCTTTTGCTAATAATAAATCTTCTATTGTGTATCTATTCATATTAGTGTGGAGAATTACTTATTTTAATTTTCTCCATAATCTCCTTTCCTTTTTCTGTGTTTAAAAAATCCCATGTAACTTTAGGAACTACATTCTTTACTTGTTCTAAATCATCTGCCTTAATTAGTTCTCTAACTTTAGATGCACTTATGAAACTTTCATTATATTCTTTTCTCTTTATTTGGATTAACTCCAGTCCATGCTGAGGTAATACTTCTGTTAAAGTTTCATTATACGCGTTAGTTACCTTACAATAAGGTTCTTCTCCTACAAATCTCTTTTTTATATTAAACTTATTTCCAAAGTATTTTCCAAATATACCTGCATCAATTTCTGCATAAGCTTTTAATCTTACATCTTCCTGTCTTATAAAATATGTTGGAAAAGTTGCAGAAGAAATTATATACTCTCCCCCTGGTACAACCTTTACATTAGCTAAATCCTTTGTTCCTTCTTTTACTAATTTATATCTTTCTTCAAATGGAAATAATGATTTATCTTCTTGAACTATAAAAACTATTATCTCTTTACACTGCTTTGATGCCTGTTCTATAAGATATCTATGTCCTTGTGTAAAGGGATTACAATTCATAACCAATGCACCCTTTTCAGTATTTGAATTTATTTCATATTCTTTGCCCATTTTGTCTAAGGCTTTATTTATATCATAAATTCCATATTCTAAAAAAACAGCATCTTTTGCTTCATAGATAGGTTTAAAATTTAAAGAAGTAAATACTTTAATTTTATCTGGTTTAGTAAATATAAAACTATGATACATTCCCTCTTCAAATAATTTATCTACTAATGCAGATATTAATGTGGAAGTAACATTTTCTCCTCTTAAGTCATCTGATACTGCAAAACATTTAAATATATTTTTTGCTTTAGAACAAGTTGCCTTTATATTTTCATCGACTTCTATAACTAAAGTATAATCCACATCATCATCTAACTTTAATTTAAAACTTTCTAAAAATTCATGTACTTTTAGTCTTTCTTCTTCATTTTTTAAATTAACTGTTTTTAATTGTAAACCGTACATACATTTAACACCCACTTTTTTATTATTATCTACAATTTATATGATTAAATATTATTATACCCTATAATATTTAATTAAAAAAGCATACTAGATATTAGTTTATTTACTACTTCGTATAAAAATATGGACTGTATATTCTATACAGTCCATATTTTATATATCTTATTCTATTGCTTTTTTAACTACGTCAATTACAGTACCGTCTCTGTATTCAATTACAGCAACTACTTCATCTGTAGTCTTTATTGGTTCAGGTTTTCCAGTCATTTTTTCAGCAACTGCTTTTAACTCTTCTATAGTCATTACTGGAAGATTTGTTTCTTTTAATTTTTCAATTAAATCTGTTCTTCTTGGGTTTACAGCTATACCTCTTTCAGTTACTAAAACATCTATGCTTTCTCCTGGAGTAGTAACTGTAGTAACTGCATCCTTTATGATTGGAAGTCTTGCTTTTACAAGGTTAGTTACTATTATAGCAAGTTTTGATCCTGCTGCAGTATCACTGTGTCCACCAGAACCACCCATGATAACTCCATCTGATCCAGTTGTAACATTAACATTAAAGTTAGTGTCTATTTCTGTTGCACCAAGAATCATAACATCAAGATTATTTACAACTGATCCTTTATTATGTGGGTTACCATACATTGATGATGACATTGCCATATGAGCTGGATTTTTCTTGTAAGATTCTATTGCTTTTAAGTCGAAGCACTGTACATCAAATATAGCTTTAAATAATCCTTCTTCAAACATATCTACAATATAGCCAGTTACTCCACCTGCTGCAAAGCTTCCAACTACTTCTTTGCTCTTCATTATTTCTTTTAATTCAGCTGCAACAGCAAGTGATGTTCCACCTGCTCCTGTCTGGAATGATATACCGTCTTTTACTAAACCTGAAGCTTCGATAACTTGAGCAGCCATTTTAGCTATTTTTAATCCTACAGGGTCCTTTGTTATCTTAGTTGTACCTGAAACAATACCTGCTGGATTTCCGATAGAATCAACCTTTACAACATAATCAACAAAAGTCTGGTTAATATCTATTGGTGATGCTGGATATGGTACTAAATTGTCAGTTATAGCAACAACTTTATCACCATATTCTGCATCTGAAACAGCATATCCTATAGTACCACAAGCTGATGGTCCTTCAACTCCGTTTAAGTTACCATATGTATCTGCTGTTGGTGCTGCAACAAATGCTACATCTATGTGTAAATCTCCACTTTCAATTGCTCTTGGTCTTCCACCGTGAGTCATCATTACTGCTGGCTTCTTTAAGTATCCTTTTGAAATAGCTTCTGCTACAGGACCTGACATATAGTTTGCATATATTCCTGTAACTACTCCATTTTTCATGTATTCTACAAGTGGTTCATGAATTGGGAATATTGAGCTTGCAGCTATTGTTATATCTTTAATTCCTCTTTGAGCTATAGCATACATAACCATGTTAAGTACGAAATCACCATTTCTTAAATGATGGTGAAAAGATATTGTCATTCCATCTTTTATTCCTACTTTATCTAAAGCTTCTTCAATGCTTGCTAAAACTTTATTTTCACCTGGTACTACACTCTGTACTTTAACTGCTTTCTTTTCTACAACTCCACAATTTGCAAAAGCACCTTCAAATGGCTTTACTTTACCGTAACCTTCTATAACTTCTGGTAGCTCTCTGCCAAGTACGTTTTTCATGTTAATCCCTCGCTTTATTATTTATATTACAAATTTAGTTTATTGAGATTATTTTAACAGTCCTAATCTCTTAGCTAATTCTACTGTTGTAATTGCTCTGTTAATTACAGGAGCATCTATCATTTTTCCGTCTAAAGAGAATACCCCAAGTCCTTTAGCAAAAGCTTCATCTCTTGCTTCAAGTACTCTTACAGCATGCTTAATTTCAGCTTCAGTTGGATTATAAACTGAGTGAATTGTATCTATCTGTCTTGGATTTATAGAAGCCTTTCCTGTGAATCCAAGAGATTTAGCTTTTTCTGTATCAAGTCTTAATCCTTCATAATCGTTTGTATCAGTAAATGGAGTGTCTATTGCATCAATTCTTGCTGCTCTACAAGCTGCTGCAAATCTGTTTCTTGCATAGAATATTTCATTACTTTCTTTTGTTCTTTTTATACCAAAATCAGAAGTTAAATCTTCTGCTCCAAGAAGTAATCCAACTAATCTCTTAGTTGCTGTAGCTGCTTCATAAACTGTTTCTAATCCATAAGCAGTTTCAATAAGTCCGAATAAGTTAATGCTTCCTTTTTCGAATCCTTCTTCTTCTTCTACTTTAGTTATTATTGCATCTGATTCTTGTAATTGTTCTCTTGTTGCTTTTGGCAATAATATAGTATCTGGTTTTACTCTTGCTATTGTTTCTAAATCCTTATGACCAAATTCTGTATCTAGTGGATTTACTCTTACTACTAATTCAACACCTGAATAATCTAATGTTTTTATAGCACCGCTAACTAATGCTCTAGCAGCGTCTTTCTCTGTTAAGCTAACAGCATCTTCTAAATCAAGTATTACAGCATCTGCTCCCAATATTGGTGCATTTTGAAGCATTCCTGGGTTATTACCAGGCATAAATAACATAGTTCTTCTTAATGTTTTCATGAATTAATCACCTCAATTTTACATTTTAGATCAAATTATCTATTGTCTTACTATTGTGCTCTATTTACAGCAGTTTCTAATCTTGCTTTTATTGTATAATCAAGAGCTCCCTTATCTTGAGCCTGGATTTTTACACCATCAAGTTCTAATTCTTTAGCTTTTTCAACTAATACCTTTTTAATTTGTTCGCCAAATTGTTTCATAACAATGCTTTCAAGCTCAATTTCAACACCTGGCTTATCATTTGGCATAACCATGATAAGAATATCATTTGATTCTAATGTTCCAGCTTTAGCTACTTTGTTTATTTTCATTTTCTAAACCTTCCTTTCTCAAATCAACAATTGAAAACTGAAGACTTTATAAATCTTCAGTTTCAATTATGGATTTAAATTACTTTAAGCTATCTAAATATGCTTTCTGTCCTATTTCATATAAGTTATTACCTTCGCTATCTATAACAACAACTACTGGCAAATCTTCTACTTCTAATCTTCTTAAAGCTTCTGCTCCTAAATCTTCATAACAGACAATTTCAGCTTTTTTAACGGATCTTCCCATTAATGCAGCAGCTCCTCCAATTGCAGCAAAATAAACACCAGTATTTCTTTTTATAGCTTCTATAACTTCTTTTGATCTTAATCCCTTTCCAATCATTCCTTTTAATCCGATATCAAGAAGTCTTGGAGCATATGGATCCATTCTGTAACTAGTAGTTGGGCCTGCAGAACCTATTGGATGTCCTGGCTTTGCTGGTGTTGGTCCAACATAATATATAATCTGATCTTTTAAATCTACTGGAAGTTCTTCTCCCTTATCTAATAAATCAACTAGTCTCTTATGACCAGCATCTCTTGATGTATATATAACTCCTGATATTAATACTGAATCCCCTGCTTTTAAATCTTTAACTTTTTCAGCAGTTAATGGAGTAGTTATTCTCTTTTCCATATTAGCACCCCCTAAAATTCTACGCTCTTATGTCTTGTTACGTGACAGTTTATATTTACTGCCACAGGAAGTCCTGCTATGTGAGTAGCATAAGTCTCAATGTTAACAGCTATTGCTGTAGTAAGTCCTCCAAATCCTTGAGGTCCTATTCCTAATGAATTTATCATTTCTAATAATTCATTTTCAAGCTCTGCATAGAAAGGATTTGAATTTCTTTCATCTAATGGTCTCATTAAAGCTTTTTTAGCTAAGTTAGCAGATTTATCAAAAGTTCCTCCTATACCAATACCTACAACTATTGGAGGACATGGGTTTGGACCTGCATCTTTTACAACTTTTATTACAAAATCTTTAACACCTTGAAGACCATCAGCAGGCTTTAACATTTTTTGCTGGCTCATATTTTCAGAACCAAATCCTTTTGGAGCAACAGTTATCTTTAACTTATCTCCAGGTACTATATCATAATAAATAACAGCTGGAGTGTTATCTTTTGTATTTATTCTTTCAATTGGATCATTAACAACTGATTTTCTTAAATATCCTTCAGTATATCCCTGTCTTACTCCTTCGTTGATTGCATCTTCAAGACTTCCACCTACAAGGTGCACATCCTGTCCCATTTCAACGAATACACAAGCCATACCAGTGTCCTGGCAAGCTGGTCTATCTTCTTTATCTGATATATCAATATTTACTAATATTTTTTCTATTATACCTTTAGCCATTGGCCATTTTTCTTTATTGTTATACTCTTCAAGCTTTGCTTTAACATCAGCAGGAAGTCTATAGTTAGCTTCTATACATAATTCTTTTATAGCCTTTGTTATCTCTGCAACATTTACTTCTTTCATATATGCATATTTACCAAGCAAGTGTAGGTTTAATTCACTTGCTAGATAAATGCCTCCTTTCAAAATATGATTAATTAGCCATTTATAGTTGAAAAGGCAGTTTAAAAGTAAACCGCCTCTTCAAAAACCTAAGTTGTATAACCCTATATAATTATTTTCTTCTTCCTACAAGAGCTAAAACTCTGTTCATTTCGTTCTTAACGATCATCATTCCTTCGTCAACACCCATACCTGGTTTAGCAAGAACCTGTCTAGCTCCACAAGCCATACCTATGTTAGTTGTAACTTCAGCGGATCTGTTAGTTTCGTTACAAGTTCCTCCACAATAAGCTCCCATTCCGTTAGCTTTACAGTACATAATAGCATCTGCTATATTGTTAACTCCACCAAGGTCTGGAGTTTTGATCTGAACCATGTGTCCAGCTTTGTTATCAGTGAAGAATTTAACATCTTCAACTGTATTACACCATTCATCAGCAACTAATTCTGCGTCTACTCCTCTTCCGTCTAATTCAGCTCTTAAGTCTCTCATAGCTTCCATTTGTTTTTGTCTATCTTCAACGTCCATTGGTCCTTCAATTCTTAAGTGGAATGGCTTAGCAGCTTCAGCTAAAGTCTGAATGTAATCAGCCATAGCCTTGATGTCAACATCAAATGCAGCACCGATTGTTCCATATACGTCGATGTGGAATATTGGAGCATAGTCTTCTCTTACTCTTAATTTGATTATTCTATCTCTTAACCATTTAACGTACTCAAGAAGTTTTTCTCCTTTAAGTCCTAATTTTTCTTCAACATTGTTGATTAAAGCATGTGGTAAAACATCAGCTTCTTTAATTATCATCTTATCAACGTTATCGTATCTATCATCACCTGACTGAGCAAATACAGGAACTGCATTGATTTCTGCTCCTGGATTGTATTCATCTCTGATTACTTCAGCCATAGTTACTTTTCTAGTTTTAGCTACTGCATCAAGTATAGCCTGAGTTATACCATATCTGATAGCAGTATGTAATCTATTACCATTTACAGTCATTTTGTCGAATTCTTCTGCCATTGGTTTAAAGTTAGTTATTTCTCTTCCAATCAATTTTGGAGCTATTTCTTTTTCTATAACAGGTATAAAATCTTTAGCTAAGAATAATGGATCTCTTCCGCCTGCTCCTGAGTACTGAACTGCAGCACAATCTCCGTGAGCAACCTGACCATCTTCAAGAACTAATAATACAGATATTGATTCACCTTTTTGTCTTACTTGAGTAAATCCTTCTGTTACAGTAGAGCCAGTATATGTAAATCCATCATGTCCTGCTCCCTTTTTGATTGCTCTTTGGTCATCAAAATAGAATCCAGTTAATCCTGGTGTACAAAGTACGTCAACAATTTTCATAATTATTCACCTGTCCTTTTTTTTTAATAAAATTTAACAACTAATTGTTATTATATATTTTTATCCACATCCATGCTGACAGTTTCCTGCCAGCATTAAATGTGGTAATAAACAAGGTCTTATAAATTATTTATTTTCTGGTCTTCCGATAAGTCTTCCTTTACCTACTGCAAATATATCATCAATAACCATCTGGAAGCTAACTTCTCTTCCTTCGAATTTAGCTCTTTCAGCTAATCTTTCTCTGTTATAATTCTTTAATTCTTCAGTAAATGGAACGTTACCGAATTCTAGGTATCTTACGCATCCTAAGTTGTCTCTAACTGGCATCATTTTTCCTGCATTGTATTTGCTTGGTCCAAATGGTATATCCATAACACCAGTTTCGAATGCTTTAACAGTACCTACTGCTAAATCACCTTTTCCTAATTCAAACATCTTATCAAGTATGCATTTAGTTTCAGCTTTTATAATTGCCATTTCAGTTTCTAATTCTTTTGACATTGGCATTCTCTGTCCTTCTAACATATTTAATGCCATCTTTGTAGCTTTGATACCTGAAGCATTAGCTTCTTTTGTTGGTATACCAATAGCTTCATGTGGAGTCTTAACTATAACTTTAGTTGCTCCTGCTAATGATGCTATAGTTGTAGCTGTTACTATAACGCCAAATGCTTTGGATTCATCTTGAGGGAATCCACCCATCCACTGATGGAATACTGTTGTTACAAATACATCATTGTATCCATAAGCTTTTAGGTATTCATTTGTCTGTTCTTCTAAACATCTTAATGCAGCTATATCCTGAAGCATGTTTCCACACTCACCATATCCAACAGTGATGTTTTTAACTCCTTGTTCTGCTGCAAGTAAAGCTTCTGTAATTCCTACTGCATTTGACATTGATGGTGGTACAAGTGTTCCTGTTAATGGTCCGAATGGTTCTCTGTTTATATGAACTCCTTGTTCTTCATAGAAACCAACAAGTCTATCGCAATACTGCCAATCTTTTAAACATTTATCAATTGGAACTGATTTAGCGTATGGAATGTTGTAGGAGATACCGCCTCCTTCATTTGAAGTCCATCCACCAGCGTGAATTATTTCAGCAAGTAATCTTGAATCTGGTGTACCATGTCTAGCTTGTAGTGGTAAGTTTACTGATTCTAAAACCTTTCTACAACCTTTAACACCATGGTTAACTCCTGGGAAACCATTTAATAATGATCTTCCAGCTTTTTCACTTTCTTTTATACCAATTTCACATTCTTCATATCTATTCTGTCTTGTATATGCATCAATTGTTGAAGGTAATAAATCTGCGCCACCTTCATCTTGTAAATATCTTAATAAATTAATATGTTCATCAAGTAATGCAACACCTGCTCTTGGCTGAGCTAAAGTTATTCCTGCTTCTTTTGCTCTAACTAATTTATCAGCAAAGTTCTTTTCTGTTGGTACCTTCTTTAAGTAATCTACAGCTTCCTGTAAATCTACTTCCTTACCTGTTGGCCACTGCTTTAATACTTCTTCTCTTTGTTTAAAAAATTCTTCATCTGTCCATTTTTTATTCTTAAGTTCCACTGAAATTCCCTCCTATCAAACTTTAACCAAATACTTTTTCATTATTCTAACTGCTTTATCTGGAAGATCTTCTGCTAGAAGCCCCATTGCAGATAATATATATGTTTTATCTATATAATATTCTGGATGCTGTGGTTTCAAATGAGTAGCATCGGCCATATCAAATGACCCTGCTTTTAGTATTTCACCTGGATTCTTACTATGAACTAGTACTCCTCCAGTTCCTATTACACACTTTACGTTTAACAAGTCTTTACCTATCTGACTATATATGACTCCCATAGGAGTATACATACTTTCTATAACTCCTACATGTCTTTCCATAGCCATATCAGTTGCAACCTTAGCCATAGCTTCATCAAACTTAATTTCTTCTTCTGTCTCGGGTACCATTTTTATATGTTCAGCTCTATATTTACAACAAGCTTCTACATCTACAGTATTATCACATAGATATTTTTGAAGTTTTCTTGTTCCTGATGCCTCCCATAAGGAAATGGCAGAATATCTCATTCCTAGGTCGCCTTCAACAGTTCTTTTTGCAAAAGGTTCTTCAAGCCCTCTTAATGTAACTCCTGGCTTAGATGGCTCGCCATCTGCAAGTGAGTGTACATCTGTAGTAGCACCACCAATATCTACTACTATTAAATCGCCAATACCATCTTCTTTATCGGTTCCTTCTGCTAATACTCTAGCTGCCTTTAAAACTGCTGCTGGAGTAGGCATAAGTATTCCATTAATAAAGCTTTCAGCATTTGACATTCCTTTTGCTTCTACAATTTTTTTCATAAATATTTGTCTTATTTCTTCTCTTGCAGGTTCTACATTTAATGTATTTAACTTGGGCATTACATTTTCAGTAACTCTATAAAATATACCTGCTTTATCAAATATTTCTGATACTTCATCACTAACTACTTTATTTCCTGCTACAACTATTGGAAGTTTAACTCCATGCTCAGCTAGCATTTTTGCATTATGAATCATACATTCTTTATTTCCACCATCTGTACCACCTGCTAAAAGTATTATGTCCAAGTTAGAATTTTTTATTTCTTCAACTTCTTTATTAGTCAAATCGTAACTATATACATTTAGTACCCTAGCTCCTGCTCCAAGAGCAGCTCTCTTTGCAGCTTCTGCTGTAAGTTCTGGTACAAGACCGATGGCTATCATCTTTAGTCCACCTGCTGCAGATGAACATGCTAACTTTTTAACAAAATTCACTTCTTTTCCTTCTAACTGTTCAGTAAGCTTTTCGTAGGCTTTGTTAAACCCTACCATTATATCGCTTTCTATAGTTGTTATATCTTTTGCTGTAGCTAATATCCCTTCATTTTCTATATCTACTGCAGTAAGTTTTGTATAGGTGCTACCAAAATCTAAAAGTAAATAAGCATCCACCTTAATCAACTCCTAATTTAGGCAATACAGTAGCCTTTAGTTAAATTATTCTACTCCTAAAACTTCTTTCATATCAGCTATTGTTGTTTCTGGAGATGTTCCTGGTGGATATACTCTATCAAATCCCATTGCTTTAAATCTCTGTTCAACATCTGGCCAGTTTTGTTTACCAACAACAATGTTTCCGCCAACAAATAATTTTATTCCTTTAAGTCCTGCTTCATCACACTTTTCTCTTAATCCTTTACAGTCAATTTCTCCCTGTCCATATAATGAAGAAACACATATAAGGTCTGCTTTAGTTTCTATAGCTGCATTTATAAAATCTTCCTGTGATGATAAAACTCCTATGTTAACAACATTGAAGCCTGCATTTGTAAATGAGTGGTCTAATATTTTGTTACCAACTGCATGACAGTCTGAACCAATAACTCCAAGAACAATAGTCTTTTTCTCCATTTATAAAACCTCCTAGATAATTTATATATATATAATTTATATATTTATCATAAATTTATTTTGAATATTTAATCTCCAACAATTTAGACTTTAGAGCTTTTACAGAACCATCATCTAAACTGTAAAGAAAATTTATAATTTGTCTTCTACCATTATTAATCTCATAAAGTTCTTTATATCTTCCTGGTGATGTTATGATTACATCAGAATTTTCTATTACTTCCATTAACTCTTCTCTATCTGAAGAATTGGTATAGGTAATAATTATATTTCCTAATCCAGCACTCTCTAATGCATCCCTTACTTTAAATTTAAATTCTTCTGATATACAGATGAAAGAAAATCTAGTTTCCATGGGAAATCTAGCAATTTTTACTATGGTCTCTAAATCCGGTGTAATTGCAACACCTAATACTTTTTTATTATAACTTCTTGTTAACCTTCTTACTTCATTTACATGATTAAAGGTTGTTATTATTATTTGAGACCTTTGAACTGCTTCCCTTATATCCATACTCATAGATTTTAAATCGTTTACCGTCATAGGTATAAAATCTATATTAGTTCTTTCCCTTAGCTGAGCTGCAAAAATCTTAGATTGTTCTATATTACATTCTATATAGACACCACTTATTTCATTAATTAATTTTCTTTTTTCTTCAATTCTTTCTGTAACAATTTCTAAAAATTCATCTGCATCTATACCTGTTTCTATAGCTTCTTCAAAAGCCAAGTCTACAAATTTCTTAATTTTATCCTTTATATCTTCATCTTTCCACAACTTAACTTCTTCAGCTACAAAAGTACCTCTCCCTTGATAAGATTTAAGCACTCCCTCTTGTTCAAGTTCCCGATAAGCCATACTCACTGTATTTCTGCTTACCTGAAGCTTTTCTGATAATTCTCTTTCTGTCAGCATTTTAAATCCTACTTTGAGAGATCCATCTTTGATTAGGTCCATTATTTGTTTTTTCACCTGTAAATATAAAGGTACTTTATTTCCCTTATCTATTACGATATGAATATGAATCACTCCCAAAGCTAAAAAGCTAAATTGACTAATGGACTAATCCATTAACCAAATTAATAATATCATAACCTATTTATAACATCAATATCTTTTTTAAAAAAATAAAATTTTTTTAAGTTTTTGTCATTTTATATATAAAATCATCATCATATTAGGGTTTTTGGCCTATAATTATTAAATTTATAACATGTCTTTTATTTATTGTCAAAATATTGATTAATGGATGTAGCTATAATGTTTGCTATATCCTCTTGATATTTACTATCTTTTAATTTCCTCTCTTCATTTGGATTTGACAAAAAACCACATTCTACTATAACAGAAGGTATATCATCTTCACTTCTTAATATCTTATAATCATTTTTTGCAGGTTTTTCCGCTCTTTTATTAGTTTCATCTAAATTTAATTTAAAATTAGATTGAATTAATGAAGCTAATTTCTTACTATTATCATTACTTGAATACCAAACCTGCGCACCATAATACTTACTTTCTGGAAACATATTTAAATGTATACTTATAAAAGCATCACAATTGCTATTTTGTTTCATTTTACATCTATTATTTAAATCTTCTCTTTTTTTATCCCTTATCCTACCCTTATCACTATATAGTCCCTTATCTTCTTCTCTAGTCATAATAACCTTATATTCATTCTTCTCTAATTCATCTCTTAATTTTAAGCTTATACTCAAGTTTATATCTTTTTCCACAGTTCCATTTTTAGATACCGCTCCTCCATCAATTCCTCCATGTCCTGGATCTATCAATATAATTTTTTTATCTATATTACTATTTTTTTTTGAATACACTAACTTATATCCATTTGTAAATAACAGTACTCCTAAAATTATAAACATCAATATACTTAAAATTCTTTTCTTATTCATCATCAATTTTTATATCTCCTCCTTTCAGAATATATTCTTCTCAATAAAAAGTATTTTTATGTTTAAAAATTTCAATAAAAAAAGAGAGGTAATTCCTCTCTTTTCCATTATCTCTTTGAGAACTGTGGAGCTCTTCTTGCCTTTTTAAGACCATATTTCTTTCTTTCTTTCATTCTTGGATCTCTAGTTAAGAATCCAGCTTTCTTCAATTCAGGTCTTAAGCTTTCATCAGCTTTAAGTAACGCTCTTGATATTCCATGTCTTATAGCTCCTGCCTGACCTGTAAATCCACCACCATGAACATTTACTAGAACATCAAATTTTTCTTTTGTTCCTGTTAATACTAATGGCTGATTTACAATAACTCTTAAAGTCTCTAATCCAAAATAGTTTTCTATATCTCTTTTATTTACTAATACTTTTCCTTCACCTGGTACAAGTCTTACTCTTGCAATAGCCTTTTTTCTTCTACCAGTTCCAAAATATTGAACTTTTGCCATTTTTATTCCTCCTTCTCCCTGCTCTATCTACTAGAATCTTAATTCTAATACTTCAGGCTTTTGAGCTTCATGATTATGTTCTGAACCTCTATATACTTTTAACTTTTTAAGCATCTGTCTTCCAAGTACTCCTTTTGGAAGCATTCTTCTTACAGCTTCTTCGAAAACAAATTCTGGCTTCTTAGCTAAAGCTTCTCTGTAAGGAGTTTCCTTTAATCCACCTGGATATAATGAATGGTGTCTTAACATTTTTTGATCTAATTTCTTACCAGTTAAAGCTACTTTTTCAGCATTTATAACTATAACATAGTCTCCTGTATCTACATGTGGTGTAAATACTGGCTTATTTTTTCCTCTTAATATTGATGCAACCTGACTTGCTACTCTTCCTAATGACTTTCCATTAGCGTCAACTACATACCATTTTCTCTCTACTTCTTGTGGTTTTGCAATGTATGATTTCATCTTTTTCCCTCCTTGAACTATTACATAAAAACTTTCGTTCTATATAAAGATCCGGGGCTAGTGGATCTTTTATACCTTAAAATACAAACATTTATATTATAATACAAGCAGCCTGGCGTGTCAATGAATTTTATGCTTAATAAAATACTTTATCTAAGTATAAGCCCATAGGTGGAACACAAGGTCCTGCTTTTTTTCTATCTTTAGATTCTAATATGGCAACAATATCATCTGACTCTCGTTTCCCAATTCCTACTTCTATTAAAGTTCCAACAATTATTCTAACCATATTATATAAAAATCCATCTCCTGAAACTGCAAATATTAATAAATCATCTTTTCTATATATTTCTGTATCTATTATAGTTCTTATTGAAGACTGTACATTGCTGCCAGAACTTTTAAATGCAGAAAAGTCATGTCTTCCAATAAAATACTTTGAAGCCTTATACATCCTATCTATATCTAAACTCTTCTTAATATGATAAGAATAATTTCTTAATATAGGAGATGCATTCTCTCTATTTAAAATTTTATATATGTATCTCTTTCCTATACAACTATATCTAGAATGAAAGTCTAGATCTACTTCTTTTGAATCCAAAATTACTATATCTTCTGGTAATAAATTATTGATTGCATATTTGAACTTTTCACTAGGTATTCTGCTGTTAGTTTTAAAATTAGCTACAAATCCTTTAGCATGAACTCCAGCATCAGTTCTACTACAACCTATTATCTCAGTATTTTCTTCTATAATATTGCTTATAGAATTTTCAATAGTTCCCTGTATAGTTTTTATATTTTCCATCTTCTGTTTTTGCCATCCAGAATAGTT
Organism: Clostridium tetanomorphum; assembly: GCF_017873215.1. Classification (GTDB taxonomy): domain Bacteria; phylum Bacillota; class Clostridia; order Clostridiales; family Clostridiaceae; genus Clostridium_AO; species Clostridium_AO tetanomorphum. Next base: position 184,384 of record NZ_JAGGKA010000005.1, read on the forward strand.
TGTTCCATCATATTCTATTAATAGTTTAATATTTTTCATTATATATATCTACTCCATACAGATAAACCTACTACTAATACTATAATTAATGAAGCAATAAAATCTTTACTGGTAAGCTTAAGCTGCTTCATTCTTGTTCTACCTTCTCCTCCTCTATAGCATCTTGCTTCCATAGCCATAGACAATTCATCCGCTCTTCTAAATGAACTTATGAACAAAGGAACAAGTAATGGTATTAAGCTCTTTGCTCTTTGTAAAATGTTACCAGATTCAAAATCAGCTCCTCTTGCCATTTGTGCTTTCATGATTTTGTCCGTTTCATCCATTAATGTAGGGATAAATCTTAAAGCTATTGTCATCATCATAGCTAATTCATGAGCTGGCACTCCTATTTTTTTTAATGGATTCAATAATTTTTCTATACCATCTGTAAGTTCTATAGGTGAAGTAGTTAAAGTAAGAAGTGAAGTACCGATAATTAAAAATATCAATCTTATAACCATAAATAAAGCTAATTTTAATCCTTCTTCATATATGGTAATAAATCTCCATGTATATACTATCTCCCCTCCACTAGTCATAAATATATTTAATATAGCTGTAATTATTATTAATATAAATATTGGTTTAAGGCCTCTATAAATGAATTTAAATGGAACTTTTGATACTATTATAGCAACTAATGTAAATATTATTATAAATATATATCCTATAAAGTTATTAATTATAAATAAATCTATAATATATATTAAAGATATTAATATTTTTATTCTTGGGTCAAGTTTATGTACAAAAGAATCACCAGGTATATATTGTCCTAAAGTAATATCTTTGATCATTTATATGCTCTCCTAACAATATTCTTTCAACTTTTACATAGGCTGCTTCCTTAATATTCTCAGTAACTCTTGCTTAGCTTGTTCTATAGTAAATATATCTTCAGATATATTAAAACCTTTCTCTCTTAATTTTTTCACTAAATATGTTACTTGCGGTACAGCTAACCCAACATTCTCAAGAGTATCTATCTCTTTAAATATTTTTGATGGCTTACCATCTAATATACATTTTCCCTTATGCATTACAAGTATTCTAGAAGCTAACTTAGCTACATCTTCCATGCTATGAGAAACAAGTATAATAGTCATATTATATTCTTTATGAAGATCTGCTATATTTCCTAATATATCATCTCTACCTCTTGGATCTAATCCTGCAGTAGGTTCATCCAATATTAATACTTTTGGTTCCATGGCTACTACACCAGCAATAGCTACTCTTCTTTTTTGTCCACCACTTAATTCAAATGGTGATTTATCCTTATATGTATCATAATCCAATCCAACAATTTTCATAGCTCTTTTGATTTTAGATGATATTTCTTCTTCACTCAATCCTAAGTTTCTAGGACCAAAAGCAATATCTTTTTCAATAGTTTCCTCAAATAGTTGGTATTCTGGATATTGAAAAACCAAACCTACTTTCTTTCTTATAGTAGTTAATTTTACATTTTTGCTAGTTATATCAACATCATCAACTATAATTTTTCCTGAGTCTGGCTTGAGAAGTCCATTTACATGCTGTATAAGAGTAGACTTTCCTGAACCTGTATGACCTATTAATGCAACAAATTCTCCATCTTTTATTTCTAAAGTAACATTATCTATGGCTTTTTTTTCGAAAGGTGTTCCTTTCATATAAATATGAGTTAAATTTTCTATTTTAATTGACATAATCCATTCACCATCTCATCAATAGTTAATATATCTGAAGTTATATCCAATCCCTCTTTTTGTAATTCATAAGCTAATTCAGTTACCTGTGGTACATCAAGGCCTATTTTTTTCATAGTTCCTACGTTACTAAATATTTCTCTTGGTGATCCTTCAATAATAAGCTTTCCTGAATCCATTACTACAATTCTATCTGCTTCAACTGCTTCTTCCATATAATGTGTAATTAGTACTATAGTAATACCATACTTTTTATTTAATTCTTTTATTGTTTTTATTACTTCTTTTCTTCCTGATGGATCCAACATAGCTGTAGGCTCATCAAAAACAATACATTCTGGTCTCATAGCTAGAACTCCAGCTATAGCCACTCTTTGTTTTTGCCCACCAGATAATAAATGAGGTGCGTGTTTTCTATATTCATACATATTTACTCTTTTTAAAGAGTCATCAACTCTTCTTCTTATTTCAGTTGGTTCTATTCCAAGATTTTCTGGTCCAAAAGCAACATCTTCTTCAACTATAGTTGCCACAATTTGGTTATCTGGGTTCTGAAAAACCATTCCTGATTTATTTCTAATATCCCATAAATGTTCTTCAAGTGAAGTATCCATTCCGTCTACAAAAACTTTTCCATCTGTAGGAACTAAAAGTGCATTCATATGCTTTGCTAAAGTTGATTTACCTGAACCATTTCTTCCTAAAACTACAACAAATTCACCTTTATTTATACTTATTGTCATATTATCTATAGCTATTCTGAAGTTGCTTTCGCTGTTATCTTCATATTTATACACTACATTCCTACATTCAATCATTTTCTCATTCATTTAAACACCTCTTAATGATTGACAGTATATTAAAATGGGGACTAAGCTATGTCTCTACTTAATCCCCTAAGCTACTAAACTAATTCTAATATAACCATTTCTGCTCCATCGCCTCTTCTTGGACCAACTTTATACATTCTAGTGTATCCACCATTTCTTTCAGCGTATTTAGGAGCTATGTTTTCGAATAAATTCTTAACTACTTCTTCTTCTGTTACAAATGCAAGTACCTGTCTTCTTGCATGTAAGTCTCCTCTTTTTCCAAGAGTTATCATTTTTTCAGCTAAGTTTTTAGTTTCTTTTGCTCTTGTTACAGTAGTTTCTATTTTACCATTCTTTAAGAAACTAGTAACTAGACTTCTAAGCATTGCTCTTCTTTGGTCTGTTGGACGACCTAACTTACGATATCCTGCCATGTCTATATACCTCCTTACATTCCATCTAGTGTTTTATCCTATAAACTACTCTTCACTCTGCTTTAAGCCCAATGATAAAGCTGCAAGCTTTTGTTCAACTTCTTCAAGAGATTTTTTCCCTAGATTTCTTACTTTCATCATATCATCCATAGTTCTTTCAGTTAATTCTTGTACTGTATTTATACCAGCCCTCTTTAAGCAGTTATAACTTCTAACTGAAAGGTCAAGTTCTTCAATAGTCATTTCTAGAACTTTTTCTTTCTTATCTTCCTCTTTTTCAACCATGATTTCTACATTATTTGCATGATCTGTTAAAGTCATAAATAACTTGAAGTGTTCTATCAATATTTTTGCTGATAAACTTACTGCTTCATCAGGCATTATTGTTCCATTGGTCCATACTTCAAGAGTTAATTTATCATAGTCTGTAATCTGTCCCACTCTTGTATTTTCTACAGTAAAGTTAACCCTTTTTACAGGAGTATAAATAGAATCTACAGGGATAGTTCCTATTGGCATACCTTCTACTTTATTTCTATTCTGTGATACATAGCCTCTACCTCTATTTACCACCATTTCTATATAAAGTTTTCCATCATCATCTAAGGTTGCTATATGTAAGTCTTTATTTATAACTTCTACATCGCCATCAGTTTTTATATCACCTGCTGTTACTTCACCAGGTCCTTTAGCATCTATATATATAGTTTTTGGACCTTCTCCGCTCATCTTTAAAGCTAATAACTTAATATTTAATATTAATTCAGTAACATCTTCTTTTACTGCTTTAACAGTAGAAAACTCATGTAGTACATTTTCAATTTTTATAGAATTAACAGCAACTCCAGGTAATGAAGAAAGGAGTATTCTCCTTAATGCATTCCCTAGAGTAGTCCCATATCCTCTTTCCAAAGGTTCTACAACGAACTTGCCATAAGAACCGTCTTCAGCCATCTCTACACATTCTATTTTTGGCTTTTCAATTTCTAACATTAGGAACCCTCCTTTTTAATAATCTATTAGTTTACATTGAGGGCAACTGATTCTTATTTAATTACTATTTGCTGTATAACTCAACTATTAATGTTTCATTTACAGGAACATCTATATCAGCTCTAGCTGGTTCACTAACAACTTTTCCTTCAAAATTTTCTGGATTAGCTGTTAACCAGTTTGGTAATGTCTTTGGATTTTCAGCAAATGTCTTAAACTTTTCTGTAGCTCTACTCTTTTCAGATATAGTTATAACATCATTTACAGAAAGTATATATGAAGGAATATCTACTTTTTTGCCATTTACTAAAAAATGTCCATGAGTTACTAACTGTCTAGCTTCTTTTCTAGAATCTCCGTATCCTAATCTATAAGCTACGTTATCAAGTCTTAATTCTAAAAGCTTAAGTAAGTTTTCACCTGTTATTCCTCTCATTTTGTCAGCTTTTTCATAGTAAGTTCTAAACTGACCTTCTAATACTCCATATATTCTTCTAGCTTTCTGCTTTTCTCTTAATTGTAATCCATAGTTCGAAAGCTTCTTTCTGCTCTGTCCATGTTGTCCTGGTGCATATCCTCTTCTTGCGAACGCACACTTATCTGTATGACATCTATCTCCTTTAAGAAATAGCTTTAATCCTTCTCTTCTACATAATCTACAAACTGCTCCAGTGTATCTTGCCATTTAAATTACACCTCCTATTACTTAAAATTAGACTCTTCTTCTCTTTGGTGGTCTGCAACCATTGTGTGGTATTGGAGTAACGTCTTTAATTAGAGTTACTTCTAATCCAGCAGCCTGTAGTGATCTTATTGCAGCTTCTCTACCTGCTCCTGGTCCCTTTACATATACTTCAACGCTCTTTAAGCCATGCTCCATAGCTGCCTTTGCTGCAGTTTCAGCTGCCATTTGAGCTGCAAATGGAGTGCTCTTTCTTGAACCTCTAAATCCTAATCCGCCGGCACTTGCCCATGATAATGTGTTACCAGCAGTATCAGTTAACGTAACAATGGAATTGTTAAAAGTTGACTTTATATGTGCACTGCCGTGTTCAATATTTTTTCTTTCTTTTCTTCTTCTTGTCTTTTTAACTTTTGACCCAGCTGCCATCTTTTTCCCTCCTTAAATCAGTTTATCAATGCTATTTCTTTTTCTTAGAACCAACTAATTTCTTTGGACCTTTTCTTGTTCTAGCATTAGTCTTAGTTTTCTGACCTCTTACTGGAAGTCCTCTTCTATGTCTTATTCCTCTATAACAACCTATTTCAACCAATCTCTTTATATCAAGAGCTATATTTCTTCTTAAATCACCTTCAACAGTAAAATTTTTATTTATATAATCTCTTAATGCATTAACTTCTTCTTCACTTAAATCCTTAACTCTTGCATTTGGATTAACTCCTGTTTCTTTAAGGATTTTGTGTGAACTTGGTAATCCTATACCGAAAATGTAGGTTAGACCTATTTCTACTCTTTTTTCCTTTGGTAGGTCAACTCCTGCTATTCTTGCCATTAATATTACACCTCCTGAATATCTTTATTATAGATAAAGGATTAATTAATTTAAATTTATATATAAAGTTTTAGGCCATTAGGATCTTTAAAATCCTAATGTCAGCCGCCCCAAAACATTATTAACCTTGTTTTTGTTTGTGTTTAGGATTTTCACAAATAACCATTAATCTTCCTTTTCTTTTTATGACTTTGCATTTTTCACATATAGGCTTAACTGATGGTCTTACTTTCATAGCTAACCCTCCTTATTACTTTGCTCTCCAAGTTATTCTTCCACGAGTTAAATCATATGGAGAAAGCTCCACAGTAACTTTATCTCCCGGCAGTATTCTTATAAAATTCATTCTTAATTTTCCAGAAATATGAGCTAATATTTTATGCCCACTTTCTAATTCTACTTCAAACATAGCATTAGGTAAAGCTTCTAAAACAGTACCCTGCATTTCTATAACATCCTCTTTTGACATAAGGTCTCAAACCTCCTTATTCATGTCGTGAGACTGCAAAAATTTCCTAATCATCAAATTACTAACTTCATTATTCTCTAATAACGTTTTTTTAATTTCATCAGCTATTACATTAGTAAAAACTAAATGCTTAATTTTCTTTTTCTTAGGTTTTTCAACAAACCTTAAACTGCCATCGGAAATATAAACATATTCTTCATTCAAAACTGCTGTAACTATGAAGAATCTACCCTTATCTCTTCCTGCCTTAGAACAGACTACTTTACCTATCTGGTCATTATCATTCAAGATTTTCACCTCTATTAAATCAATGTTAGTATTTCTGGGCCGTTATCTAAAATAGCAACTGTGTTTTCATAATGAGCTGATAAACTATTATCTTTGGTCACAACTGTCCATCCATTTGGTTCAACTTTTACATGATAATCTCCTATGTTAACCATAGGTTCTATAGCTATAACCATGCCCTTTATTAATTTAGGGCCTCTACCAGGCCTACCAAAATTAGGAACCTCAGGATCTTCATGCATTTCTTTACCAATACCGTGACCAACATAGTCTCTAACAACAGAATAGGCAAAACTCTCAACATATTGCTGAACTGCAGAAGAGATATCAGTTAATCTATTCCCTATTGTAGCTTTTTCTACTCCCTTAAAAAAACTTTCCTTAGTCACTTCAATAAGTTTCTTAGCTTCTTCAGAAATTTTTCCTATAGGGAAAGTTCTTGCTGCATCTCCATGATATCCATTAATAATTGCTCCACAATCTATACTTATAATATCGCCTTCTTGTAGAACCCTATCTTTAGATGGAATACCATGAACTACTTCATTATTTACTGATGCACATATTGAAGCGGGAAATCCATAATAACCCTTAAAAGATGGCTTAGCACCTCTCTGAGTTATAAACTCTTCTGCTATTCTATCCAATTCTCCAGTAGTTATTCCAGGTTTTACTGCCTCTTCAAGTTTTGCAAGGGTATCTCCTACAACTTTACCTGCCTGTCTCATATACTCAATTTCTATATCATTTTTAATAATTATCATCTATATATCGCTCCCTAGGATATTACAAACGCTTTGAAAAACTTCACTAATTTCACGAGTTCCATCAATTGCATAAAGTGAATCATTGCTTTTATAATACTGAACTAACGGTGCTGTTTGATTTGAATACACTTCTAATCTCTCTTTTACTGTTTCTTCAGTATCATCTTTCCTCTGAACAAGCTCTCCACCACACAAATCACATTTACCTTCAGTCTTTGAAGGATTAAATTTCACATGGTAGCTAGCTCCACAATTCTTACACACTCTTCTTCCTGTCATTCTCTCTAGAATGAAATCTTGAGGTACTTCTATTAATAAAGCATTATCAATTTTTGTTCCTTCATTATTTAGGAATTTATCAAGTGCTTCTGCTTGTTTTACTGTTCTAGGAAATCCATCTAATAAAAATCCTTTTTTGCAATCATCATTCTTTAATCTATCATTAACTATTTCTATAGTTAACTCATCTGGTACTAATTGACCTTTATCCATGTAACTCTTCGCTTTAATTCCAAGGGGCGTCTTTTCTGATATATTTTTTCTAAATATATCACCTGTTGATATATGTGGTATGGAATATTTTTCACTAATTAACTTTGCCTGTGTCCCTTTTCCAGCTCCTGGAGGACCTAGTAAAATTATCTTCAACTAAACCATCTCCAAATATTTATTACTTTAAAAATCCTTGATAATGTCTCATTACTAATTGAGATTCTATTTGTCTTATAGATTCAAGAGCAACTCCTACGATAATTAGCAATCCAGTACCTCCAAAATAAATTCCTTTGAAAGGAGTATTTGATGATACTATTATAGGTATAATTGCTATCATTCCAGCAAAAACACCCCCAAGTACTGCTATTCTTGTTAGCACTTTTTCAATATAATTTGCTGTAGGCTCTCCTGGTCTTATTCCTGGAATAAAGCCAGCTGACTTATGCATATTTTCAGCCATTTCATCAGGTTTAAATGTAACTTGTGTATAAAACCAAGTAAAGAATATTATTAGTAGGAAATACATTAAACTGTATTGCCAACTACCCTCTCTAAAAGGACTATACTTACTTCCTGTTATAATCATGTTAAACTTTGAATTAGGCCAAAATTGACTTATTGTTGCAGGAAAAAGCATAAGTGACATAGCAAATATTATACCTATAACTCCTGAGGAATTCACATTTATAGGAATATGTGTTGACTGTCCTTTATACATTTTTCCTCCTACAGTTTTCCCTGCATACTGAATAGGTATTCTTCTTTCTGCAAGACTCATCACAACTGCTGACAAGAATAATGCTGCTACTACTACTACAAACGTTATAACTTGAACGAAGTTAACTTCTTCAGCTTTTTGAAGTGATGATATGCTATATATAGTACTCGGAACTCTTGAAACAATATTTACAAATATTATAAGTGATATACCATTTCCAATGCCCTTTTCAGTAATCTTATCTCCGAACCACATTAGAAATGTTGATGCTGTGGTTAAAGTAAGGATTATTAAAAACATACTAAGCTTAGAACCATCTTGTAATGCTCCAGCTCTTGATATAATGGCATATGTACTGAAACCTTGAATGATACTAAAAACTATAGCACCATATCTAGTATATTGCTGAATTTTTTTTCTACCTTCTTCTCCTTCTTTAGATAATTGTTCTAAAGAAGGTATAGCGATAGTCAAAAGCTGAAATATAATGGATGAGTTAATATACGGAACTACACCCATAGCAAATATACTAAATTTGCTGAATGCACCACCAGATATCAAATCATATAAGCTAAATAAGTTTCCATTACCTGCTTCTGTAAGTGCCTTTAATCTTGATTGGTCAATCCCTGGAACGAGAATAAAATTTCCCATTCTAAAAAGGATTAACATAAAAAATGTAAAGAGTATCCTCTTCCTCAAATCGGGAACTTTCCAGGCATTACGTAGGGTTGATAGCACCTTATATCACCTCAACTTTTCCTCCAGCTGCTTCAATCTTTTCAGCTGCTGCTTTAGAAAATTTAGCTGCCTTAACTGTTAAGCTTTTTTCTAACTCACCATTAGCTAAAATTTTAACTCCATCATAAACTTTACCTATTATTCCTTTTTCGATTAGTAATTCTGGAGTTACAACTGTTCCGTTTTCAAATATATTTAATCTATCAACGTTGATAGCTGCAAATCTTTTAGCAAATATATTTGTAAATCCTCTCTTAGGTAGTCTTCTATATAATGGCATCTGTCCGCCTTCAAATCCTGGTCTTACTCCACCGCCGGATCTAGCTTTTTGTCCTTTTTCACCTTTTCCCGCATTTCTACCAAGTCCTGAACCAGTACCTCTACCTACTCTCTTTGGAGCTTTTTTTGAACCTTCTGCTGGTCTTAATTCATGAAGTTTCATACCTTACACCTCCTCTTTTACTGTATTTCTTCTACTTCTAAAAGATAACTTACTTTATTTATCATACCTCTGATTTGAGGAGTATCATTTTGTTCAACTGTTTTTCCTATTTTCTTTAATCCAAGAGCATTAACTGTAGATATATGGCTTTCTTTTCTACCAATTAAACTCTTCTTTAAAGTTATTTTAAGTTTAGCCAAGGCTATCCCTCCTAACCTAAAATCTCTTCAACGGTTTTTCCTCTTAACTTAGCTATCTGTTCAGCTGTTCTTAGTCTTGATAAACCGTTAATTGTAGCATTAACCATGTTTCTTGGATTATTAGAACCTAAAGATTTAGCTCTAACATCTTTTAAACCAGCTAATTCAAGTACTGCTCTTACTGGACCACCAGCTATAACTCCTGTACCTTCATTTGCAGTCATTAAAAGAACTCTTCCTGTTCCAAATTCTCCTTGAATATCATGTGGTATTGTAGTTTCAACTATTGGAACTTCTACTAAATTTTTCTTTGCATCTTCTATACCTTTTCTTATAGCTTCAGGTATTTCTATAGATTTCCCCATACCAACGCCTACGTGGCCATTTTCATCTCCAACAACTACGAGGGCGCTAAATCTGAAGTTTCTACCACCTTTTACAACCTTAGCAACTCTATTTATAAATACAACTTTTTCTTTCAAATCCAAAGTGCTAGGATCTATTCTCATTTATTTCCCTCCTTTTTTAGAACTGTAAACCTGCTTCTCTCGCACCATCTGCAAGTTCTTTTACTCTTCCGTGATAAACGTATCCGCCTCTATCAAAAACAACTTCTTTAATTCCTTTTTCTATTGCTCTTTTAGCTACTAGTTCTCCAACTAGTTTAGCTCCTTCTTTATTACTTCCAAGTCCATTAAAATCTTTATCTAAACTTGAAGCAGCAGCTAAAGTTATACCATTTATATCATCTATAATCTGTGCATATATATTTTTTTCACTTCTATATACTGAAAGTCTTGGTATTTCAGTAGTTCCAGAAATTTTCTTACGAACTCTTAAATGACGTTTAACTCTTGACTTCTTTCTGTCATCCTTCTTAAACATAGAGACTCACTCCTTTCCTAATCTTTATTTCTTACCAGTTTTACCTTCCTTACGTCTGATAACTTCGTTATCATACTTAATTCCTTTTCCCTTGTAAGGTTCAGGTTTTCTCCATTCTCTTATATCAGCTGCCACATCTCCAACTAGTTCTTTATCGATACCTTTAACGATAATCTTATTAGCTCCTTCTAATTGGAAATCTACGCCTTCAACTGGATCTATTTCAACTGGATGTGAGAATCCAAGATTTAATACTAATTTTTTACCTTGTAACTGAGCTCTATAACCTACTCCAACTAATTCTAATGTCTTTTGATATCCTTCAGTTACTCCTACAACCATGTTATTTATTAACGCTCTTGTTAATCCATGAAGAGATCTGCTCTCTTTTTGATCATTATTTCTTGTAACTACTACAGAATTGTCCTCAACAGCTATGTTAATAGCAGGATGCATGTTTTTTACAAGCTGACCTTTTGGCCCCTTTACAGTAACAACGTTATCTGGTGTTACTGTAACAGTTACACTATTTGGTATAGCTATTGGAAGTCTTCCTATTCTTGACATTATTACACCTCCTGTTCATTCATTACCAAATATAACAAAGTACTTCGCCACCAACTGCAAACTTTCTTGCGTCTCTATCTGTTACGATTCCTTTTGAAGTTGATACAATAGCAACTCCTAAACCATTTAATACTTTAGGAATTTCCTCTTTTCTGCAATATACTCTTAAACCTGGTTTTGATATTCTCTTTAAGCCTGTTATAACTCTTTCTTTATTCTGACCATACTTCATTGTTATTTTTAACATTGGAACTGAACCATCATTGTATTCCTCAATGTCTTTTACATATCCTTCTTGAAGCATTATATTTGCAATAGCCTTCTTAATATTTGAAGAAGGTACTTCTACTGTTTCATGTCTAACTATATTAGCATTTCTAATACGTGTTAGTAAATCTGCGATTGGGTCAGTCATTACCATATTTAATGTGCCTCCTTTCCTATAACAAATTACCAACTTGCTTTCTTACATCCAGGTATTTGACCTTTGTATGCAAGTTCTCTAAAACAAATACGGCATATACCAAATTTCTTTAAAACAGAATGTGGTCTTCCACAAATTCTACATCTTGTGTAAGCTCTTGTTGAGTACTTAGGTTCTTTTTTCCACTTTTCTATTAAAGCCTTACGTGCCACAATTTTCCCTCCTTATTATTGAGCAAAAGGCATTCCAAGGAATCTTAATAATTCTCTTGCTTCCTCGTCAGTCTTTGCAGTTGTAACAAATATAATATCCATACCTCTTACTTTATCAATCTTATCATATTCAATTTCAGGGAATATAAGCTGTTCTTTAACTCCTAATGAATAATTTCCTCTACCGTCAAAAGACTTATCTGAAATACCTCTAAAATCTCTTACTCTTGGTAGTGCTATATTCATTAATTTATCCGCAAACTCATACATTTTTTGCTTTCTTAAAGTAACCTTACATCCTATTGGCATGTTTTCTCTTATTTTAAAATTTGCTATTGACTTTTTTGCTCTTGTTAACACAGGCTTTTGTCCTGTAATGATTGTTAAATCACTAACTGCTGATTCTAATATTTTTTGATTTTCTTTAGCTTCTCCAACACCCATGTTTATAACTATTTTTTCAAGCTTTGGAACTTCCATTATATTCTGATATCCGAACTTTTCCATTAAAGCTGTAACTACTTCTTTTTCGTATTTTTCCTGTAATCTTGGAATCATTAGTTAAACCTCCTTTCAAGATTAGAATGTTTCTCCGCACTTTTTACAAACTCTTACTTTAGTTCCGTCATCTAATATCTTATGACTTATTCTTGTTACTGATTTGCATTTTGTACAGTATAACATAACTTTTGAACTATATATAGGCGCTTCTTTATGAACAATTCCACCTTGCATATTTTCTCTGCTTGGTTTCTGGTGTTTTGTAACTACATTAACACCTTTAACTAATACTTTATTATGCTTAGGGAATACGCTTAAAACTTCACCTATTTTTCCCTTATCTTTTCCAGATATAACCATAACTGTGTCTTTTTTTCTAACATGTATCTTATTCTGCATTTAAGCCACCTCCCTATCCTATAGAACTTCAGGTGCTAATGATAATATTTTTGTAAATTCTTTATCTCTTAGCTCCCTTGCAACAGGTCCAAAGATACGAGTTCCTTTTGGTTGTTTATCATCCTTTATTATAACAGCGGCATTTTCATCGAATCTTATATATGAACCATCTGCTCTTCTTAAACCTTTTACAGATCTTACGATTACTGCCTTAACAACATCGCCTTTTTTAACAACACCGCCTGGTGTTGCACTTTTAACGCTAGCAACTATTACATCTCCGATGTTACCCCATTTTCTCTTGGAACCACCTAGTACTCTTATACACATAATCTCTTTAGCACCAGAGTTATCTGCAACTCTTAATATGGTTTGCTGCTGAATCATTAAAAATACCCTCCTTTCAGCTTTTTAAGACTATTTAGCTTTTTCAACTATTTCTACAACTCTCCATCTTTTTTCTTTTGATAATGGTCTAGTTTCCATTATTAAAACTCTATCATTAATTTTAGCCTCATTATTTTCATCATGTGCTTTAAATTTAGTTGTTCTGTTCACAGTTTTCCCATATAATGGGTGACGAACTTTAGTTTCTACTGCTACAACAACAGTTTTATCCATTTTATCAGAAACAACTCTACCTATTCTTGACTTTCTATTTGTTCTTTCCACAGGATAAACCTCCTTTCAATTTTACTGCTCAAACTTCCTTAGTTCTTCTTCTCTAAGGATGGTCTTAATCTGGGCTATAGATTTTTTTACTTCTCTTATTCTCATTGGGTTTTCTAACTGACCAGTAGCTAACTGAAATCTAAGGTTAAACAATTCGCCCTTAAGATCATTTAACTTTACTGCTAAATCTTCAGGACTGCCTTTTCTTAATTCTTGTAATTCTCTAGCCTTCATTGATTTCACCACCCATTTCTTCAAAATCTGATCTCATAACAAATTTAGTGGATACTGGTAATTTATGTGAAGCAAGTCTCATAGCTTCTCTTGCTACCTTTTCACTAACACCTGTTAGTTCAAATAATACTCTACCTGGTTTTACTACTGCTACCCAGTATTCAGGTGAACCTTTACCGGAACCCATACGTGTTTCAGCTGGTTTTTCAGTAACTGGTTTATCTGGGAAAATCTTTATCCAAAGTTTTCCTCCTCTTTTTATATATCTATTTATAGCTATTCTGGCAGCTTCAATTTGATTGCTTGTGATCCAGCCACATTCAGTAGCTTGAATACCAAAATCACCGTATGCTATAAAGTTACCTCTAGTAGCCTTACCTTTCATTCTGCCACGCTGTACCTTACGATGTTTAACTCTTTTAGGCATTAACATGTCATATTCCTCCTTCCCTATGCATTAACTTCTTCCTTTATTTCTTTTTTTGCTGGAAGAACTTCACCTCTATATACCCATACTTTTACACCAATTTTCCCATATGTAGTATCTGCTTCAGCAAATCCGTAATCTATATCAGCTCTTAAAGTCTGTAGAGGAATTGTTCCTTCATGATATTGCTCTGTTCTAGCTATATCAGCTCCGCCAAGTCTTCCTGAACAAGCAGTCTTAACACCTTTAGCTCCTGATCTCATAGCTCTTTGAATTGTTTGTTTCATAGCTCTTCTAAAAGATATTCTTTTTTCAAGCTGTTGTGCTATATTTTCAGCCATTAACTGAGCATCAGTTTCTGCTGCTTTAACTTCTACTATATTTATTAAAATATTTTTATCACTATTGATTAACTTTTGTAATTCAGCTTTTAAAGCATCAATTCCTTGACCGCCTTTTCCAATTATCATACCTGGTTTAGCAGTGTGTATATTTAACTTAACTCTTTTCGCCGCTCTTTCTATTTCAATTTTTGAAATACCAGCTGAGTAAGATTTATTTTTAACAAATTCTCTTATAAGATTATCTTCAACTAAATTATCTGAGAAATTTTTACCATCAGCATACCATTTAGCATCCCAATCTTTTATAACTCCAACTCTTAAACCGTGTGGATGTACTTTCTGTCCCATCTATTTCCCTCCTTCTTTTAATCTCTTTCCTTTACAACTAACGTAATATGGCTAGTTCTTTTATTTATTCTAAACGCTCTACCCTGAGCATGTGGCTGAAATCTCTTCAATATAGGTCCTTCACAAGCATAAGCTTCAGCAACATATAATCTGCTTACATCTAAATTTAAATTATTTTCAGCATTAGCTACAGCTGACTTTAAAACTTTATTCACTACTACAGCTGCATCTTTTGGAGTGTACTGTAATATAGCAAAGGCCTCATTTACATTTTTATTTCTTATTAAGTCAAGAACTATTCCTATTTTCATTGAGGACATTCTTACATATTTAGCTATTGCTTTAGCTTCCATTAAATATTACCTCCTTCCTGTACTATCTTGAGCCAGATGACTTTTCAGTCTTATCTACATGGCCCTTAAATGTTCTAGTCAATACGAATTCTCCTAATTTATGTCCAACCATATCTTCTAAGATATATACAGGAACATGTTTTCTTCCGTCATGTACTGCTATAGTATGACCTATCATTTGTGGAAAAATAGTTGAACTTCTTGACCATGTCTTTATTACTTTCTTTTCACCATTTTTATTCATTTCGTTTATTTTCTTTAAAAGTCCTTCATGCACAAAAGGTCCTTTCTTAATGGATCTACTCAACTTAATTGGCCTCCCTTCACATAACCTTATTAACAACTTTTGAAGAGAATATAATTATTCTCTTCAAAATTAATCATTTTTTCTCTTAATAATAAATCTATCAGAGTATTTTTTATGCTTTCTTGTCTTATATCCAAGAGCTGGCTTACCCCATGGAGTAAGTGGACTTGGGTGTCCTATTGGTGATCTACCTTCACCACCACCATGTGGATGGTCATTAGGGTTCATTACAGAACCTCTAACTGTAGGTCTGAATCCCATATGTCTCTTTCTACCAGCTTTACCTATATTAACAATTTCATTTGTTAAATTAGAAACTGTTCCTATTGTTGCTCTACATTCTACTCTTACATATCTCATTTCACCACTTGGAAGTCTCAATGTTGCATAATCGCCTTCTTTAGCCATTAACTGTGCTGAACTTCCTGCAGATCTAACAAGCTGGGCACCTTTTCCTTTTGATAATTCAATGTTATGAACAAAAGTACCAACTGGAATATTCTTAAGTGGAAGGCAATTTCCAACTTTTATATCTGATTCTGGTCCTGAATAAACTGTGTCTCCAACTTTTAATCCATCAGGAGCTATAATATATCTCTTTTCTCCATCAGCATAAACAACAAGTGCTATAAATGCAGTTCTATTTGGATCATATTCTATTGTAGCAACTTTTGCTGGAATTCCATCCTTATTTCTTTTAAAATCTATTAATCTATATTTTCTTTTAGCTCCGCCACCACGATGACGAACAGTTATTTTACCGTTATTATTTCTACCACCAGTTCTGTTTAATGAAACTAGAAGAGACTTCTCTGGTGAATCAGTTGTTATTTCATTATATGTACACACAGTCATTTGTCTTCTAGCAGGTGTGGTAGGTTTAAATCCTTTAACAGCCATCTTGTGCTACCTCCTTATCTTGAGCTTATCTGGCTTATCGCCAATAACGCCTTATTTTAACTAACTAAAAATTACATTCCTTCAAAGAACTCAATTGTTTTACTGTTCTCTGATAATTTAACAACAGCTTTTTTATAATCAGGTCTTTTTCCGAAATGAACTCCTACTCTCTTATTTTTTCCTAAGTAGTTAGCTGTCTTTATTTCAGCAACTTCTACTCCAAAAATATCCTCTATTGCTCTTTTAATCTGAGATTTATTTACATGTTTATCAACTATAAAGGTGTATTTCTTATCGCTCATAGAAGCCATACTTTTTTCAGTTATAACTGGTCTTCTGATTATATCATAATTTGTTAGCTTCATTATGCATACACCTCCTCAATTTTTGATACAGCATCCTTAGTTACTATAAAGTTGTCATACTTTAGAATATCATAAACATTTAAATTGTTAACTGGAAGTACTGTTACTCCCTTTATATTTCTTGCTGATTTGTATATATTTTGATCTGATTCAGCAGTAACTATTAATGTCTTAGTAACATTTAAAGCATTTAATATTTTTACAACTTCTTTAGTCTTTGGAGCTTCTAATTCAAGACTTTCTAAAACTATTAATTGATTATCTTGAACCTTTGATGAAAGAGCTGATTTCAAAGCAACCCTTCTCATTGATTTTGGAATTGAAACT
The DNA here is from genome assembly GCF_017873215.1 of Clostridium tetanomorphum. GTDB lineage: Bacteria > Bacillota > Clostridia > Clostridiales > Clostridiaceae > Clostridium_AO > Clostridium_AO tetanomorphum. The sequence goes on from NZ_JAGGKA010000005.1 coordinate 201,255, forward strand.
CTATAATCTCTTGGCTTTGGTGCAAATACTATACCACCGTGAATCCATTGTGGAGCTCTTATAGAACCTTGTCTTGCTCTACCAGTTCCCTTTTGTCTCCATGGTTTTATTCCACCACCAGCAACTTCAGCTCTTGTTTTTGCTGATTGAGTTCCTTGTCTTTTATTAGCTAATTGAGCTACAACTACTTGATGTAACGCATCTTTGTTAACTTCAACACCAAATACGTTATCTGCAAGCTGGAAATCTCCAACTTTCTTACCTTCTTTATTAAATAATCCTACTGTAGGCATCCTGTATCCTCCTTTCTACAGAAAATTAAGCTTTTACTGTATTTCTTATTACCACAAAACCTTTATTTGGTCCTGGTACTCCGCCTTTAATTAAAATTAAGTTCTTCTCTGGCATTACTTTTACAACTTCTAAATTTAGTACAGTTGTATTTACATTACCCATATGTCCTGGCATTTTTTTGTTTTTGAAAGTTCTTGATGGATCTGAAGATCCTCCCATAGAACCTACTGCTCTGTGGAATTTAGAACCGTGAGTCATTGGTCCTCTATGTCCATTCCATCTCTTTATAGTACCTTGGAATCCCTTACCTTTTGAAACTCCTGATACATCAACTTTTTCTCCTGCTTGGAATAAGTCAGCTTTTATTTCCTGACCTACTTGATATTCATTAGAATTCTCTAATTTAAATTCATTAATAACTCTCTTAAATCCAACACCTGCTTTTGCAAAATGTCCCTTTAATGGCTTATTAACTAATTTTTCCTTTATATCTCCAAATCCAACCTGTATTGCATCATATCCATCTTTCTCAATTGTTTTTTTCTGAACAACTACACATGGACCTGCTTCAATTACAGTAACAGGAACTACTTTATTATTTTCATCAAATATTTGTGTCATACCAAGCTTTTTACCTATTATAGCTTTTTTCATTGTTCTACACCTCCTCAACATATTAGCGGATCACTTAGTGATCATAATAGTTAGCAATACATATATATCTATTACTATTATAGTTTTATTTCGATATCAACACCTGCTGGTAGATCTAATCTCATTAATGAATCTACAGTTTTTGGTGAAGGACTGATTATGTCAATTAATCTCTTATGTGTTCTGATTTCAAACTGCTCTCTTGCATCTTTATATTTATGTGGAGCTCTTAAGATCGTTATTACATCTTTTTCTGTTGGTAATGGAACTGGTCCTGCTACCTTTGCTCCTGATGTTTTTGCAGTTTCTACAATTTTTTCAGCTGACTGATCTAAAATTGTATGGTCAAAAGCCTTCAATCTTATTCTTATTTTTTGTTTTGCCATTTTAATTTCCCTCCTTTTTCCTGCACGCTTTACTTCATACGTACAACAGCGGATGTATTCTGTAAACTGCTCCGGGTGTTGCATAAGCATAGCCATAACAACACACTACAGAATAACCGTCGCCTGGTTCGAGACCATAGCTTACTCAGTCAAGAATTACCCGGAAGCCCGGCAACCTCTTGCCTCATCGCTGTCATCACATTACAACTTCTATAGTATACAATATTTTTTTTAATTTGACAAGTGCTTTTTTATTTTCATTTTATTTATTATGCTATTTGTAGTAAATTTCTCTCTCATTGTACATATAGAATTTATATTCTATAAAAAAGAAGAGTGAGCTCACTCTTCTTTTCTTATAACTTATCCGGATAATAATTTCTCTTTAAATTTTACTATTCAACTATAGTAGTAACAACACCTGAACCTACTGTTCTTCCGCCTTCTCTTATAGCGAATCTTAATCCTTCATCCATTGCTATTGATGTGATTAATTCTACGTTCATATCAATGTGATCTCCTGGCATTACCATTTCTGTTCCTTCTGGTAATTTGATTGATCCTGTAACGTCTGTTGTTCTGAAGTAGAACTGTGGTCTATATCCATTAAAGAATGGTGTATGTCTTCCACCTTCTTCTTTCTTTAATACGTATACCTGACCTACAAATTTCTTGTGTGGATGTACTGATCCTGGTGCTGCTAACACCTGTCCTCTTTCGATATCGTCTCTCTGTACTCCTCTTAATAATGCTCCTATGTTATCTCCAGCCATTGCACTGTCTAATAACTTTCTGAACATTTCTACTCCTGTTACTACTGTCTTCTTCTTTTCTTCGCTTAATCCTACTATTTCTACTTCGTCTCCTACGTTTAGGATACCTCTTTCTACTCTTCCTGTTGCAACTGTTCCTCTTCCTGTAATTGTGAAGATATCTTCTACTGGCATTAAGAATGGCTTATCAGTTGCTCTTTCTGGAGTTGGTATATAACTATCTACTGCTGCCATTAATTCATCTATGCATTTTATTGCTTCTGCATCTGTTGGGTTTTCTAATGCTTTTAATGCTGATCCTACTACGATTGGAGCGTCATCTCCTGGGAATCCATATTCGTTTAATAATTCTCTTACTTCCATTTCAACTAATTCGATTAGTTCTGGATCATCTACCATATCTGCTTTGTTTAAGAATACTACTATGTATTCAACTCCTACTCTGGATGCTAGTAGTATATGCTCTCTTGTCTGTGGCATTGGACCATCTGCTGCACTTACAACTAAGATTGCTCCGTCCATCTGTGCTGCTCCTGTTATCATGTTCTTTACATAGTCAGCATGTCCTGGACAGTCTACGTGTGCATAGTGTCTGTTTTCTGTTTCATATTCTACGTGTGATGTATTGATTGTGATTCCTCTTTCTTTTTCTTCTGGTGCCTTATCTATTTCGTCATATTTGAATGCATCTGCAAATCCTTTGCTTGCTAATACTGTTGTGATTGCTGCTGTCAATGTTGTCTTACCATGGTCTACGTGACCTATTGTTCCTATATTTACGTGTGGCTTACTTCTTTCAAATTTTTCTTTTGACATTGTTTATTTCCTCCTTTATTTTTCAATAATATTATTTATTATTTCCTATAACTTGCTCTTGGATGCTCTTTGGAACTTCTTCATAGTGATCAAATTCCATTGAGTAAACACCTCTACCCTGTGTTCTTGATCTTAATACAGTAGCGTAACCAAACATCTCTGAAAGTGGTACAAAAGATCTAATAATCTGAGCTCCTGATTGAGCTTCCATACCTTCAATTCTTCCTCTTCTTGAGTTAATGTCACCCATAACGTCTCCCATGTACTCTTCTGGTACAGTTACTTCAACTTTCATCATTGGTTCAAGTAATACTGGGTCTGCTTTAGCCATTGCATTTTTAAACGCCATGGATCCTGCAATTTTAAATGCCATTTCAGATGAGTCAACATCATGGTATGATCCATCAAATAATTTAACTTTAAAATTAATAACTGGATATCCTGCTACTACACCACTATCTGATGCTTCTCTTATACCATTATCAATTGGAGCAATATATTCTCTTGGAATAGCTCCTCCAACAATAGCATTTTCAAATTCATATTCTCCTTCATGTGGTGCCATCTCAATCCAACAATGTCCGTATTGTCCACGTCCACCTGACTGTCTTACAAACTTACCTTCAGCTTTAACAGCTTTTCTAATAGTTTCCTTGTAAGCAACTTGTGGAGCACCTACGTTACATTCTACTTTGAATTCTCTTTGAAGTCTATCAACTATTATTTCAAGGTGTAATTCTCCCATACCTGCTATAATAGTCTGACCTGTTTCTTGGTTCGTATAAGTTCTAAATGTTGGATCTTCTTCTGCAAGTTTAGCTAACGCAATACCCATTTTTTCTTGACCAGCTTTTGTTTTAGGTTCAATTGCTACGTGAATAACTGGTTCTGGGAATTCCATTTTTTCAAGAATTACTGGTTGTTTTTCATCACAAAGTGTATCTCCAGTAGTTGTATCTTTTAATCCAACTACAGCACCTAAATCTCCAGCGTATAGTTCTTCAACATCCTGTCTATGATTTGCATGCATCTTAACTAATCTTCCGATTCTTTCTTTTTTACCCTTTAATGAGTTATACACATATGTACCATTCTTTAATATTCCTGAATAAACTCTTACGAAAGCTAATTTTCCAATAAATGGGTCAGTAGCTATTTTGAATGCTAAAGTTGCCATTGGTTCATCATCAGAAGTGTGTCTTACAACTTCTTCTCCTGTTTCAGGATGAGTAGCTTTAACTGGTGGAATGTCTAATGGTGATGGCATATATTTAACTATAGCATCTATCATAGGCTGAACACCTTTATTCTTATATGAAGAACCACAAATAACTGGAACTATTTTGTTAGCTATAACACCTTTTCTTAATGCTACTTCTAACTCTTCTACAGTTATTTCTTCACCTTCTAGATATTTCATCATTAATTCTTCGTCTAATTCAACAATTGCTTCAATCATAGCAGCTCTATACTCTTCAACTTGGTCTTTCATATCTTCTGGAATTTCTGCTGCTCCCATAGTTTTTCCTAAGTCATCTGTATATATAACTGCTTCATTTTTTATTAAGTCTACAAATCCCTTGAATGTATCTTCTTTACCTATTGGTAATTGAATTGGAACTGCATTAGCATGAAGTCTTTCTCTCATCATGTTAACAACTCTAAAGAAATCTGCTCCCATGATATCCATTTTATTTACATAAGCCATTCTTGGAACTTTGTATTTATCCGCCTGTCTCCATACTGTTTCAGTTTGTGGCTCAACACCACCTTTTGCTGTTAAAACTGTAACAGCACCATCAAGTACTCTTAATGATCTTTCAACCTCTACTGTAAAGTCTACGTGTCCTGGTGTGTCTATAATATTTATTACATGGTCTTTCCACATACAAGTTGTTGCTGCTGAAGTAATTGTAATACCTCTTTCTTGTTCTTGAACCATCCAGTCCATAGTAGCAGCACCTTCATGAACTTCTCCTATTTTATGAGTTTTTCCAGTATAGAATAGGATACGTTCTGTTGTTGTTGTTTTTCCTGCGTCTATATGTGCCATTATTCCTATATTACGAAACTTATCTAATGGATATTCTCTTGCCACTTTTATTTCCTCCTCTCAAACTATCAATATATTTTAAAAGTAGATTTAAAATTCGTAAAAACTGTTTTGGCGAGATGCCAAAACAGTTTTAATATTAATATCTGTAATGTGCAAAAGCTTTATTTGCTTCAGCCATCTTATGAGTATCTTCTCTTTTCTTAACAGCTGCACCTGTATTATTAGCTGCATCCATAAGCTCACCAGCAAGTCTTTCTCTCATGTACTTTTCTCCTCTTTTTCTTGCTGCGTCAAGAATCCATCTAATACCTAATGTCTGTCTTCTTTCTGGTCTAACTTCTATTGGAACCTGGTATGTAGCACCACCAATTCTTCTAGCTTTAACCTCAAGTAATGGCATAACATTGTTCATTGCTGTCTCAAATACTTCAATTGATTCTTTTCCTGTTTTATTAGCCATTATTTCAAAAGCATCGTAACAAATCTGCTGAGCTACACCTTTCTTACCATCTTCCATTATGTTGTTTATTAATTTAGTTACAACTTTGCTGTTGTATATTGGATCTGGTAATACATCTCTTTTTGCTATATGTCCTTTTCTTGGCACTTTTCTTCCCTCCTTAACATAATTGATTTAAGTTCATCGGTACTCGGTTTAAATCTTAAACCGCAAAGTGCTTTGTACTTCTGCAAATTATTTATAAATAAATAAACTATATATATAAATGCCGAAGACACAGCACCATTTTCAATTAATTAAAAACTATTTTTGCTTTGGTTTTTTAGCACCGTATTTTGATCTGCTTTGCATTCTGTTAGCCACTCCAGCTGAGTCTAATGCACCTCTAACAATGTGATATCTAACACCTGGAAGGTCTTTTACTCTTCCACCTCTTATAAGAACAACACTATGTTCCTGTAAGTTGTGTCCTACACCTGGAATGTACGCACTTACTTCGTAACCATTTGTAAGTCTAACTCTGGCAATCTTTCTTAACGCTGAGTTTGGCTTCTTAGGTGTAGTAGTCTTAACTACAGTGCATACTCCTCTTTTTTGAGGACACTGTTTTAAAGCTGGTGCTGTTGACTGTGCTTTCATTGTCTTTCTACCTTTTCTTACTAACTGGCTTATTGTTGGCATGTTTACACCTCCTCAATAAATTTAAATCTATAAAAATTAATTATAGTTGTAAGCTTAATCATTTAATATTACAGCAGTAGCTGCTCCAACATCTATTCCACAAAGTTTTCCTAATTCTTTCATGGTTTCTATATAAACTATCTCAAGGGAGTTTTCTTCTGCAGCACTCTTCAGTTGATCAAATATCTTTTTATCAGCATCCTTAGCTATATAAACAGTACTTCCACTTCCATTTTTTATAACTTTCAAAGATTGCTTAAAACCGACAACCTTCTTTCCATTAAGTCTGTCGATCATACCTTCCCCCCCTAAAAAATAATGCTATAGAGACAAAGCTCAGTAAGCTATGTCTCTTTTTAAAAACACACAGGAGTATTTTATCACCTTAAATCTTTCCTGTCAATAAATTTAAGCTTCTATTTCATCTGTTAATTCTTTATTTTCTTCTGGAATATTTTCCAACTGTTCATCTTTTTCTGTACTTATCTTTATAGATCTGTATCTTGTCATTCCTGTTCCAGCAGGAATTAACTTACCTATAATGACATTTTCTTTTAATCCTAATAGTGGATCAACTTTTCCTTTAATAGCTGCATCTGTTAAAACTCTGGTTGTTTCTTGGAAAGATGCTGCTGATAAGAATGATTCTGTAGCTAAAGCAGCCTTCGTAATACCTAGCAATGCAATTCTGCCTTTAGCTGGTTCTCCGCCAATAGCTTCTACTCTTTCATTCTCTTCATCAAAATCAAATATATCAATCATAGTTCCTGGTAATAACTCAGTATCACCTGAATCCTCAATTTTTACTTTTCTGGTCATCTGTCTTATTACTACTTCTAGATGTTTATCATTTATATCAACACCCTGTAATCTATAAACCTTTTGTACTTCTGATAAAAGATAATTTTTAACGCCATTTACACCTTTGATTCTTATGATATCATGAGGATTTACTGACCCTTCTGTGATTTCATCACCTGCACTAATTACACTTCCATTTGACACTTTAAGTCTTGAACCAAATGGTATATCATAGCTCACTTCTTCTCCAGAATCACCTGTTACTACTACAGTTCTTTTCTTCTTAGTTTCTTCTATTCTAGCAGTACCTGCTATTTCTGAAACTATAGCCAATCCTTTTGGTTTTCTAGCTTCAAATAACTCCTCAACTCTTGGAAGACCTTGAGTTATATCGGCTCCTGCAACACCACCAGTGTGGAAAGTTCTCATTGTAAGCTGTGTACCTGGCTCTCCTATACTCTGCGCTGCTGTAATTCCAACTGATTCACCAATATTAATTTTTCCTGCTGTAGCCATATTCATTCCATAACATTTTGAACAAACACCATGTTTAGATTTACATGTAAACACTGATCTAATTTTTAACTTCTTTATACCTACTTCTTCAATATATTCAGCTGTCTTATGATCTATATATTGATCTTTAGCAATTATAAGCTCTCCAGTGTTTGGATTTATTATATCTTCTCCTGAATATCTACCATGAAGTCTTTCAGATAAAGGTTCAATTATTTCATTTCCTTCTCTTATTTCGGAAACTTCAAATCCATCTTTAGTTCCACAATCCTCTTGTCTTACTATTACATCCTGACTTACATCAACAAGTCTTCTGGTTAAATATCCTGAATCCGCAGTTTTTAAAGCTGTATCAGCATTACCTTTTCTAGCACCATGCGTAGATATAAAATATTCTAAAACGTCAAGTCCTTCCCTAAATGATGCTCTTATCGGTAATTCTAATATCTTACCAGAAGGACTTGCCATAAGTCCTCTCATACCTGCAAGCTGCTTAATCTGACTCTTGGAACCTCTGGCTCCTGAATCAGCCATCATAAATATTGGATTAAATTTATCCAAATTGGCCATTAAGGCATCTGCTATTTCATCAGTAGTCTTAGTCCATTTCTCTATTACTCTTTCATATCTTTCATCTTCAGAGATAAATCCTCTTCTATACATTTTCTCAATCTTGCTAACTGCTGCGTCGGCCTCAGCTAGTAATCTCTTTTTAGCTTCAGGCACCACCATATCTGAAGTTGATACAGTAATAGCTCCTATACTAGAATAATGATATCCTTTAGCTTTTATTTTATCCAACATTATAGATGTTTTCGTTGGTCCATGTTTCATATAACATTTATTTATAATTTTTCCTAAAGCTGATTTATTCACTAAGAAATCTACTTCTAGTTTAAATTCATTTTCTGGATTACTTCTATCTATAAAACCTAAATCCTGAGGAATTGATTCATTAAATATTAATTTACCTGGACTTGTTTCTATTATTCCAGATATAATTTCACCATCTTTTTCCTTAAATAACTTTACTCTGATTTTAGCATGTATATCTATATCTCCCAATTGATATGCCATTATTGCTTCATCAGGTGATGAGAAGGCTCTTCCTTCACCTTTTACATCTGTCTTATCAATAGTTAAATAATATGATCCAAGTACCATATCCTGAGTAGGTACAACTACTGGCTTACCATCGGAAGGTTTTAATATGTTATGAGCTGCAAGCATTAAAAATCTAGCTTCAGCTTGAGCCTCAACAGACAATGGTACGTGAACTGCCATCTGGTCTCCATCAAAGTCAGCGTTATATGCAGTACAAGCTAATGGATGTAATTTTATAGCTCTACCTTCTACTAATACAGGTTGGAAAGCCTGTATTCCTAACCTATGTAAAGTCGGAGCACGATTTAGCAACACTGGATGATCTGATATAACTTCTTCTAATACATCCCACACTTGTGGCTGAACTCTTTCAACCATTCGTTTTGCACTCTTAATGTTATGAGCCAAGCCACCTTCTACTAATTTTTTCATTACAAAAGGCTTAAATAGCTCTAGAGCCATTTCCTTAGGTAAACCACATTGATACATTTTAAGTTCAGGTCCAACAACTATAACTGAACGTCCTGAATAGTCAACACGCTTTCCAAGTAAGTTCTGTCTAAATCTTCCCTGCTTACCTTTTAACATATCAGATAATGATTTTAAAGGTCTGTTTCCAGGACCAGTAACTGGTCTTCCTCTTCTTCCATTATCTATTAATGCATCAACTGCTTCTTGTAACATTCTCTTTTCATTTCTAACTATAATATCTGGAGCACCTAAATCCAGTAATTTCTTTAATCTATTATTTCTGTTTATAACTCTTCTGTATAGATCATTCAAATCAGATGTAGCAAATCTTCCACCATCAAGTTGAACCATAGGTCTTAAATCTGGTGGTATAACAGGAATAACATCTATAATCATCCAATCTGGTCTGTTTCCTGATTTTCTAAAAGATTCAACCACTTCTAATCTTCTTATAATTCTTACTTTCTTCTGACCTGTACTAGTCTTTAGGCCTTCCTTAAGTTCTTTAGATAGTCTTTCAAGATCTATTTCTTCTAATAATCTCTGTACAGATTCAGCTCCCATTCCTGCTAAAAAACTATCTTCTCCATATTTATCTATAGCTTCTCTATATTCCTTTTCATTCAATAATTGTTTCTTTAGCAATGGTGTTTCCTTAGGGTCAAGTACTATATAAGAAGCAAAATATAGCACCTTCTCTAATGATCTTGGAGACATATCTAATATAAGTCCCATACGTGATGGAATACCTTTAAAGTACCAAATGTGTGATACAGGGGCAGCCAATTCAATATGCCCCATTCTCTCACGTCTTACTTTGGACTTCGTTACTTCAACTCCACATCTATCACAAACTATACCCTTATATCTTACTCTTTTATATTTACCACAATGACATTCCCAATCTTTTGTAGGTCCAAATATTCTTTCACAGAATAAACCGTCTCTTTCTGGTTTCAATGTTCTATAGTTTATAGTCTCAGGTTTTTTAACTTCACCTCTTGACCATTCTCTAATTTGTTCTGGTGAAGCTAAGCCTATTTGTAACGCATCAAAATTATTTAATTCAAACAAGGGTACATCCTCCCTTCAAATTAGTGTTCATCATTAAAATCATCGAGTTCTAGCTCATTTTTAAACTCATCTAATGGTAAATCGTCATAATCTAAGTCCGGTTCTTCATCAGCTACTTCATTTTTTTCTTCATCTTCAACATAGTCATCAGATGGAGTAGGTGGAACATAATCTTCTGTTCCTTCAATATTTACATCTAGATCTTCTAATTCATCATCTACAGATTCTTTAAGTTTTATTTCTTGCTTATCGTCATTTAGCACTTTTACATCTAGACAAAGAGCCTGTAATTCCTTTATCAATACTTTAAATGACTCTGGAACACCTGGTTCCGGTATGTTTTCACCTTTAACAATAGCTTCATAAGTTTTAACTCTACCAACTACGTCATCGGATTTTACAGTAAGTATTTCCTGTAAAGTATGTGCTGCTCCATAAGCTTCTAACGCCCAAACTTCCATTTCTCCAAATCTCTGTCCGCCAAACTGAGCTTTACCACCCAATGGCTGCTGAGTAACTAATGAGTAAGGACCTGTAGATCTTGCATGAATCTTATCGTCAACTAAATGGGCAAGTTTTAATATATACATATATCCTACAGTTACTCTACTATCAAATGGCTCACCTGTTCTACCATCATATAACACAGTTTTACCATCTTCTGAATATCCTGCTTTCTTTAGACATTCATCTATTTCAGGCTCAGTTGCTCCATCAAATACAGGAGTAGCAATATGCCATCCTAGTTTTGATGCTGCTAAACCTAGATGTACCTCAAGAACCTGCCCTATATTCATACGTGATGGAACGCCTAGTGGATTTAAGCATATCTGAAGAGGTCTTCCATCTGGTAAAAATGGCATATCTTCTTCTGGTAATACTCTAGAAATAACACCTTTATTACCATGTCTTCCAGCCATCTTATCTCCTACAGATATCTTTCTCTTTTGAGCTATATAGCATCTTACTAGCTTATTAACTCCTGGTGGCAATTCATCACCATTTTCTCTTGTAAATATCTTAACATCAACTATGATTCCTGCCTCACCATGAGGAACTCTAAGAGATGTATCTCTAACTTCTCTTGCTTTTTCTCCAAATATAGCTCTCAATAATCTCTCTTCTGCAGTAAGTTCAGTTTCCCCTTTTGGAGTAACTTTACCAACTAAAATATCACCTGATCTTACTTCAGCTCCTATTCTGATTATTCCTCTTTCATCTATATCTTTTAATGCATCTTCACCTACATTTGGTATATCTCTTGTTATTTCTTCTGGTCCTAACTTTGTATCCCTAGCTTCTGCTTCATATTCTTCTATATGAATAGAAGTAAATACATCTTCTCTTACAAGTTCTTCGGATATAAGCATAGCATCCTCATAGTTATATCCTTCCCAAGTTATAAATCCTATTCTTATATTCTTACCTAATGCTATTTCTCCTAAATCTGTTGAAGGACCATCTGATAATACTGTTCCTTTCTCAACCCTTTCACCTTTAGAAACAATAGGTCTTTGATTAATACATGTACCTTGGTTAGATCTCTTAAATTTAAGAAGTCTGTAAGTGTCTATGCCACCATCTGAATCTCTCTTAACTCTAACCTCATTAGCACTAACATATGCAACTGTTCCTGCGTTCTTTGCCTTAGGGAGAACCCCTGAATCAACTGCCGCTTTATACTCTATACCAGTGCCCACAATTGGTGCCTGAGGTTTTAAAAGAGGAACTGCCTGACGTTGCATATTTGAACCCATAAGCGCACGGCTGGCATCATCATTTTCAAGAAACGGTATCATGGCTGTTGCAACAGATACTATTTGCCTTGGAGATACGTCCATAAAGTCAACTTCTGATTTTGGAATAACAAGAACTTCTTCTTTATCTCTTACAGTAATTTTTTCATCTATAAAATATCCATCATCGTCAAGTGGCTCATTAGCCTGGGCTATAAGATACTGATCCTCTTCATCAGCAGTCATATAAATAATTTCTTTTGTAACTCTACCTTCTTTTTTATCAATCTTTCTGTAAGGCGCTTCTATAAATCCATATTCGTTAACTCTTGCATAAGTAGCAAGTGAATTAATAAGTCCTATATTAGGTCCTTCTGGAGTTTCTATAGGACACATTCTTCCATAATGTGAGTGATGAACGTCTCTTACTTCAAAACCAGCTCTTTCTCTTGAAAGTCCACCTGGTCCTAATGCGGATAATCTTCTTTTATGTGTTAATTCAGATAATGGGTTAGTCTGATCCATAAACTGTGATAACTGAGAACTTCCAAAAAATTCCTTGATTGATGCTGCTACTGGTCTTATATTTATCAAAGCCTGTGGTGTTATTGATTCCTGATCCTGAATAGTCATTCTTTCTTTAACTACTCTTTCCATTCTTGAAAGACCTATTCTAAACTGGTTTTGTAATAATTCTCCCACAGATCTTAATCTTCTATTTCCTAAATGATCAATGTCATCTGTATATCCTATTCCATAAGGTAATCCTAATTCATAGCTTACAGTTGCATATATATCATCTCTTATTATATGTTTAGGTATTAAATCATGAAGTCTTTTTCTTATTTGTTCTTTAATACTTTCCTCATCACTATAATTATCCAATATGTCTTTTAGTACTGGATAATGAACAAACTCTTTTATATTCAAATCTTCTATATTAAATTGAATAAAGCTATGTATATCAACAAAATTATTTCCTATAACTCTAACTATTCTATCATCTACTTGAATGTCAACTACATTTATACCACTATTTTGTATTTCTACAGCTTTATCTCTATCAATCTTTTCTCCAGTTTGAACTAGAATTTCTCCAGTTTGTGGATTCACTATATCCTGAGCTGCAATTTGGTTTGCTATTCTTAAATTTAGGGCTAATTTTTTATTAAACTTATATCTTCCTACCCTAGATAAATCATATCTTTTAGCATCAAAAAATAAAGATTCGATAAGAGAAATTGCACTGTCTACAGTCGGTGGTTCACCTGGTCTTAATCTCTTATATATTTCCAATAAAGCTTCTTCTTTAGTCTTTGTATTATCTTTTTCTATTGAGGCTTTTAATCTTTCATCTTCTCCAAAAAAGTCTATAACTTCTGCGTCTGTTCCATATCCTAATGCTCTTACAAGAATAGAAATCGGTAACTTTCTTGTCTTATCTATCCTTACATATATAATATCATTAGAATCTGTTTCATATTCAAGCCAAGCTCCTCTGTTAGGTATAACAGTTGAAGAGAACAACGGCTTTCCAGTTTTATCAAGAGCTACATCATAATAAACTCCTGGTGATCTAACAAGCTGACTTACAATTACTCTTTCAGCACCGTTTATAATGAAAGTTCCCTGTTCTGTCATAAGAGGGAAATCTCCCATGAACACTTCCTGTTCTTTTACTTCTCCTGTTTCTTTGTTAATTAATCTTACACTTACTTTTAAAGGTGCTGCATAAGTAGCATCTCTCTCTTTGCATTCTTCAACAGAATACTTGATATTATCCATATCTAACTTGTAACCTACAAATTCTAAATTAAGGTTTCCTGTATAATCTTGTATTGGATTAATATCGTCGAAAACTTCTTGCAGACCTTCTTTTAAGAACCATTGATAGGAATCTAATTGAACTTCAATTAAGTTAGGCATATCGCCTACTTCTTTAAGCTTTGAAAAGCTCATTCTAGTTCTTTTACCAACCTGGACAGGATGTACCATTAACTTTCACCCCTTGCATAAACTAAAAATAACCACAAACACCATTTAGGTGTTTCTGGATTAGATACATTGCATCATATTAGTATAACCATATTTATCTAATAAATTCACAATTTAAATAAATAAATATCTTTTTTTATTTATTCACATTGTAATTATTATGTCCTTTTATGTATAATCAATGCAATTTACTATATTACCATAATGTTTTCATATTGTCAAGCTTTTTATATATTTATTTAAAAAAGAGGCACTTATCAAAAGTACCTCTTTTTATGTGATTTATATTAAAACTATTTTAATTCTACAGTTGCGCCAACTTCAGCTAACTTAGCTTTCATAGCTTCAGCTTCTTCTTTAGCTACGCCTTCTTTTAATGTCTTAGGAGCTCCGTCAACTATTTCTTTAGCTTCCTTTAATCCTAATCCAGTTATTTCTCTAACAGCTTTTATAACTTTAATTTTTTCTGAACCAGCACTTGCTAACACAACGTCGAATTCAGTTTTTTCTTCTCCAGCCGCAGCTCCTGCAGCTCCTGCAGCTCCTGCAACTGCTACTGGTGCAGCAGCACTTACTCCAAATTCTTCTTCACATGCTTTTACTAATTCATTTAATTCTAAAACGCTCATTTCTTTTATAGCTTGAATGATTTCTTCTCTAGTCATTATTAAGCACCTCCAAATTTTCCTAATTTAATTAAACTTCTTCAGATTCTTTTTTTTCTTTAATTGCATTTAATAAATATGCAAGATTTGATAATGGAGCCTTGAAGCTTCCAAGTAATTTTGCAATAAGTACATCTTTTGGTGGTATTGCAGCAAGCTGTTTTGTCTTATCTGCATCATAAACTTCACCCTGAACTATTGCACCTTTTAACTCAAGTTTCTTATGATTTTTTGCAAAATCATTAAGTACTCTTGCTGGAGCAGTTGGATCATCATATCCAAAAGCTAATGATATAGGACCTTCAAGTAAAGTTGTTATTCCATCATATCCTAATTCTTTAGCTGCTAAAATACTTAAAGTGTTCTTATACACTTTGTATTCTACACCTGCTTCTCTTAATTTCCTTCTTAATTCAGTATCTTCTTCTACTGTTAAGCCTTGGTAATGTGCTAATACAACACCTTCGGCTTTTTCCATTTTTTCCTTAATTTCAGCTACTTTAGCTTCTTTTAACTGTCTATTCTTGTTCACTGTGTGTCCACCTCCTCACAGTTTAAACTGCATATACTGTATATAAAAATTAAAGGTTTCTCCGTAGACACAGAGAAACCAATTATACCTCATCATATATTGGAACCCTCGGTAGGTTGGTTGCCCGTTACGCTTACGCACCTACTGTCTACGGTATATTTACTTATTCAACCCTTAAAATAATATCAAAAATCTATATTTATGTCAATACTATTCTAATACTTTTGTCGGATTAATTTTTACTCCAGGTCCCATTGTACTTGAAACAGCAACTGACTTAATATATTGTCCTTTAGCTGCTGCTGGCTTAGCTTTTACTACAGCTTCCATTAATGCATGGAAGTTATCAGCTAATTTTTCAGCTCCAAAAGATCTCTTTCCAATTGGAACGTGAACTATAGAAGTTTTGTCAACTCTATATTCAACTTTACCAGCTTTTATATCTGCTAAAGCTTTAGCCACATCAAAAGTAACTGTACCTGATTTTGGGTTTGGCATTAATCCCTTAGGTCCTAATACTCTACCTAATCTACCAACTAATCCCATCATATCTGGTGTAGCAACTACTACATCAAAATCAAACCAGTTTTCTTTTTGAATTTTTTCAACAAATTCTTCTGCTCCAACAAAATCTGCTCCAGCAGCTTCTGCCTCTTTAGCTTTTTCGCCTTTTGCAAAAACTAAAACTCTAACTGTTTTACCAGTTCCATGAGGAAGTATTACTGCTCCTCTTACTTGTTGGTCTGCATGTCTTGGATCAACTCCAAGTCTTACTGCAAGCTCAACTGTTTCATCAAATTTTGCTTTAGAAGTCTTAATCACTAAATCCATTGCTTCCGCTGGAGTATATAAAGCATTTTTATCAACTAATTTAGCACTTTCAATATAATTCTTTCCCATACTAATCCTCCTTTGTGGTTTTAACGGTTTATACCTCCCACTTATTTAAACAGTAACTATTCTTCTACAGTTACACCCATACTTCTTGCTGTACCAGCTACCATGCTCATAGCAGCTTCTAATGATGCAGCGTTTAAGTCTGGCATTTTAGTTTCAGCAATCTGCTTCAACTGTTCTTTAGTTATCTTAGCAACTTTAGTCTTGTTTGGAACGCCAGAACCACTTTCAATTCCAACTGCTTTCTTTATAAGAACTGCTGCTGGAGGAGTCTTTAGTATAAAACTAAAAGATCTATCCTGATATACTGTGATTACAACTGGTATTATTAATCCAGCTTGATTAGCTGTTTTGGCATTAAACTCCTTACAAAACGCCATAATATTTACACCATGTTGACCAAGCGCTGGTCCTACTGGTGGCGCTGGAGTTGCTTTTCCTGCAGGAAGTTGAAGTTTTATCATTCCTGTAACTTTTTTAGCCATAATTTACACCTCCTAATAAATGTGGTAATACGGATTTTAAATCCTCCCACTTGGTTAAGGCTTTCGCCTTTTAAATTAGTCTAATTTATCTATCTGAGTAAAATCAAGTTCAACAGGTGTTTCCCTGCCAAACATGTTAACAAGAACTTTAACTTTATGTTTTTCAATATTAATTTCTTGTATAACTGCTGGGAAGTTTTCTAATGGTCCCGAAACCACTTTTACACTTTCACCAACTTCTATGTCTAAATCTACCTGTCTTTCTATAATACCCATAGACGCAACTTCGTCATCTGTTAATGGCACAGGCTTAGACCCTGGGCCAACAAATCCTGTAACACCTCTGGTATTTCTAACTACATACCAAGAATCATCTGTCATTACCATTTTCACTAGTACGTATCCTGGAAATACCTTTTTCAATGTTACTTTCTTTTTTCCATCTTTTATTTCAACTTGTTCCTCCATAGGAACCTGTACATCACATATCCAATCATGAAGGTTTCTATTTTCTATGGTCTTTTCAAGATTTGCCTTAACCTTATTTTCATAACCAGAATATGTGTGAACCACATACCATCTAGCTCTCTCTGCCATATTCCAAGGGACGGGAATCTTATCTCGACCCCTACCTCCTTTTTACTATTTATTTGTAGATGATTTTAGATAAATTATTAAATCCTGAATCTATCACACCTACAGCCACCATATATACAAAACAAAATACTAACACTATAAGGGTAGCCTTTTTCACATCTTCTTTAGAGGCCCAGGTAATTCTTTTAAATTCACCTTTTAAATCTTTAAAAAACCTAATAACTCCACCCTTTTTTGGGGCAGTCACCTTAACTTCTTTTTTTTCTTTTAGATCAGCACTCATTTTTTCACATCCCTGAATATAATAATGCCTCTATGTACTATTTTGTCTCTTTATGAATTGTGTGCTTACGGCAAAATCTACAATACTTTCTCATTTCTAATCTATCTGGATCATTTTTCTTGTTTTTCATTGTGTCATAATTTCTTTGTTTACATTCAGTACAAGCTAATGTAACTTTCACTCTCATCTTTTTACACCTCCTGGTACTTATCCTGGTATTTATATAAAACGCAGGGAGATACTCTAATTAATTTTAAGCATTACCTTAATAATTTAACACAATTCAATTTATATGTCAATGTAATTTATTAAAAGAAATGCTGTACTTACTTAACTCTTAAAAGGACTAGGTCTAGAAACCCAGTCCTATTTAATATCACTATTCAACTATAGTAGTAACAACACCTGAACCTACTGTTCTTCCGCCTTCTCTTATAGCGAATCTTAATCCTTCATCCATTGCTATTGATGTGATTAATTCTACGTTCATATCAATGTGATCTCCTGGCATTACCATTTCTGTTCCTTCTGGTAATTTGATTGATCCTGTAACGTCTGTTGTTCTGAAGTAGAACTGTGGTCTATATCCATTAAAGAATGGTGTATGTCTTCCACCTTCTTCTTTCTTTAATACGTATACCTGACCTACAAATTTCTTGTGTGGATGTACTGATCCTGGTGCTGCTAACACCTGTCCTCTTTCGATATCGTCTCTCTGTACTCCTCTTAATAATGCTCCTATGTTATCTCCAGCCATTGCACTGTCTAATAACTTTCTGAACATTTCTACTCCTGTTACTACTGTCTTCTTCTTTTCTTCGCTTAATCCTACTATTTCTACTTCGTCTCCTACGTTTAGGATACCTCTTTCTACTCTTCCTGTTGCAACTGTTCCTCTTCCTGTAATTGTGAAGATATCTTCTACTGGCATTAAGAATGGCTTATCAGTTGCTCTTTCTGGAGTTGGTATATAACTATCTACTGCTGCCATTAATTCATCTATGCATTTTATTGCTTCTGCATCTGTTGGGTTTTCTAATGCTTTTAATGCTGATCCTACTACGATTGGAGCGTCATCTCCTGGGAATCCATATTCGTTTAATAATTCTCTTACTTCCATTTCAACTAATTCGATTAGTTCTGGATCATCTACCATATCTGCTTTGTTTAAGAATACTACTATGTATTCAACTCCTACTCTGGATGCTAGTAGTATATGCTCTCTTGTCTGTGGCATTGGACCATCTGCTGCACTTACAACTAAGATTGCTCCGTCCATCTGTGCTGCTCCTGTTATCATGTTCTTTACATAGTCAGCATGTCCTGGACAGTCTACGTGTGCATAGTGTCTGTTTTCTGTTTCATATTCTACGTGTGATGTATTGATTGTGATTCCTCTTTCTTTTTCTTCTGGTGCCTTATCTATTTCGTCATATTTGAATGCATCTGCAAATCCTTTGCTTGCTAATACTGTTGTGATTGCTGCTGTCAATGTTGTCTTACCATGGTCTACGTGACCTATTGTTCCTATATTTACGTGTGGCTTACTTCTTTCAAATTTTTCTTTTGACATTGTTTATTTCCTCCTTTATTTTTCAATAAATTTCGTAAGTAAACTTACCCTGGTGTGTTGCACTTTATATATTTTCTTGGAGCCCATGACCGGGATTGAACCGGTGACCTCCACCTTACCAAGGTGACGCTCTGCCGACTGAGCTACATGGGCAATTTTCCTAACTTTGTTGGAGCGGGAAACGGGGATCGAACCCGCGGCAACTAGCTTGGGAAGCTAGTGTTCTACCACTGAACTACTCCCGCCTACATAATCGAAATATTATATACCGATTATTAATTTTAATATAAGTGTACTATTTTGTCAATACAAAACTTATTTTATATTTAAACATTTCTCAAGTTTTCTTTTTACTCTTTGAAGTGCATTATCAATTGATTTTGCATGTCTATCTAAATCACAAGCAATCTCTTGATATGATTTACCATCTATGTACGACATAAGTACTTCCATTTCCAAATTGGAAAGCACCTCTCCTATTTCATTTTGAATATATCCCATTTCTTCTCTACTTATTATCAATTCTTCTGGGTCTGCAATTTTAGCTTCAGACAATATATCCATTAACGTTCTATCTGATTCCTCATCATAGATAGGTTTATTTAGGGAAATATAGGTATTCAAAGGAATATGTTTTTGTCTTGTAGCTGTTTTTATAGCTGTTATTATTTGTCTTGTCACACATAGTTCAGCAAAAGCCTTGAAGGATGATAATTTATCTGGCTTAAAATCCCTTATAGCTTTATACAATCCTATCATTCCCTCTTGATATATATCTTCCTTATCAGCTCCTATTAGAAAATAAGATTTTGCTTTTGACTTTACAAAATTCTCATATTTATTTATCAAGTACTCCTGAGCTCTAATATTTCCTTTTTTAGCTTCTCCTACAATTTCCTCATCTAGCATATTTTTAAAGAAAATTATATCTTTTACCTCATTAACCCCTTTTCCCACAATATCCCCCCTAGAAATTATACTACAAGTTAAATTATACCTTAGAAAGCTTTTTATAGTCAAGGGATTTCAATTACTTTTGCGAATTTTTTGAAGTTTTTCCAAAATATCACCTTTTATTCTATCCTCTATAGTACTTTTTTCAGATGAAATCTTTTTTTCAATTCTTGTATTTATAATTTTCTCTATGGATATTACTTCATGATAAAATTCTAAAGAGGACATACGTGTAGCGCCTCTTTGAAATGTAACTTGTTGTTCCATAAGATCCGAAGTCACTACACAAACGTCCGCTTTTCTTCCTATATTATTCACTTTTTTTTCTATAAAACTGTCAGCCGTTTCTCCTTCTTTTGTAAATACAACTATTAAAAAATTATCATACTTATCTTTTTTTTCAATGCTCTTTGCAACCATATGGGCATCAAAAACTAAAATAATTTTATATCCCTTATAAGAAGCATAATTTTGCAACATTTCAATAAGCTTTTGTCTTGCTGCTTCCAAACTATATGACTTTATCTTCTTTAATTCAGGCCAACTATTTATTACATTGTATCCATCTACAAATACATTTCTCACTTTTTTATTTTTACAATCCTTTGTTTCAATATTTCATACATAAGTATCCCTCCGGCTACAGATGCATTTAAAGATGTTATTTTCCCCATCATAGGTATCTTTATTATTACGTCACATTTTTCTCTTGTGAGTTTTGATATTCCTTTACCCTCGCTACCTATTACTAGCGCTATTGGTCCAGTAAGTTCTGTCTCATAGCAAAAACTATCAGTGCACATATCTGCACCATATACCCATATTCCTTCTTTTTTAAGTTCTTCAATGGCACTGTTTATATTAGGCACTTTAGCTACTTTCATATATTCAGCTGCACCAGCTGAAGTTTTATGCACAACAGGAGTTACTCCCACATTTCTTCTTTTAGAAATAATTATTCCATGTACTCCACATACCTCTGCCGTTCTCATTATTGCTCCAAAATTATGTGGATCCTCTATTTCATCTAGTACTACTATAAATGGATCTTCTTCTTTTTCCTTTGCATATTGTAAAATATCCTTTACAGTATAATATTTGTATGGCGTTATATAAGCTATAACACCTTGATGATTGCCAGTTTCAGATAGCTGCTCTATTTTTCTTCTATCTACCTCTTTCATAACTATACCTTTTTCCTTAGCCAAAGAAAAAATTACATTTATAGATCCTTTAGTATCACCTTTGGCAACCAGTATTTGTTCTATTGTATTATTAGAACGAAGAGCCTCTATTACTGCATTTCTTCCTTCAATTAAATCTTCTCTCATATATATTACCTCTTTGATTTACAGATATTTTGCCCTTACTTCTTCCATTTTACCACAGCTCATTTTCCCTTCTGGGCAATTTCCACATACACATGAAGGTCCGCTGTATTTAAATATTATTGGAGCTACTTCTTTCACTTCATTAAGCATAGCATTAGCTAATTCTCTAATTTCCCATTGAGCTCTATTACAACATCTATGCCTAAAAAAATTCATTAAACTTCTAGCATTCATTGTAAATATTATCTTAGTTTCACAAGCATTAGGGAAAACATATCGTGAGTCCTCAATAGCTTTTTTCTCAGCATCACTTGCCTTCATTCCCTCACTTATATACTTTTCTTCTAATAAATCAACTATTGCATTATAAGACTTTTGACTATTTTCCATAGCCTCTATAAAAATATTTTTAGCTTCCTTATTATTTTCTATTTCAGGAGGTATTATATACTCAAATTGATTTAATTTTACATATCTTTGACTTTGCTGAGAATAAGATGCTATTCTATGTCTTACTAGCTGATGAGTTAAACTTCTAGACACTCCCTCTGCTGCAAAAGTAAATGATATATGCTCTATAGGTGATTCATGTCCATATGATATTAACACATTTAAAAATTTATTTATCTTTTCATCATTTAAATTATCCTGTATTTCCTCAATTCCTACTGGACTATAACATAACTTTGCAGCTGAAGCTACAACTTTTTCTGGATTAGGTGTGTATTCTAATAATTTAACTTTTACCCCCATCTTGTACCTCCTATTATTTCCACTTATTTTTTCCATACATTATTCTAAATATTGATTATAGTATTTAAAATTTCATTTAATCTGTCCTTTTGATTAGTCAAATATAAAAATCCTATTACTGATTCAAATCCAGTAGCCATTCTATAATCCTGTACACTAGCATTTTTAGGAATAGTACCAGATTTAGCATTTCTTCCTCTTTTAAATATTACAATTTCATCTTCATTTAAAGTTTCTTGTATATTTCTTATGAATTCACTTTGAGCATGAGCTTTAACAAAACCAACTGACTTCTTATGCAATTTATGAACACACATATCTCTATTTTTATCTATAAGATAACTTCTTATAAAAACTTCATACACCGCATCACCTATAAAGGCTAAAACTAGTGGATTTAATGCTCTTGCTTCCTGTAACGTGAACTTGCTTGTAAACAAATTGATTTCCATTAGTATTTCTCCAATCCGACTCATAACCCTAAAGAACTAGTTTATTCTCTTCCACCTTACTCCTTGTGGAGTATCCTCAAGTACAATTCCTCTTTCTTTAAGCTCATCTCTAATTTTATCCGCTAAAGCCCAATCTTTTGTTTTTCTAGCTTGTTGTCTTTGCTCTATAAGCTTTTCTATTTCTTCATCTATGTTACCCTTTATTGATTTTTGTAATATTCCTAAAGGTTTTCCTAACTCTCTTATCATATTTAATGAATATTTAACTAATTCCATTGATGAATTAGCTCCTACATTAGTATTTACATCCCTTACCATATCATATATAACAGATATAGCATCCGCTGTATTAAAATCATCATCCATTTTTTCTATATATCTATTTTTGTATTCCTCTAAATGCCTTAGATAATCCTTTTCATTTTCTTGAATGCTCTCTTGTGTTACTTCATTTAAAAGATTTTCAAGATTTCCTATAGCATTATATAATCTATCCAATCCTGATTTTGCAGATTCTAATAATTCTTCACTAAAATTTAATTGAGCTCTATAGTGTCCGGATAACATAAATAACCTTACTACATCAGGCTCATAT
Source organism: Clostridium tetanomorphum (assembly GCF_017873215.1). Lineage (GTDB taxonomy): Bacteria > Bacillota > Clostridia > Clostridiales > Clostridiaceae > Clostridium_AO > Clostridium_AO tetanomorphum. The sequence goes on from NZ_JAGGKA010000005.1 coordinate 224,189, forward strand.
CTTTCTAATATTTCTCTTGCAGTAAAAAAGTTATTCAATGACTTTGACATTTTTTGATTGTTTACATTTAAGAATGCTGAATGCATCCAATACTTTGCGAAAGATTTTCCTGTTCTGCACTCACTTTGGGCAATTTCATTTTCATGATGTGGAAATATTAAATCATAACCACCTGCATGTATATCAATTGTTTCTCCTAAAAGTTTATGTGCCATACAAGAACATTCTATATGCCATCCTGGTCTACCTAATCCCCATGGACTTTCCCAGGCTGGCTCACCTGGTTTTTGCTTTTTCCATACAGCAAAATCCATAGGATCTTTCTTTCTCTCATCTACATCTATTCTAGCTCCTAGTTGAAGATCTTCTAAATTCTGTCCTGATAACTTTCCATATTCATTAAATTTTTTAGTTTCAAAATATACATCTCCATCTATTTCGTATGCGTAGCCCTTATCAATTAAGTCTTCTACAAAATTTATTATTTCATCCATAAATTCCGTAGCACGAGGATTTACTGTAGCTCTTTCAATGTTTAAAGCATCAGCATCTTTATAATATTCTTTTATAAATCTATCTCCCAGTTCTTTAACTGTAGTTCCTTCTTCATTAGCCCTTTTTATCATTTTATCATCTATATCTGTAAAGTTTTGAATAAAATTAACCTTATATCCTTTATATTCAAGATATCTTCTTACTGTATCAAAAACTATAAAAGTTCTTCCATTACCGATATGAAAGTAATTGTATACTGTAGGTCCACATACATACATACTCACTTCACCTGGTTTTATAGGAATAAATTCTTCTTTCTTTCTCGTCAATGTATTAAAGACTTTCATATATTAAACCTCCTTTTTATACTTAATCTATTACTTCTAAATTATATCCTTTTTTCCTTAAAGTATCTATTACTTTCTGAGCATGCTCTCTTGTTTCTATTTCTATTTCAAATACTACATTAGCATAATCAAGCCCTTTTTCATTCCAGTTATTATCTTGCCTTACTTTTACAACATTAGCTCCCATAGATACCACATTAGTTACTAACTGTCCTAATTGCCCTACTTTATCTTGTAGTTCAACCACAAATCTTATTCTTCTTTTTAGTATAATAAGTTCTCTATCAATTATTTTAGATACTGAAGCTATATCTATATTTCCACCACTTATTAATGAAACAACATTTTTACCTTTTAAATCAACTTTATCACTTAAAATTGACGCAATAGCTGCTGCTCCTGCTCCTTCTGCTATTAACTTAGAACGTTCTATTAAACAAAATATACCATAAGCTATTTCATCTTCAGATACTGTTACTATATCGTCTACATATTTTTGCATATATTTAAAAGTTATATCACCAGGAGTTTTAACCGATATTCCATCCGCTAAAGATTTAACTCCTGGTAAAGTTACTATCTTTCCCTCATCCAAAGAAGCTTTAGATGAAGCTATTATTGAAGGTTGAACTCCTATGATTTTTATATCTGGCTTAATTGATTTAGCTGCTAGTGCAATACCAGATATCAAACCTCCTCCTCCAATGGGAACAACAATAGCATCTGCTTCTGGAAGGTCTTCCAATATTTCAATTCCTATAGTTCCCTGTCCCGCTATAACCTGTTCATCATTAAATGGGTGGATAAAAGTTGCACCAGTTTCCTTTTGTACTTCTAAAGCTTTTGAATAACATTCATCGTACACTTCCCCATATTGTATTACTTCAGCTCCATATCCTTTTGTAGCCTTAACCTTTGCTTGTGGAGCAGTTATTGGCATTACAATAGTTGATTTAATACCAAAAGCTGCTGCTGCATATGCAACTCCCTGAGCATGATTACCCGCAGACGAAGCTATAACTCCTTTTCTTTTTTCCTCTTCAGTAAGACTAACAATTTTGTTATACGCTCCTCTTATCTTAAAAGCTCCTGTTTTCTGTTTATTTTCACATTTTAGATAAATATTAAGGCCACTTTCTTTTGTAAAAGTAGATGAATAAAACAACGGTGTTTTTCTTACTATACTTTTTATATTTTCTCGTGCCATTTGAATTTTCCCTAAATCTAAACTCATATTATATTCCCCCTGATTTAATAATTATTCGTTAAAAGTCTATACTATAATTTTAGATTATTTTTCTCAAATTCCTTCTTTACTTTGTTATAAACTTCTTCTATGTTAATAATTTCTAAATCATCAGAACTTCTCAACTTAAATTCTACATTGCCGTCTTTAATCTTCTTACCTACTGTTATTCTCATTGGTATACCTATTAAATCAGCATCTTTAAACTTAACTCCAGCTCTCTCATCTCTATCATCTAATAATACTTCTACACCCATATCTCTTAATTTATTATATATTTCTTCAGCTATTCTTACCTGTTCCTCATCCTTAGTTATCGCTGGTACTACTATAACTTGATATGGAGCTATAGATAGTGGCCATATTATTCCATTGTCATCATTATTTTGTTCTATTACTGTTGCCATAGTTCTATTTACACCTATGCCGTAACATCCCATTATAAGAGGCTTAGTGTCACCATTTTCATCTATAAAGTTTGCTCCCATATTTTCTGAATATTTAGTACCCAACTTAAATATATGTCCAACCTCTACTCCTCTTGCTATAGTCATTGCTTCTCCACATTTAGGACATTTATCTCCCTCTACTACTTTTCTAAAATCTCCCGTAGTACCTTTAAAATCTCTTCCATAATTCACATTTTCATAATGATATCCTGTTTCATTAGCTCCTATAATAAAATTATTCATATGTGATACTTCTTCATCTATTAATAATAAATCTACTTTAATTCCTATTGGTCCTACAAACCCAACTTCTGCTGAAGTAACTTGTTTTACTGTATTACTATCAGCCATATCAAAATCTATAGCTCCCCCAATAGCATTTATTACTTTTACTTCGTTAACTTCTCTATCTCCCCTAACCATAACTGCTACAACTTTATCATCTGCTTTATATATTAAAGTTTTAGCAAATTTTTTAGCATCAGTACTAAAAAAATTGATCAATTCTTCTATAGTTTTAATATTAGGAGTTGCTACTTTATTTAATTCCTTAAATTCTTCTTTTTCCGGAATATCAGGAGTAGATGGTGCTTTCTCTATGTTAGCTGCATATTCACAACATGTACAGAATGCTATTTCATCTTCCCCTATTTCTGATTTAACCATAAACTCAGCAGATCCTGATCCACCCATAGCTCCTGAATCTGCTTCTACACACTTACAACTTAATCCGCATCTTTTAAATATATTATGATATGCTTCATACATTTTGTTATAAGATATATCCAAGCCTTCATAATCTTTGTCAAAGCTATAAGCATCCTTCATTACAAACTCTCTTGACCTCATCACTCCAAATCTTGGTCTTCTCTCATCTCTATATTTAGTTTGAATTTGATATAAATTTAATGGCAATTGCTTATAAGATTTAATCTCATTTCTTGCTATATCAGTAAAAACTTCTTCATGAGTTGGTCCTAAGCAGAATTCCCTTTCATTTCTGTCCTTTAATTTAAACATTTCAGGTCCAAAAACTTCCCATCTTCCGGATTCTTTCCATAACTCTGATGGAAGTAATGCAGATGCCAAAAATTCTTGAGCTCCAGTCTTATCCATCTCATCTCTAACGATGTCTTCAATCTTTTTTATAACTCTTAGTCCTAAAGGCATATAATTATAAATACCTGATGCCATTTTTCTCATCATTCCAGCTCTTAACATTAATTGATGACTTAATATTTCTGCTTCTGCTGGAGTTTCTCTTAGTGTACTTATTAGCATTTTTGATAATCTCATAATTGTAGTTCCTCCTTAAACCATTATATAAAATAAACTTAAAATTATTAAAAATACAAAAAACAAAAAGCCGCCCCTTATTTAGGGCGACATATATCGCGGTACCACCTAATTTTTAACTTAATTCTAATAACGGATTTCTCCGGTAGGTTTTTCCTACAGCTCCAAAGTGGGTTCAAAACAGTTGAAAATCTCTCAGCTAATAATTTTCTCTCTGTAAATTTGTTCCTACTATTCTTTTTCACAGCTTACTATTTAATTATATAACTATTTATATACTATATTAATAAATAAAAAACTGTCAAGAGTATACTCAAAAAATTAATATAGCTTTTCTAAAATAGCTTCAGCAAATACCATATCTTCTGGTGTAGTAATCTTAATATTACTATAGTCTCCATCATAAATATAAACCTTATGTCCAAAAAACTCAACTATAGATGTATCATCAGTAAAATCATTTTCTTTATCTACAACATCTTCATGGCATTTTAATATTAATTCATATTTAAAACATTGCGGAGTTTGTATATTTATCAAAGTGTTTCTATCAATACTTTTTATTAAAAACCCTTTAATATCTTTTACTTTTACAGTATCTTTAGGCTTAACTCCACAGGAACATGCTCCATACATTTCAGCATATTCTATACCTTTTGATATTATATTATTCTTTACAAATGGTCTAGCGCCATCATGTATAAGTACTATATTGGCATCCCTAATTTCTTTTAATCCATTAAACACAGACTCTTGTCTATTTTTGCCTCCTGATACAATTGACTTAACTTTATTTATATTATACTTTTCTACAATGTTACTTTTACAGTATTGAACTTCTTCTTTAGCAGCCACTAAAATTATTCTATCTATTTTAGGGTGATTATTAAAAACTTCCAAAGTATATACTAAAATAGGCTTATCTTTTATTTTTAGAAATTGTTTATTTATACCCTTTCCCATTCTAGTCCCCTTGCCTGCTGCCACAACTATTGCACAGTTTTCCCTCATAGCTTACATCTTCTCCCTATAAAATTTATCAAGTCAAAAATAATATATATTACCATACTTAATTTTATATTATACTATATTTTAACGCCACTAATAAACCATATAAAATATAATTTATTAGTGGCGTTAGTTTTTATTTATGTTTGTATAAACTTTATCTTACTCAAAAGAATCCTTCTGTCTTGCAAATATCATTCTTCCTGCTGCAGTTTGAAGAACAGATGTAACAACTACATCAACAATTTCTCCTATATGTTTTCTTCCACCTTCTACTACAATCATAGTACCATCATCAAGATATGCTACTCCCTGATTAGATTCCTTACCATCTTTTATTATTTGTATCTTCATTTCTTCTCCTGGAAGTACCACCGGCTTTACTGCATTTGCTAATTCATTTATATTAAGCACTGGTACACCTTGAAATTCCGCTACTTTATTTAAATTGTAATCATTAGTTATTACTTTTCCATTCATTACTTGTGCTAATTTCAAAAGTTTACTATCTACTTCAGCTATATCAGGAAAATCTTTCTCATATATTTGTACATCAATATTAAGTTCTTTTTGTATTTTATTTAATATATCTAGTCCTCTTCTTCCTCTATTTCTCTTCAATCCATCAGAAGAGTCAGCTATATGCCTTAATTCTTCTAATACAAAGTTTGGTATTATAAGTGATCCTTCTATAAATCCTGTTTGACATATATCAAATATCCTTCCATCTATTATTACAGAAGTATCTAATACTTTTGGATCTGCTCTAAAACCTTTTCCTTTCTTTTCTTTAGTAATAGTTCCACTTTTCTTTATATTAGAGAATAAAGATAATATATCTTCTCTTTTTCTTAGCGCTATATTTGCGCCAAGAGCTGCCATTACTACTGCCATTACTACTGCTACCGCTACTCCCACAACAGGTATTCTAGCTAATAGACTGACAAATAGTGCTGAAATAACCAATCCAATAATAGCTCCTATTGTACCTATTATCACTTCATTGGTTGGTAATTTTTGAATACTTCTTTCTACATAATCCATAACTTTTATAATTCCAATAATAATCCAAGGGGATATTAAAAATAATATAAATCCAAATAATATAGTTGACATTAATATAAATAATGCTGTTTTTATAGGCCCTTGAACATACTGAAATTGTGATAAAAGCTCCGAACTTATAGCTTTTTCACCTATTATATATCCAATGGTTAGTCCTATAATTGTGAATAATCCTCTTAATATTTTTTTTAACATCCTAAATTCACCTCCTAATTAAATTATTTACACTTTATCTAACTTTCAATCCTATTAATATTTAATATATATTAATAAATTTTAATTTTCAATAAGCAGCCCTAGTATTTAATCAATTATTCATTAAAAGTTTTTAATGAATTAATATTTTAACTATCCCCCTATGATTGATTATAATTTTAATTTATTATATATATATAATAAATTTTACACCATCCTTCAGTTGACAAAATTGTCTGAAAAAAATTATAATTATCTGGAGAAATAACATATCAATATAAGGAGCTGAACTTTATGAAAGATTTAATATTTGATAATTTTCAAAATGCTGTTGAGGAATCATTATTAAGACATAAAAGTATTTTAGATATAATGACAAAATTACAAGAATCTGAAGGTCGAATAAATAGAGCTATAGTAAAATCTATTACAAACTGTGGTTGTATTAATGTTAATGCCCAAAAACAAGAATTACCAGATGAGGATGCTGATATAGAGGACTTATCTAAAATCTTAAAAAGCCATATAAAAGGTGATTTATGTGATAATTGCCGTGAGATCATTGAACGGGAAATAGGAAATAATTTATTCTATTTAACTTCTTTATGTAACACTTTAGATTTAAATCTTTATGACATATTTATTAAAGAATACGATAGAATAAATACTTTAGGCAAATATACATTAAGATAAAATACTTTTATAAATAGAGTAAGTAAATTAATTATTTACTTATTCTATTTATATCCTTGATGTTTATCTATCATTATTTGTTCTCTTAATCTTCTTAACCCATTTTTGATTGCCTTTGCTCTTGCCTCTCCAATTCCTTCAACCTTATCTAGTTGTTCATAAGTAGCTTCCATTACTGCCTTTAATTCTTTAAAGTTTTTAACAAGATTTTCAATTACATTTCCAGGTATTCTTGGTATTCTATTAAGCATTCTATATCCTCTAGGGGATATAAGTGTATCCACTAATGGAACTCCAACATATCCTAAACTTTTAGATATTGCATCTAAATTAAGTAATTCTTCTGAAGATAATCCTTGAATTTGTTTATATATGTCATTATAGTCCATATAAGTTTCACAGTAATCTCTAATTAAAAGTATTCCATCCTGTTCAACTGACTTTATCAATTCATTTAATTGCATAGAAATAAGTCTTCCTTCATTTCCTAGTTCACATATATATCTTTCCATTTCACTTACAATTCTCATAACCATTTCTGTTCTTTGTATTGCAGTCATAACGTCAAATAACGTTACTAAATCTTCAAACTCTAATACATTTAGATTATTTACAACTCTATCTAATACAGCAACATATTTTTCCAATGTTTGTAAAGCTTGATTTGCCCTTCCTAATATAACACTGCTATCTCTTAACACATATTTTATTGTACCTTTATAAACAGTTATAATATTTCGTCTTTGTGATATTGCTATAACAATCGTCTCTGTTTGTTTTGCTATTCTATCAGCTGTTCTATGTCTTGTTCCTGTTTCAAAAGTAGGTATACTCGAATCAGGCATTAACTGTGCATTAGCACGTATGATTCTTTTTAAATCACTACTTATTACTATAGCTCCATCCATTTTAGCTAGTTCATAAACATAAGATGGACTATATTCAGCATCTATAACAAATCCTCCATCTACTAAATTTATTATTTGTTCATTATCTCCTAATACTATTAGTCCTCCAGTTTTTGCTCTTAATATATTTTCTAATCCATCTCTTAAAGATGTTCCTGGAGCCATTATCTTAAGAATATTCATTAGTTCCTTATCTTTTTCCATTCTCATCTTAAATCACCTTACACTCAAAATACTTTTTGTATCACTTCTTTTAAAGATGATACCCCTATAACATTTATGCCAGTTAACTGTATTTTGTCCTTATTTCTTGAAGGTATAATAAAATTCTTAAATCCCATTTTTTTACCTTCATTTACTATTCTATCACAAAATGCTACAGGTCTTACTTCTCCAGTCAACCCAACTTCTCCTACTACTAATAACTTTTCTAACTTTGATTCATATCCTTTAATACTAGATATTAATGCTAATGAGATTCCCAAATCTCCAAAAGTGCCTTCTATATTAAGGCCTCCTACTACATTTACATAGATATCACAATTATAAAATGGTACCTTAAGTTTTTTTTCTAATACAGCCAATATAAGATTTATTCTGGAATTGTCTACTCCTACAGAAGTTCTTCTAGGCATAACAGCCTTTGTCTCACTTGCCAAAGCTTGAACTTCCACTAAAATAGGCCTACTTCCTTCCATAATTCCTATTACTATAGAACCTTCTTTATTAAATTCTGTATCTTCTAAAAACACTTCTGAAGGATTAGATATTTCTACAAGTCCACTTTCCCTCATTTCAAAAACCCCTATTTCACTAGTAGTTCCAAAACGATTTTTCATAGTTCTAAGTATTCTAAATTCTTCTGTTCTTTCTCCTTCAAAGGATAAAACCGTATCTACCATATGTTCTAATACTTTTGGCCCTGCTAAAGCTCCCTGCTTAGTTACATGAGCTACTATAAAAAATGGTATATTTCTATTCTTTCCTATTCTCATTATCTGATTTGAGCTTTCTCTAACTTGGGACACACTGCCTGGTGCTGATGTAACTGATGGACTATATAGGGTTTGTATAGAATCAATTATAACAAATATTGGTTTTGTATTATCTATATGTTGTTCAATGTCTTCTATATTTGTCTCGGATACAATAAAAAGTTCTTTAGATAAAGTTCCAAGTCTATCTCCTCTTATTTTTATCTGTTCTTCTGATTCTTCTCCTGATATATATAATACTCTTCCATATTTATTTGAAATGTTATTTGCCGCTTGTAATAACAAAGTAGATTTTCCTATACCTGGATCTCCTGATATTAATGTAAGAGATCCTTTAACTATTCCTCCACCTAATACTCTATTTAATTCATTAATTTCAGTATCAAGTCTTTCATAAGATATAGATTTAATATCTACTATACTTTGTGGTACACTATTATTTTTAATATTAGACAAAGTATTCCCAATAGAACTTTTTGAACTTTTCAACTCTTCTACCATGCTATTCCACACGCCACAATTAGGACATTTACCAATCCATTTTGGTGATTCATATCCACATTCTTGACATACAAAACAGCTCTTGACTTTCCCCATTAAATCAACTCCTAATATTCTGTACAAATTACTATTATACAATATTATTGCAAAGTTTTGTGAAGAATAAACAAGGAAGTTTTAAAAAATTTAAAACTTCCTTTAAAATTAAAAAATTACATTTAATAAATTGCTAATAATATTATTGTAAATTGGAGGCAACATAAAATTGTTTCCCTTAACTTTTTAAACTTTGTTAAATATTAATTCGCTATCATTAGCAGTAATCTGGACTTTATCTCCTTTTCCAATATTACCCTTCAATATTTCTTCTGATAATCTATCCTCTACAGTCTTTGTAATGGCCCTTCTAAGCGGTCTAGCTCCATATACTAAATCAAATCCTTTTTTAGCTAATAGATTTTCTGCTTCATTATCAAAACTTATATTAATATTTTGTTCTCCCAATCTCTCTGCTACTGATTTTAACATTAATCCAACTATCTGTTTTAGGTCGTTTTCTTCTAGCTGATGGAATACAATTATATCATCAATTCTATTTAGAAATTCTGGTCTAAATGAACGCTTTAATTCTTCCATTACATTTTCTTTCATCTTCTCATACTGATTTTCGCTCTCATTAGAATCAATAGTAAATCCTAAAGATTTCTGCTTCTTAATGGTGGATGCTCCTACATTAGATGTCATTATAATAATTGTATTTTTAAAATTTACTGTTTTTCCCTTACCATCAGTTAATATACCATCTTCTAATATTTGTAGTAATATGTTAAATACATCAGGATGAGCTTTTTCAATTTCATCAAATAGAACTACAGAATAAGGATTTCTCCTCACTTTTTCTGTTAACTGTCCTCCTTCATCGTATCCTACATATCCTGGAGGTGACCCTACTAATCTTGAAACCGTATGCTTTTCCATATACTCTGACATATCTATTCTTATCATACTACTTTCATCACCAAACATAGCCTCGGCTAATGCTTTGGATAGTTCTGTTTTTCCTACTCCTGTTGGCCCTAAGAATATAAATGATCCTATTGGCCTTTTTGGATCTTTCAAGCCAACTCTAGCTCTTCTTACTGCCCTTGCAACAGATTTTACTGCTTCATTTTGACCTATTACTCTATTGTGTAAAATTTGTTCTAATTTTAATAACCTTTCAGATTCTTTTTCTGTAAGTTTTTCTACTGGAATATTAGTCCATTTTGACACAACAGAAGCTATTTGTGTTTCTCCAACAATTAGTGTAGACACTTGTTTTTGAGTTTTCCAATCTGATTTTATATTATCCAATCTATCTTTTAATTCTTTTTCATTATCTCTTAACTGTGCTGCCTTTTCAAAATCCTGTACCCTTATTGCATCTTCCTTTTCCTTTGTTATCTTTTCTAACTCTTCTTCTAATTGCTTCATATCTGGGGGCGCTATCATATTTTCAATTCTTACCTTAGAAGCAGCTTCATCTATCAAATCTATAGCTTTATCAGGTAAATATCTATCAGTAATATATCTATCGGATAAATTAACTGCTGCATCTATAGCATCATCTGTTATCTTAACTCTATGATGTGCTTCATATTTATCTCTTAATCCATTTAAAATAAGTATAGCTTCTTCTTTACTTGGCTCTCCTACCATAATAGGCTGAAATCTTCTTTCCAATGCTGCATCTTTTTCTATATACTTTCTATATTCATCTATGGTAGTTGCTCCTATACATTGTATTTCTCCTCTTGCTAATGCTGGCTTTAAAATATTTGAGGCATCAATAGCTCCTTCTGCAGCTCCAGCTCCTACAATAGTATGAATTTCATCTATAAATAAAATCACGTTACCGGATTTTCTTATTTCTTCCATAACCTTTTTTAACCTATCTTCAAATTCACCTCTATATTTAGAGCCTGCAATCATTGATGATAAATCTAGTGTAACTACTCTTTTATCCTTTAAAATCTCTGGTATATTTCCCTCAACTATCTTTTGTGCTAATCCTTCGGCAATTGCTGTTTTACCTACTCCTGGATCACCAATTAGACAAGGATTATTCTTATTTCTTCTGCACAATATTTCTAATACTCTTTGAGTTTCTTTATCTCTTCCTATAACAGGATCAAGCTTTCCCTCTCTAGCCATTTCAGTTAGTTCTCTTCCAAACTGGTTTAATGTTGGAGTCCCTTCATTTGTTCTCTTATTTGTATTTACATTATTAATAGGCTGCTCTCCAACTAAATTCTCTAGTAACTCTTTTCTAAGTTTATCAAAATCGGCTCCTAAATTACTTAATATAGTAAATGCTACACCTTCAGACTCCTTTATTAATGCAAGTAAAATATGCTCAGGACTAATAAAATTATGATTTAAATTCCTTGCCTCCAAAAGACTCAATTCTAAAAGTCTCTTAGTTCTAGGTGTAAGCGGGATTTCATTTCTATATACATCTATTTCCCCTTTACCCTCGTACTCTTCAATTAAAGTTTTTACATCTTCTATTGATATATTCATATTGCTTAATATATTTTTAGCTACTCCATCTTCTTTTAAAATTCCTAATAATATATGTTCAGTTCCTACATATCCATGTTGTAAACTTTGAGCCTCTTGCTGAGCATACATCAAAACTTTTTGAGCTCTTTCTGTAAATCTTCCAAACATCATTTTAATTCACCACCTCACAAATTTCTTTTCTCAATCATTAATTATTTGTTTTAGCAAGTCTTTCTCTTACAAGCTTTGCTCTATTTAAATTTCTTAAGTTATCAGTAAATTTATCATTATATGATTTTTGTAGCATAGCTGGTTGAACATCTACAATTAATGAATTTAATATTTCTTTATTTACTTCATTAATTATACCCATTTCAATCCCAAATCTTACATCTGATAAGAAGTTTAAGCATTCTCCTGTTTCTAAAAGAACTGCTGACTTAAGAATTCCTAATGACCTATATATTTTATCTTCTAATTCGTATTTATAGTTACTTATTAACTTTTGTCTACATAAATTTTCCTGATTGATAATCTCACCAACTACTGCTTTTAAATTATCTATTATCTCTTTCTCACTTAATCCCAATGTTATCTGATTAGAGATTTGATATATATTCCCTCTAGAAATTGAACCTTCTCCATATAATCCTCTTATAGTCATTCCTACTTGGGTCAAAACCTTCAATACTCCATTCATCTCATTATTCATTGATAAAGCAGGTAGATGTATCATAACCGAAGCCCTTAAGCCTGTTCCAATATTGGTAGGGCAAGCTGTTAGATATCCTAATTTTTCATCATATGCATAGTCTAATTTTTCTTCAAGAAAATTATCTATTTTATCTGCTGAATCATAAGCCTCTTCTAAATTCATTCCTGAAGTTATACATTGTAATCTTAGATGATCTTCTTCATTTATCATTATGCTTACGGTTTCATCCTTATTTAAAATAAAAGCTGATTTTTTATTATTTGTAATTAACTTATTACTTATCAAATGTTTTTCTAAATAAGCTCTATTATTAATATCGTCCATTTGCCATAAATAAAGAGTTTTATAGTCTTCTTCTGTGTGAATGGAAGTATAAAAAGCTTCTTCTACTTTGTTAACAACATCTCTGCCCTCATCTTCTTTTAATTTATGAGGAAAAGATATATCTTTAATATTTCTTGCTAATCTTATCCTACTACTTAATACTATATCTTTATTCCCCCCTGAGAAATTTAACCAGTTTTCCACTTTTATACCTCCCCTCCATTTTCTTTCTGAAACGCTCTTATTTTATCCCTTATTTCCGCTGCCTTTTCATATTCTTCTGTTAATATAGCCTTTTCCAGTTCTTCCTTTAAAGACGCTATTTTTTTCTTATCTATAATATCCTTTCCTGCTTTTCTTGGAATCTTTCCAACATGCTCAATACTTCCTTGTACTCTTTTGATTACAGGCATCAATGTACAACTCAGATTTTTATAACATTCACTACATCCCATAAGTCCTTTTTCCTTAAATTCTGTATAAGACGTACTACAATTTTTACAGGTTGGTATAAAATCATTATTTTTCTGTAATGGCTGGTTCATATAGTCCATAATGCCACTCAATATATTTTGAAAAGTAAATGGTGATGGGAAGTTTATATCTGTAGCTGAACTAAATGTTCCCATTTCCTTTGCACATCTCTCACATAAATTTAGCTCTTGTTTTACTCCATTTATAACCTTGGCTATATGAACATTTGCATCGTTTTTTTTACATCTTTCACATAACATAATATTTCCTCCCAATACAATTAGCAATTATTCTAATTTATAACAATTATATCATAATTGGTAAAATCTACAATAATAGTACAGTCAACATATTCTTTAATATCTCTGCTCTAACTTTATTTCTATTATATCCAGCTAAATTAAGTGTTCTATCATTGATAGCTACTTTAATAAGATTAGCTTCTATTTCATTTATGGTATTAGATTCTAATAAATTATCTATTATTTGTATAGCTCTATGAAAGGTAATATTGTCTCCTATATTATTATTTAGAACATCTATCAAATACTTATTATGATGAAAATCTACATGCTTAATTATTATGCATCCGCCTCCACCACGTTTGCTTTCTACATAATATCCTTTTTCTGTAGTGAAGCGAGTAGTTAATACATAATTTATTTGAGAAGGAGCGCAACTAAAATAGTTGGCTAATTCATTTCTTTGTATTTGAAGCTGTCTTTCCTCTGTGTTCTGTAGCATTTCTTTTATAAATTCTTCAATAATATCAGATAATCTTGCCATAAAGCCCACCTTCCTGACTTTGTCTTTCTTTGACTTTTGTTTTATGATAATATTTTTTATATAAATATTCAATTATTAAATTATTTCATAATACAATAAAAATACCTATTAATTAATATTATATCCATCTTTCTAAATAAAACTAACTTTTACTCTAACTATTTCTATTATAGCATAATTCTCTACAATCAAAGTAATTATAAATTGTAGTAGCTAATGCTACTACAATTACTTTTAATATATTGTGAATTAATTCTTGTCTATATTATATTTTTTAAACCATACACACTTTAAACCGCTTTTATTTCTTCTAAATTATCTAAATGTGAAGCATCTGCATGCATTATAACTTTTCTAACGTTATCCTTAATCTCTACCTTAGTTAAACTAGTTGGATGTATATAAGGGGGTGACCATAACCTTTCTAATGAAATATCATTAATATAGGACATTATTGATTTTAATGCTACTGTATGAGTAACAATAAGAACAACTTTTCCCTTATTCTCTTTTACTATTTGTTCAATAAAGTTTTGAGTCCTTTGTTTGACTTGCATAAAGCTTTCTCCACCTAAAGGCTTATATAAATGTGGAGCATTCCAAAAATTAAATAGCTGTTCTTTATATAAATTATCTATTTCTTCTTGAGACATACCTTCCCATATACCCATATTTATCTCTCTAATTCTATCATCTTTTATCATTTTAATGTCTCTACATCCTCTAACTATCTCTGCAGTTTTAAATGCTCTTCCTATAGGACTTGTATATATATAATCAATATTTGTATTTGCCATTCTTTTACTCAGCGACTTGGCTTGTTTAATGCCCAACTCAGTAAGTGGCGAATCCTTCCATCCTTGCATTCTTTTTTGAGTATTCCATAATGTTTGTCCATGTCTTGTTATAAATAAAGTTGTTTTCATAATGCTATGCCCTCCTCTGTTAACACTAATATTATTAATCCAACCACACCAGTATGTACTCCTACTGCCTCTTTAAACATTTCATAAGCAGTAATATTTTTATATTTAGTATTAGTATATATAGTACATTGACTAACTATATTTCCTTTTAAATCTGAAAGCACAGAATTTATCTTAGTTCCTCCCAAATCAATTCCTGTAACATAATTCTTATCCATTTAAACTCCCCCAATGCATATAAACAAATAAAAACATGGTTTATACATATTATATCATAATTACTAATACATTTTATTTTTTCTACTAGCTACTATATAATATTTGCAATCCTTCAATTCTTCACTTCTTATAATATCAAATCCTTTATCTTTTAGCATACTACATATAATCTTAAAATTATCTTTATCATTATAGTTTATATTAATAATCAATTTATCAGATTCACCAACTACATCTATATAATCATTTATACTACTATAATCAGAAAGATTAATAACTCCATTTATATCTAAATTATATTCTGACATTTATAATTCCCCTTTCATACTCCATATTATTTTTTGTAAATAAAAATAAAATATTCACACAATAAAAAAATACTAACTACTGTTTACAAATCATTGGTATTTATTCATAATAATGATATAATATAAATATATTCAATTACTCACAATAAAATAATAAATAGGAGGTAATAATATGAAATCATTGAAAGGAACTAAAACTGCTGAAAATTTAATGAAAGCTTTTGCTGGAGAATCTCAGGCTAGAAACAGATATACATACTATGCCTCACAAGCTAAAAAGGAAGGCTTTGTTCAAATATCAAATTTGTTTTTAGAAACTGCTGATAATGAAAAAGAACATGCAAAAAGATTTTTTAAACTTCTAAATGAATCTTTACAGGGTGAAAGTATTGAAATCAATGAAGCTAGTTATCCTGTAGGTCTTTCCGATACTAAAACCAATCTAGAATATGCTGCAAATGGTGAACATGAAGAATGGTCCATGCTATATCCAGAGTTTGCCAAAGTTGCTGACGAAGAAGGCTTCCCTTCAATAGCTACTGTATTTAGAAAAATAGCTGAAGTAGAAGTAAGACATGAAAACAGATATAGAAAATTGTTGGAAAATTTAATCAATAATAAAGTATTTAAAAAGGACGAGCCTGTTTTATGGAAATGTAATAATTGTGGATACATTTATGAAGGAGTAGAGGCTCCTGAAGTCTGTCCTGCTTGTGCTCATCCTCAAGCTCATTTTGAAGTATTTATAGAAAATTATTAATTATAAGCATTATAAAAACCCCTATGCCATAGGGGTTTTTATAATACTTATAATGTTTCCTTCTCTCTTTTTCTTTCTTCAATTATTTTACTTGCTTCTGTTGCTGGTACTTCCTCATATCTTTCAAATTTCATACTGAAACTTCCTTTTGCTTGAGTTAATGATCTTAAATCTGTTGCATACTTAAACATTTCAACTTGTGGAACTTCTGCTATAACTTTTTGCAATTTACCTGATTGTTCCATACCTAATACTCTTCCTCTTTTCTTGTTTATATCCCCTATTATATCTCCCATATATTCATCTGGTACTATAACTTCTACATGCATTATTGGCTCCAATAAAATAGGTTCTGCATCCTGCATGCCCTTTTTATAAGCTATTGATGCAGCCATCTTAAATGCCATTTCTGATGAATCCACAGGATGATATGAACCATCATGTAATGTTGCCTTTAATCTTATAACTGGATATCCCGCTAAAACTCCATGTTGTATACATTCCTTTAACCCCTTCTCTACAGCTGGAATATACTGTTTTGGAACAACTCCTCCTACTATTTTATCTACAAATTCTAAATCGTCTCCTTCGAATCTTGGTTCAAATTTTATTTTTACATCTCCATATTGTCCATGTCCTCCAGATTGCTTTTTATGTTTTCCTTGAACATCTGATGTCTTTTTTATAGTTTCTCTATAAGGAACTTTAGGTAATTGTAATTCTACTTCCGCTCCAAATTTATTTTTTAATTTACAAGCAATTACTTCCAAATGCGTCTCTCCAGTACCAGATATTATTGTCTCTGCATTCTCAATATCTCTAGTTATTTTAAATGTAGGGTCTTCTTCCAATAACCTAGAAAGCCCAGAATAAATCTTATCTTCATCATTTTTAGATTTGGGAACTGCTGCCATAGACATTGATGGCTCAGGGAAATTTGTCTCTTCATAAATTATTGTATAATTGATATCACATAATGTATCTCCAGTATTGGTATATTGCAGTTTATTTACTGCTCCTATATCTCCAGCAATTATTTCATTAGTTGCAACTTGTTGCTTGCCCTTCATAAAATATAAAGCACCTAGTTTCTCCTGTTTATCTTTATTTGAATTATATACAATTATATCTTGTTTTGCTTTACCTGTAATAACTCTAAACATAGATAATTTACCTATAAATGGATCTGCTATAGTTTTAAAAACAAATGCTGAAAACGGAGAATCTTCTGATATTTTTACATCTATTTCTTTGTTATCTTTTAAGGTTTTAGCTTTTAAAGTAGACACCTCTTCTGGAGACGGAAAGCATTCTATAATATCATCTAATAATGTTTTAATTCCTTTCCCTGTTAAAGCTGATCCACACATAACTGGAGCAATTTCCCCCATAGCACAGCCATTAATTAACCCTCTATATATTTCCTCTTCACTTAATGTCCCTTCACTAAAATACTTATCTAATAATTGCTCATTTGTTTCAGCTACAGCTTCCATTATCATATTCTTGCACTCTTCAACTTTATCTTTTAAATCACTTGGTATTTCTGCATCTTCTATATCATCAGTTTTTGGATTATATATTCTAGCTTTATTTGAAATTACATTTATGACCCCTTGAAATCCAAGTTCTTCGCCAATTGGGTATTGAATAGGAACTACAGATATTCCAAATTTCTCTTTTAATTCAGATAAGCTTTTTTGAAAATTACTATTTTCCCTATCTAATTTATTTATATAAAAGGCTCTTGGTAGCTTATGCTCATTAACATATTCCCAAGCCTTTTCTGTTCCAACTTGAACTCCAGATGTACCTGATAAAACTATAAGTGCAACATCTATAGCTCTTAATCCTTGAATTACTTCTCCTACAAAATCAAAATATCCTGGCATATCTAATAAATTTATTTTTACATTATTCCATTCACATTGTGCCACTGAAGTAGATATAGAAATCTTTCTTCTTTTTTCTTCTGAATCATAATCCATTGTGCTTGTTTCTTCATCCACTTTTCCAAATCTATCTGTTGATTTAGTTCGATAAAGTATTGCGTCTGCTAAAGTTGTCTTGCCTGATCCACTATGACCTATAATTCCTAGGTTCCTCAAGTTTTTTGTTTTATATTCTTTCATAAGCAATTCCCCCTAACATACTTTTGTCCCTAATTAAATATATTCTATTAAAAATTAAAAAATCCTTTTAAATAAAATATAATTTTCTAAATTATTTGACATTATAGATTTTAATATATCTTTCATTTTTTCTACAATTCATGACAAAATAAATAACAGTTGTCTAATTTATTATTAAACAACTGTTATTTATCTGTTTTATTATATAATCCTTAATAAAATTTATACAAAAAATAAAAAATGGCTCCGTGGAGAGGATTCGAACCTCCAGCCCTTCGGTTAACAGCCGAATGCTCCACCATTGAGCTACCACGGAACATTAACATTTAACCTGGCAACGACTTACTCTCCCACAGGGCCTCCCCTGCAGTACCATCAGCGCTTTGAAGCTTAACCATCGTGTTCGGTATGGGAACGGGTGTTACCTTCAAGCCATAATCACCAGATGCTGATTTATAGAAATCTTCGATTTCATTTTAAATCAGTACTTCTCAGCTTTAGCTGTGAAGCTTCCTTGAGAGAAGTTCTCTCAAAATTGCACAGAGTTTAAATTTTAGATCAAGCCCTCGACCTATTAGTACTAGTCAGCTGAATGTATTACTACACTTACACCTCTAGCCTATCAACCTTGTGTTCTTCAA
>NZ_JAGGKA010000006.1 GCF_017873215.1 Clostridium tetanomorphum
ACTCTTTAAATTAAAAAAAGCCTTAATGTTAAAGGCTTATTAAAATGCGTCATTTTTTAAGTGCTGAACTCATTTGGATTTAAAGCATCTTTAAAGTTGCTATGAAATACCCAAAAAACGCTGTCGCGTTAGCAAATTTTTTATGCTAATGCGACAGCTCCTTCTGCCTACATCATTATAATAAATTCTCTATTAAACTATACTACTAAGTTGCTTCTTAATAATTGATGATTAGCATTAACAAATCTTATAGTTCCTGTTTTAGAACGCATTACAACGGAATTTGTTGAAGCCCAATTATTTTTTGAGTAAACTACTCCTTTTAGAAGGTCACAATCTGTAATTCCAGTAGCCGCAAAATATACATCATCACTTTTTACAAGATCATTAATATATAATACGCCATTTACATCTTTTATTCCCATGTCCTTACATCTTTTTATTTCCTCTTCACATTGTGGCACTAGTTTAGCCTGCATATCTCCACCCATACATTTTATAGCTGCTGCCGCTATAACTCCTTCTGGAGCTCCTCCTGTGCCTATCATTAAATCAACTCCTGTATCTTCAAAACCACAGGCAAGTACTGCTGCTATATCTCCCTCAGAAAAAAGTTTAACTCTTGCTCCTACATCTCTTGCATCTCTTATTATATCTTCATGTCTTTCTCTTTCTTGAACTATAACTGTTAAT
This sequence comes from Clostridium tetanomorphum, assembly GCF_017873215.1. Classification (GTDB taxonomy): domain Bacteria; phylum Bacillota; class Clostridia; order Clostridiales; family Clostridiaceae; genus Clostridium_AO; species Clostridium_AO tetanomorphum. The sequence continues at coordinate 694 of NZ_JAGGKA010000006.1, forward strand.
TCAGACACATCCTTATTTAATGCCATAGCTACATTTATTATATTTTCTTTATTAGATTTATTTATGTCTATTGCTCCTTTTGCTCCCGCTCCTACAGCTATTTTCTTCATATACATATCAGGGGCATGAAGTAAACTACCTTTAGGTCCCATAGCTACTACTGCAATTGCATTTGGCAATCCTTTAGCAATAAGCACTGTTCCATCTAAAGGATCTACTGCTATATCCATTTCCATCATATCATCTTTACCTATACCTAATTTTTGTCCAATATAAAGCATAGGCGCATTATCCATTTCTCCTTCTCCAATTACCACCGTTCCTCTTATAGGTAACATAGAAAAAGCCTTTTCCATACCATCTACCGCTGCTTGATCTGCAGCAATTTTATCTCCTCTTCCCATGTATTTAGCTGAACAAAGAGCTGCAGCTTCTGTAACTCTTACCAATCCCATAGCAATATCTTGATTTATCATTTATATTCCCCCCTGACTATTTAAATAAAAAATAGTATATTACAAAATATTATTTTTAACTTTTAACCAATATGTTTAACATTAATTCCTTAAATATTATATCACATTTCCGCATTAACACAAGTATAATAATTAAATTTAAGATATAATACATTATTTATTACCTATTTAAAGAAAATTCCCACTATAAAAAATAAATAATATATACTAATATGTTATTAAATAAAAAACACTTAAAAAAGAAAAGCTAGAAGTAATTATACTTCTAGCTAAAAACTACTCATATTTATGTTCAAATTCTTGTCTTAATTTAACACCAAGTTCATAGGCTTCTTTCAAAATTTTTTCATTTTTTTCTACAGGTATTTTATCTGTATTAACCGCATAAATTTTCTCCATATTCTTCGCATCCATAGCTGCAAATCCATGATTCAATACAGCTTCTAAAGGTAAAAACATATCATCCCAATAACTTCCGGCTGTACATATAAGTACTGCTCTTTTATCTTTTATATTGCTTCTATCCTTTCGAATATACTTTTTACTCCAATAAACTTGAAGCCTATCAATAAGAGCCTTCATGGGTGCAGTAACAGACGAAAAATACATAGGACTTGCTATGACAATTACATCACTACGGTTTATTTTTTCATAAATTTCTGTCATATCATCCTTTATAGCACATTTCTCTTCATTATAACAATATTTACAATCTACACAAGGTAATATTTTTTTATTGTATACATTGATCATGTCCACGGATTCCTTGCCTATTCCTTGAATAAATTTCTCCACTAATTTATAAGTATTTCCATTCCTATTGGGCGAGGCAAAAAAAATTAATGTTTTCATTGCTTTGTCCTTTCCTAAAAACTTATACAATAATTGTTTTATAACTGTAGTTCATCTAATATACTATCAATATCTACTTCTTTTCCTTTAGAATAAAATATACCAATAAATTCTACATAATCTGGTTCTTCTTCATTAATTTCGTAGGATGTAAATTGAACTTCTAAATTTAGATCTTCCATTAGATCTTCAATTACTTCTCCAACTATATCTACTGCTAGTTCACTTAAATATGGTATAAAAAATTCCCTGCTCCACTCTTCATCTTCTCTTTCTTTTCCACTTTCATCATCAGCATAAGCTTTTGCTGCATTTATTTCATCTTCATCAAAATCATAAAAAAATCTTAGTACAGATATATCTTTATCTCTATATTCTAATTCTTCTACTTCACTTATATCATTATTTAATAAATATTCTATAATATCATTTCTATTCATAATTAACGTCCTCCATAATCTAACTTTTTCTAAAGAAGAGCTGCAAAATTTTCTACAAATTCATCAGCATTTTTGAAATCCTCTTTATTTGGAACAAATTTAAATTTTAAGCCTTCTGTCACATTTAATTTTAATGATTTCATTCTTTGTGTCATCATATCAACCGCTTCACCACTCCAGCCATAAGATCCAAAAGCTGCTGCTGCTTTACCTCTGTTAGGTATAGCACCTACTTCTGACAATACATCCCAGACCGGCTTAACTGCATCCTGATTTATAGTTGGAGATCCTATAATAAATCCTACAGATCCTTCTATGGCACATAAAGCTCCTTTAGCTCCCATAGAAGTTATTTCATGCACCTCTGAGCTAATTCCTTTTTCTTTTAGTCTATCATTGATATATCTAGCCATTACTTCTGTATTACCATAAGCAGATACATAAAATATTTCAATTTTATTCTCTTCTACATTTGGTATAGTAGACATGGATATATACATATCTATATATTTTTTAATATTCTTACCACTATGCACAGGACCATGACTAGTACCAACTAAATCAAAATCTAAATTTTTAATTTTATCTAATCCCATTAAAACAAATTTTTTAAATGGTGACATTATAACATTGTAGTAATAAACCATTTCATCATCATATTCTTCTTCTTCTCCAACTATAATATCATCTTTAGGACAATAATGGCATCCTAAAAAATCACAAGTTAGTAAAAGTTTTTTTCCTTCCACATAAGTAAACATTGTATCTGGCCAATGTAAATTTGGCGCTTGAATAAATTTTAATGTAGTGCTTCCCAGAGATAATGTATCTGGCGCTACCAATATATTTAAATCTTTATTTGTTATATCTCTAAGATATATAGAGGCTGCTCTAGAGCATATAATTTGAACTTCTGGATAATCTTCAGTAAATTTAGCCAAAACACCACTGTGATCTAATTCAGTATGTTGAACTATTACATAATCTATTTTTCTATCTCCTATAACTTCTTTTATGTTACTTATAAATTCTTCATAATATCCATCTTTTACAGTATCAACTATTGCAACTTTTTCATCATCTATTAAGTAAGAATTATAAGTAGTACCATTTTTAGTTTCCATTATAATATCAAAGACTCTTAACTCAGGATTTTTTACCCCTATCCAATATATATTGTCTCTTAACTTTATACTGCTCATTCCTATAACCTCCTTTAATTTCTCTTTAAGTTATAAGTATATTTTATCATATTTCACCAAAAATAACCCTAATAATAATTATTATTTAATAAAATATTATATAAATTTAAAGAACTTTTTCTCAAATAAGGGAAGTTTTCTCATTATTATAAAAAACATATTCATAATGTAATGCTCTGGTTAATGCTACATATAACAATTTTTTATCTAATTCATTCTCTTCATAATTTTCTTTATTACAATTGTATATAACGCTACAATCGAATTCTAATCCTTTTGTAATATATGAAGGTATAATTATGTTCTTAAAATCTGCTATTTTATCCGTGTCTTTCACTAACTTCCAATTATAGTTGCTATATTTATTTAAATAACTTTTTATTTTTTTACACTGATAATAATTTTTCCCTATAACTGCTATAGTATTTTTCCCACTTTTCTCAACAAATTCAACTATTTCATCTAATTTCTCACTAAAGGATTTATTATTTTTAAATTTTATTACTTCTACTTCTTTACCATGTCTAAACACTGGTACAGGTTTATTAATTCCATCTATTAATTTTGAAGCAAACTTGATAATTTCAAATGTAGATCTATAGCTCTTATTCATATTTATAAAATTGACCTTGTTATAAAACACACTATCTATAAGTATATTCCAATTATCTATTCCCTTATAAAAATATATTCCTTGAGCTAAGTCTCCAACTAAAGTTAATGAGTTTTGTTCCACCATATAGTTTAAAGTAACAATTTGAAGCGGACTATAATCTTGAGCTTCATCAACTATTATATGCTTAAATTTAAATTTTTCCGGTACTCCTTCTACCTTAAATTTTAAATATACCATGGGAGCTAAATCTTCACTATCTATTATGCCATTATTATCATTTTCTATTATTTGTTCCAAAATCTTTTTCAATATTTTCTTATCTATATTAACACTCTGTTCATATTCTAAATCTATAATATTATGAAGAAAATCCTTATATAATTCTCCTGATTTCTCCTCTTTCCACTTTTTAAAATAATCATTGAAGCATATTATGCTCTTTTCTTTTATATCTTTCTTTTTATTATCTCTCTCATCATATATTTCTATTAATTTTTTCCTTCTCTCTTGTCCATCCTTCATTAAATTTTTAATTCTAGCCACTTTATACTCATAGTAAAAACTAATTTTATCTAAAATATTTTTTATTTTTTCATCTATCTTTAATCCTAAATATCTTTTAATTTCATCTTTTCTAATATTTATAGGCATCTTTTTTAAATCTACTGTAAAAAGTCTTTTTATTTCATCTTCATTAAAAAGTGAGTAGTTATAAACATTAATATCATCTATATTTTCTGCATCTACTTTTTCTAAATGTTCTATATATAAATCTATTAAATATTTAAAATCTAAACTTCCTTTTATTTTACTAGTAGAAATTATATTCTCTAACTCTTTTTCTTCCTCTATAATCTCTCCTAATTTAGTATCTTTTGTAATCATTTTTTTGTTTATATGTAAAATCTCATATGCTACTTCCTCATATGTATTTTGTCTTATATTATCTACACCAAGATTGGGTAATACATCTGAAATATAATCTAAAAATATTTTGTTTGGTGCTATTATTAACATATCTTTAGGTGCTAACTTATCTTTATATCTATATAATAGATAAGCTACTCTATGTAAAGCCACTGTTGTTTTTCCTGATCCTGCTACTCCTTGTAATACAAGAGGAATATTTTTATCGCTTCTTATTACCTCATTTTGTTCTTTTTGAATAGTTGCTACTACTTCTTTTAATTTGTTACTTCCACTTTCTTCTAAATTTACTTTTAAAAACTCATCTACCAAAGAGTTTCCTTCTTCTGAACTACCTTTTAGTATAACTTCATTTATACCTTCATCAAAAGCATCAATCAATTTCCCTTCTTTTATTATAAATTTTCTCTTTAATGTTAAATTTCCATTAATAATACCTATAGGAGCTTTATAATAACATTCTCCAGCAGTTCCACTATAGTATAGATCTGCAATAGGAGATCTCCAATCAATTACTCTTTCATCTCCAGTTTCTCCATCTCCTAAACCAAATTTACCAATATAAAAACTCTCCATATCTCTTTTATATTCTCTAAAATCAATTCTCCCAAAATAAGGACTATTCTTTCCTTCTGAATATTTTTCTAAACTTTTAGAAGTTATTTTATATAGTTTCTCAGAAGTTTCTAACTCTTCATTATATTTTCCTTTTAATTCTTTTCTTAAATCTTCTATTTTATGTTTAAGCTGTCCCTTATTTGTTTCAATTCTATTAATTTCATTATTTATCCATAATAAAGTATCTTTTAAATATTCTTCTTCAAGTATTTTTTCACTTTCTTTTATTGACATACTTCCCACCTCCAATAAAATATACTAATGTATAATTTTATAATTTAGAAATATGTATGTCAATATGTTAAATTCTACAAACATAAACTATAATAATATCTCCATATGTAATTATGAAAAAATTAAAAACGTCTTAAAAAATGAATACTTTACAATTTCACTTTTCAAGACGATTTTTTATATTTTATCCTTCTTTAATTAATTTTAAATTCAATGCTCTATATAATGTTTTCATAATAGCTAAAGCTATTACTCCATCGACTATATGATGAAGAAAAGAACCTATTCCAACAGTTATAAGTATCTTATCCATTGTAATTCCAAATGGTATTACAATTAGTGCCTCTAAAACACCATGTAATGGAGCTGTAAATAAAACTACTTTTTTATAAGCTACTCCTTTTTTTATAAGTAAAGCCCCAGCCGCTCCTACAAAAGTATGCATAAAAGCTCTCGCAGCAATATAAGAACCTTTTGTTACTAAAAATCCTAATCCTGATCCAATACCTACCATAGCAGCAGCAGCAGGCCCTAAAAACATAGATAAAAATAAAGGCACATGAGCAGCCAAAGTAGCTGAGAATGGACCTATTTGTATAGCTAGAAACCCAAAAGCTATTGGTATCACAATTGCCAAAGCAGTTAATAAAGCAGAATATACAATCTTTTTTATGTTACTCATAATACACCTCCGTATAATCTAATGTATATACAGAAGTATACTCTTAATTCTACCTTTTGTAAAGAATTTTTATAAAACACAAATGGAATATAATTTTATAAAATAAAACTATATTCCATCCTATTTAGAATCTGTAAAATTATTTTTCCTATTTTTCATCAATATGATTAATTCTATACTGTTTCGCAATAAGCATTGTTCTCAGTTACTCCAATATCAAAGAATTTCCATTTACCGCTTAACTCTTCATAACCTTTACAATAAATACATCCTTTTTCAAAGTCATATCCTATCTTATTTAATTCCTCACGATTTTCCTTACTATTTCTAACATCATTTAAATCAGATACTTGTACATCTATAACATTGCCTTTATTTGTTTCTAATATAGCTCTAAACTTTGGCAAATAATTTTCATCTTTTACATAATACAAGTCTATTATTTTTAAAACTGTACATTCCTCTAAGGATAATTTATGTTTATATAAGTTCCATCCTTGTGCCAATGACGTATAGTCTCCTATTTTGAAAATACTTTCTCCTATCATACAAGATTTTATTTTATCTCTTACCATAATGCAATCCCCTCTCCCATTGTTTCAATTCTTGTTATATCAGTATTATACTATTCTTGTTAAATATTTGTCAATAATATTGATTAAAATTTCTGAATTTTTTTTATATAGAGTAAATTTATTCACTATTTTTTGGAATAGAATAAATTTATTTACAATTAATTTTGCTTAAAAAATAGAACTGAGGATCAACACCTCAGTTCTGCATTTTTTCTTTTTCTTTCATCATGCTCTTAACTTTCATTAATCTTGTAAGATTTCCTCTTTCATTTTCATCTAACTTCATAACTATATATTTTATAGTTTCTTGAAGCTGAGGAATAGTCATATACTCTAAAGCATTTACTCTTCTTCTTGTTTTTTCAATTTCATCTGCCATAAGCTGACATGATTTCTCTACTTCTGCTAATTCAAGTAACTTTGGAAGTATTTCATAAAGCTTTTCTAATGCACTGTCTAATTCACCAGAAGTATTTACGAATCCATAAGGATATATACTTCCTTCATCATTTTCCATTTTTCTTTTAAATTTCATAACAGGCACATTAACACTCATTATATTTTTTATATCTACATCTAAAGATATACTTTCTTTAGGATAGACAATTGCTTCTTCTAAAAATTCTGAAGACATTACTGCTCTTGCCATTACAAAATCCTTTAAAGATCTTTGTAATTCTTCTTCTACACTCTTTCTCAATTCATTATTATACTTTATGAGATCTATAAATCTTCTCATAAGTTCATCTTGCTTATCTTTTAAAAGCTTATGTCCTCTAGTGGCTGTTACTAGTCTTTTTTTAAGTTTTGTGAGCTCCATTCTTGTAGGATTAACATTTAATTTCATATCAAATCATCCCTTTAATTATTCAACTTTATTATGGGTCTCAGGTAAATATTTTTCTAAATATTCATCTCTAATTCTCTTGAGCTCAGTTCTTGGTAGTATGGATAACAGCTTCCATCCTAAATTTAAGGTTTCTTCAATAGTTCTATTAGTAGTAAATCCTTGAGAAACATATTCTCTTTCAAAAGCTTCTGCAAATTTAGCATAAAGTTTATCTGTATCAGAAAGAGCTGATTCTCCAAGTATTACTGCTAATTCTTTTGCCTGTTTACCTTGAGCATATCCTGCAAATAACTGATTCATTGTATCTGCATGATCTTCTCTAGTTTTACCTTTACCAATACCTTTGTCTTTAAGTCTTGAAAGAGATGGTAATACATCAATAGGTGGCATAACACCCTTTCTATAAAGCTCTCTACTTAATATAATCTGACCTTCAGTTATATATCCTGTTAAGTCAGGGATTGGATGAGTTTTATCATCTTCTGGCATTGTAAGTATTGGTATCTGAGTTATTGATCCTTCTCTACCAAGAATTCTTCCAGCTCTTTCATATATGGTTGAAAGGTCGGTATAAAGATATCCTGGATATCCACGTCTTCCTGGAACTTCTTTCCTTGCTGCTGATACTTCACGTAACGCTTCACAATAATTAGTCATATCTGTAAGTATTACAAGTACATGCATGTCTTTCTCAAATGCCAAGTACTCAGCTGTAGTTAATGCCATTCTTGGGGTTGCAATTCTTTCGATTGCTGGATCATTTGCTAGGTTCATAAATAGAACGGATCTATCTATTGCTCCAGTTTTAGTAAAATCATCAATAAAGAACTGAGCTTCCTCGAAGGTAATACCAATTGCTGCAAATACTACAGCAAACTTAGAATCAGACCCTAGAACCTTTGCCTGCCTTGCAATCTGAGCTGCAAGTTGAGCATGCGGAAGTCCTGATCCTGAGAAAACAGGAAGTTTTTGTCCCCTAACTAAAGTATTAAGTCCATCTATAGCAGATATTCCTGTTTGAATAAATTCTGAAGGATAGTTTCTTGCCACAGGATTTATTGGTGTTCCATTTATATCCAACCTCTGTTCAGGTATTATTTTAGGACCATTATCCTTAGGATTTCCAAGTCCATCAAAAACCCTTCCTAACATATCTTCTGATACACCAATTTCCAATGGCTTTCCTAAGAATTTTGCCTTACTGCCTTTTATATTTATTCCTGCTGAACCTTCAAATAACTGAAGTAAAGCTTTATCTTCATTTATTTCAAGAACTCTACCTCTTCTCATTTCTCCTGTTTGTATCTCTATTTCTACTAATTCATCATATTTAACATTTTCTACTCCTTCAACTAGCATCAAAGGACCTACTACTTCTCTCACTGTTCTATATTCTTTAAGCATTTACAATCCCCCCTTTGCTGATAAGTTCATCGATGTCATTAACCAATTCTTCAAATATTTTTTCCATATTTGAAATATTTTCTTCTTCTATATATTTAGCTCTGGCAATTTTATCTCTTATATCTAGACTTAGTATATCCTTTAAATATACTCCAGATTTTAATGCTCTTTCTCCTTCATCTCCAAATTTTAATACAAGCTTTAACATCTTGTATTGCTTTGGTAATGAAGCATAAGTATCTACGTCATGGAAAGCATTTTGCTGAAGATAATCTTCTCTAATAGATTTAGCTACTTCAAGCTTTAATCTATCTGCTTCTGATAAAGCGTCTATACCAACAAGTCTAACTATTTCCTCAAGATTTGCTTCCTCTTGAAGAAGTGACATAGCCTTTAATCTCAAATTAGTCCAGTCTTCTGCTACATTTTCATCCATCCATTCTCCAATCCTATCTATATATAAAGAATAGGAATTTAACCAGTTAATTGCAGGGAAATGTCTTTTGTATGCAAGTTGAGAATCTAATCCCCAGAACACTTTAACAATTCTAAGGGTTGCCTGGGTTACAGGTTCAGATAAGTCTCCTCCTGGAGGTGATACTGCCCCTATAGCAGTTAATGCTCCTTCTCTTCCATCTTTACCAAAACAAATAACCTTTCCTGCTCTTTCATAGAAATCTGCTAGTCTTGATCCTAAATAAGCCGGATATCCTTCTTCACCAGGCATTTCTTCAAGTCTACCAGACATTTCTCTTAATGCCTCTGCCCAACGTGAAGTTGAATCTGCCATTAATGCAACAGAATATCCCATATCTCTAAAATATTCTCCAATAGTTATTCCTGTATAAATAGAAGCTTCTCTAGCTGCAACAGGCATATTTGATGTATTTGCAATAAGAACTGTTCTTTTCATTAATGGTTCCCCCGTCTTAGGGTCTTTTAATTCAGGAAACTCATTTAAAACGTCTGTCATTTCATTTCCACGTTCTCCGCAGCCTATATATACTACTATTTCAGCATCTGCCCATTTTGCTAACTGATGTTGAACTACTGTTTTACCGCTTCCAAAAGGACCTGGAACACATGCAGTACCTCCTTTAGTTACAGGGAAAAATGTATCTATTACCCTCTGACCTGTAACCATAGGCGCTATAGGGTTCAACTTTCTTGCATAAGGTCTACCCTTTCTTACTGGCCACTTCTGCATAAGTGTTAAATCCACAGTTCCTTTTTCTGTTTCTACTTCTCCAATCTTATCTATTACGGTATAATCACCCTCATTCAATGAAATTATCTTACCTTTTACTCCATAAGGGATCATTACTTTATGTTCTATTATTGATGTTTCTTGAACTACTCCAATTATGTCTCCATTTTCTACCTCATCCCCCACTTGTTTTGTAGGAGTAAAATGCCACACCTTTTCCCTATTTATTGCAGGAACATCTATTCCTCTTGTAATAAAATCTCCAGCAACTTTTTCTATAGCATCTAAAGGCCTTTGGATTCCATCAAACATAGCTTCCATTAATCCTGGACCTAATTCAACACTTAATGGAGCACCAGTAGTTATTACTGGGGCGCCAGGTCCAAGTCCTGAAGTTTCCTCATATACCTGGATTGAAGCTTTATCTCCTCTCATTTCAATTATTTCACCTATAAGTCGTTGTTCTCCAACTCTTACAACGTCAAATAAGTTTGCTTCATCCATATTTTCAGCTATTACCAAAGGTCCTGAAACTTTTACAACTCTACCAGTCTTCAAGTCCACCTACCTACCTTCCTATAAAATATTCACTCCAACAGCTTTTTCTACATTATCGCTAATTCTTTTCATTCCAATATTTAGTGAGCCTTGATTACTTGGAATGAGTATAATGGCAGGAAGAATTTCTCTATTGTATCTTTCAATGGTTTCTTCCAAATCTTTTGCTACTTGTTCAGTTATAAATATAACACCATATTTGTTTGCTGCCATAGTGTCCACTGTTTTTCTGGCTTCTTCTATATCAGTAACAGGAAAAACATCTACACCTATAGCCTTAAAAGCTAATACTGAATCTTTATCTCCTACTACTCCTATTTTATACATAGACATCACGCAGCCTTTCTCTTATAATATCTGGTGCTATATTATTTAATTTTCCAACCATTATTATTCTTAGGATTTTTATTTCTGTCTCTTTAGCAATCATATATCCAATCAAAGGTTCGATTCCAAAACTTACATATTTAGCTTTCTTCACATAATCCATAATGTAATTTTCAGAAATTTTTTCGAAATAACTTATATTATTTGTATTTGCATATTCTTCTAAACCTAATCTTAGAATTTTTTCATAAGGTGTATAAGATAATTTATTAGCTATGCTATCTATGGACTCACCTTCATAACTAATTAATGTCTTTTTATCAATATTTCCACCTTCTATTATTACTTCTTCTAAAAATTTTCTTCTTTTATTTTGCTTTTTGGCTCTAATCAAAGTTTTTACATTAGTTAGGTCTATAGAAATCTTTAAATAATTTTTTATAAATTCTTCATTTATCTCTTCAGCTTTAATAAGCATCTCCTTGTACATAAAGCTATCTAATATAATATCAATTTTTTGAGGATCTTCCTCTTCCTCAAAAGCTCTTTCAGCCTTACTAAGCCCTTCTCTCATTAAAGAAGTTAATTCTTTATAATTATCATCTAAAAAGAACTGTTTTAATTTCTCAATAGGAATAATTCCTACGGGAATCAATAGATAGGACAAATCTTTTTTAAGTATCTTTCCTTTAATCATAACTTTAATATTATGATAATCATATCTTAAAGCCATAATATCAATGATTCCTTTTTCAGGGGATAAACTATACATTAAATTGTATAATCTTTTTAATTCTTCACTTAGCAATATTTCATAATCTTCTGGCTTTTTTATATTAGCCATATAGTTTGAATATTCAGTCTCTGAAATTATCTTTAATGCATCTTCTGATGAAGAACTATCTATCATCCTATCTATTTTTGCTTTATCAAGGAGTTTAGTTTCAAGCACCCTAATTCTAGCAATAGCATGGGTGAACTGTAAATGTTCCATTTAACTAACCTCCTAACTAAATACTGTATTTATTATACGAGGCTCTAATTCATCCCTTAAAGAAAATATTAAAGCTTCAAAAGTATTGTTTATTTCTATGCCATTTTTAAATAATATGAATCCACCTACAAAATCTCTTCTTTCAGAACTAATATTAATTTCACCTTTTTTACCTTTTTTCTTTAATTCTTCATTTATTTCATCTAGAAATTCTTTCTGAATATACTTATCATTACTTGATAATATTAATTCCTCATCACCATCTATATTAAGTGATAAAAGACTTTGCCTAATAAAATTTAAATACACCTCTTTAGGAAGTTTATTTAATTTATCTAAAGCTTCTTTATATATTTTATTAATTATTTCCCCTTTTGCTTCAAGCTTCCTATTTCTAATAAATAAATGAGCATTTGAAATAACTCTTTCTTTTCTACTTTTTCCTTCTAAATGTGCTTTATTAATGATTTCATTTTTCTTTTGTTCAGCATCTTTCGTCTTATCATCTATTATTCTTTTTTCTTCTTTTCTTGCTTCATCCAAGATTGCATTTGCTTTAATTTCTGCATCTTTTATAATTTTTGAAGTCAAATTTTCCAAGTTAGACATAGCTTTCACTCCCTTAGCAAATAATTCTTATAGGGATTATCTTAACATCAATACTGACATAACAAATCCTAATAATGCATAAGTTTCTACCATAACTGTTAATACTATACCTTTAGTATTATGCTCTGGCTTCTTAGCAAGGATTGCTACTGCTGATGCAGCAGTCTTAGCCTGTGCAATAGCTGATTTCCAGCCTACAAAAGCAACTGGTAAACATGCAAGGAATACACCAAATCCACTTCCTAATTCTAATCCAGCACTAACCTTTCCAAGAGCCATAAATGCAATAACGAAACCATATAATCCCTGCGTTCCTGGAAGTAATTCTAATATAAGAGCTTTACCAAATTTCTCTGGCTCTTCTGTTAACAATCCTGAAGCAGCTTCACCTACTATACCTACTCCTCTAGCTGAACCAATTCCTGGCAATATAGTAGCTAGTGCAACTCCTAATGCCGCAAGTATTATTCCTCCATTTTGTAAAAAGAAACTAAAAAAATTATTCATATTAAATTCCTCCCTTATTCTGTCTTAATTTTTATAAATTTATTAGTATATTTCAAAGGAGTAAATGGTTTTCCTCCTCCTTCATAAAACTTTCCAAAATATTCAACATACTGTAGTCTTGAAGTATGAACATAAGATCCTAAAGAGTTAATTAGTAGATTGAATACATGCCCAATTACAAATATTATTGGTCCAAATATCCATGCTTTTATTCCAGTTCCTAAGAAACTTATTATAAGATTTAACGCACCACCTATAAATCCAGTGGCGAGACCTAATGCCATAAGTCTTGAATAAGATACTAAGTCTCCAATATATCCTGTTATGCCATATAAACCATAAAGTCCTGCTCCAAGTTTTGCTCCAATTCCTTTATTGCTTCTTCCTTGAGTAAGAACCAATCCTATCATTCCAGCAAACATAATATATTTTATAGCATTTAAGCTCCCTTGAAGTGCAGTCACATTACCAAATGATCCAGCTAAATATAATATAACTGTAGTTAAAGTTATATACCATAAACCTACATCATAAAAAGCATCTAAATACTGCTTGTTTCTTATAAGAAGATATGCTTTAACTGCCAAACCTATATATATCTGAACTAATCCAAATGCAATTGCTATAAACAACAAGAAATTTGCATTTTCTTCTGGTTTCATCCAAACAGGTGGTATATTTATGGCACCTGTAAAATAACTACCATACATAATTCCCCAGAAAATAGTAGGTATACTTAAATAAAAAAATAATTTTACCATTGCCCTAGTATCATCTTCTAGTGGAACAAATTTTATAGATAATGTAGTACCTAATAACATAAGTAAACCATATCCAGCATCTGATAACATCATACCAAAGAATATTAAATAAAAAGGTACTAATAATGGAGTAGGATCTACTTCATTATATTTTGGCAGACTATACATAGATGTAATTGATTCAAATGGTTTCACCAGCGAATTGTTATCAAGCATTATTGGAACATCATCTTCTTCATTAGGCTCTAAAAATTCTAGATAATATTCATTAACACTATTTTTTATTACTTCTTCTAATTGCTCTTTATTTTTTTCTGGAACCCATCCCTTAATAAGTACTACTTTTTTAGTATTTAAAAAATTCTCACTAGCTTTAACTTTACCTATTTCATTGAGGAAATATTCATAAGCTATCTTCAAATTTTCTAATTCCTTCTCATATAGCTTTATTGATTTTATCATTGATTGTTTTTCAGCTTTTATTTCATCAATTCTTTTTTCTGCCCTATTTATTATTTCATTTGGTGAATCTCTATAGCCTAAATTAGCTTTTGTAAAACTATATTTCTTTAATATTTCTTCTGCCTTATTTACACACTCTTTATGGATTATTACTAATAAATTTAAATCCTCTCTAACTTCACTAATTTCCTCTATATAGGACTCTTTAACACTACTTTCTAATTCTTCTCTAAAACTTTCTTTATAATTTCTAGGAATATAACCCAAAAGGCCTATAGAAGTTTTCATGCTTTCTAAGTCTTTTAGAGAAATATCCACCTTTTTCCAAGGTATTAAAGTTTCTATATCTGATGATAATTTTGATACTTCGTTTAAAAGAGCATTTACTTTATCTTCTCTTGCCCTGATCTCATTATATATAATATCCCATTGTATATTTTTTTCCAAAGACTTCAACTCACTATAAGATAAAGTTTTTTTGCCTTTTAACTTATCTTTTATACTTTCTTTTGTATCAACATATTTACCTATTATATCTAAAGAAAACTTAATTTTGGATATATTGCTTTCTAAATCAGATATAGTTGTAGCTTCAGAATTCTTTATTAGAAAGTCATATTCTTCTTTTTCATAAACTTCTTCTCCAAGATCTATAAACTGAACATTAGAAAAAGCTTGAATCTTTTCTAACAGCTCATTTTTCTTGGATTTAAATGCAAGTAGAGAGAATTTATTCATTTTAACTATTGCCATTATTACTCACTATCCTCTCAACTACTAAATTAATTGCTCCTTCAAGTTTATCTTGAGAAATATTTAAAATTTCTCTTACTTCATTTTCACCATCTCTTTTTATAATTTCTGCTTCCTTTTCTCCCTCTGCTAAAGCATTATTTATTATTTCTTTATCTTGGTTATTAGCCTCTTGAAGTATTCTTTTATACTCTTCACCGGCTTTAGTGTCAGCAGATTTTAGTATACTTTTACTTTCAGATTGAGCATTTTTTATAATTTCTTCACCTTTTGCTTCTGCTTCTTTTATATTCTTTATTGCCTCCATTGCCAAAGTACCACCTCCTTAATTAATAAAGAATATTAACTAATATTGATTATAATTTTATTATACTACTATAATTAGTAGTTTATCAATAACAATTGGTTTAAAAGTTGAAATTTGGTTAAATTTCTGTTGTTACACTTCTGTATATTTAAGGATTATAACTAATTTTACTTAATATTTCAACAATTGTTATCTTTTTAATTATGTCGTTAGATTTTTAACCAACTTTTGTCCTTTTCGTAAAAAAGTATAAAAATTTCTCCTTTTTCTATATTATTATCTTCTATAAACTTACATATATCTACTTTAAACTTTTCTATATGATAACTATTTATAGATTTATATTTATTTATTATTCCCTTATTTATTAAATCTTCTTTAATTTTTCTTTCCATATTTTTATCTTCTTCTCTATATAAAAATTCCGGTAGCCACTTTTTTTTGTTAAATCTTAAATAATCAAATTTTATTATTTCTTTTAAAACCTCTTGTTCTTCCTTTATTATCTCCTTATTAAATTCTAAAAAAACTTTATAATAATCTACAGAAGATATATTTCTTGAAAAATATCCTTTAAAGTAAAAAAATTCACCTAAAGCATGATAAAAATCATAGGGGGTTTCAAATTTATCTATAAAATATTTTAATATAGTAGAAAACTTTCCAGAATTATAGTATTTATCAACCATTTCCTCAACTCTTTTTAATTTAAGCAATTCCTCATAACTTATGTCCTTTGTTTTAAGTATCTCATAAGGCGGATAAGGTGAATGAACCATTCCCCATTTTTCTTTTTCTTCTCTCATTTTTGACCCTTTAAGTAGCTTTAAAAATCCTAATTGTATTTCCTCTGAATGAATAGTATATAAGTCATTGAAAGAATTTTTAAAAGAACTGTAACTTTCTCCTGGTAGTCCTGCTATAAGGTCCAAATGTTGTTTAATATTTTTAATGCCCATAAGTTCTTCAACTTTTTCTTTTATGTCTTTAAAATTAGCAGTTCTATTAATATTTCTTAAAATTTCATTATTAGTAGTCTGTACTCCAACTTCAAATTGAAATCTTTCCTTTGGTGCTCTAGATAATATCTTTATTTCTTCTTCAGTTAATATATCTGCTGATATCTCAAAATGAAAAGTTGTTTCTGTATCTTGCTCTATTAAAAATTTCCATACATCCATAGCAAAATTAACGTTACAATTAAAGGTTCTATCAACAAACTTCACTAGTCTAACCTTTTTATCTATAAAAAATTTCAACTCTTTTTTTACTCTATTTATATCTAAAAATCTTACTCCATGAATTGTAGAAGATAAACAATATTTACAGTTGAACGGACATCCTCTTGATGCTTCATAATAAACAATCTTATTATCTAAGTTTTCATCTTCACTATAAGGAAATATTAGCTTATTCATATCCATTAAATTTCTTTTTCCATTATACGAAATTCTATCATCATCTAAATAATAAATACCTTTAATATCTTTAATATTATAAATTTTTGATTTATTATAATTAATTTTATATTCTATTAATTCTCTAAAACACTCTTCACCTTCCCCTTCAATTACATAATCGCAATCTTTATTCTTCAAATAACTTTTCCCATCATAAGATACCTCTGGTCCTCCAAATACTATAATTATGTCCTTATTAATTAACTTTATAAGATTAGAAATCTTTTCTACATACTCAATATTCCATATGTAACATGAAAAAGCTACCATATCCGGCCTCTCATATATAATCTCTTGAACTATTCTTTCTATTCTGTCATTAATAGAAAATTCTTTTAAAACACAATCATATTGCAAATCCTTTGTATATGCTTTTAAGTACCTTATAGCTAAATTGCTGTGAATAAACTTTGAATTTACTGCAGTTAATATTACTTTCATTTCTTTCGTCCTTTCTTTATTCCTTATTTTTCTTACTAGCCTTTATATAATATATCCCCTCCTTTTCCTCTATATTAATAATTTTAAAATCCTCTTCAATCAGCTTTGATATACTTTCTCTAGAATTATCTTTTAAAATATTTATATCTTTTAATTGTATTTCTTTTATGTTGTTTTCTGGTAAAATAATTTTTATTTTATTAAAAAAAGTTTTATTATACCCTTTATCTATATCCCAAATATATAGACATCCATCTTTATTTAAATACTCATATATATCCTTTAATAGATTTTTTTTACTTTTTTTAAGCCAAATATTACTTAACGTAAAAAATAATATACAACTATCATAAATCCCCTTTTCTATATTTTTTCCTTCCTCTTTTCCATTTATATATTCTAACTCAATGTTGTCTCTAATCTCTTTATTAAAATATTTATATACATTGTATATTATTCCATTATTACTAACTCCTATATCTAAGATATTTCCTTTAAAATATTCTTGCTGTAACTTTAATTGTATCTCTTCTTTCAAATAAAAATCACCCCTTTTCTTCATATATTGTCATCTATAGTTATAATAATATTCCTATAATTATATACATTCTTCTAAAATCAAAAAAATCCTCCAAAATGAAGGATTTTTTATTTTATCACTCAATCTAGTTCTTCTTTTATTATTTCATAATAGTCCATCATAAAGCCTGCTGTTGTTCTTTGAGCCTCTTTTAAAACTGTAGAGGCTATATTTTCATATCTCTGCTCTCTATTTCTTATATTTATATTTTTTAAGTAAGTGTTATTAGCTAAAAACGCATTATTTACTATATAATCTTCCAAATTACAATATCTCACTACTCCACTGTTAGCCATAAAAGAAAAATCACTCATAAGTCTACTTATTATCCATAATTCAAATTTTCTATGACTTTTTAAAAGCTTATTATTTACATGTTGTGGTACAGTAACATCTTGTATTAAATGACATGCTGCTCCAAAGTAAAACATGGATCTTTCAATGTTCTTTTCCTTCAAATAATGTAGTGACTTTTCATAGTATTTCTTACACTCGCTTAAAGCATTAGAAAAACCATATAAACCTCTTCCTTTGCTAAAATGATAAAAATGATTGGAGCTTTTAAAATCTTGGTCTGCCCAAGTTGTCCCCTTATTAATATAACCTACATTCTTCTTAAAAAATTCATATTCTTCAATATATCCATCATTTTCAAGTATTTCTAACGCTTGAATAACTATAAACTTGTGAACTGTACAATAAGTCTTTAAAAACTTTTTCTTTAATGGATTTACAGCATGAAACAAACCTCTTAATGCACTACCATAGGTTTTTTCTATCCTATTATTCATAATATGACACTTTCTCCTTTTAATGGGAATATATAATTTATAAACTCATTTATTATGATGGTTTATTTTTTTTTATTATACTCTTTTATATAAATATTTCAATAATAAAACTTATTATTTTATTGTTAAATTTATATGCTCTTTTTCCACTTTAGATAAAGCATTAAATATTTCTTTTAGCCTACTACTTGAAACTTCCTCTGAATATTTATTATAATATTCCACTGCATGCTTTTCTCTTTTATTTGCTAATTTTATTAAATTCTCTTCATCATATTTTTTGTAGTCCATTTCTCTAAGAATTGGTAACTCCTTAAATCCTCCAAGAGATTTGTGAATTCTGGCATAATTAAATTCAATTTTAGCAAGAGATTTAAACATATTCTTTATTTCAATTGTATTTACTAATTCTGAAGCTTTTTGGTAAAAATCACCATTAAATACTTCCAATTTCATAGCGTGATCTAATATTTTAGAGATATTACTATCTACTAAAGATACAGGATTATTTAATAACTGCACTTCCCCCTGTGCAAGTTCCTTTAAATATATGCCTCTAACACCGCAGAATGGGCAGTGTTTAATATTATCTACAGAATTAAAATCTTCAAATGCCTCTTCATTTAGGTTATAGTTTTTTTCATTTATTATCATACCACAAATAGTACATATATATTTAATCATACTATCTCTCCTTACCATAAAATTTATCTTACTTTTTTACAAATTAATTCTACCTCAAATGTATATATTATTCTAGTTAATTATTACCACAAAAAATATATGAAAGTTAATTATTTTTCCATTGCATTTTCATACATATTCTTATAAAATTGTTCTATGATAAATTTATAATATTTGTTCTATCTTATAATTTAGGAGGCATTATTTATGGTTATTAAAAAGAAAAGTATTTTTGCAAGTTTAGGAGCAGTAATAATTCTTTCAATGTTTCTTGGTATTATAGCAGGTACATTTATGGGAAAAAACGCTTCCATCTTTGCTCCATTAGGAGATATTTTTATGCAATTAATAAAAATGGTAGTTGTTCCTCTAGTAGCTTTCTCTATAATCACAGGAGCTGCTTCTATTGGAGATACTAAATCAGCAGGAAAAATTGGTATTGCAACCTTTGGATATTATATGTTTACAACTGCTGTAGCTGTTATAATAGGATTAGTTTTTGGAGAATTATTTAAACCAGGTGCAGGTGTACCTGTAGAATCTTTAAAATCAATGTTTTCAAATGAATTTGCTACAAAAGGTGATCTTCCTGGATTCTGGGATACACTTAAAGGTATTATTCCAGAAAATCCCATAAAAGCATTAGTTGATGGAAATATACTTCAGATAATATTCTTTAGTTTATTCCTTGGTTTTGGAATATCCTCTCTAGAAAGAGATAAAAAAGATTTCTTAGTTAAAGTCTTTAATTGCATTAATGATGCATTAATATTCATTATAATGAAAGTAATGTATGTAGCTCCTATAGGTGTATTCGCCCTTATGGCAGATGCTACTGGAACTTTTGGCTATGAAATATTAAAACGTATATTTGTATTATTTATTGTATATTTAGGAGCCTTAATTCTTCATAATTTTGGAATATATTCATTAAATCTAAAACTATTTTCAAAAATGTCCTTAAAAAAATTCTGGTCTAATATATATAAACCTGAATTAGTAGCGTTATCTACAGCATCTTCTATGGCCACTCTTCCTATAAACATGGAAGTTTGTGAAAAAGATTTGGGAATATCAAAAGAAACTTCTTCTTTTGTTCTACCATTAGGTGCCACTATAAATATGGATGGTAATGCTATATACTATGCTCTTGTAAGCTGTTTTTTTGCACAAATGTTTGGAATTAATTTAGGTATTCCTCAATATGTAGCAATAATTCTAACAGCAACTATAGGATCAATAGGACAAGCTGGTGTGCCTGGTCCTACTCTACTAGTTGTAGCAGTGTTGCTTTCTGCTAATATACCTGTAGTTGGATTACCTATACTATTTGGAGTAGATAGAATATTTGACATGTTAAGAACTTCAGTTAATATAACTGGTGATGCTTCTTGTGCTATAATCGTGGATGGACTTAGAAAATCTTAAACTATAAAAACTTAAATAATTTGAAAATAACAGAAAAAAGAATATAGAATGTATTCTTTTTTCTGTTATTTACTTTATGAAAGATTACATATGAAAATTTATTGTAATATTTAATCTTTCTCTGAATAAATATTTATTGTTAACAATTCATGGAGTTATATAATGAAAAAAGACACCTTCTTTAGGGATTCTTTTATATTAACTGTATCAAATCTTACAACAGGTATATTAGGATTTACTTTTTCCGTAATATTGTCTCATAAACTTGGTGCAGAAGGTATGGGACTTTATGGGCTTATAATGCCAATATATAACTTGTTTATATGTTTAATTTCTGGTGGAATGATAGCTGCTATATCTAAAGTATCTGCAGAGTTTATAAGTAAAAAGGATTTTATAAATTTGAATAAAACTGTAGATGTATCTATAGCTTTTGATATAATATGGGGTTTATTTATTATTTCTTTAGTTTTTATAAATGCCTCTTCTATTAGTAAATACATAATTAAAGATATTAGAGCACTAAATGCAGTTAAAATTATTTGTCCTGCAATGCTTTTTATAGCTGTATCTTCAATATTGAAAGGTTACTTCTATGGTATATCTAAAATTAAAATACCTGCTTTTATAGATATATTTGAAAAAACTTTAAGAATCCTAATAATTTTAAGTGTTACGGCTACATTTTCTTTGTACCAAATAAAAGATACTGTAACTTCTGCATATATAGCTTTAACTATTGGTGAGTTTATTAGTACTTCTCTTTTATATATTTTTTATAGAACATATAAAAATAAAATAATTTATACTCCTTATGAAAGAGAAAGTAGAGCTCAGTTATTATTTAATGTAATATCTATTTCTTTTCCTCTATGTATAAATGGTTTTCTATCTACTGCATTATCTACTATTTCTACATTAATTGTACCTAGAAGACTTGTATATGCTGGATTTAGCTATAGTAATGCGTTATCTACTATTGGTAAATTTACAGGTATGAGTTTAACTATAGTTTATTTTCCAATGTTAGTTATAAATTCAATGTCTACAATACTTATACCAGACATTTCCCAAAGTGTTAGCAATAAAAATTATTGGGCAACGGAAGATAGAATTAAAACTGTATTAAAAATAGGACTTTTATTAGGTATATCCACTATGCTTATATGTATAACCATCCCCCATTCTTTAGGTATTCTTTTTTTTCAAAGAAAAGATTTAGGCAAATATATTTTATTTTCTTCCTTAGCTGCACCCTTTGTTTACACTTCTGCCACTACCTTTGGAATATTAAATGGTTTAGGGAAACAAGGAATATTATTAAGAAATTCATTAATTGTATCGATTGAAGAAATAATTTTATTATTTATCTTAGTAGGAATACCTAATATAAACATATACGGCTATGGCTTAAGTCTAATTATTACTTCTTCTACCACATTATTATTAAACTGTTATGAAATCAAAAAAAACTATTACTTAAAGTTAAATAGCAATGAACTCTTAATAATAGTCTTAACTTCTATTTTAATGTATTTCATGTTAAATATATTAAAAAATATAATCCCAGAAAATCTATTTATTATTAAATATTCCCTTATAATATTTTCAGGTTTTTCCCTATTATATATATGTAATAATCTTATAAAAAAAAGTGAATAGAAATTTTCTATTCACTTTATCTTATTCTTTCTGTCATAAATCTTGGTATTAATTTCATTAATTTTGAAGGTAAGTATCTAAGATCTTCCTTAGTTATTCCTCCAGTAAGTATTAATGAAAATAAATAAGCATAAATTCCTGCAACCACTGCTATAGTAGTTCCAAATGCATTAGATAAATAAGATATTCCTAATATCCCCTTAAATAAATAGTAAATAGTATAAACAACTATACTCATAAATAATGATGAAAGTATTGGTTTTAGCGCATGACTTAAAATCTTAGACTTTACTCCTAAAGACTTTCTTATCATTCTACTATTTAAAACAATAGGTATTAAATATCCTATTATACTTCCATATACAGCTCCTAGTATGTTTATTTTTGGTATTGATATTAAAAAATAATTTGCTAATATTTTAAAACCTATTCCTATTACAGAATATATAGTTGCTGTATAAAGTTTTCCAATACTTTGGAGAATTGTTGTTTGTATTTGCATTACTGACATTAATATTAATACAATAGATCCATATTTCATTAAAAATGAACCTTCTCCAAATTTAAGCATATAGAAAATAGGTTCACTTAAAACAGCTAGTCCAAAAGCTGATGGAATAGCTATTAAAAAGCATAACTTAAAAGCATACTTAATTTTATCTCTTACTTGCTCCCTATCCTTTAGTGCAGCGGCACTAGATATAGCAGGTAAAATAGCTACTGCTAATGAAGTTACTATAGCAATAGGTACATTTAAAAGCTGCTGATATTTTACAAGATATCCATAAAGACTTGATGCATAAGCATCATTTAGTCCTCCTGCCATAAGTCTAGCTTTTGTATTTCCAACATCAATTAAATTTCCTGCATAAGTCATTCCAACACATATGGTAATAGGGATTCCATAATTAGCAATTTTCTTTAATATTTGCTTTGTGCTATATCTCTTTACTTCTATGTTATTATATCCTTTAGGTACTTTTATTTTCTTATGCTTTTCATAAAATAATATTAAATAACTAGATGAAGCAAAAGCTCCTAAAGACGTCCCTATAGTTCCCCCTGCACATCCTGCCGCTATTCCATATTTAATAAGTAAAGCTGCAAACACTAAAGTAAAAATAGTATTTATTACTTGCTCAATTACCTGAGATACAGCTGTTGGAACCATATTCCCCCATCCTTGAAAATATCCTCTATAAGCTGATGCTATAGAAGTAAATAGTATTGCTGGAGCTAGTGCAAGAATTGATAAATAAGCTTTTTCATAATTAACTGCATTAGATAAACTCCTTGCAAAAATAATCATTATAATTGTCATAAAACTTCCTATTAAAAACAATATAAATCGTGATATTTTAAAGCTTTTTACTGCATCCTTATAATTTTTTACCGCTGTTAATTCTGATATCAGTTTTGATATGGCTATAGGTATTCCAGAATTAGTAATTACGTATATAAATACATATACTGAATATGCTGCTCCATAAACTCCATATCCTTCATCCGATATAATTCCTTTTAAAAAAGGAATATATAATAAAGATAATACTTTAACCATCATACCTGCAGCTGATAATATAGCAAATCCCTTAGTAGTTGACTGCTCCTTCATTTTCAAATCTCCTTATTAATTAAAACTTAAATACATCATTTTTAATCTTCTTTAAAACAGGAGGCAGAGTTTCTGCTATAGTTTTATTGTCCATATATTTTAATTTTTCTGTGCAATTTTTGAATATTACCTTATAAGCATATAGATATTGATAACTAATTCCATATCTATTATAAAAGAAACTATTCATTTTACCTTTACCATATTTATTGTCACCAACTATAGGGTTACCTAAATAACTTAAATGAGCTCTTAATTGATGGCTCCTTCCAGTTATTAATTCTATTTCAATTAATGAAAAAGTGCCACAACACTGTAAAGTCTTAACCTGCATAGCAACTTTCTTACTATCTTTATTTTTCTTTTCAGTAATAATAGATATATTTTTTTCATTGTCTTTTGAAATATATCCTTCATAAATACCATCTTTAATTCTCCCTGATACTAAGGCCTGATAGTATTTTCTTATTCTTCTTTCTCTAATCATTTCATTTAATTCTTTTAAAGCCTCGTAATTTTTACCAAATATAACTATTCCTGAAGTATTTCTATCTAATCTGTTGCAAGGTGCTGGTGTAAAAGTTATTTCATTTTCAGGTATGTAGTCTCCTTTATCCCAAAGATAAGTTAATACATAATCTGTTAATGTAGGTTCACCAATTTTCTTATCAGAATGTACTAAAACTCCTGGCCATTTTTCTACTAATAACATATTTTCATCTTCATATGTTATTTTTATTTTATTAAAATCTTCAACTTTAATGAAACTTTTAATTTTTTTACCTTGAGATACAATATCCTTAGTTTCAACTATATCTCCTATGTTAAGAGAATATTTTTCCTTAGTTCTTTTCCCATTGACCTTTATTTCCCCTTTTCTAATACTTCTATATATAGCCCCAAGTGGTACATCTTTTAACCATTTCCTTAAAAACTTATCTACTCTTTGCCCTGCTTCATTACTGCCTATTTCAATTCTCATTTGAACACTCCTTCAGAAAAATTTTTATATGTAATACTAGATTTATCTTCTTCTATCTTTTTTTTAATCTAAAAAATTACTTCATAATTTTTTAGATTACTTATTTAAAAAATCAAAAGCTACCTGGCATTGTAAAGCTACCCCAATAGGTAAACTATCTTCATCAATATCAAATAAACTTCCATGAGCAGGATTTATAATTCCTTTCTCATCATTTCTTACTCCTAAGTAATAGAATAACGAAGGCCTTTCCATGGAAAAATAAGCAAAACTCTCTACCCCCATATTAGGAGTATCCAATTTTATTATATTGTCATTACCTATCATATTGCCTGAACTATGCAAAAATAAATCATACATTTCATCATCATTATAAAGGCAAGGATAGCTCTCCTCTATTTCTATTTCACATTTTCCCCTTAATGAATTAGTAACACCTTCTACTATTTCTTTGAGTCTTCTTTTTACATACTCTCTTTGTTCCTTTTTCATAGTTCTTATTATTCCTGATATAATAACCTCTTCTGGAATTATATTTTGCGCCGTTCCTCCGTTTATGGAACCTATAGTTAAAACTCCTGGATCTACTGGTGGTAATTCTCTACTTATTATGGATTGTAAATTTACAATAATACTGCCTGCTATAAAAACAGGATCTACAGTAGTATGGGGATGTGCCCCATGTCCTCCCTTGCCCTTTATCTTTATAGTAAAAGGATTAGAAGCAGCATTTACTACTCCTTTTTTTATAGCAACTTTACCACATTGAATATTTTCATCTACATGAAGTCCTATAACTGCATCTACATAAGGATTTTCTAATACTTCATCTTTTATCATAATCTTAGCTCCTCCAGTAGTTTCCTCTGCAGGTTCAAAAAAAAGCTTTACATTTCCATTTAAGTTTTCCTTTATGTTATTTAAAATCAATGCTGTTCCCATTAATATAGTAGTATGAGCATCATGACCACAAGCATGCATTTTACCTTGAATTTTTGATGAGTAACTACATTTCTTATTATCATTTAGAGGAAGTGCATCCATATCTGCTCTTATAGCTATTGTTTTCTTTCCTTTTCCTTTAATAATAGCACAAACTCCTGTAGTTGCTGTTTCCCTATATTCAATGTTATTTTTAGCTAAAAAATCTTTTACTATTGAAGATGTTCTTTTCTCTTCATATCCAAGCTCTGGATTCATATGGAAATCCCTTCTCCAATTTATTAGATGTTCCTTCAAACTATATGCTTTATCTAAAAAATCAATTTTCATTTTTAATTCTCCCATCTTGCTTCTATTTTATCTCCTGAATGTAATACACTATTATAAGCTGCAGTTTTTTCATTTAATTTTAAAACTAAGGTTCCTTGAACTCTAGTTAAATCCATATCTATATAATTAAATATGTCTACAAATACATATTCCTTTTTACCTTTTAAGACAATTTTTTCTCCATTAACTATAATTTCAATAGAATTCTCATTATTAACACAGATCAGCTCATCATTTTCTGCTTTTTCTACAAAATCTTCATCTTTTATTAAATTATTATTTTCATGTTCATTTTCATTATTCATTTTGCTGTTTTCTAATAAATCATTTCCTAAAGCTAATTCTTCTATAGCATAGTTTTCTTCGTTACTACTAACTTCAATATCATCTTCTATATTAATCTTACCATGCCCATCAGTATTATCATTATTAACATTAGTTATACTTTCTTCTTTTATTTTATATATTCTATCCCCTTCCTTTATTATGTAATTATCATTCAGTTCCTTTCCATTTAAATAATAATTATAATTACTATTGTTTTCTTCATAGTATTTTTTAAAATCCTCTAAGGTTTCAACATTAATAATATCTACATTATCTCCATCTTTTATTTCTTCAGTCATATTAACAACTTTTCCATTAATTATTCCTATAGGTTCAATTCTATGTATTATATCATTTATATAAAAACTTATTGAGTATAATCTTTGAATATAATCCATAACTTTAGGACATGCATCTCTTCCATCTTTAGCAAAAATAATTTCTATATTCTGCCCTTCTTTAATCTCTGTATCTATACTTTCTAGTTTATTATCCACTTTTATTTCTGCATTAGACGCTAAAGATCCAAATGCTACTCTTTTAATTCCATTAAGAGTAAACTTTACGGATTTTCCATTTTTGCCTATAAGCATCTTAGGATTTATGCCTGCTTGCAATATAACATCCATAACAGTATGGTTATGAGAATTAAATAAACTTACAATATTTCCATTTAACATTACATCAATAAAATCATGTCCAAGTTGTTTTATTGATATTAAAGCTATACCTAATACAGTAACACCTATACTTCCTAAGCTATTGTCATTACAAAGGCAATTTGTTACAGCATCTCTTCCTTTTATTCCAATTCTTCCAGCTGGTATGTTTAATATATTAGCTATAGCCTCTTTCATGCCATAAGTATAAGCACCTCCACCTACTAAAAAAACCGCACTAGGAGCTTTTCCTCCATTTAACTCTATTATTTTTCTTCC
This sequence comes from Clostridium tetanomorphum, assembly GCF_017873215.1. Classification (GTDB taxonomy): domain Bacteria; phylum Bacillota; class Clostridia; order Clostridiales; family Clostridiaceae; genus Clostridium_AO; species Clostridium_AO tetanomorphum. The sequence goes on from NZ_JAGGKA010000006.1 coordinate 28,235, forward strand.
TATTTCTTCTCCTATCTTTGTTACAACTGGTTTAATTATATTTTTCACTTCTTCACAATTTATTTCATTTTCTAATCCTAATACATCTATATATTTTATTACATCACTAACATTCACTTGTCTCTTTATATTTTCAGCAGTATTAAAATCCACCAAACAGCTTTGTGCTATAACTTCTGTAATTTCATCTCCTGCTAAAGATACCATACCATATGCACTTATGGTATCATTATTACTTATAGCAATATCAGATGTACCTGCTCCTATATCTACTAAAGCTAAATTTAACAACCTTAAATTTTTAGGAATAGCAGCTTCCATAGCCGCTATAGGCTCCAATGTTAAGCTAATAACTTTAAGACCTACCTTTTCCATAACTGAATATATACTATCTATTACAGATCTAGGAAGAAAAGTGGCTATTATATCTGTGGCTATATTCTCTCCTTTATGTGATATTAAGTTATTAATTATATATCCATTTAAATAATAATTTATAACACTATATCCTACACAATAAAGTCTACCTCCTGTTTCTTTATTTATTTCCTCTTCTGCTTTTTTTACACCAGTTAATTCTAAACTTCTTACTAAATCTTTATCTATTTCCCTATTGTAATCAATATCAATCTCTGTTTTAGATACAACTGTCTTTAAAAATCTTCCTGCAGCAGCTATGGCTACTCCAGCTATATTAATATTTAGTTTTTCTTCTAGGTTATTTTTTACTCTATTAACTGCATTAGCAACTAAATTAATGTCATGAATTTGTCCATCAATCATGGCTCTTTCTTCATGTTCTACATATACTTCATGTAATACTTGAAACTTTTTATCTCTAACTACTCCAACAGTTCCTATGACAGATCTAGTTCCTATATCCAAGGCAAATATTATATCCTGAGGATTTATATTTGTATTCTTCATAATAGCTCCCTCTTTTTTTTACAATTTAAAAGCTCATATTCTAAGAATATGAGCTTAATAAAATTATATAACATTATTTTCAAACATTCAACAAACTACTCCATTAACTTTATTGTACCACAATTTTCATTTATGTATGGTAAATTTTTCACCACTGCATAAACATATTTAAATTTTAACTCATCTTTAGAGTTTACACTATCCATTGGAAGTTCATTAAAATATAACATATTACACCAAAAGTCAATAAAGTCCTGTTTATCTATAAAATAATTACCTTCACTATCCTTTACTATAAACCCATCATTATATTTTTCTATTATTTGAATATCTTCAATTTTGTCTTTAGAAATAATATCTATTACATCGTTCCACATTTGTTTAAATGCTATCATTTAATTCCCCTCCTATATTAATTTATCACTACAGATTAAACCTAAAAATAGTATATCATATATTGCTTTTATGTCAATTATATAAAGAATAAACTAAAATTTATTATAATACATTTATGGTATATATATGAGTTTTTTCTGCCTTTTTTTTATTTATGTGTACATTTAACAAAAAACCACATATTTATTTGTTATTAAACAAATTATTAAATTGTATTTTATCTATACAAAAATTTCTTATTATATTGTTATGAAATACTACACTTATTTTATCCTTTTTTATATTATCTATTATGCCTTTGCCGAAGTAGAAATGAACCACTTCATCCCCTTTTTTATAATCTTCATAATTTATTTTATAAGTTAATCCACATTCCTTTATGAATCTTGAAGGAATTAAATATGTTTTTCTATTACTTTTTGGTATGAAAAAATAAATTTTTTCAATTGCTCTAGTTATGCCTACATAAAAAAGTCTTCTCTCTTCTTCTAAATTAAAATTCTCATCTTTTATATATGGTATATTTCCATCATTACAATTTATTATGAACACATTTTTAAATTCCATTCCCTTTACTCCATGAATTGTACTTAGAGTTACCCCTTCCTGCTGAAAAATACTTTTATTATTTGTTAATTCTACATACTCTATAAAATCTCTTATAGATGTAAAGTCCTTAATACTTTCTTCTATTTCATTAACTATATAGAACAACTCGTCTTCATCCATATTTAACTTTTTATTATAATACTCAATATAATTTATATATCCTATACTATTTAATATATAATCTATGATTTTTTCAAAAGGAAGTTTTAAAAGTCTATTTAAACTCTTTTCTAATTGCTTAATAGCTTTTATATTCATAGAAGAAATATCCTCATTGTACAGCAAATCAAAACAATTATCTTTTATAGTACTATCATATAATTTATTTATAATTGTTCTACTTATATATCTAAAAGGCCTATTTATGATCCTTATTAAGCTATCTTTATCTTTTCTATTTAAAGATAGCTTTAAATAAGCTATTATATCTTTGAATATAAAATGCTCATATAAAGTAAATTGTTTCTGTAAAAGTTTAAAAGGTATATTATTTTTTAAAAACTTATCTATTAAAATTACACTTTCAATATTTCTTCTGTAAATTATAGAAAAATCTTCATAGGAGTAATTTTTTGAATGAACTAAATATTTTATCTCATCACATATTTTATTTACTTGTTCTTTTTCATCTTTAGTAAATTTTAAATTTACTTCCCCTGAAAACTTATTGTAGGCTTTCATTTTTTTATTATTTCTACAACAATTATTCCTTATAAGTTTTTCTGAAATGTTTACTATATGTTTACCACTTCTATAATTATTAAATAAAAACACTTTATTTCCGTTTAAGAAATAATTATGAAAGTTCACCATGCATTCTGGTTTAGATCCTCTAAATCCATATATACACTGATCTTCATCTCCAACAGCAAAAATAGAATTATTTTTGTTTAATAATTTTAAAATTTCAATTTGCATATTATCACAATCTTGAAATTCGTCTACTAAAATGTATTTAAATCTATCTCTATATTCATGAAGTACTTTCTTATTTTTTTGTAATAATTCCTTACATTTTAACTGTAAATCATCAAAATCTAATAAATTATAGTTTTCTTTATAACTCTCATATTCTAAATAGCAATTATAGAATACTTTTTTATCTAATTTGGACACAAATCTATTTATTTCTATATTATTACTTTTAAATAAAGATATATCATTTATTACTTCTTTTATCTTTTCTTGATTCAAATTATTTGTATAATCTTTTAAAAATTCTTCTACTAAATCATATTTTTCATTATCATTTATCATATTAATTTTTTTAAAATTTTTATTAAGTATGCTATAACATAAAGAATGAAAGGTGCCAAAAAACGGTAAAGATTTATTCTTTATATTATTTATATATCTATCCTTCATATTTTGTGATGCAGTTTTAGTAAAAGATAAAATCACAATATTTTCTGGTTTTATTTTCTCCTTATTTATTAAATAAATTACTCTGTTAGGTATGACACATGTTTTTTCTTCTATATCATTATTCAAATATTCCCTCATATATTTCAAATCCTCTAGTTTCAATGAATTAGGAACATAATCAGTATTATATACAGGACCAAATGTACATAAGTAGTCTAATCTATTTATTATAACAGTCGTTTTTCCTGACCCAGGGCATGCAATAATTACACAGTTATTAGAATTATTAAAAACTGCTTTTCTTTGCATTTCATCAAGATGCTGATATCGTTTTTCAATAATTTTATCCCTTAAGTAACAAAACTCTCTTTTTAATGTTTCTTCTATCATTATTTGTTCACCTAAATTCTACTTTCTCTATATACTAACCACTTACAAAATAAATAACCATAAAAGGTATCTGTAATGGCTAAAAATACAATTGATTGAAGAAAAACTGTAGGTGCTCTTCCTAAAAGTCCACTAAGACATGCTTTGGAGTATTCACATAAATAGAATTCTTGCCTTCAGAAGGAGTTTTTACTCCCACTGAAGCTTATTAACAGAATTCTTAGGAGTTTTACTCCTTAGAAGTCGTTATTCTTTAGGGGAAATCGTTATTCAGGGACGTATCCACTCTTTACTCCAACTTTAAAAAAGACCAGTATTAGAGTGGGTAGTCATCGGATAAACCTCCATCACATACACCTATTATATCTGCAATTTTATTAGCTACTGGACTTCCAGTATCAGCTACTTCTTTTGAACTATTGTAATTAGTTGCAATATTATACGTTTTTCTATAAATTCATATTTGATTATTGTTTATAAAAAACTCAAAAAATAAAAATGCACCTTTTGTCAAGCAGTGCATTTTTATAATTTAAAAACATTCTAAACATAAACCATAACGAAATCATTATTTTTTCATTATTCTATTTCTTTCCATAATATTAGTATTTTTTTATGTAATCCTCCCAATCATTAGGGTAAAGTTTTTTTATTCGTCCAAGTGCACGATCGTTAATTTTAGTGTCTCTGTAGTTTGCACCTTGCCTAGCAAATTCATCAACAATCTCCATTTTCATTTTGTATTCTTTTGAGTCTAAAGCAAATACCCAATCTCTTAATATATTAACCATGAAAAATTTATCATTTGGATCTTCCCCCTCAAAATTTTCTCTCCTATGATATGGATCTGTTATTTTTGCTTTCTTTTGAACAATTAAATAATATGCATATTCTGGTGTCTCGTCTGCTAACAGGGCTTCTTGTGCTGCTGTAGTTCCTGTTTGGGTTTTATAGTTAATATCAGCACCAGCTTCCACTAAGGCTTTAGTTTTTTCAATACCACATCCTATTGAATTCATTAATGGGCTAGAGCCTGGTTCTGTAACACTTGAATCACTACCAACATAATTTTTATTAGGATTAGCGCCATAACGTAATAAAAGTTTTACGTATTTTGGGTCTTTTTTAGCATCATTATCTATCCAAGAATATAATGCTGCCAAAAAAAGTGGTGTTTCCCCATTTTTTCTTGCTATATCAGGATTTGAACCACATTTTAGCAATGCTTCTGCAGATTCATATTTTTCCATTCCTATTGACCATAGTAATAAAGTAGATCCATATTTAGGATCTTGGTAATTTAACAATTCAGGTTTATCTTTTGCTATTTTTTCTATAGTGCTAGTTTTTTCATTCTTTACGGCTAAGGCTAATTGCCATACTGGTGTATTTTTGTAAATATTAATACTAGTAATTTTATACTCCCCCTTATTATGTGTTTCAGTGATTTTATTACGTAAATAATAAAAACATGTTATTATAATAAAAATTGGTATAATAAAAATTATTATTTTCTTCTTCATTGTTATATTTTTCTCCATTCTATTATTCTACTCCATTGTTCTCACCTATTCCTTTTTCTTCTATTGCTGTTTTTACTTGATCCATAAGATGGTTGTCTATTCCATTTTCAACATCAGTATAAATATCATCATCTAATATATTTTTTATTTTATTTCTTATATTTTTTAAATCAGTATAAGTATCTTCACCTACTATATTTTTAATTTTATTCCCTATACTATGTCTTACATTAGCTATATCAGGCGAGTTTTGGATTGAATACTTATCTTGAACTGATTCCTTAGTTTGACATGGTAAATAAGTCACCTTACCAATTGGTTTTGAAAAATTTTTTTCGATACCATGTAAAATTTCCCCATCAACAATATATACGTGCATTTTTGCAGAATATTCTTTTTCCTTTTCTCCTAGACCATAAGCATGTAAATTAACTGTTGCTGGATTAAACACTATACAATTAGAATTTGTTGCTACTGCGTTTGCTGCGGATTCTGCACCACCCTTTGAATGTCCAATAAATGTTATATCTGCACCCCGATGATCTTTTACAAATTTTTCGGCATATTTTATTGACTTTTTCATATCCAGAGACAGACCAAAAAGCTGTAATAGATTATCGTCCAAATCTCCCTCTGGTAAAGGACTCCAAGATGAAGTTCCTTTATTAACCACTGCATATTCTATCTTTCCATCTTCTTTTTTTCTTTGATATATACCTATTACCATCCCTGCATCTTTTTTTATAGAAATCCTTTGCCATCCATTAATTAAGTCTGTTGGATTCTCTACTTTTCCATCACAAATATTCTCATAAACATCCGCTGCCATATATGCTGCTTCTTTTACAGTAGGCCCACTATATGTTGCAACAATTTCTTTTATTTTCTTATATTCATCTTCTCCTAAAACAATTTTTGCATATGCTAGCATTTCTTTTTCTTCTGATGTTAACTCTCCTGGATTTTTTAACATTAATTGCTTTACTTTATTCTTATCTACTTGTCCATTTTCTGAAATAACAGAAACACCTCTAAATTTAGATATTCCTTCAGTTACCCCTGATATCTTTCCAAATACTGAACATATATTGTCTTCCATAGCTCTTACGCCACTACAATATGCATCAAATGAATTATCAAACTCTGTTAAACTAGTTGTCTGATTTCTAAGTAAATTTTCTGCATTTATAACATCTCCCTTAATCGGAAATGATGTAAAAGCCAGGCTATTTACCAATCTTAGTATTTCTTCAAATTTAGCATTCATCCTTCTATAATAATCATTTGTACATTCACAGACATTGTTATTTATTAAAAATTGGCCTCCATATTGAAGTGAAATAATACCTGTATCATCACTTGTAAAAGCTGCTCCTCCTCCACTTCTTTTTATACAGTTTTCAAAATCCTCGCTACGCTTTTTTAATTGAACTGCTTTTGGTTTTTCATCATTTTCTAAAGCACTTTTCATATATTTTATATCTTCTTCTAACTTTGTATAAAATTCTTGTTTTTTAATGTGATTTTGTTCAAACTGATCTTTTGCTTCACCTAACCACCCTAAGTCAGTAAGTTCTTTAACTGCTTTGTTAATGTTTTCTTTTTGTTCTGATAATATCTTTATAAAATTTTCATATTCATTTATTGTATTAGTTAATTCACTAATGTCTAATTGAAAATCCATTTCTACTTCTCCTATTTCTTGTAATATTAATCATCATCCTTACTGTGATACTCAATATCTTCTATTTGCATTGATCTCTTTTGTGATTTTAATTGTTCAATTTTATCCTCACACTTTTTAACTAAGTTAGGCAATAACTCTGTCACATCCTTATTTAACTTTTTTTCTTCAGACATTAGTTCCATCATATTAACACAAGAAAATGTTGTCATACAGTTAATTGCAAGCTGTTGCAATTGCATGGATACAGAAAAATTTAAAACTTTTGTATCAGAAAATAACTTCTTCATTTCGCTTACCTTAAATATATCACTTGTGCACTTTGTAATATCATTACATCTACATCCCATATTCTTATTTCCTTTCTATATGTTATTCCTAATTTTTATGTGAATTACAATTTAAACCAAAACTCTATATTATTTTAGCTATTTACTATTTAATTCATTTTTCATATGCGTAGCAACTGTACTTGCAGTTGTTACAGCTCCTGCAACTGATCCCAAAATAGCTTCTGCTATACAGTTTGCTAAATCAGAATCCAAACCAAACATAGAAACCTTTGCACTTACCAAATCATTAATTTCTTCTTGTAATTCTTGTATCATTTTGAGAAATCTTGCTTCAAGTACATTGGCACTAAGTATAAATGCAGTTCCTCCATCTCCTAACCACTTTTCCTTCAAATTAACATTTACTTTATTAAAATTATCTTTTGTTGTAGTTAAGTTATTTTTATAACTTATTAATTTTAAAATTGCATTATCAAAAGCTTGTTTATTTAATTTAATATTTTCAGCCATTTTCCTATTTCCTTCCCTACTGAATTTAATTATAATTTCAATTTAAACTTAATTATATTAAAAAATATAATTTTAAATATTATATGTATATTTTGTTATTTTTTAATAAGTATAAATATGTTTAATTCTACATTAATATAATTTTTATGTCAATTTGTTTAATTTTTACTAAAAAATTTTAGTAGTCTTAAAAGTCAACCTATACTCATTATTTTTCTTTTTTCCCTAAATCAAGCATCACAATACTTCCAATTGGCAATAATCTTTTCATTCTATTTCTCCTTTGGTACGTAATTTATTTGTTTTTTTTAATTCTTGAATTTTATCATATTGTTTATAAATAAAAGTAGTATAAGTCATTAACCCAGACATAACTACTACCATAACATATGATAATATTAATATTAAATAATATGGCTTACTAAAATATGCAATACTAACCAATAATGTTATGATGCCAGCAAAAATTGAACTTGTTATATATGATTTATTTTCAACTATAAATCCTCACATTTTTAATAGCTATGTCCTTTGTTTCATTAGAAAAACTCACCTTACATTTATTAATTTTAGGTGAGTTTCAACTATTTAACTTTAAATATTAATTTTCTTATATAAAATTTTTATTTTAATATTTGAATCTTAATATTCTTTTAAATACTTTTTCCCATAATCTTTTCCTTTTCTTTAGAAAGAGCTAAAGAATAGCCTAATTCTTCTTCATCTTGATATCCAACAAAAAGAAGTCTTTTTATTTCCTCATGATTAAACATTCTAAGTTGTTCTGGTGTTTGTAGTCCTTGTGGCACTAAACATCCACAGTAATCCCATATAACCTCATCATCTTCTGTAAGTCTTAAAAGACGCCCTATGATCATTATTTTTTCTTTCTTTTCTAAATCAAGCATCACAATGCTTCCAATTGGCAATAATCTCTTCATCTATTTCTCCTTTGGTATGTAATTAATTTGTTTTTTTAACTCTTGAATTTTGTCATACTGCAGATATTCAAAATATGCATAAGTTACAAATCCAGAAAAAATAACTAAAAAAATGTAACTAAATATTAAAATAAAAAAATACGGCTTTTTAAAATATGCGATACTTACTAATAGTTGAACTATAGGAATTAAAATAATAGAGTATGAATGTATTTTATTATTAGTATGTAAATACTGCTTAATAAATTTTTTAGGTGCTTCTTACTCTAACTTTCATGAATGTTATTAATGAAAAGAAAGCTAAAATAATAAAGGAAATTAAATACTCCGTATTGCTCCATTTCCCAAATAAAACTGTTTGAAATCCAAAGGTCCCACCATATATAAATGAAACTAATAAAAAAACATTAGAATTTTCAAATTTATAGAAAATTTTTTCATCTTCAAAATCACTATCTTTAACTTTTTTAAATAATACAATATTATAAATTACAGAGAATATCAAAGGTATTACATATAAAACTCTAATTCCCAAAGAAATCCATGAACATGTAATTATATACAGTGCAAATACAATGCTCGGAAACTGTATTGCATATCCTAGTTTTTCTTTTTTTGAAAATCGTCCCTTTAATTTATATGCTAGAACCTTATCATATTCTTGTATAATGTGTTCTATACTCTTTTTATCATTTGGATAGTTAACTTTAGGAAAAATATTATTTACCAACATAACGAATCCCACCAATCCTCAATATCATTTGTTCTGTAAGAAATCCATTCTCCTGCTGGCTTTTCAACATCTTTTCATTCTATTTCTCCTTTGGTATGTAATTTATTTGTTTTTTTAGTTCTTGAATTTTATCATATTGTTTATAAATAAAAGTAGTATAAGTCATTAACCCAGACATTACTACTACCATAACATATGATAATATTAATATTAAATAATATGGCTTACTAAAATATGCAATACTAACCAATAATGTTACGATACCAACAAAAATTGAACTTGTTATATATAATTTATTTTCTTTATATTGATAGCTTTCAATAAATTTCTTTGGAGCTATAGTTCTAGCTATAATAAAAGATATTGCTGACAAAATAGCTAAAATGCAAAAACTAATGAAATAATTTTCGTCACTCCACTTTCTATAAAATAATAAGCTTTCAATCATAAATATCCCACTAAAAATAAAAACACATATAGAAATTATGTTGAAATTTTTCAATCCATAATAAAATTTTTTATTTTTATAATTATCCTTTTGAGCTTTTATAAGCAATATATTTTTATAAATAATACATATGATAAGAGGTAACATATATAAAATCCTAATTCCAAATGAAACACTCGAGCACTTTAATATATATACTATCAGTAGAATTGAAATTATATCTAAAATATATTTTCCAACTTTTTTAGTATTTGGGTAACCTAATATATGTTCCATCCTTCTGTCATATTCTTTTATAATATGTTCTATACTCTTTTTATCATCTGGATAGTTAACTTTCGGAAAAATACTATTTACCAACATAATGAATCCCACCAATCTCCAATATCATTTGCTTTATCAGCAATCCAATCTCCTGCTGGCTCTACAATATTATTATATACATCAGTCAAAATCGGTTTGACCAATGAATCATAAGCGACTCCTACTAATCCTCCAGCAACAAATCCAACACCTAGACCTACAACTGTACCAACACCTGGAGTAATAATAGTACCAATATATTCTCCTGCTTCTGAACCCAAATAAGCTCCCGCACTTGCACTTGCCATTATACCACCCCAGCTAATACCTGCATCAACAACAACATCATCTAATTCAGCCCCATTTTCACTATAGTTTTTCCATTCATCATAAGATATTTTACCAATGTTATATGCTGTAGCAGCTATACCCAACCATTTACTAATCTTAGATAAATTATTTTTTGTATAATCAACTTTATCAACCTTTGATAATTTAGATTCACGTATTGCTTTCAATCTTTCCATAGTTTCTGTCTTCATATTAACCTTAGATGCACTTAATTGACTATTTGTTATTTGCCTATTTAACTTATTGATCTGTCCTGTTAGGGATCTAATATCCAACTGATATTTATCAAGATTTTTTCCTAAATAGCCTTTTTCAAGAACTCCAACAAATCCACCCGTAGCAAACTCTTGAGATAAATCTTTTATCATGTCGCTATAAGTATTAGGTTGATCTGCACTCAATAGATCTAAAAGTACTATCTCGCTTGGACTTTGCTTAGCTTTCTGTTTTATTTCATCTATCTTCTTTTTTAATTCATTTTCATCTAATCCTGCTAGTTCTTTCAACAATTCTTGAGTTTCTTCATTTGCAAGAGCGGAAATTTTAAGTGCATCTTCTTTACTCACACCTTGTTTTATAAGTTCATTATATATACTATCTACAAGTTCCTCTTGTCCACTACTTTTTATAATAGATACATATACACCATATTCTTTAGTTTCTTCAATAAAATTTAATGAATTAGTAAGAACAGCTTTTAAACCTGCATCTATCTTTTCCAAAGGTGTATAAAAAGCTTCAAATGCAGTATGAAAATTGTTATACCTATTTGTTTCTTCATTTAAATATCTATTAATGATTGCAAAATCACTTTCATAATTAGATTTATCCCATACACTTGATGGCGTATCTACTTTTTGAATTAAATTATCCATACTTTTTAATCTAGATAATATATCTTCAATATAATTTAAATTACTCTTAATTTCTCTATTTGTGTCTCTGCATTCACTATAATCAGCCATAAAAATATCCTTTGACATACTCACACCTCCAGTGAAGATTTTAAGCTATCCCTTTGTTCAATTAACATTTCAGAAGTTGATTTTACTTCCTCAATAAATTCTTTTAATTGTACAAGTTCACTTAATTTTTTTAAGTACTCCATTTTCCAATCATCAAAGTTTTTTTTGAATTTATCAAAACTTTCACCTTTCCACAGCTCTTTACTTTCTATATTATTCACTTCTGATTCAAAATCAAAATATAATTGTGTTAGACTTTGTATTGATTTATTGTAACTTTTTTTAAGAGTGTCTAATGACATGTTATCAATATAAAAATTACTATTTGAAATTCCTGCCATAATCCTATTCCTCTCTGTAACTTTCAAGTAAACTTTTAAGTTCTCTTTCAAGTTCTTCTAATTTATTATTAATACCATTTATTCCTTTTTGTATTTCATTAAGAATCATTTTTTGTACATCATGAAGATTAGTATTCTTAACTTGAAGTGCGCTTAATAAATCATCTTCTTTTCCGATTGCTTCTATACAATTTGATTTTACTTTTTCATATTGATCATTCATTAATAAACTTATTCCATTTCCAGCTTGCTTACAATAATCTGCTGCATTAATCATATATGCTTTATACTCTGTATATTTTTCAATCTCTTTCCTACATTCATAAATCTTTTCTCGTATTCTTTCCTTATTTTTTGACATATAAAACACTCTCCTTATTTATGCACATAAAAGAAAACACAAATATAAGGTAATTTATTATTTTTTTACATGCCTTAATTTTAACTATTAAGACTTTCTATAAGACTTTGCTATTTCCATATCTTTCTCTAAGAAATCCTTAGATGTTTGTTCTACCTTTTTGCTTAGCTTGTCTATATTCTTAATACTCTTTTTTAATTCCTTAAAAACATCTTCACTTTTATCACTATAGGCTTCTCTATATTCACCTTTCATTTTGTCCTCAGCATCTTTACTATCTTTCTCTAATTGTTCTAATAATTTATCTGCATCTTCATAAATTTGATGCATAATTGTATATGCCTTTTGAACAGAATCATAATCAAATTTAATTGTATCATCTTTCCAAAATCCCATATAATTAACTCCTTTTTTCTTATAATATAACCCAGTTAAATAAAACTAAAAAATTCTATTTAATAATAGCTAATTAATAACAAATCCTATATAAGTAATACATTACACTATGTCCTTATATAGGATTTATTAATCTATTTATTTAACTTTAATTTTATTTTTTTCCTATATAGAACCATTGCAAGCCGTAACATAATATATGTAGCTAAAATTAAAACTACTGTTTTTTTAACTTCATTACTATCATTTTGCTGTGGTTTAACTATGCTACCTCCTAGTGTTTTGTTTTGAACCGCAGATACAGGATTTATAATAAACTTATACACATCTGTATTTTCTACAGTTCCTACTCTTGAATTTGATAATACATTTACTAAGGAACCTAATTTTTCTTGATTAAACTTTGTTGTTTTTTCCTTGGTTGTCTTAGCGTTCTGTAATCCACTTGATAGCTTATTTTTAGATTCTTTAATTCCTTTATCTAAATCATTTTTCATAGTATCCACATGCTTGTTAGCTTGCTCTCGAACTTGATCTTCAACTTTGTTATATTCATCTAACTGTTTTGATACCTTATTATTCAGATTTTCATTGGATTTATCATATTGGTCTAAAAGATTTAATATTTCCTCATCATCTTCTGTCTTTTCAGGTGTTTTATCAATATTAGACACATGAGTTATAATATTATTGAATTTGCTAATATAGTCTTTTTCAAATACATTTATTACATCAATAATATCAATTGGACCATCACCTTCTACAACCTTTTCAACCTCTTCTTGTACTATTTCTTTTACACTGTCCACATTTTTTGTATTATTACTTTTAATTGTAGAAATTAATTGTTTTCTATTGTTCCCGTCCATTAAATCTTTTATTGGGCTAATAAGATTATCTTTTATTTTCAATCTTGCACCTAAAGATTCATCTAGGTTTTGATTAAATATATCTTTAAGATATTTATAATCTTCATCATTCATAATGCACTGTGCTGAAGATGATATTTCCTTTAAATGATTCTTAACTTTATTTAAAATATCAATTGTATCATTTATACTCTTGTCATTTTCATCACTTTCATTAAATTTTCTATACTTACTGCTTCTTGATGATACAGATTTTTCATTTTTCTCACTAATTCCATCATTTATATATTGTTTTAATTCATTTGAATTTTTGAAGAAATTACCATCATTTAAATCACCTAATGGATTCTTTAATATTTTATTGTAATTAATATTGTGATTATTTACTACTTGATTATAAATATCATCAAAAACTATTGGGTTAGTTTCTTTTAATTTGCTTATCATTTGTCCATATAATAGATATTCTTCATTAAGTGATTGTATTTTAGGGTCGTTTTGATTTTTTTCTTTTATATTTTTTTTCAAATTCTCCAAATTACTTATAGAATTATTTTTTATAATATCCAAATCTGAATCTGTTTTTTCCTGTATTTCTTTAAGTTCCTCATTAGATTTCTTAATAGCATTGGTTCCCTTTTCATTTACTTTTGATAATGTTTGCTTTTCATACTTATCTACTAAATCATCTATTTTGCCCTCATCTTTAGTTAAGTCTTCTAGATATAAATTAACATCAAATATATTCGCTTCACAATTATTTGCTAGTCCATCATAATTATACTTATGCCTACCAGCAAATTTAGCTTTTAACTCCTGTTGATCCATTTTCTTTAGTCTATTTGTGAATGTTTTAACTCCTGTATTTTCATTTGTCATAACATCCACAAGGTCATCTTTAATACTATTTAATTGTGTTTCTTTAGTTATCATTTTGTCTCTATATTTTTGGTCAACTTCTGATATTATTTTTTTGTTTTCATCAAAATCTTTACTTAAATCTAGATCATTAAATTTAATATCCTTATCTTCCAATGTAGTTAACTTAATTGATGCTAATATACCTGAATCATTTATTGAGTTAATTGCCTCTAGATCAATATCATCATTTTTTAATATATCTGATGCATAATCTTGCCCATTATGTAATTCGTTAAATATACCTGATAAATACATATAACTTAACTTATTGTTTAATTTTTTTTCAAACTCACCTATGTTCCTTGATACTATAAGTTTATTTTCCTTACTTAATTTATCATTGGATTGATAATAAATTTTAACTTTTGATGGTGTAACTTCATTTACCGTTGTTATATTCTTAGAAAAATTTCCTGGAACTACAATCATAGCTCCATACTTACCATTTTCTATTCCTTTTTCTGCTGCTTCTCTATTTGTTATTTCATATCCATTATCTAAAAAATTAAAAAAATCTAATGCATAATTAACTCTTTTATCCTTATACTCTGTTCCCAAATCTTGGTTTACAACTGCAATTTTAGTTGATTCCTTTATTTCTTTAGTTTGATCTTGTTGTTCAGCTAAAAATTTTCTTTCTTGTACCTGCTTTCCAACATAGAATGAAGTAGTAGATGTTACAATCATAGCACTCATAATAATAAATGCTGGTATTACTTTTCCTTTCAAATTTTATTTTTCCCTCCTTTAATTCATTTTTTTATATTTATCTATATTTTAAATAAAGTTCAGATACAAAAAAGGAAGTAACACATAAACATATTATTTTTCTATTACTTTGGATGTATCTTTGTATATGAATACTTTAATAAAATATAGTCTAAATCCTAAATATCACATCTACATTTATTTTACCTTAGGCATTTTAATCAATTGCATTTTACCTTTGTTATACATATATCCTAAATCCATAGCTACTTGTGGATTTCTGGTGTAATTTGTAATTACAGTTTGATCATTTGGATTACCTAAAATAATTGCGTTTATAGAGCTTTTAAATATTTTAGTCACTAGGTCATATCCTTTAAGACCATTTGCTTGAACACTAGCTATAAATGTAATACCTACACTAATTGCCTCTTCTATTATTTCCTTTACAGGTAAATCAGTTATTAAATTTATTTCTACTATAAAATTATCACAATCATCTATTAATACCATAATAGGACTTAATGAAGCATAATATATTTTTGGCATTAATCCTGGTTCTTCTTCTCTGCGTTTATCAAATGCACTCTTTCTTTTATTAATTATTTCTTTCATTCTTTGCAAAAATTCTCTTTGCCCATCTTGTGATACAATATATTGATTAACTTCATTTCTGTATGGATAAAGTTCTCCACTTTTAGAATCAAATACATAAGTTTCTGTATTTTTTCTTAATGAAAGCATTATTTTTAAAACATTTGTTTTACCAGTTTGTGTTGCCCCTACTACTAATTGAGTACTTCCATCTAATTCAATAAATTGAGTTCTTACATTTTCTGCATCTAATCCAACTGGAATTCTATTTTTATATTTCTTTTCATCTGCAAATTCCTTAAGCTTACTGATTGTAAGAATTTCTGGTAACATTCTTATACTTTCTACCTTTTCACCAGTATATAAAGCTTTTATTTTTCCTATCATAGTTAATACTTTATTTGCATATTCTAACTCATCTTGAAACTCAACAGCTGAATAACCCTGCATTATATTAACATTTTGAAGCTTAACCATTGCTCTACCTGGTATATCTGGTAATGCATAATCACCTTTTCCAATAATGGTTCTAATTTCAGTTTCATCAAACAAATAATGTACCATTTTATTTTTAAAGTTATTTAATACTGCAAATTTAATTGCATTTTGACGAGAAGCTGTTGCTATTGTAAATATTCCTATACCAGCTCCATCTCTAGTTATTTTCATAATAAAATCTTCTGCTTCTATTCCAAATTCCTTTATTACATCATAATTATCTATTATGATAAATAATGCTGGTAACTTTTCATCACTTACTTCATTATACATGTTGAAATTTGCTACACTTGCTTCACCTAACATTCTTTTTCTATTTTTAGATTCATCGTCTATTATCTTACACATTTTTTGGAATTTAACAACATCATCAAATTTAATATAATCTCTTGTATGTGGCAACTCTTTTATTGGTATTAATCCTGAATTACCAAAATCCAGCACAAAAAATTGTAAATTTTCAGGAGAATTTTTAACTGCAAGTGATAACATTATTGTTGTTAATGTTGTAGTTTTTCCAAATCCAGGTGATGAAAATATAACAAAATTACCATCCTTCACGAAATTTAACTTATATTCATCTTGCGATTGAGCTTCTGGTATATCTACAAGTCCTATACTAACATTTGTATCTAATTCTTTAAATTCTGATACATCACCTATATTTTCTTCATCAATATGTGGCGAACTGATTTTAGTTTCTAATGGAGGTAACCATGGTTTTTTCACACTTGGTAATTGTAAGTTATTAAATAATTTATTTATATAATCAACTGTTACATCTAATTCTGTTGCCTTAAGATTTAAATCTTCAGCGCCACTACTTAAATCATTATTCAGAAGTTGACCTTGTCCCATATGATTAATAAGATACACTCTATTATCTATTGAATCATCATCTTCATTATTTTCATATATTGATCCACTCCAAGCTGATTGGAATAATTCATAGATTTCATTATTTCCAACTTGCAAATATGCTCGTCCAGGTTGAGTTATTCTTGCTGCATCTGGTGTTTTTATAATTTCATTACTGTCTGATTCATTTTGAACTTTTAATGCCAATTTAAATTTTGAGTTACTCCATATTTGATCATCAACTACACCTGATGGTTTTTGAGTTGCAAGTATCAAATGAATTCCCAAACTTCTTCCGATACGAGCAGCACTAACTAACTCTCTCATAAAATCAGGCTGCTCCTTTTTTAATTCTGCAAATTCATCCGAAATTAAAAACAAATGTGGCATTGGCTCTTCAGCTTCACCATTTTTAAATAATTTATTATATTGATTAATATGATTTACTTCATATTCATTAAATATTTGCTGTCTTCTTGCTAGTTCACTCTTTATTGATGCCATAGCTCTCATACTTTCAGATCCATCTAAATTAGTAATTATACCTAATAAATGAGGCAACTTTTTAAATAAACTAGCCATACCTCCACCTTTATAGTCAATTAACAAAAATCCAACTTCATAGGGATGAAAATTTACAGCTAAAGATAAAATATATGACTGTACTATTTCACTTTTTCCAGATCCTGTAGTACCTGCTATAAGACCATGTGGTCCATGTGCCTTTTCATGAAGATTTAAATACACATAATCATTTTTACCTCTTACACCTAAAGGAACAGCTAAAGTTTTATATGCCTGATTTTTCATCCACAAATTTTCTATTCCTAATTCTTTAGGACTCTTAACATTGTACATTTCAAAAAATGTTATACTATCTGGAATTTGATTCATCATTCCTTTAATATGTTTTAAACAAGATAACCTTCTAGATAAATTATTTAATTTTATGTCTACATGATTAAGTTTAACTTTCTTATTTACTAAAAGTCCTTCATTTATTATAAGTGTTCCATTTTCATAATTATCAATTTTAAAAATTGTTCTAATGTTTTCAGGTAAGTTAGCTTTTAGCTGACTTGTATATATTATTGAAAATCCTAATTTAGAATCATACTTTTGTAAATATTCCATTATAGAATGATTTAACACTAAACTTGGTTCATCAATAACAAATAAATAATATGGTATAAACTTTATCTTATCTCTTTTCTCCTCACTTTTTATTTCTCTATCCTTTAATATTTTAGAAACATTTCCAAGTACTTGATCTCTTACTCTATCTGTATCTATGAGACCTCTAACATTAATTGCACTTATTTTAAAATGAGGATACCACCTTAACCAATGAAAATCTTCTCTATATTTTTCATTATGTATGAATATGATTTCCAAATCATTATAACTTTGAAACAACGTTAATTGGGCAAATATAATATTTAATTGTTCATGAATATATTTCTTTTCTCCAACTAATCCAAAATGTGCTTTTTTTAAGTCAATAGTAATTGGCATATCCCTTACTATACTAAATTCATTATAAACTTCATTTGCTTGTTCCAATAATTCGTCTTTTTCAAGTTGTATAGAATCATTAGAAAACTTCATTTTATAACTCGGTTCTATATCGGCATTTCCTATTGATATACTTAAAAAATCCTCATCAGTATATGTACGTTCATATATTCTGCTGCTATAGAATTCTGTTATCTTATCTATCTGCTTTAATGTAGGATTATGATATTTCAAGGATTCCATTTGTCTTCTCCTTAAATTATCTAACCTTTTTCTAAGATCTAATAAATATTTATTGTATACTTCTTTTCTAAGCTTATTTTTTCTCTTTTCCTCTTTTTTATCACTTATATATGAAGTTACTGAAAATACAGCGCTCATTCCTATACCAGCAATGCTCATAATAATGTATATTCCTCTAGAACTTATAAAACTTATAGCAATAGTTATAATTAGCATTACTACTGGTGGCACTATAATTCTTGCTAGTTGTCCCTTTTTCTTTTCCTCTTTATTTGGTGGATTTTTAAAATTTAATATTTCAGTTGGACAATCTTTGATTATTCTAGGTGATCTCTTATATTCTGGAAAACCGTCAAATTTTATTTTTTCTAAATCCATAGTGTGAAGAGAAGTTTCATATGAACTTGAATCTCCTTCAATGCATAATATATCATTATGATAAGTAATCTTAATTTTATCAATTAAAATTAAATCATCTTCACTTAAAATAATTGGATTTTCTTTTGCTAACTTTCCATTTACATAAATTTCATATTCGGTAAACCTATATAATTTACTTTTTTCTAATCTTAACTTTAATTTCTTGATATTTTTCAAATAAATATTACTGTCCTTTGAATCTCCTATAGTAATAAAACTATTTCCTTTTATTGATACTTTCTTTCTATCATTTATAAAATAAATAATTGATAAATTTTTTTTATTGTCATACACATACTTTTCATATGGTTTTAATTCTATTTTTTTTTGCTCAATATTTAAGATCACTATATTATTTTCATTATAACAAGTTAAATGTCCAATATTTTTTTCTTTAGTTCCTACTTTGAAATCACTTGAAATATATACCTTTTTATCGCATGGAATCTCCCTTACCATATCATTTTCAAAAAATAATACACTGTTTCGATAATACATTTTTCCTCCTATTTACTTGGAACTAAATTTAATCCGTTTCCTGATTTATTTAATTTATCTCCTTTTGTACTTTTATTTTTAGATGTATTAGTAGTAGTTGAATCTTTTACTTTATTTTTTTTAATTTCTTTTTCTATATTTAGTTCTTTAGTTAACTTTTCTATTTCAGATTGTAGCCCTTCTTGTGCTTTTTGTTTTTCTTCTCCAGTCATTTTATTATTATCTTGTATATACTTTTGTTTATTTAAAAGAGCATATAAAAGTAATTCATTATCTTGCACCTTTTTGGCTAAATCTATTGCATTATCATATTTTGATCTTCCTATTGCAATCCAATAATCTAAAATATTTTCATCACTCTTATCATTTAATGTAGCTATTATATTCTTCTTTTTATTTTCTGCAAGATTTTCTGACATTACATATGAATATGCGAGTTTACATTTTGATTCTTTATCAAGTTTTAAGCCTCTTGTGTTTTCAAAACATTTTATTACACCTTCATAATCTTGTTTCATATAGTAACTATTAGCTTTAATTACCTTTTGATTAAATGGAATTAAGAATACTGATGCATAAACTGTATAAATCATTAATACCAGTATTACAAGACTCATTGCCCATATACTATATTTTTTTACTTTATAATTTTTTAATTTTATTTCTATGTACTTTTCTTTATCCTCTCTTTCTTGTACTTTTAAATCTTCTAAAAGTTCATTTTTAATTTCTTCAATTGTTTCAAGCAATATGTATTTCTTAATTTTTTTATTCTTTTTTATCAAATCCATACCACCATTATAAAAGTCATTATATGAATATTGTTTATTAAATACATCTGCAATTAAACTTTTATAATGCAAAATTAAATCTTTATAATCTATAATTTCATCCTCTAATCTTATATCTCTGTTCAAGATTTTTGGAATATAGTTATAGTCATAATAAATGTTATTCGGTTCTAATTTAAATGAATATTCATCTGCTATTTTTAAAACATTGCTAACATTTATTAAAAACCTTAGCTTTTCAACATCTCTTCTATTTTTTATTTCACTAAAAGGTTGCAACTCATTTAAATCATATGTGAATTTTACCTCTTCATCTTTAATGTTTACTTTACATGGAATTAAATATGTGTTTTCATAAGTTATTCTATTAATTTCACTATCCCTTTTAGCATTTAGCTCTGATATCTTAACTATCTTTTCAAACTCATTTTCTTTCATAATCACTTATCCTCATATAATAATTCTAATCTATCTCCTGTGTATATATTATTTTCTTCAAAAGTGCTATATATAGAAATTACTCTCTTCTCTCTATTCGATTTACAATAATTTATCTTTTGTAAATCTAAATTTAAAGCTAAACCATCATTAACTATTCTTATAGTTTCTTGTATTACTTGTTCATTATTTAAAGATATATCAAATTGACCTTTATTCTGTGCTCTAAAATCCAGTGTAATCATTATATTCACTGCGTTTTTCTTCTTCCCTTCGTTTATTTATATAATACAATCTAGTCAACACGCCTGTTAGTATACATAAAAATATAATTACTGAAACAGTCATAATATTAATATTACTATCATCTTTTTCATATTTAATTTTTTTCTGCATGTTTGATTGAGAAAACAAATTATATGCTTCTATCTTTTGAGAAAATTTTTTATCTCTAATAGATTTTGCATTATCTGTTGATAAAAAAATGCTATTGTATAAAGCTTTTCTATTCTGTTGCTGTTTATTACTTACTTCTTGTTTAGCTTTTGCAACCTTATCTGTAAATAATTCAATACCATACATATCTGATACTGACATATATGGTTCATTCTCACTGCTTTTTAAAGAATCATGATCTATATTTAATTCATTATTTGCATTAACTTTATATATATTAAACGTAAATGTAATTAGAATCACTAATATACTTACTATTATATTCTTTTTCATTCTTTAACTCCTAAAAGAGAGATGTTTAACATCTCTCTTTTAATTTAATTATTAGCTGTATTATTTAACTCCAAATTGTGAAGCTATATCTCGATCTCTTTCTTGCATTGCAGCTCCAGTTTGTTGTAATTGATGAGAAATAGTTTCCACAAGATTATGCATATTTACAAAGCTTGGTCTTAATTCATTGAATTGATTAGCAAAGCTTGTACTTGCTTGACCTTCCCATTCAGTTTGTAATTCTGATATTAATGAAGTCATCCTAGTAATTACCTCTTTAATTTTTTCTGCTTCTTGGTGATAATCCCTTGATCTTTCTATCATACGTTCTGGTGAAATTCTAATTTGATCTGACATTTTGATTTTCCTCCTTTTTTTAGATTGCGTTCCTTATTATAACATAATAATTCTATTTTTTCCACGTTTGGAATACTTTTATCTAAATTAAACAAAAGTTTACAAATATTTTTCTCCATTTTACTCACTATTTTACATATATATGAATAAAATTTTTCGATATAAAACTGATGAATAAAATGATACAAGAAATAAAAAGACAAAACGAAAAAATAGAATAATTTCCTCTAGATTTTAAAGTAATATCTATTTTATTAAAAAACAAACAAAATTCACCTCTCAATTTTTTCTTAATTCTTTCATTATTCTTTCATTGTATAAACTTGTAATAATTTTGGCAAAGGGTTAAAATATTAATAACATTTATCTAAAAGTACTAACATTTTTTAAAAATCAAATCACATAAGGAGAAGTTAATATGGAATACATAAAAAACTTTAATGTGCGAAATGAAAGAAATTTAACCATGCTAGTAGATTTTTACGAGCTTACTATGGGAAATGGTTATTGGGAAAATGATCTCGGTAATACTATAGCATACTTTGATATGTTTTTTAGAAAGGTACCTGATGGTGGTGGTTATTGTATAATGGCAGGCCTTCAGCAGTTAATTGAATATCTTTCAAATTTATCTTTCACTAAAGATGATATTAAATATCTAAGGGGAAAAAGTATTTTCTCAGAAGAATTTTTAAATTATTTGGAGAACTTTAAATTCACTTGTGATGTTTGGGCTATTCCAGAGGGTAATCCTGTATTTCCAAATGAGCCTTTAGTTACTGTCAAAGGTCCCGTTATTCAAGCTCAATTTCTTGAAACTATGATATTGCTTTCTATCAACCATCAAACTCTTATAGCTACAAAAGCTAATAGAATATGTAGAGCAGCAGATGGTAGACCTATTATGGAATTTGGTTCAAGACGTGCTCAAGGTTATGACGGAGCCATATACGGCGCTCGTGCAGCTATAATAGGTGGTTGTAATTCTACAGCTTGTACAATAGCGGAACAGATGTTTGGAGTTCCTTCTGCTGGCACTATGGCTCATAGTTGGGTTCAATTGTTTCCAACAGAATATGAAGCTTTTAAATCTTGGGCAGAAGTTTATCCAGATAACTGCGTTCTTTTAATTGATACCTATAATGTATTAAAATCTGGTCTTCCTAATGCAATCAAGGTTTTCGATGAAGTGCTAAAACCTAAGGGGTATAGACCAAAAGGTATTCGTATTGATAGTGGAGATATTACATACCTATCTAAAAAATGTAGAGAAATGCTAGATGACGCTGGATATAATGATGTTAATATAATAGTATCTAACTCATTAGATGAATATATAATAAGATCTGTATTACGTCAAGGTGCACCAATAGATGGTTTCGGTGTAGGTGAAAGATTAATTACTGCTAGGTCAGAGCCTGTCTTCGGTGGAGTTTATAAATTAGTAGCTGTAGAAAATAACAATGAAATTGTTCCTAAAATAAAGATTAGTGAAAATGAAGAAAAAATAACTAATCCTGGATTTAAAAAAGTTTATAGGATATTTGACAAGAAAACAAATAATGCCATTGCAGATTTAATTACCCTTAACCATGAAACTATTAATACAGAGGAACCTTTACTATTGTTTGATCCCGTTTTCACTTGGAAAAAGAAAAAAATTAAAGATTTCTATATAAAAGATTTAATGGTCAAAATATTTAATAATGGTAAGTTAATCTATGAATGTCCTGAAGTTTCTGAAATTAGTGCTTTAGCTGAAAAAGAAACGGGAAGATTATGGCATGAGGTGTTAAGATTTGAAAATCCTCATAATTATTATGTAGACTTATCAACAAAATTATGGACTTTAAAGCAAAATCTTATAAACAAATATTCTAACATATATGATGACATTGAAGAGTAAAATACGGCAGAGAAATCTGCCGTATTTTTATTAAAAGTATTCTTCTTTCAAATTAATATAACAACTCCTTAAAAAATCTAAGTCCTTATTCTCTAATTCAAAATCCTCATATTTTTCTATTTGTTCTACTTTGTATGTTTGTAGTGCCTTAAATGGACAAACTCCATCATTTTCCTTATAATTATATAATGCGCATTCTTTAAAACATTCTATTCTATCATCAGACGAAGATAAAAATGGACATTCTGTCATATTTACCGCACCCTTTCCCCAAGTTTTTGTTAATTATCATTATACATTATTATGAAAAAAAAATGAATAGAATCTGAACTAATTAACTAAATTTTCACAATGTTTTTTATTGTATGTTTAAATAAATATAATTGCTAATTGTGGAAATAATACTATTAAAATATGTTTTTTATGAGGTGATAATATGTTTATAACTAAAATTTCTCTTTCATATTTTTTCTTAATTATAGGAATAATAGCTATAGTTTTTTATGTATACTTTAAATTTTTAATAATAAAAAGCTCTCCTAATAATAAAGATAACGAAAAAATTTTAGGAAACATGAAAGACGTTTCTAGGTGGCTAGATAAAAACACAAAAATGAGCTATATATCACTTTTTTGGGCAATAGTTTCAATAATAGCTTTTATATTCTTAAAATTTTATTATACTGCTGGATTAATATCTATAATATTTCCATTTCTATACTTAGCTTTGATTGTTATATCCATAATTCTTTTCTTACCAAAAAATAAAATTACAAGCTAGAAAAACTTTTTTATAAAAAATAAGGTAGAAAAAACTCTACCTTATTTAACTCTCTTTAATTAATTTCCTCTAAATTTTCTTTTAAAATATTAACAAAATTTTTAATAATTAAAGCTGTAAATCCCCATATTACATACCCATTATATTGATAAAAATATTGTTTCATATTACCAGTCTTAAACTTATAATCTTTACCTCCTATAATTAAATGATATGGAAAATCTTTTGGCAACTGAGATATTATTTTGATTTTATATCCTTCTGGTTCATTTTCCATAAAATAATTAATAGGAACTTTAAATACATGATTAACTTCATCTTTATTAGGATGAACATCTTTTACTTTAAGTCTAGCTACAAATGGATATATTATCATATTGTATGGACTTACAAAATAATCCATAGCACCTAATATATCTATATCTTCCTTCTTTACATTTAGCTCTTCTATAGCTTCTCTTATGGCTGCATCCTTTATTTCTTCTCCTCTTTCTATTCTTCCACCTGGTAAAGAAACATCCCCTGGTTGACTAGCTAAATTTAAAGATCTTACTTCAAATAAAATATAAACTTCTCCTTTTTCTTCTATGAGAAATACAATAACTGCACTTTTCTCATATTCCCCTATTATTTTATTCTCTCTTTTTGAGAATAATTTTTCTATTTCACTAAACATTTAACAATTCACCACCATTAATATCTAGTATTTTCTACTATTATTAATTATATATTAATACCTCTCTAATAGATACTTATTTATTAGTTGTATAGTAGTTTTTTTAAATTTGTAAAATGTTAAAGTACATGTTATACTCTAATGGGTATCCATTCTTTTATTTTTTAATATAAAAATTATTTTAGAAATTGGAGAGATGTCAGTTGAAAAAAAAGAGTATTTCACTATTTTTAGCAATTTTTATGGCTTTATCTTTATGTACAAGTGCCTTTGCTGCTGAAGATAAACCATCTATTCATGGTAAAGCTGCGGTTACTATGGACATGGATACAGGAGAAATTATTTATTCTAAATCTATTGACAGCAAAATGTATCCAGCAAGTACAACAAAGCTTATTACTGCCCTGCTTCTAGCAGAAAATAAACATAAAGGTGACCTATTAAAGTATACAAAGGCTGCTAAAGCTCAACCTGAATACTCAATTAATTTAAACTTACATTCAATAGATGTTGGTGAAACTATGAGTGCTGAAGATGTTATGGATGGTCTTTTATTATTTTCAGGAAATGATATAGCTTATGTTATAGCAGACAATGTAGCAGGTGATGAATCAAAATTCGCAGATCTTATGAATGAAAAAATAAAAAGCTTAGGATTAAAAAATACACATTTCGTTACTCCTAATGGATTGCATGATCCTGACCATTATACAACAGCTTATGATTTAACTGTTATAGGAAGAGAAGCATTTAAGAATCCATGGGTAAAAGAATCTATGAATAAAGAAACTAGTACTGTAAAAACTTCAAAAGGAACTACTGTAATAGTTGAAAATAGAAATAAGCTTCTTGGTAAAGATGATTGTATAGGTGGTAAGACTGGTTATACTGCTAAGGCTGGTAGATGCCTTGTAGCGATTTTTGATAGAGATGGAAGAAAAATTATAGGAGTTGTAATGAATTCCATTTATGATAGAAATGATTCTTTTGTTTTTAATGATATGAAGAAAATCATAGATTGGAGCTATGATGCAAAGAAAACACCTTTATATCCTAAAAATTCTATTATAGCTACAGAAAAGTTAACTTATAAACCATTAGTATTCTTTGGTCCTACAAAAACTATAGATGTTCCAATACTTGCTAAAGCAGACATATCATTTTATAATAACGAAATTAATAAAAAAGAAATGAAAAAAGACTTTAATATTCAGACTAAAAATATATGGAAGATAAATGATAATAAAAGTATAGGTACTTTAACTATTAGTGAAAGAGAAGCTAAACAAAAATATGATCTTTATACTAATATATCAAAATCTTCTATAATGAAAGCAAATATTTTATTATATGTTATAAGTGTCTTAACTGTATTAGTTGGTATTTTACTAATTGTTGGCGGAATTAAGGCTATTAAAAAAAGAAAAAATAGAAAAAGAAGATCTAAATATCTATAATTAATAAAAATAACATGGCACATATTATATGGACCATGTTATTTTTATATTTGCCCTTTTAATTTTTATATGATATAAAGATAATTGGGTAAATCTATTATAAAGGCGGTAATAAAATGAACTTACTATCAGTAGAAAATTTGAGTAAAAGTTATGGAGAAAAATTATTACTAAATAATATTAGTTTTGGTATAAATGAAGGAGATAAAATAGGTATTATAGGGATAAATGGTACTGGTAAATCTACTCTACTTAAAATAATTACTGGCATAGAAAGCTATGAAACCGGTAATATTATTCAAAAAAACAATATGGTTATAGAATATCTTTCTCAAAATCCTTTTTTTGATGAAGAGGCAAATGTAATTCAACAAGTTTTTAAAGGAACTTCTCCTTTAATGGATACCATAAGAAATTATGAAGACTACCTAAAACAAGTTGAATTAAATCCCTATGACGAAAGTTTACAAAAAAAACTTATGAGCTTAACTTCAAAAATGGATAATTTGAACCTTTGGCAAATAGAAAGTGAGGCAAAAGCCATATTAACTACCTTTGGAATTACAAATTTTTATAAAAAAATTAAAAACCTATCTGGAGGGCAAAAGAAAAGAATAGCCCTTTGTAGTGCTTTAATAAATCCTAGTGATCTTCTAATCCTAGATGAGCCTACAAACCATATGGATAATGAAATTATAAGCTGGTTAGAAGAATATTTAAATAAAAGAAAAGGTGCTCTGCTTATGATTACTCATGATAGATATTTTCTAGATAGAGTAACTAATAGAATATTTGAAATAAGTAAAGGTACTCTTTATAGTTACACTGGAAATTATAGTGTATTCTTAGAAAAACGATTAGAAAGAGAAGAATTAGAACAGGCTTCTGAAGCAAAACGTCAAAATCTTCTAAGAAGAGAACTTGAGTGGATAAAAAGAGGAGCTAAAGCTAGAACAACAAAACAGAAAGCTAGAATTGATAGATTTAATAAACTTTCTGAAGAAAAAATAGACATAAATAATAATAAATTAGAAATATCTACTTCCTATACAAGACTTGGGAAAAAAGTTATAGAGCTTAAAAATATATATAAATATTTTTCAAACAATGTATTAATTAAAGATTTTAACTATATAGTTTTACCTGATGACAGAATAGGAATCGTTGGTGCTAATGGTATAGGTAAATCTACTCTTATTAATATTTTGATAGGAAATTTAAAACCCGATGAAGGAACTGTGGATATAGGCGAAACCGTAAAAATTGGTCACTTTTCCCAAGAGTGGAAACCTATAGATGAAGAATTAAGAGTTATTGAATATATTAGAGAATCTGCAGAGTTTATAACCACATCTGATGGAACAAAAATATCTGCTTCTCAGATGCTAGAAAAATTCTTATTTACTTCAGAGGCACAATGGACTCCTATAAATAAACTTTCTGGTGGAGAAAAAAGAAGGCTTTATCTTTTAAAAGTATTAATGGACTCCCCAAATGTATTATTATTAGATGAGCCTACCAATGATTTAGATACTGAAACTTTAACTATATTGGAAGATTATCTTCAAAGCTTTAATGGTGCTGTAATTACTGTTTCTCATGATAGATACTTCTTAGATAAAGTGGTGGATAAGATTTTTGTTTTTGAAGGAGCAGGACTAATTAGAGAGTATACCGGAAACTATACTGAGTGCTTGGAAAAAATAAAGGATAAATGTTTTAAAAATGATGAAGAAAAGCTGAAGACAGAAAAAAGTAATATAAAAAATAAAGATAATGAAGAAAATAAAAAGGAAAAACCTCTAAAGTTTTCCTATAAAGAAAAATTAGAATATGAAGGAATAGAAGAAGTTATTGAAAAACTTGAAGAAGAATTATGCAAAGTAGAAAAAGATATAGAGTATTTTAGTTCCGATTTTAAAAAACTTGAAGAAGCTTTGAGAAAAAAGAGTGAACTAGAAAAACTTCTTGAAGAAAAGATGGATAGATGGTCATACCTTAGTGAACTAGCCGAAAAAATAGAAGAATCAAAAGCCTAATATAAAAGACCCTTTTATATATTTAATATAATTATTGTTAGTATTAACTATTAAGAAAATATTAATTCAAGCTAAATATTCGTTCTATGAATATTTAATTCATAATATGAAAAAAATACATATGTTAACATATATTGAAAGGGGTTTTCTAAATGAAAGCATTAACTTATGAAGGAATTAGACATGTTGGAATAAAAAATATAAAAGATCCATCAATTATTAATAAAGACGATTTAATTTTGAAAGTTACTTCTACGGCTATATGTGGTTCTGATCTTCATCTGATTCATGGTATGATTCCTAATATGCCCAAGGGCTTTATTCTTGGTCATGAAACTATGGGCATAATTGAAGAAATAGGACCTGAAGTTACTAATGTAAAAAAAGGTGATAGAGTTATTATACCATTTCCCATATCTTGTGGTCACTGTTGGTATTGTGAACATGATCTTTGGAGTCAATGTGATAACTCTAATCCTAATGGTGAAACTGGTGCCATATTTGGATATAGTAATACCTTTGGAGGCTATGATGGTGGTCAGGCAGAATACTTAAGAGTACCTTATGGAAATATAGGGCCAACACTTGTTCCTGAAGAACTTGAGGATGAACAAGTGTTATTTTTAACTGATATACTTCCAACATCCTACTGGGCAGTTGAAAATGGAGGAGTTAAATTAAATGACACAGTAGTAGTCTTAGGTTGTGGTCCTGTAGGCCTATTAACACAAAAGTGGGCCATTTTTCATGGAGCAAAAAGAGTAATTGTAGTAGATAGAGTAGATTACAGGTTGAATCATGCTAAGAAATTTAATCAAGTAGAAACAATAAACTTTGAAGATTATGATAATACTGGTGAATACATAAAAGAGATAACTGGTGGTGGTGCTGATGTAGTAATAGATTGTGTTGGCATGGATGGAAAAATGTCTGGTATAGAAAAGATGGAAACTATGCTTAAGCTACAAGGAGGCTCAAAATCTGCCATTGAAATTGCAACGCAAGCAGTAAGAAAAGGTGGTACTATATCTATAGTAGGTGTATATGGAAGTAAATA
Source organism: Clostridium tetanomorphum (assembly GCF_017873215.1). Classification (GTDB taxonomy): domain Bacteria; phylum Bacillota; class Clostridia; order Clostridiales; family Clostridiaceae; genus Clostridium_AO; species Clostridium_AO tetanomorphum. The sequence goes on from NZ_JAGGKA010000006.1 coordinate 58,126, forward strand.
TAATTTATTTCCGTTTGGAGACTTATTTTCAAGAAACATAACTTTAAAAATGGGCCAATGTCCGGCTCATTCTTATGTAACTAGAATATTGAACTTAATTAAAGAAAACAAGTTCGATCCTAGGGATATCATAACTCATACACTTCCATTAGTTAAAGGTGATTATGCCTATGAAATTTTTTACAAAAAATTAGATAATTGTATTAAAGTGGTTTTAAAACCATAAATATATATATATAATTAGTATAACTTTTTACTCTATGTATAATAATAATTTTAAACAATTATTTTTTCCGAGGAGGAATAGTATGGATAACGATACAATAAAAGTGAACACCCCAACTAAAAGAATTCCAATAGAGCAGCATAACACTGCTGCTTGGGCAAACATAGAGTATATGAAACCTGAATCCCAAGTTACTGTACCTAGCGAAGTAGAAACCTTTAACGCTAAGGAATGGGTAGATTCTAATCAAAAATAACATTGATATTTATTAAAAATCACAATATAAAGAGCACCATGAAATCATGGTGCTCTTTATATTGTTTAGAAGTTTTCAGACATTTTTTTATAGGTGACATATCTTTCCTTTGCATGCTTTTCTGCCGCAGCAAACATTTCTTCTGCGACTTCTGGAAATACATTAGCTAATGAAGTATACCTTATTTCTCCCTTGATAAAATCTTGGAAGGATGCTTCTGGCTCTTTAGATTCAAGAATAAATGCATTCTTTCCTTCTTCTTTTAACATTGGGTTATATCTATATAGATGCCAGTATCCTGCAGCTACAGCTTTCTTTTCTTCTGCTACACTGCTTCCCATACCTGACTTTATGCCATGATTTATACAAGGTGCATAAGCAATTATTAAAGATGGTCCTTTATATTCTTCAGCTTCTCTTATTACTTTTAATGTTTGATTCATATTAGCTCCCATAGCTATTTGAGCTACGTATACATATCCATAACTCATAGCCATAAGTCCTAAATCTTTTTTTCTTATTCTCTTCCCTGCTGCGGCAAATTTAGCTACTGCTGCAGTAGGTGTAGATTTAGACATCTGTCCTCCAGTGTTGGAATAAACCTCTGTGTCTAATACAAGTACATTCACATCGTCTCCTGATGCCAATACTTGATCTAATCCACCAAAACCAATATCATAAGCCCAGCCATCTCCACCAATTATCCATATAGATTTCTTAGTAAGATAATCTTTCTTATCCATTATTTCTTTTAATATTGGATCCTTAGCATAATCCTCTTTTTTTAATATTTCTATAATATTTTCTGAGGCATACTTAGATTTTTCTCCATCTTCCATTGAATCTAACCAATTTGTAAACGCTGCCTTTATTTCTTCCTTATAATTGTTTGTATTTAGAGCTTCTCTAATTAATTCTTCTAATCTTTCTCTAATATGTTTAGTAGCTAAATACATTCCGTATCCATATTCTGCATTATCCTCGAATAAAGAATTTCCCCATGCGGGTCCTTGACCTTTGCTATTTGTAGTATATGGATTAGATGGAGCACTTCCCGCCCAAATAGATGAACAGCCTGTAGCATTAGCAATCATCATTCTATCTCCATATAGCTGAGTTATAAGTTTAACATAAGCAGTTTCTCCACACCCTGGGCAAGCTCCATTAAACTCTAACAATGGCTTTTTAAATTGACTACCTTTAACAGTATATATATCCATAGGAGATTGTTGATCTTCAATAGTCACTGCAAAATCCCAATTATCATTTTCCATTTCTATTTCTTCTTCTGCTGGCTTCATAATTAAAGCTTTTCCTGGAGCTGGACATATATCAGCGCAATTACCACACCCAGTACAATCTAGTGGATCAACTTGAATTCTATATTGATAATTTTCAAGCCCCTTACCTGTTGCCTGCTTAGTCTTAAATGTATCAGGAGCTTTCTTTAAGTCTTCCTGGGTAAGTAAGAATGGTCTTACAGTAGAATGTGGGCAAATATACGAACACTGATTACATTGAATACATCTATCAATTTGCCATTCTGGAATAAGTACTGCTATTCCTCTTTTTTCATAAGCTGTAGTTCCTAATGGGAATGAACCATCTTCCATTCCAAGAAAAGCACTTACAGGTAGTTCATCACCCTCATGTCTTGCCATAGGTATTTGAATATTTTTTACAAAATCTGGAACACTTCTTTCTACAACCTTTTCCTGCACTGCATTCTTCCATGACTCAGGAACATTTATCTTTATCAATCCATTTATTCCTTCATCAACCGCTTTCTTATTCATTTCAACAATTTTTTCGCCTTTTTTACCATAAGTAGTTTGTATGGAATCTTTTAAATATTTTGCTGCATCTTCTATAGGTATTATATTAGCTAATTTAAAGAAGGCAGATTGCATTACCATATTTATTCTTCCACCAAGACCAATACTTCTAGCAATACTTATAGCATCTATTACATAAAAATTAATATCATTTTCAGCAATATATTTTTTTAGATAACTTGGTAACTTTTCGTCTAATTCTTTTTCTTCTTTCCATGGACAATTTAATACAAATGTTCCACCTTTCTTTAATCCTTTTAATAAATCATAATTATACAAGAAAGATTTATTATGACAAGCTATATAATCTGAATTAAATACTAAGTAAGCCGATCTTATTGGCTTTTTACCAAATCTTAAGTGGGAAACTGTAGTACCTCCAGATTTTTTACTGTCATATGAGAAATATGCCTGAGCATATAAATCTGTTTTATCTCCTATTATTTTAACTGCAGTTTTATTTGCTCCTACAGTTCCATCAGATCCAAGTCCCCAGAACTTACAGCTTATAGTTCCTTCTGGCGTAGTATTTACTATTCCTTCTGAAGGAATAGATGTATTAGTTACATCATCTACTATTCCTATAGTAAAATGATCCTTAGGATCATCTTTTTGTAGATTTCTAAATACTGCAATTAATTCTGAAGGCGTTGTATCTTTAGATCCTAGTCCATATCTTCCACCAACTATTATAGGTTTACTTTCTTTTTTATAAAACAATTTTGCTATATCTAAGTACAAAGGTTCTCCTATAGAACCAGGCTCCTTTGTTCTATCTAAAACTGCAATTTTTTCTACAGTTTTTGGTAATACATTAAAGAAATACTTTTCTGAGAAAGGTCTATATAGATGTACTTTTATAAATCCTACCTTTTCTCCTTGAGTTAACATATAATCAACAGTTTCTTCTAAAGTATCACATACAGATCCCATAGCGATTATCACATATTTTGCATCTTCTGCACCGTAGTAATCAAATGGGTGATATTCTCTTCCTGTTATATTCTTTATTTCTTTCATATATTCTTCTACTATATCAGGCACTGCATCATAAAACTTATTGGAAACTTCTCTTCCTTGAAAATATATATCAGGATTTTGAGCTGTTCCTCTAAGAGTAGGGTGCTCTGGATTTAATGCTCTTTTTCTAAATTCATCTATAGCTTTATAATCAACTAACTTTGCTACATCTTCATATTGAATTACTTCTACCTTTTGATATTCATGAGAAGTTCTGAAGCCATCAAAAAAATGTAAAAATGGTATCCTGGACTTTATTGCTGATAAATGAGAAATAAATCCTAAATCCATTACTTCTTGAACACTTGAAGATGCCAGCATAGCAAATCCCGTTTGTCTGCAGGCCATTACGTCTTGATGATCCCCAAAAATGGATAATGCATGAGCTGCAATAGCACGAGCACTTACATGGAAAACACCTGGTAACAATTCTCCTGCTATTTTATACATGTCAGGTATCATAAGCAAAAGTCCTTGTGACGCAGTATAAGTAGTAGTCAAAGCTCCTGCTGCTAAAGAGCCATGCACTGCTCCTGCTGCTCCTGCTTCAGATTGCATTTCTGCTATCTTTACCCTTTGACCAAATATATTCTTTTTACCATGAGCAGACCATTCATCTACCCCTTCTGCCATTGGACTAGACGGAGTAATAGGAAATATAGCTGCAACCTCAGTAAAAGCATAAGATGCATATGCTGCTGCACCATTTCCATCCATTGTTTTCATTATTTTTTTCATAATTCAACCTCCTTATGTAAAATTACAATACATATAGTTTATTATTGGGTTAATATTTATTTTTTATGTACCAAAAAATATGCTTTTTCCTATATAGATTTTGTATAAAAAATCATAAATAAAAAAACTAGCTCATAATACTTAAGAGCTAGTTTCGTTTTTTACTTAAATATTTCTTTTTTTAATTTTAAAGCTGTTGGAGTAATAGCTATACCTCCTAATGCAGTCTCTCTTAATTCTGGAGATAATTGTTTTCCAACCTTATACATTGCCCAAACTACTTCATCAAAAGGTATCATACTTTTAACTCCGCTCATAACAATATCTGCAGTAGTAAGTGCATTTACTGTTCCAGCAATATTTCTCTTAGCACAGGGTACTTCTACAAGCCCAGCTACAGGATCACATACAAGTCCTAATATATTTTTTATAACTATGGCTGCTGCATCCAAAGCTTGCTCAACAGTTCCTCCCATCATTTCTACTACTGCTGCTGATGCCATGGCAGCTGCTGATCCACATTCCGCTTGGCACCCTCCTTCTGCTCCTGATAAGGTAGCATTTTTAGCTATTATAATTCCCACTCCCGAAGCAGTAAATAATGCATTAACTAATTCTTCTTCTGATTTATTTAGCTTTTCTCCTGCTGATATTATTACTGCTGGTAAAATTCCACAAGAACCAGCTGTTGGACAAGCAACTATTTTTCCCATAGCTGCATTAACCTCTGAAGATGATATAGCTCTTGCCATTGCTCTTACCATAAATTCTCCAGTTAAAGTTTTTCCACTATCTGCAAATTCTTTAAGTTTTACAGCATCTCCTCCTATAAGTCCGCTTACAGATCTTACCTGATTTTCTTGAGCAAACTCTGATGAATTTTTCATTACATTTAAATTTTGAGCCATTTTATCCATAATCTTTTTTCTATCAATACCACTTTTAGATATCTCTTCTCTTATTGTATATTCACTTATAGTTAAACCTTCTTTTTTACATATTTCTATCAATTCTTTGCCGCTACTAACAAACATATTAAATATCTCCTTCCACAATAGGATTTATAAATTTTACATTTTCAATTTCAGGAATTACTTTTATTTTGTCAATTATTTCATGAGATATTAAACTATCAGTTTCTAAAGCCATAGTAGCCTGTTTCCCTCTACTATTTCTATAAACTCTCATATTTGCGATATTCATCTTTTCCTCGTATAATATGGAAGTTATTTTAGATATTACACCTGGCATATCTCTGTGCTGCGTAAGTAATGTTGGATATTCCCCTGTAAACTCTACTTCTTGTCCCTCTATATCAAATATAACTATATTTCCTCCTCCTATTGATGAACCAGATACTTCTGATGACTGACCATCATCTTTAGTTATTATAAATTTTACCGTATTAGGATGTACATCTCCTAAATCTGTCTCAATAAATACTACCTCAATTCCTTCCTTCTCAGCTATTAAAAAAGAGTCTTTTAAATTTTCATCCCAAGGATCCATTCTAAGAATTCCTGCCACTAAAGCTTTATCTGTACCATGTCCTTTATAAGTTTTTGCAAAAGAACCATGAAGTAAAAATTGAACTTTTTTTATTTTTCCTCCTGCAATTATACTAGCTACTTTAGCAAGTCTTGCAGCTCCAGCTGTGTGTGAACTAGAAGGTCCTATCATTATTGGTCCAACTATGTCAAACACTCCAAAATCCTTCATAAATTTTCCTCCCTTATATTCAATTAACCATTATATTATGCATATATTCTTTCACATTACACTTAATTTTTCATGATTATATATCATTATTATATAATAAATTTAAACTTTGTCATCATAAATTTAAAAATTAAATTTGAATTGTTATAAAATTTCGAATTGAATACGCAAATGTGTGACAATAAGGCACTTGTTAATACATAAATGTAAAAAAATATAAAAAAAGTTATTTTTAGTTGAAATTTAAAATCTAGTATGATATACTTCATTTGAATATAAATCTGTATGATATTATTCATATAAAATATCAGAAATTTTCAACAGATTAATCGATTAATCTAAAACTAATTTTCAGTAATTAAAACAATTCTAGGGGGAATATTTATGGGTAGTAAAAAATTTCATTTAGGATTAATTCCTAAAATTTTAATTGGTATTTTAATTGGTGTACTAATCGGTAAATCATTGCCGGTTTGGTTTACTAGAATTTTTATAACATTTAGTTCTATATTTGGTAACTTTTTAGGATTCATTGTTCCACTTCTTATCCTAGGTTTTGTAACTGCTGGTATAGCTGAACTGGGTACTGGAGCTGGTAAACTTCTAGGAATAACAGTAGGAATAGCATATTTATTTACCCTAATCTCAGGTTTTTTTGCATATGGTGTTGGAAAAACATTATTACCTTTGATAATAACTAATGATACTACTAAGCATATATCTTCTGCCGCAAAAGATTTAGAACCTTTCTTTAAAGTTGATATGCCTCCTGTTATGAACGTTATGACAGCTCTTATTTTAGCATTCTTATTAGGTTTAGGAATTGCAGCTATTAACAGTAAGCCTCTTAGAAAAATAGCTGAAGATTTTCAAGCAATTATAACAAAAGCAATCGAAAACATTATTATACCATTACTTCCAGTACACATAGTTGGAATATTTGCTAATATGACATATACAGGACAAGTTGCAACAGTATTTTCTGTTTTCTGGAAAGTATTTATTATAATAATTTGTTCTCATATTATTATACTGTTATTTCAATTTACAATTTCATGTTCTATCAGTAAAAAAAATGTATTTAAATCTCTAAAATTACAAATACCTGGATATCTAACTGCTTTAGGAACTCAATCCTCAGCTGCAACCATTCCTGTTAATTTAAAATGTGCAGAAAATATTGGTACTTCTAAGGGTATAAGAGAATTTGTAATTCCACTTTGCGCTACCACTCATATGTCTGGTAGTACAATTACTTTAACAACTTGTGCTATGTCAGTTATGATGCTTAATAGTATGCCTGTGACTTTAGGTAATTTTGCTGGCTTTATTGCAATGTTAGGAATTTCAATAGTAGCTGCTCCTGGTGTTCCTGGTGGCGCGGTTATGGCATCACTTGGCGCATTGGAATCAATTTTAGGATTTAGTAAACCAATGCTTACTTTAATGATTGCTTTATATATAGCTCAAGATAGCTTTGGAACAGCTTGTAATGTTTCAGGTGATCAAGCTGTTGGTATGATAGTAGATAAAATTCAAAAAAATTCTTCCACTATTGAAGAAAGTTCCTCTGTAAAAGCATAATTATTTTCAGTTTGTTTAAATAATTTAATAAAAACATGCCCTAAATTCATAGCAACTAAATTTGGGCATGTTTTTTACTAAATTTTATATCCATTCTTTTTAGTTTGTAATACGCTATCATTCAACTCCCTTTCTTCAATAGTTTGAGGTATTTGATTTATATTAAATTGTCCTTGATTTTTTTCTCCTTTTTGATTATAGTTTTTTCTATTTTGGCTTTTCACTTCATTTCTATTTTTCACATTTCATCTTCCTTTCTAAAGATATTTTTATCAGCTTCAATATATATTTATATTACCCACAATATATTTAATCTATCCTAAGTATAAATAACTCCTTTATATAAAAATAGAAAAAATAGACTAAAAAACTTAGTCTATTTTATAAAGCTATTAAAATACTTATTTATTGAATTTAATATTCTTTCTTGTACATTAAATCTATTTTTTAATCTTTTTTCTGTAGGTGTTTCTACTAGTATTTCATCAGGTTCCATCTCCTTAATTAACTTCTTAAACTTCTCTATAGAATCATAGTCATTAGAATAATTTTTCAATATAATTATATCTAATATAAATCTGCCTTTATATTGCTGTCTAAATATTTTTAAATTTTTTATGTATTCATTTAATGTAAATTCCTCTAAAGGTCTTTGTAATTTTTTAAAATATTTATTCTCCATTACTGCAATCTCTGCTATAACTTCATCACAATAATTATAAATATTTATATACTCACTCATATTAAAAATATATCCATTGGTTATTATTCTTACTTTAATTTTTTTCTCTTTGATATAAGTTATTATTTCTTTTATCTTGTTATTTAAAATAGCTTCCCCACTTGGATTTATGAATACCATATCCACTGAATTATTATTTAAAAAGTTTTTTAATCTTTCTAAAAATTCCTGTGTCCCTTTAAAATCAATTGCCTTATCAGTTTTTATATCCGTTTTGCCTATAGGACAGAATACACAATCAAAAGTGCAACAATTCTTTCCTATTGGATTTATATCAACAATTCGCATATTATTATCATCATAATATATATCTCCTATGGAAAACGGCTGCATATAATCCCTCCTTAAATTAAATCCTAACTATATAAATATAATAACATCAAATATAAAATTTACAACATTATTTGACAACAAATCTTGTAAATTTTCTCAGATTGTAATCCATTCTTAACAATATTCTATTGTCGCCATATAAATAGAAATATTTATATATAGACTACTGTAACACTTTAATCTTATGAATCATATTTTTTACTATCAATACTTTTTTGGGAGTGCATTTATGATAATCCATTTAAGTTTATTACACTATATTTATCTTCTTATAATATTTATAATTCTTGTACTTATGATATTGAAAAAAGATATAACTTTAGTATGTATATTAGGTATATTTATTTTAGGATTATTTGCAACATCTTCACTTTCTAGTGCTATAATTGGAGTTTTTAATAGTTTCATTCTTGCTATAAATGAGCTATTAGGAACTATACTTATTATTTCTGTTATAACTGCCATGGGAATTATTTTAAACAAGACAGGTATTAACACAGCTATGGCTAGTCCTTTTACTAGATTCATGAAAACTCCTGCTCTTGCTTACTGGATAATAGGTATATTTATGATGATAATATCTTTTTTCTTCTGGCCCTCTCCTGCTATAGCTTTAATTGGTGCTATATTGGTTCCTGCTGCAGTTAAAATAGGGTTGCCTGCCTTAGGTGCTGCCGTAGCTATGAACTTATTCGGTCATGGTATAGCTTTATCTGGTGATTTTGTAATCCAAGGTGCCCCAAAACTTACAGCAGATGGAGCTGGTATACCAGTAAGTGAAGTTATTTTAGCCTCTATTCCTTTAGTAATAGTAATGGGACTAGTAACCTCTATAACAGCTTTCCTAATGATAAAAAAAGATATGAAATCTGGTAAACTTACTCTAGATAACAATGAAATTAATTTAGAAGAAGATAATCAAGAATTTAAACACCTTATTTCAGAAAAAGGTAAAAAATTTTTTGCTTTTTTAATAACAATTATATTTATTTTTGATATATATATAATGTATAAACTCAAATTACAAGGAGGAAATGCTACAGCTTTAATTGGAGGTACTGCTCTCCTTATACTTGTAGTATTAACCCTATATATAAAGAAAAAAAATGCATCTTCTTTAATAATTTCATATATAGTTGAAGGTTTTGTTTTTGGATTTAAGGTGTTTGGTCCTGTAATTCCTATAGCTGCTTTTTTTTACTTGGGAGATACAGGTTTCATAAAAATATTTGGTGACGTATTGCCTAAAGATTCTACTGGACTTGTTAATGATTTAGGAATAGCTCTTGCAAATATAGCCCCAATTAATGCTCCAGTAGGAGCTACTACCATTACAGCAGTGGGTATAATAACAGGATTGGATGGATCTGGATTTTCTGGAATATCCTTAGCTGGCTCTGTAGCTAAAATATTTGGAATTTCATTAAAAAAAGGTACCGCCACTTTGACAGCTTTAGGTCAAATATCTGCTATTTGGGTTGGTGGTGGAACAATTGTACCTTGGTCCTTAATTCCAGTAGCAGCCATATGTAAAGTCCATCCATTCGAATTAGCAAAAAGAAATTTAAAACCTGTTGCTCTAGGATTGATAATAACCACTATAGTTGCTATATTTTTAATGTAGCTATCAAGTGATTCTTATTTTGAGATGGAGTTTGCTTAATAATCATCATATAAAAAGGACTAAGTATAAAATATTTAGTCCTTTTTATATGAATTTTTTACTATACTAATATTATATAAAATGTTATGTATAATATTTGCAAAGTATTAGATATTATTCTAATTTCATATTTCTTAATTTATCCTTAAATAAATCTCCTAATGTAAGTGCTTCACTTTTATCATTATATTTTGAAATTTCTTCCTCCAAAATATTATTTGCATTCTTAATACTTAAAGACAATTTTCTGTTTTCTTCATTAATTTCAATTATTTTCACCTTTACTCTATCATTTAATTTTATTACATCAGAAGGCTTTAATATTCTTTCTTCACTAATTTCAGATATGTGTACAAGTCCTTCTATTCCATCTTCTAATTGAACAATAACTCCAAAATCTAAATTTTTAACAACTTTTCCTTCTACTATATCTCCTATCTTATATTTTGCGGATATATCTTTCCATGGATCTTGTTCTACATCTTTAAGTCCCAAAGATATTTTATTCTTTTCATTATCAAAATCTAATACATAAACTTGTACTTTATCTCCAATAGATACTACTTCTGAAGGATTATTAACTCTTTTCCAAGATAAATCATTTAAGTGTATTAGTCCCTCAACTCCACCTAAATCTACAAAAGCTCCAAATTTAGCAAGTCTAGTTACAACTCCTGATCTCTTTTCTCCCTTTTGAAGAGATTTCCAAAATTGCTCTTTACTTTTTTCTATTTGTTCTTTTTCTAATTCTTTCGCTGATAATATAACTCTCCTTTTATTTTTATCAAATTCTATTATCTTTACCTTCAAATTTTTATTTAAAAATGAGCTTAAATCCTTAACATAAGAATAAGATAGATGAGACGCTGGTATAAAAGCTCTTATTTCATTTATATAAGTTACAGCACCACCTTTAACAATTTCTTTTACTATAACATCATATACAGTTCCTAACTTAAAATCTTTTTCAAGCTTATCCCAAGTTTTTATTTCGTCTGCTTTCTTCTTAGAAAGTAGAACATTCCCTTCTCCATCGTTTACTTTAATTATATAAACATATATTTCATCTCCAGATTTTATAGTATCTTTTAAATTACAATCATTATTATTTATCTCTTCTTTATTTATAATCCCATCTGCCATATATCCTATATTTACCATAATCTCTTCTTCTGAAACAGATATAACATTTCCTTTTACTATTTCTCCTTCATGAATTCTTTTCATAGATTTCTCTATTTCCCCCATCATATCCATCATTGAAACTTCTTTATTATTATTTTCCATTTTTCTCTCTCCCTATCTTATAAAATGATTTTAAAATTTTATTTACTATTCTGTATTTTCTCCATATAACAAATTAAATATATTATATTAAATTATTTTTCTATAAAACAATTAGTATTATAAAATATAATATATTATTTAATCTTTAATCACACTATACAGTATTTATTATATTGTCAATTTCTCCTCTATTTTCTTCAACTATTTCTATAAATGCTTCAACTATTTTAGGATCAAATTGGCTCCCACTACACCGCTTCAATTCGAAAATTGCATCTTTATAATTCTTCTTCTTATTATAAGGTCTGTTAGATGTCATTGCATCAAAACTGTCTGCAACAGTTAATATCCTTACAAGATAAGGTATTTCCTCTCCTTGTAATCCTTCTGGATATCCTTTTCCATCATACCTTTCATGGTGATATTTTATTAATGGTATAACCTTTTCTAAAGAATTTACAGATTGAAGTATCTTAACTCCATTTTTAGGATGGCATTTTATTATATTCCATTCCTCATCGCTTAAAGGTACCTTCTTATTTAAAATATCTGCAGATATATTTATTTTTCCAATATCATGCATATATGCACCATACTCAAGTACTTTTTTATCTTCCTCACATAAATTTAGCTTACTTCCTAAAAGTTTAGAATATACTACTACTCTTTCTACATGTGCATATGTATATCTATCTTTAGCATTTATAATACCAATTAATGTTTTAATTGAACTTATTAAATTTACATGTTCTTTTTCAATGTCATTTTTCAATTCATCTAAAACAGAATAATAACATTCTACTCTATTTTTATTAAAAAATTTTGCTCTATACAAAGCATCATCTGCACTATTTACTAATTCATTTTCATTTTTAGACTTGTTTGGAAATATAGATACTCCTATTGATACAGTTACTTTACCATTTGGTTGATTTTCTTCTCCTTCAAATTTATATTCTTCTATCTTCTTCCTTATACTTTCTGCTAAATTTAATGTATACTTTTCATCCTTATAAGGTATTATGATGGCAAACTCTTCCCCTCCGTATCTACAAGCAATTTGTCCATCTTTTACACTATTTTTTAATATAAATCCAATAGTCCTTAAAACCATATCTCCTTTTTGATGTCCATATAAATCATTATAATTCTTAAAATAATCAATATCTATTAAAATAAGTGCTACATTTTTCCCTAATCTTCTACATCTTTCTATACTAGTTTTTAAATATTCATGAAAATATCTATGATTATATAATTCTGTCAATCCATCAATATTAGCCAAATAGGATAAATATTTTATATGTTTATTCTCAATTTTGCTATAATACCCTAAAGTACAAGCTGTTAGTAAAAATACTCCAACCAAGATTAAATCATTTTCAAAATATTGATTTATTTCTATTTCAGTTCCACTAATTAAATCCATTGTAAGTAACATTAATGAACAAACCATAGCTAAAGTAACTCCATATTTTATACCAAATTGTATACTTGAAGTAATAATAATAAATAAAAAAATGAACTTATAATTACTTTCATTAGCACCAGACATTAAAACTAAGATAAAAAAACATAAAACAAACAAAAAATTTTCAACATATTGAATCCATTTAATCCATTTCCATTGAAATTTATTAATTATAAAAAATGACCATACTCCATATAAAAAAGTCAACATTAATGCTATGGATACGCATATAATCATATTAAAATATCCACCGCTAGTAGTTATATCAAAGTTTGAACATCTACTTATAAATATAATTGAACTAAAAAGCAACGAAATTAATTTTACAATAGATAGAGTTTCTAAAATTACTTTTTGCCTGTTCATTTTATTCTGATTCATTTCTCCACTTCCATACTTTTAAATAAAAAATCACTTTAAATATAAAGGACGGAAATACCCGCCCTTTATATTACTTTTCTTGCAAACATTTAGGCTCTTTAGGTTGATAATAACTCCATATACAAGCAGAAGCTGATGTAGAAAGTGCAAAAAAAGTAAAAGCACCTGCTAAAAATCCTATAATTTTATTAGTTAGTTTAAATTTCACTTAAATCACCTCCTCTACCCCATCTCATCTATTCTTATAAATCATATAAAAATTCATGTTTTTTTACTTATCTGGATTTTTTTATGAAAGAAAAATAATACTATTGAAAATATCAATAATGATGGTAATCCATATAATGTTTTTAAAATAGGGTCTTCAAAAATGATTTTAATATTAACATGTAAAATATTTACTAATATTATTGCATTAATACCTTCACAAATAAGCAAAAATATTGTAGATACAATTACAGATCCAATAGATTCAATAACTCCTATTTTATTAATAAAGACTGAAATACACACATAAAAAAAGAATAAAATTATTGTATGTACCCCTAGGTGAATAGGTAACATTCTTATAAAAAAGTTACATATAGATAATAGTACTACAGATATAATTACTTTTTTAATACATATATCCCTTTTATTCAGTATAAAAGATACTAAAATAAGCAATATCCATTCTGGAATAGTCCTAAAGAAAAATTCTATAAAAGTTAATTTCAACAAATTCATCACCTTTTACGCCATAAATTATTGCTCGTTATATTATACTACTATTTGCATACAATTTAAACCATTTATAATATATTTAATATATATATTTTATAAATAAAAAAGTAGAGCTTTTTACTACTCTACCTTTTATAATTATAAATTTCTTTATTTAATGAACTTATCTATCAAAGAATTTTTATTGAATATACCTAGTTTATAATTATTATCAGCAACCAAGCTTTCACTAAAAATTAATTTATCTTCTTTAAATACAAAAATACTGCCAATTTTATCTCCTTTTGCTACATCATCCTTTATTTCTTCTGGAACTTTAACACTTGTTTTGTAATTACAATCTTTTTTTATAGGTATTACTATATCTTTGCTACAAGTTAATTTTATATTCTTTTTATCTCTAGGAGCTTCTCCAATTATTTCTCCTTTTGAATATAATTTTTTATATTCAAAATTTTTCTTTACATATTCATTAATTTTAATAGTTTCATTCCATCTACTTGGTGAATTTAATACTACTATAATAACATCATTTCCATAATTATTTACTGATGTAACAAGGCATTTTCCTGCACCTCCAGTATATCCAGTTTTTACTCCATTGGCTTCTGGTATCTTCCATAATATTTTATTTATATTATGATAACTTCTAGTAAATCCATTACTCTTTCCATCAACATCTTTAGAACTAACAATTTGATCAAATAATTTATGTTTTTTACTTTCGGCTGTAACTACTGCTAAATCATATGCTGTAGAATAATGATCAGAATTATCCAATCCATGAGGGGTATGAAAATGTGTATCAATAAGTCCTAGTCCCGCTGCATATTCATTCATAAGCTTCACAAATTCCTCTACACTTCCACTTATACCCTCTGCAATAGCAATAGCTGCATCATTACCTGATCGCAACATAAGACCATATAGAAGCTCTTTTAGAGTTACCTTCTCTCCCTTTCTATATCCAACTGTTGATCCATGTATTGCTGCTGCTCTCGAAGATATCTCAATTACTTTATCTAAATCTCCATGATTTAATGCTACTAAAGCTGTTATTATCTTTGTTGTACTTGCCATAGGCATAATAATCTCTGAATTTTTCTCCGCAAGTACTACTTTTGAATTAGCATCTAATGCTATATAAGCTTTTGCATTTATTTGCAAATTATTTATATTAGTTTTATTTTTCTTTTCTGGAATTATCACTTGTGATACATAATTTTTACATATACTATCTTTGCTATAAGCTTTTACAACTTTACAACTATAAAGTGTACTATAAATAATCATTGAAAAAATAATAATATAACATATGTTTATTTTTCTTTTTTTCAAAGTTATCACCTCTCTCTACTTCAATTATTTTTCCACCTATATATATTTATTACTCATAAAATTATTTCCATATAATTTTGTATATTATATCCTTCTATGGATATAATATTTAAATGTCATATGGAGGATAAATTATGATTGAGTTATGGATTTTTATATTACCCCTAATTCTCATATTTATAATTCCCTTTCCTATAAAGCTTTATTTTATGTATGACATAGATAAACTTGTTATAAAAATTTTATGGAAAACTTATGAGTTTACTTCTAAAAACTTAAATAAAAAGCGAAGGGATATTATTAATAAAGCAGAAGAAAATACTAAAAAAGATTCAAAAACAAAAAAATTTAAACAAATAAAATATATTGCACTAAATTTAAAAAATAATAAGCTTAAACCTAGTATAAAACTTTGCTGTAATTTAACTTATGGTTTAGGAGATGCAGCAATTACAGGTATAGTTTATGGATTGATCCATAATATTTATTCTTACATACAATATTACATTTACTCCTATTTTAAAGTAAAACAAATAAAATTTGATGTTCAACCTGAATTTAATAAAAAAACAATTTATACAGAAATAAACAGTATAATTTATATAAATTTAGTTAAAATTATCTATATATTCATTATCATACTCATAAGCTTACATAAATTTAATAAAAAATATAAACCATGCTTAACAAAAAATTAATATTCTATAATAGAGGAGGTATATTAAATGGAAAATCATCCAATTGAAAATTTAATGAAAACTACCATGGAAAATATCAAAAATATGATAGATGTTAATACTATAGTTGGAGATCCTGTTGAAGCAAAAGATGGATCATTAATTATACCTATTTCTAAAGTATCCTTTGGCTTTGCCTCAGGTGGAAGTGAATTTAATACTTGTCTTAATACTGACAATGCTAAATATCCTTTTGGAGGAGGCTCTGGTGCTGGTGTTTCAGTTAAACCTGTAGCTTTTTTAGTTATCAAATCTGATTCTGTAAGACTTCTTCCTCTTGAGCAAAATGGAAGCTATGATAAACTTATAGATTCTTTTCCTCAAATAATAGATACGCTAAAAGGGCTAGTAAACGAAGATTCTTCAAAGAAAAATGAAAAAAATCAATGTAAATCTAATGAATCTCCACATATAAATTAATATCATATTATAAAAATAGTGTAGAGGACTTAAAACCCTTTCTACACTATTTTTCTTATTCTGAACTATCATTTACTTTATCCCCGAAATTATTCAAAATATCCTCTAAACTAGGCATTTGATTTAAGTTTTCTAATCCAAAATGTTTTAAAAATTCTTCTGTAGTTCCATAAAGTATAGGTCTACCTGGTACATCTAATCTACCACATTCTTTAATTAGCTTTTTCTCTAATAAAGTTTGTATAGCTCTATCACTCTTTACTCCTCTTATATCATCTATATCAATTCTAGTTATAGGTTGCTTGTAAGCTATAATAGCTAAAGCTTCTAATGCTGCTTGAGAAAGTGTTTGTCTTACATTTGTCTTAAGTAATTTTTCAATAAATTCACTATTTTCTTTTTTGGTAGCTAATGCATAGCTATCATCTATCTCTATTACAACTATTCCCCTATCTTCTGCTTTATATATTTTTTTCATTTCATTAATAAGATCTCTAATAAATTTAACATCACATTCTAATATGTTAGCTATTTCTTTAGCTTTTAAAGGCTCCCCACTAACAAAAAGAAGTGATTCTATAACAGAAATAAGTCTATTTTTAACTGAAACCTGTTCCATCTCAATTTGATTCATATTTATGTTCTTCATTTGAATCTGTCCTTTCTAAATGTATTTCTTTAAAATTACCTTCTTGAGCAACTCTTATAATCCTTAATTTTATTAACTCTAAAAGTGCTAAAAAGGTTACTACAATTTCCATTTTTGCTGAGCAGCTTTTCGTTAGTTCAGTAAAAGACACCCTCTTATTTCTAAGAATCCTATCTTTTATATATACCATTTTGTCCTCTATTTTGTATTGATCCACTATTATTTCTCTGGAAATTATATTAGTATTTATCTTATTCTTATATATTGTAACTAATTCATTATAAAGGTTGTACAAATCTAACATACTAATATTTTTTAAAATATCTGTATCTTCACATTCCTTTCTATTTTCTATTATCTCCGGCTTCTTTGTAAATCTAATACCTTCTATTGCCATTTTTGATTTAAAAAATTCTGCTGCTGCTTTAAACTTTTTATACTCAATTAGCTTTTGAATTAATATCTTTTCTGGATCTTCATCTTCTTCAGCAACTATATTTTCATCATTTTTAATTTTAGGTAATAATTCTTTAGATTTTATCTGTAATAAAGTAGCTGCAATAACTATAAATTCTGATGTAATCTCCAAATCCATTTCTTTTAATGTATTTATGTATTGAATATATTGATTGGTTATTTCAGATATTCTTATATTGTATATATCCATTTCATTTTTCTTTATAAGATGTAATAACAAATCAAAAGGTCCTTCAAAATTATGTATCTTTATTTTTAATGCCATTTAGTATCTCTCCTAGATCATTTATAATATAAATTATATCATTTTCTATAAACATTTTATGAAAAATTATATGATAGCCTAGGCTATCATATAATTAAAAGGATTTATATTCCGTTGTTAAAAAGATTATTAAAGTTATATTTCAAATTATCAAAAAAACCAGATTTTTTTATTTCTCTATCACAATATATTTTTCCTTTTCCTATTAAATTCTCATTTAAATATACTTCACAATATCCAATTACTTCTCCTTTATTATAATGTTTCTTATCCAAATTGACTACACATTTTTTAGTTATCTTGTTCTTAGATCCTCTTTCTACTACTACATTTAAATCTTCCAAAGCTTTAGCCATGAAAAATTTATCGTCTCTTTTACCAAGTTGTATCTTTTCTACATTAGAATCTTTAGTCAGTATTTTTTTGCATTCGAATTTAGAAAAGCCATGATTCATAAGCATACTTGCATCTCTATTCCTTACTTTATATGTAGGGGCTCCCATAATAACCGCTAACATTCTTACACCATCTCTTACAGCTGTTGCAGAAATGCAATATTTAGCCTCATTAGTAAAACCAGTTTTAAGTCCATCACAACCTTTGAAAAATCTAACTAATTTATTATGATTTACAAGTCCAATAGGGCTTTTTCTCCCTTCGGATATGGTTTCCATATAAGTACCTGTATATTTTAGTACTTTGGGATGTCTTAAAAGTTCCCTAGACATTAAAGCTATATCATATGCTGTAGTAAGGTGTCCCGGTGCAGATAGCCCACTACAATTTTTAAAACTAGTATTTTTCATTCCTAAAGACTCAGCTTTATCATTCATCATTTTTACAAAGGCTTCTTCACTTCCACCAATATACTCAGCCATAGCAGTTGCAGCATCATTACCTGAAGCTATAGCTATTCCTTTAAGTATTTCTTCTACAGTTCTTATTTCTCCTGTATCCAATAACATACTGCTATTTCCGCCTTTTCCTTTCATTTTAGCATTCTCACTTACTGTTATTTTATCTGTTAACTTTATTTTACCTGAATCAATAGCTTCCATAGCAATAAGCATAGTCATTATTTTTGTTACTGAAGCTGGAGCAAACTTTTCGTGAGGATTTTTTTCGTATATTATTTTCCCTGAAATAGGCTCCATTAAAAGTGCAGAGGATGCCTCCACATTTATTCCTTCTCCTTCTGCCTTTACTTTAATTGGTACAAATAAAATTTGTACAGCAAAAATTAATAATACAATAATACTAATTAATCTTTTTTCTTCTCTTTTCATAACACAAATTCCTCCTTCCTTCAATAATATTTTCTCCTGGATTTTAGAAATTTATCCATATAAAAATATTCATAATAATCCTTATGATGCAATGGAAATTATATAAATAACTGTAAATTTTTCAAAAATAAATAATTATCCCTAAGATTTAAATCTTAGAGATAATTATTTATTTAACTATACCATATATTAATGGCACAGTTTCATTATATATATCACTTATTATATAGCTTTCCAATATATCTTTTTCAGCTTTTTTTGCCTTTTTTATATCATTAGCATATATATATGCTAATACATCACCTTTATATACTTTATCTCCTCTTTTTTTACTTAAAACTATTCCTACAGCAAGATCTATTTTATCTTCTTTTGTAGCTCTTCCTGCTCCAAGGTCCATAGCAATTACTCCTATATTTTCTGCATGAATTTTTCTTACATATCCATCTATTTTGCTTTTAACAGGTATTATATATTCAGCTTTAGGAAACTTATCAGTATAGTCTACAAAAGACGAATCTCCTCCTTGTGCTTCAACAAATTCCTTAAGCTTAGATAGCGCTTTACCAGTTTCAATTGTTTCTATAAGCATTCTTCTTCCTTCTTCTTCATCTTTAGCCCTTTTAGCAAGTACTAACATATGTGAACCTAATGTTAGACATAATTGAAGCAAATCATCTGGTCCTTTTCCTTTTAATGTATTTATAGCTTCCTTTACCTCCAATGCATTCCCTACTGCAAATCCTAATGGCTGATCCATATCAGATATCACAGCTACCGTAGTCCTATTAACATTCTTCCCTATACTAACCATTTCTTCTGCAAGGTGAAAAGCATCCTCCTTTGTTTTCATAAAAGCTCCTTCTCCCACTTTAACATCAAGAACTATGCAATCTGCACCTGCTGCTATTTTTTTACTCATTATACTAGAAGCTATTAAAGATATATTATCAACAGTAGCAGTTACATCTCTTAAGGCATATAGTTTTTTATCAGCTGGAGCCAAATTTCCTGTTTGCCCACCTACTACTAATTTTATCCTATTTACATTTTCTATGAATTTATCTTCTGGCATTTCCACGGAAAAGCCACTAAAAGATTCTAATTTATCTATAGTTCCCCCTGTATGACCAAGACCCCTACCGGACATCTTAGCTACAGGTATTCCAAGAGATGCCACCATTGGACCAAGAACTAAAGTAGTAGTATCTCCTACACCTCCAGTGCTATGTTTATCTACCTTTATTCCATTTATAGAAGATAAATCCAATACATCTCCTGAATGAGCCATAGCCATGGTTAAATCTGCCGTTTCTCGTTTATTCATTTTCTGAAAATATATTGCCATAATTAAAGCAGCTGCCTGATAATCTGGTATATATCCTTTAGTATAATTGTCTATAAAATAATTTATTTCCTCAGAAGTTAATTCTTGTCCATTCCTCTTTTTTAAAATTATATCGTACATCCTCATTTTGCTTTCACCCCATTTATCCATAGTTGCTATCATTTATATATTATTCTAATAATTTTTATTAAAGGCTAGATACTATTTCTTTGACTAAAGATACAAATCTTGTCATAGCTTTATTAGCTGTTTCTACTACTCTTGCATGATCTAAAGGTTCTAGATTATCTCCTAAGGCCATATCCGTTATACAGGATATTCCTAAAACTTTCATACTCATATGATTAGCTACAATTACCTCTGGTACAGTAGACATTCCTACTGCATCTCCTCCTACAGCTCTTAACATTTTAAGTTCTGCTGGTGTCTCATAAGTTGGCCCAGATACTCCTATATATACGCCTTTTTGTAACTTTATATTCAATCTATCTCCAGCACTTTCAGCAAGTCTTAGCAATTCTCTATTATAAGCTTGTGACATATCTGGAAATCTTGGACCAAATTCTTCATAGTTTCTTCCTATTAACGGATTGTCTCCCATAAAATTTATATGATCTGTAATCATCATTAAATCTCCTGCTTCAAAGCTAGGATTCATTCCTCCAGCAGCATTAGTAATAATTATTTTCTCTATTCCTAAAGCTTTTATTACTCTAACTGGGAAAACTACTTCCTTCATTGCATATCCTTCGTAATAATGAAATCTTCCATTTAACGCCAAAACTTTTTTCCCCATAAGTTCTCCAGTTATAAGCTCTCCTGCATGACCTACTACAGTTGATACCGGGAAATTAGGAATATCTTTATATTTTATAATCTTCTTATTCTCTATATCCTTTACTATACTCCCAAGACCAGTACCTAATATTATTGCAATATCAAATTTTGAAGAGTCAATAGATTGTATATATTCTTTTGCTTCTTTAACTTTTTCTATTAAATTCAAAGTTACCATCCTTCCTTAAAAATCAATAACATATCATCTTTATTAATAATCGTATTATATTTCTTTAATTATACCGCTTACTAATTTTATAAACTTATCTTTTACTTTATTGGAAGTTTCCATAACTTCTGCATGATTTAAAGGTTGATCTAAAATTCCTGCTGCCATATTAGTAATGCAAGATATTCCTAAAACTTTTAGTCCACAATGTTTAGCTGTTATAACATCAGGAACTGTAGACATTCCTACTGCGTCTCCTCCTAATATTCTTATCATTCTAATTTCTGCTGGTGTCTCATAAGTTGGACCTGTCATCATTACATATATTCCCTCTTTAACTTCTATCTGCTCATTCTTAGCTACTTTATTAGCCAAATCAACTAAATCCTTGTCATATGCATTACTCATATCTGGAAATCTTGGTCCTATTTCTTCTTCATTTTTACCTATTAATGGATTAGTAAATGCAAAGTTTATATGATCCTTTATAATCATTAAATCTCCTGGTTTAAAACCTTCATTTACTCCTCCTGCAGCATTGGTTACTATTAATGTTTTTATCCCTAAATATTTCATTATATGTATTGGAAGAGATAATTCATCCATTTTATGACCTTCATAATAATGAACTCTTCCTTGCATCATAACTACACTTTTACCATTTAATTTTCCAAAAACATATTGTCCTGCATGCCCAACTACTGTTGACTTAGGCATATTAGGTATATTTTCATATTTTATATTAATTCTTTCCTCAACTTTATCCGCTAAATCTCCCAAACCTGAGCCAAGTATTATTCCTATTTCCGGTATCATGTCAACTTTTGATTTCACATAGTTTACACTCTCTTTAATTTTAATTATATTCATTTTATAAATCCTCCTTTTATATTATCAAATGGTTCTAAGTTTCATATGAACTTCGCTTAAAAGATCATTAATATTATATCCAAATTATATATTTAATTAGACTTTTTCTATTTACTCTTCTAAGCTCTTGGATGAGTTTTCTTATATATTTCGGCAATCTTACTTTTTCTAGATATAGTAGAGTAAATTTGAGTAGCAGACATGTCACTATGCCCTAATAATTCTTGTACTGCCTTTATATCCGCTCCATTTTGAATTAGATGGACTGCAAAAGAGTGCCTTAATGTATAAGAATTTATCTCTTTATTAATTCCTGATAACTTAGCATATTGTTTAACTATTTTCCAAAATCCTTGTCTTGTCATTTTTGTTTTTTGAAGATTTAAAAACAAATAATCTAAATTATAGCTATTTAAAGAAGGCCTAATTTTTAGATATTCATTTAAACAATTAACAGCATAGGATCCTATAGGTATTATTCTTTCTCTATTCTTAGTTCCCTTACACTTTATATAACATAATTTTAAATTAATATCAAACATGGTTATATTTAGTAATTCGCTCACTTTCATTCCTGTAGCATACATAACTTCTAGCATTGACTTATCTCTTATTCCTTTTTCTGTATTTAAATCTGGTGCTTGCAATATTTTATCTACTTCTTCTATTGTTAATATTTGTGGAATATTTCTTTTTAGCTTTGGCATTTCATAATTTATAACTGGATCTTCTTCTAATATTCCCTGTTTATTTAAATACTTATAAAAATTTCTTATAGAAACTATGTTTCTTACTATAGAAGAATTAGCTTTTTTACTTTTTTGAAGCTCCTGTACATATGCCATTATAGTTACTTCTTCTACTAATTTTATATCTTCTTTTCTATCTTTTAGAAACTCATAAAATTTCTTAATGTCTCTTTCATATGCATCTAATGTATTTTTGCTTAATTTTCTTCCTTTTAAAAAATTTATATACTTGTTTATTAATTCATCCATAGTATTTCTCCTACTATAATCTATTTTTCTATTATATTAATTCAACAAAAGAGAAAAAAAACCTTCACATCTTTACAAATTCATTGAAAATATATATATAATTATATAATATTTTTTTATTTTTGGTAATTATATTGTAAACTAAAATACTGTTATGATGAATACTTATCTTTTCTAAATATTTATATAATATGTAATCTATTACTTTGGGAAGAAACTCTCCTAAAACTAACAATATAAAAAAACATTTTAATATACATATAAAAAATTCTATTAGATATATATTGTTTTCTCTCATATTGTCACTCTCCAAAATCAAATTTATTTCCTATTAAATAATTATTTTTAGTATGTTAGGTGTTCCATAGGCTTCAAAAATAAATCCTAAAAACATAATGAGGACTATAAATAGAAAAGATAATGAATATGAAAAAACTCTAATCCACAATCCATTATTGGTTCTTTTTCCAATTCTTTCTCTTAAAAAATTAAGTGAAAACTCCATAGCCAGTACTGATGATAATATTATACAGGGTATATAAATTACATTTTGCGGAATCACTGTTAACAATGATATTAATAAGCCTTTCGTTCCAACACTGTTAATCATAATACTAACTGTAAATCCTAAAGTATATCCTTTTATTAAATCTATAATGAGAATTATAGGAATTCCTATCATAGTCATACCTAAAAACCAAATTAATATTATAAATGGCATATTATTTTTTATAGTTCCTAACAAAACAGTTTTATAATCTATATCTCTATTTCCTATATATTCTGTAAAACTAGTTATATAGCTTAAAAGATCATTTTTATATACTTCACCCATATACTTAACACTATATATTCCTAAAACTATTCCTGTAAAAATACACAGTAAACTTATTATGTAAAGCCAAAAATTTTCTTGTAAATGTCCACCAAATTCACTTGTTAATCCATTTTTTATCATATATATCCCCCTTTGTTATTTATCTTTTTCAAAGCAAAATATTATCTATCTTTTTATATTTATGATTTTTATAATAACTATATGAATATTAATATTTAAGCTTCTCAATTATAAAGAATAATTTTTATACTAAATAAATTTATTTTGCACATAATAACATGGAGGTGATTAATTATGATATCTACTATAAGCAAAAAAATAATTCCTTTTCTTTTAGTATCTTTTATATCCTTAAATATAACAGCATGTACAAATAAAACTACACCACCACCTTCTGACACTGGTAATAAAACTGTAGAAAAAACAAATGATTTATCGTCTAGAGCAGATAAAATAGCAAAAGAATTAATTACTATAAAAGGAATAAAGAGTGCTAATGTGGTAATTTCTGAAGAAAGGGCTCTTGTAGGTGTAAATTTAGATGAAAAAGCAGAAGGAACTTTAACAGATAACCTTAAAAATGAAGTAGATAAAAAGGTAAAATCAGTAGATCCTAAAATAAAAACTGTAGCTGTATCTGCAGATCCAGATGTAATCCAAAGGATCACTAATGTTGGAAAAGGAATTAATGAAGGAAAACCTTTATCTGAATTTGGAAATGAAATAGAAGAAATTTTTAGAAGGATTATGCCTAAATAAAGTAAAATTAAAAATACTCCTTTAGTTAAATAAAACTAAGGAGTATTTTTAATTGAAATTTGTTACTTTAAGACACCCTATTCTTTAATCTTAATTTATCTGCTACCATAGCAATAAACTCTGAGTTTGTTGGCTTACCTTTATCATTATGTATTGTATATCCAAATATCCTATTTATTGTGTCAACTTGTCCTCTAGACCATGCTACTTCTATAGCATGTCTTATAGCTCTTTCTACACGACTGGCTGTTGTATTATATTTTTTGGCTATTGATGGATAAAGTTCTTTAGTTACTGCTGATAAAAGTTCCATATCATTTACTACCATAGTTATAGCTTCTCTCAAATACATATATCCTTTAATGTGTGCTGGTACACCAATTTCATGAATTATATTTGTTATTTCTGCTTCTAGATCTATGGGTTCATTTCTATTTATTCTTATTTCACTACTTTCTATTACTGGAATTGTTCTTTTAACTTCATCACCACTTGAAATTGTATTATTAAACATCTGTCTTATTCTTTTCGTGAAAACATCCATATCAAATGGCTTTACCACATAATAATCAGCACCTAAAGTAATAGCTCTTTGAGTTATCTTATCCTGTCCTACAGCTGATAATACAATTATTCTTGGCATTGGTTCTATATCCATGCTATTTAATTTTTCTAGTACACCTAAACCATCAAGATGTGGCATTATAATATCCAATACAACTAAATCTGGTTTCTTTTCTTCTATTAACTTTAATGCTTCAACTCCATCTTTTGCTACACCAACTACTACAATATCTCTTTGATTTAAAAGATAATCATTAAGAATATTACAAAACTCCTTATTATCATCAGCAATAACCACACTAATCTTTGAATCTTCCATAAAACTACTCCCCTTTACAATAAATTCCCATATCTTAGCAATTAATAAATTCGACAAAAGAATGATAATTCCTTCTTAAACAAGAAAATATTTTCAATTAACTATATAAAATAATAGATAGCAGTAGAAGCTATCTATTATTTTGATTCTATGTGTAATGAATAGACTTTTATTTTAATATATCAGCATCCTTAAGCATCCATTCAATATAAATTCCATACCCTGTATCTGGTTTATTTATTAATACATGAGTTACTGCTCCAATTATTTTATTATCTTGAATTATTGGACTTCCACTCATACCTTGAACTATTCCGCCAGTCTTTTCTAAAAGTTCTTTATCAGTAACTTTTATTACCATACTCTTAGGCCCAGGTGAATTCTGAGGTAATAACTTTTCTACCATTATATTATACAACTTAGGCTCACTTCCGTCAATTGTTGTATAAATTTGAGCTGGTCCTTCCTTTATTTCGTCTCTTAAAGCCAATTTCATTTTTTTATTGTTTTTATTCTTTATAGGAAGATTGCTTTTTCCAAATATTCCACACTGTGTATTCTTAATTATCTGTCCTAATACTACATCTTCGTCAATAAATATACCTTTTAATTCTCCTGGCGTTCCTCTTACTCCTTTTCTTACAGAAACTATGGATGAATTAACTATTTGTCCTGAATTTACATTTAATATTGTTCCTGTATCTACATCAGTTATAGGATGGCCTAAAGCTGCAAAAGTACCTGTTTTATTATCATAAAAAGTTAATGTACCTACTCCCGCAGTAGAATCCCTTATCCATAGCCCTATTTTGTATTGATTATCTTTTGATTTTACAGGTTTTACTTTTTTCTTCAAAGTAGTTCCTTTTCTTTCTATTGTAACTTCTATTTCTTTTCCTTCACATTCATTAATTAAGGAAGCTGCTTTCTCTGAATTTATAACTTTTTTATTATTTATTTCTACTATACTATCTCCTATTTCAAGACCTGCTTCAGATGCTGGACTTGTTACTTTCCCATTATCTGTATCTAAATCTGATAACGCAACTATTAGTACACCTTTCGTATTAAGTTTAACTCCTATTGGCTGTCCTCCAGGATATACTGATAATTCATTAGGTATTGATTTTATAGCTACAGATTTTACTTTAAATATTCCAAGTAAACTTACATCTGCATTTTGATCAGTTCCAGTTACTCCTTTTGAAGTATTAACACTATCATCTTTCACCAACTTTACAATATTATTAGATTTTAATGATTTACCTTCTCTTAAAAATATAGTAGTTGGTACATTAAAAGCTTTGTAATAGGCAACTAAAGTTATTAACAGGATGGATATTATAAAAGGATAAATAAACTTATTTTTTTTATTTTTCATGCTTATACCTCCTGTTTGTTTCCTTTGTATATTTTTAAGTTGCCCTGTGCAAGCTCTTCTTATGCTATAATATCTTTGTATAAGTAGTTAACAATTACTTTTAAAAACTAAATTTAAGAGTAAAAATAAAAAGGTTACAATAATATTAATATTGTAACCCTTTTAGTAAAAAATATATCAATATGTAATTATGCAATTATAAATATTTTTTTACATCTGAGATATGCTTATTACAATTATGATAATAATTGTAATTTTTTTTCATCTGCCATGTTAATCATTTCTTGAGCATTTTTTATTGTCAATTCTGTTACTTCTGTTCCTCCTATCATCCTTGCTATCTCTGCTTCTTTTTCTTGTTTACTTAGTTTCTTAATTAAAGTATAAGTTTTATTATCCAATACTTTTTTAGATACTTGATAGTGATTATCTGATATACAAGCTATTTGAGGAAGATGAGTTACACAAAACACTTGATGTAAGCCAGATATACTGTACATTTTTTCAGCTACACTTTGAGCAATTCTTCCACTTATTCCTGTATCTATTTCATCAAAAATAACAGTAGGGATCTTGTCCTTATCTACAAATACAGTCTTTAATGCTAACATTATTCTTGAAAGCTCTCCACCAGATACTATCTTCTCTAAAGGCTTTAATGGTTCTCCAGGATTTGTAGATATTAAAAATTGAACTTTATCCAATCCATTTTCATTAAATTCTTCTTTTAATTCTATGGATATTTTAAACACACTCTTCTCTAATCCAATATAACTTAACTCTTCTTTTATTTTTTTCTCTAGCATATCTCCTATACTTAATCTTATATTATGAATTTCCATAGCCTTATGTTTAAGTTTATCTAACAATGCTTTCTTTTTATTATTTAATTCTTCAATTATTTGGCCACTATTTATAAGTTCTTCATATTGATGAGTTATCTTATCTCTATATTCTAATATACTTTTTATATCTGGAGCATATTTCTTTTTTAATGAAGCTATTTGAAACAATCTACTATTTATAGAATTTAACTCTTCTTCATCATAATATGTTTCATCTTTTATTTTCCTTATTGCTTCTATATTTTCTTCTATATTATAATATATTTCTTCTAAAGAATTGCTTATATTCTCTATTTTACACATATGCATTTGTACAGATTTTAACTCTTTTACAATAGTTCCTATACTATCCAATATAGATAATGTATTTTCATCTCCATTATAAAGATTTTGATAACTAAAATTTAACACTTTGCTTATCTTTTCTGCATTAGATAATACATCATAGTTTTCTTGTAATTCTTTTTCTTCCCCAATTTTAAAATTAGCATTATTTATTTCATCTATTTGAAATTTTAAAAAATCAATTATTTTTTCTCTTTCTCCATCTTCTCCTGAAAGCTCAATTATCTTTTTATCAATTTCTTTTAACTCTTCATAATACTTCTTATAACAACATAGCAGCTCTAAAATATTTTTCTCTCCAAAATAATCTAAGTATAAAATATGTTTTGAAGAATCTAAAAGATTTTGATTTTCATGTTGTCCATGTATATCTAATAAAGTTTCTGTTATAAGTTTTAATTGTGAAATTAAAATAGATCTACCATTTACTTTAGTTATACTTTTACCTGATTGAAAAGTTTCTCTGCTTATAATTATCCAGTCTTCATATTCTATTCCTTGCTTAATAAGCTCTTCTTTTGATTTTTCATTTTGAAGCGTAAATATTGCCTCAACAAAAGTTTTATCTGTGCCTGTTCTTATTAAGTCCTTATTAAATTTCCCTCCAAGCACATAATTAATAGCGTCAATTAATATAGATTTACCTGCACCAGTTTCTCCAGATAAAACATTGAATCCATTTTCAAAAGAAATACTTAAATCTTCTATTAAAGCAAAATTCTTAATATTTAATTGAAGGAGCACCCTTAATCCTCCTATTCTGTAATCATTTTTTTCATCCTTTGAGTTATTTCAATCGCTTGCTCATTAGTTCTTGTCATTACAAAGATGGTATTGTCTCCTGCTAAGCTTCCAGCTATTCCCTCAAAATTCAAAGAATCAATAGCTTCAGCAGCTGCAGAAGCTGATCCTGATAGGGTTTTTATAACTACAAAGTTTGATACATTCTCTACAGTAACCACAGACTGTGAAAAAATATTCACAAGTTTATTAGAAAGATAATTTTCCGTATGGCTTATAGTTGAATATTTATACTTACCATTACTAGACAGTACTTTTATAAGCTTTAATTCTTTTATATCTCTTGATACTGTAGCTTGAGTTACATTCATACCCGATTTTCTTAATTCTTCCGCTAATTCTTCTTGAGTTTCTATATCCCTTGAAGTAATTAACTCCAATATTTTAGCATGACGGGTTACTTTCATATAATTTCACCTTCACCTTCTTAAAGTTTATAAATGTAGTTTTTTTCTTAATATGTTAAAATAATCGTTATGCTCCTCTTTTAATTTTATAAGTTTACACTTATAAGGTGAAGAACATATATCCACATATTTAGTGTCGTCTAAATTTATAATTTCCTGACCATCCACAGCTAAATGTACATCTCCACGTTTTCTTTCCATAATAACTTTTATACTGCAGTCTCCATTAAGTACTATACTTCTCACTCCTAAAGAATGTGAACATATAGGTGTTAAAGAAATAACATCTAATGTAGGATATATAATAGGTCCTCCAGCAGATAACGAGTAAGCTGTAGATCCAGTAGGAGTAGATATTATTACTCCATCAGAAACAAATGTTGTATAATAATTATTGTCTATATAAATTTTACATTTTACAACTCTACCAATTACTCCCTTTGCAACTACTATATCGTTTAATCCATGAAATACTTTTATTTCATTCTTAAGTTCTACTTTGCACTGAAGCATTTTTCTTTCTTCTATGTAATAATCATTATTTAATATGCTTTTTATCGCATAAAAAAAATTTGAACTATCTACTTCTGTTAAAAAACCTAAATGTCCTACATTTATTCCTAAAATCGGTACATTATATTTAGCCAGAAACTTTGACGCTTTTAAGATGGTTCCATCACCACCAAGAACTATAGCTGCATCTAATTTTCTAGTATCTTCACTATCCAATCCTATAGAATCTTTATATATTTTAACATTAACATCATAATAGTTTTTTTTTATATTTTCAACTATTCTTTCTAATATTTCTCCTCCAGCATCCTTATTAGTATTAACATTAATACCTATAATCTTCATGTTATAATTTTTCATCTAACTTTCTATGAGATAATTCTACTATTTCATATACACTATCCATTGAAAAAGTTTCCTCATATTTTTTATCTTTAGTAAAATATATAAGATATTCTATATTTCCTTCTGGTCCCTTTATGGGAGAATACTGGAGTCCTATTATTTTAACTTGTAATTCTTTTAAAAATTTAATTATTTTTGAAATAACTT
Organism: Clostridium tetanomorphum; assembly: GCF_017873215.1. Taxonomy (GTDB): domain Bacteria; phylum Bacillota; class Clostridia; order Clostridiales; family Clostridiaceae; genus Clostridium_AO; species Clostridium_AO tetanomorphum. The sequence goes on from NZ_JAGGKA010000006.1 coordinate 88,822, forward strand.
CTTCATGAGTACTTTTTTCTCTAACAACTCCTTTTTTGCCTACTTTTTCTCTTCCAGCCTCAAATTGAGGTTTTATAAGAGCTACCATAGAACCTTTTTCATCTAGAATGTTTAATGCAGCAGGTATAACTTTTTCTAAAGATATAAAGGAGACATCGATACTTCCAAAATCCGCATATTCACCTATTTGTTCTAAAGTAACATATCTAAAATTAGTTCTTTCCATACATACCACTCTAGGATCTGTTCTAAGCTTCCAAGCTAATTGTCCATACCCAACATCAATTGAGAATACCTTTTTAGCTCCATTTTGAAGCATACAGTCAGTAAAACCTCCTGTTGATGCTCCAATATCAAGACATATTTTATCCTTTAGTGTAATATCAAAACTTTTTATAGCTTTTTCTAATTTATAACCACCACGACTAACATAAGGCATTTTTTGCCCTTTAAATTCTATATTAGCGCTTTCCTTTATTTTCTCTCCACATTTATCAACTCTAATACCATTAACAAATATTTCTCCTGCCATTATACTAGCTCTAGCTTTTTCTCTAGAAGAAAAAAGTCCTTTCTCCACAAGTAAAACATCAAGCCTAACTTTTACTTCAGCCATATTTAACCCCTTTTCTATTAGCTTATAATAACTTCATAATACTCTGTATGATTCCATCTACATCTAATCCATAACTTTTATACAAAATATCTACTCCTCCATGAGGTATAAATTCATCTTTAAAACCTAAGTTAATAAGTTTTGTTTTTTTATTTAATGTTCCTATATATTCTGTCACTAAAGAACCAAATCCACCATATAAAACGTTATCTTCTAAAGTAACAATTTTTTTACCATTATAGACCAAATTTTTTAGTAAAGATACATCTAAAGGCTTAATAAAACTAGCATTTATTACCCCTATATCTATACCAGTCTTTTTCAATCTTTCTCTAACTAACACTGCTTGTTGCACCATTCTCCCTACAGCTATAAGGGTTATTTCTCCTTCGTTACTTATAATTTCCCATTTCCCTTTAATAAATTGTTTCAGCGGCACTAAACTAACATTAGGGTTATCTCCACCTCTTGGATATCTTATAGCTATGGGATAGTTTTGTTTCACTGCCCAACTAAGAATATATTCTAATTCTAATACTGATTTTGGTGCTACTATGGTCATATTAGGTATATGCGATAAATAAGACAAATCAAATACTCCTTGATGGGTTTCTCCATCAGCTCCTACAATTCCTGCCCTATCTATAGCTAGAATTACAGGTAGATTTTGTATACATACATCATGTAATATTTGATCATAAGCTCTTTGAAGAAAAGTAGAATAAACAGCAAATACAGGTTTCAATCCAGATGTAGCCATACCTGCTGCCATAGTTACAGCATGCTGTTCTGCTATTCCCACATCAAAAAATCTATCTTTAAATTTTTCTGCAAATCCTTCCAATCCAGTACCATCTCTCATAGCTGCTGTAATAGCCACTACTCTTTTATCTTCTGATGCAATTTTTATCATAGCATCTCCAAATGCTTTAGAATAAGTTAAACATTTTCCAGCACATACTTCCCCACTTATATAATCAAAAGGTCCTATGCTATGAAATTTTCCTGAATTCTTTTCAGCATATTTATATCCTTTTCCTTTTTTAGTTACCACGTGTATTAAAACAGGTCCTTGAATTTCTTTAGCATTCGAGAAAACCTTACTTAATTCTTTTATATTATGCCCATCTATAGGTCCTAAATACTTTATTCCCATATTCTCAAAAAGCATTCCTGGAACAACCATTTGTTTAATACCATTCTTAACTTTTTCTAAAGTCTGAGCCATACCCTTTCCAATGTTAGGTATTTTTCTGAGAGCTGAATCTATCTCTTTCTTAAATTTATTATATCCAGGCTCTATTCTTATTTTGCTTAAATATGTAGATAATCCTCCTACATTTTTTCCTATAGACATCTGATTATCATTTAATATTATAATCATCTTCGATTTTCTATCTCCAACATCATTTAACGCTTCTAAAGCCATACCTCCAGTCAAGGCTCCATCACCTATTACAGACACTACTTCATAATTTTCTTTCTTTAAATCTCTAGCTCTAGCCATTCCTAATGCTGCTGATATTGAAGTGCTACTATGTCCTGTTTGGAAATGATCAAAGGAGCTTTCACACTTTTTAGGAAATCCACTTAGCCCTCCAAATTTTCTTAAAGTGTGAAATTGTTGTTTTCTTCCTGTAAGAATTTTATGTACATAACTTTGATGTCCTACATCCCATATTAATTTATCTCTTTTAAAATTGAACACATTATATAAACTTATAGTAAGTTCTACCACTCCTAAATTTGATGCTAAGTGTCCTCCAGTCTTTGATACATTATCTATTAAAAATTGTCTTATTTCTTCTGCAAAAATATCTAGTTCTTGCAAAGACATAGCTCTAATTTGGGTTGCATCTTTATACTTTTCTAAAAATCGGGTCATATTCATCTTTCCTTTTTTATTAAATATATTAGCCTTGAAACTTTATCTATTATTACTTCACTTTCATTCATTGCAAAACTTTTTCCTAATGCTTTACCTCCAATTGTAGCTGCTGCAATAAGAGCTCCTATTATTGCTGTTACTATAGTTACACTTGTATTTGAAAATGTGATTATAATCTTACTTACAATTAGCGTTCCTACAGAACCACTCACAATTCCTGAAACATCCCCAACTACGTCATTGCAAAAATTAGAAACCTTGTCTGCATTTCTTATAAGCTTTACTGCTATTTTAGCTCCAGGAATTTTTTTTGCTGCTCTAGCATGAAAAGGCGTTTCATCCGCTGCTGTTACAGCTACTCCTATTATATCAAATATTATCCCTATAAATATTATAAAAATCAATATAATAAAAGCTACTAATATATTTACATTTCTTAGTAGCGCATTAGAAAGAAGATTTACACTTCCTGATATTAATATTGTCCATAGAACAATTGTCATTACCCATTTTTTATTAACCTTAGATTTATTATCTTTAACTACACCTTTTTTAAAATTTTTGTTATTTTTAAAACCATTATCCAAAAAACTTCCCCCATTTTATATAACTATCAATATGCAATTTATTTAGTAAAAACATACTTTATGTATTAGAAAAAGTGGCAGCAATTTGAGTAAAACTTGCGGCTTAGGTCTAGTAGGATTTCCCATAGAATAACCAAAATGTCGCCATTTTAGCGGTTTCCCTTTAATATTCTATCTGCTATGTCACCATAAACAGGACTAGATTACCACTTAGTCCGCACTGCAATCCTCAAAATACTTCCTTATGGAACAGTCTAGGAGATTTCCTCAACAGTTAGGTATTCTTCTAGCCTCTTTTGCAGTATAGGTTTCAGTAAGCAAAGCCTTCAAACTTTTGGCCAAAATTTAAAGGTGTTATTACCTCTCCCTACACCACTCAAGGCAGGCTACACTGCACATAGCTTTTACACCACAATACAGGTTTAATCCGTTTTCGTGCAATAGGCGACTAACCTAAAACACAAATAACGGTCTCCACAGAAGTAGGGTCAGTTGTCGCATGCCATTGCGGCCGCCCCATCTTCCTTACTCCCAGCACCAACCCATGACTGGGCGTCATAAGCCAGCACAAGGAACTTCATCGATATGCCCTTTGGCGGATTTTTAGCCCCGCCTTCAAAGAATACTTACCTGACTAGAATACTGCGCCACCTTTCCTATTAAGATTAACTAAACTAAATTTTATATAAACTTATGTTAACTTCAAAATATTACTTATATATTCATAAATAGGCATAATTATTAATGCTGATATTTCTTAATTTTACAGTATGAAATATATAAAGTCAATGTGCTAATAATCTCTTTTTAATAGAAATAAAGTTAATTCTTCTAATTTAGAAGTATCTTTATCTATATTATTTAAAAGCTCTACACACTGCTCTGTTAATTCACAACACATGTTTTTACATTTTTCTAATCCATATATACTAACAAAGGTATTTTTATTGTGATATTGATCCTTTTTGGTTGTCTTCCCCAACTTAGATTCATTACCTACAACATCTAAAATATCATCTTTAATCTGAAAAGCCAAGCCCAATTTTTCACCAAATTCCTGTAAAATATTTAAATCCTTTTCCTCTGCTTCTCCTAATACACTACCAGATAGTATAGCTACTTTTATAAGCTCACCAGTTTTTTTTCTATGCATATAATATAATTCTTCTATATTTATGTTCTTATTTTCTCCTAAAATATCTACTACCTGTCCTCCTATCATACCATCGGCTCCTGAAGCCTCTCCTATTAAACTAGCTGCTTTAACCCAGCTTTTTCCGTTACTTAAAGAATTTTTAAGTAAAATATTAAAAGCTTCATTTAATAATGCATCTCCTGCAAGTATTGCTAACGCCTCTCCAAATACTTTATGATTAGTTGGTTTTCCTCTTCTTAAATCATCGTTATCCATAGCTGGTAAATCATCATGTATAAGAGAATAGGTATGTATCATTTCTAAAGCACAAGCTGCAGGAAGAATCTTTTTATAATCCTTGTCATACATTTCATAGGTAAGTAGCATAAGAATAGGCCTTATTCTCTTTCCCCCAACATTTATACTATAAGCCATAGCTTCATATATTTTTTTATTATAGGAGCCTTTATTCTTTAGGTATTCATATAAATAATCATCTATTTCTTTTTTAATTTTTTCTATGCACATTATTTCACCCCATTTTACAAAGAATAAACTTAAATAGTTTATATAAAAAACTATTTAGTGTTCTATTATTTCATTAAATTCTTTTTCTCCTTCTTTTGTAAGAATCTTAATTTTCCCTTCAGCTTCATCTAACATTTTATATAATTTATTACAAGTCTTTATTCCCTCTTCATATTTTTTCATAGAATCTTCCAATGATAGTTCCCCTGTATCCATTGAGTCTACAATATCTTCTAATTTCTTTATGAGGTTTTCATAATTTTCTGTTTTCTTAGGCATATATTCACCACCTTTTTAGACAAATAGTTAAAACTTTACTTTTATTCAACTCTTCACTATATTAAAGTTATTTTCCCCATCTTTTAACTTAATTTTTATACTTTTAGTTTCATTTAACTTATCTATGCTATTAATTATATTATTCTTTTCATCCTGTATTATAGCATAGCCCTTGTTTAATATATTTAAAGGATTATGTGCAGATAATAAAGATTTCATATTATTAAGCTTCTCTTTTTGCATATCTACTTCCCTTTTAATCTTATAATTCAATGTATCCTTGAATGTATCTATTCTATTATATTCATTCACTATATTTTTGCTAGGACTATTTAAATTTAGAGTTTTCTTAAGAAGATTAACTTGATTTATTCTTTCTTTTATATTATTTAAAGCATTAATTTGTAAATCTTTTTTATAGTTTTCTATCATAGTTTCCAATTGTTCCAAATCAAATACTGCTATTTCCGCCGCTGCTGATGGGGTAGGAGCTCTTCTATCACTAACAAAATCTACTATTGTATAATCTATTTCATGACCTACTCCTGTAATAATAGGTATTTTTGAATTAAATATTGTTCTTCCTAGCTTTTCATCATTGAAGGCCCATAATTCTTCTATGGACCCTCCTCCCCTTGCAATTATTATGATGTCTATATCCTTTCTTCTATTTAACTCCTCTATTCCCTTAATTATTTCTTCACTAGCATCTATCCCCTGTACCGCTGCAGGATATACCAAAATTTCACATTTATTATTTCTTCTTTTAACAACATTTATTATATCTCTTATTGCCGCTCCAGTAGGAGAGGTTACTATTCCTATTTTTCTTACATATTTGGGTATATCCTTTTTATATTTTGAATCAAAAAGTCCTTCTTCTTCTAATTTCTTTTTCAACTTTTCAAAGGATACATATAGTTCTCCTAATCCCTCTGGCTGAATATCTTCACAATAAAGCTGATATACTCCTTCTTTACTGTATAATGATACTTTTCCTTTTACTATAACTTTCATACCATTTTCAGGAGTAAACTTTAGTGAATTAGCATAACTTCTAAACATAACACAATTTATTTTGCTAAAAGAATCCTTTAGCGAGAAATATATATGTCCAGAAGAATGTAACTTAAAATTAGAAATTTCTCCACTGACAGAAGCATTATTTAAAATAAAATCGTTATCTATAACCTTTTTAATATAATTATTTACATCTGATACCGTTAGGGTTTTAATATACATTATTCAAAACCTCACATGTATTTTTTATAAGCATTATAGGAGTCATAGATCCTACTCCTCCTGGAACTGGTGTAATAAAGCTAGCTTTAGGTAATACTTTTTCATAATCCACATCTCCTACCATCTTTCCATTGACCACAGAAAATCCTACATCAATTACTACAGCTCCATCTTTTATAAAATCTTCTGTTACAAATTTGCCTTTTCCTATAGCAGACACTAAAATGTCGGCTTCTCTACATATTTTTTCAATGTTATTTGTTTTTGAGTGGCATATAGTTACTGTTGCATCTTCATTTACCAATAACTGTGCTACTGGTTTTCCTACTATAGTACTTCTTCCTAACACTACAGCATTTTTACCACTTATTTTAATGCCAGTACTTTTTATCAGCTCTATTATCCCTTGAGCTGTACATGGAAGAAAACACTTTTCTCCTTTATAAAATTTACCTGCATTTACATCTGTTAATCCATCTACATCCTTTAAATGATTTATTCTATTTATAATCTTTTCTTCATTAAGATATTCAGGTAATGGAAGTTGAAGTATTATTCCATCTATATTATCATCTATGTTTAGTTTATCTATAGTTTCTAATACACTTCCCTCTGGAACATTTTCTTCTAAAATTATGCTTTTAAATTCAACTCCTACTTCTTCACATAGTTTGCTCTGATTTTTTATGTAAAATAATGAGCCCTTATCCTTACCTATTAATATACTAGCAATACAAGGTGGTCTCAATCCATTTTCTACTCTATGTACCATGAAATTTTTTAACTTCTCCTTATAGCTAATAGCAACCTCTTTCCCATAAATAGCTACTCCCATTTAAACTACAACTCCTCTTTATTGTTCTTTTACTATCTTATCTAATACTGCATTGATAAAAGCTGGTGATTTATCTTCTCCATATTTCTTTGCTAACTCTACCGCTTCATTTATTGAAACCTTATTTGGTATATTTTCTTCAAATAATATCTCATAAGTTGCTAGCCTTAAAATGGCTAAATCTACCTTAGCCAATCTATTTAGTTTCCAGTTACTAAGATATTTCTCTATTGTTTCATCAATTTTCTTTTCATTATCCTGTATGCCCTTCAGTAACCTAATAATATAACCCATATCAACTTCATCTAAATCCGTACTTTCAGGATCCTTTTCTTTTTTTATTCCCATTAATTCAGTTACATTTTCCTCTTCCTTATTTGCTTCTTTTAAATCCTCCAATATATTTATGTACTCTTCTTTTTTTATAATCATCTCAAATAAAAGTTTCATAGTAACTTCTCTAGTTTTTGTTCTGTTCATCATATTCCTCCTATATACTTATCATATTTAAAATTATTGTCATATAATTCATAATTATACTAACTTATTTATAACATGGAAACACCCTCTGAAAACAGAGGGTGATTAAACTTTCTTTACTCTTCTAATTCTGCTACATTATTTTCTTCTGATTTAGGAATTAATACATTTTGTACATGTATATTTACTGCTGCTACAGTAAGACCTGTCATAGATTCAACTGCTCTTCGTACATTTTCCTGTACTTTAAGTGCTACGTCAGGAATTCTTATTCCATATTCTATAACAATATATAAATCTATAGTGGCATTATTTTCCCCAACAGTTACCTTTACTCCCTTTGATAAATTCTTTTTGCCTGTTAATATTTGTGTAATTCCGCCTACAGGACCTGCACTCATTCCAACTACTCCTTTTATTTCCGTTGTGGCAAGACCTGCTATAACTCCTATTACTTCATCTGATATCTTAACTATACCCATATCCATTTCATTATTCATATTCTCTTCCATATTTTCTACCCCCTGGTTCTTTTTTATTTTATCTTCCAGCTAATTCTTCCATATACCTCTCCCTCATTATTAGGTATATTATATCAAATACCTTTTATTTTTACAATTATTATTACTTAGTTTGGATTTCCACATCTTTTATTTTAGTTTCATTCATTACTACACTTTGTATTTCCTTTAGCTGTTTGTCTGTTAACTTTTCACTGGATTTAACTGTTATAGTTGCTTTGTTTTCATTTAAAAGACATACTACATCATCATAACCTTTTGCTTGAAGATTTAATTCAATTTTATTTTCATAATTTACGGCCATAGCTAAAGCTGCATATTTTTCTGCTGTCTTATCCCTTTGCTGTTGAGATATGTTCTTATCTTCCATTATGCTCTTTAAACTCTGTAATGTTTGCGCATTTCTATTATCTCTTGACATTTTTGCTTCTGCAAAATAATTAGAGCTGTTGGAATTTTTCTTATTATCATTGTTCTTCAAAGAAATAGCACTTTTTTCGCCTTCTCCCTGAACATATAATGGATTATTTAGTCTTGTTGCTAATAGCCCCATGCATACAATAAGAGCTAATAATGTGACAATAATAACAGCCTGTTTTTTATTCATAAAAAATTCCCCCTATCTTTCTTTCTACAAAATTATATGCTTTAAACTTAAAATATATACTATTTTTTCATTGGATAAACATTAACCTTATTATCAGGTATATTGAAAAGATTGATAACTGCCTTCTTTATTCTATATTCTGTAACTTTATTTTCAGCCCCTTCAGCTACTATAAATACTCCTGTTACTTTAGGTTTATTCTTTTTGACTATCAAAGGTTGAGTTTTATCTCCATTATTAGTTATAACCACTGTAGAACCATTATTTTTTTGTGTTGTTTGCCTCCTCCCTCCTTCATTATCTATTTCTTCTGTAGAGTTAGTTGAATCATTTATATTTACTGCTGGTATTTGCTCCTCCCCACTAGCAAAATAAATCATTACTTCTACTCTACCAACCCCATCTGTTTGTTGTAATATATTCTTTAGTTCATTTTTTAACTCTTTTTCAGTTTCTTCTTCTGGTTCTTTTATGGGCTCCTCTACTTGATCATTATTATTGTTTTTGGACACTGTTTCCTTAACTGAATTACCTGTAGTCTTAAAAAAGCTTCCTGTTATTAGAATAAGTACTCCTATGAGAAAAACAATAAGTAAATTAATAGTAGTTTTATTACTCAGCCCCTTCTTCCCTTCATTCTTTTTAAGTTTTTCTAAAAGCTTTTTAAGATCCATGGTTTCCCTCCTTTTAAATCTTATATATGTTAATAATATTCTTATGAATCTTTAATTCTTTACTTAAATACTCTCTAATATCGTTAGTCATTTTGTCTTTATCCTCTTTATTTAGTTCATTATTTTTTTTAAAGTTTATTTGTACTTTTTTTACCTTCCTAATCTTTTTATCTTTTATCCCTATATTTACGTTTTTTATATTAAACTTATTATCCTCTTCGCTATATTCTGCCTTTACCTGAACTTTTGAATTTATCCCTTCAAATCTATCTTTAATTTTTTCCTCTACTATCTTCTCTAAGTTTGCTTCAAAAGTTTTAATAGTATTTTCTACACTTTTTTCTTTATATTCCTTTAAATCATTTTTATAGCTCTCTTCATCAATAGATTTAGATATGTTATTACTATATATGTTAATATCAAAATTCTTATTAAATATTTTAATCAATGGATTTATTAAAACCGTTATAAGTATCAATCCCAAAACAAATTTTGAATACTTTTTAAGACTATTATCTGGAAGTAACATTTCAACTGCAGTAATAAATAACACTACTGTTGATATATTTACTATCCATGCTCTTAAAGTTTCAATCACATTTTCATCCTCCTATAGCAATTTTCCCTCCTGCAGCAACTATACAAATCATTATAAAAAACATTACAGATACACATATAAGACAAGAAGTAATCAATATAAGTGAATCTCCTGCAGAACCTATACAATTTACAAGTCTTTTGTCTCCTATAGGTTCTATTAAAGCTGCAGTCAATTTATATAAGAGTGCCGTTACCAATATTTTCAACACTGGAAGTATTACTATCAATATAAGAATAACTAAACCTATGCTACTTAGTGAATTTTTTAATAGCAGTGAATACCCTGCCACAGTAGCAACTGCATCAGAAAGGCATTTTCCTACTATTGGAACAAAATTATCCACAGCATATTTAGCTGTCTTAGCCACTACTTGATCTAAAGTTTTAGAAGCAATTCCTCTCACCGTCATTATTCCTATAAATATGGTCATTAATATACCTTGTCCCCATAATACTATTTGGTTTAAAAGCTTTGTTAATTTATCTATCTTGTACTCTTCAGTAATATTATTTACAAACTGTAATACAAAGGTCATAGATATTAAAGGAATAAGTATATTAGAAAACAGCCTAGCACTTATATTTATGGTTCCTATTATAATTGGATCCATTACCGCAGCTTCTGCTATTCCTCCTATGCTGACAAGAAGCATTAAAATTACTGGTATTAAAGCTAACATAAAGTCTGACATTTTATTTATAGTATCTCTGGCTAAATCCACTCCAATATAAAAACTTCTGGCCATAATAATTATTATTAATGAATAACATGCAAAATAAGCTATATTAGATAAATTTTCATTGGTAAAAGCCTTTTCTAAATTAGTTATTAATGCACAGATTATGGATATAATAACAAGTATAGACATAAGTTTTATAGATAAAGCTGTTTCCCTTAATAAATAGGATATAATAGCTTTAGAAAATTTTTTTATTGAAAATTTACCTTCCCCTTTTTTCATATAATTATTTACATAATTTTTAATATCCATATCCTTCATCAATTCATGTTCGCTCTTCATATTTGTAATATAATCATACAATTGTTCAACTTCTTTATTGCTTTTATATGAAGCTTCTTCGTTAGAAGATGCTTGTACATTATAAGGAGTAAAAAAAATTGTGATAAAAATTGTTAATAAAATTATTATCCATTTCTTCATGTTTCTCTCCTACATTATCCTTAATATTGACTGCAAAACTGCCATAAGAATTGGTACAGCCAATACAAGTATTAATATTTTACCTGCAAATTCTACTTTTGACGCAATACTTGATTGTCCAGCATCTTTACATATTTCACTACAAAAAGAAGCTAAATAGGCAATTCCTAATATTTTAAATACTGTAGTTAAATATATAAAATCTATGTTAGCTTTCAATGCAAGTTGCTGTAGTAAATTCATAACGGATGTTATTTTATTTATCATAAAAAGGAAAATTAAAACTCCCGTACATATGCTTATTTGTATAGCTAATTCTTCTTTTTTACTATCCTTTACTATGATAACAATAAATAAAGATATAAAAGCAAAAGCAACTATTTTCACTATTTCCATAGCTTCCTCCTATAACTGGAACATAGTTTTAACCACATTAAATAATTTATTTACTAAATTTATTACCATCATTAAAATTATAACTATTCCAGCTAAATTAGTTATTACTGCATAATCATCATATCCACTAGTTTTCAGTATTTTATCAAGTATAATAACTAGAATACTTACCGCCCCTATTTTAAATATTAAATTAATATCTAACATCCCAATCTTCCCCCTTTTAAATAAACATAATTATAATAATCATGCCTAATGTAAAACCTAAGTATCTATACATCTTTACATTTTTTTTCATAGATACTTCAGCTTCTATTATTTGTTTCTTTAAATTTTCTAAAGTTAGAGAAAACATTCTTTTTTGTCCTTCAATGTCTGATTCCCCAAGAGTTTTTCCAAGACTTAAAATTATATCCTTATCTTCTTTATTTATATATAAAAATTCATTTACTTCTATAAATGCTTTTTCAAATGCTTCATATACACTATCTACTTTATTTGAATACAACATATCTGATATAATTTTAAAAAATTCATTTAAAGGATAACTACTTTTTTCATATACATTAAACAAAGAAGCCGGTAGAGGAGTATGGGTATATATTATTTCATTTTGCAATTGGTGTATGTCTCTTTCCATTTCTTTTAGCTGAAATGTCCTTTTTTTAAATCTCTCACTAAATATAAATCCTATCCATACAGATGAAATTAACACCAATACACTTCCTGTAAACTTTAACATATTACCTCCTTATAATTACCTTTTCATCATTAAAGTTATATATATATTCTATAGTTCCTACACCCTCTTTATTGCTTAAAACAACAGCTATTTTAAAAACTTTATTATTTATAATTTCTTTAAAAACTGATCTTTCATAAAGATCATCTATTCCATATCCATGTATAGTTGTTATAAGATTTACTCCTGAGTTCATTGCCATTATCATACTATCTACATCTTGTACTGTCCCTATCTCATCACATATTATTACATCTGGAGACATACTTCTTATAGCCATCATCATTCCTTTACTTTTAGGGCAGCTATCTAAAACATCTGTTCTTAATCCTACTTTCAGTTGAGGCACTCCATTAAAACAAGCAGCTATCTCACTTCTTTCATCAATAACAGATACTTTCCTTCCTTTAAAATTCATATCATTAATTCCATTAGATACATTCCTAGCTATATCTCTTAAAAGAGTAGTTTTTCCACACTTTGGTGGAGAAATAATAATTGTATTTTGTATAGTATTTTTTCCAATTATATAAGTCATTATTTTATTAGAACACCCAATAACTTCTTTACATATCCTTATATTTAAAGAAGCTGGTTCTCTAATAGTTTTAATTTCATTATTTTCCAGTACACATCTTCCACATATACCTACTCTATGTCCGCCTTTTATAGTTATATATCCTTGTCTTATTTCCTCATCATATGCATAAATAGAGTAATTACTCATCCTTTGTAAAATACTTTTAATATCTTCTAGAGAAGCTACATAATTTGTTATAATTTCTTTTTCTCCTACCTGTAAAATAATTTGTGATTCTGCTCTTATTCTAATTTCCTGTAGATTGTTAACATTGTGTAAGCTAATACACTTTTTTATATTGTCAGGTAATATATGTAATACTTCTTTAGTGTTTATCATTTTTATCCTCCTCTCTTATTAAAAGGTATTTTTTTTAAAGTAAAAATATGCCTATGAGCAAAAATTTTTATAAATAATTTATAATCTTACATATAAAAAACAGGTTGATTTTATTAATAAAATCAACCTGTTTTTATGTAATTAATCTCTAATCACATTCTTCACAATCACAATTTAAATGAAGTTTAATTTCTTTATGACAATTAGGACAAGTTATCTTATCTTTTCCTTGAAGAATTGCTGTATCAATATATACAGTTTCACCACAATTATCACAAGTCATATCTACAAAATCTTCAATTTCCTCCTCATCATAATTATCATCTTCATCATACAAGTCATCTTCTAAAGAAGTTAAATCCTCATCCAAAGCGTCAACATAGTCTTGAATATCTCTCTGAGAGTCTTTAATCTCTTCAATTTCTTCTGCCATTTCATTCAAAACATTAACTATCTCTCTAACTACTTTTCCCTCTTTGCTTTCCGCGTCTATCCCTAGTCCGTCAACTAATCCGTTTAAATAAGAAACTTTTGAAGTCATTGAATCCATAAATTCCACTTCCTTTTTATTTATTTATTTAAAAACAACGGCATACATATATGTATGCCGTTATTAAAATAGGCTGTTTATAGTATAGCCTAAACTCTTTCCATATATTCACCTGTTCTTGTGTCTATTCTTATAATATCGCCCTCATTTACGAATAATGGAACTGAAACTACAGCACCAGTTTCAACAGTAGCTGGCTTTAATACATTTGTTGCAGTATTTCCTTTTGCTCCTGGTTCTGTATGAGTTATCTGCAATTCAACAAAGTTTGGAGCTTCCACTGAAAAAGCTTCTCCTTTATAAAACTTTATCACCGCAAACATATTTTCTTTTAAGAACTTTATTGCATCTTCAACCTGATCAAAATTTAATGGAATTTGCTCGAAAGTTTCTTGATCCATAAAGTAATATAATTCTCCGTCAGAATATAAATACTGCATTTCTTTTCTTTCTATTACAGCTTCTTGGAATTTAGCTGTTGGGTTAAATGTTGTTTCAGTAACTCCACCAGACATAACATTTTTCAATTTTACCCTTACGAAAGCTGCTCCTTTACCAGGTTTTACATGTAAAAAATCTACTACTGTATAAACTTGTCCATCTAATTCAAAAGTTGTTCCTTTTCTTATATCTCCTGCTGATATCATTTTTAAGTATCCCTCCAAAACTATTAATTCATTTATATTATAACCTTATCAGGTAAGTTAATACTTATTAATTTTATATACATATCATACTTTTTGGTGATTTTGAAAGTACCTCACATCCATCTTCTGTAATAAGAATTAAATCCTCTATTCTTACCCCAAATTCATTCGGCAAATAAATACCTGGTTCATCTGTAACTATCATTCCAGATTGAAGTATTATATTTCCCATAGGGCTTACTCTAGGATTTTCATGTATCTCCCTTCCTACTCCATGACCTAAACCATGACCAAAGTAATCACCATATCCATTTTCTTTTATAATGTCTCTAGCAATTTTATCAACTTCTGCACCTGTTACACCAGGCTTAAAAAATTTCAAAGCAGATTCTTGAGCTTTCAAAACTATATTATATACTTTTTCCATTTTTTCTGTAGCATTTCCCATAACTATAGTTCTAGTCATATCTGAACAATATTCATTATATATACATCCAAAATCTAATGTTAAGAAATCCCCCATTTTTATTACCTTATCTGTAGGTTGGCCATGAGGCAATGAGGATCTTTCCCCTGAAGCCACTATAGAAGGAAAGGATACTCCACTAGCTCCAAATCTCTTTAACCAATATTCTAATTCCACTCCAACTTCTTTTTCTGTCATTCCAGGCTTAACAAACTGCAGTATCTTTAGAAATGCTTGATCTGCAATAGATGCTGCTTTTTTTATTGCCTCAATTTCATCATTGTCCTTTATTAATCTTAACTCCTCTACCATTCCTTCTATTGGCACAAGATCACAATCTATTTTTTCTTTATATGTACTATAAGACTTATAAGTAAGTATATTTTCCTCAAAACCAAGAGTTTTTATCCCTAGTTCTTTGACTAAATCCCTTAAATAATCTTCTATTCTTCCTTTATATTCTCTTATACTATAACCTTTAACTTGATTTATAGCCTGCTCAATATATCTTGAATCAGTAATAAAAACTGCCTTATCTAAACTAATAATAACAAAGCTTTCATCACCAGTAAAACCACTCATATAATTTCTATTAGGATCTCCTATTAACAAGACACCATCTAGACCCTTTTCTCTCATTTTTTTCCTTAATTTATCAATTCTCTTTTGGAACATATTTTCACCCCCAAATACAGCTATCAATGCTGAACAATGATATTTTATCAAAACTTGTGATTATTTGCAAATAATATTGCATAATATTTTCTATGCCAAACCTGTTTTTATCATTAATTGTTAGTCCATAGCTACTCTTCCCAATACTCTCCCTTTTTATATTAGTACTATAGTTGATACTGCACTGTCTAGTTTTCTTTTAAAGAAAATTTAAAAGTTCCTTTAATATCCTGGTCATCCTTTTCTATTGTCAAATATATAATTTCTTTAAATTCAACTTTTTCTTTTATACGTTTTATAAAGTTTATACATGTATTTAAATTTCCTCTAAATTTTAGTTCTACTTTTATATCATTATTTTTTTCCTTATTTATATTTATTATACTAAAATTCTTATTTTCTTCTACTAATCTTATAATATCACTATAAGTACATTTTTTCACTTGTTTTTGAAATAAGCTATCATATGCTATCTTTATTTCATTGTCTATATATTTCTGTTTTTTTAACTTAGCATAAACATTATGATTAGCCAAAACACTTATAATTAAAAATACTATGGAAATTGATAATAGCAATAAATAATTTTTATTTTCCATTTATTGAAACACCTACTCTATAAATATAATCTTCCTCTTTTTTAATTGGGGATTGCAAAGTTATAATTTTCAACCCATATTCTTTTTCTAAAAATATAACTATATCCTTATAACTATTACTGTCACTATAATTACCTTCTATCCATAAAATATCATTTTCAATTTTCAAATTTCGAAACGTATTTATATTGCTTGTAATTTCTGATATAATTTTATTTTGCTTTTGTAACTTATTGTTTTTATTTTTTTCTTTTGAAACTATCTCTTCTATTTTTTCTTTTACAATATGCTCTTCTTTTTGTAAATTATTTAGTTTTGTTGTATTAAAAATAAATATCCAAAATAAAATTATTATTAATATTATATTTACTATAGATGATATACAAATTAAGCTTTTTCTCTTTTTATAATTTTCCTCTAAATACCTATAAGGCATAAAATTTAATTTATTCATAAACAAATCACCTCATAGTTATAAACTTTTTTACAATATCATCTCTGCTTAAAGTGCCCAAATCTTTGCAATTATAAGTAGATGAACATGTTTCCAAAATTTTTTTGTTTTTAAAATTAACAAAATATATGACTTTAAATTCTCCTTCATTAATTTCTTCATTACATTCTTTTATAAATTCTTTTAAATTGCTGAAAAAATTATCTTCGTTAAAATCATTTATGATATTATTACTAATTAAATTGTCATTATTACAGGCTATAAAATATAAATTATCATTATATATAAATGTTAATATGAATCTCTCATCAGTAAAACTTTTTTTAAAATATTCCAAAATACAAAATTGTATTAACCATACCCCTTTTATGATATTATCTTTACATTTTATATTTTTTAATATGTCAATTTCTCTCCAATTAAGGCAAAATACTAATATTTCTATAAGTTCTTTTTCTTCCTTATTGATTCTATATGAATATATAAGATTGTCTATTTCTTTAAAATAATATTCTACTTCTTTTCTCACTATTTTATCTATATATGATTTTCTAACTTTAGGTATAGTTATTAATTTTACAAAAATTTTTTTACCATCTAAAATTAAATGTACTTTTCTTTTTTCTAAACTTATTTCTAAACTTTTAGTAAAATTTATATTTCCAATAATCTTTCTCTCTAAATCTTTCTTTGTATTTTTATGGATGTTATTTAAATATACATATTTGTTATCTATTTCTATAACACTATTCTTTTTAAACAATAACTTCCCTCCAATACATATCTATTGTTATTTAGTTCTTATTATAGAATTTATGAGTAATTTATTATTTTTAAGTTTCATCTGCTCCACTGTAAACAAATAAGTTGATATAACTAAGCAAATACTACTAATTAACAAAGTATAGATAATAATATATCCTTTTCTTCTCTTATTCCAAAACATCTTTCATATTCCTTTCCATGTTTAGTTATTATCTTTACAAATACTAGGTTACCTGATTTTTCTACTAAAAAATCTTCTAACTCCAACATTATATTATTAATATATCCAGAGTCACTTTTAAAATAGGCAATAACTAATTTACCATTTTTTATTTTTATGTAATTGCTCTTATCTTCATAATTAATCTTTAGTTCATTGTTATTAGCATCTCCTAACACTTGAACTGAATTAGCTTCATTTATTTGTTGCTCTATAAATATTAAAGCTTCATTAACATAAAATTCTTCCATAGCTATATTACTTTCTTTATTATATAAAGTTAAATATACAACTAAGTTTTTAAATAGAATTAAAGAAACTATAGATATTATACTTATACTCATAAGTACTTCTATTAAAGTAAATCCTTTCTTCATACTTCTTTATCCTTATTTAATTCCCACTTTTTAATAAACTGTGATCTGATATCCTCATCCTCTGTTAATTTCAAATTAATATTTATTTTATAATATTTATCTTTATTTTTTATCTTTTTTATATTTATACAAGTATAAATTTCTCCTGAAATATTTTCATCTAATGTATTTTTTAAATTTCCTTTCTTTAATTTTTCTAATTTCATATTGTTTTCATTTATAAAAACTTTACTTTTATTATTTAAATATAAAAAATCATCATCATCTAAATCATATAATATTACATTTTTTAATCCTTCTAAAAAATATGCATACTCTTTTAATTCTTCATTATAAAGTTTTAATTTAAAAGAGTTTAAAATAATAGCCGTAGAAGTTACCAACATTATAGAAAATAAAGAAATACTACATAATACTTCTATTAAAGTGAATGCACTTTTACTTGATTTGTACATGGGCAGTTCCAACACATATAGTGATTTCATGAAAATTCCCCTTTCTATCTTTATAGATTACTGTACATGCATCATTAGTCATTCCATTTGCATTAATTTTCAGCTCTCCTCTACTAGCATTTACATAAGTAAATTTAAAATCTCTTGGTAACCTATATTTATCTACTGTTTTAGCGTTAGCATAAAAAATAATGCTATTTTCTCTTAATGAAAAATAAATTCTTCCTCCTGTACTTTTTGTTCTACAATACTGCTTACCATTATTTATAAAATTTATTATTGATTTATCACATAATGTGGAATCCATATTGTTAGTAATATTTTTTATTCCTTTAATATTTATAGCTATAAAAGTTGAAGCTATAGATATGAGAGTTATAACAAATAATGTTTCTATAACAGTAAATCCTTTTTTAATATATAAATTATTTATATATATTTTCTTCATAGATATTTCCATCATATACTCCCGTTACTATTCTTTAAGGAATATCCATCTTCATCTATATTAACTTCATAATTATTATTTTTAATAGTAAAAGTAATGGTGGCAGACTTTTCATCTGCTGTTACATTAATATGGTCTTCACCACTTTCTTTTTTATTCCCTGTAATATTTATTAAATTTATAATATTATCTTCAATATTTTCCTTTACAAATTTACCATCCATTTCTGAATAACTAGCCATTGTTGCAGTATATATCTGCCTTGCATAGTTTTCTATTTTTAAATTTTCTGCTTTCATCCTATATCCTTTAAATCTAGGTACTAATAACCCCATTAGAACAAAAATAATAGACATTACTATTAACAGTTCTATTATGGTAAAACCTTTCTTAAAACTTTTCATATTTTATCCTCCATAAGATACTTAAAGATACTTAAATTTTATATAATCAAAGAATCCATTATATTAAGCATAGGAAGCAATATAGATACTATGATAATCCCTACTACTATAGAAACTACTATAATTATACTTGGCTCAACAAATTTTACTAATTCACTAATATTATCTAACGCTTCTGTTTCATATCTTTCTGACAATCTAATAAATATTTCTTCTAAATTTCCTCTCTCCTCACCGATATTTATAATAGCTATAACTCTTTCACTAAATAATCCTGTTATACTAAAAGCTCTATGCAAGCTATTGCCTTTACTTACTAAATCTTTAATACTCATAATTTTGTCCACGGTTTTTTTATCTTTAATTACAATACTTGATTTTTCTAAAGCACTTACAATATTCATACCTGAACTCATCATAATTCCTATAGCCATAAATAATCTTGACTTTTGTAATTTCATATATATAATCCCTACATAAGGTAACTGAGCTATTACATTGTATAATTTTTCTGTTATATTACTATTTTTTAACAAATAAATACCTATTGAAATTATAATTATAATAAAAGCTATAATCTTCATAATATATTCGTTTGTAAAATTAACTATATTAAATATTGTTCTGGAAAAATGGGGAGTTTCACTTTTGAAATCTTGTAGTAAATTTATAAACTTAGGAATAATACTAAACAAAAGAAAAATTATTATAACAAAGGATATAATAGAAATTATAATTGGATATGAAAGGGATTTTCTTAGTTCTTTCTTTATTTTTTCTTGAGACTTATAATAATATGATATTTTACTTAATACTTTTGGTAATTCACCACTTTCCTCCCCTATTCCTATCATCTCTATTAATAATCTAGGAAACATATAATTATATTTATTTATGCTAGAATATAAGCTTTCTCCTGAAAATAATCTGTTTTTAATATTTTCTAGATTACCTTTAACAGTTAAATTAATAAAACATTGTTTTAGGAGGTTTATTGATTGTGGTAAGCTTATGCCTGAATGAAGCAAAATTGATAGTTCATTACAGAACAGAAATAATTCCTTATAAGATAACTTTTTTTTCATTAAAGATTTTCTTAAATTACTTATGGGTTTTATACTAATAATTAAAAATCCTTTAGTTCTAAGTTTTTCTCTTAAGTCTTCTATATTCCCTTCTGTATATACACCTTTTATTTTTTCTCCTTTTATATTTGCTGCTTTATATAAATATATATCTTACTTCCTCCTCTCTTATATATTACAACTTCTCTAATTCCTCTAAAGACGTTATACCTTTTTCAACTAACTTTAGTCCATAATCTTTTAACAGTGTCATACCTTTTTCTATATTGTAATCTCTTAGTTTTTCAACAGTATAATCTTTTGTTATTATATTTCTGCAATTTCTATCTATCTCCATTAGCTCATAAATTATCGTTCTTCCATAATAACCGCTATTACTACATTTTATACATCCTTTATTTTGTTTATACAACATTCTATTATTGCAATAAGGACATATTTTCCTAACCAATCTTTGGGCTATTACTGAAGTAACGGCATCTGCAATTAAATATTTAGGCAAACCCATATCCATAAGTCTGAGTATAGAAGAAAAGGAATCTTTTGTATGAAGTGTTGCTAATACTAAATGTCCTGTTATTGCTGCTCTAACAGCTATCTCTGCAGTCTCCTCATCTCTAATTTCTCCAATCATAATTACATCTGGGTCTTGTCTTATAATATTTTTTAATCCTTTTGAAAAAGTTAGTCCTATTTTATTATTTACATTTACTTGACTTATCCCATCAATAGCATACTCTACTGGATCTTCAATAGTAATCACATTTCTATGTTTTATATCTAATTCATTTAACATAGCATACAAAGTAGTAGTTTTTCCGCTGCCAGTAGGTCCTGTTATAAGTATCATACCTTTAGAACAATTTAGCATTTTTTTTATATACTTTACCCCTTTTTCATCAAATCCTAAAGATTCTAGTTTGGTACACTCATCTTGTCTATACAATATTCTTATAGCAACTTTTTCTCCATTAATTGTTGGTAAAGTAGCTACTCTTAAATCATAATTTTTATTATTATAATTATATTGAAACTTTCCATCTTGAGGTATTCTTTTTTCTGTACTATTCATATTAGATAACAATTTTAACCTGCTAATTATTTGTTTATAAATATCTACTGGTATACTTTCAGTTTTATATAAAATTCCATCTATTCTTATTCTAATAATAACTTCATTTTTTAAAGGTTCTATATGTATATCACTAGCCCTTCTTAATATTGCTACATTTAATATATAATCTGTAATTTTTACTATAGGTTCCTTATTTAAATCAACATTAAACTTTCTATGATAGTCCTTAATTTCTTTTTCTTCTTTTATTAGATTATTTAATAGCTTATTTTTCTCTTCCTTACTGTAAAATCTATCTATGTAAAAATTCATAATGTCTTTTTCAATTTCATAGGTGTCTATTTCCATTGAAGCTATGAATTTCAGTTCTTCCTTTATAGAATTATTAAAGTTATTAGTTGTAAACAAACAAAGTTTATTGTTTACTATATTGAAAGGAATAACTTTATACTTTCTTGCTATGTTTAAAGGAATATATTTTATAGCCTCATAATTAATTTTCATATTATTTAAATCCATTTTATTTTTATCATATTCCATTTTAAATTCACCTCCCTCTTTATCCATTTATTCGAATTATATCCATATACTTACTTTATAAACACTTCTATTAATCTTTATATAAAAAACCCATTTTTGTTCTTATATGACTTAAGTCTCTAAAGAACAAAAATAGGTTTTTACTCTTGTTTACTTCCAATTATTTTATACTTAGAAGGATTTATTGATATAAGATTATTAGATCCATCTTGTGGATTATACATAAAAATTTCATTCTTATGTTCTATATTTTCATTTATATTATCTATTCCGCAATAATATACTAATCCATCAGAGTCTATTTGCAACCCTCCATTTTTATCTACAAACTTAGGAAAATCATAATTAATTCTATCCATTGAAAAGGTCTCTAAATCTATTTTATATAGCGCTACCATATCAGTGTTTACTTCAGAAGCTATTATATACATTTTTTTATTTTTCTTATCATAAGTTCCTTTATATATATTTTCTATATTATTACTTATGTTTATTATTCTATTATCTTTCTTTCTATAAAAGGATAAATTATCATCATCCTTAGTTCTAGAAAGAATTAAAATTCCTTCTTCAAAAGACTTGAAATACATACAGTATCCCCTTATATTTTCCATATATGTTTCTTCTTTATCATTATTTACATTATATTTAAATATAGCACTAATATTATCTTTAACTCCATAATAAATTATATTATCATCATCAATCCATTCATATAAATTTCCAGAAACCAGAACTTGGCTTTTAATATTTATTTTTTTATTTTCTTCTATATTGTATAAAGATAATCCCTCTGCACTATCTAAAGATTCATTTTTAAAACTTCTATAAGCTATTCTTTTTCCATTGCTTGATAATTGTAAATCTTTAGCAAAATAAAAATTACTAATTATAGTTTCTCCTTTATTGCTAATTAGCTTTATATTATTTTTCTTTAACTCCTTATTGTCATGAACTAAATATGCATAAACAGAGTTCTTTCTATCATATATTAAATCAGACATATATTCTAGTTCTCCAACCTTTTCTTTAATTTCTTTATTAATTCTATATAAATTAATTTTTTCTCCCTTTGTTTCACCAACCATAGTATAAGGATAATTAGGTATAACAATTCTGTTTTTATCTATAAAATTGTTTTCTTTTTTGCTGCAGGAGGAGGAAATTATCATTATAAACACATTAAATAAAATTAATAAGGTTCTTTTTATAAAACTCATATCATATATCTATATTCCCTGTAAATACAATTTCTGCAGGTCCTGTCATTAATATTCCAGCATCGGTAATTTCTATATATAGTACTCCTCCTGGCAATTCTACTTCAGCTTTAGAATTTATGAGATTAATTTTATTAGCAGCTATTACACTAGCACAACTTCCTGTACCACAAGCAAGGGTAGCTCCAGCTCCTCTTTCCCAAGTTTTTACTCTTATTTTTTCTTTATTTATTACTTCACAGAAATTAACATTAGTTCCCTGTGGAAATATTTCATATTTTTCTATAGCACTTCCTTCCAATATATCAAAATCATCTAAATTACCAAATATAACTGTATGTGGTACACCCATAAGCATAGAAGTTATTTTATATTTTTTATTACCTATTTCTATGGATTTTTCCATTACTTCTTCTGTTGAATTACATGGTATATCTATTGGATGAAAGGAGGGTATACCCATATTTATAGTAATATTTTTTACTATAGTATCTTCTACTTCTAAAAAAGCTTCCTTTACCCCATCTCCTGTCTCTATTTTAATTTTTTCCTCTTTTGCTATACCTTTTTCATAAACATACTTTGCAAAACATCTTATACCATTTCCACACATAGAAGCATAAGATCCGTCAGCATTAATTATTATCATCTTTACGGCAGCTATATCACTATTCCTTACTAAAAGGATTCCATCTCCACCTATACCAAAATGCCTATTACAAAGTTTTATTCCTAGTTCCTTTTCTTTCCCTAAATATAAATTATTAAAATCTTCTACAACTATAAAATCGTTCCCATTACCTTGCATTTTAGTAAAATACATAATTTTTCCCTCCTAAAAAAATATCAGAATTAGTTTACTACTTTAAACAAACAATATCAATAATAAATATATCTTTATTTTAAATTTTTATAATGTTATACTATATAATACAATAATAGTGAATAATTTCTGGGAAAATATTTTAATAAATATGCAGAAACTTTCTACTAATACCCTATTGAAAGGATGATGATTTTGGCCTTAGATGGTATTTTTTTATATAGTATAACTGAAGAACTAAAAAATTTAATTTTAAATGGAAAGGTAGAGAAAATAAATCAGCCTGAAAAAGATGAACTTATTATTTCTATAAAAAAGGATAGAAATAGTTATAAATTGCTTCTTAGTGCAAGTGCTGTATACCCTAGAATACATATTATAAAAACTTCAAAATTAAATCCAATTTCTCCACCAATGTTTTGCATGTTACTCAGAAAACATCTAAACAATTCTAAGATAGTTAACGTAAGACAATTAGATACAGATAGAATATTATTCTTAGATTTTCAAACTAAAGATGAATTAGGATTTAACAGTATATATTCATTAGTAATAGAAATAATGGGTAGACATAGTAATATTACTTTAGTGAGAGAAAGAGATAACATAATTATGGATAGCATTAAACATGTCACATCAGACATGAATAGCTTTAGATGCTTATACCCAGGTATACCTTATGTATTTCCTCCAGCTTCTCAAAAATTAAATCCTTTAAATTATACATACGAAGATTTAGCATCATTCGTCAGCAATAAAAATATTAAGTTTGATAAAAATTTTTCTTCTAAAGTTTTTACTGGTATAAGTACACAGTTCTCAAGGGAAATTTTTTATAGGATTTCAATTTTAAATATAGATATTAATGATTTAAAGTTAATTCATAAAGAACTAGAAAACATATTTTCAAATATAAAGAATAAAAACTTTTTCTTTGCTTCATATTTACAGGATAATATTTATAAAGACTTTTATTGTCTTAAACTTACTAATTTAGAAAACTGTAGTTTTCAGAAGTATTTATCTCCTTCTGAATTATTAGACAAATATTATTATGACAAAGACAAAGAAGACAGATTAACAAGTAAGAGCGCTAACCTTCTAAAACTTATAAATAATAATTTAGATAGATGTTATAAAAAAATCGAAATTTTAGAAGATACTCTAAAAAAATGTGACAAAAAAGAAAAATATAAAACTTATGGAGAATTACTTACAGCTAATATATATAGTATAAAGCAAGGACAAGAAAAAGCAAAGGTATTAAATTATTATAGTGGAGTTGAAGAATACATTGAAATACCTCTTGATCCTAATAAAACCCCTGCTCAAAATATTCAAATTTATTTTAAAAAATATACTAAATTAAAGAAGTCTGAAGAAGCTTCCACTTATCAAATTGAAGCTACAAAAGATGAAATCAACTATCTTCAATCTGTATTTACTAGTATTAAAAATGTGGAAGATTACAAAGGTATTGAAGACATAAAAAATGAACTTATGGAAACAGGTTATATTAAATTTAAAAAAATTTTAAAGAAAAAACAAAAAGAAAGTAAGCCAATGCACTTTATATCTTCAGAAGGTGTAGATATATATGTAGGAAAAAATAATATACAAAATGATTATCTAACTTTAAAATTCTCTAATAATCATGATATATGGATGCATACAAAAGATATACCAGGTTCTCATGTTATTATAAAAACCACAAAAAACTTTTCAGACAAAACTTTAGAAGAAGGAGCTAATTTAGCTGCTTATTATAGCAAAGGAAAAGACTCTTCCAAAGTTGCTGTAGACTATACTGAAATAAAAAATGTTCATAAACCTAATGGTGCTAAGCCTGGAATGGTAATATATTATACAAATAAAACTATTTATATAACTCCTGAAAAACCTAATTTAAAAAGACTTACTTAATTTTTTATTAATTAATGTAAAAGGGCTAGCAAGCTGCTAACCCTTTTTTCTATTTAATTATAAATTTCTTTCGTAGGCTTCTACCATTCTTCTTACCATTTCTCCACCTACAGAACCATTTTGTCTTGAAGTTAAGTTTCCTTTGTCTATAGTATCATAATTTGATAATCCTAATTCATTTGCTACTTCCATTTTAAATTGATTTAATCCCTGTCTAGCTTCTGGTATTAATACTCTGTTTGAACTTCCGTATGCCATAAGATTACCTCCTTATTAAACTCTTTATTTTTTCTAGCTGTTTTTTATTTGTGTATTATAAGTTTGTACAGAAATGCACTTAAATATAATATAAAATTAGAGGTAATTATAACAATTAATTCTTAAAAATCCTAATCTTTCATTATTAATTCTATAGGACAATGATCAGAACCATATACATCAGTAAGGATTCGTGCATCTTCAATTTCTTGTAATAAATTGTCTGATACAAAAAAATAATCTATTCTCCATCCTGCATTTCGTTCTCTAGCTTTAAATTTGTAACTCCACCAAGAATACTCTACCTTATCAGGATATAATTTTCTAAATATATCTATATATCCATTTTCTATGAATTTATCAATCCAAGCTCTCTCTATAGGTAAAAATCCGGAAGTTTTCTCATTTGTTTTAGGATTTTTCAAGTCAATTTCTTTGTGTGCAGTATTATAATCACCACAAATTATTAATTTTTTACCTTGTGTTACCATATCATTACAATATTCTAAGATAGCATCATAAAATTCTAATTTATAATTTAATCTTTCCTCATTCATTTGTCCATTGGGAAAATATATATTCAAAAGTGTAAATTTATCATATTCTGTTAAAACTATTCTTCCTTCATTATTAAATTTATCTATATGAATTTCATGTTCTATTATTTTAGGTTTTATTTTGGTATAAGTAGCCACTCCACTATATCCTTTTTTTTCCGCAAAACTAAAATAAGAATAATATCCATCTATATTTTTTAAATTTTCTTCTAATTGTTCATTTTGCAGTTTAGTTTCTTGGATACAAAGTATGTCCGGCTTTTCTTCTTCAATCCAATTAAAAAAATTTTTTTTAGCTATAGCTCTTAAACCATTTACATTCCATGAATAAATCCTCATTTTATCACCTTTTTCTTAATTTTAAATAATTTAGTTTATAAAATTAATCAGTTAACACTAATAAATTACTTATTATTTTTACTTATATAAACATTCATAGCTTGCATTCCTTTATATGCAAAAAATACAAACGCCATTTTAGCCATTATAGTAACAACTGGGTCTATTATAGCGCATATTGATATTAATTGTGTCATTATGATTTTCCCCCTTTAATTTTACTAAATAAATATATATTGCTTAAAACCAATAATACTACAGCAACTATTAAAAACTCTATATATTTTTTATTTTCCTCTATTTCATTTTTCCCTAGGGCATAAAACTCAAACTTAATATTTCCTTTTTTAATATCTTTAAAATTATTAGTTCTATAGTATATAAAAGGTATACTTTCTTTATCACTTATGTATAATTCTTTTTCTATCACTTCTCTCTTATTTAAAACTTCTACCCTTATTTTATTATTTGTTATATTTTTTGAATTACATGGTAAGTTCATAGTAAAATTAAAATTTTCTAATGGATACTTCGAAATGTTTCTATCATAAAAAGGAATATTAATTTCAAACCTTTCTCCTTGCTTTCTATTCCACCCAAAACCACATAATCTAGTATTACCTTCTACAATAAATCTAATGTTTTCATGTTCTTTTATAGTTCCCTGTATATTTACACCACTATAATTTTCTTTCACTTTTAATCCTTAAGATAACTCTTTAATCCTTAAATTAGTTATAGTGAAATTACCATTTGGCTCCATATAATACTTGTCTTTAATATCCTTTTTATCACTTTCCCTATTTATATAGCTTATGCTTATTTCTAAAGTTATTTTTCCATTATTATCTACATTTCCTGTTATATGCTGATTGGTAGTAATACCACTTACTTTGCCATTATTGATATATAATCCATTATCCGATTCATCGCTGTAAGCAATAATTTTTCCATCTTCTCCAAATGCTCTAAATGTATCAAATAATTTATCATTTTCTTTTAATGTAAAAACAGCCCATCCATTTTCCACTTCTGTAGTCTTATAAATATTTTGTTTGCTTTTAAAATAATCATAATTATATTTTTTGTCTTCATTTTTCTTTGAATCTAGATTTAAATAAGCTGCAGCCATATATTTTATATTATCATCCTTTACTTTTACTCCTATAAGTTCCCTATTATCACAAACCGAGAAAGGTGATTTTATAACCTCTTCCTGAATGTCTCCGCTACTTCTGCCACTGATCCATAAAAGGCCTCCTAGTTTTTTCTCTACTTTAAAAATTCCATATCCCTTTCCACTGTTTGTTTCTGCCATTACATACTTTCCCCAAGAATAGTCTTTAACTCTATCAATCTTTAATTCTTTATAATATTGTTTCAAACTTGGTAATCCTACTTTTATGGCGCTTTCTACTGTTAACCTGCATCCTGAAATTGTAAAATAAAAAATAACTAACGCTACTATAACTATCAACCATCTATACTTTATAATTAATTTTTTCATAACTCCCCCATTCTCACACATTACATTCTCCATTTATTTCTATACTATTTTTCATACCTTCCCAATTTCTAATATTAACTTTAAATAATTTGCTAAAATCATTTACTATTCCATCCTTTGTCACATCTGTCCTCAATAGCAAATATACTTTAAAATTATCTTCTCTATTTATAAAATAAAAAAACTTTTCCCAACTTTCTTTTTCTATATTAGACAGGAAATATACTTTTCTATTCATATCTAGTCCCCTAAATAATATAATTCCAATAGGCCATTACCTATATTATACAATATTTATATAATAAAAAAAGTAAGAAAGAATACATAAGAAAGATTTTTAAACTTTCACTATCTATTCTTCATTATTTTATGTTTTATTAGGCATTTTCTATAAAAAACACAATGTACTATATGGTCTTAAAGTTGTATCCTTCAATACAAATCGCATACCAGTTACACAATGAGATACTGCTACAATCTTTATATCTTCATATATATCTATATATATTTTTTTCATTTTCCCTCCATTGATAATCTATACTTTATAGTTTAATTAGTTTCATTAAATATATAAATTTATTATGCATCTGTTAACTATATATTCTATCACATACTTTTAGTAATTCTAATATAAATTAATATACTAAAAAACCCACGACATCTTGATATGCTCCCCTTATAGGAGACAGTTGAAATAATATAACTGTTTACTGAAGGGGAGTTTTATATTATGGTAAGAAAACCTAAGATATTATTTGAAGTAAAAGTAGCAGCTGTTAAAGACTATTTAAATGGAGAGAAAAGTGTTACTAAAATAAGTGATGAATTATCTGTTAATCCGAGTACCGTTGCAATGTGGATTAGACTTTATAATGCACGAGGCGAAGCCGGATTATTAACTAAAAGAAAAAATACCTCTTATCCTAAAGAACTTAAAATTGAAGCTGTTGAAGAATATTTAGCGGGAAATGGTTCTTTGAGAGATATTAGCCTCAAATATGGATTGTGTTCAAAGCGTCAACTTCAAAACTGGATTATCAAGTATAATAGTCATGAAGAGATTAAATCATCAGGATCTGGGGGAAATCAAATCATGACTAAAGGACGAGTTACAACTTTAGATGAAAGAATTACGATTGTGGAGTATTGCATAGAAAATAATAAGAATTATACTGTGACAGGTAGAAAATATGAGGTTTCATATCAGCAAGTTCGAAATTGGGTTCTAAAATTCGAAGAATTGGGTGTTGATGGACTTATTGATTGCAGAGGGAAACGCAAGTCAAAAGATCAATTATCTGAGATTGAGAAACTTAAAACAGAGATGAAACTATTAGAAGCTAAAAACAAACGTTTAGAAATGGAAAATGAACTATTAAAAAAGTTAGAAGAAACCGAAGGGTGGCGATATTAAGTCCTGTTAAAAATGAGAGTAAATATATTGCTATTAAAACACTACATTCTGAAAAAAATATCCAATATCGATACTTTGTGAAATTTTGCGTATTAGTCGTTCAGCATACTATAAATGGCTTCGCCGAGAAAAGAGTCAGAGAGAAATACAAAATGAACATTTCTTAAAGCTTATTACTGAAGCATATGAAGAAAGAAATGGTATACTTGGCTACCGCCAGGTAACGATTAAAATTCGTCATGAACATAATATAATTGTTAATCCTAAAAGAATATACCGCATTATGCGTAGCATAGGTTTGAAATCTATATGCCGTAGAAAGAGAAAAAAATATATCAAATCTACTCCAGAGATTACAGCTCAAAACATATTAAATAGGGAGTTCAATGCGAATGACATTCATGAAAAATGGCTAACAGATGTTACTGAATTCAAATATGGTGATGGCAAGAAAGCGTATCTAAGTGCTATTTTAGATCTTGGAGACAAGAGCATTGTTTCTTATGTGATTGGCAAGTCAAATAACAATGAACTTGTGTTTAAAACATTTGATATAGCTACTAAAAATCATCCAAATGCAAAACCAATTTTCCATAGTGATTGTGGCTTTCAGTATACCAATAAGATATTCAAAAAGAAACTTGATCAAGCTGGAATGGTTCAGAACATGTCTCGTGTAGGACGTTGTATTGATAATGGACCAATGGAAGGGTTTTGGGGAATTTTGAAATCAGAAATGTATCATCTTCAAAAGTTTCCTGATTATGAGAGTCTAAAGTCTGCCATAGAAGAGTATATCCACTACTACAACAATAACCGTTATCAGAAACGCTTAAATTGCATGACTCCATTAGAGTATCGCAATTATCTGTCCAAGCCCGCGGCATAAATATAGCGCCAATCGCTAAATGATTGACGCTACACATTTTTAATTATTTCCACTGTCTACTTGACAGGGAGCAGTTCACATTTGTCGTGGGTTTTATTCGTGGAGACAATAGAAAAGTCTGCTCCTTATTTATGTTCCATATTGTAAAAACTAGTACAGTTTATTAAATTGCCTTTTTAACATTTGCTTCATTATCACTACTATTTGGGGATTCATCATCTTCTGTTCTACTTTTTGCTGGAAGTACTAAATTAAGTATTATTCCAACTAATGTAGCTAGTGCAACTCCTGCTATTTCTACCTCTGAACCATTAAATTGAAATTTAATAGCTGCTCCACCTATTCCTAATACTATTATTACTGAAGCTATTACCAAATTTCTTTTTTTACTAAAGTCTACTTTATCTTCCACAAATACTCTAAATCCTGAAGATGCTATTATTCCAAATAATAATATACTTACTCCACCCATTACTGGCATAGGCATTGTTTCAATTATAGCTGCTACTGGACCAATGAATGATAGTATTATAGCAATTACTGCTGCTACACCTATTACCCATACACTATACACTTTAGTTATAGCCATAACACCTACGTTTTCTCCATAAGTAGTGTTTGGAGGACCACCTATAAAACCTGCACATATAGTTGCTACACCATCTCCTAATATAGATCTATGAAGACCTGGATCTTTTGTAAAGTCTTTTCCTACTACATTATTTGTTACATAAACATGCCCTATATGTTCTGCTAAGGTTACAAAGGCTACAGGTGCCATAAGTATCATAGCATTTATATTAAATTTCGGTGCCATAAAAGGTGGTAGTTGAAATAATTTGGCTTCCATAATCCTATTTAAGCTTTCTTGTGATATAACGCCTAAAGCTAAGGCTGATACATAACCAGTAATCATTGCTATAAGAATTGGAATTACTCCTAGAAATCCTTTAAAATACATAGTTCCAAATATTCCTATTCCCAATGTTATCATGGATACTGCTATCCATGCCAACCTAGGCACATGTTCCATAGAAGGTACTGTAAATGCACTATTTAATCCTGCCCAATTTATAGCAACTCCTGCCAATCCAAGACCTATTACTATTACAACAGATCCTACTACTACTGGAGGTAGTAATTTATTTAGCCAATCTGTGCCTGTAATACTTATTATAAAAGCTACTATCATATAAACTAAACCTGCTGCTATAACTCCTGACATCATTGCATTTGCACCATAAGCTGCTGATGCTACAGTCATAGGTCCTATAAATGCAAAAGATGATCCAATATATGCTGGTAATTTAGCTTTAGTACATAGAATATAAAGAAGTGTTCCTACACCACTACAGAACAAAGCTATGGATGGACTCATACCTGTTAACATTGGAACTAGTATTGTAGCTCCTACCATAGCGAATAAATGTTGAAAACTTAATGGAATAGTTTTTAAAATAGGTAATTTTTCATTTACATCTACAAAATTTTTCATTAATTTTTCCTCCTTTTTAGTCTCACTGGACTAATTTAAAAGTTTTTATACTTCAAATATCTTTACAGCATCTTCTCCATCAATTTCAGCTACTTCCACAGAAACTAATTCACTTTTAGATGTAGGTATATTTTTTCCTACATAATCAGCTCTTATAGGTAACTCCCGATGTCCTCTGTCTACCATTACTGCAAGCTGTATCATCTTAGGTCTACCATTATGGAATATAGCATCTATAGCTGCTCTTACAGTTCTTCCTGTATATATTACATCATCAACTATAATAACATTTTTATCTTTTACATCTACATCTATTTTTTCACTTATTATATGTGGTTGTTCATATTCCTTGGTTAAATCATCCCTATATAATGTAATATCTACACTTCCTACTGGAACCTTTACTCCTTCAAAAGATTCTATATTTTTTGCTATTCTATTTGCTATTGGTTCTCCTCTTCTCTTAACCCCAATAAGTACAATATCCTCTACACCTTTATTTTTTTCTACTATTTCATGAGATATTCTAACTAAAGCTCTATTTACTGCTTTTTCATCTAATATTGAAGCTTTTAGTTTCATTTACACACCACCTTTATCCAAATTTAATTTACATTAAAACAAAATATTCATATCCATTAAATATGGATAAATAAAAAACGTCCTGATCCAAAATCAAGACGCACTATTTGCCTAAAACTCATTACATGTATCACGCCTTATGATCTCTCTGGATCACTTAAAGGATTTATTTTCATCATCATATCACATTACTATAATTATTTCAACTATTTCTCTAAAATTTCAAGTATTTTTTTAAAATAATCAGGTAACTTAGTGTCAAATTCCATATATTTGCCCGTAGACGGATGTATAAAGCCTAATTTTTTGGCATGAAGCATTTGTCCCTCCAAATTAAATTTTTGCTTTTTATATCCATATACAGGATCCCCTACTAATGGATGACCAATATATGCCATATGTACTCTAATTTGATGAGTTCTTCCTGTTTCTAAACTACATTCAATTAATGTATTACATGGATATCTATTCAAAACTTTATAATGGGTCACTGCTCTTCTTCCTTGCTTCACTACCGCAATTTTTATTCTCTCAACAGGATGTCTACCTAATTGAGCATCTACTGTTCCAGAATCTTTCTTTAGTATTCCTTCTAGTAATGCCACATAGACTCTAGTCATGGAATGATCCTTTAATTGCTCTGCTAATTTATTATGTGCTAAATCATTCTTGGCTACAACTAAAACTCCTGATGTATCTTTATCAATTCTATGTACTATTCCTGGACGTGTAACCCCATTTATTCCCGATAAATCTTTACAATGATTTAAAAGAGCATTTACTAGCGTACCATTTAGATTTCCTGGTGCAGGATGGACTACCATGCCTTGTGGTTTGTTTACCACAATAATATCCTTATCTTCATATAAAATGTCTAATGGTATGTCTTCAGGTATAACATTTAAAGGTACTGTTTCTGGAATATTTATATGAACTATATCTCTAGCTCTTAATTTATAATTGCTCTTTTTAACTTTTCCATTTACTTTTACCTCTTCTTTTCCTATTATTCCTTGCACATAAGACCTAGACTTTCCTTCTAAATTTTCTGTGAGAAATATGTCCAATCTAACCCCTTCAAATTCTTTACTTATTAAAAATTCTTTTTTCTCCATATTCATCTTCCTTTATAACAAAAAGTGCCAATAATAAAGTTCCCAAAGTGACTAATATATCCGCTATATTAAAAATTGGAAAATAATATGCATCTTTATAATGTAATGAAATAAAATCCACCACATATTTATATTGAATTCTATCAATAAGATTTCCAATAGCTCCACTTATTACAAAAGCTAAACTCATTCTTAAAAGTTTAGATTGAGGTTTATATCTAAATAAATAAACTATTATTCCTATTACAACTACTAATGTGATAGTTATAAGGAATACTGATTTATCTCTAAAAATTCCAAAGGCCGCTCCATTATTTTCTAGATAGGAGAATTGAAAAAAATCTTTTATAATTACTATATTTTCACCGGAAGACAATTCTTTCGTAGCCCATATTTTAGTTAATCTATCTAAAATTATACCTAGTATAATGATAGTTAATTCCATAAAACCCCCCCACTCTCCATTATATAAAAAATTATCTTTTTACATCAAGGTATTTTTATACTGCTGATTACTTATTTTTTCTACCTCTTCTACATATCCTTCATTCTCATCATCAAAATAATCATCATAGTAGATATTATCACGCCTATTAAATCTAGCTACACTTTGGTAACTATCTTCACCATCAAATTCAACTCTATTTTTATAATCAAAATCATTATTAACAAAACCAAAAGAATCGTCACTTAATATCTTTTCCTCAACAGGCCTATTTTTAGGCGCAAATGCTCTGGTATTACGATCATAATTAACCGCACTATTAATCTCTTTTTGACAATCTACACAATACTCAGCATAAGGAATAAATTTAAGTCTATCTTCATTTATTTCCTTACCGCAATTTTTGCATATTCCATACTTACCTTCATCTATCATTTTTAAAGCTGAATCTATCTTATTTAATATGTTTAACTCATTTTCTTTAAGTGCCATGCCACTTTCTTTAGCATAAAGCTCCGAAGCAATATCAGCTGGATGGTTATCATATAGAGATAGTTCAGCGGTATCTGTTATATTTGAATCTATAGTTTCATTTTTCTTCATAAGTTTAAGAATATCCTCTACATCTTTTCTTTCTTCTAATAGTCTTGTTTTAAAACTATCTATGTTTTTCTTATCCATAATTACAGTTATCCCCTTTCTTTAAAGTGGTTTTTAATAACTATAATTATTTTATCTTTAATCTATTAAATTATTCTAAAATCATGGTCACGTAAAAATTCTTAATTAGAATAACTTTCTTGTATTTATTCTATCTATTATTTTTTTCATATTATCCACAGATATTGTTTCTCTTGAATCAGACACAGAATTATCAGGACTAATATGACTTTCTATCATAAGCCCATCTGCTCCTACCGCTATTGCTGCTAAACTCATAGAATATACAATTTCCCTAAGTCCTGTTCCATGACTTGGATCTACTATTATAGGAAGTCTATATTTTTGCTTTGCTACAGCTACGCTATTCAAATCTAAAGTATTTCTTGTATAATTTTCAAAAGTTCTAATACCTCTTTCACATAAAACTACATTCATATTTCCTTCTGCCATAATATATTCTGCAGCATATAACCATTCAGCCAATGTAGCGCTCATTCCTCTTTTTAAAAGTACAGGTTTATTTGTTTTACCCACTTCTTTTAATAAACTATAATTGTACATATTTCTTGAGCCTATCTGTATCATATCTACATAATCTAAAGATCTTTCTACATCCCTTGTATCCATTATTTCCGTTACAAATGGAATATTTTCCTCTTCACTAACTTCTTTTAATATTTTTAATCCTTCATACTGTAGTCCTTGAAAATCATAAGGAGAAGTTCTAGGCTTAAAAGCACCTCCCCTTAGCATATGAACCCCAGCATTCTTCAATTCTTTTGCAATAGTCTTCATGGTAACATAGTCTTCAACAGAACAAGGACCAGATATAAATACCTTTTCCTTTCCACCAATAACTATATCTTTTACTTTTACCTCTATTTTATCTCCACTTTTTAAGTCTACTAATAAATCATCTTTCATTAATTATCACCTACATAGTTTTTAACATGTTCTCAAGAATCTTCACTGAATTCTTTACCGCCACAGGCTTAAATTCTTCATATTCCATATGAGCTCCATTGTTAGCATTATCTGATGCAGATCTTATAATAACAAAAGGTACTGAATTTAAATAACATACTTGAGCTATACTTCCACCTTCCATTTCACAAGCTAAAGCATTAAATTCCTCATTTAACCATTTTATTTTTTCTGGATCTGCTATAAATTGATCTCCGGTAACTATTCTTCCTATAAAACATTTGCAATGAGTTATTTTTTCACAAGCTCTCTTTGCTTTTAAAACCAATGTTTCATCACATTTAAAATCAAAAGTATCCATTCTTGGAATTTGACCTTTTTTTTCTCCAAATGCAGTAGCATCTATATCATGTTGAACTAAACTATCTGCAATCACTACATCTCCAGGATATACATCCAATCCTACTCCTCCAGCTACTCCAACATTTATAACTACATCAACATTAAAATCATCTATCAATATTTGGGCACAAATTGCTGCATTAACTTTTGCTATTCCACTTTTAACTATAACAACTTTTTTTCCCCACAAATCACCTAAATTAAACTCCATTTCAGCTTTTACAAGTTTTCTATCCAATTTTAATTCATTTAATAGTGGTTCTACTTCCTCAATCATAGCTCCAATAATTCCAATTACCATTATTATTCCCCCTTAGATATACTTTCTTCTATTCCTTGTAATAATTGTTCTTTGTTTACTTCTACTTTTATTACTCCTTTTTCTACATTTTGTAGTAAAATAAATCTTATTTTATCATTATTTTTCTTATCATGATTAATAGCATACATAAATAAATTGTAATTGTCAACTTTGTATTTTATAGGCAATCCAATCTTTTTATATAGTTCTATTGTTTTTATATATACTTCTTTTTTTAATCCAAATATTTTTTCTGATAATTTTAAAGATACTAATATTCCTAATGCTACACATTCTCCATGAGTTAATTTCCCTCCTGAAGTCATTTCTATTCCATGTCCTACAGTATGCCCAAAATTTAAAAATTGTCTTATTCCTCTATCTTTAAAATCCTGTTCTACTATAGCTTTTTTCAGTTTTAGGCAATTTCTAACTATATATGCCATCTTATCATTTTCTTTCTCTAAAATACCCTTGTAGTTTTCATTCAGATAATTAAATAAAGAATTGTCCTTAATCAAAGCATATTTTACAATTTCTCCTAACCCATCTGTAAAATGTCTTTGATCTAAAGATTTTAGAAAATTAGTAGATATATATACAAAATATGGGTTATAGAAATTCCCTATTACATTCTTCAGTCCATTAAAATTAAATCCTACTTTCCCTCCCATACAACTGTCTACTTGTGAAAGTAATGTAGTAGGAACATTTATATACCTTATTCCTCTCATATAAGTAGAAGCTACAAATCCAACAATATCACTTACAACTCCTCCACCCAAAGCTATTAATACACTATCTCTATTAGCATTATTCTCTATTAGAAAAGAATATATTCCTTGTATTGTATTTATATTTTTGCTTCTTTCTCCATTATTAAAATAATACACTTTAATAGTATACTTTTCTTTTATCTTTTCTATATAGTTTCTATATAAAGAATATACCTTATCATCGGTAATTAAAAAAATATTGCTATTAGTCTTTATTTTATGCTCTACTAATGCTTGATGAAGTTTGTCAATATTATTATCTATATATATTGTATAGTTATTATTACCTATAGTATCTATATTAACCTTTAACTCCTTCATAATGCACCTTCCTAAATCATAATTTATTCAACAACTGATTTAACTTATAGAAAAAATCTCACTCTTATGAGCGAGATTTTAATCCTTTACAAAAAAGTTTTTTATTTCCTCTAAACTATTACCCTTGAATTCTTCTACAGAAGGTTTCTTTTCTTCTAATTGTAAACTATTTTCTATGTCTTTTGGTACATTTTCACTATAGTGAGTTTCTATATCTTTTTCTCTTAAATCCACATTCACCATTTCATTACCAATATTGTAATTCTTTAAAAAATCCTTTTCCATATTTTCAAACATTTCTAACTGCGACTGCATAAATGTTTTGAATTTAGTCTTAAACATTACAAATTCATGCTTTGTTCTTTCAAAATCATCATTTATTTTTATCACATCTCCATGAGCTTTATCTAAGAGCTTTTGAGAGGTTTCATTAGCATTTCTAATTATAAGTTCAGCTTCTTTTTGTGCTGCCTTTTTAGATTGATCCGCAGCGTTTTGAGCTAGAAGAAGAGTATTTTGTATTGTTTCTTCCATTTTAGAATAATGATTCAAATTTTCTTCAATAGAATTCAACTTTTCTTTTAAAGATGAATTTTCTTTATATAATGCTTCATATTCTTCTGCAATTTTATCTAAAAATTCGTCTACTTCATCCATGTCATATCCTCTGAATCCTTTTTTAAACTCTTTACTGGTAATATCCATTGCAGTTATTCTCATTGCCAACACCCCGAATCAAATAAATTTTTTAAATAATAACTTTAATTTTCCCTTTGCTGTATTTCCAACTTCTTCTACAAACTTAAATTTTCCAAAACCTCTTACTGTAATTATAGAATTCTTTTTTATCATTTTGTCTTTATCTTTAACAGGAAAATAATTTATTAGAACCTTTCCAGACAAAATTAAATCTAACGCTTTATTTCTAGAAAGATTAGTAATTGCACTTATCATACAATCTATTCTATTAGAAGTAGCCATTACTGTAATATTTTCAAAAGTATATTGCGGAAGTCCTTCTTCATAGATATTAACCTTTTCTATATTACAAGGGCAATTTCCTACATTTTTTAAATTATCAATAACATAATCCACCAACTCTTCATTTATAGGAAAATAACAACCATCTTTCTTTAATATTATATCCCCAAACTTTTCCCTTCTGATGCCTAATGACATTATAGCTCCCATATATTCCCTATGAGAAAGTTCTCTAAAAGCAGACTTATTTACTACTTTTATTAATTCAACAGGATAATAATACAACTCTTCTTCTGATGAAAATGCTATTACTCTTCTTTCAGAATCTTCAAAGAATCCATTATTGTATATATTTACATCTATACATGCTTTAAATTCCTCTAACTTTTTCCATACATTAGGTGGGTAAAATTCATTAGTATATATAGTTTTGCCAGTCTTATTACAAAGTAATATTTTATCATATAACTTTGATATCCTATTTTTATCCTCATATTCTATGCCACTTATAAACGTTCTTTTATCTATCATAATATTAAAGTAAATAGGATTCGTCTTAATAAATGTAATATTAACAACGCAATAACAGGCGAAAAATCAATCATAAGTCCAGGAATTAATTTTTCTTGAATTTTTCTACCTGGCGCTAAAAGTGGCTCTGTAATAGTATGAATTAATTGGGTAAATCCATTACCTCTACCTAATGGGATAAAGGATAAAATCACATCAATTAGTATTGCCCATTCCACTACATTAAATAGAGTATATATGATTCTATATAAAGTATAATTCATTTCTACCTCCAATTTTTTTATCTATTCCAATTAAATATACCTTTATTAGATAACTCACTCTTCAATTCACTATCTACTTCCACATTTGAAGGAGAAACAATATAAATACCTCTTTCAATTTCTTCAAGACTTCCTCCTAAAGCATATGTTGCACCACTTACGAAATCTAGTAGCCTCTGTGCAATTTTTTGTTCTAATGATATAGAATTTACTACTATAATCTTTCTACTCTTTAGATTGTCACAAATGTCAACTACTTCATCATAAGTTGTTGGTTTTACTATAACAACTTTAGCTGTAGATGCCGTATGTATACTTACAACTTTACCTTGCTTTTTTGAAGACTGAATAATTGGTTCATATTCTTCTTCATTACTAATGTCTTTTCCTTCAAACTCATTTTCGTTTTCTTCAAATTCATCTAATTCATCTTCTAATCCTAATAATCCCATCATTTTATTTAATACTTTACCTGCCATTTGTTATCCTCCTATACATTATAATTTCTCTTCCCAAAAATCCCCTCACCGATTCTTACCATATTTGCTCCTTCATCCATAGCAATTTCATAATCATTTGTCATTCCCATAGAAAGATATTTCATCTCTATATTTTTAAACGTTCTTTCTTTTAAATTATCGAATATTTCCTTCATTGCTTTAAAGTATTTTCTACTACTTTCCTCATCTCCTATTGGAATTATTGTCATAAGTCCTTTAACTTTAACATTGCTACATTCTTCGCAAGCATTAAGAATTTCTTCTAAATTTTCTAAAAAAATTCCCGTTTTGCTTTCTTCTCTCCCTATGTTTATTTGAATTAAAACTGAAGCTATCTTATCTTTTTGTTTATATTGCTTTTCTATTTCTTCTAGAAGTCTCACACTATCTAAGGAATGTATTAAATATACCTTTCCTACTATATATTTTACTTTATTTCTTTGGAGATGTCCTATAAGATGCCACCTTACATCTTTATAAGGGAAATTCTCTATTTTCTCACTTAATTCCTGTACTTTATTTTCTCCAAAATCTCTAATTCCAGTATTATATACTTCCTCTATATCTTCTAAAGGCTTAGTTTTAGATACTGCTATTAAAGTTACATCCTTGCCAATAGTGCTCTTTATTTCCCTAATATTCTCAGTCAATGACAATATCATCATCCCCCTAGACTAAATTATCTTAATTTTAATATTCTTCATAAAGTTTAAAATTCCTTCAATTTGTACTATTTATTCATAGATTTTATAAATTTATTTTCCATTTTCCCCATATACGCTGGTATTTTAATATCTTCCTTATCTTCCAATTCAACTTCAATTCCCCTAATCATCAATGATTTAAGGTAATTTTCATCTGCTAATATATACTTTTTCAAACTTTCCTTATTTCCAATGGCATTTATATAAAAAGGTGCACATATTTGAATACCATTTATTCTTAAAAAAGCACCATTACAATTTATAGATGAAGAACTAATTAATCTAACTTCATTTATGGATATGGCCTCAGCTCCCGCATTTAAAAGATCATTTACTACTTGTATCATATCTTTATTATGTATTAACTTCTGCTCATATTCATAAGGATCCTGTATAAATTCTGTACTCGCATCTACAAGGGTTATTTTTATTCCTGGCCCCTCAAGGGCAGTGAATCCCATAATTCGTTTATTCTCTATTATTTCTTTATTTATTTCATCAATTATTTGATTGTTATTTTGTATATTTTTTTCATATTTAGAAAGCTTATCTTTGTATTTTATATACTGATTATTTAAATTACTTATTCCGTTAAGCAATTCATTTCTGTATACATAAGCATCTTGATATTGTTTGCTACTCAAAAAAACCGTTTTATTTTCTCTTGTAAAACTTATATTCATTGAAATTAATATACCTATTACTATAGAAGCTATAAATACAAATACATTAGCCTCGTTACTTCTCATAGCCTTCACCTCATTGACGTGACTTAGCTTTCTCTATTAAAAGCCTTCTTACTATAGCAAAATTGTCAAATATTCTCCCTCCAAATACTATTACTGCCGCTATATATATAGGAACTCCTAGTTTATCTCCCAAATAAGCTAATCCTGCTGCTAATACAGAATTACCAAAAAAACCTGAAATAAATATATCTGCTTGAAAGTTTTTAGAAAGTCTTGCCCTAATAGCTCCAAAAACTGAATCCAAGCAAGCTAATATTGCTACAGACATATAGGGTGAAAATTTTTCTGGAATATTTATATTCCATATGGCCCCTACTATTATTCCAATTACTAAACCCAAAAATGCAATCATTAAATAACTCACCCCTATATAAATTAAATTATTCTTATTTTACTGGTTTTGCATATTCAAATTTATATGATTTATTATATCTATCTATCTTTATGTTATCAGATGGCTCATATTTAACTTCACAAACTCCTCTGAAATCTGATAAAGTTTCCGGAAATTCTAACACCGCTTCCAAATTCTTTTTATATCCTATAGCTTTTATTACAATTCTCTTGGAAGGTGATACTCTATCCTCACCATTTATTGATATAGTATTTCCAGAAATTCTAATTCCTGTTCTTCCTGTAATCCTTATATCATTTATAGATATAGCTTCTGCCCCTGCATACTTTAACTCATTTATTAAAATTATCAAATGTCTATCAGTTATTTTAAAGTCTGTTCCACTACCAAAAATATTACTATTAGGCGTTAAATATATTACAATTCCTTCTCCTTCCACATCAGTAGTCCCCGTTAATATTCTTGTATCTTCTAATTCTTTTAAAAGCGTTTTAGTAGAATCATCCCTTCCCGCTGCAGCATCTTCATATGCCTTAATTTTAGTTTCAAGCTCATTTACCCTTGTATTAAGTTTCTCTTTCTCTTTTTTATATTGTTCTATTTGTGCAGTAATATCTGCACTATTATAGGGATTTACATTTATTCTATCTTGCTTAAAAAGCATTTTAAATTGATACGCTAACATAAAACCTAGTATAGCGCAAACTAACGCCACACTAACTTGTGAACTCCATTTACGCATTAATCATTTCCTCCTATTTTTCTATAAAAACTACTGGATTTCCATTAAAACTTACATCCACATACCCTTTTTTAGCAGATTTTACCTCTTCTTTCTGTAGTATTATATTAAAAGCTTTATTTAACTTATTATTTAATTCATCACTATTACCTAATTTAATTAAAATAT
The DNA here is from genome assembly GCF_017873215.1 of Clostridium tetanomorphum. Taxonomy (GTDB): domain Bacteria; phylum Bacillota; class Clostridia; order Clostridiales; family Clostridiaceae; genus Clostridium_AO; species Clostridium_AO tetanomorphum. Next base: position 131,741 of record NZ_JAGGKA010000006.1, read on the forward strand.
TTTTATAATAAAATTGTATATTATTTAAATCTTGCAAGTTTACAAGAGAAATATTATAATTATCTTTTTTAGAACCTACTAATAGACTTATCTCCTTTATCAATTCAACTTTTCTATCATCATCCACAAAAATAGTTTTTCCCACTTCACTTTTTTCTAATTGAAATCCTTGAAGCTTCACTAAATTCATATTTTTTATATCTTTTCTTATCTCTAATACAACTCCATTCTTATCTACAATTATATATTCTCTATTTTTTTCTCCATAAAAAATTGCTTCCCTTTCGCTTATATCAATTAATATTTTATTAGGAAGTTTCCTCTTAACTTCAGCCTTTAATATATAGGGATTATTTAAAATGTCTCTTTTAGTCCTATCCATATTAATATAAAAGATATTGTCACCTTCATAAATTCTAGAAAGTTTTATAATCTCCTCTTTAGATATATTTTTATTATTAATAACTTCTATTTTCTTAACGTTAAAATATGGATGCTTTAAACAAAGTCCTGTTAACGTAGAAATAAGTAGAATCAATAATATAAAGCATTTTTTAACAAACTTTCTTCTTCTTCTCTTTATTATTAATTGATTTTTACTCTTCTTCTGAAAATCTATATTTTCTATCATATTATTACCACCTTCTAAATAATAGGCTATATATATAATAACACGATATATAATTAATTTCATTAAATTTATTATTAAATTTACACATTTTTTTACATAATTATAGCATTGCCTTAAAGCAATGCTATTTAATCTAAATATTACTTTTTTGTCTTGAGATATTTAGTAACACACCTATAGCCGACATATTAATTACCAAAGAGGATCCGCCAGAACTTATAAAAGGAAGCGGTACTCCTGTTACAGGAATAGAACCAGTAACAACTGCTATATTTATTAATGCCTGAACTGCAATAACTGAAATAATACCTGTAGCAAGTAAGGTTCCAAAAGTATCTTTAGCTTTAACTGCAGTGACAATTCCTCTCCAAATCAATAAAGCAAAAAGAATAATTATAAATGTGCATCCAATCAATCCTAACTCTTCTCCTATTACTGCAAATATAAAATCATTATGAGGTTCCGGTATATAATAGCATTTTTGTCTAGACTGACCTAATCCTACTCCCCATATTCCTCCAGATCCCAATGCCAAAAAAGATTGAATTAATTGATAGCCAGTCTTCTGGGGATCTACCCAAGGATTTCTATAGGAAAAAAACCTTGCTCTTCTAAATGGAACCAAAAGTATCGCTGCAGCTCCTGCTACTATTACAGGAAGTACTACTGCAACAAGATGGTGAAACTTAGCTCCTCCCACAAATAATACAAAAAAAGTTACTGCCATAATAACCGTTGCTATACTCAAATTCTTTTCTGCATACACCAACCCTGCATAAAAACCAGCTACTAAAAGATATGGAATTACTCCATAAGAAAAAGTTTTTATTTTTTCTCCTTTTGCATCAATGCTTTTAGCTAAATATAATACTACAAAATATTTTGCAACTTCTGAAGGCTGAAAAGTTGCTGGTCCTAATGGTATCCATCTTCTTGCTCCATTTCTTTCTGGAAAAATAAATACTACTAAAAGCAATATAGTTGTAATTATCATAATTAGTTTAGTATATTTTTTTAATTTATGATAATCATAATTTATAAAAATAAACATAAAAAACACACCTATTATAGCCCACAATCCCTGTCTTTTTAAATAGTGCATACTATCCTTATATTTATAAAACGCAAAGTACGAACTAGCACTATATACCATAATTACTCCTATTGCTACTAATAGCATTATTATAGAGAACATTAAAAAATCTATGCTTCCCATTTTGTTTTGGAGTTTCTTCATAATTACCTCCTAAAATAATTATTTAAAAGATAAAAAAGCAATCATACATAAAATAACTGTTACTATGGAAAATATTGATACAATTTTTGTCTCATGCCATCCACAAAGTTCAAAATGATGATGTAAAGGACTCATTTTAAATATCCTTTTTCCGGTTAATTTAAAGGAAGCTACCTGCAATATTACAGATAATGTTTCCATAACATATATACCTCCTACTATTATAACCAAAAGTGGTAATTTTAATATCATTGCTACAGCAGCTACAGCCCCACCTAAAGCTAAAGATCCTGTGTCTCCCATAAAAATTTGAGCAGGAAATGCATTATATTTTAAGAACCCTAAAAGTGACCCTGCAAGCACTGCGCAAAATATTGATAAAGTGTAATGTCCCATGTTAAAACTTACTATTACAAAAAATGTCATAACTAATATAGTAATAGAAGTAGCCAATCCATCTAATCCATCAGTTAAATTCACCGCATTAGTAGTGGCTGTAAAATATATTATTATACAAGGTATATAAAACATTCCTAAATCAAAGGACATTCCACTAAAAGGTATTATAATTGAGGTTCCTATATCTGAATTGTTTGCTGCATAATATGCAAAGGCAAAAGATACAACAAGTAATAAAATCATCTTTTGATAAGCTCTTAATCCCAAATTTTTCTTATGTACTATCTTTAAAAAATCATCAATAAATCCTATAAAACCAAAAGCGATAAATGCATAAAGTGCAAACATAGCTTCATCACTAGGTTTTTTTACTAGTATTATCATAGATACTATAGATGCAATTATAAATATAATTCCTCCCATAGTTGGAGTTCCTGCCTTTTTTTGATGACTTTTAGGGCCTTCCTCCCTAATACTTTGACCAAACTTCAATTTATGAAGTAATGGTATTAATATAGGTCCTATTACTATTGCTAAAAAAAATGCTACAAGTACTGAATATATTATTTTACTATTATTCATTATATAATGCTCTTAAAATAGAGCATATTCACCTCCTTAAGCCCTAGTTATTCTTTAGTTTCTCTACCATTTTTTCAAATTTCATAGCTCTAGATGCTTTAAATAATACCACATCCTCTTTTTCTAAATAAGATAGTAGAAAATCTATTACTTCATCATAATTATCTAACTTTAAATATTGTTTTTCAGAATTTTGTATAGATTTTTCAACATGACTATCTTCAAATCCTTCTATAAATGCTTTATCAAATTCTCCTAAAGCTATAAGTAAGTCTACTCCATTTTCTTTAGCATAGCTTCCTACTTCTTTATGAGCTCTATAAGCTTCTTTGCCAAGTTCTTTCATAGTTCCTAGAACTGCCACCTTCTTTTTACCATTAATCCCAATTAACACATCTATAGCAGCCTTCATAGAATCTGGACTAGCATTATAACAATCATTAACTATAGTAAAGCTATCATTCTTTATTATATCTAATCTCATAGCGGTAGTTTGTAAATTTTTCAATCCTTCTTTTATTTCTTTAAAACTCATATTTAAATTTCTTCCACAAGCTATGGCTAAAAGGGCATTCCATATATTGTGCTTTCCAGGAAGATTTATGTATATTTCTTCTTCTTCTTTAGTTGTTTCTTCTATTACTTTAAAACTTAAATCACTTTCATTCAATACTATATCATATGCATAAAAATCCCATTTATTTTCAAATCCTGTTTTAATTATCTTAATTTTATTGTTTTTTAAAGCTCCTAACAAGTCATTATCTCCATTTACTATTAACACATTTTTTTCTTTAAAAAAGTCTGTAATCTCAAGTTTTGCTTTTAATATATTTTCTCGTGTTTTTAAGTTTTCTATATGAGAAATTCCAATATTAGTTATAATAGCTATATCCGGATTTGCTACCTCTGCCATTCTATGTATTTCTTGTAAATTGCTCATTCCCATTTCTAAAACTGCTATTTCATAACTTTTATCCAATCTAAATATCATAAGAGGTAATCCTATTTCATTATTGAAGTTTCCTTCAGTTTTAAATACTTTATATTTGCCACTTAAAACTGATGCTGTTAAATCTTTAGTGGATGTTTTTCCTGTGGAACCAGTAATTCCGATAACTTTAATATTTAATTTACTTCTATAATATTTGGCTAAATCTAAAAGGGCTTTCCTTGTATCTTTAACTTTAATTATTGATGTATGTTTTTGTATTTCTTCTCTAGTAAATAAAACCTCATCTATTATGCAAATTAACGCACCTTTTTCACTTGCTTGTTTCATATAAGCATTTCCATTAAAATTTTCACCTTTTAATGCAATAAATATATTTTTTTTCTCTATTTTTCGGGTATCTGTGGAAACTCCATCATAATCAAATCTATCTCCTTTTACTAATACTTCCCCTTCTATTGCTTTAACAATTTCATCAAAACCTAAATATTCCAAGTGAAAAACTCCTTTCTAATATAATTCTTCAACTATTTCTTTAATTATTTCCCTTTCATCAAAATGTATAGTTTTATCTTTTAATATTTGATAATCTTCATGACCTTTACCAGCTACTACTATTACATCATCTTTTCTTGCAATCTCCATAGCTTTTTTAATTGCCTGTCTTCTATTCTCTACAACTATATAATTATCCTTTTTTATGCCATCTTTTATATCTTTTATTATATCTAAAGGTTCTTCACTTCTTGGATTGTCTGAAGTTATAATAGCTAAGTCACTAAGTTCTGTTCCTATCTTGCCCATAATAGGTCTTTTAGTTTTATCTCTGTCTCCCCCACATCCAAATACACTAATTAATCTTCCTTTAGTAAATTCTCTTCCAGTTTTTAATATATTCTCTAATCCATCAGGTGTATGAGCATAATCTACTATTACTTCATATCCTAAATTATAATCCTTAGTTACTATTTCACATCTACCAGGTACTCCACTCATACTCTCTAATCCACTCTTTACAGAATTAATATCTATCCCTTCATTTAAACATGCAAGTATACTTCCCAATGCATTTAAAATATTATATCTTCCCGGTATGTGTATATTAATGTCTATGCTTTTTCCTTCATATTCTATGTTAAATTTTACTCCTCTAGCACTCATTTGTATATTTTCAGCTTTCAAATTTGATTTCTCTTCTATAGAATAAGTTGACTTACTTCCAGGTATATCATCATATACTCTCTTACCATACTTATCATCTATATTTATTATTGAATTTTTACTATTCTTAAATAATAATAGCTTTGATTTATAATAGTTTTCAAAAGTTTTATGAAAATCTAAATGATCCTGAGTTAAATTTGTAAATACAGCTTGTGAAAAGTTTATACCATAAACTCTATCTAAATAAAGGGAATGAGATGAAACTTCCATAACACAATAATCTACATTTTCTTCTACCATATCTTTAAAAAGTCTATGTATCTCCAAGGACTCTGGAGTGGTTCTATCTGCATGGATTTTTCTATTGCCAATATAATTAACAATTGTCCCTAAAAGTCCTACTTTAAATCCAGCTTTTTCTAATATTGACTTAATCATAAAAGTTGAAGTAGTTTTACCATTAGTTCCTGTAACTCCAATAATCTTTAATTTGTCTTTAGGATTTCCATAAAAATTTGATGCAACTTCAGCCATAGCTTTTCTGCTATCCTGAACCTTTATTACTGTACATTTAGGTAAATCTTCTATATATTTATCACAAACCACTACTTTAGCTCCATTTTTATAAGCTATAGGTATATATTTATGTCCATCTGTACTATATCCCTGTATAGCAAAAAACATATCTCCTATTTCAATTTTTCTAGAATCATATTGAATATTATTTATTTCAATGTCATCTGTTCCATTTAAAATATCATAATTCAAACCTTTTAATATTTCTTTTAATTTCATAATTACACCTCTCTTATAGATTAGTTAATAATTAATTACCATTTTAACAGTACAACAGTGAACGGCTTAGCCGTTCACTGTAAATTTAGTCTCCTACTTGTTCCAGTTTTACATTTACAATAGTACCTTTTGGCACTTCTTCCCCTTCTTTTATGTTTTGGTCATAAATAAGGCCATTTCCACTATAATCTATTCTTAATCCAATGCTATTCAATAGTTCCGATGCTCTTTCTAAACTATATCCTTTTACACTAGGAACTACTACTACTTTATTATAATTAGATGTACTTCCTGTGTAAAGAACTATTTTACTACCTTCTTTTACAGTATAACCAGGTTTAGGATTCATGTCTACTATATACTCACCACTGGAATCAATTTTATAATCTAAATTTTTCTCTTTTAGTATCTTTAAAGCTTCACCTTTTTTCTTTCCTCTAATTTCTGGTATTATTATATCTTTTTTTAAACTTTCAGCTATTTCCTCTGAAGAAGCATCAGATTTAAAAGATAAATAATTAAAAATATCATTTAACACCTGTTGAGCTACTGGCGCTGATATTTGCCCAGCATAGTAATTAGATGGGTCAGGTTCATCTATGGATACAAGTAAAGTTATTCTTGGTTTATCTATTGGTGCCATAGCTGCAAAAGAAGAAATATATTTTCCTTCACCATATCTTCCATTGACAACTTTTTGAGCGGTACCAGTTTTCCCTCCTATATGATAACCTTCTATAAAAGCTTTCTTACCTCCACCTTCGGATACTACTCTTTCAAGGTAAGTTCTCAAAGTAGCAGCTACTTTTGGATCCAGTACTTCTTTTTCTCCATAATTATCAAACTTTTTGTCTGTTATTTCTTTATTATTCTCTTCATCATAGTGAGCTACTTCTTTTAATACATGAGGTCTTATCCATTTGCCGCCATTTGCTACTGAATTAAAAGCTGCTAAATATTGTACAGGTGATACTGTATTAGCCTGCCCAAAAGAAATAGTAGCAAGGTCTACATCTGACATGGCTTGTGGTTTCTTTATTATACCTTTTGCTTCTCCTGGTAAATCCACACCTGTTTTTTGTCCAAATCCAAATTTTTGTATGTAGCTATAAAGTTTTTCCTTTCCTAACTTTTTACCTACTTCTGCAAAACCTACATTACATGAATTCTTAATTATATCAGGAAAAGTTTGTATGCCATGTCCTGTTCTTTTAGCACAATGTATAGTTCTTTTTCCTATAGTTATAGAACCAGTACAATTAAATTTGTCATTTTCTGATACCACATTCTCTGCCATAGCTGATGCTGCAGTTATTACTTTAAATATAGAACCTGGCTCAAATGTATCATTTACTGCTCTATTTCTCCAAGCTGCCTGAAGTTCATCGGAAGTTTTACCTTCTATCCAAGGATCATTAGGATTATAATCTGGTTTGTTTACAAGAGCTAATATTTCTCCATTATTAGGATCCATAGCTATTATAGAAACAGCTTTTGCTTTATTGTCACTTAAAGCCTGAGTTGCAGCTTTCTCACAAAAATGCTGTATCATCTCATCTATAGTTAATATCACATCTTTTCCATCCTGTGGTTTAGTAAATTCAGAAATTATATAAGGAAGTTCCCTGGACCTAGTATTATCCATTTCTGCTATTCTTTTTCCAGGTTCTCCAGATAATATTTTATCATACTGCATTTCTACTCCTGTAAGTCCTTTTCCATCTGAATTAGTATGTCCTAGTACATGGGCTAAAAAATTATTGTTAGGATAATATCTCTTAGTATCAGCAGATACTATAACACCTCTTATTTTTAATTTATTAACTTTATCAGCCATAGGCTTCTCTATTCTTCTCTTTAAAGTAGCAGAACCATAGGGAAGTCCATTTGGAAATTTTTTGTTTATTATTTTTTTAACATCTTCTACATCCATTTCTAAAGCTTCTGAAAGCTTTGATGCTACAGTATCCACAGACATCTTCTTATCTTCCATGGTATGTCTTAAAGTATTTAAATCTAAATCCACTCTATATACATTAGCACTTAAGGCTAATTCATTTTCATTTCTATCTAATATTCTGCCCCTCTTAGCAGATATTTTAACTTCGCTTGTCCATTGTTCTATAGCATCTTTTTCATACTCAGGAGATTTTTTAATCATTATATAACTAAGTCTTCCTACGAGACAAGTAAATAAAAATATAAGCCCTAAAAGAATTATAAACATCCTCTTCTTTATAAGAACCTTGTCTCTATATGCTTCTTTACTCAAACTTTTATACCTCCGCTAAAATAACTTGCTTAAAAATTTTTTCAATTCACTTTCCTTATTCTTGTTATCAGACTTATTTTTATCTTCATATTTAAATATCTCTTTATCCATATCACAATAAAACACATCTCCTTTAGTAGGATTAACCATTTTTAATTTATTTTTAGCAAATTCTTCTATATATTGAATATTGCTATATTTTACTAAATCAACTTTTAAATTTTCGTTCTCCTTATTTAAAAGGGTCATGTTGTGATTTATGTTATTTAGTTCTTTTTGTAAATCATATATTATACTGTATCTAGCTACTAAGGTAATTCCAACTATAAAAAGAATAGAAATATTCCGTATAGTTTTTAATTTATTTTTAGTTCTTTTAATCTTTAATTTCTTTGCTTTATTTCTTTTAACTTCATTATCCTTTTTTTCATTTTCCTTTGGTTCAAACTCCGGAGCAAGGACAGTATTTCCTTTAATATAATAGTTGTCTTTACCTGTTATTATCACTTTATTCACTCCCCTTCATAATTAGAACATCAAGTTATAATTTTTCACCGATTCTTAACTTCGCACTTCTACTTCTTGAATTAAATTCTATTTCTTCTTTTGTAGGTTCTATAGCTTTTTTTGTAATTACCTTTAAACTAGGCTTCTTACCACAAACACAAATTGGGAAATCCTTAGGACATACACAAGGATCTTGAAGTTCTTTAAATTTAAGCTTTATAATTCTATCCTCCAATGAATGGAAGGTTATTATTCCAATTCTTCCTCCACTGTTCAAACAATTAACTCCATCTTCTACAGCTTTATTTAATATCTCCAATTCCTTATTCACTTCAATTCTTATGGCTTGAAAAGTTCTTTTAGCGGGATGTGGTCCTTCTCTTCTAAACCTAGCTGGAATTGCATTTTTTATTATTTGAGCCAACTCTCCTGTGGTCTTTATTGCTTCTTTGTTTCTACTTTCTATTATGAATTTAGCTATTCTTTTAGCAAAGTTATCTTCTCCATACTCTCTTATAATCTTTGTTAATTCTTCTTCACTATATCCATTTACTACCTCATAAGCAGATAAGCTATTTCTTCTATCCATCCTCATGTCTAAAGGTGCATCTTGCATATAACTAAATCCTCTTTCACCTTTATCCAATTGATAAGAAGAGACTCCTAAGTCTGCTAATATTCCGTCGACTTTTTCTATATTTAAATCTTTCAATATTCTTTCTATATTGTAAAAGTTATCATGTACATATGTTACATTATCATAATCTTTTAATCTTTCTCTTGCGGCTTTTAACGCGTCTTCATCTTGGTCAATGCCTATTAGCTTTCCTTCTTTTGATAATAATTTCAATATTTCTGATGAATGTCCTGCTCCACCTAAAGTACAGTCCACATATATACCATTTTCCTTAATATTCAATCCTTCTATTGTTTCTCTTAGTAAAACCGATACATGTTTAAATTCCATATTCTTTTCTCCATTCTTTTAACTAACAAATATATTACTTGCTTTTTATTATTTACTACTTAACTTAAATTCCTAACTCACTCATTTTTTCTGCAATTTGTTCAAAATCTATATTAGATTCATTGTATTCTTCCCATTTTTCTTTACTCCAAATTTCAATTCTGTTAGATACACCTATACTTACTATTTCCTTTTTTATATGCGCATATTCTAATAGACTCTGAGGTATTAAAGCTCTTCCTTGTTTATCTACTGTAATTTCATTAGCCCCAGAGAAAAAAAATCTGACAAAGGCTCTAGCATCTCTGCTAGTTAATGGAAGCTTTTTAAGTTTTTCTTCTAAAATAGTCCACTCACTTAAGGGGTATGTATATAAACATCCATCTAGTCCTTTAGTCAAAATAAACTTTTCACTTAATTCTTCTCTAAACTTAGATGGTATAATCATTCTATTCTTAGCATCTATTGCATGGGCGTACTCACCTATAAACATTTTTGCACCCCTAATTTCTATTTCACTCCACTTTAAACCACTTTAAACCACTAACTTTACTATTCTATAATAAACTAAAAATTCCTTCTTTAAAAGAGTTTTTTAATAAAAAATTTAAGAGCATTAAATTTTATTATTCGATTTTTATTTATCTAATACTACTTTCCATTTTTATGAAATTAAATAGTTCATTTATAAATACAATAAACTATTTTTTTACTACAAAAATTTTAATATTAAATTTATAAATGAAAATACTATTATTAATATCTTTAATATTAGGAGGTTAATTTATGTTTATAAATAATAAAATGATTAAACGTCATAGATTTAGATGTTTAAGCAATGGTGAAAAAATGTGTATAGCAGGAATGATAGTAATGAGCTACATGAAAGGTATATTGCTTGGTATGTATTTAAATGAAAAATAGCCTTACTTTACTGTCAATTAAAATAGCACTTCTAGAACTGTGTTAAAAAGTTTCTAGAAGTGCTATTGTTATTTTATTAATTTTCTTTGACGATTTAGTTATTTCTTATAGAATTCTTTAATTTTTTCACATACATATTCTACTTCGTCTTCAGTTATCTCTGGATATATTGGTAAAGCTAATACTTCGTTACAAGCTTTTTCTGCTATTGGGAAGTCGCCCTTCTTATATCCTAGATAACTAAAACAATTCTGCAGATGAAGTGGAATTGGATAGTAAATACTTGTTCCCACTCCATTATCTTTTAAATATCTATTCAAATCATCTCTTTTTTCACAACTTAGATTAAATACATAATAAACAGGTTTTTGTTCTCCTTTTATTTTTGGAATTTTTACATATTCTATATCTTTTAATCTATCTTTATACCAATTGCTAATTACTTCTCTTTTTTCTATAGCTTCATTTATATACTTCATTTTCACAAGAAGTATAGCTGCCTGAATTGTATCCAATCTTGAGTTGTATCCTATATAATCATAATTATATTTTACTTTTGCTCCATGCACTCTATATATCTTAGAAAGTTCAGCTAATTTATCACTATTAGTAGTAATTATGCCACCATCGCCATAACCACCTAAGGTTTTAGTTGGAAAAAAAGAATATATTCCCATATGACCTATGGTTCCGGCAGTCCTATAAATTTCCCCATTTCCTTTCCATTTCATTCCAAAAGCTTCAGCTGCATCCTCAAGTACAAATAAATTATATTTCTCTGCATATTTCATTATATCATCCATATTAGCCATTTGACAGAATAAATGAATAGGAATGATTCCTACTGTATTTTTAGTTATTTTTTCTTCAATCTTTGTTGTATCTATATTAAAGGTTTCTTCATCAATATCAACAAAAACAGGTTTACCACCATGTTTAGCAATACAGGAAGTAGAGGCAAGAAAAGTAAAAGGTGAAGTTACAACTTCCTTTCCATTTTTAAATCCCATAATATCTGAAGCCATAACTAAAGCATCTGTCCCAGAAGCAACACCTACTGCATGTTTTGCTCCCGAGAATTCTTCCACAGCTTTTTCTAACTCTTTAACTTCTTTTCCCAAAGTTTGTATCCCATTTTGTAGCACATTTTCTATTGCTTGATTAAATTCATTCTTCTTTTCTAAATATTCCCTTTTCGAAGTATAAAAGCCTACTTCCATGAATAGTCCCTCCCTTAAATTTCAAATTATAAATAATAAAGAATAAATATATCATAAACTTCCTACAGGAATTTCTATAACCTTAGAATTTATGCAGAGTAAAAATTCTTTCCTTATTTATTATTTATTATCTATTATTTAGTTATAGGTTATTTTCCACTGCTTTAATAAGCTCTCTTACTACATAATCAGCATCTTCTAATGAAAGTGTTGAATAAACTGGAAGAGTTATTTCATTTTTGTACTGATTGTACGCATTTGGATAATCCTCTATTTTGTACCCTAAGTTTTTATATAAGGTAAACATTGGTAATGGAATAAAATGTACATTTGTAGCTATATCTTTCTCAGCTAAAGTCTGTATAACTACATTTCTATTTTCTTCTTCAAAACCTTTTATCCTTAGTGTATATAGATGGTATGATGTTTCCATCATATCATTTTTAGCCACAGGAATTATTGCCCATTCTTTTTCTTTTAATGCATTAGTGTAAACTTCAAATATTTTTCTTCTATGTTCTAACATATTTTCATATCGTTTCATTTGAACTACACCAATAGCAGCCTGTAAATCTGTCATATTACATTTAAACCCATCAGTTAAGATATCGTATTGCCAAGCTCCTGCCTTCATTTTACTAAAAGCATCCTTTGATTGACCTTGTAGGGAAGTTATCTTAAACTCACGTAATAAATCTTCCTTACCGTGGAAGTTATTATCATTGTAAGTAATTCCTCCACCTTCTGCAGTAGTTAAATTTTTTACTGCATGGAATGAAAATACATGAAAATCATATTGTGCTCCTACTTTTGTGCCTTTGTATGAAGCACCATAGGAATGAGCTGAATCCGCTATAAGTATTATATCTTCTCTTCCTAATTTTTTAAGTATAGCTTTAACTTTATCATAATCTACAGGCACTCCTGCAATATCTACTGTTATTATGGCCTTTGTTTTTGGTGTTATAGCTTTTTCTATCTTTTCTATATCAATTAAAAAACTGTCCTTTTCTACATCCACAAATGTAGGCTTTATACCTCTGTGTACAATTATATTTGCTGTAGCTGTATAAGTATAAGGAGTAGTAATTATTTCATCTCCTTCTTTTATATCGAAGACCTTTAATATAAGCTCCATTCCTGCAGTAGCACTACCTAAAGCTACTGCATAATTTGCACTACAGTAATTTCTCATTTGTTCCTCAAATTCAGCAACTTTAGGTCCGGAAGTAATCCAACCGGATTCTAAAACTTTCACTACTTCTTCTATCTCTTCTTTAGTTATGTCTGGTGGTGAAAAAGGTATTTTCTTTGTCATTAAAATCCTCTCCTTTTTATTAATATAAACAATTCATTATGAATTGAAATTTATATGCTAATTTTTTCTTCCCATAAAAAAACCTGTATCCTTTGTTATATAAATATATTTCTTATTGATTATAATCTCTTTTAAAATTTTTTCCAATTTTTTCAACTTATATTCATTAAATCTTTCCTCTATATTACCTGGCATAGAAAATATATAATCTATAAAAGGAGTCCATTCCGTTAGCTTTAGACTATCTTCATATCTTTTGACACAAATATGGTTAAACCAATTTTTTATTATTTCCCTGCCATTTTCTAATCCAAACTTATTAGTTAATGTAAAACCTTCTAACTCTAATATACTTTTATCAACTAAACTAACAATATCTCTCATTTCTTTCATATGATTTTTCCCTACAGTAGAAGCAAAAAAATATCCATCTTTTTTTATAACTCTACTTATTTCCTGAATTCCTTTATCTATATCATTTAAATGATATAACATGTGATTTGCAATCACTACATCAAAGCTTCCATCCTTATAAGGTATTTTTTTCTCTATATCTACCACATTAAATTTAAATTTATGTGATGAGTTCTTTAAGTTTTTTTTTGCATCTTCTAACATACCTTCTGAGAAGTCTGTTAAAATTACATTCCATGATTTGGGTATCTTGTGTAAGTTTTCAGCCCACAGGCTTCCATCTCCACACCCTACTTCTAAAATATTAACTTTATCTGGCAATTTTAATTGATTAAAAAACCAATTCATCCATCCTTCTTTATTAGTACTAAAGTTATTATGAATGTTAATTCTAGCTCTTAAATTAGAAGAATTTTTATATTGTTCTAACCACTTCTTATCAAAGTTAATTACATTTATTATATTTATAAAATTATCCCAATTAAGTGTATCTTCTTTTTCTACCATATAAAGAGTTTCCTCAATGGCTTTTATTACAGTATCCATATGCTTTACTTTTTCTTGTATAATTTCTTTTTGTATTTCCAAAGATTTTTTAAAATCTTTATCATTTATGTCATATTTCATAATATCTCCTATTTCTTCTAGAGATAAACCAATAAATTTCAAAGTCAATATTTTCTGAAGTTTTCCAAAATCCTCTTTACTGTAAATCCTATGACCTAAATCATTATAAGAGGAAGGTTTTAATAATCCTATTTTGTCATAATATCTTAAGGTTCTTATAGTTACATTTGCCTTTTTAGCAAATTCTCCTACACTATAAAACTCCTCTGTATTAATTTTCAAAATTATCACCTCTGTATTTTTATTTTAACCCATGACGTTAGGTAATGGTCAATACTTTTTTGCTCAGAAAATAAAAAATATGTAATATGAATAATAATTTTAAATACATCATCCATATTACATAACATCAATTATAAAATTAAAACCTATTGTTAAATACTTCTTCTATTTTTTCCTTTGAAAGAGGTTTACTGAAATAATACCCTTGTACCTTATTACATTTCATAGTCTTTAATATATCTACCTGTTTTTCATTTTCTACACCTTCTGCTACTACTTCCATATTCATTTTATGAGCAAGTTCTATAATTCCTTCTGCAACAGATTTCTCATTTTCATTGCAACAAATATTATCTAAAAAAGATTTATCAATTTTTAAAGTATTTATAGGTAATTTTCTAATATAATTTAATGAAGAATATCCTGTACCAAAATCATCTATGGCTATTTTAATACCTAAATCCATTAACTTTTTTAGTATTTCTCTACTGCTTTCTAGTGATTTTATTAATACATTTTCAGTAATCTCCAACTCTACAAACTCTGGCTTTATGTGTGTAATATCTAATATATTTTTTACATTTTCAAAAAATCCAGGATGTTGTAACTGAATAGCAGATATATTTACTGCTATGTGCTCATAATTATATCCTTTATCTTTCCATAACTTATTTTGCCTACATACATTTACTAATACCCATTCCCCTATAACATTTATTAATCCAGTTTCTTCTGCTACCTTTATAAACTCTGCGGGTGACACCATACCAAGTTCTTTATTATTCCATCTTATTAATGCTTCTAAAGCACAAATTTTCCCTGATTGTAAATCTATTTGAGGTTGATAATGCATAAATAACTCATTATTTCTTAGAGAATTTCTTAATCTCTTTTCTATCTCTGCTTTTCTTAATATTTCTTTTGACATTTTCTTATTATAAAATTCAAACCTATTTTTACCGTATTCTTTTGCCTTAAACATAGCTAAATCTACATTTTTTAAAATAGAAATTACATCATTTCCATCTTCATTAAAAATAGTAACTCCTATACTAACAGAAATATACAAAGGCTTATTGTTTATATAAAAATACTTATTAAAAACCTTAATTAACTTTTTAGCAAATATAATAGCCTCTTCTCTACCATTAATATCTTCCTTTAGAATTAAAAATTCATCTCCTCCAGCTCTAAATAATCTCAGTTCATGAGAAACTAAAATTCTTAATTTAGAAGTAATAGCCTTTAATAATTCGTCCCCATCATCATGACCTAGGGTATCATTAATATTTTTAAAATTATCAATATCTATTAAATATACAGCTCCTATTTTATTATATCTGTTAGATTCTATAGATTCCTTTAACAACTCTATAAAGCTAGTTCTATTTGGCAAATTTGTTAGAGAATCATAATATGCTAAATGTTTTATTTTTTCTTGATTTTCTACTAATTCTTTATATCTATCTCTTAGTTCCTCATCTGTTGCTGATAATTCTTCATATACAGCTGAAAGCTCTTCATAACTAGCATTAAGCTTTCTTTCATCTTCTTTTTTTCTCTTTATACTAAATGATAATATAAATATTATTATTAAAAGCATTGCAAATATAATAGCTGCACTTATTACTAGATGTTTATAGTTTTCATAAAATGAAAAAGGCTTATTAACTAAAATGCTATTCCCAGGAATTTTATCCATATCTATATTAAATTTAGTTAAGAAATTATAATCAAATATATATTTATTAGTACAATAACTTATAAAAGGTATATCCTCAAATCTATTATCTTTTAAATATTTTAATGCAATTAATGCTGCAGTTTTACCTTGATCAAATCCGCTACTCATCTTTCCCCCAACTATGCCATGTCCTATACTAAAATTCCAAAAAGTATACATAGGGATTTCCATGTTCTTCTTTATACTATCTTCATATTCATTAATATATACAGGATTATTGTTTTCATCTCTTAATGGATCTATCATGAGAAGTATGGCAGTTGTTTTATCGGATTTGTCGCATTTATCTAAAAATTTTTCTATTGTAAAATCTTCCAAAAATTCAAAATCTAATTTCCCTTTATACAAATACTTTATTTTTTGAACCGCATTTGAACTTAATTTCCCTGATAAAGTACTACTGCTAAACACTTTAATATTTTTTAAATTAGAATGCAGTCTAATCATAACATCTATAGTATCTTTAACTTGTATTTCTTCTATAACCCCTTTGAAAATATTTCTATCTAAATTAAGCAATGAAACTTCTTGAAAATTAATACCAGTGAAAATAACAGGAACTTTGGGAAAAATTTCTTTAGAATGCATTCGTAAATACTCTAAAGCATCATTATCTACACATATAATAAGATCAAATTTTAGATTTTTATATTTGTCTTTTAAAAATTTATTAAAACTATCTAAATATTTATTATCATAATTTTTTTTCATATCCATATAATTAAAATACAAATTAATTTTTTGTCTATTATTATAAAATATTGATTTTATACCTGATGAGACATCATTAGTCCATTCTAAACTTTCATCATAAGAGTGGAGGACTAGAACATTTTTTCTAAGATTATTGTTATACTGAGCATAAGATTTGCTATTAGAAAATACGCATAATAAAATTACTATGAAAAAGATAGTTATTAGCATTGCATTTCTTTTCAAGCTTCATCACTCTTTCAATTTAAACTTCTATAACAAATTATATATAAAATATATCATTTTTTTCACTAAATTTCTATATCTTCCTTAACATTTAAAATTTAAATGTATTCATATTAAATTACTTACAAATAAAAAACCCCCTTTAATGGGGGAAATTTATTTGGCATTTATCATTGTTAATATTGCCATTTATTAAGTAATAATTACGCACTATCACAAACCTAAACAAGTTTTTCTATCCAAATAAATCAAAGTATTTCTTTTAAGCAAACTTCATTTTTTAAACATTAAACCTAAATAACACTATATCTCCATCCTGCATTATGTAATCTTTTCCTTCAAGTCTATAATATCCTTTTTCTTTAGCAGCTGTTTCTGATCCGCACTCTATAAGTTTATCATAGGATATTACCTCTGCTCTTATAAATCCTCTTTCTATATCAGTATGAATCTTTCCTGCAGCTTTAGGTGCCTTAGTTCCAATTTTTACAGTCCACGCTCTAACTTCATCAGAACCTGCTGTTAAGAAACTCATTAACCCTAAAAGCTTATAACTTGCATGTATAAGCTTATAAAGACCTGGTTCTTCTATTCCATATTCCTTTAACATCTCTTCTTTTTCTTCTGCTTCTAAAGAAGATAATTCTTCTTCTATTTTACCACTTACAATTATAACTTCTGAATTTTCTTTTTCAGCATATCCTTTTACTTTTTTTACATAGTCATTTTCCATATTTCCTGAAATTAAATCATCTTCGGAAATATTTGCTACATATAAAACAGGTTTAGATGTAATTAAGAAAAATCCTTTTATAATTTCATTTTCATCTTCTGTTACTTCTAAAGTTCTCACAGGCTTTCCTGATTCTAAATGAGCCTTTACTTTTTCCATTAAAAGAAGTTCTTCCTTTGCCTTTTTGTCTCCACCTTTAGCAGCCTTATTTGTTTTTTCTATTCTTCTATCTAAAACTTCTATGTCAGAAAAAATAAGTTCAAGATTTATAGTTTCTATATCTCTTATTGGATCTACAGTTCCCTCTACATGAACTACATTTTCATCATCAAAACATCTTACTACATGAACTATAGCTTCAACTTCTCTTATATGTGAAAGAAATTTATTTCCTAATCCTTCCCCTTTACTTGCTCCTTTAACCAACCCTGCTATATCATAAAATTCTATAGTCGCATATATTTTTTTCTTTGGATTATACATTTTTTCTAATACATCTAATCTCTTATCAGGAACAGTAACTACTCCTACATTTGGTTCTATAGTACAAAATGGATAATTAGCCGCTTCAGCTCCTGCATTTGTTATTGCATTAAACAAGGTACTTTTACCTACATTTGGTAAACCCACGATTCCTAACTTCATATATGTATACAGTCCTTTCCTAACTTTAGTTAATTCTTTCTAAATTATACTCTACAACAAACTTTATTTCAACAAAACTGTTTATATTTTATATTTTATAGTATAATGTAAAATGAATTTTAAAAAAATTTCAAGGAGATAATATGGAAACTTTAAAAAATATTAATTTAAAACAAAAACATAATTTATTTGATAAATTTATTTATAACTTATATTTAGCTTATAAAAATATAAAAGAAAATAAACTATTTATATATACATTTATTTTTTTATTTATAAAAACTATATTATTTATTTTACTAATTTCCACAGATAAAGCCACTAACATAACTAATAACATAGTTTTTCATAGCGTTCCTCCTATATTAGTTTATATAAGCTTTCTATTTTTAGCTCTTTCCTTCTCATTCTTATTTAAAGGAAAGTTTCAAATATTATACTTTTTATTCATGAATGTGGTTATTACTGTTATTTTTATAGGAGATATTTGGTACTATAGAAGTAATCATTCTTTTCTAAGCTATCATATGTTAAAAGCTACATCAAATTTAAACAATTTAGGAGATAGCATATGGGCTATGTCAAGAAAAATAGATATCATGTTTTTAATTGATATATTAATATTAATTTTTCTTTGTATAAAACATTCTAATGTTTATAAATACTATAAAAAAAATTTTTTATCATTCTGTATTTTATTTATATTATCAATATCATACTTATGCTATGCTCATTATAAAATAGATATATTGAAAAAAGGTTATGAAAATCAATTTTTATTTAGAAACAGTTGGTCTCAGAATCAAACTATGGCATCTCTTACTCCAATTGGCTATCACATTTTTGATGTATACAGATTCTATAAAGAATCTCAACCATATATAATGAGTACAGATGAAAAAAATAATATAGCTAACTGGTTTAAAACTAAATCAGAAATACTACCAGATAATAAATATAAAGGTCTACTTAAAAATAAGAATTTAATTGTATTACAAATAGAATCTCTTGAAAATTTCGTTATAGGTAGGAAAATAAATGGTGAAGAAATTACACCTACTCTTAATAAACTTTTAAAAAATAGTCTATACTTTGATAATTACATAGAGCAAACTTATAATGGAACAACTTCTGATGCGGAACTTTTAACTAATACTTCTCTTTATCCTGTAAGAAGCGGAAGTACTTTTTTTAGATATCCAGGAAATGCTTATATAAACTCTTTACCTAATATTATGAAGAGATTAGGATATAGTACTGTAGCTATTCATCCCGATAAAGGATCTTATTGGAACTGGCTTCCCTCATTAAAATCCATAGGATTTGATAAATGCTTTGATTCCAGTTCTTTTAACATAGATGAAATTATAGGACTAGGTCTTAGTGATGAAAGTTTCTTAAAACAACTTCCAGAAATATTGGAAAATGAACAACAACCTTTTTATAGTTTTTCTATAACGCTGACTAGTCACTCTCCTTTTAATATTCCTGAAAAATATAAGGAATTGAAACTTAATGATTCATTTAATGGAAGTAAAATTGGAGGCTACTTTCAATCTATAAGGTATACAGATAAACAAATAGGTAATTTTATAAATATTTTAGATAAAAAAGGACTACTTAATAATTCAGTATTAGTTATATATGGAGATCATGAAGGAGTTCATAAATTCTTTAGTGATGAAGTAAACTCTATGCAAAATAAAGAATCTTGGTGGGATAATAATTTAGAAGTTCCTTTAATAATATACTCTAAAGATATAAAAGGCGAAACTATATCTACAATTGGTGGACAAGTTGATTTACTTCCTACTATAAGCTACTTGATGGGAGCTAATTCTTCAGATTATTTATTAACATCTATAGGAAGAAATTTATTAAATACAAACTTTAATTTTGCAGTAACCTCTAATCGTAAGTATATAGGGAAAGAATATAAAAGTTTTCATAAAGAATTTTTCTTAAATGGTATAGATATTAGCGACAAGATAATAAGAGCAAACTATTTTAAAAAGTAGGTGAAGTCTATGGAATTTATATTACCTAAATGGTGCTTAGTATTTATATTTTTATGTATTTTAATACCTATTTTTTCTATAGAGAGCATATTCCCTTGGATTATATGCATATTCTTTTCATCAAAATGTATAAAAGTATCTATTAATAATTATAAAACTACAAAAATAAAATTATTAAAATGTATTTCCTATTGTGCCACAGCTATAGTTTTAGGTTTAATTTTTAATCTATTAGTTCTAAAAGGCACTACTTTCTTTATGCAAAATATCTTATAAAAAAGATAACAATAAATGAAATTTTATAGAACCACCTCATTTATTGTTATCTTTTTATTTATACTTCTTTATGTAGTTTAGGTGCAATACATACTTCTATAAGTATATATATTAAAAATTACATGATAACTTTTTTAATTATTAACTAAAACTGCATAGCTTTTTCTTTTATATATACTCATAATAATCCCTATAGACGCTGTATTTATTATCATAGAAGTTCCACCATAACTTATGAAAGGACAACTTACCCCCATTATTGGCATCAAATTCAAACTCACAAGTATATTCCCACTGAATTCTATAATAAATAGAGTAGTGAAAGCCTTAACTATTGATTTACCATAACTATCTTTTACTAATTTAGAAGACTTAATTAAACGAACTAAGAAAAATATTGTTAAAGCTATAAAAGTAAGAGCTACTATCCATCCACAGCTATATACAATAGTCATAAATATGAAATCTGTATGAGCCTGTGGCAAAAGTTTTACATTGTTATCTATTCCATTTCCAAAGAAACCTGATAATTTCATTAAATTATCTATTTGTTTATAAAAGTACCCCATTCCATTAGGATCCCTATTAATATCAAAAAAACAAATAACTCTTTTCATTATAAAAGGCGAACTTATAATTTTAATAATTATAATGCTAGCACTTGCTACAGGCATTGGAATAACATATTTCCAAGAAAATTTACTGTTTATAGCAACTACTATAAATATTGAATTATATATTATAAGATCCATCATAGAGGGCATTAATATTGTTAAAAATGATGGTACAGCATATATAGCAATTAAATAAAATATTTTTTTATTTTTTTCAGTTTTAACTTTTTCCAACACTCCTGGAAGAGTTATACATATTAAAAATAAATATATTGATATAACATCAACACTGACATTTCCTATATGAATAACTCTTTTAAGACCATTAGTAGTATTCTGATAGAGTAATCGAAGAAATAACATTAAATTAGCTCCAATAAATATTTTTATACAATATTTTTTTATTCTTCTATAATCAAATTTATATAAGATAACTGCAAATGTCAACCCTATTATCCATGATATTATAGTTTTTATTCCCATAGTTTTGTTAAAATATCCATTATAGCCTACCATAAAAAACATTAAAAAAACACCAAAGAAGCCCATTAAAATAGAAGGAATTACTATACCTAATTCTATTTTACCTTTATGAACTTTATTTAATTTTTCTCCTATTATCTTAGCCTCTCCCATTTCTAAAATTGCCTTTTTTATAGATTCTTCACTAGTTACTCCGCTATCTCTATATGCATTATATAAGTCTTCTATATGCCCTATAATTTCTAATTCAATTTCTTCATGTACTTCTTTATTTTTTATTTCTAATAGCACATTATTTAAATATTCTTTAACTATTTTATTTTCTTTTATCCCCATACTATTCCCTCCCATAATATTTTATCTACAGCTGAGCGAAAAGTTACCCACTGTTCTTCCTTTTCTTTTATATATCCCTTTCCCTTCTCTGTTAACCTATAATATTTTCTTTTTCTTCCATTTTGCCCATTGCTCCAAAAAGATTCCACTACATTTTTATCTTCCAAAGAATGTAATATGGGATATAATGTACCTTCCTTAAATACAAATATTCCTGAAGATTTTTCTTCTAATTTTTTAATAATTTCATATCCATACATAGGTTCATCTTTCAAAAGAGTCAATATAAGTATTTCTGTACTTCCTTTAAGTAACTCTTTATCCACTTTCATTTTATCTCCTCCTGCAAATTGATACATAGGTTTACTATGCATAGTAAACCTATGTATCAATTATAGTAAATATTTACTCCAAATTCAATAGTTAGTATTTTTTAATGTAAATAAAAAAGACCTATCTCAAAATTCTATTTTGAAATAGGCCCTTTTACATTTTATATTAAAATTTAAAAATATTATTTATTATTTTGTACTTTTTCTACTTCTTGAACTATATTTTTTTAATTCTTTATCTATAGATTCTATTACTTCTTTATATATATCCTTACCTTCACCCATTAATATATTAACTGCATCTTCTACATTTTTCATAGTATATATATGAAAATTTCCTTTTTCTATTTCATTTTCTACTTCTTCATTTAAAACTAAATTATCTACATTTGAGTAAGGTATTAGTACTCCTTTATTATTAATTTTGTCTAACTTTTTACATACCTTGAAAAATCCTTCTATTTTCTCATTTACTCCACCTATAGGTTGAACCTCTCCTAATTGATTTATTGAACCTGTAACAGAAATATTAGTATTAACTCCTTTTTTACTTAAAGCTGAAAGTATAGCTACAACTTCTGCTACAGAAGCACTATCTCCATCAACTTTTCCATACACTTGCTCAAAACTTAAATGAAAATCAACTGGTAATTTAATATACCCACCAATTAAACTGCTTATATAACCTTTCAATATATTTATTGCTTTACTGTGTATTTTTCCACTAAGCTCACTACTTTTTTGCACATCTATTATATTTCCATCACCATAATAACAGCTACAAGTTATTCTTACGGGTTTTCCAAAACTTGTATATCCTGTATCCAACACAGTAAGTCCATTGACTTCACCTATTAGATTATCTTTTACATTTAAAAATATCTTATTTTCTTCAAAAGCCTCTAAAATTTCCTTTTCTATAATATCCTCATTATAAGCTATTGATATTATATCTTTAGCATCTATAAAATCTTTTTTTTCATTTTCTACTTTATTATTGGCTAATATTAATATTTTATCAAGTTCTTCTAAATTAAAATACATTTTATTTTTATTTTCTGCTTTTCTTGAAAGATATTTGGCTACTTCTTTAATTCCCTCATCTTTAACTGACTTCAAATTATTATTTTTACATATATTATATATATTTCTTACAAGATAACTTTTAATATCTTCATCAATTTTTACTATAGGATTGAATTCTGCCTTTATTTTAAATATCTTCTTGAAATCTTCATCATAGGAATACAAAATATTGTATGTTTCATAATCCCCTATAAGAATTACCTTTTCATTAATGTTTATAGGTTCCGGATGTATTCCACTTAATGATACTACTTCTAAATATCCTCTATTATGATTTATATCTACTTTTTCGTTTATTAATGCTTTTTTTAAATTATAATATGCTGCCGGATTAGCTAGCAAATCATTTATGCGCATTATCAAGCATCCTTCATTCGCTTTTAACATTGATCCTGCTTTTATAAAATTTACATCTGTAACATAAACTCCATTTTTATTCTCATATTCTATATCTCCTAAAAGATTTGTAAGACTTGGATCATCTTCATATATACATTTAGGTTTTTTAATATTACTATTATCTACTATTACATTAATATTGTATCTATATATAATTTCACTTATTATCTCTTCATCATCTTCATAGCTCATTGAATAATTATCTATCAATTCCTCCTCTATTTCCTTACACATATTTTCCAAAAAATCAAATATATTTTTTTCCTCTAAAAATTCTTTTCTATAATTATCTTTCATTTTCTCCATAGTATCTGCATAATATTCCTTCATGAGCTCCTTTATGCTTTGTATTCCTTCCTCTTCTTTCTCCTTCATTTTTTCTAATATGATCTCCGCTTCTTCTTTTAACTCTGTAACCTTATTTATTATAATATCTTTTTCTTGTTTTTCTAGAGATTCATATTCTTTTTCAGTCATAGCTTCTCCATTTTCTTTAAGTGGAACAAAGGTAAATCCTGATTGTGTCACCCTTATATCAAACCCATTGTCTTCAGCTACTTTTATCATATTATTTAAAAGTTCACTTCTATTTTCTTGTACTGATTTTAATAGTTGTTCTTTTTCTTTATTATCTGATGAATTATAAAAATCATAAGTTTTCTCTGAATAGCTTTCTTGTATTTCTTGTATATATTTACTAAATGCTTGCCCTTTTCCATTATATAAAAATATTGATTTAGGGCTCTTTCCATCTTTTCCCACTACATAACATATATCCTTTGGAGGGATATCCTTTAAATTGTTTTCAATAAAACTCATTATATTTTTTAATTTATCTTTTGAAAAATCATCTATTAAATAAACATTATATCCTGGTTTATCTATTTCTAAAGCTCTTTTTATGGACTTATATACTTCATTATATTCTGGTATATAATCATCATCTTTATTCTTATTAATATTTAAAAAGTCTATTTTATATTTTACTTCACTAATTTTAAGTTCACTCATATAATCACCCCTTTTCTCCCATTAGTATAATAATATTCTCTTACTTTATTTTTAGGAACAAAATTTAAAAAATTGCAGATAAATTTAAAAGAGTACCTAGAAATTAGGTACTCTTAATATAAACCTGCTTCTTAATCTTGAATTTTTTCACAAATTTGTATAGATGCTGAAGCTCCTATTCTTGTGGCACCAGCTTCAATCATAGATAATGAATCTTCATAAGTTCTAACTCCTCCAGATGCTTTTACTCCCATGTCATTTCCTACAGTATCTCTCATAAGTTTAATATCAGAAATAGTAGCACCTCCTGTTGAAAATCCAGTGGATGTTTTTACATAGTCTGCTCCTGCTTCTTTTGCAATTTTACATATGATAACTTTTTCTTCATTGCTTAGAAGACAAGTTTCAATAATTACTTTTATCAAAGCTTTTCCTTTTACCGTCTGTACAACAGACTTGATATCATTTTTTACATATTCATAATCTTTATCCTTTAATCTTCCTATGTTAATTACCATATCTACTTCTTCAGCACCATTCTTTACAGCTTCTTCTGCTTCAAATACTTTAACAGCTGTAGTAGTAGCTCCTAATGGGAATCCTATAACTGTGCAAACCTTTACTTTACTACCATTCAATATATCTGAAGCTACTTTTACATTACAAGGATTTATACAAACAGATGCAAAATTATATTTTAAAGCTTCTTCACATATCCTTTTTATGCTACTTAAGTCAGCTTCCGGTTTTAATAATGTATGATCTATCATTGCTGCTAATTCATTTTTATTCATCCTTAAATCCCCCTGTCCATTTTCTCTTTTTATATTGTTCTGATATAATTTGTAAACTATACTTTATATTTTATACCAATGAAAGGTAATTTACAATATTTCTTCATTTTATGGTGCTTTTTTTAGTAAAAGTCCCTTCTTCGAAAAGTGTTTTTTTATCTCTAGATACTAAAGAATAATCCTTTGTAAGCTTTATGCTTTTTTTAGGGCAAAAATCTTCGCACATTTTACAAAAAGTACAAGAACCTAAATCGAAATTCATAGTTACTTTTTCTTCTCCATCTAGTTTTTCTACTTTTTTTGTTATAGCTTGTGGAGCACAAACTCTAATACACATTCCGCATCCAATACAAGTGTCCTGATCAAATTTTATTCTACCCCTATAAAATTCGGGTGCATCTACTAATTTATAATGTTTTTTTTGTGTTTCTGCTGGCATAAATATGTGTTTTATTGCTTGCTTTATATATGGTACTTTAGCCATGATTATCTCCGCCACCCTTTTCCTTTAATATTTCTACTGCTTCAAGTATTCCTTGTATCATAGCCTCTGGTTTTGGTGGACATCCTCCTACAGAAATGTCTACATTAGTCCATTTATCCAAAGGCCCTTCTACGCAGTAACTTCCCTTAAAAACATTACAAGACATTGGACAGGACCCTAAAGACACCACTACCTTAGGTTCAGGAACTTGAGATAATATTCTTAACATCCTATCTTTAGACTGGGTTGTTACAGGGCCTGTAACCACTACTATATCCGCATGTTTTGGAGTACCAGTTAACTTTATTCCGAATCTTTCCAAATCATATTTAGGGCCTAGTAATGCCATTAATTCAATGTCACATCCATTACAAGATCCTGTATTTAAATGATATATCCAAGGTGATTTCGTTCTACTCCACCTTAGTAATCTTTCCATAAAATTCCCCTCCCTTATATATAAGCAAATACTAAGCTTATAGCTGCTAATATAGTAGGTATAGTCCAAAAAAATCTCAAAGTTTGTTCTATTCTTATTCTTCCTACAATAGATCTCACAAAAGAAATTGATATTATTATTACTAGTATTATAAGTAATATATTAAATAATACATTTAATATTATATTTCCAAAATTTATTCCTCCTAAAAATAGACTTACAAATAAATTTCCCATTATAAACATTTTTACTGCTCCAGTTAACTTATATATACCTAGATAAATTCCACTATATTCCACTAATGGCCCTTCACAAATTTCTGTTTCTGCCTCTGCTATATCAAAAGGTACTGTACCCACTTCTGCAGGAATTATAAACAAAAACGCTAATGCTGCTGGTATAAGATATATATTAAACATATTTATCCCTTTTATTCTTTGATATTCTTCTATTATCTTTAATGAAAAAGTTACATTGCCTTGCATAGAAAAACCTGCTTTTGCTCCCACCGCTAATAATATTATTACTAAAGGTACCTCATAAGATAACATTGTCACCATTTCTCTTGATATACCTATACTTGCATAAGGCGACCCGGATGCAGCTCCACCTATTATTAAAGCTACTGCAGGTATAGTTAGAAGATATAATATTACTATTATATCTCCATATTCTCCAGGAAAAAAATTCATACCATAAAAAGGAATAAATAAAGAAATAGTAATAACACTTATAAGTCCTATTAACGGTGCCAATATAAATGTATTTTTAGCTGCTCTTCTAGGTATTAACCTTTCTTTTCCAGTCAATTTTAAAATATCATAAAAAGGCTGCATTATAGGAGGCCCTATCCTTCTTTGCATTCTAGCAACCATTTTTCTATCTATACCTGAAAGTAATAATCCAAAAATAATACTAAAAATTAAACCTGGAAAGATAAATACATAAAATAAATTCTTTAGTATCTCCACAAATATCATCCTTTCCTCTAAAGTACTGCAAAAAAATATAAAGTAAGAATGGCAGTACAGGAAATAATCCATATTACATAGTCATTTACTATTCCACTATGAGCTACTTGTAAAAAATTAAAATATCCTTTTAAATTATGTCTTAAACCCCAAAAAAGATCTGCTCCAGCAATTGGAGTAAATTCTTCCTTTTCTCCTCCTGTAAACACTCCATATTTATCATAAGATATATTCATTTGTTTACTACTAGTTTTCTTTCTAAATGTCAAACTTATTCCTGTTCCTATAATAAATCCAATAAGTATTACTATAAATAATAAAAACCATGCTTCTGGTCGCCAATATCCCGCCATTTCATAAGTCATGTTAGGTATTGGTACTTTACTTTTAAACATACTTTCTGCAAAACCTTTAGTAAACATGACATCTATATAATTTCCAATATTGTATATAGAATAGGCCGCTGGTTCCAACAAATATTTAGATATAACCTTTGGAAATAATCCTTGAATTAAACAGATTATTGCGAAAATACTCATTGGTATTTTCATAGATAAAGGTATTTCCTTTACTTCATTTAATTCCTCTCTCAATTCTCCAAAAAAAACCGATTGTGCAAGCTTCATCATATAAGCTAAGGTAAACACTGAAACAATTAATGATATAATAGTTACTATGGCATAGCCTTCCTTATAAGTAGCTTGATATATCATCCATTTAGATACAAAACCATTAAAAGGAGGTATTCCACTTATAGAAAAAGCACCTATTAAAAATAATATTGTAGTATATGGCATTTTCTTTGATAAACCACCTAACTTTGTTATATCTGTAGTACCTGTCATATGTAATACAGCTCCTGCACACATAAACAGTAAGCACTTAAATGATGCATGATTAATCATATGATATAGTCCACCTAATGTACCTAAAACTCCCACTTCACTTTTCGAAGAAAGTCCTATTCCAAAGGCTACTATTATATACCCTATTTGAGAAACTGATGAAAATGCTAATAGTCTTTTAAAATCCGTTTGTATTATTGCCATAGATGCACCTATTATCATAGTTAAAGTTCCCCATATTATTACTAAAAACTCAACTTTAACTACACCTATACTAAAAAATATCATAAATAAGATTCTTACAAATCCATATATACCAGTTTTACTCATAACTCCCGATAATAACATTGATATAGACGATGGCGCAGACATATGCGCATCTGGTGGCCATGTATGACACGGAACTAGAAAAGCCTTTACTCCATAACCTGTCAACATAAATACTAAAGCTAATATAGTTACGGGAGTATGATTATTATGTAACATAGCAGCTATTTGCGCCATATTTAAAGTAGCTGTTTGAGCATATATAAGTATAGTACCTATTAATATTAATGTAGATCCCAATGACCCTACTACTATATATTTAAAAGCAGCTTCTAATGATTTATATATATCATTTCTAAAAGCAGTAAGTGATATAGCTGCAAAAGTCATAATTTCTAACATAACATACATATTAAATAAATCTCCAGTAAGTACAAAACCAACCATACTTCCTAATAACATTAAAAATAACGTATAATATTTATCCAAAGAATTATCATTCTCCATATACTTTATAGAATAAAAGCTAGATAATAAAGCACAAAAAGTTATTATAAGAGCTACAAAAAGACTAAATGAATCTACTTCTAATCCTATTCCTATAGCCATTTGTTCTTGAGGCATCCAATTGCCCAACCAATATGTTACTATTTTACCATCAATAAGCACAGGTTTTATTAATGCTACTAAGCTAAAAAAAGATATACAAGCACTAACTATAGCAACTGCTTTTATTAAAATTAGTGACCTTTTATTTTTCCTTATTAGTCCTATGGCAAAAGCCCCTATAAAAGGTATTATTATGGAAATTATAGGTGAATTGCTTACATAATTCATCCTCTTAACCTCCTAACTTTATCTGCATTTATAGTTCCATATTTTTCTTTTATCTTTATAACTAAAGATAATGCTAATGCTAATACACAAGCTCCGATTACAATAGAAGTTAAAGTCAAAGCTTGAGGTACAGGGTCAACAAAAAAAGCTCCTTTTTTCAAATCTGTAATAAATATAGGTGCAGTACCCCCAGCTCTAAATCCAATAGATACTAATAGTAGGTTTAATCCAGAATCCAATAGAGACATTCCAATAACTATTTTTATCAAATTCTTTTTTGTCATCATAATATATAATCCTAATAATATTACAATAAAGGAGCCTATATAATTTACAATCATTTTTTCACCTCTATTTCTTTTCTTCAGTATTTAAAGTACCAAGCATATTTATAAGTAATAATCCAATTCCTGCTAAAACCTTATAACCTACAGCAAAGTTCATCCAAAAAATTGTACCAGAACTATATAGCATTCCTGCTTCTCCCTGATTATATATTACATTTTTGAAAAAATTATATCCATATACCACTCCTAAAGTTGCTAAAAGTAAAAGACTCAAAGCTCCTATATTTTCATAGAACTTAATTTTTTCTATATTAAATACTTTAGCTACTTTTCCAATACCATAAGCTAGATATATGATAGTAACAGCTGAAGCTATTAAAACTCCTCCTTGAAACCCTCCTCCTGGGCTCAAATGTCCATGCAATATAACATATACTCCCAAAGTTAAACTAATAGGCAATACTATATTAGCTGTAGATACTATTATTGAATCTCTTTCAATACCCACTTTAGTTTTGTTATCTATTTCTTTCATAACTTCAAAATTACTTTTAAATTTCTCATCCTTCTCTAAATTCTTATCTTTTGATTTAGTTGAATTTTTTTTATAACTTCTAAGTATTGCTGCAGACCCTGATACTGCTGTAAATAATACAAATGATTCTCCTAATGTATCATATCCTCTAAAATCAAAGACAATAGCAGTTACTGCATTTATGGCTCTGGTCTTTTCTAAAGTATTTTTTACAATTATGCTGCTTATTCCTCCATATGTAGATGGCAAAGTTATCATGGAAAAGCTTATGTATATAAAAAAAAGGAAAAGCACACTCAATGAAAACCATGTTAAAAATCTTTTCATTTCTCCTCTTCCTCCCTTTCTGCTACTTTTTTTAAAGTAATTATAAATATAAATGGTGTAAGTATTGCTCCAACTGCTCCTTCTGCTATAGCAACATCAGGAGCTCTTAATAATAAAAATTCTAAGGCAATAAATGTTCCTACTGCAGAAGATGCAATTATACACGGTAAAATATCATCAATTATTGCGGTAAAAATAGCTGACACTACTATTCCTATTACTACTATAATGTTTAAAAAACTAATATTAAATAATGACGTCATCTATTTTCCCTCCTCAGCTTTTTCATAAGAGCTTTTTTGTAACATAGATGTTCCAATTTTATAGGCTGCTTTAGTCATTGCATGAGATGCAGCTGGATTGGTTAAAATAATAAATACTCCCATAGTTATAGACTTTATCCCTATAGCTGTATTACCAATATAAAAACCATAAATAGATGCTGCTATAAGTACGGGAAGTCCTCCCATAGTTACTATATTAGTTGAAGAATGAATTCTACAAAAAGTATCTGGCATTCTTAACATTCCTACAACCCCTGCTAATATAAAAAATAAACCTATGATTAGAAATAAATCTATAATAATTTTTACTATCATAGTTTCCCCTCCAAGTATTTAGAAATAAGAATAGTACCTATAAATCCAAGTAAAGTTATTATAAGTCCTAAATCTATATAAAGAGATCTTCCCTCATAACATCCAAATAAAACCATTACAAGTCCTACCATAACATCAATAGAATCTACCGCTACAACTCTATCAATAATATTAGGTCCAATAAACACTCTATATAAAAGTAGAAAACTTAAAAAGATTATTAAAATAGATATGAAAATAAATTCAAATGACATATCCATTACTTAAAAATCCTCCTTATCCACGGTTCAAATGTTCCCTTTATAATTTGGGATGCTGCTTTTTCTTCTTTTGTTTTTACATCAATCCAATGTACATACATATATACCTTATCATTCTTCTCAATTATATTCATAGTAATAGTACCTGGAGTTAAAGTTATGCAATTTGCTAACATTGCTAAGCCATAATCTGATTTTAAATCTGTTTCTATTTTCACAATACCTGGATTAACATTTATCTTAGGTGAGAGCGCTCTTTTAGCTACATCCCAATTGGCTTTTACAAGTTCTAATGTATAGCTAGGTATAAACATTAGTAACCACAATATTCTATTTTTTTTTAATATCCAAAATGGATCTTCTTTAATGAAAAAAGATGAAGCAAAGATTCCTATAAATACAGAGACTATAATGCCTCCAATCAGCTCTTCTCCTATATTAGATATAGAATAACTTCCAATATAGATAAGCCATAGAATAAAAGAAAATATAGCTGTTGAAAATATGGATTTAGCTTTCATTTTATTCCTCCTTATCTATTTTTCATCTTACTTTGCAACCAGTTTACAAATTCATCTACTCCATCACCAGTAATAGAGTTAACACTAAATATTTGAATATTGGGATTAGCTCCTTTTCCTTTTTCCTTAATTCTTTCTTCATTAAAATTAAAATATTCTTTTAAGTCATATTTACTAATTATCAAAGCATTTGCATTGGCAAACATCAATGGATATTTTTCCACTTTATCGTCTCCCTCAGGAATACTTAATAAAGCAATTTTTAAATGCTCCCCTATTTGAAATTCAGCTGGACATACTAAATTTCCTATATTCTCAACTATTAATATATCTAAATCATTTAAATTAAACTCTGGTAATATTTTCTTTATAGACATAGCCTCTATATGGCAAGCCCCTTCTGTATTAAGTTGAACTACAGGTATATTCATTGATGCAATTTTTTCAGCATCCAATTTCCCAGCTATATCTCCTTCTATTACAGCCACTTTATATTCACTTCTTAATTTTTCAATTAATTTAGTTATAAATGTAGTTTTACCACCGCCAGGTGATCCCATAACATTTATCATGAATATACCTTTTTCATTTAATAATTCTTGTATTTCGTTATGACAATTTTCATTCCACTCCATAATTTGTCTAACAACCTTTATTTCCATAGTTTACTCTCCTTTTATAGAATCTATATAAAATTCATTTCCCTTTAAAATTTTAATATTAAAACTATTACAATTTGGGCAACAAAAATTTATTTTTTCCATAACACATATATTATTGCAATCTCTACATTGTATTTCTATTGGAATTCTTTCAACTTTTATTTCTGCTCCCTGTAATATAGAGTCTTTGCTTATTATGTCAAAATAATATTGTATGCACTGCGGTACTATTCCAGATAGCTCTCCCACCTTTAGTCTTATTTCTTCAATCTTTTTTAAATTATTTTTATTTCCTTCTTCTATACAAATCTTTACAATGCTTTGTGTTAAAGATAGTTCATGCATTTTATCTGTCCAAGCATGAGAAACAAGGATCAATGCTTGCTACTATAAGTCCAGCATCTGCTATAGTATTTCCTTTAAGCATGGCTGGCAATGAAGCTGCATTTCTAAAGGTAGGCACATGTATATTTACTCTTCTATTCCCTTGTCCTCCGTCTGTAACTATATAATAAGTCAATTCACCTCTTGGCGCTTCAATTCTAACACAATATTCTCCCGCTGGAACCCTTGGAATTTTAAAACCTAAATTTATTGGAGTATCAGGCATATTTTGAGCTGCTTGAGTTATTATTCTAATACTTTCTCCAATTTCTAAAAGTCTAACTAATACTCTTGAAAATACATCTCCATTCTTCTGTACAATCATATTAAAATTGAAATCTTCATAAGAACAATATGGATCTATTTTTCTTACATCAACTTCTAGTCCTGAAGCTCTTCCATGTGGCCCTGAAAGTCCATATATCCATGCCTCATCATAACTTAATATCCCAACTTTTTTTGTTCTCATGGCTATAGTTTTATCTCCTCCGAATATATCTAATATTCTTTCATAAGGCTCTTTCATTTCTTCAATAATCATTAAAAGATCATTTAATGATTTTTCGTCTATATCTCTTCTAGCGCCTCCAATTATATTCATTGCATAATTTACTCTATTTCCAGTTAAAGTTTCTAAAGCTTCCATAACCTTTTCCCTTGCAGAAAAAGTGTACATAAAAGCACTATCAAAACCTATTATATGAGCAGCTAATCCTAGAAGTAAAAAATGAGAATGTAATCTTTCTAATTCAGAAATTATTACCCTTATATAAGACCCTCTTTTTGGCACTTCTAATCCAGCAATATTCTCAATCCCTAAACAATAAGCTAAACTATGTGAGTGAGAACATATACCACATACTCTTTCTACTAAAGTTATAGTTTGTATAAAGTTTTTTTCTTGTGCTAATTTTTCTATTCCTCTATTGTTATACCCAATATAAACCTGTGCATCTTCTATAGATTCGCCATCAGTATAAAGTTTTACATGTACTGGTTCTTCTAAAGCTGGGTGATATGGTCCAATTGGAATTACGTAACTCATACTTCATACCTCATCTTTCTAATATTGATGTTATATAAATTTTTATCCTTCATTTTTTACTTTATACTTTTTTCTTAATTCTTCCATAGGTGTTACAAGTATCTGTCCAGAGCCATCAAAATCATCTGGCAAAAATAGTCTATCTCCCTTATTTAATCCGTCAAATTCAATGTCCATTACTTCACATATATCCTCTTCACACCACTGTGCAGAACCTTTATATATATGGGTAATTGTGGGAAGTACTTTCTCTCCTTTGCATATAAATGTTTTTAGATTTCCATCTATATCAAAATTATATGCTATTACATTGTTTCCTTCTTTATCTACATATCCATTCATAATTACAAGTCTTCTCTTTTCATTTAACATATTTTCAGCCATTTTTATAATTTCATCTTTAGATACATATGTTATATCACTTTTATGCATAACTACATTCTCCTTTTAACATATTCTAGGTAAAAGATCATAGGTTAACTTATTTAAAATCCTTTTTCCTCCAAAAGCTGTGTTAAGAAGTATTTTAGAATTTGTATAATCTACTACTTCTCCTATAATTCTTGCATTTGTACATCCAATATTCATTAAATCTTCTATTATATTTTCACAGACTTCTTCTGATATAATTGCCACAGCTTTCCCTTCATTTGCTATATATAAAGGATCTAATCCTAATAATTTACATGCTCCTATTACTTCTCTATCTATTGGTATCTTCTCTTCCTCAATTTGTATAGAAAAATTTTCTCTTTCTACAAATTCATTTAAAGTAGTAGCCAATCCCCCTCTAGTTGGATCTCTTAGTATTTTTACTTTCTCCTTATATTTTAAAATAGTATATACTATTTTATTTAAAGGAGCACAATCAGACTTTATAGTATTTTCTAACAAACTTTCTCTTGCACATAAAATTGATATACCATGATTTCCTATACTACCAGTTAATATTACCTTATCACCTACTTTTATTCCTTTTTTATCTAAATCTACACCTAAAATTTTTTCTCCTATACCAGCAGTATTTATATATATCCCATGGCCATGACCTTTATCTACTACCTTAGTGTCTCCGGTTACCACTTGTACTTTAGCCTCTTCTGCTGTTTTTTTTATAGAAAAAATTATTTTCTTTAGTTCATCTATTTTAAAACCCTCTTCTAAAATTAATGATAGACTCAAATATTTAGGAACACTTCCACACATTAATAAATCATTTACCGTACCACAAACACTTAATTTACCAATATCTCCTCCTGGGAAAAAATAAGGATTAATTACAAAACTATCAGAAGAAAAAGCTATTTCCTCTGATATATTAAGTAAAGCACCATCCCCTAACACATTTAATTTTTCATTTCCTATAGCAGGTACTATTATTTCTTCAATAAGATTAGAAGTTTTTTTCCCTCCATTACCATAAGACATAGATATAAATTCATCCAAAAATAAAACCCCTTTTCTTTTCCATTCAATCTAAATACTTATAATAAGATGCACAACTGCCCTCTACGGATACCATACAAGGACCTATGGGATTTTCTGGAGTACATATTTTTTTAAATAGTTTGCACTCTGTAGGTTTTTTAATACCCTTTAAAATCTCACCACATTGACAAATATTATGTTCATTAAATTTATATTCAAATGGATATATATTTTCTATATCATATTGTTTATATTTGTGTTTTATTTTAAATCCACTATCATTTATAATGCCAATTCCTCTCCAGTAATCTTCTTTCTTGCAGAATACCTCTTCTATAGTTCTCAAAGCCATTGTATTTCCTTCTTTACTAACAACAGATGTATAGAAATTTTTTAATTCAATCTTTTCTTCTTTAATCATTTTTACTATGTGAAAAAGAGCTAAAATTATCTCATCCATATTAAATCCCGCTATTACACCAGCACATTTATAATGTTTTAAAAACTTAAATCCATTTTCACCTATTATCACTCCAACATGCCCCGGACATAAAAATCCTTGAATATTTAACTGCCTATCTTCTAGCAATGATCTCATTACAGGTTCTACACTTTTATGCAAAGATAAAACATAAAAGTTATTAACTTTTTTATCCTTAGCTTCTTTTATAGCTACAGCAGTATGAGGAGTAGTAGTTTCAAATCCTATTCCTAAAAATAATATTCTTTTATGTGGATTTTTTATAGCTAAATTTAAAGCATCTATACTAGAATAAACTATTCTTATATCTGCCCCTAAAGCTTTAGCTTTCTCTAAAGATATATTTAATTTAGATCCTGGTACTCTTATCATATCTCCATATGTGGCTACAGTAATATTTTCATGAAGAGCTAAATTGTATATATAATCTATATATTGATTATGGGTAACACATACAGGACATCCTGGGCCAGAAATAAGATTTATATTAGAATTCAATAAACTTCTTATACCAAATTTACTAATAGCTTCAGTATGGGTACCACATACTTCCATAATGTTAATTTCTTTATCATAAGAATTTATTTCATCTATAATCTTTAAATATTTATTTTTATAAAAAATATAAAATTACCTCCTTTAATCTATATTGATTTATTATGATATTCTATAGTCTTCATTATATCTATTATTTCATTAGCTTCTTTTTCTTTAATTAAGTCCAATGCAAATCCTGCATGTGTCATAACATAATCCCCTATTTTCACACTAGGTAAAAAATCTATTCTTATTTTCTTCTTTATTCCATAAACTTCTCCTAAAGCTTCTTTATCATTAACCTCTAATATCTTAACTGGAATACCAATACACATAAAGTACCTCCCTTAGATTAGATTAAAGTATAAATTTAACATTTAACCATATATTCCCCACAAAATTAATTTAATATACTTGCTAATAATAAAACTAGTTTATTCTCTTAATAATATATGTTATACATGGTTAAACTAATAATTATAAAAGGGGTTTTTTAGTTTTAAATTTTAAAATACTATGTTATAATATAGCTAAATACTGCCATAACTACTATAATAGAGATTTTAGAAATAATTTTTATTATTAATTTATTAAGAAAATCTAATTGAAAAGGAGTCATACATATGGGTTTCACAGACAAATTAAATAAATATTATGCAGAAAATTATATAAAAAAATATGGAGATAGATTAGCACAAATTCAAGGTAATGTAGTCTCCGTTAAAATTGAAGAAAAGACTATTCTTTGGATTCTTCATAAAATAACCGTTACATTACTAGTAAGACCTGACAGAAGCAAAAATATAGTTAAATGTACTTATAAGAAAAAAAAGTGGTTTAAAAAATTAGATTTTATTTCTATTTCTCAAGGAAACTATGTTTTAGTACAAGGACTTAAAGGTAAAAAAGGAAAAGAAAATAGAGAACAACTTGAAATTATGAATATAAGAAATCTTACTACAAAAAAAGATTTAATCCCTATTGAAGGTAAAGAGCCTAAAGTTCAAAAAGTTAAAACTCGATACAAATAGATTGAAGAAAGGATTTTTGCAATGCAAAAATCCTTTTTCTAATATTGTACTATGGATAATACCCTATATGATATAAATAATATAAAAATATCTACAATTCTTAAAAGTAATTCTAAACTTCAAATGGATAAGCATCTTTTATAATAAAAATCCCACCTAAGATTAGAATCACTCGACTTTTCTATTTTTTTCTATGGGAAAATAATAAATACATACTATTTATAAATGCAATTATTCCTGAAAAAAATATTACTATACACCATTGAGCTAAAGTTAATGCTACTGTATGAAATACTTTCTGTAAAAATGGTATATAGAGTATTGCCATAATCATAATAATTGATACAGTAACTGCTCCTACCAAATATATGTTAGTAAATAACTTAATTTCAAAAATTGAATGTCTTTCAGACCTGCATTCAAAAACATGTATAAGTTGAGACATAACCAAAGTACATAAAGCTAAAGTTCTGCAAACTTTCAAATCCATTTGATATACATATCCCATTAGAAATGCTGCTACAGTACATATCCCTATCAAACTTCCTCTTATTAATATCTTTTCTTTAAGTCCTCTGGCAAATATACTTTCATTTTTAGGTCTAGGTCTTTCCTCCATTATATCTATATCTGCTGGATCTACACCTAAAGCTATAGCTGGAAGACCATCCGTAGCTAAATTTACAAATAAAATTTGTATAGGTAATAACGGTATTGGTAAATTTAATAGTGAAGCTAAAAACATAGTTAAAACTTCCCCTAAATTACAAGAAAGCAAATACCTTATAAACTTTCTTATATTATCATATATTACCCTTCCTTCCTCTACTGCTGCTACTATAGTTGCAAAATTATCATCCAAAAGTATCATTGAAGAAGCCTCTTTTGTAACATCAGTACCTGATATTCCCATAGAAATTCCTATGTCAGCCTCTTTAACTGCTGGAGCATCATTTACTCCATCTCCTGTCATAGATACTATATTATTTGTATTTTTAAAAGCTCTAACTATTCTTAATTTATGATCAGGATTTACTCTAGCAAAAACTTTAAAATTATCTATATTCTTTATTAAGGCCTTATCATTTAATCTATCTAATTCTTCTCCTGTTATTACCTGCGATTCATCTTTTACTATATCTAACTCTTTTCCTATAGCGTAAGCAGTATTTTTATGGTCACCAGTTATCATTACAGGTCTTATGCCTGCTAATTTACACTTAAATACCGCATCCTTTACTTCTTTTCTTGGAGGGTCAATAATACCTGCTATTCCTATAAACACTAAATCATTTTCCAAAGAGCTATCCCTATAATTTGAAGTTTCCTTATAGGCTGCTGCAATACATCTTAAAGCTTTAAAAGACATATTCTCTACAGCTTTTAATACCTTACTTTTATAAACATTAGTAAAATTTTTCACTTCTCCATGAATTAATATATATTTACATCTTGCAATTACCCTTTCAGGTGCTCCCTTTAAGTATACATTAGTTTTAAATCCCTCTTTTATTACTACAGACATCATCTTTCTTTCAGAAGTAAAAGGTTTATCATATATTCTTTTTCCCTTGCTTAAAAATTCCTTTAATTTATTAGTATCATTAAAGAAGGCTTTTATTAATGCTGTTTCAGTAGGATCTCCAACAAGTCCTTTTTCTAGTTTTCTTTCATTATAATCAATATTACAATCACTACAATATGTAACTGCTTTTTTAAACATAATATTTTCAGATACAGTATCTTTATCTATATTATATAAAATATTATTAAAGTAAAAAGCCTTTACTGTCATTTTATTTTCTGTTAAAGTACCTGTTTTATCGCTACATATTACAGATGTACACCCTAAAGTTTCTACTGCTGGTAATCTTCTTACTAATGCATTCTTTTTTAACATTCTAGATACACCTAATGCTAAAGCTACAGTTACTATAGCAGGTAATCCTTCTGGAATAGCTGCTACTGCTAAGCTTACACCTAAAAGAAACATTTCATATTTATCCTGTCCCCTACTTATGCCTGTAATAGTTACTATAATGCAGATGATTATACATATTATTACTAATACTTTTCCAAGAGAATTCAATTTTTCTTTAAGAGGAGATTTATCTTTTTCTATACTTTGCAACATATCTGCTATTTTTCCCATTTCTGTTTTCATTCCTGTAGCTATAACCTTAGCTTTAGCTTTACCTGTAAGAGCTACTGTCCCCATATATATAATATTTTCTTTTTCTTTACTACTTTTACTTACTCCTACTGATTCTCCTGTAAGTAAAGATTCGTCTATCATAAGCGATGAATCTTCTATTATAATACAATCTGCAGGCACCCTGTCTCCACTTTCTATAACTACCAAATCCCCAATAACAATATTTTCTGCATTTATTATTTTTAAACTTCCATTCCTTATTACTTTAGCTGTAGGTGCAGCTAAAGTATTTAGTGCCTCTAAAGATTTCTCTGTTTTAAATTCTTGTATAAAACCCAAAATTCCGTTCATAATAATAATCACAAGTATTGTTATGGCATCTGCTTTTTCTCCCATAAACCCAGAAATTGCCGTAGCTGCAATAAGAACCCATATTATAAAATCATTAAACTGCTGTAAAAAAATTCTTATTGGAGATATTTTTTCTTTTTGTTCTAAAACATTCTGTCCATATTTTTTAAGCCTTCTCTCTGCCTCTAGTGAACTCAATCCAGAGAAAAGCTCTTTTTCGTTAACCATCATTAATCCCCCCGTATCTCTTTAAATTAATAAAGAACTTTTAAGTTTGAAATTAATTATTATATTTATTTAATTTTTAACTACAGTTAAATATATGTTCCAAATTAGGAAAATATTTTTAATTTTTAAAATAGACTAAATTATACATTTTCCCCCTTTAATCTAAATGATACTTTAAATTTATGTATTTTTTTGATATTATAAGTAGGTGATTTAAAATGTGTGAAAAATTTTTTTCACCTTATAAAAATTCATAGATGCAAATATATAATACAGGAGGTTCTTTTATGAAGGATATTATATACATAAGTGGACATAAAAATCCTGATACAGATTCTATATGTTCCGCTATAGCTTATGCTGAATTTAAAAATAAAACCAGTGACATACCTGCTATTCCTATAAGACTAGGAGAATTAAACAGAGAAACTCAATTTGTACTTGATTACTTTAATGTTAAATCACCAGAACTTATTGAGACTGTAAGAACACAAATAAAAGATTTAAAAATCGATAATGTAGCCCCAATATGTCCTGAAATATCATTAAAAATGGCTTGGTCTATAATGAAGAAAAACAATGTGAAAACTTTACCTGTAGTAGATGGAAATGATAAACTTATAGGACTTGCGTCTCTTTCAAATATAACTTCTACTTATATGGATATATGGGATAACAATATACTTTCCAAAAGTGGCACTACATTAGAAAATATCGTAGAAACACTTTCAGCAAAGTGCATATATGTAAGTAAACAAATGAATAATTTTAGCGGAAAAATTGTTGTTACTGCAATGCAACCTGAGAGTGCTCGTGAAATTATAGATGGAGGAGATATAGTTATCTGTGGTGATAGAGAAGATGCTCAAGAAATAATACTTGACTCTAAAGCTTCTCTTATGATTATTACAGGTAAACATGATGTACCTGAAAAAATAATAGAAAAGGCCAAAACTATAAATTGTTCTATCATCATGACTCCTTATGATACATTTACAGCAGCCAGACTTATTCCTCAAAGCGTACCAGTAAGCTATGTAATGACTAAAGATAATTTAGTTGTATTCAATAATGAGGATTTAGTAGATGATGCAAAAGAAATAATGCTTCAAACTAGATATAGAAGTTATCCTGTAGTAGATAATGATGATAAAATTATTGGAAGCATTTCAAGATATCATTTAATTTCAAAAAATAAGAAAAAAGTTATATTAGTAGACCATAATGAAAGGACTCAATCTATCCCTGGTCTTGAAGATGCTGAGTTACTTGAAGTAATTGATCATCATAGAATAGGTGATATACAAACAGGTTTACCAATTTATTTTAGAAATGAACCTGTA
The DNA here is from genome assembly GCF_017873215.1 of Clostridium tetanomorphum. Classification (GTDB taxonomy): domain Bacteria; phylum Bacillota; class Clostridia; order Clostridiales; family Clostridiaceae; genus Clostridium_AO; species Clostridium_AO tetanomorphum. The sequence continues at coordinate 173,399 of NZ_JAGGKA010000006.1, forward strand.
GGTTGTACTGCTACTATTATAGCATCTATATTTTTCGAAAATGGAATAAGACCATCTAAACAAATTGCTGGAATACTAGCATCAGCTATAATTTCTGATACACTTTTGTTTAAGTCTCCAACTTCAACTACTGCAGACAAGTTAATGCTTAAGAGACTTTCAGAAATAGCAAATATAGATGCTGAAAAATTTGCTGAAGAAATGTTTAAAGCCGGCACTTCCCTTAAAGGAAAAACTTTAGATGAAATATTCAATCAAGATTTTAAAGTATTTAAAATAGGTTCTTTAAAGGTAGGGGTAGGACAGGTTACTACAATGGATACAGAAGGTTTTGCCACCATGAAAGAAGATATGATTAATTATATGGAGAATAAATGCAATGACGAAGGATTTAATCTTTTAATACTTATGGTAACAGACTTATTAAAAGATGGTTCTGAACTATTAACTGTGGGAGCTGAAAAATATTTAGTAAGTAAAGCCTTTAATGTCCAATTAAATGAAAATAGTGTATATGTACCTGGACTAATGTCAAGAAAAAAACAAGTTATTCCACCTTTAACTTCTGCAGCTACTGAAAGAGATTAGTTATATAAAAAATGGACAGTAATATTTTTACTGTCCATTTTTTTTATTTATCATTATTTTGTAAACTTATTCCTTTGTCATTCATATACTAATACTGAAAAAATTTTAGGAGGATTTTTATGTTTAATATGAATAATAATTACTGCAACCCTTTCTTTACAAGAGATATGAACCCTTGTATGTTTAATGGATTTTTTTGTCCAATGATGAGAATGCACTATAGTGATGACTATAATTATACTTCTCCACTAATTCCTTCGGAGGATTTAACTAATTTTAATGATATTAGAGATTCAGATAATATAGAAGATGATTATTATGAATTCTCAGGTATAAAAATGCGAAAAGTCAATGTTTCTGAAATAGAAGACTAGAATGAAAGTAAAAAACTCTGCATATTAATTAATAATAATATTAATATGGAGGGATAAAAAATTGGGATAGGCTATTTAATCGGCTGTTTACTCAGTATAATATTTTGGAAAATTGATAGACAAGATGTCTATTATAAAATTAATCTTAAATTAACTAATAAAATAAAAAATGTTAATTTACTTGCTGGATTTTATATATTCTTAATTACATTATCTTCTTTTCTATTATATAATTTAAAAAATAAAGAAATATTGGATTGTATAATTACTTTCCTAGTAATAGACATAAGTAATACTGAAAGAAAAAATTTAGAAAAAAGAGAAAAAATACATTTTTATGATTCTATATCTATAATTTCTCGTTCTGTAGTTTGTGGCTTTATAGCTCCTATATTCTATATTTTAATCTTTGGAAATATTTCTGCATTAGTTTATTCTTTTATCTACAATATTAGTATTCAGAATGATATAAAGCTATTTAATTTTTTATTTAATATAGGCACTATAATCCCATGTATTTTTGTACAATTATATTTATACATTATATATGTTTTAAGAAACAAAAAATTATGCATTGATTTTAAAGGAGACTACTTTATAAATTTTTATATGAGTCCTTTGTTAAATGTGGATATTTTAGCTGCCTACGTAGAATCAGTAAATTTCTATTATTATTTTAATCATAACAGCACTGATTATATAAAAAGTTATGGAGATTATAAAAATAAAATAAATGATTCTTGTATTAAAGATTACTTAAGTATTTCTTATGGAATATGTATGGTAAGTTTTATATTATTTTTCATTTTGAATTATTTTTCAATGTAAATGTATTTATTTAATATACACAATAAATATCCACCAGCTAAGCTGGTGGTTTTTCTTAAGCCCTATAAGGGCACTTTACCAGCATTGTGCCTTAAGGCACGTATGAAAATCTCGCCAGCCGCAATTTAATTGTTACTTGCCACCCTTAAAAGGGTCCATATGTTCTTTAATACTTATTTGGTCGGCGATCATATCTTCATTTTGTTGATTTTTTATATATTCTTCTATTGCTTTTTTATTTTTTCCTACTGTGTCCACATATGAGTGTTATATATTAGGAAAACCAACAAGCTCTGTTCGTGTGTAGGTGTCTTATCCTACCTGTAAATGCGAGTTGACTTCGATATACTGGATAATGCGGCGCAGCTCGTCGGCAAACTTAAACCGTATGCTTATGTCGCCGCCCTCGTATACTTTGATATGGTCAACCAGTTCGATTAAGATTTCTCTTGTCAGCTTGTCGATGTTCTCGTATTTTCGGAAAGTTGCTAAAAAAGGATTTTCGGTGTCAATGCCATTTTCCAGTTCGTCCCGCTCTTTTTTCAGATTGGCAATCACTGTGCCAATGGCTTCATTTTGCTGTTCATAATCTTCACTCATGTGGCGGTAATCATTATGTGTGATATGACCGTCTTTCCAGTCCTGATAAAGTGCTTGCTTGTACCGCATGATTTTGGTAAGCTCTTTTTCTTTTGCGGTAATCAGTTCATTCAGCCGTATCGACTGGCTTTTTTTGAGCGGAGCCAAGTTAATTTTTGATACAATGGCGGAATAGCTGACTGCAAGATGTACCTGTTGCCGGATTGCATAGAGTACAGCCGCTTCAAGCCTTGTGCTTTTAATAGAGTGCATAGTGCAGGCTTTTTTAGAAAGGCTCTTATATGTTCCGCATTGGTAGTAAACGTACAATTCCTTGCTTGCTATCCGCGACATTGCCCGGCCACAATCCGCACAGCGGAGAAAGCCGCTAAACAGATAAAGCTGTTTCTGTTTTGGAGAAGTGCGGGTGTCACGCTTTAGCAGTTGCTTAACCTTTTCAAAGGCTTCGCGGTCAATAATCGGTTCATGGGTATTCGGGACAACAATCCAGTCTTTTTCAGGTACAGCTTCGATTTTGTGTATCTTGTAGCTTTTCACACGGTTTCGCCCCTGTGCCATATCTCCAACATAGACGGGATTTTTCAGCATATTGCTGATAGTAATGGTACTCCACATGGGCTGTGTCTGTCCGTTGGGGCATTTGTACTTTAATCCCTGACTTTGCTTGTAAACGGAAGGACACATAACACCGTGGTCGTTCAGATGATTCACAATAGCCCTGACGGTCATACCGCTTAGACACATGGAAAAAATCTTCTTTACCACTTCGGCGGCTTCATGGTCTACCAACAAAGCGTGTTTATCATTGGGGTCTTTGATGTAGCCATAGGGGGCATAGGAGCCAATAAATTCGCCATTACGTTTCTTGTAGTCAAACACCTGACGGATTTTCTTTGAAGTTTGGTAACAATACTGGTCGTTCATTACGTTCGTTATAGGAACAAGAATACTTGATACGCTGTCAGGGTTCAAATAACTGTCTACGCCCTCTGCCAAGCTGATAAAGCGTACATTCATCTGAACAAACAAATTTTCAATCAGGCTCCCGGCGTCCGTATAGTTACGGGAAAGACGGGAAAGGTCTTTGACAATCACGCAGTTTACCTTTTTCGCGTAAATGTCGGCCAGCAGTCTTTGAAAATCTGCCCGGTTCGTGTCTGTACCTGTGCAACCGTCATCAACATAGGTTTCGGCGCTTTCAAATTCATCAAGGTGCTGTCTGTAATAATCATCAAGCAACTTTTTTTGATTGGTGACACTGTTGCTGTCGTCCTTGCCACGATTCAAGTCCTCTTTGGATAACCGGATATATTTTGCAAGATTCCACCGTGTAGGATTATACGAAAATTGAGAAACAGCAGTATTTGTTTCCCTGTTTTTGGTTCGTGCCATGCTTCCTCCTTCCTATCACATTACACTTACATTATACCATTTCAGCATAATGCGAACAATGTTGTCGAGGGCTTAAAAATACTGTTAGATAGCTGATATTACCGACTTCGGGCCAAGTTGGCCCGAAGTGACATGACCGATTACAGGCCGCTTTTCTGCCGTATAAGAAAGTTTGTAATTACATCCTGCAAGGGGGGGCCGTCCTCCGGGAACTCTACCTTTACCGCAGTATCTCCATGACGGAAGCAGTAAGGGTTTTTTACCTGCTTCAAAATATGTGCCGCACGTTCCCTTTGAGGCAGGCTGTTATCAAAGTCGATTCCGCTAACATCTGTCAACTGTGATTTATCCACTGTGGCAATATCCACATCTTGCATTGTGATGATCTGTTCCAGATTTACCATCGCTTTGTGCCTCCTTCTCAAATGAAAAATGTACTTTATGTTTCCTGCTGTCCTATGAGGAAACATAAACAGTCACCACTTTATAAGCAAAAGTGATGGCTGTTAATCTTTCCTCATACTTCGGGCCGAGTTGGCCCGAAGTCAATAGGGACTGTTCCGGTAATGCCCGTCTGCTTCGTGAATGGATTTGAAGTCAAATCTTTCGTTCAGTTCCATAACCACGCGCCGAATATCATCAGAGCTAAAACCACAGCTTTCCATTGCCCAAATGACATAGCCGCGACAAGCATTGTTGCTCCACGGTTCAGGCAGTATTTCCGATAAATTCATATCTTTTTCCATTTCGATTCTCCTATGCCAGAATAGGGGGAGTGCCGCGCCGGGAAAGAATGGGCTGTCATTAGACAGAAATGCCCGGCGCGGCCTCCTATATGGTAAATAAGAGGATAACCCGGACAGGCGGCGGCAACCGCCCTCATGGGAATTTCACCCCGCCCCATGCTGATGGCGCGACGGTCAATACTGTGACGCGTTCAAACCGTAAGTATCATTGTACCAATCAAAAGATTATCGCCGGGTAGATTGCCATATCTGCTCTGTCACAGTTGGTAGGAATCGCTCACGCTCCGTTTGGTTTTTCCCCCTTTCAACGGGCGGTTTTGGCGTACCCTGTGGCTTGGCTCCCTTTTGATTGAACGTATCCGGGTTATCTGTATTCAGTTGTCAAAGAACGGCAGATGGAGAAAAAACTCCTTCTAATAGCCATGTGATTTGAAAGGCAAATTCGGAACTGGAAATTAAGACTTTTTCAAAAATTTCTCCATGCTTTTCAACCCTTTCTCAATAGCAACTCTGACGGCTTTTTCATTTATACCCTCTGCCCGTGCAATATCGGATTTACTCATACCGAGTATGTAATGGGCATAAATTCGTTTTCCTTGCTTGTCCGGCAAGTAAGCGATTGCGGAGTGCAGTTGTTCGGAAGTAATTTTACGCTCGTAAATCTCGCAAGGGGAAAGGGATTCAAAAAGAATATCCTTTTCGATCCCGTCGTCAGCGTCCAGCGAATAGTGGGCTTTGTTATAGAAGCGGCGGCGAATGTAGTTTTTCTCCAAACGTTCTGCTTCCAGCAAAGCGTCCTTGATTTCATCTGATATCTCAACAAAAAAGTCTGAATTATAAAACGGGTAATAATCCCGCAGATTGATTTTTGCCATAAGGCGTTCCTCCATTTCGATTTTTTAGGGAATAGTGAATCGAAATGGAGCGGGAGGGGAACGACAGCGAGGTCGGACTTCGGGCCAAGTTGGCCCGAAGTGACAAGGCTTGTTCCATACGTTGTCAGTGAAAAAAGGATACAAAAAAACACCTTTACGCAAATTAGCGCGAAAGGTGTCGAATAAAAAATGGGCGCAATAGCCGCCCACAAGTTGATATAATACTTTTAAACTATGTAAATGAAATTTTTCTGCTATATTAAACCGTCACAATATGGCGGCGTTTCTCTCAGAGAAAAAAATGCTTTGGGGTACATAAAAACCTCCTTATCCCAAAGCCGCCAGAATAAGAAGAATTACAGGTATACTCTTTCCGATTTTTAACGGAAAATGACGGCTTTGTATGTCTGTTAAATTTGTCAGCAATCGTATAACAGAAAATTGTTATATGAAAAGAGCCGATAATCAAGAGATATGTACTCATTGATTATCGGCTCTGCGTCTTTGCGTCTGGCTCTTTGATAACTGACATATTGAGTTGTAGCACATTGATTAGAGATTCTTGTTTACATTTGGGACAGTATAGGGGGAAGTTTTCGAGGATTGTATCTTTCCTAATTTTCAGTCTTGTTTTATTGCCACATATAGGACATAGTAACCATTGAACTTCAATCATTATCACCCCCTACATCATTTCATTAGTTGCTATTTTTCTGCTCTAATAATTACTGTTCCACAATTTTGATACAAAACTTCAACCGTTTTAAAACCGGCGTTTTTCATAAGTTCAAATTGATGTATCAATGTCAGTGGAATATCAATTTGTATAAACATATCTTCGGGTGTATTATTTTGCTTGCGCTTATATTCGTATTCCTTAAGGCAAAGCGCTTCCTCTTCATCGCAATAGGCAAATCTAGTATATTTCTGTTGCGTTGGACGGTAAGCTTTTAACGCGCTCAAGGTAGCTCTTGCTATTTCTTGCTTCTGTCAAATCGTAGGGGAAATTTAATTTCTCACTTACCTCCAAAGAAATTTTCTGAAACAAATCGCACATGAGAAAAACAGCATCCCATATAGCGTTTATTTGTGCTTTCGAATAAGATTCTAAGTATTGTTCATAAATCCCTTTCGGCAAATACTTGTCCATGTATTTTGCGGATTTCCCTGCGCTGACTGAAAAATCATTATCAATCCCAATTTTCCATTCCAGCAGCCGCCTAAGCATTGGCCTTATTTGAAAATTTATCATATCCATTGCATATGGAATCTCATTCCTCCATAATCCCTTCGCCACATTATTTAAACACCACCAAAATTCATTACATGTACAATAGAATTGATTTGGCACCGGCTTTTTCACCCAATATTCTTCATCGGACAATACTTGTTTTTGAGGCATGATATTGTCCTTGTCAACTAGTGTTTTATACAATTCTAGACTATTAAGTACATTTTCTAATGTCTTTACATGTAAATCCAATCTATTTCCATCAGTGAATTGAATTAGCCAACCATAGCAATTTTCAACATCAGAAGTGTAGTAGATATTTTCCTCTGGATATTGCATATACAAGCGCTCACCAAATCGATCAATCCAGGCTTTGTCCTCTCTGAATGACCTTGTTTCTGTAACAACATATACAATATCATAATCTTGAAAGATATCTTTTGGTACATTTGGATTTGCACGTGAACCTTCTAAGTAGGCCGCACGAATGCGGACATCATTGTTGGCAACTGCTATGATTAAATCCATCATTTCTTTTTCTGATCGCATACTGTGTCTCCTTTTATAGTGAAGATAAACTAAGTTATCCGGACAATTTTCTATTATATCAACTTATGAAAATGCGGCCTCATATTCTCGTATGTACAATGATATCGAAATCCCATATCGAATAATACTTTCTTGGTATTTTCAATATGTGCACCTAGCTGTCCTTTTTTATGACTGTCGCTTCCAATCGTGATAATCTCACCGCCTAATTTTTTATATAAAGTAAGTATATCTTTGGATGGTGTCATATCCGTAAGTCCATATCTGTAGGATGACGTATTTACTTCTATTCCTTTTCCATCACGAATGACAATTTTTAAAATTTCATTAACTATGTCTGAAATCTTTTCAAACGGATATGTGCCATTTTTATCATATCTTATAATATTATCTAAATGTCCCAAAACACTATAATTTTTATATTGTTTTACAATTTCCAGCAGCTCTTGATAATATTTTTCGTTATATTCTTTCTGGCTCTTTCCTTTCTGAAAATCCTGTGTCCATAATTCCAAGTTATCTATTTGATGCACAGATAGAATAATAAAATCAAATGGATATTTCACAAAGAGCTTTTCATATTGAGAAATTGTATGCACCTGTACTCCAAACTCCATTCCCTTTTTTATAGCAATCAAGTCACCATATAAATATTGTAATTCCTTAATCGTCTCAAAATATTCTGGATAATACACATTTGCCATAGGCATACCATCGCGATATTGAATTTCTTTCTTATCATTCCAGTCCAGCTTAACTCCATAATCTACATGATCCGTAAAACATATTTCTTCCATTTTTATTTGTATTGCATCTTTTACAACCTCTTCCATTTCATAAACAGAATCATCGCTAAATTCTGTGTGAACATGATAATCAGCAAACATTTTCTTCATCCCTTCAAGCAGTTTTTTTTACCAGCAATTCATGCATCATCACCATTAATAAAAGAATGATTAGCAAATATACCGGCAGCAAAACAATATTTATATGCTTTGCAATTAAGCCGAATAGCGGCGGCATCACACAGGTTCCCACATATGCACTTGCCATCTGAACCCCGATGATTGCCTGTGACTTATCCGCACCAAAACGGGACGGAGTGGAGTGAATAATACATGGGTAGATTGGCGCACATCCAAAACCAAAGAAAAACAAGCCGACCAAAGATATTACTTCATTTAACGGCAGTAACATCATAATAATACCAGCCGCAATGATTCCCTGCCCCAGACGAATCATTTGTAAATCGCTTAATTTCATACTTATAAATCCACTTAATACCCTCCCAATGGTAATACCAATAAAAAACATACTTGCAAAACCAGCCGCTGTCTCAATTGAAAATCCTTTGATCAGGGTAAGATAACTGCTTGCCCATAAGCCGGTCGTCTGTTCCAAAGCACAGTAGCAAAAGAAACAAAGCATTACTTCTTTTGCTCCAGAAATCTGAATTACCTCTTTCAAAGGCAATGCTTTTCCCGCTAAAATATCATTCTCTTCTGCCGTCCCTTTTTGGTTCTTCCATAACGGCAGGCTAAAAAACAAAACTACTGCAAAAGCAATCTGTAAAAAGGAAATATACTGATAACCTGCATTCCAATTCTGACCATGCTTCAAGGCATATCCCATCATATAAGGCCCAATAGTTGCGCCGATTCCCCACATACAATGAAGCCAACTCATATGTCTGCTTGCATAGTGAAGTGCTACATAATTATTCAAGGATGCATCAACACTACCTGCTCCAAGTCCGTAAGGAACTGCCCAGAAACAAAGCAAACCAAATGAGTGTGAACTGGAAAAGCCAAATAAAGCAACTGCCGTCATAGTAATGCTGATGGTCGTTATCTTTCCGGTTCCAAATTTACGGGTAAGTTTATCACTCTGTAAACTTGAAACAACGGTTCCGATTGCAATAATCATAGAAATGACGCCTATGTATGAAATCGGCACCCCAAATTCCATATACATGGATGGCCATGCCGAACCCAATAAGGAATCGGGCAATCCAAGACTAATAAATGCAATATAGATAATTACTAACAGTAATTGAAACATATTGATCTCCTTCTCTTTTTTGTGATATAATAATATCATCATTCAACGAACTTTTATATAATATTTCACTCGAAATTATATAATAAAATCGTCAAAGAGAAGGTATCTTGTATGAGCATAGCAAAATGTAATGTAACAGTGAATTCTTCCGGTGAAGAAGTTCAAAAGCATGGAACGTCAGAATTCCCGATTGCTTTTTATGAGGAAAACTTATCAAGCTATTCTATTCCCTGGCACTGGCACGAAGATTTTGAGATTATATGGGTAATCTCAGGATCGATAAAAGTATCTGTTAATAGCACAGAACATATCCTAAACAAAAATCAAGGGATATTTATCAATGCAGGCTTTCTTCATTCCATTCATGCAACAAACGATGGCGAATACGTTTTAAGATCCATTGTTTTTCATCCAAGGCTAATCGGAAGCATAGATAGTATATACTGGCAAAATTATATTGAGCCGATTATCCAGAATAAAAATCTGCCATACATTTTATTAGACCCATTCATTAACTGGCAGGACAAAATACTCGCTTACTCGATTTCTGTATGGAACAGACTTTATAACACTGAAAATGGTTTTGAAATATATGTCAGGAACGAATTATCGCAATTGATTCTAATTGTGCTAACAAATCATTCCATATGTGAAGCAAAACCCAGAATTCGAAATCTTCGAAATGCCGATCGAATAAAAACCATGCTTCAATACATTCAGATGCATTTTTCAGAAACCATAACCATCTCTACTTTAGCAAGGGTAGCGCTGATCAGTGAAAGCGAAGTTCTGCGCTGTTTTCACCGTACAATCCATTCCACACCGAATCAGTACCTGAAACAATATCGAATCCAAAAAGCATGTCAAATGTTAATCGATACAGATATGACTTCTATCGATATTGCCTTTCAATGCGGATTTCAAAGCAGCAGCTACTTTACGAAAACTTTCCGAGAACAGATTGGCTGTACCCCTTTGGAGTACAGAAAAAGGGATCAGCAATGCTAATCCCTCTTTCTAATGTAATGAAAAGTTAGACACGACGACCAACTGATATTCGGCAAAAACATTGAATTTTTCTATTTCGAATCTACATATTAAAATCTTCTGCATCTTTTACGGGGTACCCTTTAGTAATCAGGGCTTTAGCAAAAAGTCCCTGACCAGATATTAGCTTCCCGGTAAATGTTCCATCATATATATTGTTAACTCCGCAAGTTGGACTTCTTGACTGCAAAATAGCCAAATCAATTTTTTCTCCTTCTATTTTTTCTAATGCAAGCGCAACTGCTTTCCTATAATCAGAATCAACATTATTTCCCTTATCATCCATCACTACTTCATCAACAATCTCAGCACATGGTCGGGGAATAGGCATATTGGCTAACATTTCAGGACAAATACTGAGAACCTCTTTTCCTTTTAGATATTCAATCACAGCTTCATTGCGATTGTTTCTTCCATTATATTTACAATTACATCCTAGTACACATGCACTTACTAATACTTTCATACTCAACAACTCCTATGGAAGACTTTTACCTTAATCTATATATTTCTCATACATCACCGTTTCGCTTATTTCTTTGCGTTGGGCAATATGACGCTCTGGACTTAAAAAGCCTTTTTCTGGATACCCCATTAAGAGTAAAGCTGTCGGTTCTATGTACTCTGGTAAATGAAATTCATTGCTTATAATTGCGGGATCAAACAAACCAACCATTACGCTTCCAATATTTAATTCTCTTGCTGCCAACATCAGGTGGTCACAGACAATACCTATATCCAAATCGCCAGAACATTTTTGATCAAATGGCCGTATTAATTCATCCCGTCGATCCCGACACACGATAAAAACACACTTAGAACCAAACGTTTGATAAGCCTTTTTAATTTTTAAAATGTTTTCTTCACTTTGAACAACAATAATCCTTTGTGGTTGTTTATTACAGGCTGTAGGGGCGACACGTCCAGCCGATAAAATCTGATTTAAGTCATCTTTTGGAATCTGTGCTCCCGTAAAGCCGCGTGTTGTGCAGCGTTGTTTTGCCAGTGTTAAAAAATCCATTATTCTTCCTCCTATATACGAATGATTATTCACATTATTATTATAGTACCCGCATTGATAGATGTCAACAAAATGCGAATAATGATTCACATTTCATTGACCTGATTTAAAGTTCCAAGTATAATAAAAAAGAGGTGATATTATGAATGATGTAAGAGAACCCATTCAAAAACGTTCTATTGAAACAAAGAAAAAAATACTAGATGCCGGGTTTGCCCTTTTTTGCGAAAAAGGATATTATAAAACCAATACAATTGAGATTGCCAAACGTGCTGGTATCTCAACAGGAGCGCTATATAGTTACTTTAAAGATAAGAAACAAATATACATTGCTGCTTTTCACGATTATCTTGAAAATATTTCAGGCCATTTACTTGAAAAATTAAGTTTGCAACAACCTTTTTCACTAGCTAGTTTTGTCGAAAATTGGATCTGTTATTATATTGACTTATATGCCGATACCAGTCACGCTCTGGCTCAGTTAAGAATGATGATATCAGAAGATACTGATATCAATCGTCATTTTTCCAATTTTGAAAATGAATATTTTTTAAAAATTAAAGAGCTATTAAATAAAAATGGCATAACGCAAGATGACTTATTTGAAAAAGTTTACACTTGCTGCATTTTAATTGATGCTCTTAGACAGGAAAAATCTGCATTTTCACACAACGGCTTAGACTTCAATATTTTTAAAGACCAAGTAACCAAAACTGTCATTGTATTATTGTCAAGTTGATTTTTTATTAAGGGCTAATAAAATCGCAGAGCAAGTCTATTTTTCTGTATGGCAATTCAATTTGTCATTTGATAACTCTATCTATGTAATCTATCAAGGGGTGTAAATGAGAGACTTCAATTAATTCGGAAGCTCTTTCAGACGCAAAGATGGCGTAAGAAATTGCTTTCTTACGCCGGTATTAGCCACAGGTCTAGAGGTCAGGTCTTACCTTTTTCAACTTGTTCAGTTCCCTCGCAAACACATATCAATATTCCATTGTATTAGATAAGGACATTTTCCTTTGGAAAGCGTCATTATTATATCAAAATATACTCCAATCCAAAATCCTTCGCAAAAGTCGTAAACATCTATTAATCCTTCATATTTTCAGACTTTTTACTAAAAAACCATCTCATTCAGGAAAAGAAAGGCATTTGATACAGAAAAAAGGCAATAGCAGGTCCTATACACAGTGATATTAATGTTGTAATCAATTTTTTATGCATAAGAATTATAGCACAAATTAAAAATATTATCTCACAATACATATCATCATGATTACTGGACATAATTTGCAAAAGCATTACCGAAATAACACCTGCTGATAGTAATACCGCTAAGATATTATCTTGCTTTATTTTATGACATAAAACGGCCAAAAACGGCGATATTGCGGTAATTGTATACCAAATTAACATATAGCTATTAACATTAACATGAATCAATAAATGGTATATATGAAATGTAATATTTAGACTTAAGAAAAAAAACAAAACTCTAATTGCAGCTGAAATAGATTTTTCGCTTTTTAATGAAATAAATAATGCAATAAGGATCCATATACCAAAATTTGAAAGAATCGCATTTACATTTATTTGACCTAAGAAGAAATTGATATGGATATGCCTATTGTCTATATAGGCCGAAAAAAGACCTAATAAAACACCAACCACTGTAACGCTTAGTATGGGAATGACATTCTTTTTTGTTATTTTATTCAACTTTATAACCCTCCAAATTATATAAATAGCGAGTAATATCCATTCGCATTTTTCCATGATACATCTATTTATTTGCTAAATGAGATTGCAGTGTGTAACTGTAGCAATAATAATTAACGCAACGCCTGAACCAAACCATAACCCAACGAAATGGGACAACATCTGCTAAAGGCCCAAAAATCGCCATACCAATAGGCAAAAAACCGGAGTAGATTATTTTTGTATTCCATTGTTTTTATCCATATTTGCATTATACTTTGCGATGAACTTAATGGCAACCATAGCTCCATATATCTTGCCTCTGGAGTCGTATCATAGTACATCTCGGCAGCGAAATTACCGTAAATGCTTACAGTTTCACCATCATCACCGCACACAGACAGACATAATGACCACGTATTCACGCCGAAGTATCAGCGAAAGATAATCTATTATCAATTGAGGGACGACATACGGCAAATCATAAGAGATTTATGCAAAAGGAAGGGAATTGCGATCATAGAAGGACATATAATGCCCGACCATATTCATTTGCTTCTCTCAATTCCACCAAAATACAGTATATCGCAAATCATGGGATATCTCAAAGGAAAAAGTGCGATAATGATTTTCGATAGACATGCAAATTTAAAATACAAATTTGGTAATCGGAATTTTGGGGCGGAAGGATATTAAAAGCAAACCACAATTTTTGTGCCATTTTTGGGGCTTACGCTAACCCGCAAGCAGGGCAAGTGTATTGACACTTGCACATTTTTGAGATTTTCCCTTGCGGGAAAACTCAAAAATTGCTTGTTGGGGAGTGCCTTCCCCAAACCCTGCGACTTCGGGCCAATTTGGCCCAAAGTCGGCGCTTCGCACCTCATGTTGCGTCATGTTCGCTATCGTTCCATTTCCTTATTTTTCTGCACGTCCGTCAGGCCGAGCAGATGGTCTATATTGCTTTTTACCGTTACAATTTCCTGCATGGCCTTTTTTGTTTCCCGGTACTCCCGGTAAGCCTTCTTCTTGTCGGCCGACAACCACTGAAACTCTGCTTTGAGCGTATCCATTTTGGGGAGCTTTGCCCCGGACAGTAACCGCCGGAACGTGTCCTGCGCCGCCCGGTAGGCGGCAATATCCGCTTCATGCTCGGCAAGATATTTTTTGCTGTACTTCGCCGCCTTGTACCCCTCAAACACAGGCCGGGATTTCGCATAATCCACCACAGCCGCCTTTAGCTCTGCATTGATACGTATTGCGGTTTCGGTGGTTTTTATACTGTCTGAAAGCGTATGGAAACGGTCGGTAAGCTCTGTGGTCTTTTGCTCCAAATCCGCGTATTCCATCAGGCCGTTTTCCTGCAAATATTGTAAGGCTGCCGCCATCTGCTTGAGGTTGAATACCTTTGCCCAGCGTTCATAGGCCGGGCCTTTTCCGGCTTTCATACGGGCTTGAATATCCACAATCAGATTGAACTTGCGCCTTTCCTGCGGAGCAGTTTTGCCCTCAATCGCCGCTTGTATATCCTCCTGCCCGTATCCCTTGCCAAGCGTGGAAGTACGGAGCCGGGTAAAGCGTTCCTGCCCCTCTGCCCGAAAGCTGATTGTGCCGCCGCGCCCTTGCTTGATTTCATAACCAGCCGCCGCCATTGTCTGTAAAAAGGTGTCCATATCCGGCGGCTTCGTTGCAAGGCAAATATCAATCTGCGCCTTTAATTTCTCTTGAAATGTCGGCGGCTTGTGACCTCCCAACCATTCCCCATAGTGTTTGAATTTACCCTTGCTGTGGCGTTTGGGATTGGTGATAACAGACAGTCCGTTTTCAAGACATATCCGATCAGAGAGCCGCCGCACCGCACGGGCTGAACCGATAAAATCCCGGAATTTCCGGGTGCAGTCCAGCGAGGTAGAATTGTAGTAAATATGGCAATGGGGGTGGGGGCGGTCAGCGTGGGAAACCACGAAAAAGGCATGTCGGCCTTTCGTCCAGCGCATGGCAAAGTCATAGCTGATTTTAAGAGCGGTTTCGGGATCTGTTTCGCCGGGCAGGAACGACTGCCGGATTTGATAATATAGCACATCATTTTCCCGTTTTTGCTCCCGTCCTGTGATAGCTTTGTACTTTGCTTTGGAGAGTAAAAATTCTGCGTCAGCGGTGGCGGGGTCACATTTATAAGCAAGAATTAAATCGCCGTTGTGGGTCTTATCTGGATTTTTCCCGTAGTCAAAACCGTCTTTTAAAGTTTCCATAATAGTCATGCCGCTTCCAGTGTGACGGGTCATAAGGCGGGTGGTAGCCATGTTCGTTTCCTCCTTTCCTCGAAAAAACAACTTCGGGCCAAGTTGACCCGAAGTTGCCCGGCAATTCTGTTATGCTGCTGTTAGCTTACAATGAAAAAGCGAAGTGAATTGTTCAGGCTGTGCAGTCCGTCAATGAGGTATTCCGCAATGGCAGGAATACCAAGGGGAGAAATCAAAAACGACAGGAACAGGAACACGCCGAAGCCTAGCTTTTCACCACTTATCAGCAGGGCAATGCTGATAAGAACGCCTATCCCGGAAACTACCTGTAAGAAAGCGGCGGCATAGCAGAATACAAATTCAATCATGGGTGTTGCTATCGTCAGCAGAACCACAAACGGCGCGGCGATAATCTTAAATATTAGTTTGATAAACTTCATAAAAATTCTCCTTTCATTGAGTGGCTTTCTTATTGTATTCTACCTATATTTTACCATTTCAGGCAGAGTACAACAATGTTGTCGAGGCCGCACCGATCTTGTCCCGGGACTTCGGGACAAGTTGGCCCGAAGTTAGCTATATTTGGCTTGAATCTACAAGGAAAATTATGTATAATTAGAGAGAAAAATAAAATTTTAAAGCGAAACATGGGTTGCATTATAGTTGAGTGTTGATTTATTTGTATGAAGAACCTAAACAGTAGCTTTGCTTTTTCGGAAAGGAGCAAAAATGGACATTTCTATTCATAACTGCAATAATATTGACTCTGGTGATATACATATTGAAAATGGAAGATTAAATATTAAATATGCTATTAATGGTACTGGAAAATCAACGATTGCCCAAGCTATATCTTTACATATTTCAGGTGGGGCACTAACAGATTTACGTCCATTTAAGTATTTGAATGATGGAGAAGAAGACCATAACCCAAGTGTTATGATATCTGATGCCATTCAGAAAGTGGCTGTCTTCGATGAGAAATATATTGAAA
The DNA here is from genome assembly GCF_017873215.1 of Clostridium tetanomorphum. Classification (GTDB taxonomy): domain Bacteria; phylum Bacillota; class Clostridia; order Clostridiales; family Clostridiaceae; genus Clostridium_AO; species Clostridium_AO tetanomorphum. The sequence continues at coordinate 189,649 of NZ_JAGGKA010000006.1, forward strand.
CCTATGCTTATCAAAAGGATGAGTTAGTAGCGAATAGTTTTGAGATATTTGTTAAAACGCCCAAATACGAAGAACATATGCGTAAAATTTCCGAGTTAATTTCTAGCATACAAACAGCTTTTCGTGACGACCCGGATCTAGATGCCCTTATTAATGATTTGACAACTTTTATCGACGGGTTTGGGAAAGCACAGAGCGGATATTCAAAAGCAGGCGATCTCGGAAAAAGTATTGGTAAAGGAAACAAGCTTGAGAATGTTCCCCCTGAACTTGCTGCATATGCTCCGTATTTAAGAACAGCAGGGACAAATCTAAAATGGCTAAAGTGGCAAACCGAGGGAAAAGATTATTTGGAAATCACTGATAAATGTCCGTATTGTGTTTCCAACATTTCAACACCTAAAGAAACCATCTTAAAAGTAAGCCAAGAGTATGATACTAAATATCTTTCTTCATTAAGCAAAATATTAGATGTATTTACCTCCTTAGAGGCTTATTTTTCAGAAGATACAAAAGCGGCTGTGCAAATTATTTCAAAAAATGCTACTGGTATAACAACAGAACAAATTGAGTTTCTTAAACGACTAAAAGACGAGGTAATTACTTTACGCGATAAGTTAACTGGTTTAAAATACTTAGGTTTTGCTTCATTGAGCAATGTAGATCGGGTAGCAGATGCATTACGCGAAAACATTATTGACTTAGCCTTTTACCGTCAGCTAGAAAGCGATTATACAAAATCTAAAATTGACAGGATTAATGCTTCGCTGAACGAAGTAATTACTGTTGCGGGGCAGTTACAAGGACAAGTTGCTCAGCAAAAAGAAGAAATAAGAAAGACTATAGAAAAACATAGTAAAGATATTAATGGTTTTCTTGAATCAGCAGGTTATCAATACAAAGTTTCAATCGTTCAATCTACAGGGGAAAGCTACCGCTTAATCTTAACGTATACAGAACAGAGCGAGGGTATCGGAAATGTAAAAGAACATTTAAGTTACGGTGAGCGAAATGCTTTCGCTTTGGTATTGTTTATGTATCAAGCGCTTAAAGAAAATGCGGATTTTATAATACTTGATGATCCTATTTCATCTTTTGATAATAATAAAAAGTTTGCTATTATGTCTATGCTTTTTAGAGGGACAAACTCTTTTCAAGGAAAAACTGTATTGATGTTAACACATGATTTTGAGCCAATTATTGATATTGTTTGCACCTTGCGTGATATTTTCTCACCGTCAGCGAAAGCATACTTTATTTCAAATATTAATGGAACGTTAGACGAACATGTAATTACAAATACAGATGTCAAATCATGTGTTTCGGTATGTGAAAGTAATATTGCTGATTCTGCCGATATAATCCACAAGCTGATTTATTATAGGCGGCTTGTCGAAATCAACGATCAAAAGGATATAGTTTGGGATTTACTTTCTAACGTATTTCACAAAGATAGAGATATTCCCCAAATCAAAGATGAAGACGGAAGTCTGCGGGATATGACTCCTGACGAAATTGTATTAGCTACCAGTATCATTCAACAAAAGATTGATGACTTTGATTATTCAACTGTATATGCGCGTACCAAAAATATCTCGGATATGGTAGCACTGTATCGCAACTCTGCAAGTGGCTATGAAAAGGTTCAAATATATAGGATGTTAAAAGATGGAGATATGGAACGGGGCAGCGCAATGAAAAAATATGTAGATGAAACATTCCATGTGCAAAACGATTATTTATTCCAACTTAATCCAAGGCAGTACAAGATTGTACCGCAATATGTTCTTAATTATTGTGATAATGAAATTTGCACTATTGAAGAAAGCCTTGTTCAAACAGTTGGGTAGTCCATACAAAAAAATAAAATATTTAAAGGGGACAGATTAATCTGTCCCCTTTATTATAGCTCCACTACCGCCGTAAGCTGTTTGAGTACCTCTGAAACCCGGCCCCATAACTCGGTATAATCTTTTTGCAGGGCGGCAATTTCGGACGGATAAACGCCGTAGGTATTGGCATGAATGGCAACCTGATTCAGATTGTTGGCACATCTGCGTTGCAGGGAAACCAGCTCCCGGACGGGGGCAAGGTCAACATTCAGCACATAGCCATTGAGCGCCATTTTGCGGATATAGGCGCTTAAATTCTGTGTTCCGGCTTGTGCCATACGTTCCTGAATGGCGGCGTATTCATCATTACTCACCCAAACATAAAGGGGAACGCCCCGCCTGCGTTTGGGGCGGCTCACCGTTCCTCCCGTTCCCGGCTCCTGCGCTTTGCCGGCGGCTCCTTTACCCTGTCTTTCGGCCTTTCCTCCGGCATGGCCTGCACAATAGGCAAAGGGGCATTGTTCGGAATCCCATCAATCATGTTGTAATTCTGTTCCGTGGAAAGCTCTGCATTGTTCAAATAGTTATCCTTTTCCATTATCAAAAACCTCCTTTTTGTGACTTCGGGCCAAGTTGGCCCGAAGTGGTTATCGGTCTTTCTCTGTTCCTTTTGCGGGAGCAGTAAGGGCGGCGTTGTCCCGTGCCACCTGTTTGGCTCCCTCTGCCAGCCGGGCGGCAATGGATTTACTTTTTTCCGGTTCCCTGTCGGGATTGCCGGGAGCCGCCCGAAGCTCATAGTCAGCCATTTGCTTTTCTGTCAGGGGCGCGTCATACACAAGATAGCCCCACGCCAGAAAGCGGTAATGTTCCACACTTTCCCGCTTATCAAAATTCACGAGATATAACGGGCCGTTCTCCGTTTTGGGGAATGTACCAATATCCACTGGCCTTTGTGTAGAATAATATCGGTAAGCTGATTTTGCGGATACGCCGTAATTATGCTGATATTCGGCTACACGGTTCTCATAATCCCTTGTGGCGGCGGCTTTATCGGCGGTATAGTGTCCCGAATAGTAATCGCGCCTGCCGCTTATGTCCTCGGTAAACTGCCATGTGGCAAAGGGCTGTACCGCCTGTGGATTTTCCCCAAGGGCAAAGCCCCGGTCATTCTCAAAGACAATGGCCCGTTTGATTTCATATCCTTTTACGTTATCGCTCATTTTCCCTCCGTTTTCACACATAGAAATGTCACGCTGTTACCCTCAAAAAGCGGGGGCAGGAAGCGTAGATACCTTTTCCTTGAAACCGGGGCCGGAAAGCCCCGGAAATCAAGGCTTTTTTAGGTGAACTTCGTGACACCTTACCCCTTGTTTCTGCGCCTGTGCCGCTGTTGGCGGCGGCGGTCTGCTTCGCGTTTTCCTTTCCGGCGGCAGGCTTCGGAGCAATAGATCTGACTGGTAACAGGAAGATAGGCCGTGCCGCAGACCGGGCAGGTCTTGCGGGAAAGCAAAGCGGGGGTTCCGGCTAAATCAGCTTCCAGCACCGGTTCAAGCGGAAGCACGGCCTTTTGAAAATATTTGCAGTATGCGCCCGTCCAGCATTTATCCAGCATATAGCAGCCGCCGTAATCAAGGGGCAGACAACCGTATTCCGGGTCATAATTGGCGCATATCCCTGTTACCAGCCTGCGGATTGAGGCGCGTTCCCGGCGGGTCAGTTCCCGGGGTTCGGCACTCATAGCTCTGACTTCGGGCCAAGTTGGCCCGAAGTTCCCTCTCTTTGCGGCAGTATCAAATCTCGGTAGCAAACGCCCACGCAGACAGAGCCGTTCCAATAACTGCAATCCCGGCAGGGAGAGCCTTTCGGCGGCTTGCGCGGTGGAGCCGGGCGGCAGGGGCGGGGCTTTTCTTTCATCATTTTTTCATAGGGGCTGTTGGTGAAATTCATACGTCCTCGTCCTCCCCATCTACTTCCCACGGCGGGGTATTGTCCTCCTGCTCGTCGTAAGGGTCGGCTTCGTATTCGTCAAATTCGTCCTCTGCCAAAGCGGCCCGCTCCTGCTTCGGGCGGTAAATCTTAAAGTAATATCCGGCTCCACCGCCGATTGCAACAACCGCCAGCACCAGCAGGAGCATGGTAGGATTGCTTTTTTGCTCCGGCTCCGCAGAGGTTTCTAAAGAAGTTTCAGAGCTTATGTCTGTTTCAGAACTGCTTTCCTGTTCGGGAGTGGTAATAGCGGCGGTTTCATTTTCCACGGTATCCTCGGACTTCTCCGCAAGGGCCAGCAGGTCTTTTTCCGTCACGGCGTTCAGAAAATACACATTGTCCGTTTTCCGCTGAAGGTCAATCACAAGGTAAAATACATTTTCGTCCGGGGTGGTGATGGTGTAAAACTGCTTGCCGTCCTCGTCCGTGGCGGTATTGACTACCGTTCCCGTTCCGTCAGGGGTAAAGGGATTGGGGTCACTGGTTGTTTTAGAAATCGCCGGAGCTTCCGTTACCTCCGGGGTTTCCTCACCGCCGCTGGCATAGGCCACAGTGCTAAAGGAAAAGGCCATTAAAAAAGCGGCGCATAGCACCGCCATCATACGAAATTTCTTCATTCTTCGATTTCCTCCTTTTCAGTTTGGGCGGGTACTGCGGACTTCGGGCCAAGTTGACCCGAAGTGGCGCCGCCTGCCTTTGCTGCTTTCAGCAGGTCGGCAAGGTCGGTCAGGGAAATATCCATGCCGCGCACCGCGTCCACAATTTCCAGATTTTCCAGCTCGGTTTTCTGCTTTTCCAGCTCCCGCAGCTTTGTTTGAAACTCATTGATTTTATCCTTTGTTTTCTGTATGTCCTTGCAGACACGTTCAATTTTTGCGTTCAAAAGTTACCTCCTTTTTGGTTATGGCAAACGTCCATAGCCTAAAAAATGACTTTGCCAGTAGTTTGTATTGATGGAAGTGTACTGTATGGGGGAGCCGCAATGAATCATCATGCCGTTTCCAACGTAAATTCCCACATGGCTTGCGCCGGAAGTGTCGTAGGTGCCTTGAAAGAAAATCAGGTCGCCGGGCTGTGCTTCGTCCGGTGGGATATGGGAACAGGAATTGAAAAGCCCTGTTGCGGTGGTTCGCCCCACGCTTCCCACGCCCGACTGATTGATGACCCAGCACACAAAGCCCGAACAATCAAAGGAAGTGGAGGGAGAAGAACCGCCCCAAACATAGGGGTAGCCTAAGTATTTCTCCGCTTCGGCAATCATAGCGGCAAATTCCGGGTCGGCCAGAGCTTGTGGGGGGATGTCGTAATCGGTGTATTCCCCGGCATGGGCGTAAATGTTTCCCTCAAACAGATATGGGCGGTTGCCTTTGGTCTTTTGGTAAATGGTATAGCGTTCCGTCTGTTCCGGGTTAAGATTGGAAAGAGCCACTGCTCCCAATGACTTGTTTTTCAAAGATACGTTGAGGATATAGTAATTATAGGGAACCTCGTAGGTGTCGGTATGGGTTTCGCCGTTTTCGTCCGTCCAAGTGTCGGTTTCCGTGCGGTAGCGCACCTCTACCGTTTCCGTGATGGTCAGGATATATTGCTGTCCGAACAGGGTTTGCAGTTCGGCCTGTACCTGTGCCGGGGTGTAGCCGCCGTATTTGGCAGTCAGATAGGAAGGCAGCTCAAAGGGGTCATGCCCGATTTCATCCACGGAATAGCGGTACTCGTCATAGCCGGGATAATCGCTTTCTATCTGGGAGAGCCGTTCCCGCAAATCCTTTTCCAGTGCGGTATAGTTTTCTTCGACGACTTCAATATCACTGTCCGACGAACCGTAGGAAGTGCCGCCCACCACGCTAATCAGGCCGTTGCCAATGGTGGTGATTCCCGCCATGCAGGATTGCAGAATCACAATCAACAGGAACAGCACCAGCCCAAGCAATAAAATCTTTGGATTGCGCTTTACAAAGGCCGCAACCGTTCGGGTTACTTTTTCAGTGAAGCGCACCGCTTTTTTGCCCTGCTTTGCCGCTTCTTTCGCCTGTTTTCGGTACTGTTTTTTTAACTGTTGCTTCTGCCAGAACCGGGAAACCGGGTTACTTTGCAAGCCCGGATTGTCCTGCACAAGCTGGCGGTAGGCGTAATCGGCTCTTGCGCTGATATGCCTGTTTCCCCATTTGCGAACCTGCCGGGTGGGACGAGTGCGGATACGGTGCTTGATAAAGCGTGTACCGCCCCGGGCAAGGTGTTCCCCGGCAAGTTCCGTTTTGTGGGCGGCTTCCGTTCCTGCATTTTCATGCTCTATTTGATGAATTTTCCCATGAACATACCGCCATGACTGATACCCGGCGGCACGGCTCACTTTTTTAATCGGGCCGGGCTTTTTCTGCGGTTTCTGGCTCTCTAATTTTTCACGGGCGGTATTCAGCTTTTCGCCGCTTTTTTCCATGCAGAGCTTTGATTTCTCCATACGCTTACCGTTCTGCGCCGCCTTTTTGTTGGCAGAGCCAGAATGTGAATCAGCTCCAGCAGTTTCACCACCGGGCGGTGGATCTCCGTCACGCCGCAGACGTTCCGAGGGTCGGGGCTTCTTACTGTCCTGTCGGAGCTTTCCCGACTTCGGGCCAAGTTGGCCCGAAGTGGCAAGGTCAGCAGATTTTGGCGGGATTGCGGTATCCGCGGCAGTTTCATCTTCAAATCGCAATTTCTGCTTCTCCATATCAGGCGGAGCCGGGTCAGATCGATTACCTACAAGTGGCGAAGTTCCTGACGGGTCGGCGGTTTGCGGTGGTGTTTTCCTGACAGTTTCTTTTTTCGGTGTAGCCCGCTTTTTTGACTTCGGGCCAAGTTGACCCGAAGTTGCTGCCTGTCCCTTTGGCTTAAACCGCAAGCGGCCCGGTCTGCCTGTATCACGCATTTTGGGCCTCCCTGACGTCCTCAGGCCTTGTGGTAAGCAGATTGTAGATTTCACCACGGGGGAAACGGTCTACAAAGGGAATGGTGGTATTGCCGAAGAACAAAAGCCCCTCCCCGGAATTGCTGTGAGCGATATACGAAAGCTGATGTTCCGATATGCCAAGCTGTTTGGCGAGAATCGCCCGGTCGCCCTGTGCCTGTGACAGCAGTATCATAAAGTCGCTGTTTTCCAGAATATTTTCAATCTCACGGCTGGCTAAAAGGTCTTTTACATTCTGCGTGAGTGCACTCGGTACACAGCCCTTTTTACGAAGCATTTTCCACACACGGACAAAATAACTGGCAGAAAGTGCGTCCTGCAACAAAATATGAAATTCATCATAGTAACACCAAGTCGAAAGACTTCTGGAAAAGTTCTCGTCTACCGCTTGTGTCACCAGCTCGTTTGTGATGTGCATGGCGATTTTGCGTAGGTTTTCTCCCATGCTTTTCAACACGATACAGGTAATGCGGCTGTCGGTCTGTACGTTGGTAGGGTGGTTGAACATATTAAGGGAACCGATGCAGTAAAGCTCCAAGGCGGTTGCAATTCGTCTGGCTTCCGGTTCGGGCTGCTGGCACAAGGTTTCATATAAATCTTGCAGAAGCGGCATTTTCCAGTCCCCGATCCCAAGGGCAAGCTCCCGGTACACCAGCCGCACACAACGGTCAATCACGGTTTTTTCAATGGGCTGTAAACTCTCCTTGCCGCCGATAATCAGCTCACATAAGGACAATAAAAAATCCGCTTTCATAGAAAGCGGGCTGTTCTCTCCGGCTAAGTTCAGTTTTAAGTCCATTGGGTTGATGTGATGGGGGCTGTTTGGTGATATTTCTATGACCTCCCCGCCAAGCCGCCGGACTAACGGGGCGTATTCGCCCATTGGGTCTACCACGATAATGCGGTCTTTGGTGGCAAGGAATACGTTGATTAGCTCACGCTTTGCGGCAAAACTCTTGCCGGAGCCGGTAGAGCCAAGATACAAACCATTGGCGGATTTCAGCTTTTTGCGGTCTGCCATAATGACGTTATGGGAAAGGGCGTTCATGCCGTAGTACAATGCCTGCCCGTCCATGCGAAGCTCCTGCGTCATAAAGGGAACGAAAATTGCCGTAGAGCTTGTGGTCATGCCCCGCTGTATTTCAATGCCATTCCAGCCAAGGGGCAAGCTACTCATAAAGCCCTGTTCCTGCTGAAAGTCCAGCCGTTTGAGAAAGCAGTTGTATTTCTGTGTAATGCCCGACACCGTGAAAATGTCATTTTCCAACTGCTGGCGGGTGGGGGCCGTATTCACCACAAGGAACGTGAGAAGAAACATTCGCTCATTGCGGCTTTGTAAGTCTGCCAAGAGTGCCGCCGCGTCCTTGCTGTAAGTGAGCAAATCCGGGGGAAGAATATCAATGTCATATCCGGCCCGGGCGGCTTTTTTCTGTTCGTCCATTTTCATTCGGTCTATGTCGGTCAGCTTTGCCTTGACCGTTTTCACCGCTTTGGTCTGGTCTACCGTCTGGATATGCAGGGTGATGGTCATTTCTGCGTCCACTTCCAAAAGCTCCGCTAATAGCTTGTCGGAAAGCTCAGAAGCCATAATCTGCATATACAGAGCCGCGCCCCATGTAGTCCCTACACGAAAAGCGCGGCTTTGGCGAAAGTCAAAGGACGTGGGAGCGATAAAATCCTTTGTCCCCATACCTGTTTTGGGTATCATATCCCACGAAAAGCGGAATGGCTCCCGCCCTCCGGGGTGTAGCTGGCTGTGCAGCACTTCCAAGCGTTCCCGCCCGGAAAGGGTTGCCGACTGTACACCCAGCTTCTTGAAGTTCCCCACAATATCCGCTTCGATACGTTCCAAGCGGGGGCGGGCCGCCCCGATCCCGTCTGCGTTGATACCAAATGTGATGTATTTGGAGCGGACAATGCCGTTGTTACTTTTGGCAATCTGATTTTCCAGCATGGCGGTAAATTCGCCCCGGATACTGTTGAAATCGTCGTCCTGCGGGGAAATGTTCACACTGTAACGGTTTTCCGGGCGGGAGCGGTGGTTGATAAAGGAAAGCTGAAAGGGCAAGGCACTGTCAAAGTAATTGAGGAAGCCGCAGTACCCGTCAAAAATGGTGCTTTGGTCGTCACTGGAAGCTACGGCGTAGTTAATATCCTCATAGGAAAGGGTCTTAGTGTAGTAGCCCTCCCGCACCTTGCAGATACCGTCTTTCAGCATTTCTTTGTAGGGAATGGTCTGCTGTGCCGACTGCGGCCCGCGTTTTTTAGGCTTTCCGCTTTTTGCGGGAACAGGCGGGCGTTTTGTTTTTTGCGCCATTGGGTGAAACCTCCTTTCCGGGGTTGCTTAGATACGCATAGAAATTCTGTGTCTGATAGGGGCGTGTGCGGGGCCATAGGAATTTGGAGCGGACAATATTTCGCACCACTTTTTCAAGCGGCTGTCCGTCACGCTCATACATGGCAATGAGAAAGCAAGGGAGCATAAGGGCAATCATTAAGAGCATGGCCCCGGTATTACCAATGGCGGTACGGGTAAAAAGATAAGTCGGAATACCGACTACCGCCGCCGCTCCGAAGCATAGTAGCTGGCGTTTGGTGAGATTGAACGCCACTTTGGTTTTTATTTTCGATAGGTCGTTTGGTACGCTTACATAGGCCAATGAAAAATCCTCCTTTCTGACTTCGGGCCAAGTTGACCCGAAGTTGATTATCGTTCTGCATTGTGGATAGGAACCGTCTGCCGTGCCGGGGTCTTTTCCAGTCCAGCCTGCCGTACCCGCCAATAGTCCGGGTTATGTTCCCGGAGCGACTTATTGATGTTTTCCTCAAAAGCGGCCTTGTCTTTTATACGGTCTGGAACCGCCAACAGCTTTTTATCCAAAAGCTCCCGCAAGGCAACATCTTCCTGCGTATCTTCCTCAAAGCAGAGAAAACCGCTGTGACGAAAGCCGCACTTAATCGCGGCAGGAGAAAGCACCGCCGCCATATCCTTTGCAACCATTGTGCCGCCATGACTGGCGGTACTCACAAGAAACACGCCGGGGCAGAGAACGTCACAAGTCTGCACCTTGCCCCACGGTGATTGTTCCGGCTGTTGATACATAAAAACTCCTTTCCACTTCGGGCCAAATTGGCCCGAAGTCGCACTGTTACCTTTCTGCACTTTTGGCTTTACCTGCCTTTGCAGGAGCAGGACGGGCAGCGTTTTCCTGTGCCGCCTGTTTTGCGCCCTCCGCAAGCTGTTTCGGGATAGACTGCTTTTCAGGGGAAGCAATGGCAGCGGCGCGGGTCTGCAACTTTTCAAGCTCTGCATGGTAGGCCGCTGTCACGGCTTCGGTCAGCTCCGCGCGAAACTCCTTTGTGATGGGGCGGGACGTATCCCGGTAGCCGGTCTTGCTGGTCTTATCCGGCTTGCTCGGCATACCCACAAAAATGCCCTTGTCGCTCTGCAAAATCTTGAAATCGTCAATCACAAAGCAGTCATTCAGTTTCAGACTGGCAAAGCCTACAAGGTTGCCCTTTGGCTCAATGAGCCGGGCGGTAATGTCCAGCTTCAGCGGCAGAGCCGCCGGTTCGGGTTGCTGTTCCGTTTCCTGCGGAACTGTTGTGTTTTCGTTGCTCATAGTAAAAATTTCTCCTTTCTCACTTCGGGACAAGTTGGCCCGAAGTTATGCAAATGCTTCCGGTTCGTCCACATCATCATAGTTGAGAATGTCCTCGTTCTCATCTATGGCGGCGGTTTCCTCGTCAGCACTTACTTCATAAACGGTATACTGCTCATTAGGATTGAGCTTTTTCATGCGGCGGTTTACCAGCTTTGAAGCGTCAAAAGCGTTGCGCTTGTCGGCTTCGGCGGTATCCCTGTAATTGGGGTGCTGTTTCAAATCATATTTCGGGGAAAGGAACGGACGCAGGCCGCGAAGCTGTAAAATACACTTATTGCCCGGCATAGTGGTCAATTCGTCCATTGTCATAAGCTCCTTGCCAAGCCGTTGCAGATTTTGTCCGTAGCTTTCTGACTGGCCCCGCGTCCGGCTTTCCGTCTGCATGGAAATGGTTTCTTTCCCCAAAACCTCCGACAGCTCCTTGATGCTGGAATGTTCCCGCCCACCAAGAAAAATCACGCTGTCCATATTCCCCATAATGGTTTCAGCGTGGTCTTTATATAAGGCTTTGAGCTGGCTTTGCGCCTGTAAAAACAGGCATAAGGATATTTCGCGGGAGCGGATAACGGCAACCAATTTTTCCAATTGCGGAACCTGTCCCGTGTTGGCGGCTTCGTCCCATAATACCCTTACATGATGGGGGAGCCTGCCGCCGTATTTGCTGTCAGCCCGTTCACACAAAAGATTGAACATCTGCGAAAAAGCAAGGGCAACAATAAAGTTGTAGGTCGTATTGGTGTCGCTGATGATGAAGAAGGTGGCGGTTTTCTTATCGCCCATGCGGTCAAGTTCCATTTCATCATAGCTCATAATCTCCCGGAGCTGTCCAATATCAAATGGGGCAAGTCTGGCTCCGCAGGAAATCAGGATACTTTTCGAGGTTTTCCCGCTGGCGAGCTTGAATTTTTTATACTGGCGCACCGCAAAATGGTTGGGATTGCGCTTTTCCAAGCCAAGGAACATATAGTCCACGGCGTTCTTGAAATTTTCATCATCTTCCCTTGTTTCCATGCTGTTCAGCATATCCACTAGGGTATTGATATGGCGTTCTTCCTCCGGCCCCTCAAGGACGATATAGCCGATTAAAGCACAATAAAGCAAGGTTTCTGCTTTCGTCCAGAATGGATCACCCTCTTTACCGTCGCCCTTTGTGTTCTCAATCAGAGCGTTTACAAACTTCAAAATATCGCTTTCCGTCTTTAAGTAGGCCAGCGGGTTATAGTGCATTGACCGGGCAAAATCAATGGAATTGAATACCTTGATTTTGTAGCCCTGCTTTTTCAGAAAAGAGCCGACCTGCTCTAAAATGCCGCCCTTTGGGTCAACCACCACATAGGACGAATGAGCCTGTAAAAGCTGTGGGGTCAGCCAAAAGCGAGTTTTCCCGCTTCCGCTGGAGCCTATGATACAGCAGTTAAGGTTTCGGGCGTTGGCGGGATTGGCGGGTCGGGTATTCATGGTAAGAAGCTCTGTCCCGGTTAGTATCACGTTGTTGCTGAATTTTGGGTCGATAAAGGGCTTGATGTCCTTTGCCGTTCCCCACCGGGCCGAGCCATATTCCACATCCCTCCGAAACTTTTTTGCGTTTTTTACCTTATACCATACCACCAGCCGGAGTATGACCGCCCCGGCAAGGCCAATGAGCCAATCGGACAGCACAAAGCCCGGCGCAAATGAAGCAAACGCCGGGCTTATAGTCTTTATCATGCCAACCAGTTTATTTCCGAAGTCTGCACCTGCCGCAAGGCGGTAGGCTGTGCCGAGCTTCAGACAGAACCACAGCACCAACAGATAGGGAACATTGGGAATCACATATCTACGGATTTTATCGTTCATTCCGCACCACCTCCCGTTTTCGTTCCTTTTGTCGCGGTTTGGTGCGCTCCCTGTCGGCAAAGGCTTTTAACTGTTTCAGAATAGAGGGGTGGCGGCTCTTGCCCCGGTTCAGCACCAGCTTTGTATATTCGCCAAAACAGGCGGTAATAGCGTCAGCCTGCCCGGCCTTGAAGAATAACAAATATTTATCCGGCCCGGTTTTGTGAAAAGCATAATCTACATTGTACTTTCGGGCCACACGGTCAAAGAGCTTCGTATCCCCGGACAGGTCAAGACTGTTTGTAGAAACGCCGTGGTTCATCAACTTTTTTACGCTCTGTCTGCCCTGCGGGGTCTGCCGCTTCTGATGGCCCTTTTGTATCTGCCGGAGTGCTGCCGCCAGCACCTTTGCCAGCGTCCGGCCCGTCAGTTTTGTAGCATTGACAGATAGGGCAACCGTCCGGCGTTCAATATCTTCCTGCATGAAATTCCTCCTTTCCTGCCAGATATGGCAATCGTATAGGCGGGAGGACTTCGGGCCAAGTTGGCCCGAAGTGTGTTACCTCTCTGCATTGACAGGGCGGGGGCGTTCTGTGGTGGGAGCGTCCTTTTGTGCCTGCGCGATTTTTTCATTGTGAGTAGCAAGAGCTTCCCGGATAGAGGGCTTTTTCTCTGCCGCCCGTTCTTCCAACCGTGCCAGCGTATTCAAAGATTTTTCTATATGGCTTTTTATACTGGAAAAATGGGAACGCTCCGCACGGAATGGAGCGGATATGACCGCCGCCAGCTTGCCGGGCTGTTTTACTTCCTGTGCCGCTTCTCTGCCAAGCATGACCCGACCCATGTTTTTCAAATGCCGCCCGGCTTGATGGTATTCGGTGCTGATGGCTTCGATTTTGGCAATAGCCTTATCGTCGTACTGAATATCCTTTGTGAGCATATCCCGCATGGCTTCTAAAGTGGGGCGCACCTTGAAGAACCGGGCTACGTTATCCAGCGCGGAAATGCCGGTTTCCTTAAAAGCGGTAACGGCGTTCTTACAACCGTCTATGACGCTTTGCTTTAGCTCCGCCAATTTATCCCGCAAGTCCAATACCTGCCCCTGCATAACAATGACCGCCTTTTGCAAAGCGGTCTTAACCGGGTGGTTCTGTTCCTGTGCTGTTCGGAGTTCCTGCCGCATGGCGGCAAGCTCCTTTACAGCGGCGTCAAGCTGTTTTTCCATTGCTCCGACATGATGCAGAACCGCAAGAAAATCCTTTGTGGACGGGGAATTGTTTTCCCGCAATATCGCCAAAAGCTCCTTAACGTGTTCATTTTCCAAAATCGGCTCGGCGGTAGTTTTCGTTTTTGCCATAGTTTTTTTAACCTCCTTTCACACTTCGGGCCAAGTTGGCCCGAAGTTGGTTATCGTTCCGCATTGGCGGGGTGGGGGCGCTCACGGGCGGCGGTGACGGTTTCGTTTATCATCTTCCCGTAGCTTTCCAGCGTTTTCTTGATGGATTTTTCCGGTTCGGGATAAGCAAAAATTCGGTATTCCTCCGGTAAATCGTCCCTGCCGCTGTAATACTCAGTGAAGCTGTCGCCTGTCCGTACCACATAGCCGCCATCGGTAAAACGCCCGTCGTCGTCCAAGTTCATATCCCGCCCATAGGCTTCATAATCAATATTGTTTTCCAAATGCTCCGGGATTTCCAGCGTACACATTTCCTCAACATAGTAGCGGCCTAAATCTTCCTCATTCTCAACCCCGGCGTAAAACTCAAAACAATCCAGATTTTGCGTAAGGTTAATTAGGGCGGGTACACTGTTGTACTCCCCGAAGTCCACGGCGGCAGAAAACTTTTCTAACTCCCATTCCTCCATATCGTCCAGCAGGGAAGCCAAGAAGTTCAACTCATCAATGCTTTCATATTCTCCTAAGCAGTCACGCAGACCGGGAATGTCGGTTTCATAATTAGTAATGAAAATTTCCTCATACCGCACACCGTCCACATGGATACGCTTCAAAAGAGCCTGCACTTCCTCGGTGGTGGCGGGGAGCTTTAAAGGCTCCCCGTCCAAATATCCCTCGTTATACCGTCCAAGATTGGTAACAAAGGCTTCAAGCATGGTCTTTTTCCTGCCCCTGTGTTTTCACGGTCAGAATCCCGTCCAGCGTGGTTGCCGTGATGTTCAGCCGCCCGGCAACGGCAATGTCGTTTTTCACGTCCTCGTCAATATCGCTTCCGCATACGACAAGTACATGGGCGCGGCGCAGGAGATCCCGGCTCATATCAATGCCGCTTTTATGTTCCTCCGGGATTGCGTCATTGAGAAAAAGCGGAAGATACAGGGTCGGGCAAACCGGGGAAAACCCGACTTCATAGACTGCCCGGCAATACTGCGCCGCCTGTTTGGTATCCGTATCGTGATTGCCGCACCACGCGGCAGTAATGTATGCTAAAGGTCGTTTCATGATTTAAGCACCTCCGTTCTTGTTGCGCTGAATGTGTCAACCTATCCCCCCGCCCTTTCCACGCTTGGAAAGGGCGCGGCTCAAAGGAATATATATCCCCGTCGCTTGACTGCCTTAAAGCATAACCGGGAGAAATCCGTCAAGAGTGCGAAGCACCGCCTACGGCGGCAAGCTCTTGACCGATTTTCCCGGCTATGCTACCCAATAAGCGGCGACGGGGAATATATTTATCCTTAGAGCTTTGGGGCACGGGGCAAAGCCCCGCATATACCGACTTCGGGCCAACTTGACCCGAAGTGCTTATTTTTCCTGTTCGGCTTTCTTTTGAGGAGCCGAAACCTCTTTCAGTTTTGCCTTGTTTTCCTCAAGCAGCTTCATAATGGTATCCTTCATTTCGCGGGGTGTTTTCTCCTTGCCGAAATACTGGGAAAGTTCCTGACTTGAAATAATCACTTTGTCTGCCTCCTTTTTTTCTTCTAACATGATTCCGTCAATCACATCGGGGTTTAACAGCTTCTTTTGGTCAAGGTCACGCATACGCTGTGCCTGTGAGAGCGAGGGAGCCGACTGCTGGCCCTCAATAGCGATAGCAATATACCGCTGATTTTTTGGCTTGATAAACGCAAGCTCCACCGCGGGAGTGAACGCGATTTTCTTTTCGTCCACCATTTTCATAAGGTCGGGAACCAGCTCATTGAGCTTGATATACCGCTGAACCTGCTTGACCGTCATTTTGTTGCGCTCGGCTACGACCTCATTGGAACGCTGTCCGTTGCCGGTTCGCGCACCCTGCCGCTTGATGGCTTCCAACTGCATTTGCAGGGCTTTGGCTCGTTCGCTGGGCAGGATATTTTCACGCTGATTGGTGTTGTCCTCTACCATCTGCGTGATGGCCTGCTCGTCCGTCATGTTGCGGATAATACAGGGCATATCCGTAAATCCGGCTAATTCGCTGGCTTTCTGGCGGCGGTGGCCGGATACGATTTCATAGCCGCCATCTTCGCGGGGGCGCACAATGGCAGGCTGGGTAACGCCCTTGTCCTTGACGCTTTCCACCATAGCAGCCATTTCTTCATCATTTCGGACTTGAAATGGGTGGTCTTTGAAAGCGTAAAGCTCGGAAAGATTGAGATAAACAATCTGTTCCTGTTCGCCGGGGCGGGGTGCTTGCCTCGGTTCGGGCGGCAGCTCCGGGGCAGAGAGCGGCGTTTCCTGCTGTGCCTGTTCCGTAGCTTGCGGGGAAGCAGAAGCACCGCCGCCAATTTCTGCGGTCTGTTTCTGTTTATCCGGCTTTTCCGGTTTTATAGCCTTTGGGGCTTTTTCCTGTTTGGCAAGACGGGTAAGCTTTTTATCTGCTTTTTCGGCAGTTCTGGGCTTACTGTCATTTTTCTTATCCGGACTTGTTTTCTTCGGCTTTGCCGTTTTATCTCCTGGCTCCGCTTCCTGTTTTTCGGGGGTAGTCTGTTCCGTTTCCTTTACCGCCGCCTGTTTCCCGGAAACAATCTCATTGATTTTGTCAAAGGAAACCACCACATCACCGGGGGCGGGAATGTCAATGGGGTTAGGTGTTTCCGGTCCGTCCTTATCGGTTTTATGCAGGGCGGCTCCGTCCTCATGAGGAAGTGCCGTTGTTTCCTCGGCAGTCTTTTCCGGGGCAGGAGCTTCGCCGCCAATCTCCGGCATGGGAGCAGGTGTGTTTTTTTCTTCTGCTGTTGTTTCCTGTGCCGGGGCGGTTTTTACTTCGTCCGGTTTGTTTGGCTCATTTTTTGCCATGCGTTTTTCCTCCTTGTCTGTTTTATGGCATGAAAAAAGGGGCTTGATTTTTTAGGTCAAGCCCCACGGGGATATTTGCAATCCCTCCTTTCCACTTCGGGCCAACTTGACCCGAAGTTCCGCTATCCAGATACAAAAATACCGCCTATCTTGTTCAATTAGGCGGTATCCTGTGTAATGTGATAGCTCATATTTTATTTTGATATTCCCTTATCTACTTAGAATAAGGGGTTTTGCAGTTTTCCTAATACGTTTGGCTCATAAAAGCCTCTACACCAAAAATGTCTGTTCCCATATTTATATTTTAAATTTGCAAATCTCTCAAATATCATTAAACTACTTTTTCCCTTTAAA
>NZ_JAGGKA010000007.1 GCF_017873215.1 Clostridium tetanomorphum
TCCTTTTTGTTTGAATAACTTAACCTTAAAGAAATATAATTTATTGATTCAAAAAAGTAAAACCGCCATCACTTTCGTGATGACGATTCAATATTCTTAGTTTTTCAGTGGCCTCACACTTTTGTCGTGGGGTTTTTAATGACAATATAGATAAGAGACTTTAATCTAGTTCCTTTGGTAAATATTTTACTTGAATTTTTATAAGCTTTCCTTTATTAGTTATAAAAACAACTTCTCTAAATACTTTTCCATATGTATAATACTTGAAGGATGAGCTTTCCTTTGTTTTAGCAGGTTGTCCATAAGCTGCAATAATTTCATCTATACTGGATTTTTCTGAAATTCCTTTAGGTAATTCTAAAGGAATTTGTGCACCATTAGTGCTGTATTCTACATAGCCAACAAAACAGTGCTTTAAAGGTTCAGCCTTGTCATTATAATTTTCAATCTGAGTTCTTAGAACTTGATTACCTTTTCTTAATTCAATACCCACATCACTAGATTTAGCAGCAATTACTTTAGCAGCATTTGATTGAAGTACCCAACCGTTTTTTTCAAATTCAGTAATAGGCGCTGGTAATTTGTAGTAATCACCACCATATTTTACTTGAAAGGACAATAAATCTTTACCTATATTTGAAGGTGCCTTATATTTTTTAACTATTGCAGGAAGTTCTGTATTAACAGATTTAGTTTGCATTTTTTCAGGTGATACTAAATTTTTTATTTCGATAGATTGTACTTTTTTACTTTTAGTATCAAATCCAATATTATAATCTGAATATATACCGGATTTATAGGTTAGTTTAGTTAGTGATTCTCCTTTATATTCATCCGATGGTTTACCATAAGCTGCAATAACTTCATCATATGTAGAGCCTACAGTAATCCCTTTTGCAATGGAGATGGTTGCGCCTTGAGCGTTTACACCTGGTTCTATTCTAACTCCAGCAACAGAACATTCTGATATTGGTGTGACATTCGTACCAAAGTTTGCTATTCTAATTAGCATAATTTGTTCACCATTTTTTAGGGTTTTTAGGGCATATTGATTTGGTTTTAATTTATCATTACCAAAATCTTTAGCTATCCATCCATTTTTTTTAAAATTAGAAAATGGAGTTGGAAGAGAATAGGCTACACCATTTATCAATACCTCATAACTATATAAATCATCAGATATAGAATCAGAAGTAGCTTTTGTAGCTTCTTTTGTATTATCTTTTGTTGTGGTGGTAGTTTCATTTTTTGCTTGTTCTTTTGGCTTTTCTGATGCTGGTTTTGAACAAGCAGTAAATGATGAAATCAATACAATTAGTGATAATATAAATGGTATTTTTTTTAGGTTTTTCATTTGTAAACATCATCTCATTTCTTTAAATATTTAAGCAAGTCACATAATTATAATCTGTTTTATTCTAGGAGGGAATTTGGATAAATATAGGTTTACACTTTGTAGGAAATAAATCTTATATAATTATGAGCTTTTCTTAGCTGATTTTGGACAAGAAAAAACACTTTAATATATTACCAAATTAAATATATAAATGCAAGTAGTGTAAAAAATATATTAATATTCAATTTATATTATATTTGTAATATAAAAACATGATGTTTTGAGGTAAAATTAAAAACTGTGAAAACTTTTATAATTTTAGACCTCTAGTTCATTTGGGATGCGGTTTTGAAGGAAGATTAGATACTGGATTAACAGGAGGATTAAAGGTATTGATAAAAATACTTAACTTAAATATATATTTATGGGGCTGTGGCACTAAGAATAAATGTCACAACATATTGCGTTTATTATTGATTTACAAAGCAATATATTGTATATAAATTTCTTAATGCCACAAGCCCCATTTCTAAGATTTTATATCAAGAATTAGTGATAGTATCAATAAGTTTACATAAATGTACAATTTCAGATTTAAGTTCAACATGATTAAAGTTTTCAGCTAGAGAAGTTAGTTTTTCTCTTATTTTAATTAAAAAATTATTTAAGCTCAACATTTCAGCTTCATGGGATTTTATAGACGGATTAAGTTTACTTTTGTAACTAGTTAGTGTTTTTAAAGAGTTTTTCACATCTTCAGCTTTTGATAAATTAAAGTTATTAATATTTTTTATCAAATTATCTAAGTTTTGTTTTTCATATTCAATTTCAAATAATATATTAATGTCTGAAGCAGGCTTTTCAAATAGAAAATCTTCATTTTCAATTCTAAATGGTGTTACTTTCGCTGATTGTGGAAGTGTTTTTTCTTCCGTAGACTTAATGGAAACACTTAATGTTTGTATAGTGCTTCCCATTTGTTTTGTAATATATAATATACTGATAATACTTATAAATACTACGGCAGCAATTCCTATAAATATGTTATTTACTAAAACATTTGTTTCTTTTATTAACTGTTGTTTTTCTATTACCCCTATAACTTTCCAGCCAGTAGCCCTATTGGTTGTATATGAAACATAATAATTTCCTGTGTTATTATCAGAATAGAAGCTTCCCGATTTTTTGTTATACATTTTATTAATAAGATTGTCATTGAATATATATTTCAATTCATTAGTTTTAGTATTGTCAACTATAAAAAAATTTTTATTATCAGTTCTTGAAATGATAAAAATATCTCCTTTGTTAAATTTTTTTAAATAATTTATTTTTTCAGATAAATCATCAAGATAAATATCTATAGCCATAACACCTGCAAACTTATTTTCTTTATTCATAACATTTTTAGAAACAGTAAGTATATATTTTTTTGTAGTACTATCAATATAGGGTTTTGTCCATGCAACTTTACCCTTTGAATTTATTGCGTTTATATACCAGGGCCTTTGTGATGCTTCCCAAGGAGCATTTGAAAGCTCCTCCGAGGTATCTGGCCATGAAATAAGTTTTTTAACACCAAATATTTTTTTCTCTGGTGCAAAATAAGCAAATGCAGTATATGAATATGCCTGTTGAAAGTTTTTTAAAAGTTCTTCAGTAGAATTATAATATTTATTAGGATTATCAGATACATATTGAATCAATTCATTTTTAGATAACATTTCAACAGCGCTTTCGAAAGTGGATAAAAAGTCGGTTATTGAAAGATTATGCTGTTCTACAGAACTATTAAAGGATTCAATATACTTATTTTCAGATGCTACATAGTAGGTGTTTATATAAATTTTTATAAATAAGAAAGCACTAATGATAATGAATATGATAACTTTTACTACTGTGTTATTTAATATTTTAAACATAGAATCACCTCAAAATATCTTTGCACAATCATTCTAGCATATGCTTAGCCATATTAAAACTTTTTTATTCAAAATTAAAAAATAATGGAGTATAATAAAAACGACTATTAATAAGCATCTGAATGAGAAATAAAAAAACTTATTGATTTTCAAGAAAGAGTAAGGTGTAAAATATGAAGTTGAAGCTTAAGAGAAAAATAGTATTACCAATATTATTTTTAATGATATTGCCTACAGTAGTACTAAGTATTTCATTTTTAAATATTATGCAAAGGGTTTTCTATGACAATGTTTCTGAGAATGCGGAAAACTTTTTAAACTCAATTTCAGAAAGAATATACCAAGTAAATGATGAGTTTTATTTTAAGCAGATGTTATTTAGCAAGCTTTCTTCTATGGAAGATCTAGGAGTTATAGTTTATGAGGACAATGATATAGTTTATGAAAGATTAAATGAATTTAACTTGGATGCTAATAAGATAAAGACAGGATACACAGATACCAAGAGATACGAAATCAAGAAAAAGACCTATGAAAACTTAAATATTTCTATATATGTAGTAATTGACAGATATCGGATATTCTTAAATGTTATAAATATATATAAACCATATTTAATATTAATAGCTATTTCAATATTTATTTCAATACAAGTAATATTTTTTTTAACAAATAGTTTTTCAAAACCTATATCAATATTATTAGAAGGATATAATAATATAATATCCGGAAACTTTAAGCACAATATAGATCTTAAAAGGAAAGATGAACTAGGGCTTTTAGGGGATGCATTTAATGAAATGAAGAATCAGATATACATTGGTAGTAATAAATTCTTACAGATGAAAAGGTTTAATGAAGATATATTACATAATATTTCAACAGGAATAATAACTACGGATATGGTAGGGAAAATCAAAAATTATAACGATACTGCCTCAAATATTATTGAGAGAGTAATATGCTTTAATCAAAAAAATACAAACATAATCAAAACACTTATGCTTCAAATAAATGAAACTATAGAAAAGATGGAGCCTGTAAATAGAATAGAACATTTTAATGAGCCACATACAAAGGAAGCAGTTTATTTAGATATAACCACATCCTTGATGAAAAATTCTTCAGGAGAATATATTGGTGTTATATGCAATTTTAATGATATTACAAGTAGAAAGAAAATAGAAGAGAATGTAGAACGAATAGACAGACTTACTTCTCTAGGACAGTTAACAGCAGCTTTAGCCCATGAGATAAGAAATCCTCTTTCAGGAATTAAAATGAGTGCTCAAATATTAAATAAAAGACTTTCTAGTCATCTTAATACCTCTGACGAATATCTCTTTAAAGCTATAATTAAAGAAACAGAAAGGCTTGATTTATTAATTACAGATCTTTTAAATTTTTCAAAGCCAAGAATACCGAAGTCTCAAATTATAGATGTATTTGAGGTTCTTGATAAAGCACTTCTTTTTTCTGATAAGAAAATAAGAGAAAAGGAAGCTATAGTTAGTATAAATCGTGATATAGGAGAGACATTGATATATTTTGATAAGGGACAGCTTTTACAGATTTTCTTAAACATAATATCCAATGCATTAGATGCCATAGATATGAATGGACAATTAAAAATAATTGTAGAAAAACCTAGGGAAAGTGATAATACATATATAATTGTATCAGTTGAAGATAATGGATATGGAATAAAGAAGGAATACATTAATAAAATTTTTGATCCGTTTTTTACAACGAGAGAAAGTGGAACTGGATTAGGTCTTTCTGTAGTACATAAATTAGTTGCAGCAAATAATGGAAATATCCAAATAGAAAGTATAGAATCAGTAGGAACTATTGTGAAAATTTATTTACCAAAGTATAGGGGAGAGATTGATGAATACAAAAGTTTTAGTAATTGATGATGAGGAAATAATGAGATTAACCCTTGGAGAGGGACTTAGTGATTTTGGATATGAGGTAGCAACAGCATCAACGGGTTTGGAGGCAATACAAAAGTTGAAACACTTTGAACCTGATGTTATATTGCTTGATATGAGACTTAGATCAGAAAATGGTTTAGACATTGCAAGAAAAATAAAAGAAATGGATGAATATGTAGAGATAATAATTATGACAGCATATGGAGACATTAAGACTGCCATTGAAGCAATAAGAATAGGAGCTATAGATTATATAAAAAAGCCTTTAGATATTGAAGAAATTCAAGTTACTATATCAAAAGCAATTGCTAGTCAGAGTATGAAGAAAAAATTAAAACTTTATGAAGAAATGGAATCCAGAGATGACAATACATTTATAAGTAAAGATGCTGCAATGGAAGATACCATAAGAAAAATGAAGGTATTAGCTGAAAATGATTCTGTAACTGCGCTGATAAGAGGGGAAACTGGAACTGGAAAAGAGGTTGTTGCTAATTTTATACATAAAAACAGCAACAGAAAGGACTCATTAATGTTAAGTATTAATTGTGCTGCTATACCTAAACAACTTCTAGAGAGTGAGCTGTTTGGTTTTGAAAAAAATGCATTTAGTGGTGCAAATTCTAGAAAAAAGGGCCTTTTAGAGCTTGCAAATGGAGGAACGGTTTTTCTTGATGAGTTAGGAGAAATGCCTCTTGATGTACAATCTAAGATTCTAAGGTTTCTTGAAACAAGAAAATTCAATAGAATAGGTGGACTTGAAGAAATAGAAGTTGATATAAGAGTAATTGCTGCTACTAATAAAAATCTTGAAGAAGCTATAGCTAAAAAGGAGTTTAGGGAAGATTTATATTACAGGTTAAATGTAGTGCCTATTTTTATTCCTCCACTAAGGGAAAGAAAAATGGATATTGTAGAGCTTTCTAAATACTTTTTAAATATTTTTAATACTAAATTTAAGAAGAATTTTAAAAGATTTACTAATGAAGCTATGGATAGAATGATATGTTATCAATGGCCTGGAAATATAAGAGAACTTAAAAATATTATAGAGAGAATTGTAATTCTAAATAATACAAGTAGTATAGATGTTGAACAACTTCCAAGTGAAGTGCGAGAACAAGCAAATGAAAAGAAGAATGTAGAAATTGTAGAAGAAAGGCAAGAGGATATTGAGTATGGTTTCTCATTAGAAGAAAAGGTAGCAGATTTAGAAAAATATTATATATTAGCAGCATTAAATAAGTCTAAGGGGAATTTTAGTGCTGCTTCAAAGCTTCTTGGAATTTCAAGGCATGCACTTAATAGAAGAATGGAGAAGTATTTTAACAATATAAATGAAATATAGATAATTTATTATAAAACCTATAGATATATAAGCTCGATATGGAACAAAGTGCTCGATATCGAGCTTTTTTTATGTTCGATTTCGAGCGTTTTCTGCATGAAAATACATAAAAAATATCATTTTTCTAAATTTTATTTATGTTTTTAATTTGGCATGTATATTGCTTATATATTTCATATAGTTAATATTTATAATTTGGAAAGGAGGTAAATAAGGATGGAATCAGTTTTAAAAAGTGCAATTGAAAGTAATAAAAAATTTGTAAAACTTGGAGAAGTGGCAACTTATATTCCTGAACTTGCAAAAGGAAATAAAGAGGCTCTTGGAGCCTGCATTTTCGATATAAATGGCAATTCAATTTTAGAAGGTGACTATAAAACAAAGTTTACTATTCAAAGTGTATCAAAAGTAATAATTCTTATATGTGCTCTTATGGATAGAGGAATGGATGTAGTTTTTTCTAAGGTTGATAAAGAACCGTCAGAAGAGCCTTTTAATTCATTAGTAAAGTTAGAAACAAAGGAAGGCCACAAGCCTTTAAATCCATTTATTAATGCAGGAGCAATAGTCTGTACATCTCTTGTG
The DNA here is from genome assembly GCF_017873215.1 of Clostridium tetanomorphum. GTDB lineage: Bacteria > Bacillota > Clostridia > Clostridiales > Clostridiaceae > Clostridium_AO > Clostridium_AO tetanomorphum. The sequence continues at coordinate 7,129 of NZ_JAGGKA010000007.1, forward strand.
TCAGGTGATAATGGCATAGAGAAATTTAGTAGAATCCTTAATATGATTAAAAAGTTATCTAATAATGAGAACATTGATGTAAACTATTCAGTTTATAACTCAGAAAAATTGACTGGAAATACAAACAGAGCAATAGCTTACTATCTTAAGGGAGCTAACATAGTTGAAAAGGATGTTGAAGATGTATTAGACGCATATTTCAAAATCTGTTCCATAGAGATGGTGGTTGAGGATGTAGCAAAGATAGCCTCTGTAATTGCTAATAATGGTGTAGCTCCATGGTCAAATGAGAGAATAATTCCAGAGGATGTTAATAGAGTAGTGAAGGCTATTATGACAACCTGTGGATTATATGATACATCTGGAGAGTTTTGTGTCAATGTTGGTGTTCCTGCTAAAAGTGGAGTAGGTGGATGCATTATGGCTGTTGTCCCAAACCGTATGGGAATAGCAGTTATAGGACCAGCTTTAGACAATCACGGAAATAGTATTGGTGGAATAAAGGTCTTAGAAGAACTTTCAAGAGAACTTAATCTAAGTATTTTTTAAATAGGATAACATTTATTAAAGGGAGAGTGTTAAAATGGTAAATTATTTGAATTCTTTCATATCATTTGGTAATACGATACTTTGGTCATATGTACTAATATTTTTACTTATAGCAGTAGGACTTTATTTTACTTTTTATCTTAAGGGCCCACAGTTCAAATTTTTCTTTCAAACATTTAAGCTTCTTGGAGGAAGTGGAAAATCTAAAGATAGTAAGGAAGGAAAAGGTGTTTCTTCATTCCAAGCATTTTGTATAAGTGTTGCTTCTCACGTTGGTACTGGGAATCTTGCAGGTGTTGCTATTGCAGTTTCAGTTGGAGGTCCAGGAGCACTTTTCTGGATGTGGATTATAGCTCTTTTAGGGTCAGCTTCAAGTTTTGTTGAAAACACATTAGCACAGGTTTATAAAGTAAAGGATAAAGATGGATACAGAGGTGGTCCAGCATATTATATGGAAAAAGCTCTTGGTAATAGAAAGCTAGGAATTATATTTTCAATACTTATAACTATATCCTTTGGACTTGTATTTAATTCTGTTCAGGCAAATACTATAACATTTGCATTTGAAGGAGCTTTTGGTCTTAACAGACTTTATGGAGCTATAATTCTTATATTACTTACTGGTATGGTTATATTTGGTGGGGTTAAGAGAATAGCACAGGTTGCAGAGGTTATAGTGCCTGTTATGGCAGTAGCTTATGTATTGGTTGCATTATTTGTAATCTTAAAGAATATAGATCAAATTCCACATATATTTACAATGATTTTTGAAGGTGCTTTTGGTTTAAAACAATTCACAGGTGGTGGAATTGGTGCAGCTATTATGATGGGAATTAAAAGAGGATTATTTTCAAATGAAGCAGGTATGGGAAGTGCCCCAAATGCAGCAGCTACAGCAGAAGTAACTCATCCAGTTAAGCAAGCCATTATGCAAGTATTTGGAGTTTTTCTTGATACTATAGTGATATGTAGTGCAACAGCATTTATTATATTAGTTTCTGGTACAAATCAAAAAGAACGACTAACAGGAATACAGTTAACACAAGAAGCATTAACTTCTCAAGTAGGTTCTTGGGGAAATATATTTATAGCAGTATGTATTTTTATGTTTGCATTTAGTTCTATACTTGGAAATTACTATTATGGTGAATCAAATATCGAGTTTATGAATGGAAATAAAACATGGCTTAATGTATTTAGAATTGCTGTAATTGTTATGGTATTTTTAGGTTCCATGTCTTCATTAGATATTGTATGGAATTTAGCAGATTTATTCATGGGATTAATGGCACTTCTTAACATCGTTGTTATATTTAAATTAAGTAAGGTAGTTTCAAAGGTAACTAGAGACTATATAGCTCAAAAAAGAGAAGGAGAAGACCCAGTATTTTATGCAGAATCCATTGATGGATTAGTAAATGCTGAATGCTGGAATAAGAATAAAATGTAGTTTAAGCATTTCGTTAAAATGTTAATAAATTAAAAAATAAGGGTTGATAATCATTGTTTTATCAACCCTCATTATTTAGAAGTATTATCTTTTAAGTATATCTTTAAGCTCCATTAAATTAGAAATTTCATAAGTGGGTTTTATTTCGGTATTATTTATAATCTTATTAGGATTAAACCAGCAGGTATCTATACCAAAATTTATTCCACCTTGTATATCAGAGGTTAAGCTATCTCCTACCATTAATACTTTACTTTTATCAGTATATTTTATATTATTTAAGGCGTATTCAAATATTTTTGAATCTGGTTTTGACACTGGAGCCTCTTCAGATATTATTATGTCCTCAAAGTATTTTGATATAGTGGATTTTCTTATTCTATTATCTTGAACATCTGTAATACCATTAGTAATTATAAAAAGTTTATAGTCTTTATACAGACTTTCTAAAAGACATATACTATCATCATATAAAAAGGAAGAACAAGATAAACGTTTTATATATGACTTTGCAAACTCAACCTGGTTAAATTTAATATTTAATTTACGTGATAATCTTTTAAATCTTTCAACATTTAATTCTTTTTGAGTAATAAGACCATCTTCCATCTCTTTCCATATAGTTGTGTTTATTTCCCTATATATTTTTAAATGATAATTTTCATCATAGTTCATATTGAATTCAAGCATAGTATTTTTAAAAGCATCTTCTTCGGATTTTTTAAAATCAAATAAAGTTTCATCTGCATCAAATATTATAATCTCATATTTCATAATAATCCTCCAGTACAGTTAGTTTTCATAATTATAGCATAACTTATTCATTACTTCATAAGTGACAAAGAGGTATAGCAGAATATTTTAATTTAGATATTTTAAAAATACGTATTACTTGCGTTATATCAATTGTAGAATCGCCATTAAGTAGATGTATTTTCTACAATTTTTTTTAACGATACAATCATTGAAGATTTTATTTGGTTTGAATAAATTTCTTTTCTTATGAAAGGAAACTTACACATTAGAATGAATATAAAATTCATTATTCTAGATTTATAATTTTTTTGTGGAAAATCATATACATTAAGTGTTTTATAAGCTTTATGATCAGCAACAAAAGGAAATCTTAAGTTTCCCCATACTTCATCTCTAAATATCTTCATACCTGCTATACCAAGAAAGGTGGCAGGTTTAGTGTAATTTACAGTTGATAACTTAATAAGATTGTATGAAAAAGTATATAATTGTTCATCGATTTCTATATTGGTATCATACTCATCAGTGACAAAGCCAACTAAATTAGAGCCTTGCCATTGGACATAGGATTCTAATATTTGTCTTAAATTAGGTATTTGCCTCAGAACACCAGATATTATAAAACCTATTTGTTTACCAGAAAGAGATGGAGTGTGAGTATTAAAAAATCCTCTGTCTAAGAATTTTTTCCATGTAGAAGATAAATGCCTGTATTTAATAGAACCAGCAAAAACTATTATATCCGCAGTTTTTAATTTACTATTATAAAAATTAATAAAATCATCCTTACCTGTATAAGCGCACTCATAGTTATAACCACATTTTAAGCAGCCTAAGCAGCTTCCTTTTATATCTATATATTGAAGATTAATTAATTCTATAGTTTGGGAAAATGAATTTATAAATTTATCTATCATATTTTTTAAATTAATATTTTCTAAAGAATCAGTTACTATAATTATTTTTTTATTTGAAACATCTATTTTATCATGGATAATTTCAGGAATATATTCTTTTAGCGAATATTCTACTGGACTGTAGTTTTTTAAAGTAATTACTTTATTTTCTATAGCATCAAAATAGTTTTGAGCAAATTGTAATAGATTTTTTCTTATATGTTCTTTTTTTAAATCATACATTTCTGCGGAAAAATAATCTACATAATTCATATTTAAGTCATCGCAAATGGAATTCATGTAATTTATTGCAGTGTGGTCATAAAAGTGAATTGATGTAGTAACAACTGAAGCATATTTTCCTTTAAAAGCATCTTCAACATTTCTTTCAAAAATTAATTCTATAAATCTTTGATAATTGGAATGAACAGTAAAAACATAAAGAGGGAATGCCCATATAACTCCATCACTAAGTTTAATTTCGTTAATTATATCCTCAAAAGTTTTTTTATCTTTTTCTATTTTATTAATCCCTTGAGAAATATTAATTATTTTCAATTGGTGATGCTTAAACTTTTTTTGAATATAGTTTATATATTGCATAGTAACACTAATATCACCTTTAGGACTTCCATTTAAAACTACTATTTTCATTTACAACACCTCTATTATTAATTGTTTTTATATAAGTAATTCTTTTTTAAGTCAGTATATTTTATTATGATGGATAAGTACTGAAATTTCATATACTTTATTTATTGAAAGTTATGTTGACAGCGTAAACTTTAATTTAATTATAATTGAATAAGTTTACAGTGTCAACATGAAGTGATATAATTTTTATGATAAAAATTATTTTAAATATATTCTAAGATTTAAGGAGGATATCAACAGTGAATAGAAAAACATATCATCATGGTGATTTAAAAAATGAACTTATACATAATGGATTAGTATTATTAAATAAAGAAGGTATTGAGGGATTCTCCTTAAGAAAAGTTGCTAGTATGAGTGGAGTAAGTCATAATGCACCCTATAAGCATTTTAAAGATAAGGATGCACTTATTAATGAAATAATTAAAGAAGTTTGGAGAAAATTTTATATAGCATTACTTCAGATAACTGAGATATATCATGATAATGCTAAATTACAAATTATTGAGATGGGAAAAGCATATGTGAAGTTTATGGTAGAAAATCCAGAATATTTAAAGTTTATGTTTTTGTCAGATAATGCTCATCCTATAAAAATAGAAGATGATAAATTTACTGAAGATAAAGATAGTGCTTTTGGAGTTTTTAAACATAGTGCAGAAAGATTTTTTAAGGAAATAAAGTTAGATGAAAATTTATATATGCAAAAGACGCTAACTTTATGGAGTATGGTTCATGGAATAGCAATATTAATTATTAAAAGGAGTATTGAATACAAAGGAGATTACTTAAAGTTAGTGGAAAGTATGATTAGAGCTAACATTTAATAATATTAATCAAGTATTCTTTTTTACTTAATATATGGTTAAGTATATTACAGAATTGTTCATGAGATAACTATATTATTTATGGGTATGATATTATATAAGCAATTATATAAGCAATTAAATTGTATGAGGAGAATTTGTATGAATAAAATAAATATATTAGAAGTAAATTTTAATTTTGATGGACAGGTAAATACTATCTATCCAGTAATATTAGAAGATGAAAATGAAATGATTTTAATTGATTGTGGATATCCTGATTTTTTACATTTAATTGAACAAATTGCAATAAAGGATGGAATTGATATAAAAAAATTATCTAAAATAATTATAACTCATCACGATTTTGATCATATGGGAACTTTAGCAGAATTTAAAAGAAAATATCCTAATATACAGATATTAGCTTCAAAAGAAGATGAGCCTTATATCAGTGGTAAGAAAAAATCACTAAGATTAAAACAAGCTGAAGCTATGTATCATTCTTTATCAGAAAAAGAGAAGGAGAAAGCCAGAGATTTTCATAAGATGCTCGAATCAGTGGAGCCTTGCAATGTAGATATATGTTTGAATGATAAAGATTATTTTCATTTTTGTGGAGGTATAGAAATAATATCTACACCAGGTCATATGCCTGGACACATATCAGTTTATGTAAAAGAGAATAAGACATTAATCAGCGGAGATGCTTTGGTGATAGAAAATGAATGCTTAAATATTGCTCTACCCAAATATACTTTAGATATAGAAAAAGCCAAAGAATCTGTAAAAAAGCTTCTAAGTTACGATATAGATAGGATTATATGTTATCATGGAGGTGTGTATACAGGGGACATAAAAAAAGCACTTGAAGCAATATAAAATTTAAGTAAGGCCTTTAGTAAGAATGGTATTAGAGTGCGGTTCATCTACATCAATATACCCTTTTGTAATATATATTTTTATTTTCAAGTTATTATTCATAATGAACTCTCCACTATAACACCATACTTTTAATGAGTGCTACCATAGAATTAAATGGAGGTGGCAATATAATGGAAAATAAGTATAAGACAGCAGAAGTGGCGAAAATAGTTGGTATTCATCCTAATACAGTGCGTCTTTATGAAAAATGTCAATTAATATCTAAGCCAGAAAGACAACAAAATGGTTATCGTGTTTTTAATGATTTACATATTGAGCAATTCAAGTTAGCAAGAGTTTTACTAAAGGTTGAAGTATTACAAAATGGTTTGCGAAAAAAGGCTGTTGATATTATTAAAATCTCTGCTACAAAAAATTTTGATGCAGCAATTCTTCTAACTGGAAGTTATCTATTACAGATTAAATCAGAGAAACAGAATGCAGAAGAAGCAATTGAAATTGTAAAACAGATGTTCTCTGGTTCACATCATACAAAAGAAACAGAGTGCTTATCACTTACAAGAAAGCAGGCAGCAGATTCTTTACAGATTACCATAGATACTTTAAGAAATTGGGAGTTAAATGGATTGATTACAGTAAAGCGCAGACAAAATGGCTATCGGGTTTACACAAATGAGGATATTATGCGTCTGAAAATTATCCGTTCGCTTCGATGTGCAAATTATTCACTATCTGCTATATTACGAATGTTGTCAGCTATTTCTCAAGATCCAAATGTTAATATCAGAAAGGTAATTGATACTCCTAAACATGATGATGGCATTATTTCTGTATGTGATAAATTGCTTACTTCACTACAGGAGGCTGAAAGTAATGCACTTCATGTAATGGCTCAGTTAAAAAATATGAAAAAGCAATTTAAATAAAAAATCTATATAAAAAACCCTACACTTTTCCACCAGGCTACGTTCTGGTGGTATTCTTTTATATGTATAAAAGAACAAGGAGGTTTGGAGAATGGAAATAACAATTAAAGTTGACAAACTATGTAAGTCTTATGCCGGAATTCGTGTAATTGAAAATCTTGAATTTTATATATCACGGGGCGAGGTATTTGGATTGCTTGGCGCAAATGGATCAGGAAAAAGTACCACAATTGAATGTATATTAGGGACAAAAAGTGCGGATAGCGGAACAGTATCTATTTTAGGAATGAATCCACATAGGGAGAGGAAAAAGATCTTTGAACGGGTAGGTGTTCAATTTCAGGAAGCGAATTATCAGGACAAAATCACCGTGAGGGAGCTTTGCCAGGAAACATACTGTCTTTATAAAAATCCTGCTGATTATGAAGTTCTTCTAAAGCAATTCGCCCTGGAAGGAAAAACAAAAAATATGGTAAAAGAACTATCTGGGGGACAGAAACAAAGACTATTTATCGTACTAGCACTGATCTCCAATCCAGAGGTTGTGTTTCTTGATGAATTGACAACAGGACTTGATGCAAAAGCAAGGCGAAGCGTTTGGAACAGTTTGATGAGACTTAAGAATAGGGGGCTGACAATCTTTTTAACCTCTCATTTTATGGATGAGGTAGAAACTCTGTGTGACCGTATTGGTATCTTGAAAGACGGAAATTTTATTTTTTGTGGTTCCGTACAGGAAGCTATTGCTGCCAGTCCATATGAAAAACTGGAAGACGCATATCTTTGGTATACAGGAGAGGAGGAATTAGAAAGTGAAGACATTTAGAACAATGCTAAAAACTGAATTAAAACTATCTATGCGAGGGATGGACATGTTCATCTTTGCATTATGTATGCCAATGATAATGGTAATTATCATTGGTATCATATACGGCAATAAGCTTGCATTTAACGGAGCGGAATATACATTTTTACAACAGTCCTTTGGGGCAGTGTCTACAATAGCAATATGTGCCGGTGGTGTCATGGGGCTTCCATTAGTTATATCAGATTACCGGAACAAAAAAATCCTAAAACGGTTTAAAGTAACTCCTACAAGTCCGGCACTTATTTTAGCGGTACAGGTAACTATTTATATGTTTTACGCTATGGCTTCTCTTATCCTTGTTTATACTGTAGCAGTACTATTCTTTCAATATCATTTTGTTGGCTCACTGCTACAATTTCTGGGGGCATACTTGTTAGTTATGTTGTCTATGTTCAGTATTGGTATGATGGTAGGTGGAGTTTCGCCGAATATGAAAATTGCCAGCGTGATTGCCAGTATTTTGTACTTTCCTATGTTAATTTTTTCCGGAGCCACTTTGCCATATGAAGTCATGCCCTCAGCACTTCAAAAAGTAGCTGACCTTTTGCCATTGACGCAGGGGATTAAACTGCTGAAAGCAACCTCATTGGGCTTACCTATTACAGATGTTCTGTTTTCAATTATCGTCATGGCTGTTCTTGCAGTAATTTGTATTGGTATAGCAATTCGTTTTTTTAAGTGGGAATAAAAAGGAATGTAGCGGTAGGCATAAGCACTGATATGGCTCATAACTTAAGTGATTTATTTATGAAGGAAATAAAAGAAGAGCCAGTAGAAATAGTAAATAATCTTTGTGCATTAGAAATAGATTCAAATTATGAAATGAATAGACATTACAGAAGTATTTCAGAGGCTTTTAAGAAGATGATTCCTTTGGGGAATGAAAAGAATGAAGAAGTAATGGAAGATATAGTTGTATTTCCAGGTATAGAAGAATTATTTTCATTACTTAAGATAAAGGAAATATATGATGAAAATATTTATGATTTAATCATAGTAGACTGTGCGCCTACTGGGGAAACTCTTTCTTTATTAAAATTTCCAGAACTTTTTTCATGGTATATGGAAAAGATATTTCCTATTGGTAAGATAGCTATGAAAGTATTAAGACCAATTTCAAAGGTAGCTTTAAAATTAGATATGCCTGATGAAAAGGCTATGAATGATATTGAAAAATTATATGTTAAGCTTGGAAACTTGCAAAGTCTTTTAAAAGATAGAGAGGTTTGTAGTATAAGACTTGTTACCATACCAGAAAAAATGGTGGTAGATGAAAGTAAGAGAAACTATATGTATTTAAATTTATACAACTTTAATGTAGATGGATTATATATCAATAGAATAATACCGAAGGATATAGATAATAGCTTTTTTGATCAATGGAAACAGATTCAAAAAAACTATTTAGATGAGATAAATTCAGTATTTTATAATATTCCAAAATACAAAATTAAATGGTATGAAGTAGATATAAACGGAGTAAGTGGGTTAGATAGAATTATAAGGGATTCTTTACAGGATGACAATATATTTAAGGTTTTAAAGACAACATTAAATGAGATCTTTGAAAAGACAGAGAAAGGATATCGGCTTAATGTTTATGTACCCTTTACCAATAAAAAAGATTTTGATCTATTTGAGTCTGGTACAGATATTATAATAAAAATAGGGAATTTCAAGAGAAATATTCCCATACCCAATATTATAGAAAAATATTCAATAACTTCTGCAAAGCTAAATGATGAAATACTAAGTATTTATTTTGAATAAATGGGAGGCATCATGATGAATAAAGAATTTGTTAAGAATATAATTAAGGCAAAGAAATATGAGTACCAAGCTATAAAGGAAATAATGCCTGATAACTTGAAAAAGAGATTAGAGGAATTTGAAAAATATGCATTAAATTTATTAAAGGATGCTATACATGAAATGATAAAAGAGGATTTAGAAGAAGATAACAGTAAGAAGATAACAAAAAAAATTGTTGTAGATTTTTCATAGTAAATTGGAGGGAGCAATATGAGAATAATATTATATACGGGAAAAGGTGGAGTAGGTAAAACCAGTGTAGCTGCTGCAACAGCTTGCAAAATAGCAAGTGGCGGGAAAAAGGTATTGATTGTAAGTACAGATCAAGCACATAGTTTAAGGGATTCATTTGATATAAAGCTTTCAAATGAACCTTTAAAAATAAGCAATAATCTTTATGCTATGGAAATAAATTCAGTTTTAGAGAATGAGAATTCCTGGGGAAATATAAAGAGTTATTTTGAAAAACTTATGGTATTTAAATCTGAAAAAACAATAGAAACTGAAGAACTATTGGTATTTCCAGGTTTTGAGGAGTTACTGGCATTAATTAAAATTAAGGATATATATGATGAAGGAAAATATGATGTTTTAATAGTAGATTGTGTTCCTACAGGAGAAACTATGTCATTGTTAAAGTTTCCAGATTTATTTAAATGGTGGATGGAAAAGATATTTCCTATTAAAAGAAAAGGAGCAAAGATTGCAAAACCAATAATTGAAGCTACTATAAAAATGCCCATGCCAACAGATAATACTTTTGATGAAATTGAAAAATTATATATAAAGATTGATGAGCTTCATAGTCTAATGCTTGATAAGAATATAGTTAGCATAAGAATAGTTACTACTGCAGAAAAAATAGTGGTTAAGGAAGCAAAAAGAAGTTTTTCTTATCCTCATCTTTTCGATTACAATGTTGATGCAATAATCATAAATAAGATTTTTTCAAAAGATTCTCTAAAGGGGTATTTTGAAGGATGGACAACTATTCAAAAGGAGAGCATTGATGATATATATGATAGTTTTAAAGGTATTCCAATTTTTAAATTAGAATTAATGAGTGATGAGCTAAGAGAATATAATACCCTTCAAAATGTAGGTAATAAAATTTATAAAGAAGTTAATCCAGAAGATGTTCTTTTTCAGGACAAGATATTTACTATTGAAAAGAATGCTGAAGGATATAATCTTGTTATAAACATGCCTTTTGTTGATAAAAGAGAGTTAAATCTTTCTCAAAAAGGCGATGAAATAACCATATCAATTAAGAATGAGAGAAGAAGTTTTGTACTACCAACAAAGCTTCACTCTAAAGAAATAACATGTGCAAAATATATTGATGGAAAGCTTAATATTCATTTTGCTTAAGGAAAAGAAATATACATTAAGGAAAGAGATTAATTTATTAAAGAAAAATCAACCTTAAAAATCAACCGAAAGGTTGATTTTTTTTATCTACAATTTTTGTATTATGAATATGAAAGGTGGAGGTAATAATATGGAAAATATAATTGAAGTTAAGAATTTAGAAAAAAGTTATAAAGGAAAAAAAGCAGTAAAAGGAATAAGCTTTTGTGTTGGAAAGGGAGAAGTACTTGGATTTTTAGGACCCAATGGTGCAGGGAAAAGTACTACTATTAATATTTTATCCACTGCTTTAGGATATGATGGCGGTGACATAAAATTTTTGGGATCAAAAGTAGATGAGGATGTTATAAGAGTTAAAAGAAATATAGGTGTTGTTCCTCAAGATTTAGCTATTTATGAAGATATATCAACAGAAAAAAATGTGAAATTTTTCGCAAGTCTTTATAATTTAAAGGGAAAAGAACTACAGCATAGGGTAGAGGAAGCTTTAAAATTTGTAGGACTTTATGAAAAAAGAATGGATAAACCAAAAACATTTTCTGGTGGAATGAAGAGAAGATTAAATATAGCATGTGCAATTCTTCATAATCCTAAACTTATAATAATGGATGAACCTACAGTAGGAATAGATCCTCAATCAAGAAATCATATTTTAAATTCAATTAAGGAATTACAAAAAAGAGGAACTACTATAATATACACTACCCATTACATGGAAGAAGTTGAGGAAATTGCAGATAGAATAATAATAATGGATAATGGACAAATAATAGCAGAAGGTACAAAAGAAGAGCTAAAAAGAGAAATAGAAGATGAAAGGATATATTCTATAGATATAGCAAATACAGAAGAATTAAAAAAAGAAGACTTTTTTAAGATAGAAGGAGTAAAAGACGTGGTTATTTCAGAAGGGACAGTGAAAATCAAATCATTAAACACAGTAGAAAACTTAGATAAATTGATTCTGACTATGATGAATAAACAATGTAAAATACAAAATATTACAAGCACCTTAGCTTCTTTAGAAATGGTATTTTTAAATTTAACAGGAAAAAGCTTAAGAGATTAGGAGGAGCAATATGAATATACTTAATGTTACAAAATTTGATCTTATGAATACAATAAAAAATCCTGTACTTCTCATGTTTAATACAATTTACCCATTAGTTATCACACTGTTATTTGGATTTATAGCAAAAGGAACTTATGGAGGTGAAGGAGTTACGTCCTATGATTATTATGGTGTTACTATAATGATTTTTACTATGTTAAATATGTCTTTAACTACGTCAAATGCTTTTATGGAAAAGAAAATAGTAAAGGGGAATATTAGATTAATATATTCACCAACTTCAAAGAGTGTAATATTTTTATCTAAAATACTGGCAACATTTATATTTGGCGCAATTACTTCTATTATAATACTAATATTAGAAAATAGCATTTTTAAAATAAATTTTGGAGGAGAAAATTTTATGTATATAGTTCTAATAATAGTTATGTTTACACTTCTTATGAGTTCAATAGGTGCATTTATGTGTTGCATTTTTAAAAGTGAAGAAGCTGCAAATAAGTTTCTTTCGCCAGTAAATACTTTATTAGCATTATTAGGAGGTCTTCTTTTTCCTGTAGATAGCCTTGGAAAAACTGTGGAAAAGCTATCATATTTATCTCCAGTAAAATGGGTTAGTGAATGTATTTTTAAAATAATTTATGATAATGATTTTTCTATGTTTATTCCTTTAATAATAATTTGCATTTTAGGAGCATTATTATTTATTGTACTTTGTCAAATTACTTTTAAGCCGGAGGAGTATGTGTAATGAGTATATTTACTATATTTAAAAACAATTTTTATAGAATACTTTCAAAAAAGGCTATTATATCTGTGGTCCTTATATTCATTCCTGTAATGATTGCAAGTGCCGTTTATTTTACAGGGAAAATGGAAACTAAGGCAAATATAGCTGTAGTTTCTAGAAATAAAATTTTAAATGTAACAAACAATAAAGAGGTTAATATAAAATATTTAGACCAAAAACCTAAAATGTCAGAACTTCTATTAAATAAATATGATGCAGTGATTTATTATAAAGACAGTGATAGTTTTGAAGTTATCACCATAAAAAATGAAAAGTTAAAAAAGGATATAGAAAAGTTCATAAAAAATCCTAGCCAAGGTTTTAAAAACTCAGTTAAGGAACAAAAGAGGGGAGTAGGCACTAATATATTAGGTTTTTTGATAATGATTATTTTACTTCAAGCAGTAATACTTATGGTTCTTTATCCTGAAGATAGAGATTTTAGAACTTTTAAAAGAATATTAATTGCTCCCATAAGTGAAAAAAAATATTTATTTGCTCAAGGGATATTTAATTTTGTCATTATATATGTACCTGTGTTTTTATCTATAGTAATAACTAAGGAAATTTTTAAGGTAAATATTGGATTTGACTATAAAACTTTAGCTATTCTTTTATCCATAATAGTTCTATTTGGAACCGCTTTTGCATTATTTATGACTTCCATTATTGATGATATAGATAACAGCTCTATGCTGGCACAATTTATAGCTATGTTAACATCAATTATTTCGGGAAGCTTTTATTCCTTTTCAGATAACAATAAAATCTTAGATTCCATAGTTAATGCACTTCCTCAGAAGAATTATTTAACATTGGTTCAAGGAATAGAGAATGGAAAAAATATATTTGATTATCCAATGCAATTAAGCTATATTCTTTTTATAACGATTATATTATTTACAGCAGGAAGCATGATAACAAAAAGAAATTTAAAGTCAGGAAAATATTAAGAAAAATTTTCAGCATAAATAATAAATGATATAATTATAATTAAATATATATTTAGAGGTATGTTAGATGAGTAACAGATTCAATTTAATAGCAACAAAATTAATTTCACCAGTACCAAGAAAAAACTATGTTAAAAGAGAAAAGCTTGTAAAAGAGCTGGAACATATATTAGATTATAAAGTTATAATAATAAAAGGAACAGCGGGCAGCGGAAAGTCCACGCTGTTTTCCTCTTTTGTAAAAGAAAAAAAGTTGAGTAATGTAAAATGGATAAACCTAGATGGAGAAAATAATGAACTATTCTCTTTTTGGTATTATCTTATAGAGTCTTTAAAGGAGTATTTACAAGATGAAGGTCAGCAGCTTATAAATACTTTTAGTACATTTATGAAAAAAGACGACATATTCAATATAATTCCTTATATAGTTAATGAGCTTTCTGATGGTGAAGATATTTTTTTAGTCTTTGATGATTATCATTATATAAAGGATAAATTTTTAAATTCTACATTAGAATATTTAATTAAGTATTCATCTTCAAATGTACATTATGTATTTTTAACTAGAGAAGATGTGCCTATATATTTGGGAGAACTTAGAATAAAGGGTCATCTTCTAGAGATTGGAGAAGATAATTTAAAGTTTTCAGAGAAAGAATGTTTAAATTTTATAAAAGACACATTGAATATTATTCTTACGGAAGATGTTGTAGATAAAATATTTAATATATCCGAAGGTTGGATTGCAGGAATTCAGCTTATTGCATTAGCTTTAAAAAACAGAAAAGACAATATATTTAATGATATAACCGTATTAAATAAATATGTAATTGAATATTTAACTGAAGAAATATTAAATCAACTTAGTAGTGATGAAAAAAATTTTTTAATAAAGACTTCTATTTTGGAATATTTTAATATAGAATTGAGCAATAATATTTTAAATATAACTAATTCAAAAGAAATAATTGATTCTCTCTTAAATAAAAATCTATTTATAATTGTGTTGGATGAACAAAATAATATATATAGATACCATCATTTATTTAAAGAATTTTTAAACATAAGTTTTTCAAAACTTAATGAGGATGAAAAGAAAGAACTTCATATAATGGCCTATAAATCTTTTAAAGAAATAGGAGATTATAAAGAAGGAATAAAACATCTATTAAAAATTAAATATTATGATAAGGCTTTAGTAGAAATAGAGCAAAATGCACAAAATTTTAATGGATTGTGTTATCTAAAAGAAATACCATTAGAGTATCTTTTTACAAGTCAACAGATGACTCTTCAAAGAATTTTTTATCATTTTTGCAATTTGCAGATGGATGAATATAAAAGAATATTAAACTTATTGGGTAAAAAAATAGATGAACCACAATGGCAAATAATCAAGATGTTTAAGGTAGTTATAGATGATTATAATGGCTCTTTTGAAGAAATAGATTTAAATTGTATAGAGAATTTTAATTTTAGTGATATAACTAAGGCTATAATATATTTAAATATTTGTATTTTACTTCTATCCCAAGATGAATTTGAAAAAGTTATATATTATGCTGATAAATGTGATAACATAGGACAGAAAAATGAATTTATAAGTATAAGTTTCTTTGGTAAAGGACAAAAGGCCATGGCTTTGGAAGAATTAGGACAGCTTTATGAAGCAGAAAATACTTTAGATGAAATGAAAGACATGATTAAAAAAAGTAGAATTTTTAGCAACTTGATCTTCATGTATCATCTTGGAATAGCGGGAATTTACATGAAAAGATGTGAATTGGAAAAGTCAGAAGAACAACTAGTATTAGCACAAAAGTTTTCAAATATAAACAAGGGTTTTGCAGATAGATCAATATTATATAATATAATGGAGATTAAATTTTTAAAAGGAGAAGTTGAAGAAGGCATAAAATTAGCTAACAAGCTTGTAGAAGAATATTCTACTGATGCCTTTAATCTTTTACTTTCTTCAGTGAGATTAGAATATTTTATATCAAGCAGTGTATATTCAATAAATGATTTACAAACGTATAAAGAAATTTATGAAAATACTAAGGAAAATACAAGGATTTATATACAAATAAGTGATAGAATAGTTTATTCAACGGTTCTTTATTTACTAGGTGAAAAAGATGAAGCTTTTAATATTTTGAACAAATGTTTAGAGTATTGTAGAAAGAATAAGATAATAACATATCTAGTGACAGGATTAATCAATATGGCATTAATGTTAAAAGAGGACTTTGATAAAAGGAAAAGAGAAATTTATAATTTAATAAGAGAAGCTATTCATTATAGTATAGATAATAAATATATAAAACCTTATGTACTTAAGGGAGAAGATATTTTAACAATAATAAAAAAACTTAATGATGATAAACACATAGAATTAACTGTTAAAGAAAAGAATTTCATAAAAAATTTAATGAATATAATGCATAGTAAAAACATTAAACATGAATTATTAACTGAAAGAGAGAAGGAAGTTTTAAAAGTATTAAGTGAAGGGACTTCTAATAAAGAAATTGGAGAAAAGCTTAATATATCTTTAGCTACGGTAAAGACTCATATTATTAACATATACTCTAAACTAGGTGTTTCAAATAGAGTACAAGCTGTAGAACAGGGGAAAAAATTTAAAATTATATAAGGAGTTGGATTTATTATAGCTTTAATAAATTGCTATGTTTGAAGAAATGTTTCAAATTATAATGTACTTATAGGTGTTTTGATTCCAATATCTTTGACTTTAATTCAGATAACTGAGTCCATAATATTAAATAATACAGTAAATATATGGTGCCATTTATAATAGTAATGCTTATTATAGTGGGTATTGGATTAATAATTAGAAGATATGGAAAAGAAAAAAAGATAGATGTTACTTGGTAATAAATATAAACTAATAATTTAAATTTAAGTTATATTTAAAGTTCGTTAAAAAATAGCTTTAGGTGAAGTTTAACTATAAAAAGTAATTACTACATCTAAAGCTATTTTTTTATTTAATAAAAGTTGTTGAATAATCATTTTTTAAATTTTAAAGTAGGCTTAAAATAAAAGTTTTATTTAATTACATATAAGGTCTGATAAGACAGTAGTTTAATATGGCCAATACTAAACTTACAATAAGTATTAAGCTAACAATTATTATATGCTGTTTTTTATGGAGTACTACAATAGCAATGTATTCTCTAATCATTGCATTAGGTAAAAAATAAAGTGCTGTCTTAGAGGCTAGGCCTACACTGTTTAAATTTGCTTTTCTTGCATAAAGTGCAGCACGAAATAAATGAAAATTATTTGTTACAAATATGCTCTTAGACTTATTCGGTATTAAATTCTCTATTATCCTTTTGGAGAATTGCATATTTTGTAGTGTATTAATTGACTTATCTTCTAAAATAGTATCTTCAATAGGGATACCTTTTTCAATTGCATATTTTTGCATAGCTAGTGCCTCAGAAATTTTTTCATCAGCTCCTTGCCCACCAGAAAAGATGATTTTTGGTGGAGTGGTAACAGCAGCTTGCTTATGATAAAATTCAATAGCTTTATCAATACGACTAGCAAGTAGAGGAGGAACTCTATCACCAATTAATCCACTACCTAAAATTATAATAAAATCTTGATTTAACTTTGGATGGTTAAATTGATAAATAAATGATATCATTAAAAAATTAAAAATACTAAATAAATAATATACCCCAATAAGAGTAAAGCCACCCAATAAAATTCCTGCTTCAGGTGAAAGATTTATTCTACGTATAATGAAAGATAAAACTAAGCAGCCAATTAAACCTATAGCTAAAAATAAGGTTAATAAATTAGCAGACGTTCTACTTTCATGTTTCATAACAATTTTTGCATTTATAAATAGGGCTATAATTAGAATATAAACCCCAAATATAAACACTATGATTACTAATATTGCAAAAATAATTACTAAAAAAATCAAAATAGAATTTTGTATTGTAAAAGCCACATAAACAATGGTAATCATAGCTGAAAATAAGAAAATATTAAATAAAAGTCCATTAACTAATTTCCTTGGATCCATTAAGTATGATACGAAAAAAACAATAAATGTAATTGCCGTTAATGTTATAACTAAAGACATAAAACACCTCCTAGTATTATTTTGTAGTCATATGATGATATTATGTAGAATCTAGAAAAAAGTCAATATCAAATAATGATAAATTTTTAATGAGTTTACAAATATAATCTATAAAAAAATAGAAATAAATAATTTATAAGCGGTAATTTAGTTATGAAATCATTATTATGAAGAGTTGTTTATGTGGAAGTTTAGTTAAATTTGGTTTAAACTATATATAAATATTTTGTCTGTGAGGTGTTTTAAAGATATGATGTGGAATGAATTATATAATCAAAGTAATCAACCTACTTTAGAGGATGTGAAGAAATTTGTAAATAACAAGTTATATAATGAACTTTGTTTGTTTCTAGAAAATACATACAAAGTATCACCTAAGATGGAATATAGTAAATGTTCTATGCAACAAGGCTGGAATATAAAGTATAAAAAGAGTGGAAAGTCTTTATGTACCATTTATCCAGTGGAGGACTATTTTATTATACTTGTGGTAGTTGGTTCAAAAGAAGAAATGGAAGTGGAAAATATGATTTCAAGTTGTAGTGAATATATTCAAAATTTGTTTAAAAACACACCGTCTTCATGTGGCGGCAGATGGTTAATGATTGAAGTTAGGGAATCATCAACTTTAGAGGATGTATTAAAGTTAATACAAATACGAGTAAAGCAAAAGAAAAAATGAAACGTAGAAATATTACATTTAGAAATAAATTGAATACAATAGTTTTATTGAAATAAGATAATTTAAAAAGCTTAAGATTGATTTTTTCCAATCTTAAGCTTTTTAAATTGGCATTTGACAATAACTAAAAAAAGGAGTAATATAATATTGGCAAATGCCAATATTATATTAGGAGATGGTTTTATGGCAGAGTGCAGTACATGTCCCTCAAATCAGAGCTGCTCAAAGGATAAGGAAAGTTGTATGATTGAAAACAATCCTCTAAATAATGTTAAAAAAATTATTGGTGTTCTAAGTGGAAAAGGAGGAGTAGGTAAATCTTCAATTTCGGTTCTTATTGCAAAGCATTTAAAACAGCTTGGACATAGTGTAGGAGTATTAGATGCTGATATAACGGGACCAAGTGTTCCAAGGCTTCTTGGATTAAAGGGGAAAAAAGCTTATGTCACTGAAGAGATGATATTACCAGTTGAAACAAGTGATGGTATAAAAGTTATGTCATTAAATTTTTTAACAGAAAAAGAAGATGATCCTGTAATTTGGAGAGGACCAGTAATTTCAGGCGTAGTTAAACAGTTCTGGACAGATGTTCTTTGGGGAGAACTTGACTACTTGGTAATTGATATGCCTCCAGGAACAGGAGATGTTGCTTTAACGGTAATGCAGTCTATTCCTATAAATGGAATAGTTATGGTATCTGTCCCTCAGGACCTTGTATCTATGATAGTTTCAAAAGCTGTAAATATGGCAAGGAAGATGAACATTGATGTTTTAGGTGTTATTGAGAATATGAGTTATATAACTTGTTCTGATTGTGGTAAAAGAATAAAACTTTTTAATAGTGAAAATACTGATGAGTTTTTAAAAGAAATGAATTTAAAGCTTCTAGGAGAGCTTCCTATGTTAAATAGTGTAAGCAATTTAGAACAGTATGGATATGAGAATGTGAATGAAAGTCTTGAATTGATTTTTAATCCTATAGTAACAAATATAATAAAGAATTTGGAGGAATAGCAATGAAAATAGCAATTTCAGCAACAGGAAAAACTAATAAAGATTTACTTGATATGAGGTTTGGAAGATGCGAATATTTTCAAATTCATGATACTGAAAGTAAAGAAGTTAAGGTATTAGAAAATGAAGGACAAAATTCTAGTGGAGGAGCAGGTATTGCTGCATCAAATCAATTAATAGATGAAAAAATAGATGTTATTATAACAGGTAATTTAGGACCAAATGCTTTTGAACTTATTGAAAAGGCAGGTATTAAGGCATATAAATGTGGAAATATAAATATAAATTCTGTACTTGATAAATATAACAATGGGGAATTAGAACAAATAAAAATGTCCGGTCCTGCACATCATGGAGGAAGCCATTAGATTGGAGATGAGTATATAATGAACATAGCAGTACTTAGTGGAAAAGGAGGAACGGGTAAAACTACGGTTTCAACTAATCTTGCGCTTGCATTTAAGGCGAATTATATAGATTGTGATGTAGAAGAGCCAAATGGTTTCTTGTTTTTAAAGCCTAAAGTAGATATGGGAAAAAAAGTTATGGTGGAATATCCTATTATAGATGATAATAAATGTACTGCCTGTGGAGCTTGTGTAAATGTATGTCAATTTAATGCTCTTGCAAAAGTGAAGGATGATATTATGCTTTTTCAAAAGCTATGTCATGGTTGTGGAGCTTGTGAAATTGTATGTAAATACCATGCTATATCTTATGATAAAAGAGAAATAGGAAAAATTGAAAAAGGTAAAGCAAGAAATATAAATTGCACTAGAGGAATTTTAAATATAAGTGAGCCTATGGCGGTACCAGTTATTAAAGAGCTTCTAGAAAGTCTATCAGAAGAACTTAATTTAATCGATTGTCCACCTGGAACTTCTTGTAATGTGGTAAATACGCTAAAGTATGCTAATAGTGCAATACTTGTAACAGAACCTTCTGAATTTGGACTTCATGATTTAAAAATGGCAGTAAAACTTGTAAGAATGTATAATATACCATTTGGTATAATTATAAATAAAGATGATGGAAAAGATAATTTAGTAAAAAAGTATTGTAGAGAAGAAAAAATAGAATTAATAGGTTTCATTCCATATAGCAAAAATACTGCAATACTATATTCAAATGGGGAAATATTATATGATGATATAAATCATAAAACAATATTTGATAACATTTCAAAGAAAATTAAGGAGGTGCTATCTTGGAATTAGCAGTTTTAAGTGGAAAAGGTGGCACAGGAAAAACTACTATTGCAACAGCATTGGCTGAACTTGCTGAAGATGTAATAAGAGTAGATTGTGATGTAGATGCTCCAAACCTTTACTTATTCTATAAAGGTAAGGATATTGAAAAAACCGACTTTATAGGTGGTAAAAAAGCTATTATAGATGAATTACTTTGTGTTAAATGTGGTAAATGTGAAACTATATGTAGATTTCATGCTGTAGAGAATTTTAAAATAAATCCATTTATTTGTGAGGGATGTGGTGCTTGTAGATTAGTATGTCCACAAAATGCTATAAAGCTAGAGGATGAAAAAACAGCGGATACATTTATTACTGAATTAGATAAAGGAATAATTTCAAGGGCAGAAATGGAAGTAGGTAGTGATGGCTCCGGAAAGTTAATAACCTATCTAAGAAAAAATGGTAGAAGATTTAACAAAGATGAAAAACTAATTATAATAGATGGCTCTCCTGGTATTGGATGTTCTGTTATATCATCAATAACAGGAAGTAATACAGTATTAATTGTAACAGAACCTACAAAGTCAGGTCTTGAAGATTTAATGAGAGTAGTATCATTATGTGAACACTTTGGTGTTTTTACTATGGTATGTATAAATAAACATGATATAAATAAAGAAGTGACAAAGGATATAGAAAATTTTATTAATGAAAAAGGCTTAAAATTAGTAGGTAAAATTCCATATGATGACATTGTTATGAAATCTATAAACGAGTTAAAACCTATAACCTATTATAAGGATAGCATTGCAGAAAAAGCTATTGAAGAGATGTGGAATAAGATCAAGAATACTATAAAAAATTGTTAAGGACGTATAAATAATTAAAATAAGAGGTAGAAAAAATGATTAATGTATTAAAATATCATGATAAAGGATATAACTGTGCAGAATCTATAGTAAAGGCATTTAATGAGGAGTATAATGCAAATATTCCTGTTTCCATTGCAAGTCCTTTTGGTACCGGTATGGCTGTAGGAACTACTTGTGGAGCAATTACAGGAGCAATTATAGCTTTGGGATCAGTAAAAGGAAGAGAAGAAGTTACAGTTAAAAATGAATCAAGAAAATATACAAAAGAAATAATGAATAAAATAAAAGAAAAATATGGAACATTTGAATGTTTAGAGCTAAAGAAAAAAGGTATATCTTGCAGTGAAATAATAGAGTATGTATATGATATTTTAAAAGAATATATAAAATAAATTTATTAAATTAAAATATAAGGAGGAATTTTAAATGAAAATAGCAGTTGCAAGTGAAGGGAAATATGTAAGTGGACACTTTGGACATTGTGAAGGTTTTACTATATATGAGGTAGAAGAAGGAAAGGGATTAAATAAGAGTTTTATACCAAATCCAGGACATAGACCAGGGTATCTTCCAGTATTTTTAAAGGAATTAAATGTGGATGTTATTATTGCAGGTGGTATGGGAGAAACAGCACAGGAGTTATTTAATCAAAATGGAATTAATGTAATAGTTGGTGCAAAAGGATTTAGTGATGATATAGTACAAAAATATATAAATGGAGAATTAAAATCAACAGGTAGTATTTGTAGAGAACATGAACATGAAGGCCATTGTAATGAATAATTTAAAAGGATGATTTTATGAAAGCTGAGTTACTACCTTTTAAAAAGCTTTTAGAGACAAATGGATATAAATTTACATTAGCAAAACAAGTAGTGTTAAAAACTATTTTAGACAGCAAAATACATTTAAATGTAAAAGAAATATACGAAAAAATAAGGGGAAAACATATAGGCCTTGCTACTATTTACAGGTCTTTAAAGGTATTTAATGAATTAGGTATAGTAAAAGAACTAAATATCAATGGCATAAACTACTATGAAATGAAAATATTTAGTGGAAAACCCCTGCATATTCATTTTAAGTGTTATAAGTGTAACAGTATAATTGATATAGATAGTCACAATTTAAATTCTGATTATCTGAAATTAAATAGAAAAATTGAGATAGATAATAATTTAGAAATATATGATTCAAATATTATGTTTATAGGGCTATGTAGTAATTGCAGGGAGGAATTAAAGTGTCAAGACCAACAAAATGCAGAAGAGTAGAGTTTTTTCCAGAACATACTTATTTTGTTCCATTGGGAAAACATAAATGTGAGATTGAAGAAATAGTTTTAAAAGTAGAAGAGTTAGAAGCCATGAGACTTAAGGATATTGAAGGTTTGAATCAGGAACAATGTGCTGAAAGTATGCAGGTATCAAGACAAACATTTCAAAATATTATAGATAGTGCAAGAAAAAAAATAGCTATTGCTCTTACTAAAGGAAATGCAATAAATATAAATGGTGGAAATTATAGAACAATATTTTGTAAATTTAAGTGTTTTAATTGCGGCAATTTATATGAAGTAAATTATGAGCAGGACAAATATATTTGTCCTGCTTGTGGTTCAGATAAGGTTATTTGCAGTAAAAAAGCAGAGTTTTGTACAAAATGGTGTCAAGGAGATAATAAAAATAATAATAGTTTACCATAACGTGCCAGATAGATTCCTTTAATTCTAGTGAAATATTTTCCTAACTATAAAAAATGTTATTTTGCAAGAGATAAGAAAAAGTTATAATTTGTTCTTAATATATAAGAAAAAGTTTTGAGGTGAGAATATGTATACATGTGCTATGTGTAGTGAACATTATTGTAAAATAGGAAAACTTGATAAGTTGCCAACTAATTGTCCATGTAATGAAGAGGAAGAGCAGAAAAAAATAAAAGAAGCATATTCTGAAGAAGAAAATTATAAATTAGCATATAATTCGGCGTTAGTTGAAGCGGAAGGATATTGTAAAAAAACAAGACTTGAAGAGATAATGGATTTTGCAAACAAATGTAATTTTAAAAAGTTAGGAATAGCTTTCTGTGTAGGATTAAGCAAAGAAGCAAAAATGCTATGTAAAATACTAACACATAATGGATTTCAGGTTGAATCAGTGGTGTGTAAAAGTGGAAGTATACCTAAAGAAATTTTAAATATTAAAGATAATGAAAAGGTAAGACCAGGTACTTATGAAGCAATGTGTAATCCTATAGGACAGGCTACACTTTTAAATAATGCTAAAACAGATTTAAATATTATGTTAGGTTTATGTGTGGGGCATGATTCATTATTTATAAAATATTCTAATGCACCTATAACTGTTTTTGCAGTTAAGGATAGAGTCCTTGCCCATAATCCTTTAGGAGCATTATATTTATCAGAAGGTTATTATAAAAATAAATTATATAAATAATGGGGGAATTATTATGGAAAAAGTTCAAGGAAATATGAGATCATGTCTTCAGCCAAGGCCTAATATATTGGTTTCTTGTAGAGGAAATGATGGTAAAAACAATGCATTAGCAGTGGCGTATTGTTGTAATTGTAGTTATGATCCACCTATGGTTATGGTAGGAATTGTTCCTTCACGATATTCATATAACCTTATTAAGGAAACAGGTATTTTTGTAGTGAATATTGTTACAAAAGCACAAAAAGAAATGTTTGATTATTTAGGTAGTCATAGTGGTAGGAATGAGGACAAGTTTTCTAAACTTAATATTAAAGTTGAAGAAGGAATAAAAGTCAATGCACCTTTATTGGCAGACTGTCCTATAAACATAGAATGTAAAGTGGTAGATTCTATAGTTACTGGTTCACATGAAATGTTTGTTGGAAAAATTGAATATGTGCATGCTGATAGACAAGTCGTGGATAAGAAAGGTAATATTGATTTTTCTAAAATTGAATTTTTATAAAATTACCATAAAAGGTTATTGACATATACCCAAAATAAAGTATAATAATTATTATAAAGGGTAAATGCCCAAAAAAATAAAAAGGAGATGGGTTTATGCCAAGAAGAGATGGTACAGGTCCAATGAAAATGGGAGCGATGACAGGAAGAGGAATGGGCTTTTGTAATGTAGTTAAAGATTTAGACACAATTGGAGGATTAGGTCTCGGATTAGGATTACGTTGTAGAAGAGGTTTTGGAGGGAATGGTTTGAGAAATATGAACAATCCTGAAAATCAAAAAAGTTTACTTATGGAACAAAAATCTATTCTTGAAAAAAGACTTAATTTAATTAATGACCAATTAAATAAAATGCAGGATGACAAGTAAAAGGGGTGGGAAACCACCTCTTATTATAATATTTATAATTTCCTATGATAGGAGGAATATATTATGGCTTTGAGAAATATTACTAATTATAAAACAGATGATATATTAAGAAAAAAATCAAAGTATGTTGATAAAATTAATAAAAAAACATTACAACTAATAAATGATATGGCAGAAACAATGTATAAAGAAAATGGTGTAGGATTAGCTGCTCCACAAGTAGGAATATTAAAAAGAATAATTGTTATTGACATAGGAGACGGACTTATTAAACTTATAAATCCTGAAATAGTAGAAGAAGATGGGGAAGAAAAGGATACAGAGGGATGTTTAAGTATTCCTGGAGTAATAGCAGAGGTTAAACGTCCTTATAGAGTAAAAGTCAAAGGTCTTAATGAAAATGGTGAAAATATAGAAATAGAAGGCTTAGGACTACTTGCAAGGGCATTTTGCCATGAAATTGATCATCTTAATGGTATATTATTTATTGATAAGGCTGTTTCTGGAACCATTAAGAACACTAATATTTAAAAATGTAATTTTAGATAAATAAAAAAGTAAATGAAGAAGGGACCAGGCTAATGAAAAATATTTATTAGTCTATATGTAAAAAAATTATTATGTATAGATTAAAATAAATCTTTTAAATGGAGGTATATTAAGTAATGGGAAGACCAAGAAAATGGAGAAGAGTTTGTACATTACCCCAAGTTGATAAATTTGGACCTGTAGATATACTAAACGGTATAAGTGAATCAATAATAATGACAGTAGAGGAATATGAAACTATAAGACTTATGGATTTAGAAGGATTAACTCAAGAACAATGTGCAGATACTATGGGAGTTGCACGTTCTACTATACAAAGAATATATGATGATGCTCGTAAAAAAATGGCGGATAGTTTAGTAAATGGTAAAATATTAAAGATAGAAGGTGGTGACTATAAGCTTTGCAGTGATTTTGAAGATAAAGTAAATTGTGATGAATGTATTCGTGGCAGACATAGATACGGAAGAAATAGAAAAGTGGAGGACTAGACATGAATATTAATTTAGAACATGTTTATTGTACTATAAAAAATGAATTTAAAAAATCATTTTCTAAGAGAGGTGTAAATAATGGAAATTATATTTAGTCCAATAGGATATGTTGAATCTCCATTTAAAAATTTAAATGACATACCTAGACAAAGTGTTTATGCCAATGATAAAAAAGCAACTATAAAAATATTAAATGAGTTTGTTGAAGGAATTAAAGATATAAAAATAGACTCTTATATTATTGTGTTGTTTTATTTTCATCAATCAAAAGGATATAAATTAACTCAAAAGGCTAAAGACACAAATGAATTTAGAGGAGTTTTTTCTACGAGATCTCCTAACAGACCTAATGGCGTAGGCATGTCTATCGTAAAAGTTATAAACATTTATGACAATACAATAGAAATTCAAGGTGTTGATATGATTGATGGAACTCCTATAATAGATATAAAACCTTATGTTTCTGAATTAAATCCTATTTAATGATGTATTTTTCTTAAGCTTAATTGTACTTGGAAAAATGAATAAAATTAACAACTTTTTTTAATTAAAAGTATATTTAAAGAAGGATTGATAATTAGATGTATAGTTATACAAAAAATATTAATCCTTCTTTATTTAAGTTTTTAAATAAATAACAAGATATGATATTTTAAATGAAAAATATAGTGGTTTATTGTTAAATAGAAACTAATCCATAAGAACTCTACTTATTACAGTTAATGGAACTGATAAAATAATTCCCATGCTACCAGCTAAGGAACGTAATATTTCTATTGATATTTCTTGAAGATTTGCAATATATGTAAAATTAATATTATAAGCTACAAAAATCATTAAGGTAACTAGCGAACTACCTACATAAGCTAATATTAATGTGTTACACATTGTTCCTATAACGTCTCGTCCAACATTCATTCCACATTTAATAAACTCTAGATTAGTAATATTTTTATTACTTTCTTTTATTTCATTCATTGCTGAAGCAACAGACATACTCATATCAATATTTGCACCTAGAGCTCCTATTACAACACTAGAAAAAAATATAGATTGAAAATTAAAATTTATATTTTCAGATAGTCTTGAAAGTTGTACTATTTCTTCAGAATTCATAGATATATTTAGACTATTACCCATTAAGTATGTTACTAATGCAGCTACTGTTATACCACCTACAGTTCCAATTAAGGAAGAAAAGGATTTTTTATTTAAACCATTTTGAACAATTAGAGAAAAGAAAGATATAATTAAGCTACATATAATAGAAAGTTTTATAGGATTATATCCACTAAGCAAACCAGGAATAAATAATATAGAAATAACACATATAGTGAATGTAACAGAAACAAGGGCTTGTAGTCCCTTTATTCCACCAATAACAAGGATTAATAATGCAAAACTACAAACTAAGTATAGTAGTTTTCTTTCTCTTATATACTCATATACAGTTATATCAAAATTATTTTCATTAGAACTTCGTATCATAAGTAAAATCGTATCTTTAGGTTTTAATAGAAGCAAATTGTCTCCTCTTGATAGATTGTTATCAACAGTAAATTCTTTACCTTTAAGTTTTCCTTCTTTTATAAGTACTTTTATTTTTTGATAATCTGTAGAATTGGATGGTAATATTTCTTTAACAATTGCTCTACTAAATTCTTCATTGGATGAAGAATTGTCTTTATGAACTTTTACGTTAAAAGGAGATAATAGAAAAAGTAATGCAAATAAACCTATTGTCAACATTAAACGAAAGAAGGGAAAAATGCGCATTATAACACCTCACTTTAATGTAAAATATTTACAATAAGTATACTACATAATTTCTAATTTGTGAATATTTATATGTGCATAAAAAAATAGTAACTCTAGACTATATTACATATTTACTTTATAAAATCATATGATAAAATTATTGTATAAAAGTGGAATAAAATTCATTATAAAGATAAATTTTGTGTTAATAATGATATATATGGTTATTCATAGATTAATTTAGAAATGAAATAGTATTTTCTTGTAAAAATGTTAAGTAAATATTATAATTACATTATAATATTTACTTAACAAAATTATATACATTATTTAATAAATTCTTTGAGAGGGATAAATATGATTAATATAGGAATTGATTTAGGAACAACGAACAGTTTAGTATCTCATTGGACAGAAGATGGTCCTGTTATTATACCAAACTCTTTAGGTGAACGTCTTACACCGTCTGTAGTAAGTATAGATGAAAATGGTGAAGTGTTAATTGGTAAAATTGCAAAGGAAAGGCAGGTAATCCATCCAGAATTAAGTGCTTCTATATTTAAGAGAAATATGGGAAGTAAAAAAATATGTAAGCTTGGAGATAAAGAATTTTTACCAGAAGAATTATCTGCTATTATATTAAAAGCTTTAAAAGAAGATGCCGAGCATTTTCTAGGAATACCTATAACAGAAGCAGTAATAAGTGTACCTGCATATTTTAGTGATGCCCAGAGAAAAGCTACTAAAAGAGCAGGTGAGTTAGCAGGATTGAAAGTAGATAGATTAGTTACTGAACCAACAGCAGCAGCACTAGCTTATGGATTACATAATGAAAAGTCAGATACCAAATTTTTAGTGTTTGATTTAGGGGGAGGTACTTTCGATGTATCTATTTTAGAGTTATTTGATAACATCATGGAAGTAAGGGCTGTTGCAGGAGATAATTATTTAGGGGGTGAAGATTTTACTGAGGCTTTAGAAGAACTATTTTTAAAACATTATGATTTAAATTCTAAAGATTTAGACCACAAGAGTAGTGCGTTATTAAGAAAGGAAGCAGAAGTAGCAAAAAGAGCCTTGGGCGAAAATAGAGTTGTTACTATTAATTGCCCTATAAATGGAGAAACATTATCCTGTGATATAACTATAGAAGAGTATGAAAAAGCTATAAAAAACTTATTAAATAAGCTAAAAGAACCAGTGGAAAGAGCATTAAGTGATGCATCTTTAAAGCTTAGTGATATAGAATCCATATTATTAGTAGGTGGGGCTACCAAGTTGCCTTTAATTAGACATTTTGTAAGTAAGTTATTTGGTAAGTTGGCTTATGTAAATATTAATCCGGATGAAGTAGTTGCTCTTGGAGCAGCTGTACAAGCTGCCTTAAAAGGTAAGAATTCGGCTTTTAAAGAAATTATACTTACAGATGTCTGTCCTTATACTCTTGGAACAACTATTTCTGTAAAGAAGTCTTATGGATATTATGAAACAGGACATTTCTTTCCTATAATTGAGAGAAACACTACAATACCTGTTAGTAAAGTTGAGCGTTTATATACAATATATGATAATCAAAAGGTAATTAATGTAGAAATATTACAAGGAGAAGCTCGTTTATCTAAAGACAATATATATCTTGGAGAATTAAATATACCAGTTCCACCACATAAGGCAGGGGAAGAGGCTATTGATGTTAGATATACCTACGATATTAACGGTATATTAGAAGTAGAAGTAACAGCGGTATCTACTGGTGTAAAACGAAATATTATTATTGAAAAAAATCCTGGATATATGAGTAAGGAAGAAATTGCAGAACGCATAGAAAGCTTATCTTATCTAAAAATTCATCCTCGTGAAAACTATGAAAATAAGCTTGTTATTACAAGAGGAGAGAGATTATTTGAGGAAAATTTGGGGACTACTAGACAGGAAATTGGAAGACTTTTAAGTAATTTTGAAGATGTATTACAAAGGCAAAATTTAAAAGAAATAGAAGAGGTTAGAAAAGAAATTAATGAAATATTCGATACTATAGATACTAGGGGAGGATTTTAGATGGATTGTTTTGAAATATTGAATATCAATGAAACAAAAGATACAAAAGAAATTAGAAGGGCCTATTCAAAGTTATTAACTAAATATTCACCAGAAGTAGATCCAGAAGGATTTCAGAGACTAAGAGGCGCCTATGAAGAAGCTCTTTTAAAAGCTAAAGAAGATGAAAGTTTATCTAAAAAGCAATTATCCCCTCTAGATAAATTTATGAAAGAATTCGAAGAGATTTATAAATGTTTCCAGAAAAGAGTTGATAGTCAGTGTTGGACTGAATTATTAGAAAAAGATATTTGTTATAATATTGATACATCTGGGAAAGTAAGTGATAGAATTTTAAGATTTATTATGGAGTATTATAATTTTCCTCATGAAATATGGCAATTGTTTGATAGCTATTTTTCTTGGAGTGTAAAAAAGGATAAACTATACAATGATTTCCCTAAAAATTTTATTGATTTTGTAATATATAAAATTAATAATAAAAGCACTTTTCGTTATAAATATTTAAGAGAATGTAAAGGAGATGATGGAGATAAATTTATTACAGAATATAACAAAATTTATAATGCTATAGAAGACTTTGATTTGTATACTGCCAATAATTCTATTAAGGTTGCAGAAAAATTTTGTCCTACTCATCCAGATTTATTAATATTAATTGGAAGATATTTAACTATTAATGGTAAAATGGAAGAAGCTATTAAGTTGTTTACTGATATTATTAGTAATGATAAAGAGGATTTAGATGCTTATTTTTATAGAGGAGACTTATATTATAGAATTGGTAATTTAAAAGAGGCTTATAATGATTATAAAATGGTATTACATATAAAGCCAGATTTTTTTGGAGCATTGTATGGATTAGGAAAGTGTTGTATTATTTTACAAAAATACGAAGAAGCTATAGAACATTTAGAAAAGTTATGTGAATTAGTACAATATAGACAGGATATAAAGATAATTTTAAATTCAACTTATAATTTCTATACAGACAGCCTTTTAGAAGCTATTGAAGAAGATACTACAAATAATAATCTAAAATATAAATTAGCAGAGATTTATTTTAAAACTAATAAAACAGAAGAAAGTTATAATATATTAAGTGAATTAATGCAAAGTACTAATGTTACTAGTGAAATATATTCTTTATTTTGCCAAGTATTAAGAGATTTAAAAAATATTGAATTAGCTTATAGTACTGTTTGTAAAGCAGTAGATTTATTTAATGATGATTATAAATTAAATTTTCTTAAGGCTGACATTTTAGATGAACTTGGAAAATATGAAGAAGCTATTGAACAATATGATAAAATTCTAACTTTAAAGGAAGAAGAAGCTTCAGTTCATAACAATAAATCATACATATATAATATTTTAAATAGACATAATGAAGCCTTAGAATGTGCTCATAGAGCAATAAGTATAGATTCTAATATGGCCCATGCATATAAAAATAAGGCAGCAGCACTTTTAGAACTGGGGCTTTATGAAAATTGTTTAGAAGCTTGTGAACAAGCTTTAAATATTTATCAGTATTTAACAGAAGTTTATATAATAAAGATGAAAGCTTTTATTAATATTAAATTATATGATGAAGCTTTAAGAGTTTATGATAATGCCAGTGATTTAGGATTAAGAGACAGTAAATTATATTATGAAAAAGCAATAGTTTTAATTATTTTGGACAGATTTGAAGAAGCTATTAATTATTGTGACCGTGCTATGGAAATAGAACCAAATAATTCAGATTTCATTTATCGTAAAGGACTTTGTTACTATTATAAAGAAGATTATGGCCAGGCCATAGAATGGTTTGATAACGCAATAAAGCTGAATTCAAGCTATGGAGGGTCTTACTATTATAAAACATTGAGCTTAATGTATAGCTCAATGGAAAAACAAGCATTAGATGTAATAGATGAAGCAATTAATTTAAATATAGAACACCCAGATAGTTTTTATGATTTAAAAGGATTAATAATGAGAAAAGAAAATAATTATGAGGAAGCTGTTGTTCAATATAGAAAAGCTATTAGTTATGAGCCAGCTGTTGGTCAGTATTATTATTTATTAGCAGATTCCTTAAGTGAACTAGGTAAGTTTGAAGAAGCAATTGAATATTTTAAAAAGGCTATTGACATAGATCCAAATCAAGAAGATTGGTATGTTGATATGAGTTATTCTTTATATAATCTTAATAAATATAATGAATGTATTAAGTATTGTAATAAAGCAATTGATATTAATGATGAATGTGTTATAGCTCATCAAAATAAAGGTTGGGCATTTTTTAAATTAGGAAATATAAAGAAAGCAGAAGAAGAGTGTACTACTGCTTTAAAATTAGATGGAAATAATTCAGGGGTTTTGTTGCTAAAACTTAGAATTCTACAATATAAAAAGTTATATCAAGATGCACTTATAGTGTGTGATAGAATGTTAGAATTAGATGAAGATGATGAAAAGGTAAAAGGAATTCGTCAGGATTTACTTAAAGAAATAAATAAATCTAAAAGTGAGAAAAAGGGGTTTTTTGGTTCCTTATTTAAATAATTAGTGAAAAGTATTAAATTAGAGTAAATTAATTTTTAGGAGAATTAAAATGGAAAGATGTTATATATGTAGAAAAGAACTAAGAGAAAAACATGATAGTTATCATAGATTATGTAAGGAATGTGGAGAATCTAATTTAATGGAAAGAAAGAGAAAAGGAAATTTATCAAATTATATTATTTTAGTTACAGGAGGAAGAATAAAGATAGGATACTATACAGCTTTAAAACTACTTAGAGCAGGAGCTAGAGTAATAGTAACTACAAGATTTCCTTTAAACGCATTGAGTACATATTCTAAAGAAAAGGATTTTGAAAAGTGGAAAGAAAATCTTATAATTTATGAAATAGATTTAAAAAAGGTTGGAGAAATAGAAGCATTTATACAATATATCCAAATTAATTTTCCTAAGTTAGATATAATAGTAAATAATGCAGCACAAACTATAAAGAAAAGTAAAAAATATTATGCAGAACTTGAGGAAGCAGAAGAAAAATTGAGCTCAATTTATTTAAGTGAATGTAAATATCCACAGCTAAGATGTATAAATACACTAAATAATCAAATATGCAAATCGAAATCAAAAGACATTATAAATCTTGAGGAAACAGAAGATTATAATTCATGGGTTGCAAAACCAGAGGATATTTCATTATATGAATTTTTAGAAGTACAAATTATTAATTCAACAGCTCCATTTATGCTTTGTACAAGGTTAAAAGAAAGTTTAAAGAAAAGTGATAATATGAATAAATTTATTATAAATGTGTCTTCTGTTGAAGGAATGTTTAGTGAAAAGAGAAAGTCAAGCAAACACATACATACTAATATGGCTAAAGCATCTTTGAATATGCTAACAAAGTCATTATCAAAAGACTATGCAAAATATAGAATTTTTATATATAGCGTAGATCCAGGATGGGTTTCGAATCAATTTCCAAAGAATTGGAATGGAGTCTGTGATGAAAAATTTAATGCTCCATTAACTTATGAAGATGCAGCAGCTAGAATATGTAATCCAATTTTTAAGTACTTAAATAGTGAAAAATTAGATGAGTTTGGAGTGCTTTTAAAAGATTACAAAAAACAGGAGTGGTAAAAGGAGTTGTTGAAATCCCTTATTACATAAAAGATTATACAAAGAAAGAGAGAAAATTATGAAGCTTTGTAGAAATAAATGGTGGATTATTAAAGAATTTTATACAGTTAAACATAATCAAAAGAAATATGAAATACCTCAAAAAGCTATTAACGAAAATATTGAAGATAAATTATTAAATTATAATATGAATGTAAAAAGCTTTAAAAGTTTTATTAGCAATTTTTATAATAAAAAGTTTAAAGACAAGTTTAAAATTGTTATAGGAGAAGATATATCCTTTGAAAGAATATTTTTAGATATTGATGATATTTCTATAGACATTAATGATAAAATTTATTTGATTATAATGTTTTTTGATGAAATAAATAAAACTTGCTATAAAAATATAATTGAAGATGTTGGTATAAAAATACATTTTAATTTTGTGGATAAATGCTATAGGATAACTAAAAGAAATTCAAAGATATTGATAAAAAATATATTTGATAAAAATATATTTGCTTGTATATACAATTATTTTTGTAGTGAAATTGGAAAATATGAAGCATTAAATGATGAAGATAAGATCAGAAAAATTTCTAATAAATACAAAGTTAGAGTAGATTTTACAAAAATAAAAAATAGTTATGCATACAGTAGTAATCATATTATTCTAAGTAGAGAAGCAAATTTAAAGGAGCTTTTAATGTTTCTTGAGAAGGGTAATAGTATAATAGTAGAAAATTTTTTAAATTATTTTGCCTATTATGTATTAAATATAGACGAAATAAGATTTAGACTTCACTTTCATGATATAAATGGAAGAACCTCTGAACAAATAGATAGTTATTACAAGAAAAAAAGGCATAAAGAACCATATATGTGTTATTTATTAAAAGAATTAAAACCAGCAAAGCCAAGATATATTATTGATAAATTAAAGTATATGAATTATGTATCTATAAATAGACAAGTAATAGAAAATAAAGAATGTATAGAATTTAGTATTGATTTAAATAATAGAAATGTAAAAAAGAATTATTTAATGAATATTATAACTAGCAGAGGAATGCTTATTTATAATTATACAAATAGTCATATTAAATATTAACAGTGGAGTGGGGAGCGACCCCAATCTTTCGCGTGGTGCTGAATGTTTTAATTAAACTACTCCAAAGGTCAATTAAGATAAGAAAAAATCCTAAGTTGAGGTAAGGCTTTAATTACCCTTGACATTGATATTATAACATATAATTCTAGTTTTATAAATATTTATTGAAAGATTGATAGTGTTTTACTCAATATTTTCTTCATCTGAAATGCTATGATAATTAGAATGGCAATTGGGTTATTTATAGAATTGCCTTTATACTTGAATATAATAGAGAAATTAATGAAAAGCTAATATTTGAGGTGAACGTTATGGAAAACAAAAAGTATGCAAAATTAAAAGATGAGGAATTGAGAAAAAAGCTTACTCCACTTCAATATAAAGTAACACAAGAAAGTGCTACAGAAAAACCTTTTAAAAATGAGTATTGGAATAATAAAAGAGAAGGAATATATGTTGATATATGTAGTGGAGAGCCTTTATTTACATCAAGGGATAAATTTGATTCCAGATGTGGTTGGCCAAGTTTTAGTAAGCCTATAGATAGATTGCAAATTAAAGAGAAGGCTGATTTTACATATAATATGCATAGAATAGAAGTAAGAAGCAAACTTTCTGATTCTCATTTAGGTCACGTATTTAATGATGGTCCAGATGAAAAAGGCGGATTAAGGTATTGCATAAATAGTGCAGCTTTGAGATTTATATCTGTTGAGGACTTGGAAAAGGAAGGGTATGAAGAATATATAAAACTTTTTAAAAACAATGATAAATTGGTTTAAAATATACACAGCTATATATTTTATATAAATTAATAATATATTTGGAAGAAATTTATGAAATTATATATCCATGAGCAGTGCGAAACTCATGGATAATTTTTTTATAAAAATTTTAGTAAATTCCCAAGTATATTTTTCGATAAGTTCAATATAATTCAATGAAGCAACAAGTTAAAGAAGTTGGTAAAAATTTAAATGTGAAAAGTTTATAAACAAAATACAAATTGTATTTATAAATGTTCATTATTTTGATATTATAATTAAATAAATTTTTATACTAACCAGTCAGTATAAAAAGAGATTTAAATTTGTAGTTTCAAACTTAACGCATCTGAAAAGAAATATAGATGTAATAGATATTTTGTTAAAGATGTTTAATATAAGGAGGAAAATCCAATGCAAAATACTTTAAAAGTGTTTAAACGAGACATAAAAAGTATATTAAAGAATCCTGTAGCTATGTTGGTAGTTATAGGAATATGTTTTATACCTTCTCTGTATGCATGGGTAAACATAAAGGCTTGTTGGGATCCTTATGAGAATACAAGTACTATTCCCATAGCAGTAGTAAATAATGATAAGGGAGCAACTTTTAATGATAAGGAATTAAATATAGGTAATGATGTTATAAAAAAGCTAAAAGATAATCATAAGATTGGATGGAAGTTTGTTAATTCTAAGCAAGCAGAATTAGGAGTTGTGGATGGCACATATTATGCTACTATAGAAATCCCAGAGAATTTTTCAAAAGATTTAACAAGCTTGGTATCGGACAAACCTAAAAAACCTGAAATAGTGTATAAAGTAGATACTAAAACTAATCCAGTAGCCACTAAAATTGCAGGGGCAGCAAAGACAACTTTAATTGACGAAATCACAACTAATTTTATATCAACAGTTAATGAAACAGTATTTGATTCGTTCAATGACATGGGGGAAGATTTACATGAGCAAGAGAAAAGGATAATAAGAGTTAAAGACTCCATAATAAAAGCAGATAAGAATATGGAATTTATACTTGCTACATTAAACAATGTTAATAGTAATTCAACTAACTTATCAAAATATTTATCTGAAATTAAAACTACTATGCCAGATATAGCTAAGGGGATTAAAGTAATAGGGGAAAATAAACAAAACAATAAAAACTTTTTAATAAATACTAAAGACACTTTAAATAGTGCTTTTGATAATGTTGATTTTACATTTAAACAAGTTCAAAGCTCTACAGAACGTATACAAGATTTATTACAACAATTAGCTATATCAGGTAGTGAAAACACTGCTGTAGATATAAATGATATATTGTCTAAAATAAGTACAGAAATAAATTCAGTTAATAACCGTATTAATAGATTGACAGTATTTTTGGAAAACATAAATGATCTTCATCCTAATAAAACTGTATCTAAAGTAATGGTTAGCTTAAAAGATATAATGGAAAATTTAGATAAACAAAAAATTGCTTTAGACAAATTACAAAAACAAGTAAGAGAAACTAATAAAGTTAATCAAGAATTAATAAACACAATTATGAGTAATATAAATAATATTCATAAGGACATAACAAGTGAAATAAATGATTATAACGTACAAGCCAGACCACAATTAAACAATATAGTGGGTAATCTTATAAAAGCAACAGATGATGCTTCAAAGCTTATTGATTTATCTCAAGGATTAACTACTGAAATAGATAAATTATTAGGTTCAGGAGCAGAAGGAGCTGAGTTAGCATCACAGATATCTGAAAAGTTATATGATAGGTTAACTGAGTATAAAGATATTATAAGTAAAATTAGTGATAAATTGAACACTGTAGATAACAAAGATTTAGTAAAAATAATATCAATACTTCAAAGTAATCCTGAGTTTATGGGAGATTTTATATCCAATCCATTTAATTTAAAAGAACAACCTATATATAAAATACCTAATTATGGTTCGGCAATGACACCAGTTTATACAGTACTTGCTCTTTGGGTAGGGGGATTAATTTTAACATCTGTGTTAAGAATAGATGTGGTAGATTTTGAAGGAAGTCAAAATATAACAATAAGACAAAAATATTTTGGTAAAATGCTTACATTTATTACTCTTGCATTAGTACAAGGACTTGTGGTTTCTATAGGAAACAAGGTTATTTTGGGGGTGTACACAGTAAATACTTTTCTTATGATACTGTTTGCACTAATAACCTCACTTACTTTCTCAATAATAATATATACTTGTGTAGCATTGCTTGGTAATATAGGTAAAGCTTTAGCTATTGTATTAATGATTGTACAACTTGCAGGAAGTGGCGGAACTTATCCTATACAAGTTGATCCTATGATATTTAGAGTACTTCAACCATTCTTTCCATTTACTTATGCTGTTGGAGGATTTAGAGAAGCTATAGCAGGCCCCCTTGTATCTAGTGTAGTATTAGATTTACTAGTATTAATTGTAATGGCAGTAATTTTTATAGTTATAGGATATTTCTTAAAATCTCCATTACATCATAAAGTAAATAAATTTGAAGCTAAGTTTAAAGCATCAGGAATTTCAGAGTAAAGAAGGTAATGGAATGAAAAAGATTTTTAAGATTTTTAGAAATGATTTAAAAAGTATAGTAAAAAATCCAGTGGCACTGTTTATAGTTACAGGATTATGCATTCTTCCTTCATTATATGCATGGATTAACATAAAAGCATGTTGGGACCCTTATGCTAATACTGGGAATTTACCCGTTGCAGTAGTTAATAATGATGAAGGTGCAATGTTTAATGAAAAATCTATTAATGTTGGAAATGAGGTAGTAGATTCCCTTAAGAAAAATAAGAAGATTGGATGGATATTTGAAGATGAATGGCAGGCAAACAATGGATTAAACGAAGGTAAATATTATGCCATAATAGAAATACCAGCAAATTTTTCAAAGGGATTAATAAGTTTAGCAAGTACAAATCCTCAAAAACCTAATATAATATATAAAGCAAATGAAAAGGCCAATGCAATAGCTACGAAAATTACAAATGCAGCTAAAGAAAGCTTGACAAGAGAGATAAAAGCTAACTTTGTAGATACTGTAAATGAAAAAGCCTTTGAAAAGTTAAATACAGTAGGTGGAGAATTAGAAACTCACAAAGCTCAGATATTACAATTAAATGATATTTTAAATTCTTCTATCAATGAATTAGGAAAGGTTAAAAATTATATAAATACAGCGAATAATGATTCAGCAAGCTTACATCAGTATTTAAAAAAAGTACAAAATGATATACCCATGCTAACGGAGCAATTAAATACTCTTCAAAAAGCCACTAATGAAAGTAAAAATCTTATGATGTTAACACAACAAACAGTAAATTCTTTAGGTGGAAATATAAATAGTGATATAATGCAGATTGAAACAACTAATAGAAAGGTTCAGAAGTTAATAAGGGAATTAAAAGAATTAAATAATACTTCAAATGATTTAACACAAATAATAAAAGATACTGAGGACGTAGATAGGCTGCTTAAAATAATGGACAGTTTAATAGATTCAAGAATTAGAATATTAGAAGCACTTAATGATTTAAAAGATAGTAAAGGTATTTTTCAATTTATAGACTCATTAAAAAATTTAAAGAAGGCTATAAAAGATGCAAAAAATATTTCAAGCAGTATAAGCTTTTCTGTTAAAAATGGAACTGCAACTAAAGAACATATAAATGAAATGTTAGACACATTATCTAAAACAAGTAATGAAATTTCAGATCAGGTTGGCACTTGTTCTAACGCTCTTTATTCAACAGTTATACCTACACTTAATAGTGTTGGCAATGGAGTAACTACAGGATTAACTAATGCAGATGAAGTTTTAGACGGTATAAAGGTTATAGTACCTCAGATTAATGTTTTAGCTAAGTTTGGAGTAGCAACTAGTTCCTTAGCTATTGATGAAGGAAATAAACTAAATGACAAACTTACAACTTTCCAAGGGGATTTAAATAAGTTAACAGAAAAAACCAAGGACTTAACAGAAGAAAACTTAAATGAAATACTGGATCTAATGGAGAAAAATCCAGATGAGATGGCTTCATTTATATCTTCACCAATTAAAGTAACAGAAAAAGAAGTTTATGATGCAGGTATATTTGGAGTTGGACTAACACCATTTTACACAGTACTTGCAATTTGGGTTGGGGCATTATTATCTTCAGCATTACTATCAGTAGAATGTGAAGAAAAGTTTAAGAAAAAAGAAAAAATAAGTTTATGTCAGGAACATTTTGGTAAGATGCTATTGTTTTTAACTATAGTAATAATACAAGCCATTATTGTTACTTTAGGAGATGTATATATATTAGGTGTAAATGTAGCGGATATGAAGCTTATGATAGAATTATCAGTGCTAACGGCAATTACTTTTACAATTATAATATATACTTTAGTATCTATGCTTGGTAATGTAGGAAAAGCTATAGCTGTAATAGTGATGGTATTTCAAATAGCTGGAGCTGGTGGGATATATCCAATACAAACTAATCCAGAGATTTTTGGAAGAATGCAATTTCTATGGCCATTTACTTATGCAATAAATGGATTTAGAGAGGCAATAGCAGGTCCTATATGGGAAAGTGTTAATAAAAATTTATATGCATTATGCATTTTTGCAGGTGGATTTTTAATCCTAGCTATTTTAAAAAGACCAATTCATAAACTATCACATGCTATGGATCATAAGTTTAGAGAATCTGGACTTTAAAAAATAAAAATTTCCAACCATGATTATAGGCTGTGACCTGCTTTATTATAGTGGAAAGATTATAGTGAGGTAATAAGTTATCTATAATTGTGCAAGGTAGATTCTTATATTCTTTAAACTTAACTAAAATTTTAAATGAATTTTAGTTAAGAAAAAGGGAAACGGATTCAATATAGTAACTTAACTATATTGAATCCGTTTCTTTTTTATTTAATTATATGAAAAGCGTAACAAAACCATAGTATTATTTATACTATTTGTGATATATTTTAAAATTATTTAATGGTAAAATATAACTTGTAAATCATTCATTAAATGTATAATATAAAACTAATTGTGTATTTTAAGTATACAAGATAAGAAGGGTGTTGTATATTGGAGGGAGATTATAAGGAAAAATCAAGAAAAAGCTTTGATAAACAAGCTAAGATATATGATTCTAGTAACTATAGCAAATACTCAAGGCAATGCTATCCTTATGTATTAGAGGAACTAGCTAAAATAAAATTTAACAATATTTTGAATTTAGGTTGTAGAACAAGTGGTGTATTATCTCTATTGCTAGAACAAAAACCTAATGTGAAAGCTTATGGATTGGATTTATCAAATTTTTAATATTATATTTATTACTGTAATTTTTATAATAATATTTATTTTAAAATTTACATTTAGAGGTGATCATATGTTTAATAAAAAAATGCTAAGCTCAATTTTGATAACAATTGTTTCAATTTCTCTTTTTGCAAAATGCGGCAGCGCTAACAAGAAAGCTAGCAAAAATGAAGTTAAACCTAGTACTACTATTAATACTACAAGTAATAGTAAAAATAAGAATAAAAGTAATTCGGGCACAATTAGCTCAGGACTTTTAATAGGCTTACGCTATGATCAAAAAGCTGATGCAAATAAGGATGAATTTAATATGCCATCAAAAGAATTTAGAACCTTATGGATATATAATGATGGCAATAAAATTATATTAAAGGAAAAAGATAAATCAATAGTTACACCATATAAAGATAATTTTTACGAAATTAAAAATGATCATTTTCAGCTTAAAGAGAAGAATAAAGAAAAGCAAAGTGAAGATTTTTATTTAAAGTACAAATCTTATTATAGTTGGAACAATATAGTAAGTAAAATTATAGGGTCAGCTGATAAGCATCTTTTTACAGAGAAATCTTTCAAAAAGAAATATAATACCTTAGATAGTAATTGGCCATTTAAGTCAAATATAGAGAATGTGAATTATATAGGTAATAATTATGCATGTATAAATATTGATTACTATGAAACCGGTGGTGGAACTTATAGAAGTGGAAAAAATGATATAAAACTATTCAATATAAGAAGTTTGGGAGATATCAATGATAGAGAAAAAAATGAAAAACTTTATAATTTGTTAGATGGGGATGTTAAAAAAGAAATTAAAGCTTTTGTAGACAAAAAAAATAATGAATTTAAGGCGGAAAATGGAGACAAACAGACGCCATTTGTTAAAGTTGAGAAGATTGTAGATATTGATAATTTATCACTTGGTAGAAAAGAAGGAAAATGGATAGTTCAAATACCAGTCTATGAAAAATATAGTCATGAAGGTAATGGTAGCAATTTTTATAAAATAACAGAATTTATTTATTATAAGTGTAAATTACCATCAACAATAACATCCTATGATAGTTTATACCTTCCATGGGGAAATATTAAGCAAGCAGTACCAGATGCAGTAGATGCAATATCCTCACCAAAAGGGGATCTAATGGCAGTGATTACGAAAAAAGAAATATTAATCTTTATAAATCCTAAGAAGGATATGAAGGAAGCTGATCTAAATATTCCATTGAAGAGCAATGAAGCAGTAATATCAAATCAATGGGCCATGGGTGACTATGTAAAAAAATGGAATAATGAATTAGGGAAGATATTCAAGTAAATTTAAAATTAAAACTCTGGTATGAGGTGAAATTTTTGAAAGAAGATATTGTAAAAAGTTTTAATAAAATTGCATTATTAGATGATAAATGGGATCATAATCAAAATTATGAGAAATTGTTGCTTAGCGAAGTTGATAGTGGTTTGAAAAATGCATTAGATATAGGATGTGGAACGGGAGAATTCACCCAAAAACTTTCCAAAAGAGTTGATAGTGTGCTAGGAATTGATATCTCTCCTATAATGGTGGAAGAAGCCAAAAAAAGACATACTTCGAACAATATACAATATATTGTTAAGGATTTTGATGAACTAAATGAAAATACAAAATACGATTGTATTGTAAGTGTTGCGACATTTCATCATTTAGATATAGAAACAGCTTTACCCAAAATTAATCGAATCTTAAATAAGAATGGTATTTTAATAGTGCTAGATCTCTATGATAGAAAAGGATTAATTGATTTTGTTCTTGATTTAGTTGCAGTACCAGCAAATCTTATATTAGAAAAACTAAAAAATGGAAAAACGAAAGAGCATGTTGAAGAAATTCAAGTATGGAAAGAGCATAGTAATCTTGATAATTATATGACTTACAAAGA
Source organism: Clostridium tetanomorphum (assembly GCF_017873215.1). Lineage (GTDB taxonomy): Bacteria > Bacillota > Clostridia > Clostridiales > Clostridiaceae > Clostridium_AO > Clostridium_AO tetanomorphum. The sequence continues at coordinate 49,788 of NZ_JAGGKA010000007.1, forward strand.
TCTAAAAAAAATATATAATAATCATTTTGGAAATTCTATAAAGTTTAAAAGACTATTATTTTGGAGATACATAATGATTTATAGGAAATGAGGATGATCCTTTTGTTAACAAACTGCTAAAACTAGATTAGTATGTATTAATAAATGTCTAAAAGGAGAACATTAAATGAATAACGAAAAACAAAAGTTTATAGAAATATGGGATAAGGTTGCACTTACATTTGGAAAAATAGGACCTAAGTATTGGGATAAGTTTGGGAGCAGATTAGTAGAATTTTCAAATATTAAAGAAGGAGCAAAAGTATTAGATATAGGAACGGGAAGAGGGGCTTCCTTGTTTCCTACAATAAAAAAGATAGGAAAAGATGGATATGCTATAGGTATAGATATTTCAGAAGTTATGGTAAGAGAAACATATAAGGATATTTCAAGGCAACATATAAATAATGCAAAAGTGCTAAAGATGGATGTAGAAAGCTTAGATTTTATGAATATATATCTTAAGCATATTACGAAGAAAATTTAAAAGAACGTATCAATTTGAAAATATCAAAAGAACAAGAAAGATATTTATCACATACTAATAAAGCATCTATTAATGAAGCAAAGGTTAATTCTCAGTGGATACTCAATATATATGTTCAACATGTGGAAGATGTATATGTATTTACAAGAACAAAAAGATTTATGTAAAATTTAAATTGCAATTTAGGAGGAAATAACATGGACTATGCAATTATTGGAATAGTATTAATTGGAGTTTTCACAGTTTTAAGTAGTATTAATACACTAAAAAATGATGTGTCATGTATGAATTCAACTTTAAATAAAATTGCTAAACAGGTTGGAGTACCTAAACCAGATATAGATAATGAATTACGTGCTCTTGTTTCAGAAGGTAAAAGGGTACAGGCAGTTAAAAAGGTAAGGATGGTTTCAGGACTCTCCTTAATAGAAGCAAAAGAGTATGTTGATTCTTTGGAAATTATAGAAAATAGATTTAAAGGAGAATAATATGAAAGATAAAAATAAAATCAAATTAACTAAAGAAAAAAGAGAAGAGATGATTTCTTCTATAAAAAATTATTTTTACAATGAACGAGAAGAAGAATTAGGAGAATTGGCTTCAAGTTTAATTTTAGATTTTATTATAGAAGAATTAGCACCAGAATTTTATAATCAAGGAGTATATGATTCTTATACATATATGAGTGATAGAATTGAAGATATACTGTCAATTCAAAAATATTAGTTTAATTTATGTGTTGTCATAATGTTTTTATGTTTAAATATTATTTAGAACAAAAATATAAAAGTAAGGCTTAATTTGTAATATATAAGCAAGTTAGGTCTTATATTTTTTATAAAAAAATAAAGCTAACATTGCTTTTATTAGAGAAGGACACGTTTTGGCAATAAATTGAAATAAATATGAAGATCGAGAATTAGGTGCATTTAAAAATACTACTTTGGATATTTTAATTAATAATTTACTTAAATCTATGGAAAATAGCAGTAATAAGAGATATAATAACCTATATAATGAACTAATAAGTAAGGTCTATAAAGATTCATCTAGTATACCTGTTTTAGGAGTAATAGTATATGGTACTAAAGATGAATTAAAAGCTTTAAGTGGAAATTCTCATATAAAGGCCCTATCTGTTGGGGTTATAACAGATAGGTATTAATAAAATTTTAGTATATATGAATAAAGTACAACTAAATGAAAGGAGAAATTTATGAAGAAATTATTATTAACTGGTTTAATTACACTGTCATTAGCTGGATTGGTAGTTGGATGTGGAAATAAAGAAGTGACTAAAAAAAATATGCCATCAAAAACAGAACCAGTTTCATCTTCAACTTCATCAAATGAATTAAAGAATAATGAAATAAAGGAAAGTGAAGATAAGGCAAAGAGTGCAACAAAAACAAAGGATGAAACAAAGCCAAAAGAGGAAATAGAAGTAATAAAGAATGAAGTAAAAAAGATAAATAATAAACCCCAAAATGAAGTAAAGGGGAACAAAACGGACTATAAGAGTAAAAAATTTGGATTTTCACTTACTTTCCCCGAAAGTTGGAAAGGTAAATACAGAGTTGAAGAAAAGGATAATAGCTTATCAGTTTACTTTCAGCCTAAGGAAAAAGTAGGAGATGGGTTAGGGTTATTTTTTACTATTATTAAAAAAACTAAGGATTTAAATGAAGAATTTTATGATTCTATATATGGGTGTGAAAAATACTACAAAATAAATGGAGAAACTTACTTTTTAGGTGGACCAACAGATGTAAATTTTCCAGAAACACATGCCGAATTTAAAACATTTTTGACAATGAAAAAGGAAATACCACAAGTTATGAAGACATTTAAATAATATATGTTATGACTTTAAAAAAATATATAAATAGTAGATCAAATTATAGTAATGAAATATAGTTAATGTGAGAACACTATAAAAATTTATTAAAACCAAATAAATTTTTATAGTGTTTATTTTTTATTACATTAATAGAATTAAAGAAAGCGAAAATAGTTATCGATAACAATATAGTGAAAATATATTATAAATGGTTAAAAATAAAATTTAATATATTATTTGGGGGAAAACAAGAGTGAAAATTAGAGCATATATAAAAAATATTTACAAAATATTACAAGATATGTTTGGTTTTAAAAATAAAAAAGATGAAATTGATACTATAAATTTAAGTGAAAATGAAAAAATTCTTTGGTACTTAAATAAGTCAGTTAGAGATATGAATATTCAAGGTGAAATATTAAATGGTTCATTAGTATTAAATGATTACAATATAATAATAAAAACTCAAATTGGGAATAGAAAACAACATCCTAATGTTATTGTTTTACAACTTGATTTTATACTTTGGAATAAAGATATTTTTAATGAAGGAATATATGAATCTTTAGTTGGTCTTGCAGAAGGAAGTGATATAGAATCAGCAATTAAAAATGGAGTAAATTCATTTGTAACAGGAGCCTTAATTCCAATTATTAATTCTTTTGATGACATACATAATCCAGAACTTGATTTTAAAAAAGAGTATGATGGTATTAATAGACTTTGGCATCCTAAAGTTGGTCCTTTACAGGCTCAAGGATATTTTGATGCCAATAATACAGATGAAAATAGAATTTTTGATATTTTAAAAAATGATATAAAAGAGAAAATAACTAATAAAAGAATGTATTGGATAAAAGTATATATTGCTCGTCAAACTGATGGATGTATATTATCTCAATGTACTATAAATAATGAGCCCTTTTATTCTGCACAAAATAAGATAGAAGAATATGCTAGAACATGGAAGGTTACAGGACAGTTTAAAGCTGAAAAACAATATATTATCCTTAGACAATGTGATAAAACATGGAATTTATAGCTTAAAGATATAATAGAATAATATTTTCTAATTCTACATAGACTATTAAAATAACTTTTTATAAATATTTATAATAAGCTGAAATAGATGAATGTAAAATTGGAGTGTATAAATATGAATATAGTTAAAGAAACTAAAATACATATTACTTTATTACTAATATTTGGATTAGCTTTAATTGTGTCAGCTATTAAGCCCAAGAGTTATTTAATATGGTTTCTGGAAGCAATCCCTATTATTATAGGAATTGGCATATTGATAGTTACTTATAAAAAATTCCAGTTTACAACTTTTGTATATATACTTATTTTGATTCAGACAATTTTTATGGTAATTGGAGCACATTATACCTATGTGGATGTGCCTTTATTCAATTGGATAAAAGAAGCATATGGATTAAGCAGAAATCATTATGATAGATTTGGACATTTAATGCAAGGTATTATACCTGCTTTTATTGTAAGAGAATTATTAATAAGAAAGCTAAAGCTTAAAAAGGGATTAATATTATCAATATTGGTTGTTTGTATTTGTTTATCAATAAGTGCTTTTTATGAAATAATTGAATGGGGAATAGCTATGTTTTCAGGAAAACCATTAGAAGATTTTTTGGGACTTCAAGGAGATGAATGGGATACCCATTGGGATATGTTTTTAGCTTTAATAGGTTCTATAATCACAGTATTCATATTTTATAAAATCCATGATAAATATATAAATAAATTAGAAAAACAAAAATAAATAATTTGAACTGAGGAGAGTACAATTATGTTTGAACGGAGAAAAAAGAAAGAAAAACAACGAGAAAATATTGAAGAGCAAGAGAAAATAGAAGATGGGTTTATATCAGTATATAATGTTGAGTTACTATATGAACAAATGCCTAATTTTTCTATAGAATCTTTATTAAAAAGATTAAAAGAAAGATGTGGGAATGTAGAAGTGTTAACTGAATCAAAAGATAATGATTTAATATCTTTTATTTTTCACGATTATCTTGTTGAATACAAGGATAATAAAAAATTACCAGCTCAATGTATAATTGCTAAAGCTAATAAACAAATGGAAGTACAATCATTTGAAAGTAGTATTCAACAATCCTGGGAATGGAGAGAAGCAGAAGATGGAATTAAAAAATGTAAGTATTCTTTTTTAGTCTCAGAAATGATGGCAGCAGGTCTTATATATAAGGATAGATTAGAATTATTTCAAAAAATTTTAGTCTCTATTATTGAAGAGTTTCCATGCACAGCTATTAATTGGACCCCTAGTGGACAAATTGTTAATCCGGCTGCATATATTGAGTCGCAAAAGAATGGATCAAAATTAGGATATTTGTATGGAGCAGTAAACGTAAGATTTTTGAATATAAGCGATGGTGCTGAAAATGAAATGTTGATGGACACGCTAGGATTAGCTGCACTTGGAATCCCGGATTTACAGTGTCATTTTATAGACTTAGATCCAGGAAAAGTTGGTAGTCTTTTATATAATTATGCATATTATTTATTTCAAAATGGTGATGTTATAGGGGATGGGCATACAGTAGAAGGTGTTGAAGCAGGACAAAAGTGGACATGTCAGCATGAGTTCTCATTGGTTAAACCAGAAAGAATAGTATTGGATATTAATCCTGGTAATAGACATGCTGCTGGAAATAGATAAAGTAATTTAGGAGGATCAAAATGGATGCAAATTTACCAGCTAAAGGAACAGAAGATGTATCATTTTTATTAAAGATTAGTGATGAAGAAACTACTATAAAGCAAATTGGAAATTTAATAGTTAGGGAGCCAAATGAAGATTTTTATTGGTTAGTTGATGTAGAATTTGATGATTTTACAATGTCAGATGAAGATATAATAAAACTCTTAAGAGGATGTATTGTATATGGACATGTTAAAGATTTAAATGTATGGACAAGTGTTGGAAGGAGACAGCATGGACCTTGTATATATGATAAGATAAGCATTTGTATTGATGTTTATGATAATGTAAACAATGAGATTTGTGTTACATATGATAAACTTGAAAATTGTATAGAAAATATTGAAAAAAAATTTAAAACTATGGGTAGTGCTAAAATTGTTCCTAGAGAAAATATACAAATGGCAATAAATAAAGGAAATAAACTAAGTGATTTTTTTCAAAATGAAGAAAAATTTGAACATAATATAGGTTTAAAACTCTTATCAGATAAGCATAGTCCTTATAAGGGCAAGGATATATGGGATGTAATGCTGTGCTTAGGAATAGAATGGGGAGATATGGATATTTTTCATGCAGAAAATAAGTCACAATTTGGTGATGATTATTTATTTAGTATTTCTACAACAACAGAGCCAGGATTTTTTGGATACATACAATGGCTGAAGATACCTTTGATGATTTAGTTTTTGTTATTAATATTGCAAGGAATTCAAATCCATTGAAAGCTTTTAATGCTATGTGGAGAGCAGCTGAATATATCCAAAAAAGACTAGGTGGTTCATTGTTAGATGAGACACATAGGGAAATTTCTAAAGACAATTATATAGAAATTATTAATAACACCATTGGTAGATTTAAAAAGTGGGGATTTAAACCAGGAGAAGATGTAGCATTATTTTTATTTTAACCTATAATATTTTAAGGAGCTGTCGCACTAAAAATAAATTCTACAATATATTGTGTTAACTTTAAACTTGCAAAACAATATATTGTATGTAAATTTCTTAGTACCACAGCCCTTTTTGCGTGTTTATCTTATATAATCCATGGGTTGATAAAAATATTGGATATATAAGCAAAAAAATGTTGAATAATCATTTTAAATATATTATTATAAAAAAAGAAATTTAACCATTTTATGGCGAAACAAGAAGAAAAAGAATGTATTTAATAATAATTATGAAAAATACATATAAATATTTTTATATAGTATTTTGATTCAATAAATTATTAAATAACAGTGACTTTGTGAAAAAATTTAATTTTATTAGAAATGTTAATGAAGGGAAGTTGATACAATGATAAATTTGAGTAAGGAATACATAGATTCCCTTGCAACTAATGCTAGTGCTATGAAGAATGGAAATAAATTATCAAAAGATGGATCTTTTGTAAAACTTAATAAATCTGAAGATGAATCAATAATATTTGGAGAATGTAAAGGAAGCGGAAAAAATAACTATTTATGTTCTGCGGATTTTATAAATGAAAGTAATCCAGTATTTAGATGTAGTTGTCCAAGCAAGCAATTTCCTTGTAAGCACACTTTAGGTCTTCTGTACGCATTTGTGGATGGCAAGAAATTTACAGTTGAGAATATACCAGAAGATATTATTGAAAAGAGAGCAAAAATTGAAAAAAAGGAGCAAAATAAAATAGAAAAGAAGAAAGCTCCTGCTAAGAAGAATAAATCTGCTATAAAGAAAAAAATAAATGCTCAATTAGAGGGAATTGAACTTTTAGATAAAATAGTTAAAGGTATTTTAAAGCAGGGATTTGCAAGTATACATAAAGAAAATATAAAGGAGTTAAATTCTCAATTAAAGGAGCTAGGAAACTACTATATACCAGGGGTTCAGGCAGAGCTTAAAAGACTTATTGAAAAAATTTTTGATAGTGAAGTAGATAATGAAAATGCTTTAATGCAAGCAATATATTTAAAATCTCTTGTAAAAGAAGGTAAAAAGCATCTGCTAAATAGATTAGAGGATGAAGAGATGAATCTTTCTGTAAGTTCTGATATGGAAGAATTATTAGGACATGCTTGGAAGCTTACAGAATTAGAGGAATTAGATCAATTCAAAAAAGATGTTAATTTAGTTCAACTTTCATTTTCTTCATATGTAGATACTGCCAGAGAGGAATATATAGATGAGGGAATCTTTTTAGATTTAAATACGGGAGAAATAAGAAACACTTATAATTACCGTCCACTTAGAAGAAAGTCTGATGCTGAAGGAGAATATGCACCAAATTGTTTACTAGAGATTCCTACTTTATACATATATCCTGGACAGTTAAATTTAAGAGTTAGATGGGAAGAAATGATTATAAAAGAAATGCAGCAGGAGCATTATGAAAAAGCTTTTAGTTTCGGTGAAAAATCATATGCCCATGTTATAAAAAAGATAAAAAATTATATTAAAAATCCTTTAGTAAGTAAAATGCCTAGTATACTTTTAAGGTACAGTACCCTAGGAAAAGTAGAAAATAATTGGGTAATCGAAGACGAGGAAGGGAATAGATTAGTTTTAAATGAAGACGAATATGATTTAGGGTATAAAACAGGATGTAGAATATTACCTTTACTTAATTCTAAGTATATGAAGGATGGAGCTATGTTAGTGAAATTTCATTATAATATTCAAACTAGAAGCTTAGAACTATATCCACTTAGTGTACTTACTGAGAACGAAATTATAAGACTTACTTATTAGGAGGAAATTATGAGTATAGAATTATTAATAGAATTACAAAAAGAATGTACGGAGTTAGCTGTAGCAGGAACTGATCTTTCTATAGGTAATTTTAAACTTGAAAAGTTGTTGCCTAAATTTGAAAAGATTGGAGAAAAGATAAAACTATTTAAAATGGTTTCAGATAGAATAAAAAACCTTTTGAATTCAGAAAAAGAGGAAAGTGCAGACAATTTAATAGCTTTATCAACTTTAGTAAATGCAATACTACTTACTCAAGCACAAACAGGTATAGAAGGGAAAATAAATGTTTTAGAAGGATGCAATAAAAAGATAAATACATGTACTCAAAATCGCAAAATAGAACCAGTAGTTCAGGCTTTAACCAGTACTGGTGGAGGACGTTATGCAGTAATAGAAGAAGCTTTTAAAGAAGGAGTTTTTTCTGATACTAGATTACTTCCCTTATTAATAATGGGTTTAGATGACAAATATGCGGAGATAGGCCAACTTATTTATGACAAACTTTCCTTGCATAGCGATGAAATTCCACTTTCTCTTTTACAGGAAACTTTTAATAGGCAGGGGAAAAAAGGAGATGCTTTAAGGCTTAGACTTATAGCTAAAGGGCTAGAAGATGGAGGAAGAGAACTCTGTATTAATTTATTAGAAGATAGTTCTAAAGAAGTTAAAGTTGAAGCTGTAACTATTTTAGGTAATTTTAATGATACAGAAGGAATTTTGACAGATAGAACAAAAGCAGAAATCTTACTAGAGCAGGCAAAATCAAAAATAAAAGACATTAGAAAAGCGGCTTATTTGGGTCTGGTAAAAATAAATACAGAGGATGCAAAGGAAGAATTAAAAAAAGCTATTAAAAAAAGTGACTATAATATAGTTTTAGAAGTTATGGAAGAAAATTATTTAGAAAACTATGAAAATGGTGTTCTAAATCATGCTGACATTCTAGTTACGGGATTAAAAGATGCTTATGGAAAGATGGTTAAAAATAATACTCTTAGTAATCTTGACAAGATAATTGAAATATTAAAAGAATTGAGAATTTATAAAAGTGAAGAAGCATTTAAATTTTTAATAAAATGTCTAGAAGAAGACATTATGGTAGATTGGGAGAAAACTCAATATAGTAATGTTATGTCAGTAGAAAGATACATAATTAACTGTATAGCAGAATATGAAAATATCCCACAAGAAGTTTTAGAATTGATAGAAACTAGAAAAGAAAGAAATGGTGGTAGAATTTTTGATTTGGCCTTTAAAGTTTCTTTAAACAATAGAAAGTCAGAAGAAGTATACGGAATATATAGTCCTTATTTTATAAATAAAACTATAAAAAAAGATATTCTAGAGAATGCATTGGAGCATTTTTCAAAGTATTTAGGATATACAGATAGAAATTGCGCTAGACACGGTTGGTATAGAAATTTAGGAGAAGATGAAATTAAAACAATGCTAGAACCTGTTTGTAAAGAATTTGATAAAAGATGGATTAATATATTTAAAGAATATAGTGCTTATGGACTACTTGCTTATACCATAGATGAAAAAGATACAGCTACAATAGAATTTATGGCTAATAAAATAAAAAATTTCCAACATATGAAAAAGGATGTTAGAGCAAGGTTTAGAGAATATTCAATTGCTTTTATGGACATTACTATAGGACTAATAAAGATTGGACATGAACAAGCTTATGAAGCTATTTTAGAAGATTTAAAAAATCCAAGAAGTTTTAGTACTATGGATGAAATGTTGTTATTTATTCCTTATTTACCACAAAGCTATAGGGAAGATTTGAAAAAGTTTATAAAGGATTCAAGAAATAGCGACAAGTATGTTAGTAATTCCTATGAAGCTACAAGATTAATAACAATGGAAGATATTTTAAATAGCTTCAAGTAAAAAAATATTGAATTTTAGGAGTTGTAAAAAATGAAAAAGGCAGATAATAAGGTAATGCGTTTACCAGCAGAAAAATTATATGAAAAGGAAATTAAAGCTTTAATTAAAGGTGAAACAGAACCTGTACCAGAAGGATGGCAGATGTCTCCAAAGTCTGTTAGAACTTTTATTCTAGGTGGTACTGCAGGCAAAACTCAGATAAGTCCTAAATATATAGGAAATGAAAGATTAGTTGAAATTGCTATTGCAACTTTAGTAACAGATAGGGCACTACTTTTAATAGGAGAGCCTGGAACCGCAAAATCTTGGTTGTCAGAAAATCTTACAGCGGCAATTCATGGGGATTCCTGTAAGGTGGTTCAAGGAACTGCTGGTACTACTGAAGAGCAGATAAGATACTCTTGGAATTATGCCATGCTACTTTCCAATGGTCCAACAGAAGAAGCACTAGTTAAAACACCTGTATTTAGAGCTATGGAAAATGGACAAATTGCAAGAATAGAAGAAATTTCACGTTGTGCATCAGAAGTTCAAGATGCTTTAATATCCATTCTTTCTGAAAAAAATATAGCTATACCAGAACTTAATACAGAAATTCATGCTAAAAAAGGATTTTCTATAATAGCAACAGCTAATACTAGGGACAAAGGGGTAAATGATATGTCTTCAGCACTTAAAAGACGTTTTAATATCATTGTTTTACCTACACCTAAAAATATAGAAACTGAAGTGGAAATAGTAAGAAAGAGAGTAGAGGAGATTTCATCAGGTCTTGATCTTCAAGCATCACTTCCAACAAAAGATGCTATATCAAAGATAGTAACAATATTTAGAGAGCTTAGAGAAGGAACTACTGTAGATAAGAGCATGAAACTTAAATCACCTAGTGGAGTTATTTCCACAGCAGAAGCTATTTCTCTTTTAACAAATAGTATGGCTCTTGCAGGAAGCTTTGGAAATGGTGAAATTCAAGATATTGATATTGCAGCAGGGCTTCAGGGAGCAGTAGTTAAAGATGAAGATAAGGATAAAATGGCGTGGAAGGAATATCTAGAAAATGTAATGAAAAAAAGAGGAGCGGAGTGGCAAAATTTATATAGAGCTTGCAAGGAGCTAAATATATAATGGAAAAAGTAAATGTTTTTGGAGTTCGCCATCTTTCACCTGGTAGTTCATATCATTTGATAGAGTTTCTAGAAAAAATAAAACCTACAGCAGTATTAATTGAGGGGCTGCAGGATGCAAATGAACACATTAAGTCCATTGTTAATGCCAAAAATAAAGCTCCATTAGCAATACTTGCTTATACGGATAGTGTACCAGTTAAAACTATACTATATCCTATTGCTTCTTATTCTCCAGAATATCAAGCTTTATTATGGGCAAGTAAAAATAATTGTTATTCAGCATTTATAGATTTGCCATCAGATGTATCTTTAATGTTAAATATTCACTCTAAAAAGGATGAAAGTATATTAGATGAACAAAAGGATAGCTTAGAATATATACATTATGAAGATTCAATATATGAAAAGATAGCTAAACTTTCTAATGAACCAAATTATGAGACTTATTGGGAAAGAAATTTTGAACATATAAAGGATTTAGAAACCTATAGAGAAGCAATTTTTAAATTTTGTATGGAAATTAGAAATTTAACAGAAGAAAGTGAAGCTATACACTGCAAAAAAGAATATGCTAGAAATTTAATCAGAGAGGCATTTATGAGAAGGCAAATTAAAAATACTATTTTATCTGGGCATAAACCAGATAAAATAGTTGTTGTAACGGGAGCATATCATGCGTCTGCAATAAATATGGATTTAGATCCTATGAGTGATGAAGAAATAAATGCTTTACCAAGGATAAAGACAAATATTACTTTAATGCCATATTCCTATTATAGATTGTCAAAGCAAGGAGGATATGGTGCAGGTAATAAAGCTCCATTTTATTTTAAGCTGATGTGGGAATGTTTAATAAACAATGATTTAGATAAACTGCCTTCATTGTATTTTACAACTTTAGTAAATCATTTAAGACAAGCTGGTACTTATAGATCACCAGCGGAAGTAATAGAAGGTGTTAGACTTGCAAAGTCTTTAGCATATCTACATGGAGATAAAACACCTACATTAATAGATATTCAAGATGCCTGTACCGTATGTTTGGGACAAGGAAGGCGAGCTGTAGTGGCTGAAGCTATGGCAAAAACCGAAATAGGAACTGAAATTGGACATATAGAGGAAGGAGTAAGTCAAACTCCTATACAAGATGATTTTTATAGAAAACTTAAAGAATTAAATCTTGAAAAATATAAGAGTACTGTTTCACAGGATTTAGTTTTAGATTTAAGAGAAAATAGAAGGATTAAATCAGAGAGACTGGCCTTTTTAGATTTAAGAAGATCTGAATTTTTAAATAAGCTTAAAATATTAAATATAAATTTTGCTGTGGAGAGACATGCTTCCCAAGATAAGGCTAGTTGGAAAGAAGAATGGATACTAAAATGGACTCCAGAATCTGAAATTCAATTGGTAGAGGCAGTTTTACTTGGAAATAGTGTGGAACTTGCTACAGCCTTTAAATTAGACCAATTACTTAAAGAATGTGAAGATATCAAAGAGGCTTCAGAGCTTATTTTAACAGCTTGCAAATGTGGAATGGAAAAGGCTGTTGAGGATGGTAGAAGCATAGTTCAAGGATTATCAATAGATGCAGGAGATTTTGTTAAGATAGCTAAGACTCTTAAAAATATTTATCAGGTAATAAATTTTGGTAGCTTAAGAAAAATTGATACTAGTAGTTTAACTGAAATAGTAGAGCAATTATTTTTTAGATTAAACCTTCTATTGATAGATTCTTGTAATTGTAATGATGATAGGGCAAAAGAAATGACTACTGCAATATGTGATATTAATTCCATAGTTGCAGATTCTAGTATTAATTTGAGTAATGAGTTTTGGACTGAAAAGCTTATAGAACTTTCAGATAGAGATGATAGAAACCCTAAACTTTCGGGATATGCTGCTGGAATTCTACTAGAAGAAAATAAAATATCTGATGAAAAATTATCTATGGAAATATCACGTAGACTATCACCAGGAGTAGAGGTGGATTTAGGAGCAGGATGGTTTGAGGGATTAGCTTCAAGAAATCACTATACCCTTGTTTCAAAACTTATTATTTTAGAAAAATTGGATGAATATATAAGTTTTTTGGATGATGAAGAGTTTCGCAGAGCATTAGTATTTTTAAGAAGAGCTTTTAGTGAATTTACTCCTGAACATAAAAGATACATCAGTGAAAATTTAGGGGAGCTTTGGAATATAAATAATGAGGAATCAGAGGAAGAATTTTTAAATACCTTAGATGAAATAAATGAAGAGTCCTTTGAGAACTTAGAAGATTTTGATTTTGGAGATATATAATATGGATAAAAAGAAGTTAAAACGATGGAGACTAATACTGGGAAGTGAAAGTGAAAAAACCTTTCAGGATTATGATAAAGAAGGATTTTCCTTAGATAGTGATGAGCAGATCATGGATGAAGCATTGGCAGCTATATATGATGATACTTCTTCAAGTAATTCTATAGGTGGCAATGGCTCAAAGAGTGCAAGCCTTGCTAAGTCATCACCGAGACTTGCAAAATGGCTTGGAGATATTAGAAAATATTTTCCAGAGGATACTGTAGCTATAATACAAAGTGATGCTATAGAAAGAAAAAATTTAACACAGCTTATATTTGAACCAGAAGTTTTAAAAGATGTTAAGCCAGATATTTCTATGGTAGTTACACTTTTAGCTCTTAGGGATCAAATTCCAGAAGAAACAAAAGATACAGCTAGAGAATTAGTTAAGAGAGTAGTAGAGGATATAGAAGAAAGATTAAAAAATGACATGGTAAAAGCAGTAGCTGGATCTATAAATAAAAGAGAACATTCACCTATACCTTCACTTAAAGCTATTGATTGGAAATATACTATAAGCAAAAATTTAAAAAATTATGATGTAGAGCAGAAAAAAATTGTTCCAGAGAAGTTCTATTATTTCAATCGTGCAAGGGATTCAAACAATTGGACAATAATACTAGACATAGACCAAAGTGGTTCTATGGCGGAATCAGCTATTTATGCGTCAATTGTAGGATCTATATTTGCTAGTATAAGAGCTCTTAAAACTCATGTAATTGCATTTGATACAGAGGTTGTAGACCTAAGTGAAGAATGTGCTAATGATCCAGTAGATATGATTTTTGGAATACAGTTAGGTGGAGGAACAAATATAAATAAATCAGTAGCTTACTGTGAGAAATTTATAACTGAACCTAAAAAAACTATTTTTATACTTATTTCTGATCTCTATGAAGGTGGAAATGAAGCTGATTTAATAAGAAGAGTAAAGGATATGAAAGAAGCTGGAGTGACAGTTATATGTTTATTAGCTATATCAGATAATGGGGTGCCAGCTTATGATGAAAGATTAGCTAAAAAATTTGCTAGCTTTAGCATACCTACTTTTGGTGCTACTCCAAATGCATTGCCACCATTAGTGGAAGCCGCATTAAAAAACAAAGATTTAGAAGAGTTAGCTAAAAGTTTAAATAAAAGTGATAAACTTTGATTTTAACATTATGTTGATATTTTCACAAAAATGTCATATCATAATATTAGAAAATAAAACGAATAATAATATACAAAAAACAAATGTTGTTCGCACTTGTATATGCTGGATAATATGGTTTCAGCGTTTCTACCAGGCAACCGTAAATAGCCTGACTATGGGTGTTTATATTATGATTTTACTTGTGAAAATTTCAATATTTTAGAACTAGTATAGGAAAAAGTATAATCATGTATGTAAACTCCTGAAGAAAATTCGGGAGTTTTTTTATTTAAAAAATCTACACTAGTTACTAAAATAAATATATTAGGTGCACATACAATTTGGCTTATTGATAAGGAAATTGACTTATTCCGTTTACACAATGTGAAATCATCACATAATCCAGCAGCAGCTATGAAAGTTTTAGGATTTGCAAAAGTTTATGAATTGATTCATAAAGGAAGAACACTAAATCCAAAAGCAGTTCCAGCAGAGACTATACTTGAAATGGCAACTATAAATGGTGCAAAAACACTTCTTTAAGAAGAGGAAATAGGAAGTCTTCAAAGTGGAAAGAATGCAGATCTTATAGTTATAAATCCAAAGGGAATAGGCAGCATGCTAATACATGACCCAATAGCTAATATAGTTTATTCAATGCACTCAACAAATATTGAATCTACTATGTGTAATGGTAGATGGATAATGAAAGATAGGAAAATAACATTTATATCAGAAGAGAATGTATTAAATGAAGCAGTAAAAATGGCAGATTCAATAAGAAAACGATCTGGCATAATACTTCCAAATCGTTTTCCAACAATAAGATAAAGAATGTTTTAAGGAGGAAAAATAGTGTTTACTATAACAGAGTTAGTTCAACCACAAACAATTGAAGAAGCTTATTCAATACTTATTTCTAGAAGAAGCAATACTGTTCTAGGTGGATGTGCATTTTTAAAAATGGGGAAAAAAAGTATAGGAACAGGTATTGATTTATCTAAGTTAAATTTAAATTATATTATAGATGAGAAAGAATATATAAAGGTAGGTGCAGGGACTACATTTAGAGATTTAGAGGTAAGTTCTATAATAAATAATAATTTTAATGGTGCTTTATGTGACTCAGTAAAAAATATAATAGGTGTTCAATTTAGAAATATAGTTACTGTGGGAGGTACTGTGTTTTCAAAGTATGGTTTTTCAGATTTAATTACTGCACTTTTAGCTTTAGATACTGAAGTAGAGCTATATAAAGGAGGAAGAATGTCACTAGAAGATTTTTTAGTAAGACCTTATGAAAAGGACATTCTTTGCAATATATATTTAAAAAAGAATAGAAGAAAAGCTGTATATAAAAGTTTTAGAAATTCTTTAAGTGATTATGCCATATTAAATGTAGCTGTATCTGAACTTAATAATCAATGGAAAGTTGTTGTAGGTGCAAAACCTATGGTAGCTAGTATTGCTAAAAACGCTTCTAAATTATTATCAAAAGAAGGAATAAATCAAGCTATTATTGAGAAAGCAGCAAAGGTTGCTTCGCAGGAATTAAGCTTTGGGAGTAACATGAGAGCTTCTTCTCAATATAGAAAAGCAATTTGCAATACATTGATTAAAAGAGCAATTATGGAGGTAATACAATGCAGATAGACATTATTGTAAATGGAAAAAGACATTCTTTAAATGTTGATAAGGATGAATTTTTATTAGATACATTAAGAAAGATAGGTTATCTAAGCGTTAAAAGAGGCTGTGATACTAGTTGTTGTGGATTATGTACAGTTTGGTTAGAGGAAAAACCCATACTTTCATGTTCCACTCTTTCCATAAGGGCAAATGGTAAAAACATAACTACTATTGAAGGACTTCAAGAAGAAGCAGAGAAATTTGCAAGAATTCTTACTGCTGAAGGAGCAGAGCAATGTGGTTTCTGTAGTCCAGGCTTTGTTATGACTGTTATAGCTATGAAAAAAGAGCTTATTAATCCAACAGATGATGAAATAAAACATTATTTGGCGGGTAATCTTTGTAGATGTACAGGATACATGGGGCAATTAAGAGCAGTCAAAAAGTATTTGGAGGTAGAGTATTAATGAAAATTGTAGGAAAACCATATACCAAAATTGATGGAATGGCTATTGCCACTGGTAAGCCTGTATATACTGAAGATTTAGCTCCAAAAGATGCTCTTTGTATTAAAATTTTAAGAAGTCCTCATGCCTATGCAAGGATTAAATCTATAGATATTTCAAAAGCTGAAACAGTTGAAGGGGTTGAATGTATTTTAACTTATAAGGATGTGCCTAAAACTAGATTCACTTTAGCTGGACAAACTTATCCAGAACCTTCTCCCTATGATAGACTTATACTTGATGAGATAATGAGATATATAGGAGATGAAGTAGCTATTATAGCTGCAGTTAATGAAAAGACAGCCTTAAAAGCTATGAAATTAATAAAGGTTGAATATGAAATTTTTGAACCTGTACTTGATTTTGAAAAAGCAATAGATAATCCTACAGTTATACACAGAGAAGATGATTTGCATTGTAATATAGATATTGGAATGCAGCAAGAAAGAAATATAGTATGCACTCATAATGTTGAATTTGGTAATGTGGAAGAGGAAATTAAAAAATGCCCTGTAGTTATAGAGAGGACCTATTATACCCAAGCTCAAGTTCATGCTATGATGGAAACCTACAGAGCATTTAGTTATATTGATCATACAGGAAGACTAGTAGTTGTATCATCTACACAAATACCTTTTCATGTTAGAAGACAACTTTCAAGAGCTTTAGGTATATCTGCAAGCAAAATAAGAGTTATAAAACCAAGATTAGGAGGAGGTTTTGGAGGAAAACAAACTGGTGCTGTTGAAATATTTACAGCTATAGTTACATGGAAAACTGGAAAACCTTCAATGATAGTTTATGATAGAAAAGAAACCTTTACTTGTACAACAGGTAGACATGCTATGAGATTAAAAGTAAGACTTGGAGCTGATGAGGAGGGATTAATTAAAGTTGTTGACATAGAAGGGTTATCAGATACAGGAGCTTATGGAGAACATGCTTGTACTACATTTTGGGTTGTGGGAGAAAAAACACTACCCCTTTATAATAAAGCTACTGCTCTTAGATTTAGTGGTAATGTAGTTTATACAAATAAGGTTACAGCAGGAGCTTTTAGAGGGTATGGAGCCACTCAGGGAACCTTTGCTCTTGAATCTACCATAAATGAATTGGCAGTAAAATTAAATATGGATCCAACGGAAATAAGAATGAAAAATTTAATGAGACAAGGGGAAAGGTCTATTGCATTCGGTGGAGAAACTTTTTATAGCTCAACTTTAGATAAATGCATTGAAAAGGGTAAAGAAATGATTCATTGGAATGAAAAATATCCTTCAAAAGAAATAGATTTTAACAAGGTTAGAGGAGTAGGGATGGCTATTACAATGCAAGGATCAGGTATAGCAAATATTGATGCTGCTTCAGCAGAAATAAGGGTAAATGAGGATGGAAGTTATACATTGTTATTAGGTTCTGCAGATATGGGTACTGGTAGTGATACTATTCTTTCACAGATGGCCTGTGAAGTTCTTAATACATCAATGGAAAATATAACTGTTATTGCAGCGGATACAGATGTATCTCCTTATGATCCAGGTTCTTATGCTTCAAGTACAACTTATGTTACAGGAATGGCAGTGGTAAGAGCAGCAGAGGAACTTTTAATAAAGATAAAGGAAGCAGCTGCAAGGATACTAAAAGTTCCAAAAGAGAATGTAGATTTTGACGGAGAAGCAATAATAGTAAACAATAAAGAAGAGTTAACTTTGAGAGAGTTAGCTCAGAGAGTTATAGTTGGTCCTAATTCAAAGCAACTTACAGGTATGGGAACTTATGGTAGTGAAATTTCTCCACCTCCTTTTGTAGCAGGTTTTGCAGAAGTTGAAGTTGATAAGGAAACTGGAAAAGCAGAACTTATTGATTATGTTGCAGTAGTGGATTGTGGAACTGTAATAAATCCTAATCTTGCAAGAATACAGACTGAAGGTGGAATAGTACAAGGAATAGGGTTAGCAATGTATGAAGATATAAAATATAATTATAAAGGTAAAATGGCTACAGATTCTTTTATGCAATATAAGATACCTTGTAGAAAAGATATTAATAGTATAAGAGTAGAATTTCAGGAAAGTTATGAGCCAACAGGGCCTTTTGGAGCAAAATCTATAGGAGAGGTAGTAATAAATACACCAGCTCCAGCTATAGCAGCTGCAATATATAATGCAGTAGGAGTTAATATAAGAACATTACCTATAACTCCAGAAAAGGTATTTATGGCTATGCATAACAAATAAAATTATAAAAAAGAAGGAGTGTGGTTTAAAACATACTTCCTTCTTTACTTTTGTTTATGCATATGAAAAATTAAAACTTGATAGCATTATAAGTAAGTTTTTTTAAACTCTAAATACCCATTTTTTCTTAGTTTACAAGCAGGACACTCTCCACAACCATTACCTTTTATTCCGTTATAACAGGTTAAAGTTTCTTCTTTAACTATAGGAAGTACACCTAAATCATAAGCCATTTTCCAAGTTTCTGCTTTATTAATCCACATTAAAGGAGTAATAATCTGAAATTTGTAATCCATAGCCAAGTTTAAAGTAACATTTAAAGATTTTATAAATACATCTCTACAATCGGGGTATCCACTAAAATCACTTTGAGATACACCAGTTATAATGGTATTTATTCCTCTTTGTTTTGCAAATACTGCAACAAAGGTTAAAAACAACATGTTTCTACCATCTACAAAGGAATTAGGCACACCATCTAAAGGTGCATCTTTATCCACCTTTATATCTTGTCTAGTTAATGAATTAGGTGCTAGTTGATTTAATAAATTCAAGTCTAAAATATGATGTTCTACAGTATACTTTTTACATATATCCTTTGCACACTGTAATTCTAATTTATGTTTTTGATTATAATCAAAAGATACTGCTAAAACCTCTTTATATTTTTTCTTTGCCCAAAATAAACAAGTTGTACTATCTTGGCCACCACTAAAAACTACTACTGCTTTTTCTTTATTCATTTTTACACCATCCTATATTTTATTTGTATATTATTATATACATAAACTTTCACCTTAATATTGTAAAATCAATAGATTGATTTAAAGCATTCAGGCTATCTATAAAGCATCATTAATTTATTGTTTAAAATTGCATCGCCATTAAATCTTCCTTTTAAAGTAGTTGAAATTGTTTTTGTTCCTGGTTTTTTTATACCTCTAGTTGTCATACAGCCATGTTCACCTTCTATAATCACAGCCACATCCTTTGAGTCAGTTATTTTTTGTATAATGTAAGCTATATCTGTTCCTATTCTTTCTTGGAGCTGAAGTCTTCTGCCTACCATATCAGCTATTCTTGCAATTTTACTTAATCCAATAATTTTTTTATTAGGAATGTATGCTACTGCCACTTTCATATTGTACATTAATGCTAAGTGATGTTCACAATGGCTAAATATTTCTATATCTTTCATTAATACCATATCATTTGAGTTTTCTTCTACTGATAAATCATCTTCAAAGGTTTTATTAAACATTTCTGCAATTTCATCATTGCTATAGCACATTCCCTTAAATACTTCTTCATACATTTTAGCTACACGTTTAGGTGTATCTTTAAGTCCCTCTCTATTAGGATCATCACCTAAAGCTATCAAAATACCCTTTATATGTTCTTGAATTGCTTTTACATCAATTGACATATTATACACCTCTCTTATTTGGATCCCAAATAACTTTATGAAGTTGAAGTTGAAGATTAACACCATTCATTTTGTTGTTTTTCATAAATTCTACAATGGTATCCATGTTTATTTTCTCGAATATTGGACTAATATATATATTAGTTTTATATATAAGGTTATATTTATCTATTATATGTTTAGCCTTTTCTAAGTCACCCATAGTTCCAGATACAAATTTAACTGTATCTTTTTTAGTTAAATACTTAAAGTTATTCAATTCCATTTTATCTTCCATATTACTTGAAGGAAGTTTATAATCCATAGTAAAGCTTGGTGGATTTTCTATATTAGAAAACTTATCTAATAAAACACTACCATTGGTTTCTATTTCAGTATGAAGTTCTTTATCTTTAGAGAGTACTTCTAATAATTCTAGTATCCCTTCTTGAAGAAGGGGTTCTCCACCGGTTAAGGTTACATTTCTAACTCTCGTAGATTTTATATAGTTGTATATTTTTTCACAAGTCATTAATTCATAAGAAACATCTTCTTTATTTGCCCAGGTGGTATCACAGTAGCTACAGCTTAAATTACAACCTGCAAATCTTATAAAGACTGCTAATTGTCCTGAAAGAGAACCCTCGCCATTTATACTTGTAAATTTTTCAACTACTTTAAATTGCATTTTATATTACCTCGCTTTCTTCATATACAGCGCTATTTGTAGGAGTTTCGTAAACTGTAGCTCTTTTTACGCTATATCCTTTATTCTTCATAGTTTTAAAGAAAAATGCTGCAAAGTTTTCAGCTGTTGGTCTAAAATTAACAGTAATTACTTTAAATCCATCTTCACTAATACAGCTTAAGGTTTCTGTCCTCATAGTTCCTTCTTGTATAATTAAAGCATGATCATAATAATCTACCATTTCTTTAACATCTTTTTTTAAATCACCGAAATCTATTACCATGCCGTCAAGTTGACCACCGTTTATAAGATTTTCTGATTGTATTTCAATTTCTACCTTCCATCTATGTCCATGGATATTTCCACATTTACCTTTATATCCAGCAAGAAAATGAGCACTATCGAAACTATGCTCTGATTTTAAAATATACATGTGAATTCCTCCTAAAATTCTCTTAAAATATTACTTCCATAACAACAGCATCCAATTGCTCCATTAAATTGAGGTTCTTCAATAGATACTATATTTTCATAATCTTTTTTTAAATACATTTTTATTGCTTTATTGTTAGCAACCCCACCAGTTAAAACTAAATTTTTACCTTTAAATTTACTTAAAAGAGGGTGTAGCCTTTTATATAAAGAATAATTAACACCTGCACACAATTCTTTTATAGATACACCTTCAGCTATTTTCCCAATTAATTCTGATTCAGAAAATACTGCACAAGTTGAATTTAATTCTATAGGATTTTCATAATGTGTGCTCATTTCATCTAAGGATATTTCAAGTACATTTGCCATATTTTCTAGATACCTTCCACAGGAAGCAGCACATTTTTCATTAAGTTCTAAATCGGTAGTTAATCCTTTTTCTATTTTGACAACTTTAACATCTTGTCCACCAACATCTAAAAGTATAAAATTCTTTAAACCAGTTTGATAAATTCCTCCATATACATGAGCTTTTATTTCATTTATTGGAGTAAACAGTTTTAAATCAGTATTGTTTCTTCCATAGCCTGTGGATATAGCTTTATCTACTTTTTTTATATTAAGCTTATTTAAATCTACAATAACTTTACCATCAAAGCTACAGTAATCCCTGTAAAAATTCATGGTGCTTATTTTTTTCTTTTCTATTATTTTATTATTTTCCATTAAAACAATTTTAACTTCCCTACTTCCTAAATCTATACCTAATACTAGCATTTCCTACTCTCCTTTAAATCCAATAGCATATCAAGAAAAGCTTCTAATCTAAGTTTAGTTCTTGCATCTAAAGTATTTAATTTATCTCCTTCTATATTTAATATTGGAATATCTAAATTTTGTTTTAAAACTATATCTTCTACTGCTCTATAACAGAAAGCTTGAGTATAGTGAATTAAAGCATCTAATTTTCTTTCTTTAATTTGCTTTTTTAATTCTTTAATTCTAAACTCAGTATTATAAGGATAAGTGTAGTCGTAATACTGTTCAAATATGTTTAATGATTCATTTGCCCTAGGGAAGGCAAATTCTCTTTGAACTTCGTTGTATACAAAATGAGCATTAAACTTTTCAACAAATTCATATATATTCCCGGTCATAGGAGGAACTCCTATATAGCCTAATCTAAGTTTCTTATCTATAGGTTGTCTTTTTTTTATATTATTAATAACTTTTTTAAGTTTAGCTTCAAAAGAGTTTGTATTTCCGTTAAAATCACTTAAACTTACTTGATATAGGTGATTTTCAAATCCAGTAGTTTTACTTTCTTTATATGTTAATTCGTCAATTTCTTTAGCTAACTCCCTAATTTTATTTAGTCTTTTTCTAACAGCTTCCACTTTTTCAAAAGTCACATTAAATATATTCATAAATTTTTTAATTTCGCTTTCTACATCTTCTTTTTTATGACTATGCGGAAAAGAGAATGGATAAACTTTAATTCCTTTTAATTGAAGCACTTCAATAAGTGCTTTTGTATTAGAACAGTCTCCCTCTATGACCCCAACTATTTCTTCTATGTTATTTTCTAAACATGCTCCATATATTCCCTTTATCCAAGCACATAAGCTTTTTGGGAAGCCATCTCTTTCAGCTATATCTATATATTTTAAATAATCATCAGATGTTATAAAAATATTATTTAAATCTACAGGGGTATATTCTGCAGCAATAAGAACTTCTACAGGTACTGTAGTTGTCAATCCTATTTTTTTCATTATGATTCCTCCTAATATTTTTGCAAAATAAAAAAGGGCAGAACCTGCCCTTAAACAAAAAAACTACCCTAAGCCGATAGTTACGTCCTAGTTTTGTTTATAGACAGGATGGTTACGAACTGTCTTTATCATATTTTACAGTTATATAGTTTACTATATGAGGGTTAAGAAGTCAAATCAATGTTTTGTAACAAAGGATGTCAGTATGTCTTGTATTTTTTAAAAACAGATAACCCCTTTAAATTTAAAATTTCTAATGTATAGATATATAGGAGGGATTTGAAATGAGGGTTAATAAAATAATAGAAACTAATAAACACTATGAGAATAAAAAAAGAACTGAATTTATACAAAAAAAGCAGTATACTAATGATAAAAAGATACCATTCTCTGAAGTTCTTAAGAGTATAAGGAAAAATATATATAAAAGTAGAGTTTAAATAAATTTAATTTTTATATTAATATATATTAAATATATAAAAAATTATAGATGCATTTACTATATAAAAAGTAGTAGGTGCTTTTATTTTGCCCCATTATGACTTATCACAATATAGCAATAACCTAGAGTTAATTAGCAATAACTTTATATTATTATTGTCAACTTAAAATATAAAAATGGTTTACAATATTTATACTATAGTGTATATTATTTTTAACAAGTTATATTAAATATTGAATTTTAAGGAGTGATGATTTTTGAAAATTAGAGATTTAATTTTAGTAGCTATGTTTGCAGCATTAACGGCAATAGGAGCTTTTATAAAAATTCCTATTCCATATGTTCCGTTTACTTTACAATTTTTATTTTGTGCATTTGCAGGAATGATATTGGGGGCTAGATTAGGTGCATTATCACAAATTATTTATGTTGCAATAGGTTTAGCAGGAATTCCTGTATTCACAGAAGGTGGAGGCATAGGGTATGTTTTTAAACCAACTTTTGGGTATCTTATTGGATTTATTGTTGCAGCATATGTTATTGGGAAATTTACCGAGAGAATTAAAGAACTTACAATTTTAAAAGCTTTCTTAATTATATTATCAGGTCTATTTTTTGTTTATTTATTTGGAGTTTTATATTTATATAGAATATGTAATCTGTATTTAGGGAAAAGTATGTCACTTTACACCGTAGTATTTTATGGCTTTATAGTCTGTGTTTTGGGAGATGCAGTTTTAAGCTTCATAACAGCAATTGCCTCTGCTAAAATTGTTAAAGCCATGAGAAAAATAGGACTCTGCACCTATATGCCAACGAAGGGATAACTAATAGGCATATTTAGAAAACAAATTAGATAGTGTATTGAGTTATTTTAATTAATTATATTAGGAGGAAATGCTATGGAAGTAATAACATTACTAGAAAATAAAGTATATAAAGGAAAAACTATTAATTTTAATGAAGCAGTTAAGCTTTCAGAAATACATAATAGACATATTAATGAATTGTTTAAAGCAGCAGATAGAATACGTAATAGATTTAATGATAACATAGTTAACTTATGCTCCATAATGAATGCTAAATGTGGCTCATGTTCTGAGGATTGCAGGTTTTGTGCACAATCAGCACATTATAAAACAAACATTGAAGAACATGAAATTGTATCCATGGATGAAGTCTTAGATTTAGCCAGAGAGAATCAATATTATGGTGTAAATAGATTTTCTTTAGTTACAAGTGGAAGAGGACTAAAAGGAGAGGATTTTCAAAAAATTATAAAAATATATGAGAAATTAAAGAATGAAACAAGCATGGATTTGTGTGCTTCACTAGGCATATTAGATTATGAACAGCTTTTAGTATTAAAAGAAACAGGAGTTTTAATGTATCATCATAATTTAGAAACAAGCAGAGAACACTATGAAAAAATATGTACAACTCATTCTTATGATGAAAGGATTGAAACTATAAATAATGCTAAGAAAGCTGGACTTCAAGTATGTTCTGGCGGAATCATAGGTATGGGTGAGGATATGAAGGATAGAATAAAATTAGCTATACAGCTTAGAGAATTGGAAGTTATATCTATTCCAATTAATATATTAAATCCTGTAAAAGGTACACCACTTGAAAATACGAAAAGATTAAGTCAAGAAGAGATACTGAAAACTGTAGCAATTTTTCGATTTATAAATCCAAGAGCATATATTAGATTAGCAGGGGGAAGAAATCTTATAAAAGATTTTGGAAGGGAATGTTTCAAATCAGGTGCAAATGCTACCATATCAGGTAATTATTTAACTACCTCTGGAAATAAGATTTTAGATGATATTAATATGATAAAGAAACTTGGATTTGAGGTGAAAAGAAATGACTAAAGGTATATTTATAACTGGCACAGATACTGATGTAGGAAAAACCATAGTAACTTCGGGAATTCTATATTTACTTAGATTAAAAGGATATAATGCAGCATACTTTAAAGCAGCTTTAAGTGGAGCAGAAAATAACAATGATGATTTGATGGATACAAGAATTGTCTGTCAGGTTAGCAATTTAAAAGAGGATTTTAAAAATATAACACCATATATTTTTAGAACACCAGTATCACCGCATTTAGCTGCAAAAATAGAAGGAAACAGTATAAGCAAGAAAAAAATAGTCTATAAATACAATGAATTAAAAGAGAAATATGATTATATTATAGCAGAGGGAAGTGGGGGCATTGTATGTCCATTAATAGATGATGGGAATAATCTTTATCTTTTACAGGATTTAATTAAAGATTTAAATATGAATGTGATAGTTGTAGCTAGGGCAGGACTTGGTACTATAAATCATACTATACTTACAATAAAGTACATACAAAATCTTAGCATTGAAGTAAAGGGCATAATAATAAATGGATATAAAGATAATTTGCTTTGCAATGACAATATAGAGGTTATTAAAAAGCTTACCAATGTTCCTGTTTTAGCAGTGATTCCTTATATAGATGGACTAGAAAAAAAACAGTTGAATATAAAAAATATAAGACAAGTAGTAGAAAAATACTTAAATGCAGAATACTTAATTGAATGTATGGATATTCTATCTGAATCTAATAATCACTTTATAAAATTATTTAACCATAGGATAGGAGAAGAAAATGAATAATTATATAGATAAAGATTTAAAATATATATGGCATCCTTGTTCTCAAATGAAAGACTATGAAGAATTTCCACCTAAAGTAATTGAAAGGGGAGAAGGTTGCTATTTATACGACATTGAAGGAAATAGATATTTAGATTGTATATCTTCGTGGTGGACAAATTTATTTGGACATAGTAATAAAAGGATTAATAATGCATTAAAAAAGCAAATAGATCAGATTGAGCATGTAATTTTTGCTAACTTTTCAAATAAGCCTGCTATAGAACTAGCAGAAAAGCTTGTAAAAATTACGCCAAAGAAATTAGAAAAAGTTTATTTTTCTGATAATGGTTCTTCAGCAGTAGAAATTGCACTAAAAATGAGTTTTCATTATCATCAACATAAAGGAAACAGTAAAAAAACTAGATTTATTGCTATAAGTGATGCTTATCATGGAGAAACTTTAGGAGCGTTATCTGTATGTGATTTAGATTTATATAATAAAATATATAAGCCGTTACTTTTAAATACCCTAAGGGTTAAGGGTCCAGATTGTTATAGATGCATTTATGGAAAATCCAGACAATATTGCAGTGCAGAATGTTTTGAGCACATGGAAAAGGCATTAAAGGCTAATCATGAAAATCTTTGTGGAATAATTATAGAACCTATGGTTCAAGGAGCTGCTGGCATGAAAATATATTCACTTATATATTTGAAAAAACTTAGGGAAGCATGTAATAGATATAATATACACCTTATAGCAGATGAAATAGCTGTTGGATTTGGAAGAACGGGAAAAATGTTTGCCTGTGAATACGGAGAAATAAGTCCAGATATAATGTGCCTTTCAAAAGGTATATCAGCAGGATATATGCCTATGTCAGTGATAATGGCTAGTGAGAACATATATGATGTTTTCTATGGAGAATACAAGGAACTAAAGGCTTTCTTACATAGCCATACTTATGCAGGAAATGCTATGGCTTGTGCAATTGCTCTAGAAAATCTTAAAATATTTGAAGAAGAGCATATTATAGAAAATAATAAAGAAAAAGGTGAATTAATAAAAAAGTTAACAGAGCAGTTATCTAAGGATCATCCCTATGTTGGGGAAGTAAGAAGTATAGGAATGATTACTGCCATAGAATTAGTAAAAGATAAAAAAACAAAGGAGAGCTTTTATTGGCAAGAAAGAGTTGGATATGAAATTTATAAAATAGCCTTAAAGAAAGGGCTATTACTAAGACCCATTGGAAATGTGTTATATTTTATTCCTCCATATGTAATAAACAAAAATGATATAGAATTTATGGTAAATACATGTTTTGAAAGTATTAATGAATATTTTCACAGATATATAAATTTATAGAACAATAAAAATGAGACAAAAGAATAGTTAATATATTTAAAATATGAAACGTTATTATATGCTGATATATAATATTTATAAATAAAATGATTATATCAGCATATAACTATTTCAATAATAAAACTTTAGATTATTTAAATCCTTTAATTTTACCCTTTAACGCCTTTATACGATCATTTACATAGTTCATTAATTTGCCTTCATCGTTTCTTATATCAGAAGGAGCTTTTGAAACTATAGAACTAATGTCTAATACATTCCAGTTTATTTTTTCAGCAATACTATAAGTTAACAATCTATTTTTTACATTCCAATAGGTATCATTAAACTCATCTACTTGCTTTTTAGTATAATAACCTTTTTCAATACCAAATTGAAATAAGTCTGCTGCGGATTCTAATTCTTCTAAATCCGTAACTTCTAAAGTTTCGCTAATAAGATCTTGAAAAGTTTTCATTAAAGCACCTCTCTTTGGTAAGATATTAATATTTTGAACTTATATTGCAGTTCATATACTAGATCATATTCACATAAATAGAAAATAAAAGAACATTTATATATTTTAAATCTAGTTTTTGAAACAAACTTCAAAGAATAAGCCAGGTTTTATTTTAATACCTTAATGAGAAAATGTAAATAATTAATTTCATTTTATTAATATTAATCGTAAAAAATATTAATTCTAATAATAAACTAAGGAACTAATGCATCAATAAATGGGACTATATAAAAATAAAATTATAGTTTTATATTTTTTTTATAGAACAACTTGGAGTAAGATTGAGTAAAACACTAAAGTTTTGACAAGCACTGATAAAGCATATGAAGGCACACAATTCCGAAATTTCTTCTGAGGTAAATTCTCGTTTAATAGAGTGAAAAACACTATCTTCAATATTATAATTATTTTTGCATACTGTTTTTGCAAAGGAAACAGCAATAGATGTTCTAGTGTCAGTATGATAATGTGAAGGCATTCCTTTAGCCATACAATAAGAACAACCATTTAGAAAAGCTAATGTCCGTCTAATCTCTTCTTTGAGTTCAGTGGTAAAAGTAGAGGATGTAAATAAAGTATCTTCTAGCATTGTCCATGCATTTAAAATGGTTTTATTATGACCTAATAATTGTTGAAACGGTGTATTGCCCAATTTTGATAAATTTAATCTTGCCATTATTACCCTCCTATCTTATTATTAATGTAATGTATTAAAGGTATAATTAATTATAAAATATAGATTGACAAAAATGTATTTCAAATGAAACATAATGCACTGAAATATATAGTGAATAACATAAAAATAGGAGGAAATACTTATAAATGAAAATAGATGAGATTGATATAAAAATTTTATCTGAGCTTCAAAATAATAGTAGATTATCAATTAGAGAATTATCAAAGAGAATAAATTTATCACCACCATCTGTTACAGAAAGAGTTAGAAGACTTGAGGAAAGTGGAGTGATTGAAAACTATACTATAAAAATAAATAAAAAGAAATTAGGATTTCTTATTGATTGCTTAATTAAGGTTACTATGAGAAATGGAGAATATGAAAGGTTCAGGGAATTCATAATAGACTATCCTAGAAGTGAGTTTTGCTATAGAATTGCAGGGGATGCATGTTATATAGTAAAATTATCTGTTATATCTTTAGATGAGATAGAAAAATTTATTAATGAAATAGCCCCATATACTATCACTACCACTATGATTGCTTTTTCAGAGGTGAATGTAAAGGACAATATTAGTAAATTTATATAACTGAGGAGATAATAAAATATGCTTAACAAAAAATATCTTTTAGACTCAAATATAGTTATAAAAATTTGGAGTCAATATCCAGATGTTTTTAATTTATTAGAAAAACATCCTAATATAGATTTTAAAATATCTCATAATGTAGCTGAAGAATTGAGTAAAAAAGAATTCACAGAATATAAAGGCACACCAGTACTTACAAGTAAATTTTTAGAATTGTTAAATCATGTAACTGAAAATGATTTATGTGATTTTTCAAAAGACAGTAAATTTAATGAATATGTAAAATATGATTATAAGGAAAACATATATTTAATATGTGGTAACAAACTTTCAGAAATTGATTATAATCTTATTTGTATTTGTGAAAAATATAGTGATTATATATTAGTTACAGAAGATAAAAAATTGTTAAGTAGTGCAAAAATCATATTAGGTTATTCAAGAGTAGTTAACTTTGAATTATTTATAGAAGATTTGAGAAAATTTAATATATTATAAAATGAGAAATTGTATATTATTATGGTAAAATATGTAGTAACCATATTTATTATGTAATGAAAGTTTAATTTGCTTAAGAGGAGGTAAGAGCATAATGGATTTAATAAAAGAAATTTATGACAAAGATATTGGTATAAACACTAATAATGAAGATACAAGCTATAAAATCAGAAAAGCTGCAAGAACAATACTTTTTGACCATTGGAATAAAATAGCCATATTATATGTATCGAAGAATAACTATCACAAACTGCCAGGGGGAGGCATAGAACTAGGAGAAAGTACAGATAAAGCATTAAGAAGAGAAGTTAAAGAAGAAGTTGGCGCAGATATAGAAGTTTTAGGAGAAATAGGAGCCATATTAGAATATAGAAATGAGTTTAAACAGTTACAAATATCTTATTGCTATTATTCAAAAGTATTAGGAGAAATTAAAAAACCAAATTATACAGAAGAAGAAATTAAAGATGGATTTAAATTAAAATGGATGAACATAGATGAAGCCATTGGTATTTTAGAAAAAGATGAGCCAGATAATTATATGGGGAAATTTATTAAAGAAAGAGATAAATTATTTTTAATAAATGCTAAAAAAATTATAGGCATAAAAAATAGTTGACTTAATGGAAATTATCTGATAAACTGTTAAACATAATATAGGTGTTAAAAAGTAAATAAGCATATAAACAACATGATATAGAGGCCGCAGTTGTCAATAGTAATGTTATTTTACATGAAAGGGGCAATTGCCGAAACACAGGTTATGTGTTGGGATTATACCAAATAGGTATGGTACTGTCTTTAGAAAATTGCCCGATTTTCTAAAGGGGTGCTTGTTATGTTGGGGCAAAAGGTTTTGTTAGTATATAACAGTCATGAGTCCTTTTGCTCATGGCTATTTTTGTTTTGAGATTATTTGTTAAATTGAATAAATTATTAGCAACGTGATATAGAGGCCGCAATTCTCATTAGTATTAAATGTTTGTTCATTTAGGAAAGGGAAAATTGCCGAAACACAAGATATGTGTTGGGACTATACTGAATAAGTATGGTACTGTCTTCAAGGAATTGCCCAATTTTTTGAAGGAGTGCTTGTCATGTTGGGGCAAAAGGTTTTGTTAGTGTATAACAGTCATAAGTACCTTTTGCTTATGACTGTTTTTTTAATATTAAAAATAAAATGAATATTGAAAATATATAAAGGAGGGTATTTATTTGTCTATTATAGTTCAAAAATATGGTGGTTCATCAGTAGCAACAGTAGATAAGATAAAGGCTATTGCAGAAAAAGTAGTAGATAGAAAGAAAAACGGTCATGATATGGTAGTGGTAGTTTCAGCTATGGGAAAAACTACAGACAAGCTTATATCAATGGCAAAAGAAATTTCTTTAAATCCAAATAAAAGAGAATTAGACATGCTTATGTCTACAGGAGAACAGATATCAATTGCATTGTTATCAATGGCATTTGAAGAACTTGGTTATCCATCAGTATCATTAACAGGATTTCAAGCAGGAATAAAAACAGAGGGTATTCACACTAAAAATCGTATATCTGAAATACATATAGACAATGTAAAGAAACATTTAGACGAAAATAAAATAGTAGTAGTAGCAGGCTTTCAAGGAATAAATGAAACTGGAGATATAACTACTTTGGGAAGAGGAGGATCTGATACTACTGCAGTAGCACTAGCTGCAAAGCTTAATTGCACCTGCGAGATTTATACGGATGTGGATGGGATATATGGTATTGATCCAAGAATATATCCTAATGCTAAAAAATTAGATTTCATAAGTTATCAAGAAATGATGGAAATGGCAAGTTTAGGTGCTGGTGTTATGGAAACAAGAGCTGTTGAGCTAGGATATAAATACAATATTCCTATTTATGTAGCATCAAGTTACGAAGAAAAATTAGGAACTTATATAAAGGAGTATGATAAAACTATGGAAGAAAAATTAATTACTGGTCTTACAATTAGTGATGATGTATTAATGGTTACAGTTAATAATGTACCTTGTGGAGCTAAAAATATAGCGGTAATATTTGAAAAATTGGCAAAACATAATGTTAATATTGATATGATAAGTCAAACAGCACCATTGGATGGCAAAATAAATGTATCATTTACTGCATCTATGGAAGATATATTTACTATTGATGATATAGCTAAAGAACTAGAAGAAGAAATCAATGGTATAGAAATATCTAAGGCTTCAAATATAACAAAAATATCAGTTGTGGGAATAGGTATGATGAAGCAGTCTGGAGTTGCTGCTAAAGTATTTAGTATATTTTCAGATAATAACATAGAATTTAAACAGGTAACTACTTCTGAAATAAGTATATCTTATACTATAGATGCAGAAGATAAGCAAAAAGCAGCAACTATATTAGCGAAAGAATTAAATTTATAAATAATTTTTAGGAGGTATATATATATGAATTATAATGTTGCAGTAGTAGGATGTACAGGAATGGTAGGAAGAAAGTTCCTAGAAATACTGGAAGAAAGAAATTTTCCAATAAATGAGTTATATTTATTTGCTTCAGCAAAATCTGCAGGTAAAGAGTTACAATTTAAAAGATCAAATTATATTGTAGAAGAGTTAAAAGAAGAAAATATAAAGGATAAGAAAATAGATTTTGCACTATTTTCAGCCGGTGGAAATGTTAGTTTAGAATTTGCACCTATATTTGCAAGATATGGTGCTGTAGTTATTGATAATAGTAGTGCTTGGAGAATGGATCCAGAAGTACCACTTGTAGTTCCAGAAGTTAATCCAGAAGATATAAAATCACATAAAGGAATAATAGCCAATCCAAACTGTTCTACAATACAAGCAGTAGTAGCCTTAAAACCTCTACATGATAAGTATGGAATAAAAAGAATTGTTTATTCTACATATCAAGCTGTGTCAGGAGCAGGAATGGAAGGATATAATGATCTTTTAGAAGGAAACAAGGGAATGCCCCCAAGAAAATTTCCTTATACAATATCCGGAAATGTAATTCCTCATATAGATTCTTTTTTAGAAAATGGATATACAAAAGAAGAAATGAAAATGGTTAATGAAACAAGAAAGATACTACGTGATGATAAATTAAAGATTACAGCAACTACTGTTAGAGTTCCAGTATATAATTCACATAGTGAAAGTATAAATGTGGAATTAAACAATAACTTTGAAATAAATGATGTATTTGAAATGTTTAAAAATTCTAAAGGAATTGTTATAAAAGACGATGTAGAACATTTGGTTTATCCTATGCCTATTCAAGCATCAGGACATGATGAAGTTTATGTGGGTAGAATAAGAAGAGATTTTAGTTTAGATAATGGATTAAATATATGGGTAGTTGCTGATAACATAAGAAAAGGAGCAGCTCTTAATGCTATACAAATAGCAGAATATATAATAAACAATAAATAATAAATAACAAGCAATAAATAACAAGCAATAAATAATAAGCAATAAATAATAAGCAATAAATAATAAAGAATAAATTTTGAAAATTTATTCTTTATTATTTTTTAGTGTTTTCCTTTAATATCATATAGTTTACATAAAATAATAATTTAGGTAAAATAGAATGTGAAAGGAGTATATAATGAAAATCTTAAATTCAGTAGAAAATATTGATACATTTATAAAAGAAAATAGATTTAGTATAATATATTTTTCTTCAAACAGTTGTGGTGTATGTATTGGACTTTTACCTAAGATTCAACAATTACTTAAAGCATATCCTAGAATTAATTATGCTAAAGTAGAAGTTGATAAAGCTAAGGAAGCTGCTGCCAAATTTAGTGTGTTTACATTGCCTTGTATTATTGGTTTTATAGATGAAACAGAAATAATACGAGAAGCTAGATTTATAAGTATAATTGAGTTAGAGAAAAAGATTAAAAGATACTATGAGTTAATGGAATAAGTGCAGAAATGGAGTGAGATTTATACATGACTGGAGATAAAATAATATTTATATTAGCAGCAGTGGTTGCGTTATCTATTATAATATGTATAGTAAAAAAGGTGGCAAAACTTGTTATATTTGTTTTGGTTTTATTTTTAGCATTTACTTTGGTAAAAGGATTTATGACAGGAAAAAGCCCAGAAGATATGGTAAATGCTACAAAAGTTGATGCTATTTATACAAAACAATTATATAATTACACAGAAAAAGTTAAAAACGCTGTACAAAGTAGTTTGAATGCCCTAGATGAAAAATCTTTACCTAAACTTAAGGAAGAAAATGAAAAGTTACATACATATTTAAATGAAGTAATTAAATTACCTCATGGAGAAGAATTAAATACAATTCACAATAAATACTGTGACTATCTAAAGGGTATAGTATCCTCTTCGGATAACACTATAGCTGCAGGAAACTTTACAGAGAGCACTACAAAACAAATAGAACAAGCTAAGGAAAAGTTAAATAATTATTTAGATTATTTGGTTAATGTTGCAAAGTAATATAGTGAGGTGATAAAGTGCTTTTAAAAGGCTTTAAATTTGGTATGCTTTTACAGCTAGCAGTAGGCCCAGTATGTATTTTTATATTTCAAATAGCAACATTAAATGGATTTTATATAGCAGAAAAAGGAGTGTTTGGGGTAGTAATTGTTGATAGTCTTTTTATATTAGGAGCTATCCTTGGGATTGCAAAGATTATTGAGAAAGATAATGTAAAATTAGGACTAAAAATATTTGGAGCTTCTATATTATTTATCTTTGGCTTTAGTATTATTCTTGGAGTGTTTAATATTAAGTTAATTCCAAATTTAAGTATGATGAATTCTTACAATACAAATAGCTCCTTTATGAAGGGAGTGCTTCTTACTATTTCTAATCCGCTTACCATAATATTTTGGGCGGGAGTATTTTCATCGAAAATCGTAAATGAAAACATGAAGCGTAAAGATATATATGTTTTTGGAGCTGGAGCAGTTCTTTCTACGTTATCTTTTTTAACTTTAATTGCAGTTACAGGAAGTTTTACTAAAACATTTTTGTCAGTTCAAGCAATGAATATTTTAAATATAATAGTAGGAGCTTTGTTGATTTACTTTAGTATGAAGATGATTAGAAAAAATTAATATTGGCTGAGTTAAAATAAAAACATAGTTACAATATATTATCTTAACATATTGTAACTATGTTTTTATTTATAAAATACACATTTAATTGCAATATGTAACATATTTTAATGATTAATACTTTGGCTAGATAATAAGAAGAAATGTTAAGAAAAAGTTAAGGTATGATGTTTGTAAGATAATTTATAATATATATATAGATTGATTTAAGAATATAAAATGAGGAGGAATATAAATGATAGTGACAACAACACCTATGGTAGAAGGAAGAAGGGTAATTGAATATAAGGGAATTATATTTGGAGAAGTAGTTTCTGGTGTAAACTTTGTAAAAGATTTTGCAGCTGGATTAACTAATTTTTTTGGAGGTCGTTCAGGATCTTATGAAGGAGAACTTATTCAAGCTAGAGAAGAAGCCTTAAAAGAAATGGAAAAGAGAGCATCGGCTATTGGAGCTAATGCAGTTATAGGTGTAGATATAGATTATGAAGTTTTAGGTCAGGGAAATATGCTTATGGTTACAGCATCTGGTACGGCTGTAGTAATTGAATAATTTTAACTAAACTAAAATGTAAAGTCTAGAATTTTTAGATAAAATTCTAGACTTATTTTTATTATTAATTATATTATCTCTAGTATTGCTTTAGAAGTGTAACATTTCTTATCTACTTTATAAATAATATGTGGAGTTGAGAATGGCAGCTATAGGATAAATAATTTCCAGGTAACTATTTACAATTACGTTCTACAACTGTAGAGGCGGGTGAAAAATGAATAAATATCCAAAAATATCTGACGCTGAATGGGAAGTAATGAAAGCCATTTCAGATATTTTTCAATGGGTAGTAGTATCTTCATCTATGTGGACTGTATTAATATTTATAATCTTATAATAAAAAAGGTAATTAAAAAATCATATAGGTATTAATGTTCATTGTACTTTAGGAATGGTTAAATATAAATCACAAATTGAAAGGAGATAAGAATTGAAAGAAAAGAAAATATGGTTATACAACAGTCAAATGATTCTTAGCTTTATTTATAAATTTAAAATGGAGTGATATTAATTTTCTCTATAATGTAATAAATATAAAAAGCGGAAATATAAATAATAGTAGAATTCTAGACTAACAACAGCTTAATATTTTAAAACATAAACTTTTTAATAAAGAAAGGAAGATGTTAAATGATGGACATTATAGAAAAAATTAAAGAGCTAAGTGAAGAATTTAAACCTGATGTTATAAAGTTTGCACAAAAATTAATAAAGACTCCAAGTATAAGTGGTAATGAAAAAGAATTATCAGATTTATTATTAGAAGAGATGAAAAAACTTGGATATAACGATTATTTTAGAGATGATATGGGAAATGTAGTTGGAATAGTCAGAGGAACAGAAGAAGGACCTACGATTATGTATAATGCACATATGGATCATGTAAGTCCAGGAGATATAAATAATTGGGAAGGATATAATCCTTATGGTGGAGAAATTGATGTATGTGAAGTTGATAATCAAGAAAAAACTGCAAAAGAAATAGTAGAATGCATTCATGGAAGAGGCGCATCTGATGTTAAGGCAGGAGAGGCTGTTCAAATATATTCAGGTGGCATACTGGTAAAACTAAAAAAACTTGGATATAAATTTAAAGGCAATTATATGTTTACAGGAGTGGTACAAGAAGAACCAGCAGAAATGGTTGGAATGATACATTTAGTAGATAAAACTTTGTCAAAGAGAGGACTTTCATATGATGCCATGGTATCCTGTGAAGCGACCTCACTTAAATTATACTGTGGACATAGAGGTAGAGTAGAATTGTTATCTACAGTATATGGAAGAACCTCACATGGCAGTGCTCCTTGGCTTGGAATTAATTCTATATATAAAGCTATCCCTTTAATAAGCAAAATAAAAGATGAATTATATCCTTCTTTACCTAAGGATGATGAATTAGGTAAAGCTTCCATCTCGTTAAATATAATAGAATGTTCTCCAGGAGCTTTATCTATAGTTCCAGATAAATGTATGCTTTCTATTGATAGACGTACTATACCAGGAGAAACGGCTGAAACAGCTCTAGAAGAGATTAAAAATATAATATATGAAATAAAAAAAGATGATCCAGAATTTAAAGCAGATGTAAAAGTTAAAACAGCTTTAGAAAAGTCATATAGAGGACTAGAATATAGAGCGGCAAAGGATATGAATCCATGGAAAATAGGACAGGATCATCCATTTGTGAAGGCTGCGGCAAAAGGACTAGAGAGTTTAGGACAAACAGTTAAATATGGATATTGGGATTTTGGAACTGATTCAAGCAAGACAGCAGGTATAGATAGAAAACCAACTATAGGATATTCTCCTATGCAAGAACAATATGCTCATACACCTTATGATAAGGTACGTACAGATTATATGGAAAAAGCTTTAGCTGGAAATGTAGCTATATTTTTAAATGTAACAGAAAGTAAAGAAGATGTTTTTCAACAACTTAAATGGTAAAATTATTTTAATAATATAATTATATGATGAAGATACATAAAGAAAATTTTTTATGTATCTTCAAATTTTTAAATATTAATATTATTAAATTTTTTGATATTTTAAAGAAAATATGGCATTATTATAATATAAAATAGAGGAATAAATATGGAAAGTACATATATATATATATTAAAAGAGGTTAGCTTGTATGTGTTATGTTTATATTTTAGAATGTTCAGATAAGACTTTATATACTGGATGGACCAATAATTTAAAAAAAAGAATAGAGACTCATTCTAAAGGAAAGGGTGCAAAGTATACAAGGTGTAGATTACCTGTAAAATTGATATATTATGAGAAATTTGAAAATAAAATTTTGGCACAGAGAAGAGAATATAATATAAAACAAATGAAGAGAAAGGAAAAATTGCAATTAATAGAAATGGGATAAAAAATCTTATGGATGAAAGGTGAAAAATATGTTGTTAGAAAATGAACAAAAAGTATATGCGGTATTAAAAGAATTAAAAATTCCTTTTAAGAAATATGAACATAATCAAATTTTTACCATTGAAGAAGCAAATAAATTAGAAATTAATATTGAAGGACAGCATTGTAAAAATTTATTTTTGCGTAATAGAAAGGGAAACAAGCATTATCTTGTTATTGTAGACGAATGGAAGAAAGTTGATTTAAAAGCACTGTCTAAAAACATAGGAACTGCAAGTTTAAGCTTTGCGTCAGAAGAAAGATTATATAGTTATTTAGGAGTTAACCCAGGATCCTTTACTCCATTTGGGCTAATAAATGATATTAAAAAAGAAGTAGAAGTTATATTGGATAAGGATATAAAAAAATTAAAAAATATTAGTTTTCATCCTAATGTGAATACAGCAACAATTACAATATCATATGAAGACTTTGAAAGATATCTTCAATGGTGTGAAAATAAAATTTATTATATTGATATTTAGAAATTATGAGCATATCTATGAAAAATATTGTTTATAATACCTAAATTTTTGACATTTTTTTTTACAACAGAATATAAATGATGCAATTTGTTAATTAATAAGGTATACTAATATTATAAATTCAAAATTTTGGAGGTGTTGTATTATTAATAACGATTATATGCTAAATGAAGGTATTAGAGAAAAAGAAATTAGATTAGTTGGAGAAGGACAGTCTCAAGTAATAAGTACTAAAGATGCTTTAAATATGGCTATAGAAAGGGATTTAGATTTAGTGATGATTTCCCCAGGAGCTAAGCCACCTGTATGTAAAATTATGGATTATAATAAGTTCCTCTATGAAAAAACAAAAAAGCAAAAGGAAAATAAGAAAAAGCAAAAAGTTGTTGATGTAAAAGAAATAAGGCTGAGTGCTACTATTGAGGAACATGATATAGAAGTTAAAGCTAATCATGCTAAGAAATTTTTGGCTAATGAAAACAAAGTTAAAGTATCTATAAGATTTAGAGGAAGACAAAATAATTATACTAACGTGGGAACTAAGATCTTTGAAGTATTTCTTTCTAAAGTAGGAGATATGGCAGCAGTAGAAAAATCAGCAAGATTAGAAGGAAATAATATGGTTATGATTTTAGCACCTAAAAAAGTAATATGATTTATGAGGAAAAGATAGGTTATAATTAAACCTATCTTTTATTATATTTAATATAAAATTACATTATTTGTCTTTACAATATGAGGTTAAATAGGTAAAATTAAATATGTAGGACAAAATTGTACTACAATATTGAAGGACTATAATGAAGTAAAGGGGAATAATTATGAAAAAAATAAAAGAATATATTTTAATTAATTTTGGATTAATTTTAGTTGCACTTTCCATATATCTTATATTAGCACCTAATCATCTAGCACCAGGAGGCATAAGTGGACTTGCTATTGTAATTAACTATTTTATTCCTCAAATACCTGTTGGAGCTATAATGATGTCTACAGATCTAATATTATTTATTATTGGATTTATATTTATTGGGACTGAGTTTGGAGCAAAAACTATATATTCAAGTTTTACGCTTTCTGGGATGGTTTTTTTATTACAGAAAGTACATCCTATTAAAGAGCCATTCTCACATGATATTTTGGCACAACTTATATTTTCTACTTGTATGGGAGCTGTAGGAATGGCTATTGTATTTCAACAAAATGCATGTACAGGAGGAACAGATATTATTGCTAAGATTTTAAATAAATATTTTAATATTAATCTTGGAACAGGAGTTTTAATGTGTGATATATTTATCGCAATATCTTCAGGATTCATATTTGGAATTGAAAGTGGCATGTATGGAGTATTAGGAGTTTTAGCAAATGGAATAGTTATTGATAAAGTTATACAGAATTTGACTATTAATAAAGAAGTGGTTATTGTTAGTAATATGAGTGAAGAAATAAAAGATTTTATTGTAAGTGAATTAGGCAGGGGAGCTACTATTTATACTGCTAAAGGTGCCTTTACAAATGAAGAAAAAGAAGTTATTAGAACTATTGTAGGGAGAAAAGAATTTAATAGGTTAAAAAAATATATAAAAAGTATAGATTCTAATGCTTTTATTACAGTAAATCATATACATGAAACTTTTGGGGAGGGATTTTTACACATAGGATAATTTTATACTATAAGAAGTACTTTTAACTAAGGAGTGATTTTTTAGTGGGAGATAAAATTAAGAGATCTATGGAGGAAGTAGTTTATGAAACTTTAAAAAATGCTATATTAAATAGAAGTTTAGCTCCAGGAACTCAACTTATAGAGAGTACTATAGCTGATAGAATGGAGGTTAGCAGAACACCTATAAGGAATGCTATTAAACGGCTTGCATTAGAAGGATTTGTAACTATCATTCCAAACAGAGGCGCTTTTATTATACAGCCATCACTAGAGGAAATTATTCAGGCTTATAAAATGAGAGAAGAATTAGAATGTATTGCTATTAAATTTGGTATAGATAAAATAGTAGAAGATGATATAAATATTTTAGAAAACCTTGTAAAAAAAGAATTAGAGGCATTAACTAAAAAAGATATTATTGAATATTTTTCTGTAAATAAAAAGTTTCATACAATGTTAGCATTAAAAAGTGGTAATAAATACCTAATTAAGTTTATAGAAAGTATAATTAATCAAATAAATATTTATTTAATATTGTATGATACTTTTTACAATACTGATTTGCAATTTCCTAGTATTGAAGAACATAAGAAGATGATATATTTTATTAAAAATAAAGATTGTAGCAATCTTCAATCTTTAATTACAAATCATATAAATAGTGGATTAAATGATTTACAAATTGATAAAGTGCAATATAAGTCTTTAAATGATATTTTTTAAAAAACATAATCTGTGTATTCTCCAATTGATAAGCATAATTAAAGTATTCTTATAGAGTTTACACAGATTATTTTATTTTAGTATAAGATTAACTATTCATACCTTTTTTAGCTCTTGATTCAGCATTTAGTCGTTTAGTTTCTTCTAAACTAGCAGCATTAGTACTGCTACTCATTGCACTGTTCTGAAAATTATTCATTCCACTATTAGTTCTTGACTGAGCATTTAAATTTCTTGCCTCTTGTAGACTTGCATCATTAGCACTATTATTTAAAGCATTAGTATTTCCAGCCATATTTTTATTAGCTCTTGATTGAGCATTTAATCTTTTAGCTTCTTCTAAATTATTATTTTCCATGAGTATTCTCCTTTCAAACTATATAATTGAATACATGAAATAGTTTATCCATTATATAAAAAAATATAGATAAATATTTTACAACTGGTGGTATAATTTGGTAAATAATTATTTTTTAAATTTTATTAAATTTGATATAATTACTATATATTTATATAATAACTGTTACTGAAGAGAGAAAAGAGAATTTCATTTTAAGGGGGAAAACTTTTTTATGAAAATAGTACATACAGGAGATTGGCATATAGGGAAAATTGTAAATGAGTTTAGTATGATAGAGGAACAAGAGTATATATTAAAAAAGTTAATTAATATTATAGAAGAAGAAGAGCCAGATGCATTAGTTATAGCAGGAGATTTGTATGATAGAAGCATTCCTACTGTAGAAGCTATTAATTTACTAAATAAAGTATTTAATAAAATATTACTTCAGCTTAAAATACCTATATTAACTATAGCAGGAAATCATGATAGTGGTGAAAGGCTGTCTTTTGGTAGCGAAATCTTAATAAAAAATGGACTATATATAGCAGGGATATTAGATTCAGATATTAGAAAGGTAGTTCTTTATGATGAAAGTGAGCCAGTTAATTTTTATCTTATTCCATATGCTGATCCTAGAGAAGTAAGAAATAAGTTTGAGGATAAAGAAATAAATAATCATGATACAGCTATGAAAAAAATAATAGAAAAAATAAAAAATGGTTTTAATGAAAATGAAAAAAATGTTATAGTAGCTCACGGATATGTAACTTTTATGAAGGATATAGATAAAGAAATAACAGAAGAAGAAAATTATAAGAGAGCAGGGCTTGAAACTTCTGATTCTGAAAGACCATTAAGTATTGGAGGAACAGACTTAATAGATGGAAAATATTTTGAAGCTTTTAATTATACTGCTTTAGGTCATTTGCATCGACCACAAAAAGTTGGAAAGGATACTATACGATATTCAGGTTCATTGCTAAAGTATTCTTTTTCAGAAGCAAATCATAAAAAAGGTGTTAATATTGTTAATATAAAAAAAAATGGAGAAGTTACCATAGAGTTTAAAGAGCTAATACCAAAAAGAGACATGAGAATTATAAAAGGGCCAATAAATGAACTTGTAAATCCAGAAGTTTATAAAAAAACTAATACAGAAGATTTTGTATTTGCTGTACTCACAGATGAAGGGGAATTAATGGATCCTATATCAAAATTAAGAACTGTATATTCTAATATTATGGGGTTAAGTAGGATTAATATGGATGAAAGAGAAAAAAGCAAAACTTCAGCATCTTTAAGATATGAGAATAAATCTAAAGTGAAACTTTTCCAAGAATTTTATGAAGACATAGAAGGAATAGAAATAACAAAAGAAAAAATTGATATAATTGAAAAAGTTGTTGAAGAGGTAAATAGGGAGGAAAAATAATATGAAACCAATAAAGTTAACTATGAGCGCTTTTGGACCTTATGCGGGAGAAGAAATAGTTGATTTTACTAAATTGAAACATAAAAATATATTTCTAATTACAGGACCTACAGGAGCTGGAAAAACTACTATTTTTGATGCTATAAGCTATGCTCTTTATGGAGAAGCATCTGGAAGTAGTAGAGATAAAGACTGTTTACGAAGTGATTTTGCTTCACCAGATATTCTTACATATGTAAAGTTAGACTTTGAACTTAGAGGAAAAATATATACAATATGTAGATTTCCTCAACAGGAAAGAAAAAAGGTTAGAGGAGAAGGATATGTACTTAAAAATGCAGAAGTTGAATTGGTTTTGCCTAGTGGAGATATACTAACAAGGGTTAATGCTGTAGACGAAAAAATAAGTGAAATTATAGGAATAAACAAAAATCAATTTAAACAGATAGTAATGATTCCTCAAGGAGAATTTAGAAAGCTTCTTGAATCGGAAAGTTCTGAAAGAGAAATTATATTTAGAAAAATTTTTGGAACAGAAAGCTTTGAGGCTATTCAGAGAAAACTTGATGAAAAGAAAAAAAATCTTTATAAGAAAATTAGCGTCACTAAAACTGAAAGAGATACTCATATAAAACATATTGATCCTAGTGATGATGAAATTTTATTGAAGCTTATAAATGAAAATTATTTAAATATAACTGAAATATTAACTAGAACAAAAGATTTACTTAAAATGCACTTACAAGAAAGAAAGAATATTAAGAAAGAAATTGAACAACTTGATATGGACATTGAAAGATTTCAAAAGGATATAATGAAGGGAGAAGAAATAAATAGAAATATTAAAGAAAAGGAAGAAGTTCAAAAAGAATATAATTCTTATATATTAAAAGAAGAGGAATTTAAAAATAAAAAGGTGAAATTAGAAAGAGGTAGAGATGCCTTACAAGTAAAGATTATAGAAGATACTTATAAACATAGAAAAAGTAATTTAAAAATTAAAAAATTACAATACGAGGAAATAGAAGATAAGTTAAAAAAATCAGAAAAAAATCTATTAACATATAAAGAAATTTTACAGAAAGAAGAAGATAAAGAAATTGAAAGGAAAATAATATGGGATGCTATAGTAAATTTAAAAAATCAAGAGAAAAAAGCTAAAGAATATGAACAAAAGGGATTAGCTATACTTAGTCTTAGAAAAAAGTTACAGGATAAAAAAGACTTTATAAAAGAATTAAAATTATTTATAAAAGATGAGAAAAAGAAATTTGAAGAGAATAGTAAAAAATTATTGGATGTGCAGAGAGCGGAAATATCAAAAGAAAAGATTGATAGAGTTATATATGAAAAAGAATTTATTATTAATGAAATGAGAAATTTTTATAGAAATACTGAAGAATATATGAAAAAAGTTAGTAAACATACTAAAGAAAGCAAAAATTTTGAAGAATTTAATAAGGAATATATAAGCATAAGAAGTAAATATGAAATAATGGAAGATAATTTTAGAAGAGGACAAGCCGGACTTTTGGCTAAAAATTTAAAAGAAGGAATACAGTGTCCTGTATGTGGGGCCACACATCACCCTAAACTTGCTACTTTGATAGGAGAAGTTCCTGCAGAGAAAGAAATTAATGATGTGAAAAACAAGATTAATATATTGAAAGAAGAAAGAGATAAAAAGATTACATATCTTTCAGATTTAAATGGAATGATTAAGAATAATGAAGAAATATTATTAAATATGAGGGAAAAGTTAAGTACTGTTTTAGGAGAAGATTTAATGTCTATTAAAATAACAGATATGCTTCAATACATAACAGTAAAGGGAAAGAATATAAGTATAGAAATAAAGGAACTAAAAGAAAAGCAAAGTGAATTAATAAAAATTGTAGAAAATAAATTTGTTATAGAAGAAAATTTAAAAAAATTGGATGAAAATATAAAAAATAAAGAAGAATCATTGCAAAATG
This sequence comes from Clostridium tetanomorphum, assembly GCF_017873215.1. Taxonomy (GTDB): domain Bacteria; phylum Bacillota; class Clostridia; order Clostridiales; family Clostridiaceae; genus Clostridium_AO; species Clostridium_AO tetanomorphum. The sequence continues at coordinate 94,235 of NZ_JAGGKA010000007.1, forward strand.
AGGAAAAGAACTATACAGAACTTTATGGAAAAGTAGAAAGTGAAGAAGAAGTTCTTAGAGGTATTGAAAAAGAGATTCCAGAAGAAATACGCTGTGCTAATAAGATTTCATTAAGAATAAAAGAATTAGAAAATGAATTAAAGGATTTAGAAAAAAATTATAAACTCGCTCAAGATAATTATAGTAAGGCTAATATAGAATATGCTTCGGTAAAGGCAGATAAAGAAGCTAAGCTTAAAAATTTACAAGAGGAATTCAAGGAAGTAGAATTGTTGAATGAAAAATTGAATTCTAAGATTAAACAATGTGGATTTAAAGATTATCATGAATATAATGAATTAAAAATTGGGGAAGATGAAATTAAAAGTTTACAACATGAAATATTACAATATAGTGAAAAAGTACATTCATTAAAAGATAGATTAGAAAGAATATTAAAGGATACTGAAGGATTAAAGGAAGTATGTTTAGAAGATTTGAAAAAAACTTTAGAAGAAATAGTTTTAAAAAAGCAGCAATTAAGTGAAAAAGAATTACATGTATTTTGGAAAATAAATAATAATGATAAAGCTATTAAAGAAATAGAAAAAATAAATAAAAATATAATGGAAGATGAAGAGAAATATAGTGTTATAGGTGAACTGGCAAGGGTTGCTAATGGAGATAATAGGGAAAGAATAACTTTTGAAAGATATGTATTAGCTGCTTATTTTAATGAAATAATTAATGCTGCCAATTTAAGATTAACTAAAATGACAGGGGATAGATTTGTACTTAAAAGAAAAGAAGAGAAAGGGAAAGGAAGAAAACAAGAAGGGTTAGAACTGGAGGTGTTTGATAATTATACAGGAAAAGCTCGTCATGTTAAAACTTTATCAGGAGGAGAAAGTTTTAAGGCTTCTTTAGCTTTAGCCTTAGGATTAGCTGATGTGGTTCAATGCTATGCTGGGGGAATAAGTCTGGATACCATATTTATAGATGAAGGTTTTGGGACTTTAGATCCAGAGTCTTTAGATAACGCAATTGAATGTTTGATTAATTTACAAAAAGGAGGAAGACTTGTAGGAATAATTTCCCACGTACCAGAATTAAAAGAGAGAATAGATGTACGACTTGAAATAACTCCAGCAAAAGAAGGCAGTAAAACAACTTTTATAATTTAATATTTTTAGAAAAAGTTTGTATTTATTATGAAATTTATATGAACTTTTAGAATACAATGTATTAATAGAAGTAATGATAAAAGACTTGATTATTAAACTATGTATATATTATTATATAATAAAGAAGATATTATTCTGAAAAGTGAGAAAATAATATTTAAGGGGAGGATTTAATGAAAAGCTTTTTTTGGGGAATAACTGTAGAGTTTTTAATTTTAGCCATTTCTTTTTTAATAAAAGAGTTTAATTTTTTTCTTTTAGCTACAGGGTTACTCGCCTTTGGAAGTTTATTCATAAGTGGTGTGATTTATGGGGTTATAAAGGATAATTTCTATAGAAATACAATTTATGAAGGAAAAAACGAAAGAGCACTTAGAATCAATAGAGCAATGAAAGTATTTTTCTTTAGTCTGCCTAGTACTGCAACCTTTTTTACTAGTATACTTCTTTAACAATATATATACCATCAGAAAAGTTCTGATGGTATTTTCTTTATCTATTCTTATATAATATAAATTTGTAAATAGATTTCTATAGTTGTATATAGTTTCATAACATATAAAATTAAATTAAGGTAAAACTTATAATACAAAACAAATTAATAAATAAATTAAATGAGGAGGAAAAGATTATGCCAAATTATAATAGTTCAAATAAACTTATAGTACCAGAGGCAAAACAAGGATTAAATACATTTAAAATGGAGGTTGCTAATGGACTTGGCTTATCCAACTATCAGAATACTGACAAGGGTAACTTAACCTCGAGACAGAATGGTTCTGTTGGTGGAGAAATGGTAAAAAGAATGGTAGAAGCTTATGAAAGAAATTTATAAAATTAAGTAAAAGGTTAACCTAAATGGCTAGCCTTTTTCTTTTTTCATGGGTATAACCTTCTACTTGGAAATCCTTTGAAAGTCCTTTTATAAATTCATTGTACCAAGGACATTTAGATCTTATACAAGAAGATAAATGTATTCTTTTTATTCCAAGCTCCTTTAGCTGTTTTGCTTTTAATATCAAATCATTAACGGCGGTATTACTACAACCATCGCATTGTATAAAACTTACTAATTCAGATTCTTCATTTATATATTTCTCAAATGAACCAGACCTATTATTAAAAGCTTTAAAGCACCCAGAACCAGAACATCTTTTAGAAACTTCCAGACAATTAATAATACCTATTTTTTTCATTGTGTTTCTCCTTTTCTAAAAAGATACATAACAATTTTATCATAAAATAAATTATTTGTCGGTGATTTTAATCACACTAATTCTTAGTTGATAGATTAAATAAAATCAACTAAAATTATAATGTAACATAATATAATAAGAAAATAATACTAATGTAAGATGGATAGTAAGGAGTTTGTTGTAATGTTAAAATTAATTTTATGGCCTTTTAGAATTATTATTGATTTAGTTACTTTTATTATAGGTATTACAGGAAAATTAATAGGATCAGTTATTGGATTAGTCATAATGATATTAGGTATGATTTTTACTGTTACTTTAGTAGGAGCGATTATAGGTATTCCAATTATTATATTTGGATTTTTAATTATGATTAAGGCTATTTTTTAGATAAAAAATAGCCTTAATCATGAAAATGAAGTTTTATAATGAAAACTTTAGAATTTTTGTCATACCATCTTTTCCTATTTCTGTATTAAGAAAGATATTTTTAGCTTTTTCAATATGTTTTTCAGGAGTGTCTAGACTAGGACTAAAATGTGTTAACCAAAGCTCTTTTACTGATGATTTTAATGCTAAAGTAGCTGCTTCTGAAAATAACATATGTTTATTTACTAAAGCTTTATCTAAACAAGTGTCTTCACCATACATCCCTTCACATATAAATAAGTCGCTATTAGAAGCAAATGGAATTATCGATTGGATAGGTCTTGTATCTGTTAAATATGTAATTTTTAAACCAGGCCTATCTTCTCCAAGAACCATATTAGAATAATAAGTCTTTCCTTCAAATTCTACTGAATCATGTTTTTGTAACTGACTCCATAAGAATTTAGGTATTTTATTATTTACAGCTTTTTGTACATCAAATTTTGCCTTTCTTTTAATAATAAAATTATATCCATTACAAGGTATAGTGTGATCTAAATTTAAACTACTAACGAAAATATCTTCTATAGAAAATATATTTTCAGAAGAATTAGAGGTTTCTATAATATTTATTTCATAAGGAAGTTCAGGACATAGGACTCTCAATCCAGCTATAGTATTTTTACAACCCATAGGACCTATTATTGTTAAAGGATATTTTCTGCCACTATTAGCAATAGTAAGTAAAAGGCCAGGAAGTCCTACAGCATGATCTGCATGAAAATGAGTAAAACAAATAAGTGATATATCTTTAAATCCAGTGTTATTTATTTTCATAGAAACTTGAGTGCCTTCTCCACAATCAACTAATATTTTATAGCTTTTATAATTAATTAATAAAGAAGTTAAAAATCTATTTGGTGTAGGCAAGCTACCACCACAACCTAATAAAGTAATATTTACCATTGAATCACCTTCGTACTTTTAAAATATTTTTCCCACAGCTCTTACAGGAGAAGCATCACCTAAGGAAATTTTTAAGGGGAAAATAGATAGTTTAATCTTTTTATTTACGACAGAGGATAAATTATTTAAGTTTTCTATAATTAATTTATTTTTCTTCAAAAGAATATGATGATTAGGTAGACGAGCATCATATTCATTATCTATAGATATAGCATCTACCCCTATTCCTTTAATATTAGTTTCACATAAATATTTGCATAGTTTATAAGAAGGATATTTGTAGTTTTTTAAGAAAGAAGGTTTATTCCAAAATTTATCATGTCCAGTATAAAGCAATAGAAAATCTATATCAGTCAAGTCATAGTTATTTAAAATATCTATAGGAATGCAATTACTTGCTTTAGTACAATCTATTGTTAATGCAATTCCATAAAAGTTTTCCAGAGATATTTCATCTATGGTTATACCTTGTTTTAAAATATGTGTAGGAGCATCAACATGAGTAGAAGTATGAGTTGTAAGAATAAGTTTTTTTACTTCATAACCTTGTTCTTCTATAGTAGATAATTTATATACATAAGGAATTTCATTTTTGCAAAATGCTATCATATTATCTTCTATAGCATGGGATAAGTCAATAAATTTCATAGTATCTCTCCTGTGCTAAATTTTCATTTCAATTATATCACAACTAAGATAATATAGTCAGGCAACTAAAAAAATAATTGCCTGGCCTGTAATATCAAATAGAAATTTTTTCATCATTTTTAGCCTTACTTAAAAGAAATCCTATAGATGCAAATAATAAATTTCTGATTTCAACTAATGCAGGATTATCTTGAGAGATCCATATAAGCCAATGAGAAGATAAAACAACTAATAAACAAAGCATTCCTATTAATGCAGCTAAATAAGTTTGAAGTTTTATATTGCTTATATTAGGATTTTCTATAGTTTGATGTCCTAATAAAAAGCCAAAAATGTTTGACATAGTTGAACGAATAGCTAGATCTGATACAGTTAAATCCCGATAGTTAATAAAAACAGAAACAATTGTATTAATTAAGCAAAGACATCCCATTAAAGCTAATGTTTTGATAGCCAAATTTGTGGAATTTAGTTGTTCTTTAAAACAACAAATTATTTTTTTCAACTTATACACCTCTATGATGCTTTAAATCCTTATTTTCAAAAAATGAATTTTGGATGCATACCAAGTATTTTCATAAGGTATGTTTAATGCTTCAAAGGAATGCTGAGAAATAAAGGGATAACCATTAGCAATATTTGTAATAATTGCAGAGTGAAAAATTTTACCTTTATCATCTTCAAAAAACATTAAATCTCCTATTTGCAATATATTTTTATCATTTACTTCAAGACCTTTAGGTCCTAGAAAATTATTTTTTTCATTAATTTTTAATCTCCAATAAAGAGAGTGGGCTACAGTCCAAGATACTGACCAACTATCATCTGAAACATTTAAGGTACCTTTATTATTGTACCACCAAGGACTATTGTTACCAAAATTCATTTTAGCTCCCCCGGCTCTTAAGCATTGAGATAAAAAGTTTGCGCAATCACCACTACTATCTCCTATAAGAGGAAAATATCTATAACTAGGATTAGGTGAAAGAGCGTATTTTTCAGCATATCTAACAGCTTCAATTCTTGAGTAAGTATTTCTAAACATTGATTACCTTCCTATCAATTTCTTTATACATTTAATTTATGATAAATGTATCTATATTGTTAGCTATAATTAGGTCTATTTATTATAGAAGATTTAATAATTATGCATATTATATATTATGTTTAATAATTTAGAGGTGATTTTGTGAGAATTTCAGTAGATTTTGGACATGGTACCACAGGAGACAGAGGAGCTCAGGGATACTTAAATGAAGAAAAAATTATAAGAGAATATGGAACTTTAGTAATTGACAAATTAAAAATCTTAGGACATACAGTGATAAATGTTACACCATCTAAACAAAATCTAACTTTAGCCCAATCTTTAGCATATAGAGTGAATATGGCAAATAATTTTAAAGCAGATTTATTTGTTTCACTTCATGTGAATTCTTTTAAGTGGGATAAAGCTAGAGGGTGCGAGGTAGAGTATATATCACTCAAAGGCAAGAATTATGCAGATAAGATATGTAATGAAATAAGTAGTTTAGGATTTATTAATAGAGGAAGCATTAAAAGAGAAAATCTTTATATACTTAAATATACTACTATGCCGGCTATATTAATAGAGCCATTCTTTTGTGATAATAAAAGTGATTGTGAATTGTATAATTCAATAAAACTTTCAAATGCGATTATAAAAGGAATAACAGGTAAGCAGATATCTGAAGATACAATGTATATAAATAATAGCATAAATAGTAATATACCAAATATAGACTATAGTATACCTACTAAAAGAAATATATATGATATCCCAGGGGGATTAGGATATATAGAAGTGATAAAAGAAAGTGGGAGAATAGATATACACTTAGATCGTTATAACTATTTATCTATACAAGATAGTGAAAAATATGGAAACAGGATATTTGTAAATACTAGAACTAAAGGAACAAAAATTATTTTATAGGGGTGATATTGTGGGAACTTTGCAAAGTGAGGTTATGAGAATAGTTGTGCAAGCAATTTTAAGTATATTAGGAGTAGTTGTTACTTATGCTATTACAATTTTAGTTTCTTATCTTGCTAAGAAGAAAGAAGCTATAATAAAACAAATTGGAGCTGAGGAGTATAATATTATTTATAATATTTCTAAAAGTATTTTTTACGCAGTAGAGCAACAATATAAAAATATTCCTGGTGCAGGAATAGAAAAAAAAGTTATATTTGATCAATTATTAAAAGAAAAAGTGCCTGAGTTAAAACAAGAGGACTTAGATCATTTTAGAGAAGCAATAGTAGGAGAGATAAATATGAAATTTAATGAATTAAAATTGCTAGAGGCTGCTCCACCCTTTGATCCTAATATTCATGAAGCGGACATAAAAATAAAAGAATAAGAGTAAAAGCAGCTAAATTAGCTGCTTTTATATCTATATTTGTCTATCTATGTTTTGGAAAAGTTCATACATAAATTTTTGTTCATGTTCAATATGATGTAGTAGAGTTTGCCACACCTTATCTTCTTTACCATATTCATCTACCGTATTTAATAGTTTAACAAAATTAGTATCAAGTATAAAAAACTCATTTATTAATTTATTTATACACATAATTGTGTGTGGAAAAGGCATTTGATAATACATAGTTTTCCTTCTAAGATCCATTGCTTTTTTGTTTAAATTACGAAAATTTTTACTTGTATCCATAAGTTTATTTTCAATGTCTTTAGGTAAATTTTTTTTAGTTAAATCTGCAACTGTTTTAATAAAGATTGGATGTTCACTAGAAATATCTGTCCATAGAATCAATTCATTGAACACACAGTTTAGGTTATTGACAAGAGTATAACAATACAAAATACTTTCCTCCAAAAATAAATATTATATTAATATAAATATGCTGCAAGAAGAAATTTGTTATAAAATTAATGTAAAATATATTATAAAAAGTATAATACAAAAATTGGAACAATTATATTTTTTTATCATATAATAAAAATGTATATAAGCACTTAGATATTGGAGGATATATGATGGAATGTAATATACCATATATGAACCCATATATGGGTTGTTCTAACTATGGCATGGATTTTACTCAAGAAGCATTAAATAAATCTCTTTGTTTAATTAAAGAGGCAGTACAAGATGAAAGAAATGATGAGTTATTATATGACTACTTAATTTGTGCTGCTCCAACTAAAGAAGAAAAAGAAATTATAACGTCAATAAGAAATGATGAAAGAAATCATAGAAAGTGTTTTAAAGAAATTTATAGATGCTATACTGGTGAATGTATAGACAGCAAAGATAATAAAGATTTTAAAAAACCTAAGAACTATATAGAAGGAATTAAAAAAGCTTTATTTGGTGAATTAGCTGCTATGGAAAAATATAGAATAATAAGATCAGGATTACCAAGTAGATGTCACAGAGATATTGTATTTGAAATTCTAACTGACGAAATAAAACATTCTATAAAATACAATTATATTCTTACTATGAATTTATGTAAATATGGATGTAAAGATAAAAAAAGAGGAGAAGAAGAGGAATTTATAAGAAAGGATAATTTAAATAATCCAAATAAATGGCTAAATAGTATTAATCCTTTAGTAAATAGAGCGCTTCAAGAGGAAAGTATGGGCATGAACTCTGAATACTTATTTTCCAAATTTATACTGTCAGGAGTTTTAGTAGGTTCAGGAATAGCTCCTGATGAAGCAGTAAAGCAAGTAGAAAAGTGGCAGGAAGATGAAAGTATAGGACTGCTAAATAAAAGATAGTATAAAATAAGCTCCTAGGTTAATGACTAGGAGCTTGCTTGTTCATATAAATATTCCATATAATCCAAGTAGTATAATTATAAAATATGAGATTACTTCTGAATACTTTGACATTCTTTTAGATAAAAATTTTTCTCCTACGAAATGACCTAATTGTATGAAAATCATACCAAATAAGAGAGAAGAAATAGAAGTTATATATACATTTAGACCTATTACACTAGCAGCAATTCCTAAACCAATGTTATTAATACTTAGTACAATTCCTAGTGACAGTGATTCTTTTAATTCTATATTTTTTGAGCCATCAATATCTATTATTTCTGGATTATTTAAAACATTATAATAATAATTTTTATCTTGTTGAATATTTTTTGTAGAAGCTTCATCTTTATTATGTTTATTTTTAGAAGATGAAATAAGCATATATAAACCAAATAAAATTAACACTATGCTTCCAATTAAGTTAGCTTTTTCTACTGGAATTATATTTAATAATAATTTACCAAAGGCCATAGATAAAAAGGTTCCTAGTCCAGAAATTGTAGCTATAAATAAATTGTTTATAAAATCTATTCTAATTTTATTTATGCCATAACTTATACCCACTATAAAGCTATCACTACTTGCAGAGATAGCAAAAAATATTATTGGTAGTATACACATAATATCCTCCTAAATTATTAATGATACATAATTATGCTATGAATTACTTTAGGTATTTGCTATAAAGATTTCATATAAAAATAAAGATTTTTTATTTTTGAAAAATACTTGAATATATGCTAAATTTAGCTTATAATTATAAAACAAACATATTATGTAGGGAGGTCGTGTAAATGTTATTTTTAGATAAAGTGAATTGCAAAATTAATATAAAATTTTATAAAATAATGCGACCTAGACTGGTAAGATAAAAATATTATTATTAGAAGCCACAGGTGTATTATCCTGTGGCTTTTGAAAATTTTATTACAAGTTTTTTATTATATGTTTTATAACAAAAACTCTAGGAATTTTTCTAGAGTTTTTTATAGTATATCCTGTTAACACAGGATATACTTTTAAGGCTGAGTTTAAGTAAAGTTGAAAAATTCATGTCAGTCTAAAGATACTTAATAAAATTAAAGGGGAGGCGTTATTATGACATGCTATTTAAGAAAAATTAATTACAAAGGTATAACTAGATATACTTGAGTAAGAAAATTTAGAAAGATAGTAAAAGAAAAGAAGGTGATAATATATGAAAGCTAAAAAGCGATTATTAGAATTCTTAAATGGAAACAAGTTGTTATATTTAGGAGCAATATTTTGTATAGCAATAGCCACATTTATAGGAATTATAGAGCCGTTAGTAATAAAGACAACAATAGACTCAGTAATTGGAGATAAACCCATAGAAACGTCTTTATTTGTAGAAAAGCTTATTAATAGAATAGGCGGAAGGTCTGTACTAGTTCAAAATCTTTGGATATGCTCTATAGCTTTAATAACATTAGCTTCAATAAGAGGGATATTTTTATTTTTGAAAGGAGCATTATCTGCAAAAGCATCAGAGAATATAGCTAAGAATATAAGAGAAAGATTGTACAATCACATACAACATTTACCCTATGAATATCATATTAAGAATGAAAAAGGAGAATTAATCCAAAGATGTACGTCTGATATAGATACAATAAGAAAATTTTTATCAACACAATTTGTTGAAATGGGTAGAGCAATTTTTATATTGATTTTTTCTATTAGTGCTATGATTGCTTTAGATAAGAAGATGACCGTAGTTGCAATTGGAACAGTTCCATTTATATTTACGTTTTCTTTTATTTTTTTCTCAAAAATAAAGAATTTATTTAAGCAGGTTGATGAAGCAGAAGCAAAAATGACTACAGTACTGCAAGAGAATATTTCGGGAGTAAGAGTAGTTAGAGCATTTGGAAGAGAAAAATATGAGATTGAAAAATATGATAAGGAAAATGAAAATTATACAAAATTGGCATACAAATTGTATGTGCTTTTATCTAATTATTGGAGTATATCAGATTTTTTATGTATGATTCAGATTGGTGCAGTTTTAATATTTGGAATTTATTTTACTGTAAAAAGAAATATTACCTTAGGAACTTTAGTTGTATTTATGAATTATGAAGGTATGCTGTTATGGCCAGTAAGGCAATTAGGTAGAATTCTTTCTGATATGGGAAAAATGGTGGTATCTATCAATCGAATTGGTGAGATATTAGATGAAAAAACAGAAACTGAGCTATGTAATGAAAAGATGCCACAAATTAGTGGAAATATAGAATTTAAAGAAGTATATTTTTATTATGAAAAGAATAATCCTATTCTTAAAGGTATATCTTTTAACATTAAAAAAGGAGAGAAGATAGCTATTATAGGGTCAACGGGCTCTGGTAAGTCCTCTTTGACATATCTTTTAACTAGGCTTTATGATTATCAACAAGGTTCTATTAAGATAGATGGAATAGAACTTAGAGATATAAATAAAAAATGGATAAGAAAAAATATAGGCTTAGTTCTACAGGAACCTTTTTTATTTTCTAGAACCATAAAAGAAAATATAAAAATAGCTAATAAAGAAGCTAATGAAGATAAAATAATAAAAGCTGCTTCAGAGGCTGCAATACACAAAGTTATATTAGAATTTGAAAAAGGGTATGATACATTAGTTGGAGAAAATGGGGTTACTCTTTCAGGTGGGCAAAGACAAAGGGTAGCTATTGCTAGAACTTTAATAAGTAACTCTCCTATACTTATATTTGATGATTCTTTAAGTGCTGTAGATACAAAAACAGATAAAAAAATCAGAAAGGCTTTAAAAAATAGAAGTAAAGGAGTAACAACAATAATAATTTCTCATAGAATAGCTACAATTAAAGATGCAGATAAAATAATTGTTATGAATAAAGGAGAAATTGCACAAATAGGTGTTCATGAAAAATTAATAAAAGAAGAAGGTCTTTACAAAAGAATTTGGCAAATACAAAAAAATGTTAGAGAGGAAGATGAAAAAGTAAGTTAGTTTTAATGGAATTTGGAGGTGATATATATGGATTTTAATATAGAAGAAAAGAATAAAAAGTTGAACTTTAATACATGGAAAAAGTTATTTCAATATATTAAAGTGTTTAAAGGTAAATTGAAAATATTGGCATTTATAATGATTGGTGTAGCAGGAATAGATGTTATAATGCCTCTTCTTACTAAATATGCAATTGATAACTTTATAGTTAAAGGAGAGTTAAAGGCAATACGAACCTTTGCTATATTATATATTGGAATAATAATAGTACAAGTAATAAATATAAAGGTTTTTATTGTTTTTGCAGGAAGAATAGAGACAGGTTTAGCCAATTATGTGAGAAAGTTAGGCTTTGAAAAATTACAAAAGTTATCTTTATCTTATTATGATAGTAATTCAGCAGGATGGATAACTTCTAGAATGACATCAGATATAATGAGATTAAGTGAGATAGTTTCATGGGGGCTTATAGATTTAGTTTGGGCTTTAGTTATGATGATTGGATTTATAATTGTAATGTTTATTCATAACTGGAAGCTAACCATTATAACTTTAGTAGTGGTTCCTCCATTGCTTATTATAGGACTATATTTTCAAAGAAAGATATTGGACTCTTATAGAAAGGTAAGAAAGATAAATTCTAAAATAACAGGAGATTTTAATGAATGTATAGCAGGAGCTATTACAACAAAGACTTTAGTAAGAGAAGAAGCAAATCTAGAGGAATTTAAAATAGATACTACAGAAATGAAAGTCTTTGCTATAAGAGCTGTAGTATTTTCCTCACTATTTCTTCCTATTGTATTGACTTTAGGAAGCATAGGAACAGGATTAGCATTATGGTTTGGAGGAAAAGGAGTTATTTTATCTAAAATAAGTTATGGAACTTTAGTTATGTTTTTATCTTACTCAGTTCAATTTTTTGAGCCAGTAGCTCAATTAGCAACTACTTTAGCAGAACTTCAACATGCTCAAGCTTCAGCTGAGAGAATTATATCTTTAATTGAAGAAGAAGTTGATATATGGGATAAAGAAGACATTTTAGATAAATATGGTGACATATTAAATCCCAAAAAAGAAAATTGGGAAAAATTAAATGGAAATATAACTTTTAAAAACGTATCTTTTTCTTATAAAAATGGAGAAAAAGTGTTGGAAAATTTTAATTTAGAAGTAAAAAGAGGAGAACAAATAGCATTAGTAGGAGAAACTGGTTCTGGAAAAAGTACCATAGTTAATTTACTTTGTCGTTTTTATGAACCAACTGATGGAGAAATTTTCATTGATAACAAAAATTATAAGGAAAGATCTTTACTTTGGCTTCAATCAAATTTAGGATATGTACTACAGAGTCCTCATTTATTTAGTGGTACTATTATGGATAACATTAGATATGGAAAGTTAGATGCATCTGAAGAAGAAATAATATATGCAGCTAAACTTGTAAATGCGCATAAGTTTATAACTAAATTGGAAAATGGATATTATACTGAAGTTGGAGAAGGTGGGGGTATGTTATCTACAGGAGAGAAACAATTGATTTCTTTTGCAAGAGCAATAGTTGCAAATCCAGCTATATTTGTTTTAGATGAAGCTACTTCTTCTATAGACACAGAAACAGAAAAAATAATACAAGATGCTATTTGCAAAGTGCTAAAAGGGAGAACAAGTTTTATTATTGCACACAGACTTTCTACTATAGTCTCTTCAGATAAAATATTAGTTATTAAAAAAGGGAAAATAATAGAAATAGGCAATCATAATCAACTTATGAAAAATAAAGGATACTATTATAATTTGTATACAAATGGATTAAATGAAGAAAAAGAAAGAGAATTATTAAATGCATAATGGATAAAATATATTTCATAAATATTTTAAATAATAATGAATAAGTAACCAGTGTTACCGTAAATATACTTTTAATTTATTATAATGTAATTGTAAATTAAAAATATTTATGGAACACTGGAGGTATTAATATGACTAATATAAATAATTTAAGAAGGCAACATTTGGAAGTAATGGCGCTTGTAAATAAAATAAGAAATTTTATAGTAAATAGAGAAAATATAAATAGAGAAATGGAAATTGCTAAAAATATAAATATATTAGCTGGTAAATTAAAAATTCATTTGGATTCAGAAGATAAATATTTATATCCTAGCTTATTAAAAAGTAGAGATTTAACAATTAAAAAAATAAGTGAAGATTATATAAAAGAAATGAGTAGTATTTGTAATGAATTTATGGAATTTAAAGATAAATATAATACTAAGAGTAAACTATTAAAGAATGGAGAAGAATTTATAAAAGAATCAGAAATTATATTTAAACTTATAGAGAAAAGAATAAGTAAAGAAGATGAGGAACTTTATAATCTTCTATAAAAAATTATAGGGTAAATGTTGACATAGTTAAATTTTAGTATTATAATCATATCAAACATATAGGATTAATATAAAAAGAGGTGTATAAGTTGAAGATTTCTACTAAGGGCAGATATGGATTAAAAGCAATGATTGATGTGGCAGTATATTCTTCTTCAGAGAATGTTACTTTAAAAAGTATCTCTGAAAGAGAAAATATATCAGAGAAATATTTAGAACAAATTTTTTCGGCTCTTAGAAAGAATGGATTGGTTAACAGTAAAAAGGGAGCTCAGGGAGGATATTCACTATCAGATTCTATGTCAAAGATAACAGCAGGAGATATTTTAAGAGCTTTAGAAGGTAGTCTGAATGTAGTACACGGAGAGGAAATAGAAGATGATTTAATGGAAAAATGTATTCAAAATAATCTATGGGATAAGTTAAATCATGCTATTAATTCTCTAGTAGATTCTATTACTTTAGAGGACTTAGTATACGAATATAACAAATACAAAAATCCAAATTATATGTATTACATATAATTTTTTACAAAATAACCCACTATTCCTATAGGAATAGTTGAGTAGAATAAAATTATAAATTTATAAACAATATATAAATAAGGAGAGATAATTATGAGAATATATAAAAATTTAACAGAATTAATTGGAAATACTCCATTGGTACGACTATCAAAATATGAAAAGGTAAATAACAGTAAAGCAAATATTATTGCAAAAGTTGAATACTTTAATCCAGCAGGTAGCGTTAAAGATAGAATAGCGCACTCTATGATAGCTGAAGGAGAAAGAAGAGGATTAATAAATAAGGATACAGTTATAATAGAACCTACTAGCGGAAATACTGGCATAGGACTTGCATTTGTGGCTGCGGCAAAAGGATATAAACTTATTTTAACTATGCCAGAATCTATGAGTGTTGAGAGAAGAAATCTTTTAAAGGCTTATGGTGCTGAGCTTATATTAACCCCAGCAGCTGAAGGAATGAAAGGAGCCATAAAAAAGGCAGAAGAATTAGGAAAAGAAATAGAAAATTCTTTTATACCACAACAATTTAATAATTTAGCTAATCCATCAATTCATGAAGAAACTACTGCAAAAGAAATTTTGATAGATATGGAAGAAAAGATAGATATATTTATAGCTGGAGTTGGTACTGGAGGGACTATTACTGGAGTTGGCAAGATATTAAAAGAAAGAAATCCTAAGGTGAAAATTATAGCTGTAGAGCCAGAGGATTCACCTGTACTTTCAGGAGGAAAACCAGGTTCCCATAAAATTCAAGGAATAGGAGCAGGATTTATACCTTCTATTTTAAATATGAACATAATAGATGAAGTTATAAAAGTATCTAATGAAGATGCTTTTATAACAACAGCAGATATAGCTAAATTAGAAGGTTTATTGGTAGGGATATCATCAGGAGCTGCAATATATGCGGCAGGAAAAGTAGGTATAAGAAAGGAAAATAAGGGGAAAAATATAGTAGTAATGTTGCCTGATACTGGTATGAGATATTTATCCACATCAGTGTTTGAATAAATAGAAAGGAGAGGGAACTATGGAGAGAATAATATATATGGATCATGCTGCAACCACTTATATCAAAAAAGAAGTATTGGAAGAGATGAATCCTTATTTTATCAATTATTACGGCAATCCCTCTTCCCAATATTCTATTTCTATACAAAATAAAATGGCTATTGAATTTGCTAAGGAAAAAATAAGTAAGGCTATTAATTGTAATGTTGATGAAATATATATAACTAGTGGAGCAACAGAGGCAGACAACTGGGCAATAAAAGGATTTGCTTTTGCTAATAAAGATAAAGGCAATCATATAATTACATCAAAAATAGAACATGAAGCAGTATTAAATACTTGTAGATATTTAGAAAATATAGGATTTGAAATAACATATTTGCCTGTGGATAAAGAAGGATTTATTAAAATTGAAGATTTAAAAAATGCTATAAAAGATACAACTATACTTGTGTCAATAATGTATGCTAACAATGAAATAGGAACTATAGAACCTGTAGAAAAAATAGGTAAGATATGTAAAGAAAGAAATATAGTATTTCATACAGATGCTGTTCAAGCATTTTGTAAAATTCCTATAGATGTAAAGAATATGAATATTCAAATGATGTCTTTATCAGCTCATAAAATATATGGTCCTAAAGGTATTGGGGCATTATATATTAAAAAAGGAATAAAGATACACAATTTAATTCATGGAGGGGCTCAAGAAAGAGGAAAAAGATCTGGTACTGAAAATGTACCTTTAACAGTTGGCTTTGGTAAAGCTGTAGAATTGGGAATAAAGTCCATGGAAAAGGAGAGCAAAAGGTTAAGTGCTCTTAGAGATAAATTAATTGATAAATTAATAAAGATAGATGGAAGTGTAATAAATGGGCCTTTAGGGGACAAAAGACTGCCCAATAATATAAACGTTAGTTTTAAAGGAATATCAGGAGAAGACTTAGTATTTATGTTAGATAGAGAAGGTATATGTGCTTCTAGCGGAAGTGCTTGTCAAGCTTCTTCCATAGAACCATCACATGTACTTACAGCTTTAGGGTTAGATTGTAATTTAGCTAAATCATCTATAAGGCTTACTTTAGGTGAAATCACCAATGAAGAACATATAGATTATGTTGAAAAGATTATAAAAAAAATAGTAATTGACATAAGAGAAAAAAATAAGTTTATAGAAGAGAATATGAGGTAGGTGTAGTATATGAAAAAGAAAGTAGTTTTAGGAATGAGTGGAGGTGTAGATAGCTCTGTAGCAGCCTATCTTTTATTAAAGGAAGGTTATGAAGTAATAGGGGTAACAATGCAAATATGGCAAAATGATGAGGAATATGAAGAAAAAGAAGGTGGGTGTTGTTCATTATCCTCTGTTAATGATGCTAGAAGAGTAGCATATAAATTAGGAATTCCTTTTTATGTTATGAATTTTAAAGATAAATTTAAAGAAAAGGTTATTACTAATTTTATAGATGAATATATAAAAGGTAATACACCTAATCCCTGTATTTCATGTAATAAATATATTAAATTTGATTCTTTTTTAAAGAAAGCTTTAAAATTAGGAGCTGACTATATAGCTACAGGACATTATGCTAAAATTGAAAAAAATAATGAAGGAAGATTTATTGTAAAAAAGGGTGTTGATAGTAGAAAAGATCAAAGCTATGTACTTTATAATTTTACCCAATTTCAATTAAAACACACTCTTCTTCCTTGTGGAGATTATACTAAGGATGAAATAAGAGCTATTGCTAAAGAAATAGGACTTAATGTTTATAATAAAAAGGATAGTGAAGAAATTTGTTTTATACCAGATGATGACCATGGAAAATTTATTAATAAGGAAGAAGGAGATAAAATAAAAAAAGGCAATTTTATAGATAAAAAAGGTAATATATTAGGAAAACATAAAGGCATTGTATATTATACTATTGGTCAAAGAAAAGGATTAGGAATATCCTTAGGAAAGCCTATGTATGTTATAGATATAGATGGAGATACAGGGGATATAACTCTTGGAGATAATAAAGATTTATTTAAAAAACATCTAATTGCAAAGGAATTAAATTTTATACCTTTTGATACATTAAATTCATCTATGGAAGTAGATATAAAAGTTAGATATTCCACTATTTCTTCTAAGGGAATTATTATGCCTTTAGAAGAAAATAAAATTGAAGTTCAGTTTTTTAATCCTCATAGGGCCATTACTAGAGGGCAATCAGTAGTATTTTATTTAGAAAATATTTTGATTGGAGGAGGCATAATTGAAAAAGTATTGGATTAAAACTGTAAATGAATAATTTACAGTTTATTTATTCTAATTACAGAATTAATTATATAAAAAATTTTTTTATATAATTTAAAATAGTACCCTATTTTATGAGTATTAGGGTACTATTTTATTTTCATATAACATATTTAGTCAAAAATTTATTAATATATTATACGTTTTTATATAATATATTAATAATAATTATAAAATGCATAAAATTTAGTTAATTAATTTTATTAAAAAAACTGAATAAATATCAAAAAAATATAGACGAATGTCTATGAAATTTGATAATATAATATTAGAATTCATAAAAACAGAAGAAAGGAGGCTAAAAGTTATGAAATATTCGGTTATTTCGCTTTATTTTGTATTTTGGATTATATTATGCGAAACCCTAAATTTGGAAGTTGCCATAATTGGGATTTTTTTATGTTTCTTTGTGTTTAAATTTAACAAAGATATGATAGTAAATGGGAAAAAAATTGATAGATTCAAAGCAAAAAATTTATTATATATTATTCAGTATGCAGGAATTTTGATAAAGGAAATATTTAAATCTAATTTTCATGTAGCTAAAATAGTGCTTAGTCCAAAGATGAATATATCTCCTCAAGTTGTAAAAATTAATACTGAAATTAAATCAGACCTATATAAAACTATGTTGGCTAATTCTATAACTCTAACTCCAGGTACATTAACTTTACTTATGAATAATAATGAATTAACTATACACTGTCTTCAAAAAGAAAATATAAAGGGTCTATATAATTCTGACTTTGAAAATATTCTTTTGAAAGCTGAGGAAGGTAAGGATGATTAAAATATTAACATTTTCAATTATATTTTTATCTATAACTATTATAGGATGCATGTACAGAGCTATTAAGGGACCTAGTGCAGCGGATAGACTTATAGCTATAAATGTTATAAGTACTAAGACCATAGTGTTGATTATTATGGTATCATTTATTCTTAGTGAAAATTATTTTGTAGATGTGGCATTAGTATATGCTCTAATTAGTTTTATTGCTTCAGTAGTTATTGCAAATTATATAGAAAATTTAGGAGGAAAAAATTAATGGTTAGAACTTTACTAGGAGGAGTGTTTATAGTAGGAGGATTATTCTTCTTTATGGTAGGAACTCTTGGTATTTTAAGATTTCCAGATGTATTTACTAGAGTGCATAGTGCAGCTAAATGCGATACATTAGGAGCCTTATTAAGTTTAACAGGACTCATTGTTTTTAATGGTTTTAATACATTGAGCTTTAAATTAATACTTATACTGCTATTTATATGGGTTACTAATCCAACAGCTACACATTTAATTGGGAAAAGTGAATATTTAAAAAGAAATACTAAAAAAGAAGGGAGAGTAGAGGAAAATGAAACTATTTAGTATTATTATGCTAACATTTTTAATACTCTCGTCTATAATTGTCTCTTCAATGAAGAGTTTATTAGGAGCTATTATAGTTTTTACAGTATATAGCTTGCTAATGGCAATATTATGGCAGCAATTAAATGCTCCGGATTTAGCTATAACAGAAGCAGCAGTGGGAGCTGGTGTAACAACTGTTTTGTTTATACTGACATTAAAGAGAATTAGGGGAGTAAAAAAATGAGAAAATTCATTGCTATAGTAGTTACAATTGGACTAACTTTAATATTACTTCTTGGAGTTTCTGAGTTACCTGAGTTTGGGAAAGGTAAATTACCAACTCATAATGAAGTATCTAAATATTATATAGAAAATGCAACCAAGGATACAGGAGCTACTAATATAATAACAGGAGTTATTCTTGATTATAGAGCTTTTGATACTTTTGTAGAATCTAGTGTATTATTTACTTCAGCTGTTACAGTAATAATCCTTTTAAGAAAGGAAAAGAAAAAGGAGGGTGACTATGAAAGATAAGATATTACTAGAAATAACTAAGGTTATAGTGCCCTTAATACAGATATTTGGAATATATGTTATTTTGCATGGACATTTAAGTCCAGGGGGAGGATTTGCTGGAGGAACTATTATGGGAGCTAGCTTTATTTTGTATAGAATAGTTTTTGGAAAAGAGATGGCACAAAGAAGGTTTAACTATGATAAACTGATAAAAATTATTACTTTTGGACTTTTATTATATGGAACTATGAAAGGGTATAGTTTTGTATCTGGGGGAAGTGACTTACATTTACCAATGCCTCCATTAGGTACTCCAGGAAATATACTAAGCGGAGGATTTTTGCTTCCATTAAATATTATTGTAGGAGCTGTAGTTGCAATTACAATGTACTTTTTTTACAGTTTGTTTGAAGAAGGAGATATATAAAAATGGATAGACTCTTAACCAATTATTATGAAACAGGAGCAATAATTCTATTTGGTATAGGCTTTGCAACTTTGTTATTGCATAATAATTTAATAAAAAAAATAATTGGACTTAATATTATGGATACTGCTGTATTTTTGTTTTTTATTGCTAAAGGGTATATATCAGGTAGAGAAGCGCCTATTATTACAGAAAAATTTAAGGGAGTTAATTCCTATATAAATCCTATACCCACATCTTTAATGTTAACTGGAATTGTAGTAGCTGTAAGTACTACTGCATTTGCATTAGCTTTAACGGTAAAGATATATGAAAAATATGGCACAATAGAGTTAGATGAAATTTTGGAAAATGAGGAGGAATGAATTTGATTATTAATAGTTTCCCGATAATTACGGTATTACTTCTATTTATTACGGCAAGTATATTACCCTTAGTTAAAAAAAATATTTTAGTAAAATTAATAAGTTTATTTTCATTTACTATAAGCTTTCTAATGTATGTATTTACTTTAAACCATGTATTGACAAAAGGTAATTATTTTTATAGAATAGGCCATTTTAATGCGCCTTTTGGTATAGAATTTCATGTAGGAACAGTAGAAAGCATGATAGGAGTATTATTTACCTTTGTAGCTATAATAGTTATATGGTATTCAATATATAATGAAGGTTTCGGCATAAATGAAGAAAAAATCCCTCTCTATTATCTTCTTATAAATATATTAGTTGGATCTTTATTAGGAATTGTTTTTTCTAATGACATGTTTAATGTTTTCGTTTTCATAGAAATAGGAAATTTAGCTTCCTGTGGTATAGTCATAATAAAAGATAAAAAGGAAAATATAAAAGCAGGGATGAAGTATTTAATAATGAGTTGTTTAGGGTCCGGATTAGTTCTTATGGGAATTGCATTTTTATATTCTTTAACGGGACATTTAAACATGACATACATTCACAATGAATTGGTAAAGAATTATACAAACTATCCTAGATCAATTCTTATAACTTTAGGCTTATTTACAGTAGGCCTTGGAGTGAAAAGTGCTATGTTTCCACTTCATACTTGGTTGCCAGATGCACATTCTAATGCACCAACTACCTCTAGTGCAATATTATCATCCTTGGTATTAAAAGGCTATGTTCTATTTTTAATTAAAATACTTTATAGAGTTTTTGGAAGAGAAATAATAGTTCAATTTCCAATACTTAATATAATTTTATTGCTTGGATGTTTTGGTATGATCTTTGGATCTATTTTTGCTATATTCCAACAGAATCTTAAAAGAGTTATTGCTTACTCTACAGTTGCTCAGATGGGATATGTGTTTTTTGCTATAGGACTTGGTACTGAAATAGGTCTAGTTATGTCTATATTTCATATTATAGGTCATGCAGTTACAAAAGCAGCGTTATTTTTATGTGCAGGAACTATTATTCAGCGTACAGGACATAAATATTTAAAGGATTTAAGAGGAGTAGGAAAGGAAATGCCTTATACTTTGGCTTTGTTTTTTATAGCTTCTCTATCTATGGTAGGTATACCGCTATTGCCAGGATTTGTTAGTAAATGGTATTTAGCCTTAGGTACAATACAGGCTAACAAGATTATATTAATAGGTGTGATTCTTGCAAGTAGTTTACTAAATGCAATCTAC
The DNA here is from genome assembly GCF_017873215.1 of Clostridium tetanomorphum. Taxonomy (GTDB): domain Bacteria; phylum Bacillota; class Clostridia; order Clostridiales; family Clostridiaceae; genus Clostridium_AO; species Clostridium_AO tetanomorphum. Next base: position 115,588 of record NZ_JAGGKA010000007.1, read on the forward strand.
TATTTTCCAATTTCAATATATGGATTTTTTGGAGAAGAGAATTTACAAGGAAAGATTTATAAAAGTAAAAGTATAAATATAAAACAATTGTTGCCTATAGTTGTATTAGTTATTGCCATGTTTTATGTAGGAATTGCATCTAAGGAAATAATAAGTTTAATTAAGACAGGATTAGCATAGGAGGATTTGATTTTGAACAATGTACTAATTTTACTACCAATAGTTTTTCCTTTTTTAGCAGCTGCTATTATTGGAATGGCGAGATTTAATGAGAAAAAAAGAAATATATTTACAGGAGCAACAGTAAGCTTAAATTTATTATTTGTAGTTATAGTATTTTATTTCTTGCCAGAAGGAAAATATCATATCTTCAAAATAAATGAGTTTTTAGATGTATATTTTAAAATAGATAAATTAAGTATATTCTTTTCAAGTCTTGTATCCATTTTATGGATGTTTACTACATTATATTCAATGGAATACATGAAACATGAGGGGAAAGAGGACAGATTTTTTGCTTATTTTTTAGCTACATTAGGAATTACTTTAGGGATTGGGTTTTCAGGAAACTTAATAACACTATATTTTTTCTATGAATTTTTAACTTTGGCTACTTTTCCTTTAGTAATTCATTCAGGAACTAAAGCAGCGTTAGATAGTGGTAAAAAATATTTAATTTATTCCTTTGGTGGAGCTACTTTAGTTTTATTTGGTATGATAGTACTATTTAGTTTGACTAATAAGTTAACTTTTATACCTGGTGGACTGTTAAGAAATATGGATAACAATAATATGATGTTAATTTCAATAAGTTATTTAACAATGTTTGTTGGATTTGGAGTCAAAGCAGCATTGGTTCCTTTTCATTCTTGGTTACCTCAAGCTATGGTGGCTCCAACACCTGTTAGTTCGCTTTTACATGCGGTAGCAGTAGTTAAATCTGGAGTTTTTGCTTTAACTAGAACTACGTACTATATATTTGGAGCAGAAATGGTAAGAAGAACTAATACTACTAAATATTTAACTGTATTTATAGTTATATCTATACTTATGGGGTCATTTTTAGCAATACACCAAGAGAATTTAAAGAAAAGATTAGCTTATTCAACTATAAGTCAGTTAGGATATATTTTGTTAGGTATAATTCTTTTAAATAAGAACTCTTTTGTAGGAGGTATGCTTCATCTAATAAATCATGCTGTAATAAAAATCACACTTTTCTTTTGTGCAGGAGCTATAATGTACACTACAGGAAAAACAGAAATAGGACAAATTAAGGGTATAGGACGAGAAATGCCTATTACTATGTGGTGTTTTACTATATCATCTATATCATTAATAGGAATACCTCCTACTAATGGATTTGTTAGTAAATGGTATTTAGCTTTAGGTGGACTTTCAGCAGGCAAAATTGCTTTTCCAGCAATACTTTTATTGAGTGCTTTACTTACTGCTATATATCTGTTGCCAGTGGTTACTGCAGCATTTTTTAAAAAAGGAGATAATGTTATACTTTTAAGAAAAGAAGCACCTAAAAAAATGTTAATTCCTATTGTTATAATAACAGTTATAACCGTATTATTAGGATTATTTCCTAATCCAGTTTTAGTTTTTGTAAAAGAAATAGCTGATGAATTGATAATGTAGTATTTAAAGAAGGGAGGGAATTTTTATGAATGCAAAATTTATTTTAATGTTAATAATAGTAATTCCTTTATTAGGATCTTTTATTGGATTCGTTATTGGAAAAGTAAGTGAAAAAGTTAGAGATATATTTAATATAATAATGACAGGAACAGTGTTTATTCTTACTACATTAATGTTTCCTTCTGTAGAAATGGGAAGAATAGATTTGGAGATACCTAATATTATGGGTATTGGTCTTCAGTTAAAAATGGATATGTTTAGATATATATTTGTATGGTTAACAACTTTTATATGGTTTTTAGTTACTATATATTCTACTCAATATTTAATTAGCTATAAAAATAGGAATAGATACTATTTGTTTTTTATGCTTACTTATTGGAGCACTATAGGAATATTTATTTCAGAGAATTTTTTAAATTTATTTACTTTCTTTGAAATTATGTCCTTAGCTTCCTATCCTCTTATAATTCATGATGAAGATAAATATTGTCATGAAGCAGGAGAAACTTATATTATTATGGCAGTTACAGGAGGACTTGTTCTCCTTATGGGATTATTTCTTTTATATGATTATGCTCAAACATTGGAAATTACTCAGCTTAAAATAGCTGTTAAAAATATTGGACAAATTAAATATTTAATAACCGCTTTAATTGTATTTGGATTTGGAGTAAAGGCAGGAATGGTACCTCTTCATATTTGGTTACCTAAGGCTCATCCAGCAGCACCTGCACCAGCAAGTGCTATACTTTCAGGAATACTTTTAAAGACAGGAATATTTGGAATAATGGTAACATCGCAAATAATGGTTCCTGGGGACCATAAAGTTTCAAATACTATTTTAGTTTTAGGTTTTATAACTATGTTTGTAGGCGGTTTCTTGGCCATGTTCCAGAGAAATATAAAAAGAATACTTGCTTATAGTAGCATGAGTCAGATGGGATATATTTTAGTTGGAATTGGACTTACAGGTATACTAGGGAATTATAAAGCTGTAGCTTTATATGGAACACTATATCATATAATAAATCATGTTATATTTAAAGTATTGTTATTTATGGCAGCTGGAGTAATATATATGGCATTACACGAATTAAGTATAAATTCCATTGGAGGTTTTGGTATAAATAAAAAGCTGTTAAAAGTATTATTCTTTATAGGACTTTGCGGAATAATAGGTATGCCTGGATTCAATGGATTTATAAGTAAAAATTTACTTCATCATGCTTTAGCTGAAGCTACACATATATATGGTGGAGTGTGGTTTACTATTGGGGAAATAATTTTTGTAATAAGTAGTGGATTTACTACAGCCTATCTTCTAAAAATATTTATAGCAGTTTTTGTAGAAAAAAGTGATCATCAAGTAAATAAAGAAAAAACTAAAATTAATTATAAGGCTCTATTTCCAATGACAGTATTAGCTACTTTAACAATCTATATAGGAATAAATCCTAAGTTTATAGTAGGAATTTTAGATAAAGCAGTGAGTCCTTTTAATGTATATAGTAGCATTGAGGCACATTTTTATACATTTGAAAATTTAAAATCCTCATTTATTTCAATAGGATTAGGAGCATTTTTCTATATAGTCTTCATAAGAAAAGTTTTAAAGAAGGGATCAGGAGAAAATTGGTGGTATGAGAATATAGCATTAAATTGGTTTAGCATTGAAAAAAATATTTATAAACCTACACTCTCTTTTATATTTAAAAGCAGTAGTTTTATACTGAAAGTTTTTGATGAAGGATTAATAAGATCCATTAACTATATAAATGATTTTTTCCAAGCACTAGGTAAAAAGCAAATTGTTTTAAATAAAAATGTTAAAATTAACATAAATATTAAAGATAGGATAGTTCCAATTAATAAAAAAATAGCTGTAGGAAAAAGTTTGAATGAAGAAATAAGTAAAGCAGGATACAGAATGAATAGTATTACTTATTCTATATATATTTTTGGAGTAGTACTACTTGTTTTACTTATAGCTTTAGTTTATTAGGGAAAAAGCATGCATTAAAATTGCATGCTTTTTATCTATGTCGTATTTTAAATTTTTATAAATACATATATACACAGATAAAAAGTGAAAATTCTAAAAATATGTTTTTAGTTCATTTTGTGATAAAATTAAGTAATAAAGGTAAATATAAACACAAAACGAGTAAAAATAAATAATATTATTTAATAATAGTTGTTCAATAAAATGTTTCTTTGTGATAATATTATAATAGGTGGTGGATAATGTGAATGAAAAAGATATATTAGAGTATGTTAGAAAAGACCCTTATTATATAAAGTCATTACCTAATATTACAGAGGAAGTGGCTTTAATAGCTGTAGAAGAAAATGGTTCTTTATTAAAGTATATAAAAAATCCTTCTGATAAAGTTATATGGAAAGCATTGAAATCAAGTCCATGGGCTGTGGAATATGTAAAAGATCCTTCTGAAGAAATGTGTTTATTTTGTGTTAAAGACAGTTGGAATACTTTAAAACTTATAAAAAATCCTTCTTATGAAGTTATAAAAGAGGCAGTAAAAGCTAAAGGATGGGCTATACAATATGTAAATAATCCAGATTTCCAAATACAAAAGATTGCTATAGAAAAAGATTTTGATTCTATAAAATTCATAGAAAGTCCTATAAATGAAATTCAACTATTAGCAGTAAAAAAAGATTGGAGTGCTATTAAATATATAGATATGCCTTGCATAGAAGCAGAAATTGAGGCTGTAAAGAAAAATGAGGAAGCTATGAGATATATGAATAATTTAAGCAAAGAAAAAATTATAGAATTTGTAAAGGTAAACGTTAAAATAGTGAAATATTTGGATAAGAATGCTGTAGAGTTATTAGAAGATATTATAAAACAACAAATAGGCAAAGCAGATGTAGAAGATCAATATATTTTAGATTTTATTCAATGTGAGGTGTTTTCATTTGATAAGGTACGCTTTATTTATAAGAATGGCAGTATGAAAGCAAAAAGAATTTTATTAGATTATAAATTGAGTATATAAGGAGTGTTATAAATGAATTTTAATGATGCACTATTAACAGTAAGTTTAGTAATAAAAAGTGGAGCGGTTCCCTTACTTATAGGAGAAAGTGGTATAGGAAAGACTTCTTTGGTAAGAGAGTTAGGGAAAAGACAAGGATATTATGTAGTAAATATTGATGGTAACTTATTAAAAGAAGGAGAAATAGGTGGACTTCCTACTGTAGAAGATTATACTACTAATATAGATGGAATATTTAAAAATAGAAAAAAAACTGTATATGCAGTACATACAAAGCTTTTAGAGATAGACAAAGCTTTGGAAGAAAGCATAAACAGCAAAGTATTACTATTTATTGATGAAATAAATAGATGTGAACATAGTGTTCAGCAAGAATTGATGAATTTAATACTTAATAGAGAAATAAATGGATATAAACTCTCAGATAATGTCCATGTAATAGCTGCCATGAATCCATCTAATAAATATGATGAATTTCAGCAAAGTGACTATCAAGTAGTGGATATGGATCCAGCTCAAGAAGATAGATTTGTGTGGATTGAATTAGATGTAGATGTAAAAACATGGATACAATGGGCAATGAATGATAAAGTTAATATACATGAACATATATTAGAATTTATAGGAACTTTTCCAGAATATCTTCATACTCCATATTCACAAGAGTCCATTAAAGCTACTCCGAGAAGCTGGGAAAGAGTATCTAATAGCTATAAAGTTTATTTAAAAGAAAAAGACAGATTTCCTTCAAGAATTTTTTATAATGTGGTAAAAGGTAATGTGGGAGGAAGCATAGCACAAGACTTTTTTAACTTTTTAGAAGAAAATAAAAATCCTTTAATATCACCAAAAGATATATTTAATAATGATGAAATAGAAGAAAATTTAATTAGAAGAGTAAAAGAAGAAAGTCATTCTAGGCTATATTTAGCCTCTAAAAATGCTCTTGCTTATCTAAAGGATAAAGAAGAAAGGAAAAGAGAAATAGATTTATTCTCTAGGTACTTGCAATTATATCCATCAGATTTAAAAATGGGAATAATGCAGGAGATTAAATTAAATTATGAAGATAGTCTTTATAAGGAGTTTATGATGAATGAAAATTTTGTAGAAGGATATTTTGCAATGTATGATCAAATTCAAGATTAGAGGGGATGAATATGGCATTTAATAATAAGTTTGAAACTCTAAGAAAAAATCTTTTAAAAGAAGTTTATCAATGGGGAGATGAAGGGAATTTAACAGATAAATTTATTGAGAATTTTAATAAATTATTAGAAATATGTACTTTTTCTTTAATGAAAAGTAAAGAAAATTTCTTTGCTCTTTTTACAATACAAATGAAAAGAAAAATAGATGTAAAAATGGCTAGTGCAGTAGGTACAACAGTATCTTTATCTTATTTTGTTCTTCATTTTAACCCCGTGATTTTTTTAGAATGTAGTTTAGAGGAAATGAAGACACTTATTAAACATGAAATATATCATATTATGTTTGGGCATATAATAAGAGGAGAAGAACTCAGAAAGAAGTATAGTGACTTTATAGTTAATACTGCTTTGGATATATCTATAAATCAATATTTAGAAAACCTACCCCCTTGGTCCTCTACAATTGAGAACGTTGAACTATCTTTTAATGTAAAGTTAGATTATGAAAAAAATGCTGAATATTACGCTGAAGAATTAAATAAAGCTATGAAAAAGCTAAAAGGAGATAAAGGGCTTGAACTTTTAGAGCAATCTAATGATGATTCTTCCTGTAAATATGAAAAGAAATATGAAATATGGAAAACTCATGATATATGGAGACAATGCAAGAAAGACTATAATTTTGAAGAATTAAAACAGCTTACAAAAAAGGTAGCTAATAACTCTAATAGAGGAAAAATTCCTACATCTTTAGAAAAAGCCATAAAGAATTTAAATGAAAAGCCTGAAATATCTTGGAGTGAATATCTAAAAAAAATTGTAGGAACTCTTCCTATGGGATATAAAAAAACTATAACAAGAAAAGATAGAAGACAGCCTGATAGATTAGAATTAAGGGGAAAACTTCCAAATCATGTTGCTGAAATATTAGTAGCTATAGATATAAGTGGAAGTATAATAGATAAAGAAATAGAAAAAATTATGATAGAGATATTTTCCATAGTTAAAAATCATTCTTGTAAAATTACTATAGTTGAATGTGATGATGAAATTAGAAGGGTTTACACAGCAAAAAGTATAAAAGATATTAAACCCAAAACACATAGAAAGGGTGGAACAGCTTTTTCTCCAGTATTTCAATATATATATGATAAAAAATTAAGAAATCATCTATTAGTTTATTTTACTGATGGCATGGGAGAAGAGGAACTTACAATAAAGCCTATAAATTATAAAACATTGTGGGTTTTAACAGGTAATGATGCAGAACTTTCCTTAAAAGTACCTTATGGAGAAGTTAAAAAGCTTTCTAATAAGAAGATAGAAAAAAATGATGTAAGAATAGCCATTGAAGATATGGGGGAAATAATAAAAGATTGGGCATGTGCTGCAAATCAGTATATATAAATATTATAAAAAAACCTGATTAGTTAAACTAAACAGGTTTTTTCAGGTTTTTAAAACTTTATATATGAGTTTCCATCCAAAGGAAGTAAAATTTGTAAAGGAGGATTGTCGCCAGCTAATCCAATAGCATATATACTATAGATTTTATTTGGACCTAATCTCATATTGGGAGCTGTTAAAACTACATTTCCTGTGCCAGAAACCCTCAATTCAACTGTATATGTCCCTGGAGGTATTTCTTTATAGTTTGTAACTTGACCAAAAGATACATTATTAAACGATAAACTGCTATTAGGTAAAGATACATTTACGCTAGGAGCATTTGGAGATAAATGTATAAATCTAATCATTGTTTTACCAGCAGGTAAATCCATAGGAGTATCTTCGATTAGTTTTAAATACATGTTTTCTACAGTACCTATAGCTGCTGCTGTAATAATTTTATTATTTTCAAGAGAGAAATTAGTGTTTATAACAGGAGTAGAAGTATTACCAGCAGGATATATTTTTACATTATAGTATCCAGGTATTAATGGTAAATATTCAGTGAACTGTTTATAAGCTAAATCTGGAGCAATTAATTTATCATTTAAATAAACATCAACATTAGGAGCTTTAGGTACAGCATGAAGAATTCTTACATACGACACAGGAGGGTTAACTCTATATAAGTTTGGTACAAAATATGGACAAAAAAACATATAGCCGCCTTTCTTATAAAAATATTTAGTGCTTACAATATTATTATATGTAAAGTTCCAACTAATGCTACGAAAATTAGCTTTAATTTTACTAAAATATGAAAAGTTTTAAATTATATTTTACTTACCAATTAAAATATAATATGATTAATATATATTTATCTACTTTTGGATAAATATATGCAATTTTGAAATTATTATAAAGGGGGAAGAAATAATTGCAACTTAATGATTATATCAATAAGAGAAGTAGTAAAAATATAATTTTTATAATACTAGGTTCTTTAATATCATCTTTAGGTATTAATATGTTTATTGTAAATGCAAAGCTATTAAGTGGAGGAGTATCAGGTATCTCATTAATATTACAATACTTATTTAAAATATCTGCGGGGTATACGGTGTTCGCAATAAATATTCCTCTTCTATTTCTTAGCTATAAAAAAATGGATAAAAGATTCACTATATATACAATAATAGGAAGTATATCTTTTTCTTTAATGCTAATACTAACTAGATCGCTTAGGCAATTTATTTCCATTGATGACCCATTATTATTGTGTTTATATGGTGGTATACTAAATGGTGCTGGTGTAGGAATGGGATTTAGTAATCATGGTTCTACAGGGGGATTAGACATAGTAGCTTCTGTTATAAAGAAAAAACATGAAAACTTAGATATAGGTAAAATATCTTTTGGAGTAAATTGTATAATAGTAACTATAGGTGCTTTTGTTTTTGATATAAAAAGTGCATTGTATACATTAGTTTCAATGTATATAACTTCTTTTGTTATAGATAAGGTTGTTAAAGGATTTAATAGAGATAAATTGATTTTAATTATAACAGATAAAGAAGAAGAAGTAAGTAGAAGTATTATGGAAGATTTAAAAAGAGGAGTAACCTTTTTATATGGAGAGGGAGCTTATACTAATAAAAGCAGAAAAGTACTTTATTGTGTAGTACCTTTAGCACAATTACCAGCATTAAAACTATTAGTTAAAGAAATAGACGAAAATTCATTTATTTCAATACTGGATGTATCAGAAGTTGAGGGAAGGGGATATAGAAAAACTTTAGCGTAGATTAAATATAAATTATATATAAGAAAAGGAGATAAACATATGAAAAACATTTCTGATTTAACTGTAAATACTTTAAGATTATTATCAGTAGAAGCTATTCAAAAAGCTAATTCAGGACATCCAGGACTTCCCATGGGTGCAGCTCCTATGGCCTATGCATTATGGGCAAATAATATGAAGCACAGTCCTAATAATCCTAAATGGATTAATAGAGACAGATTTATTCTTTCAGCAGGTCATGGTTCTATGTTATTATATTCTTTATTGCACTTATTTGGTTATGGATTAGAATTAAATGATTTAAAAGAATTTAGACAATGGGGAAGCAAAACACCGGGACATCCTGAATATGGTCATACTGTTGGAGTTGAGATTACAACAGGTCCTTTAGGACAGGGAGTTGCTAATGCAGTAGGTATAGCTATAGCAGAAAGCTATTTAGAAGAAAAATTTAATAGACCAGAATTTAATATTATAGATCATTATACTTATGCTTTAGTTGGAGATGGTTGTTTAATGGAAGGTATATCTTCAGAAGCAGCGTCTTTAGCTGGAACTCTGGGACTTGGAAAATTAATATTATTATATGATTCTAATAATATTTCTATAGAAGGAAATACAGATATAGCATTTAGAGAAAATGTAGGGGAAAGATTCAAGGCTTATAATTGGCAGGTAATTGAAGTAGAAGAGGGAAATAATATTAGTATCATAGATGATGCTATAAAAGAAGCTAAATCTGAAACAGAAAAACCAAGTATAATAATTATTAAAACTCAAATAGGATATGGCTGTCCTGAAAAGCAAGGAAAGGCATCTGCTCATGGAGAGCCTTTAGGAGAAGAAAACATCAAAAAAACTAAAGAATTTTTATCATGGAATTTTAATGAAGAATTCTATGTTCCTGATGAAGTAAAATCTCACATAAATGAAATTAAAAAAAGGCTTTCTTTAGAAGAAGAAAATTGGAATAAGTTAAAACAGGAATACAAAGCTAAGTATCCAGAATTAGAAAAGGAATTTAAATTATGGTTTAGTGGAGAAATTGAAGCTAATTTACTAGAAAACAAAGACTTTTGGAACTTCGACAAAAAAATGGCTACAAGAGCTTCTTCAGGAGAAATAATTAATAGATTAACTAAGTTAATTCCAAATATTATAGGTGGTTCAGCGGACTTAGCTCCTTCAAATAAAACTTATATGAAAGAAAAAGGAGATTTTTCTAAAGAATATAGATTAGGTGCAAATTTACATTTTGGAGTAAGGGAGCATGCTATGGCTGCTATTGCTAATGGAATTTATGTTCATGGAGGCTTAAAGGTGTTTGTAGCAACTTTCTTTGTATTTTCTGACTATATGAAAGCATCTATGAGATTGTCATCTTTGATGAAGATACCAGTAGTTTATGTTTTAACTCATGATAGCATTGGAGTAGGAGAAGATGGACCTACTCATGAGCCAATAGAACAGTTAGCTTCTTTAAGAAGTATACCTAATATGACAGTATTTAGACCAGCAGATTCAAAAGAAACTGCTGCAGCTTGGTATTATGCTATTACTAAAAAAGATGGGCCTACTTCAATTGTATTGTCTAGACAAAGTCTTCCATTATATGATGAAACCGGAAAAGATACTTTAAAAGGAGCATATATATTAATGGATTCAGAAAAAGAAACACCAGATATTATACTTATGGCTACGGGATCTGAGGTAGAATTAATTTATGAAGGAGCAAAAGTATTAAGAGAAAAAGGAATAGATGCAAGAGTAATTAGTATGCCTTCCTTAGAAATATTTGAAGCACAGGATCAAGCTTATAAGGAAAAGATTCTACCAAAGAATGTTCGAAAGAGATTAGCAGTAGAAGCAGCAGCATCTTTTGGTTGGCATAAATATGTTGGGTTAGATGGAGACATTATATCTATAGATCATTTTGGAGCTTCTGCACCAGGCGAAGTACTATTTAAAGAATTTGGATTTACTATTGATAATGTAGTAAAAAGAGCAGAGGAATTATTAAAATAAAAATTAATGTATAAATAAAAAAGACGATTAGTCGTCTTTTTTTATTTTCTATCTTTACAGTGTATAAATATTTCTATAAAATGAGAAAGTGTAATTTTATTTTATTATATAGTTTAAGGGGAGATAAATATTGAGTATTTTGACAGTTAAAAATATTAGTCACGGCTTTGGCGATAGAGCTATATTTGAAGAAGTGTCTTTTAGATTATTAAAAGGAGAACATGTAGGACTTATAGGAGCAAATGGAGAAGGTAAATCTACCTTTATGAATATTATCACAGGGAAGTTGATGCCTGATGAAGGTAAAATAGAATGGTCTAATAATGTAAGAGTAGGCTATATGGATCAACATACAGAACTTGAAAAAGGTAAGTCTATAAGGGATGTGTTAAGAGAAGCTTTTCAATATCTTTTTAAGTTAGAAGAAGAAATGTTAGTTATTACTGAAAAAATGGGTGAAGCTTCTCCAGAAGAATTAGAAAAATTATTAGAAGATATGGGTAATATTCAAGATATGCTTGATAATAATGGATTTTATATTATAGATGCAAAAATAGAAGAGGTGGCAACAGGTCTTGGACTTAAGGATATTGGATTGGATAAGGATGTAGCAGATTTGAGTGGTGGGCAAAGAACAAAAGTTTTATTAACTAAGCTATTATTAGAGAATCCAGATATTCTATTATTGGATGAGCCTACAAACTATTTAGATGAACAACATATAGAATGGTTAAAAAGATTCCTTCAAAATTATGAAAATGCTTTCATATTAATTTCACATGATATACCATTCTTAAATAGTGTAATTAATTTAATATATCATGTAGAAAATAGAAAACTTACCAGATACGTAGGTGATTATGATAACTTTCAAAGATTATATGAAGCAAATAAAAAACAGTTAGAAGCAGCTTATGAGAGACAGCAACAAGAAATAGAACAGCTTGAAGACTTTATTGCTAGAAATAAAGCTAGAATTTCTACAACTGGAAGAGCAAAATCTAGACAAAAAAAGTTAGATAAAATGGAAAGAATAGAACTTCCAAAAGAAAAGGTAAAACCTGAATTTTGTTTTAAAACAGCAAGAACTTCTGGAAAAGTTATTTTTGAAACCTCTGATTTAGTAATAGGCTATGATGAGCCTTTAACTAAATCATTGAATTTAAGAATGGAAAGAGGAGATAAAATTGCTTTAGTAGGAGCAAATGGACTTGGTAAAACAACTTTGCTTAAAAGTTTAATTGGTGATTTGAAACCTTTATCAGGAAAAGTAGAATTAGGGGATTATCAGTATATAGGATATTTTCAACAAGAAATAAAAGAAGCTAATTATAATACTTGTATAGAAGAATTATGGCAGGACTTCCCTTCATATACTCAGTATGAAATAAGAGTTGCTCTTGCAAAATGTGGATTAACTACTAAACATATAGAAAGCAAGATATTAGTATTAAGTGGTGGAGAACAGGCAAAGGTGCGACTATGCAAAATTATAAATAAAGAAACAAATATACTTATTTTAGACGAGCCTACTAACCATTTAGATGTAGATGCTAAGGAAGAGTTAAAAAGAGCATTAAAAGAATATAAAGGAAGTATTTTGTTGGTATGCCATGAACCAGAATTTTATAAAGATGTAGCTAATAAAATATGGAATTGCGAAGATTGGACACTAAAAATAATATAGTAGTTTCAAAATATACGGAAGTAGTTTAAATTTAATACATCCAAGGTTGCCCAGATGATAAAGAAATAGGCTTATATCACATAAGCTTGCACAATATCTTGACTAATTTTTAGTTTATTTGTATAATTATATTGTTCATCGGAGGGTATATTAATTTTTAGAATTATATGCTGGATAAGATGGTAAGCAATGGCTTACTAGCTTATCCAGCTTTTGTTTTTTAGCAGAAATTAAAATTGTTACTTCAATTAAAATTATTAATCAAATGAACATATGGTATAAGCAATTTTATAGGAGGATTGTGTATTATGAGTAATTTGACGAAAGGGAAAATTAGTACAACATTATTAAAATTTGCTTTTCCGTTTTTATGTACAAGTTTTTTGCAAGCATTTTATGGTGCAGCTGATTTATTTGTTGTAGGTCAATTTACAGATTCTGCTGCCGTTTCAGCAGTTGCAATTGGAAGTCAGGTCATGCAGACTATAACAGGCATTATTTTAGGTATATCAATGGGTGGTACAGTATTGATTGGCAGACGTATAGGAGAAAAGAATGATGAAGGTATAGCAAATGCTATTGGTTCATTAAGCATCTTGTTTGCTATAGTTGCTATTATATTAACTCCATTAATGATTTTAGAAGCTGATTTAGCTATTTCATTAATGCATACACCAGCAGAAGCTGTAGGGTATACAAAGCAATATATTTTAATTTGTGCATTAGGAATACCTTTTATCATTGGATATAATGCAATAAGTGGTATATTTAGAGGTATGGGAAATTCAAAGACACCAGTATATTTTGTACTAATTGCATGTATAATAAACGTTGTTGTTGACATAGTATTAGTTGGTGTATTTAAGCTTGGAGCAGCAGGAGCAGCTATTGCCACAATTTCATCACAATCGATAAGCTTTATTATAGCTTTATTTTATATAATATATAAAGGATTAAAATTTAAAATAAACAAGAATTATTTTAAACTTCATAAAGAATCTGCTAAATATATTTTAATGGTTGGCTTACCACTAGCATTACAGGATGCCTTAGTCAATGTATCATTCTTAATTATTACAGCCGTTATAAATAAAATGGGTGTAACCGCATCAGCTGCTGTTGGAGTAGTTGAAAAGATTATTGTATTTGCAATGTTACCACCTTCAGCTTTTGGTTCAGCTGTTTCTGCAATGACAGCACAAAATATTGGTGCTGGAAAACTACAAAGAGCAAACAAGATTCTTAGTTATGGTATAATATATTCATTAGTTTTTGGTATTTTAGCAACAACATACTGTCAAATATGTCCAGAAACTTTAACTATTATTTTCTCAAATGACCCAGAAGTTATTAAAGTGGCAGGACAATATTTAATGGCATTTTCTATTGATTGCATCATGGTAAGTTTTGTATTTTGTATGAATGGATATTTCAGTGGATGTGGTAAGTCAGTAGTATCTCTTGTTCATAGCTTAATTGCTACCTTTGGATTTAGAATACCAATGACTTATTTAATTAGCAAAATGGCTGGAGTAACTCTTTATAAGCTTGGGCTTGCAGCTCCTATTTCTTCATTGGTTTCGATTGTAATATGCTTTGGATACTTATTCTGGCAAAAGAGAAATAACAATAAAAAATTAATATCAGAAACTAGTTATAAAGAAGCGGAAATTTCATAACTATCTTTTATGTGAATGAGACTAAATAATTAAGATTATACAAAAAATAAGCAGGCAGAAAAATTTCTGTCTGCTTATTTTTTAAACCTATAGTAAAATTCTTTTGTATCGTTAGTAATGGCTTTAAATTCATAACCTAAATTTTTATAATATTTAATTATTTCAGGCAAAGCTTTTACTGTATTTTTATTGTTAGAATTGCAATGCATAAGAACTATAAGTCTAGAATAATTATTCTTATATCTTTTAGCGTTATTTACTAATTTGTTAACAGGTAAGTTGGCATTTATTCCATCACATAAATTTACATTCCAATCAAATACTTTTAAATTATTCTTATGAAGTTTTTCTAAAAATCCTTTATTAAGTTGCTTTGCGCTACCACCAGGAAATCTTATTATATTTGATGTATATCCAGTAATAGCTTTTACTTTTTCTTTAGTTTTAATCATTTCATCTATAAATATATCTTGGCTAGAATACACTTTTTTATAATTATGACTATAAGTATGAAGACCTATTCCATGTCCCTCTTTATACATTCTAAGTAAAATATCTTCTGTGCCTTCTATTTCTTTTCCGACTACGAAAAAAGTAGCCTTTACATCATGTTGTTTTAATACATCTAGTAGCTTAGGAGTAATTATTTTAGTAGGACCATCATCAAAGGTTAAATAAACTATTCTTTTATTGTGATTAACATTTAATGTATTTTTAGAGATATTATTAATGTTCTTATAGCATAAAAAGTACATTAGTATTAGAGAAATTATAATAAAAGCTTTAGTTTTTCTTCTAGTAAAAAAATTTCTTTTCAATTTAACTCATCTACTTTCTAAATTTTAATTACACTATTTTACCTCATAAAAGCTGCTAATCTTACGAATAAATTCTATAAGATTAATGAAATTAAAAATTAATTAATATGAATAATATGGAAAAATATATTTTTATCTCCCCACCCTAAATCCCATGGAACATGATATCTATCTGTAGTGTGTGAATTAATCAAAGGATAACCATGAGAATCCCAAGCGGTAACTATTGAAAAATGATCCATATTATTTCCTTTGGCATAACATATTAAATCGCCAAGTTCTAACTTTTCTAATATACTGCAAGGATAATTTTCTTTAGGTTCTGATAATTGTTTAAAAGTTCCTTTTTTTATTACAGTACCTTTACCACTATATATTAAATAATTTTTAAATGCATCTGCATTAACAAAGGCTTTGCTACCTTCTGCAGGAGAAAATTTATGATAAGTGCAATACCAGGTACTATCAAAGTTTAATCCTCCAGCTTCTGTATCTCCTAATACCTGTGATGCAAAATTAGTACAATCACCACCAGCTCCATTGAAATTTTTATATTTTTTATTATAAGTATAATCAGTGCCTTCTTCTAATGAGGCACCAGAATATTTATCAGCGTAATCTGCTGCTTTTAATCTATTGTATTTACTAACGCTATTATAATTAATAGCTTTTGGACAATTTGGAATATTAAATATATCACTTTCTGAAAAATCTATGTTTTTTATTTCACCAGAGTATGCTTTAAGAGCATCTTCAAAACAATCTGTATATTGGTCATTAAATATAATCCAATTATTATCTTTTTTTATTAAATCAACAGAGTGTCTTATTCCAACTCCAAAAGAATTAGTAGTGGGTTCCTTGTCATCATTATATACATAATTAAATTTATAAATTTCTTTTAATGTCAATTTAACTTTCTCATTGTTTGAGGGATGTACTTTATATAGTAATACAGAAGAAGTCACATCGGTAAAATTTATTCTCCGCTGATAGGACCAATGTTTTAGATATTTTACTCTTCTAACTTCGTGTTCTAATGCCCATTTACCATATTTTTGTGAAGTATCAAAGTATTGAGGTAAAGAATTTAAATCACCAGTAATAAATACCTTAGAGCAGTTATTGTATATTCTTTCTATATCATCTTTTAATTCTTCTTTATTAAAAGATGATATAGGAAACCATGTTAGACTAGTTCTAATTTTTATATTTAAAGTATAGGTTAGAATATATAAAAACGCTAATGAAATTGAGGCTAATTTAGTGAGTTTTTTCATAAGTAAATAGGCACCTCCTGAATAGAGTTAAATTTATACTTATATATTCTATAAATATTGTTACCAAAAATAATTATTTTAAAGGAATATTATTATGGTAATTTATATAAATGCAATATTAAAAAAGTTAACTGCTTAATATATTTTAATAATGGAATAAATTGATTTAAAAATGAAAGGTAAATAAAAATGAAAAAAAATAGCATAATAAAAGAAGTTATAGACATATCTTTACCTGTAATTGCAGAGATGGTAGTTTATAACTTCATGAAAATATTTGACATAATGATGCTAGGAAGATATGGAGGTAACAAAGTTGTTAGTGCAGTAACTTTAAGTAATGAAATTATAAATACTTTCTATAATATATTTATATCATCAGGGCTTAGTATAGCAATAACCTCATATATAGCTAGAAGCGTGGGAAGAAATGATATGGAAACTGCAAAAGAGTATTCAATAATAGGAATGAAAATTGGTATTTTATTTTCTATTTTTATATCCTCAATGTTTTTTATTTTTAGTAATGAGTTTTTATATATTTTCAAAGCTTATGATAGAGTAAAAACATATGGAAATTTGTATATGAAAATTATATCAATATCACTTTTGCCAAATATATTTATAAATATTATAAATTCTATATTGAGGGGAGTAGGAAATACAAAAACTCCTTTTATGGTTTCTTTAATTGTTTCTTTAAGTAAAGTTATGTTTGATTTTATTTTAATTTTTGGATTATTTTCAAGAGCTTTAGGAATAGCTGGAGCAGCAATAGCTACATTGGTTTCTCAATTATTGGGAAGCTTATATTTATTTTTATATATGAAAAAAGTTTTTAGAATAAAGATTACATTTAAAAGAAAATGCAGTTTTAAAAGAGTAAAGGATATTATTTCATTAACAATTCCATGTGTTTTTGGAGAAGCAGCCTATAGTCTAAGTAGATTAATATGTACAGGTATGATTATGGTGCTAGGTCCTTCAGCTTTTGCTGCTAATGGAATAGCCAATACTATAGAAGGTATGTCTGTTATGCCAAGTGTTGGTATAGGAATTGCAACTACAACTCTAGTAGGTATAAAGGTAGGAGAAAGGGATTTAAAAGGAGCTAAAAAATATGCCAGTAAATGTAGTATATTTGCATTAGGAATGGTTATGTTTTTTTCTATTATGTTCTTAACTATACCTAATTTCTTATCAAAACTTTTTATAAGTGGTAGAGAAATAGAAGTTATAACTATTACAGCAGCATGCCTACATATAGGGTCTATAGAACAACCTTTTATTGCTATATCAAATATCTTTTCTGGAGGACTTAAAGGCATGGGTGATGCTAAAACTCCTTTTATTATTTCAACTATTACAGGTTGGTGTATAAGATTGCCTTTAATTTTTTATTTTATATATATTTTAAAGAAGCCTGTAACACTTGTATGGTGGATAACAAATTTACAATGGATTATTGAAGGAATTCTTATGTATATTTATTTTAGAAAAAAATTCGTAAATTTTAGAAGTTATTATTAAATACTATAGTTATATGATAAAATATAAATGAAACATAAGGATATTTTTTTATATAAACAAGGAGGAAAATGTTCATGAAAATTGATAGTATAGATGTAGCTAAAGCTTCTATTCAAATGGCTATATCATCCAGAGAAGATGAAAAAAAATTAGAAGAGGTATATAAAAAAAGTGGAATAATAACTGTTGCTGTGGATATAGGTGGAAATATAAATCAATCTATACCTAAAATAGTAGAAAGAGCATTAGTTGCTTCAAAAAGATGTGGACTTATTAAAGATTGTCATGTGCATGATGGAGCTGTAGCTGGAGCTACTAGAGAGGCTATAATACAGGTTTCAAAAAAAGCAAATGGGTTAAATGTAGGAGGGAAAATAGGAATTGCTAGATGTAAGGAGCATCTAAGTGTATGCATATTTATGAGTATAGGACTGCTTCATTTAAATGAAGTAGTTATAGGATTAGGACACCGTTCTATAGCTGACATTTGTTAAATATATTTAAAATTATATTGACAAAACCTCTCAAATGTTATAGAATTTATAAAAAATAAATAGCAATAGTAGTATGGTAGTTTTGAAGTAGGGTAGTATGGTAGTATGGTATTTTTTTATTTTAATCTTAATATGTTTATTAAGGTTTAATTAGTTTACGAACTCTCCCTAGGGAGAGTTTTTTATATTTGTTCTAAATATGAGCAAGCCTATAAAAAACATTTAAATTTATAATTTAATATTTTAGGAGGATGGTAGTATGGTAGCAAAAAGACAAATCAAATTATTACTTGCATTATTTTTAGGCATTTCAATTTTTACAGGATGTTCAAAAAATGGTGAAAAAGTATCTTCTCTCAAGGATAAAAAAATAATAAAAATTGGTATAACACAGATTGTGGAACATCCCGCATTGGATTCCACAAGAAAAGGATTTTTAGAAGGTTTAAAAGCTAAAGGATATGAAGAGGGTAAAAATATAAAAATAGATTACCAAAATGCCCAAGGTGATATGCAAACTAATCAAAGTATAGCTCAAAATTTTGTATCTAATAAAGAAGATATGATATTTGCAATAGGAACACCTTCAGCTCAAGCAGCATTTAATGCTACAAAGAATATACCAATAGTTATTACAGCTGTAACAGATCCAGTAAAATCAGGCCTAGTAAAATCTATGGAAAAGCCAGAAACAAATGTAACAGGAACCTCTGATAGAATACCTATGGAAGAGCAATTTAAACTTTTAAAGAAATTAATACCTAATGCTAAAAGCATAGGTATTATATATAATACTAGTGAAAGTAACTCCGAGATTCAAATAGATGAAGCTAAAGAAATAGGAACTAAATTTGGATTAGAAGTGACTACAGTAGGGATAACAAATGTTAATGAGATTCCTCAAGGATTAAATTCTATTTTAAATAAAATAGATGTGTTATATTTAATAACTGATAATACAGTAGCATCAGCGATTCCATTATTAGTAAATGATTGTTATAGTAAAAATGTTCCTATAATTGGAGCAGAAAAAGCTCATGTAGTTTCAGGAGCGGTAGCTACTATAGGAATAGATTACTATAAACTTGGATTACAAACTGCTGAGGAAGCAATTAAGATAATAAATGGAAATAACATTGAAGAAAATCCTATTAGCACTTTAAAAAATTTACAGCTGGTTATAAATGAAGATGCTGTTAGTAAATTAAAAGTAAAAGTACCAAAGGATATTTTGGATAAAAGTGAAAAAGTAAAAGGGGGAGTTAAATAATGGACATTTTAATAAATGTATTAGAAGGTGGAATGATATTTTCCATCACCTCCTTAGGAGTATATATTTCTTATAAAATATTAGATTTTCCGGATCTTTCTGTAGATGGTACTTTTCCCTTAGGAGCAGCAATTACCGCATTATGTCTAATTAATGGAATGAATCCATTTTTAGCTTGTATACTTTCGTTTATTGCAGGGGCTTTAGCAGGAGGAATAACTGGTTTATTAAATGTAAAATTAAAAATTACAAATCTTTTATCAGGAATTTTAGTTATGTTAGGTCTTTATTCTATAAATTTAAGAATAATGGGAAAGTCTAATATACCATTGTTCCACAAAAGTACTATATTTAATTCTAGTTTTATTCCCTTAGTTACTATAGTTGTATTTGCATTATTATCAAAAATATTACTAGATTTATTTTTAAATACAAAATTAGGTTTTTTATTAAAAGCAGTAGGGGATAATGAAGAACTAGTTACTTCTTTAGCAGTAGATAAGGATTTAATAAAAATTTTAGGATTAATGATTTCCAATGGATTAGTAGGATTATCAGGATCCATTATGGCACAATATCAAGGATTTGCTGATGTAGGTATGGGAACAGGTGTAGTAGTAATGGCTTTAGCAGCAGTAATAATAGGAAATTCTATTTTTAAAAAGATAACTTTATTTAAAGCAACAAGTTTAACTATATTAGGGGCCATAATATATAAAGCTTCTATAGCAATTGCGTTAAAGTTAGGGCTTCCTCCAACAGACTTAAAATTAATAACATCATTTATAGTGGTAATTACACTTTGTATTAACAATAACAAATTGAGTATTAAGATTAAAAAAAGATCTTCTATGGGAGGTAAGGCATATGTTAACAATAGAAAATCTATGGAAAGTCTTTAATAAACATACAGTAAATGAAACAACTATTTTTAAAGGAGTTAATTTAACTATAGAAGATGGAGATTTTATTACCATAATAGGAAGTAATGGAGCTGGAAAATCAACATTACTTAACATAATATCTCAAGCCATTAAAGAGGATTATGGCTCTATAGTATTAGATGGAATAGAAATAAGTAATATACCTCAATATAAGGCTTCAAAGTATATAGGAAGAGTATTTCAAAATCCATCTCTAGGAGTGGCACCTAATATGACTATATTGGAGAATTTATCTATGGCTAATAATAAGGGGAATAAATTTAATCTCACTTGGGGAATTAATAAAAAAGATATAAATTTCTTTTGTCAATTGTTAAAAGAGTTGGATTTAGGATTAGAAGATAAATTAAATACAAAAGTAGGATTATTATCAGGCGGACAAAGGCAGGCTGTATCACTTATAATGGCAGTTATGAAAAAGCCTAAGTTGCTTTTACTTGATGAACATACAGCTGCATTAGATCCTAAAACTTCAGAAAGCATTATAAAAATAACAGAAAGAATAGTAAAAGAAAATAATATGACTACTATAATGATAACTCATAATTTAAATCATGCAGTAAAATTAGGAAATAGATTAATAATGATGCATAGAGGAGAAATTATTTTAGATTTAAAAGGAGAAGAAAAGAAAGCTTTAACTACAGAAAAGCTACTTAATTATTTTGAAACTATGAAGTTTAAAGAAGAATTAAGCGATAGGGTAATGTTTTCATAAACTGGCTATATAGCCAGTTTATTTATTAAAATAAATATTAAATTTTGTTTTAAAATAGTTTATGATTATTAATTTAATACTAAAAACATCTATATATGGTATAATTGTAGTTGACACATTATATATATAAAAATATAATAAAAATGTATCCCTTTTATTGGTGATTTCCGATAGAAGAGATTTTAAAAAAGTTTTACCTAATTGTAAGGAATATCTGAGCAAAAGGGAAGGAACTAAATATATTTTAAAGCTATATTTTCATAAAACTATGTTACATATAAGTTTATGGAGTATACATTTTTAAAGTAGTTTAAATTACCTTCCAGTATTTCTCTGGAAGGTTTTTGTGTTTATATAATTTATTGTTTTGGAGGAGTAATATGGATAAAAGAGTTGGAGTTGTAGGTATAGTTATTGAGGAGTTTGAGAGCTCAAGTAAAGTAAATGATATACTACATCAATTTGCTGACATAATAGTGGGCAGAATGGGGGTTCCTTATAGGGAAAAAGAAATAAGTGTTATATCTATTATTGTAGATGGTACATCAGATGAAATTAGTGCTATGACAGGAAAACTAGGTAAAATATCAGGAGTAAATGTAAAATCAGCTATAACTAAAAAATAAAAATAAATTTAATATTAGAGGTGTAGAAGATTTTATTTTCCCCTTATATAAGATAAAAGTGTTAAATAGCTAGTCATGAGATAGAACAAGGAGTGTGCTTATGAGTGTCAAGGATTTAATAGATAAGGCAGCATTAGAAAATGAACTAACTAAAGAGGAAATGATAAATATTTTAAATGTAAAAGATAAGGATAATTTGGACTATTTATTTATTAAAGCAGAAGATATCACTTCTAGATATTGCGGAGAGGAAATACAAATAAGAGGTATAATAGAATTTTCTAATTATTGTAGATGTAAATGTGCATATTGTGGCCTAAATAGAAGTAATAATCACATTAATAGATACAGAATGGATTTAGATGAAATTATAGAAACTGCTAAAAAGGCTTATGATGCAGGATATAAAACTATAGTTCTTCAATCTGGTGAAGATTTATGGTATACAAAAGATAAAATATGTAATGTTATAAAAAATATAAAAAAAATAGGTGATTTAAGTATAACTTTAAGTATAGGAGAAAGAAAATTTGAAGAGTATAAAGCTTTTAAAGAAGCAGGGGGAGATAGATTTTTAATAAAACATGAAACTGCAGATAAACACATATACAATAAATTGCATCCACATTCTTCTTTTGATAATAGAATAAGATGTTTAAAAGAATTAAAGGAATTAGGATATCAGATAGGGAGTGGTTTTATGGTAGGACTTCCTGGACAAACATATGAAACTTTAGTAAAAGATATAATGTTATTAAAAGAATTAAATGTAGATATGGCTGGAATAGGTCCTTTTATACCACATCCTGAAACGAATCTTAAAAATAGCGAAGAAGGAAGTACTTTTTTAACTTTAAAAGTAGTAGCTTTATCAAGGCTTATTTTAAGAGACACTCATTTGCCTGCAACTACATCTTTAGGAGTTTTAAATGAAAATCATAAGAGTATGGCATTTAGTTGCGGTGCTAATGTTATTATGCAAAAAGTAGAGCCTTATAAATATAGAAGATTGTATGAAATATATCCAACAAAATCTAAAGAAGAAAAGTCTATATTAGAAGAAAGGAAAGTAATAGAAAATTATATATTAAAAAATGGTAAAAAAATTTCCTGTACAAAAGGAGATAGTTTTAAAAAATAGTTTAAAGGGAGATGTTAATTTTGAAGGAATTTAGAGCAGAAGATTTTATTGTTGAATCAGAAATATTAGATTCTATAAAGATGGGGGAAGCTAAGTCAAAAGATTTAAATTATGTAAGAGAACTGCTGAAAAAAGCTAAGGAATGCAAAGGACTCAGTTATAGAGAGGCAGCGGTACTCTTAACTATTGAAGATAATGAATTATTAGGAGAAATGTTTAAGGCAGCTAGGTATATCAAAGAACAAATATATGGTAAAAGGATAGTTTTATTTGCTCCTTTATATGTAAGCAATTATTGTGTAAATAACTGCGTATATTGTGGATATAAGCATACAAATAAGGAGTTTGTAAGAAAAAAACTTAATATGGAAGAATTAGAGGAAGAGGTTAGAATACTAGAGTCTTTAGGACATAAAAGACTTGCATTAGAAGCAGGAGAAGATGATGTAAACTGTTCATTGGAATATATTCTACAGTGCATAGATAAAATATATTCATTAAAATTTGATAATGGAAGTATTAGAAGAATAAATGTAAACATAGCAGCTACAACTATTGAAAATTATAAAAGGTTAAAGGAAGCGCAAATAGGAACCTATATATTATTTCAAGAAACATATCATAAAGAAACCTATGAAAAAATGCATCCACAAGGACCAAAACATAGTTATAATTATCATACTACTGCTATGGATAGAGCAAGAGCAGCTGGCATTGATGATGTAGGCATAGGAGTACTTTATGGACTTTATGATTACAAATATGAAACATTAGCTATGCTTATGCATGCTGAGCATTTAGAAAAAGCTACAGGAGTTGGACCACATACCATATCTGTACCAAGGATTAGAGAAGCGGAAGGAGTGTCTTTAAGCAATTATCCTTATATGGTAACAGATGATCAGTTTAAAAAGATAGTAGCGGTATTAAGATTAGCAGTTCCTTATACTGGAATGATTTTATCTACTAGAGAAGAAACTAAATTTAGAGATGAAGTTTTATCTATTGGTATATCACAATTAAGTGCAGGATCTTGTACGGGAGTTGGAGGATATGCTAAGGAAAATTCAAAAGTCTGTACAGAGGAAAAACCTCAATTTGAAGTTGGAGACCGTAGATCACCTTTAGAGGTAATAAAAAGCTTATGTGAAGGAGGATATATTCCAAGTTACTGCACTGCTTGTTATAGAGAGGGAAGAACAGGAGAAAGGTTTATGGGCCTTGCAAAATCAGGGCAAATACACAATGTATGTCAACCTAATGCTTTACTAACTTTTAAAGAATTTTTACTTGATTATGGAAATGAAGAAGTGAAAAAAATTGGAGAAAAAACTATAAAGGAAGCGTTAAAAGAAATTCCAAATGATAGAGCTAGGGAAGCAACAATGGAAAAACTTAATAGAATAGAAAATGGAGAAAGAGATTTAAGATTTTAATTTAGGAGGAATTTTTATGATAGATACTCCAAAGGGAAATAGATTACACATAGCTATATTTGGTAGAAGAAATGCTGGAAAATCAAGCATAATAAATGCATTAACTAATCAGGAAATATCAATAGTATCAAACACAGCTGGAACTACTACAGATCCAGTTTATAAGGCAATGGAACTATTGCCTATAGGTCCTGTCATGATTATAGATACAGCTGGACTTGATGATTTAGGAGAAGTAGGGGAACTTAGAATAAAAAAAACAAAAGAGGTAATGGATAAAACAGATTTAGCATTATTAATATTTTCAGGCAATAATAAAGATCTTTCTTATGAAAAGCATTGGTATGAGGACTTAAAAAAAAGAAATATACCTGTTATAGGTGTAGTAAATAAAATTGATGAAATTGATGTGAATATTGATGAATATAAAGATAAATTTAGCATTCCTTTTATAAAAGTAAGTGCATTAAAGAAAATAAATATAGAAAAGTTAAAAGATAAAATTATTGAAAATTCTCCAATAGATTTTGAAATGCCAACATTAATTGGAGATATAGTTAATAAAAATCATATAGTTTTACTTGTGGCACCACAAGATATACAAGCTCCAAAAGGAAGGTTAATTCTTCCTCAAGTTCAAACTATAAGAGATCTTTTAGATAATGATACTGTGGTTATTACAGTTAAGTGTTCAGAACTAGAATATATGATAAATAATATTAATATTAAGCCTAATTTAGTAATAACAGATTCACAAGTTTTTAAAAAAGTAAATGATATAATACCTAAGGATATACCACTTACATCCTTTTCTATACTTATGGCTAGATTTAAAGGAGAGTTAAAAACATTTATACAAGGAGCAAAAGCAATAGATGAATTAAAACCTGGAGATAAGGTGCTTATTGCAGAAGCTTGTACTCATCATGCTTTAAAAGGAGATATAGGAAGAGAGAAAATACCTAATTGGTTGAAAGAAAGAGCAGGCGGAGAAATTAATATTACTGTAAATGCAGGAATAGATTTTCCTGAAGATATAAGTAAATATAAGTTAATAATTCACTGTGGAGCTTGTATGTTTAATAGAAAGCAAATGATGAGTAGAATACTTAAAGCTAAAAATTATAATGTACCTATAACAAATTATGGTATAGCTATAGCTCATATCAATGGAATATTAGACAGGGTTACAAATATATTTAATTAGCATATAGGATAAAATGGAGGACAGATAATGAATAGTTCACAAAGATTAGTAAGATCATCTTTACTTTTAGCCATAGCTATAATAGTACAAGGAATTGGAAGAAGTTTCCCTCAAATAAGCCAATTACTTGTAGGTTCTATAGTTAATGCAGTACTTATAATATCTACTTTAACCTGCGGAGTTTTATGGGGAATTTTAGTAGGAGGTTTAACTCCTTTACTTGCATGGATTATAGGACAATTACCAGCTCCTATGGGACCTTTTATACCTTTTATCATGCTTGGCAATATAATTTTTATATTGATGTTTTCATTAGGTCATAAAAGGGAAAATTGGATTCCATATATATTTTTGGTAATAGCCGCAATTTTTAAATTTGGATTTTTATATATGTCAGCTAACAAATTTATTAATTTATTTAATTTAGGTATACCACCAAAAGTTGCATCTAAATTAGTCATTATGATGGGAACACCTCAATTAATTACTGCTCTTATTGGAGGATTTGGAGGTATAATTTTAACAAATATGCTTACAAAAAGAAAGGTTATATAAAAATTGCCAAGGATAATAAATTTATAAATGGATATTATAAATAATGTAAGAGGGTTTAAAGTGGTTAAGCCAAGAATGTATCAACACTGATGATGGTTTTAATATATTCGCTCAAAGGTATTTGTTAGATTCTTAAAAAGAGTTTAATAAGTGCCAAATGGAAGACTATTATATGTGTTTAAAGATTACATATTTATATGGATTCCAAGATATATATAATAGTCGAGCTAAGATTATATAGGTTCATAAATGCTTAAATTTTTAGGTATTTAATGGATGTATATGAGTTTATAGCTACAATCATTTTAAGCTCTCTTTTAAAAGATAGTAGAAATTCACTCTACTATCTTTTTTACTGTGCGCCCAGCATAGGCGCAATCTATAGGGTGAGAGTCCCGAGCGCCGAAGGTGATATAGGCGTTAGCTCAATGTCATCAAGTCAATATTCAATAATATGGAACATATGTTGCGATTTTTATTTTATTGAGTTAATTTATAAAATAAGGCTTGTTTTAGATTTATTTTTTTGCAACACAAATAAATCCTAATATTTGTCACAATTTTCGTGTAAACATAAAATAGGATTCGTGCTACGGTTTATTTGTTTAAAGCTACAGACTGCGTTTTTTATTTTTCTTATACTTTCCTCTGGCAATTCTTTTAATACGAGGATTTTGTCTATTAGGTCTTATAGGAATACTACTTCTTGAAACTTTTTGCATGATTTCTTTATAAATCTTATTTCTTTTTCTTGGACTTTCTTCAAGATACATCATTATAAGCTTATCTTTTAAACTGCCTATTAAGATATTTAAGTTTGTCTTATATTCATACTTTGTTTCTTTATTTTCTCTTTCAACTCTTGCTATTTCATCACTATCTTTACGTGCCAATTCAATCATATTTGACAGATAAATAGAAGCATAGAAATCCTGCTCTATTGCTATTTTAGTTGTGCCTGTAAAGTTTTCTATTTCAAGTCGATTTTTTAATTCATCATACTTTATCTCTATGCCCCATCTTTTGAAATATAATTCTTTGAATTCTTCAATTTTCATAGATTCATCAAATAAATTAGTTACTAAAACTTCCTCAGTTTCTGAGTCAAGATAGAATTTTATAACTCTGACTTTATATGTTTTTTTATCATGTGTAATTTCTATTATTTGATCCTGATTTTCTACATTAATTTTTTTCTTGAATACATTATTTTTTAGTCTCATAACAAAATAAATATTGCTTTCAATCAACGTAGACATCAGCTCACTACTTGGGTATCCCCTATCAAATAATATCAAGTCTTTTATGGAAGAAACTTTTTTCATTTCATAAATTAATTCTAGTGCGATTTTTCTTTCAGAAGTTTCAAAACGATATATTTTACTTTTTATAACAATTTTATTTAACACATCAAAGAGACATGAAGCACTTGCACGAGCAATGGCTACACTAGTGTGCTGATTCTTTGCATATCCAAACTCATTTCTCAAGGTTTCTGTATTAGGTAACTCTATTGTAGTACCATCAATGGCAGTTAATCTGTATCCATTCCAAAGCTTGTATTCATCACATTCTTTATAAATAACATCTACTATTTTATCATTTAGCTCAATAAATGCATTAGGGTTAATTTTTTGCCTATTTTCTGAAAAAGCTTGTTTTGAAATTGTATCCTTTCTTTTCAAAATCACTTCAAAAAAATTGTTTAATTCTACTTGTAAAGACTTGTTTATCATATTAAGCATAAATAATATTGTTTCTTTAAATCCCATTTTTCCTGCCCTCGTAAAGTATGATGGACTTGTTCTATTCGAACATTTAAATATATAGTCCTCAATCATTATTTTACTTTCTAACATGGCTTTTTTAAAGCTTTTTTTAAATTTCATTTTAATCACCTTTAATCATTAGAAATACACAAAATCTATGTGCTCTTTTTGATTATTTGTGATAATTTTAAAGTGTAAAGTGTTTTTAGAAGGAGTTTTTTACTTTTTATTACATTTTAAACTGATGACATTGGGCTAACGCCAGAATAAAACAGTTAGACGAATGGATAAGAAGAAGAGTGAGAGCTTGTATTTGGAAGCAATGGAAAAAGGTAAAGACTAGAGGACGGAATTTAATAAAACTCGGTCTGCCGACCTATAAAGGTTGGAAATATGCGAATACAAGAAAAGGCTATTGGAGAATATCCAATAGTCCAATTCTTAATACAACTCTAAATAATGAATATCTTGAAAATCTAGGGTATAAAAGTATATCTAAAAGATATCAACTAGTACATAATTCTTAATGAACCGCCGTATACCGAACGGTACGTACGGTGGTGGGAGAGGACGGAAAATAAAATAATTATTTTCCTCCTACTCGATTTAATTATGAATAAATTAATTATAATTTAAATAATATATGAATTAAAAACTATTATTATATGCATAATTCTAAAAAATATTGAAATATTTTCATTCATATGTTAAAATATTATTAAATTTGTATATGAATTACAAATTTAATGAACTATTTTTAAATAAATAATAATATACATAGCAATAATAGTTCATTAAAAGAAAAAAATCAATATTATAGGAAAGGAGTTATAAAATGGGGGAAACTAGCAAGAATCTGAAAAACGAGAAAAAAGGAGGATTTCTCGACTGGGTTGAAAGAGTAGGAAATAAACTTCCTCATCCAGCCGCAATATTTGTTATACTAAGTGTTATTATAATTATTATTTCTGATTTATGCGCTAGAGCAGGCGTAAATGTACAATTTAATATGGTAGATAAAGTAAATGGAGGGACTAAACTTACTGATGTAAAAGCAGTTAGTTTACTCACTGCTGATGGAGTGAGATATATGTTTACCAGTGCAGTTAACAACTTTACAAGTTTCGCACCATTAGGTACAGTTTTAGTTGCTATGCTTGGTGTGGGCTTAGCAGAAGAAACAGGACTTATTCAGGCGTTGCTTAGAAAAGCAGTAATGAGTACGCCTAAAAGACTTGTTACTGTAATCGTTGTTTTACTTGGTGTTATGTCTAATATAGCTTCAGATGCAGGATATGTAGTTTTGATACCATTAGGTGCTATGATATTTTTAAGTTTCGGAAGACATCCACTTGCAGGACTTGCTGCAGCATTTGCTGGTGTATCTGGTGGTTTTAGTGCAAACCTTCTAATAGGGACTACAGATCCACTTCTTGGTGGAATAACTACAGAGGCAGCAAAGCTTATGGATGGTACTTATAGAGTAGAGCCTACTGCAAATTATTATTTTATGGTAGCTTCTACATTTTTAATAGCTATAATAGGTACTTTTGTTACAGAAAGAATTGTTGAGCCTAGATTAGGAACTTATAGTAAGGCATCAGATGAAAACGTTGCAGATTTATCTCCGGAAGAAAAAAAGGGATTAAAGTCAGCAAGAATAGCTTTTTTAATATTTATGATAATATTACTTGCATTGGTTGTTCCATATAATGGTATACTAAGAGATCCTAAGACACACAAAATTATAGGACATACACCATTTATGGATGGAATAGTACCAATAATAGCATTGTTTTTCTTTATACCAGGTGTAGCTTATGGTATTTCTTCAAAGAAAATAAAGAATAATAAAGATGTTGCAAACTCTGTTGGAAAATCTATGAGCAAAATGGGGGGATATCTTGTATTAGTATTTGTTGCTTCACAATTCGTTGCATATTTTGGACATACTAATTTAGGAACAATTTTAGCAGTTAAAGGTGCAGGATTTTTAGAATCAACAGGTTTAACGGGAATTCCACTTATAATATTGTTTGTTATATTAGCAGCTTTTATAAATTTATTTATGGGATCAGCTTCAGCAAAATGGGCTATAATGGCACCGGTATTTGTACCAATGTTTATGCATATAGGATTTTCACCAGAATTTACACAGGCAGCATATAGGGTAGGAGACTCCTGTACAAATATAATTACACCATTGATGTCATATTTTGCTTTAATAGTAAGTTTTGCAGAAAAATATGATGAAGATACAGGAATAGGAACATTAATATCGACAATGCTACCTTATTCATTATTATTCTTGGTTGGTTGGTCAGTTTTACTCATATTATGGTATTCTATGTCATTGCCATTAGGACCAGGTGCACCAATTCATATACCAATTCTTTAAAATTATATTCAATATAAAAAGAATGGTTTTTTAACCATTCTTTTTATATTGAATATAATAATTTAGAACCTATATCTATATCATTACTCTTACAAATATGTAAGTTTGTATTTATAGCATTTATTAATGATTTTGATAAAACATCAGCCATAGTATATACATGAAAGAGTCTTGTTTGTTGTAGTATATATTCATTAGCATATTTCATTGAAGCATATCTATTTACTACTCCTTTTATTGAGATATTTCCGATAGATATATCTTTTGCCCTTAATGCAGCAGCTGGAAATAAGGAGGATTCTTCTATAAATATCTTACCAACATTAGTCTTTTGACCTAAACATGCATCTATAGCTATAATATAGTGATCGTTATAATAAGTTTTGATGTAATTTATTTTTTCTTTTATATTAGTATAGTCTATTATATTTTCTAAATCTCCCATTATAACACATGGACAATTATCTTTTTTTAATAATGTACCTGTTAATGGTCCTAATGAATCCCCAGTGCAATTATCCGTTCCTATACACAATAAAAGTAATTTATTTTTGCCTTTTATTGCATTTAATATATATTCTGATAATTTATCAACGTTTTTTTCTTTTAATGCATGAAAATAAAAGGAATTCATTTTATTTTCCTCCTTTATAATATAGATATATAAGTATTATAACAGGTTTATAGTAAAAAATGTAAATTCATATTTCCGTAAATTCTGTATTTTTAGATAAATAAAGCTTATTATACTCTATTATAAGCATATATCTTATTTTAGCCTTATATTTTAATGAAAGAATAAGGGATAGAAATTATTCCTATCCCTTGATATATATACTAGCATTTATTAGCGATTAAAGCTAACACTATAAGTGGTAGAATAATGTTTCCACAACCGCCATAATTACCATAATTATTACATCCACAGTCACAGCCGCAGCCACATTTACAATTACATTTCTTTTTATAGTATTCATATTCACAACAATGTTTATGCTTGTGTCCCATATATATCCCTCCTTTTTATAATATGTTAAGGAATATAATAGAAGGGTGGTTAATTACAATATATTCAGAAAAAATAATTATGTGAAAAATATACTAAATTAACATATTTAAAATTATGTTAATTAAATAAAATGTAAATAAACCTACCTATAAAATTAGTATACATAATATAAATTATGTATACTAATAAAAATTGTCAACTAAAATAAATTTAAACATTAAATAAAAAAATATAGTATAATAATGTTATAATCAAAATAAATCAAAAGGATGTGTATTTACATGAAACGAAATTTTAAATATGATATAATGAAAGAAATTCAAAATAGATGGTCTCCAAGAGCATTTAAAAATGAAACTATATCAAAAGATGATTTGCTTCCATTAATAGAAGCTGCTAGATATGCTCCTTCTTGTTTTAATGAACAACCATGGAAATTTATAATAGCTTATAAAGAAGAACAACTTAATACTATGAGAAGTGTTTTATTAGACTCTAATAGGTTATGGGCTGATAGAGCACCATCATTTATAATGATTATTTCAAAAAAAATTTTTTCATTAGATGGTAAAGAAAATTATTGGAGCAAATTCGATGCTGGCACAGCTTGGGGCTATTTATCATTAGAAGCTGAAAAAATGGGTTTTATTACTCACGCTATGGGGGGATTTAAAAAAGATCTTGCTAGAGAAAAATTTAATATACCTGATGATTATGATATTCTAACAATAATTGCAGTTGGAAAACTTGGTGAAAAAGATACTTTACCTACAGATGATTTAAGGGATAGAGAGAAACCTGGACTAAGAAAACCATTAGAAGATATTTTTATTGAAGATAGATTTAAATGATAACTATTATTTTAATAGTTATATAGCAAAATATTAATAATAAATTTAAATATGGGTAAACTTAGTTTAAGGGGGACTGGACTTAATTTTAGTGAAGTTCCCTTATTTCATTTTAAATTGGCTTTAGTATTTTAAGAATTATCAGAAGATTGTAACTGAAGCTCTTATTTGAAAAAAATATGGTATTATAAAAATCGACATTAAAAACAATGAAATGAAATGGAAGTGATAATATGGAAGATTTTATTTACTATTCAACGGCAATATTTCAAATTGCAGTATTCTTTATAACTATGTATTATTTAATACTATCACTATTTGGATTATTTAAAAAGAAAGATAAAGACATAAATAAATATAAACCTACTCAAAAATTTGCATTGCTTGTGGCTGCTCATAATGAGGAAGCCGTTATAAGTAATATTATTGATAGTTTAAAATCATTAGACTATCCAAAGGATTTGTTTGATATTTATGTTATAGCTGATAATTGTACAGATAAAACAGCTAGAATTGCAAGGGAATTGAATGTAGAAGTATTTGAAAGAAATGTTCCCAATAAAAGAGGAAAAGGTTATGCATTAGAGTGGATGTTTAATAAAATTTTTTCAATGGAAAAAAATTATGATGCTATAGCTATATTTGATGCAGATAACTTAGTATCAAAAAATTTTTTAAGAGCTATGAACGATAAACTATGTGCTGGCTATAAAGTAGTACAAGGATATATAGATAGTAAAAATCCAAATGATTCTTGGATTACTCAATCTTACTCTATATCATTTTGGACTGCCAATAGATTATTCCAATTAGCTAGAGCTAATTTAGGATTATCAAATCAAATTGGTGGCACAGGCTTTTGTGTAAATACTGATATTTTGAAAAAATTAGGTTGGGGGGCAACTTGCCTTACGGAAGATTTAGAATTTACTTGTAAACTAGTATTAAATGGACATAAGGTTGGTTGGGCACATAATGCTATAGTTTATGATGAAAAACCTTTAACATTAAAACAATCTTGGAATCAAAGAAAAAGGTGGATGCAAGGTTTTGCGGATGTAGCTTCAAGGTTTTTTTCTAAACTATTATTAAAAGCTATAAAAGATAAAAATTTTACAGCTTTAGATTGTGCTTTATATACAATTCAACCATTTGTTACTCTATTATTAGGGTTATCTGCAATATTAACTTTAGCTCAAAATAATGTGGAAAAGGGGCTTAATATATTTGTAATAAATTATCTTTTCACCCCTATAATCTGGAAAATTTTTAGTATTTTACAATTTTTATTTACTCCATTTATTATGCTTATAGAAAAAAAACTTTCAAAAGCTATGTTTATATTATTTTCCCTTTATTCTTTAAACATAGTTATATTTACTTATGTTTTTGGAAATCATCCAAAGTCCTATGAAATTATATTAGGCAACTTAATTTACATAGGTACATTTATTTTATTACTATTAATTATTGATAGAAAACATTCATTAAAAATATTTGTTTGGTATCTTTTATATGGTATATATACTCTTACATGGATTCCAATTACTATTCAAGGAATACTGGATAAAAACAATAAAGAATGGAGTCATACAAAACACACAAGAACTATAAGCATACAAGAAGTAGAATAGATTTTAAGTCAATATTTAATTTTTTTACTTTAAAAGATTTAAATATTGACTTTTTTCATTCATGATGTTAATATGTAAATCGTATAATTTAATATTTAAATTTCTCATCCATATATTTCTGATAATAAGGTTCAGAAGTTTCTACGAGAAGCCTTAAATTTCTCACTATGGGTAATCTGATTCAATATAGTACAATTGTCTATTTAAAATTCTGTTAACGGATTTACTCTTTACGTATCCTTAACAGTTTTTTTTTATAAAAAATTAATTACTAAGGAGGAAAAAATGAATAATTTTCATTCATCAGAAAAAAGACAATCATTTTTAAATTCATTTTTCAAACTCTCTGAAAATCGTACCAATACTAAAAGAGAGATTTTAGCCGGTTTTACTACTTTTATTACTATGGCCTATGCACTACTTGTAATTCCTAATATTTTAAAATTTTCTGGTATGAATTTACAAGGATTAAAAGGTGATGCTGCTTCTAATTTGTCTAGTTTAAATGACCCAATCGTAGCATCTGCTTTTGTTGGAATGTGTTTAACATCAGCTATTGGAACAATTATTATGGGATTATATGCAAACTTACCTTTTGCAGTAGCTCCTGGTATTGGGCTAACAGCATTTTTTACTTATAGTGTTTGTTTAACTCTAGGCTATACATGGCAGCAAGGCTTAGCTGCAGTATTTATATCTGGATTATTATTTATTCTTATTACTGTAACATCAATAAGAGAAAAAATAGTTGATGCTCTTCCTCACAATCTAAAAGTTGCTATAACAGGTGGTATTGGCTTATTTGTTTCTTTAATAGGTCTAAAAAGTGGAAGTATTATTGTTGCCAATCCTTCCACATTAATAAGTTTTGGAAGTTTTACAAATCCACATACTGTTTTAACGTTAATAGGAATAGTTACTATGGCTATTTTTATGGCTAGGAATGTTAGAGGAGCTATGCTTTTATCTATAATAATAACTACACTGATAGGTATTCCAATGGGTATAACTAATATAAATGGATTAAAATTTATAAGTATTCCTTCAAGTTTTTCACCAACATTTTTAGCTTTTGATTTTAAAGGTCTTTTATCTCATAACGGGACAGGCCTTATAGGAGCTTTAACAAGTATATTCATGGTAGTACTTACATTTAGCCTTGTAGATCTTTTTGATACTATTGGAACACTTGTTGGTACTGCTCAAAAAGCTGACATGATATTACCTAATGGAAAAATTAAAAATATGAAAAAAGCTCTTTTATCTGATGCTTTAGCTACAACAATAAGTTCATTATTTGGCACTACAACTACAGCTACATATATTGAATCTACTGCTGGAATAGCAGAAGGGGGAAGAACTGGTCTTACATCTGTAGTAGTTGGTATATTGTTTGTTTTGGCTTTATTTTTAGGTGACTTAGTTGGAATAGTTCCAGCTGAAGCAACAGCTCCAGCTCTTATTATAATAGGAGCACTTATGATGAGTTCCGTTAAAGAAATTAACTTTGATGATTTTACAGAAGCTGTTCCTGCATTTTTCACTATAACCATTATGCCTTTTAGTTACAGTATTGCTAATGGTATAGCTTCAGGGATAATATTCTATCCTATTATGAAACTAGCTACTGGTAAACATAAAGAAGTTCATCCAATAATATATATTCTTGCAATATTATTTGTATTAAGATTTATACTCTTACCTCAATAAGTATAAAAGCATATAGTGGTTATTCCCATTATATGCTCTTTTTATTTAAATTTTTCACTATTTCACTATGATGTACAAGAAACCTATATTATAATTAGATTATACAAAGGAGTATTAATAATTATATTAAATAATGAAATTGGAGACAGGATACTAAATAACTTAATTGTAAATAATAAAATTAAATTAGGGATTATATATGGGGAAAACTAAAAACTAGATAAGGGGGGTTATCTATGAGTACAATTTTAGTTGGTGTTTTAGGTAGTTTAATAGCAGGATTAGCTACAGCAATAGGAGCTATCCCAATATTTTTTACCAAAAATGTTTCTCATAAATATTTAGATGCTATGTTAGGCTTTGCTGCTGGAGTAATGCTTGCCGCTACATGCTTTAGCTTAATTATTCCATCTATTGAATATGGGGGTGGAGGAATTAAAGGAGTTTTAATTACTTCATTAGGTATTATTAGTGGTGGTATAATGTTAGATTTAATTGATAAATATGCACCACATGAACATTTAATATTAGGAGATAGAAAAGAAGGGCCCTCATCTTCTTTGACTAAAGTATGGCTTTTTATAATAGCTATAACTATTCATAACTTTCCTGAAGGTTTAGCTGTAGGTGTAGGATTTGGTAGTGGAAATCTATCTGATGGTATATCTTTAGCACTAGGAATAGGACTCCAAAATATGCCAGAAGGCTTAGCTGTTGCACTTGCTTTAATTAGAGAAAATTATACCTCAAAAAAATCCTTTCTTATTGCATTATTTACTGGCCTTGTAGAACCTATTGGTGGTATAATTGGTGCATCCTTAGTACAAATAGCTAAACCTATATTGCCTTTTGTTCTAGCTTTAGCCGGCGGAGCTATGTTATTTGTTATAAGTGACGAAATTATACCTGAAACTCATGAACATGGTTTTGAAAGAATAGCCACCTATGGATTACTAATTGGTTTTATAATAATGATGATAATGGACGTAACTTTAGGATAAAGTTATATTTAACTATAGGTTATAAAAGGAGTGCTTAATTTATATGGAAGAAAGATTACAAAAATATATGGCAAAGTGTGGTGTAGCTTCTAGAAGGAAATGTGAAGAAATAATACTTGCTGGTAATGTAAAAGTTAATGATAAGTTGATAGAAGAACTTGGCTTTAAAATAGATCCAAAGAAAGATATTGTAAAAGTATATGATAAAATAATAAAAGAAGAAAGTAATAAAGTATATATAGCTTTAAATAAGCCTGAAGGATATGTATCAACAGTTAAAGATGAACATGGGAGGAAGACTTTACTCCATCTTGTGAAAGTAAAAGAAAGAATTTATCCTATAGGAAGATTAGATTATGATAGTTCTGGTTTAATATTATTAACAAATGATGGAGATATTTATAATAAAATAATTCATCCTAGAGAAGAAAAGGATAAAATATATA
Organism: Clostridium tetanomorphum; assembly: GCF_017873215.1. GTDB lineage: Bacteria > Bacillota > Clostridia > Clostridiales > Clostridiaceae > Clostridium_AO > Clostridium_AO tetanomorphum. The sequence continues at coordinate 152,833 of NZ_JAGGKA010000007.1, forward strand.
TGGCAATAATAAAAGGAATTCCTTCAAAAGATGAAATAGAAATGTTCAAAAAAGGCATTGATATTGGAGGATATATAACATCACCAGCTAAAATACAAATATTATCAATAGAAAACGGTAATTCTAAAGTTTCAATTACAATACATGAAGGTAAAAATAGGCAGATAAGAAAAATGTGTGATAAAATAAATCATCCTGTTATCAGTTTAAAAAGAATATCAATTGGAAAAATTAAATTAAATGATCTTAAAAAAGGAGAATGGAGATATTTGAACAAAGAGGAAATAGAATATTTAAAATCTCTATAGTAGTATGTATTCAAAATAAAAATGAATTATTTTATTTATTTCATTCATTTTATACTTTTTAGTATAATATATACCTTTTCTATTTTATACCTAAAAAAATATTATTTATCCGGAGGAGATTAATCTATGAAAAATGATTTAGAACTAATTGCAACTAAAGAATTTGACTATTATAATGATATGTATAAAGTTGTAGATTTTTTAAATAAGAATTTAAGTAATCTAGACATAGTATTTGGTCTAACAGAAAAAAATGGCAAGCACATATTAGCTATATATAAAGAATCATAGTAAAAATTGAAAGAAATATTGATAATGTGTTCAATAGATGGTAAAATGAAATAAATATTGCAATACATAAGGGGATATGGAGAAAGGATTGGATCTAAATGGAAGATAGAAAACAGGATTTAATGCGCACTATTCAGACAAAATTTCCTAGACTTAGTAAAGGCCAAAAATTAATTGCAGAATATATATTAAAACATTATGATAAAGCTGCATTTATGACAGCTGCAAAATTAGGAACTAGTGTTGGAGTAAGCGAATCTACTGTAGTTAGATTTGCAAGCGAATTGGGATTTAGTGGCTATCCAAAACTACAAAAAGCTTTACAAGAATTAATAAAGAATAAACTAACTACAGTTCAAAGAATAGAATTATCAAATGATTTTATAAGCCAAGAAAGTGCATTAAAAAGTGTATTAAAAAGTGATATGGAAAATATCAGAGCAACTTTAGAAAAAATTAATCATAAGACTTTTGATGATGTAGTAAATAGCATATTTGCAGCAAAAAGAATTTATATAGTTGGCCTTAGAAGTTCAACAGCTATTGCTGAGTTTCTAGGTTTTTATTTAAACCTAATACTGGATAATGTAAAGGTTATAGGATATGGTGTAAGTGATATATTTGAACAAATGCTTAATGTATCTGATGAAGATTTAGTAATAGGAATTGGATTTCCAAGATATGCAGCAAGAACCATCGAAGCATTAGATTATGCTCAAAGTAAAGGTGCAAATGTAGTAGCTATTACAGATAGCCTATTATCACCTTTAGCAGCAAGAGCTGATCATACTTTAATTGCCCAAAGCAATATGGCTTCTTTTGTTGATTCACTTGTTGCACCTCTTAGTGTAATAAATGCATTAATAATTGCAGTAGGTCTTAGAGAAAAAGAAAAAATATCTTCTACGTTTTCTAAGCTAGAGAAAATATGGGAAGATTATGAAGTTTACTCTTATAAAGAAAAAAGAGTGGATTAAAAATAAACACAACGAACCTTTATAAGGTTCGTTTTCTTATTTAGGAGGTATAAAAATATGTCTAAAGTTATAGTAATAGGTGGTGGTCCTGCTGGTATGATGGCAGCTATATCCGCTTCTACAAAACATGATGTAACACTAATTGAAAAAAATGATAAATTAGGGAAAAAGTTATTTATTACAGGAAAAGGAAGATGCAACGTAACTAATAAAAAGGATATAAGCGAATTTTTTGAGTATATTCCTGGCAATTCTCAGTTCCTATATAGTTCTTTATACACTTTTACAAATGAAAATGTAATAGAGTTCTTTGAAAAATTAGGAATTAAACTTAAAGTTGAGAGAGGGGATAGAGTTTTCCCAAACTCAGATAAATCTTCAGACATAATAAAAGCTTTAGAAAAGGAACTGCATAATAGAGGAGTAAAAATTATATTAAATAATAAAGTAGCAGAAGTAATGGTGAATAATAATATTATTACTTCTGTAAAACTAAAAAATAATGATACAATAAAAGGAGATTATTTCATAATAGCTACTGGTGGAGCTTCTTATCCTCAAACTGGTTCTACAGGAGATGGATATAAATTCGCACAAAATCTTGGCCATTCTATAGTTGATTTGAAACCAGCGTTGGTTCCTTTAGAAATACAGGAAGAATGGGTAAAACAATTGCAAGGACTATCTTTGAAAAATATAGAATTAAGTATAAAAAATTCTAAGAACAAAGTTGTGTTTAGTGAATTTGGAGAAATGATTTTCACTCATTTTGGGATTTCAGGACCTATTGTATTAAGCGCTAGTAGATTCATAAAAAATAATGAAAACTTTAAAGCAGTAATTAACTTAAAACCTGCATTAACTTCAGAAGAATTAAATAAAAGAATTCAAAAAGATTTTGCAAAATATATAAATAAAGATTTTAAAAACTCTCTAGAAGATTTATTACCTAAAAAACTAATAGATATTATTATAAATCTATCAAATATATGTGAAAACAAAAAAGTTAATTCCATTACCAAAGAAGAAAGAAAAAGATTAGTATATCTACTTCAAAACTTGGAACTAAAAGTTAAAGGATTAAGACCTATTGATGAAGCAATTATAACTGCTGGTGGAGTAAATGTAAAAGAAATAGATCCTTCTACTATGAAATCTAAAATTATTGACAACTTATACTTTGCTGGTGAAGTATTAGATGTGGATGCTTATACTGGTGGATATAATATTCAAATAGCATTTTCTACCGGACATTTAGCTGGAGTTATGATAGATAAAAAATAAACTATTATATAAATAAAGGATTTTATTATTTCTTATAGAATATATAAAATATTATATATAAAAAGAAAGGAAGTTTGACATTGAGAATAGCTGTAGCAATTGATGGTCCTGCTGGTGCAGGTAAAAGTACTATCGCAAAAATTTTAGGAAAAAAATTTAATTTAATGTACATAGATACTGGTGCAATGTATAGGGGAGTAACTTTATTCGCAAGGCGAGAAAATATTTCTCCTGAAAATGAGGATAAACTATGTAGTTTGATAACTTCTTTGGAAATGCATTTTTCAAATGATAAATTAATAGTTAATGGAGAAGATGTTAGTGAAGAAATTCGCAAACCTGAAATAAGTAATACTGTATCATTATATGCTGCAATACCAAAAGTTAGAGAGGTACTAGTTCATCTTCAAAAAAAAATGTCAAAAAAATATGATGTTATTATGGATGGACGAGATATAGGAACAATTGTTTTGCCAGGAGCACCTTTTAAGTTTTACTTAAATGCATCTCCGGAGGTAAGAGCCAAAAGAAGATATGCGGAACTAATAAGAAAAGGTATAAATACTGAATATAATACTGTATTGCAAGATATAATAAAAAGAGATTTTATTGATACTACAAGGAAAGCAAATCCTTTAAAAAAAGCAAAAGATGCTGTGGAAATTGACACTTCAAATTTATCAATTTATGAAGTTGTGGATAAAATTGCTAATTATATAGAAAAAACTAGATAATTAATTGAAGGTGATTATATGAGCATAATTCTCTCTAAAAACTCTGGATTCTGTTATGGAGTAAAAAGAGCTGTAGATATAGCTGTAAAGGCTAAAGAAAAATATAATAAAAAAATATATACTCTTGGTCCTTTAATACATAATAACGATGTAGTTCAATTTCTTAAACAAAAATCTATATTTTCTATTTCTTTAGAAAATATAGATCAATTAAAAGAGAATGATATTTTAATTATAAGATCTCATGGAGTATCTTTAGATATATTAAATAAATTAAATGAAAAAAAAATAAATGTTATTGATGCTACCTGCACTTATGTTTCAAATATTCAAAAAAAAGTGCATAAATACTTCCTTGATAATTATTCAATACTTATAGTAGGTGATAAAAATCATCCTGAAGTTATTGGAATTAATGGATGGTGTAATAACTCTGCTATAATCTCTAAAGATGGTGAAGATTTAGATAAACTCGCCCCAAAAATTTGTGTAGTATCTCAAACTACTGAAAAAGAAGAAAATTGGCAGAAAGTTTTAAATAAAGTAGTAAGTCAATGTAATGAAATTGTAGCCTTTAACACTATTTGTAACGCTACTCAAGTTAGACAAAAATCTGCAGAAGAACTGTCACATAAAGCTGATATTATGATAATTCTTGGAGGTAAAAACAGTTCCAATACAACTAAGTTATATGAAATATGTAAAAATAATTGTAAAAATACTATTCATGTTGAAAATGCAAATGAAATTCCTGATAACATTAAAAATAAAAATGATTATATTATAGGTGTTACAGCTGGAGCTTCAACACCAGATTGGATTATAAAGGAGGCTATTATTAAAATGAATGAAGATAAAAATTTAGAATTAAATGAACAATTAGAGTATATGGATAAAAATGATATGAACATATCTATAGGACAAATAGTAGAAGGTGAAGTTACATCTATTAGTAGTAATAATAGAGAATGTTTTGTTAATATAGGTTATAAATCAGACGCTTTACTTCCTATAACAGAAGTTACTAAAGAGGAAGATATAGACTTATCAAGTTTAATAAAAAAAGGTGAAAGAATTAAGGCTAAAATAATTAGCCTTGGCTCTGAAATGAATCCTCCAGTAATTTCTCTTATAGAATTAAATAGAGAAAATGCTTATAAAGAAATAAAAGATTGCTTCATAAATAATAAAAGAATCTATGTAAAAATAAAAGATGTAGTAAATGGAGGATTAATATCCTTATATAAAAATATCATCAGAGTATTCATTCCCGCTTCACATATAGAATTAAATCATGTTGAAGACTTACATCAATATTTAGGTAATGAATTAGAAGTTAACATAATAGAATTTGATGATTCTAAAAACACTACAAGAATAGTTGCTTCAAGGCGAGAAATATTACAGGAAAAGAAAACATTACAGGAAAATGAAACTTGGGGTAAATTAGAAAAAGATATGATAGTAGAAGGTGAAGTAAAAAGATTAACTAATTTTGGAGCCTTTGTAGAAATAGATGGCGTAGATGGACTTTTACATATATCAGAAATGTCTTGGGGAAGAATTACAAATCCTTCTGATCTATTAAAAATAGGTGATATATTAAAGGTTTATATTATGGATATAAATAAAGAAAATAAAAAATTGTCTTTATCTATAAAGAAACTACAAGAAGACCCTTGGAATGGCGTAAATATAAAATATCCAATAGGTAATATAGTACTAGGTAAAGTAGTTAGATTTGCTTCCTTTGGTGCTTTTATAGAACTAGAACCAGGAATAGATGGTCTAGCTCATATTTCTCAACTAAGTCATAAAAGAGTTGAAAAAGCAGATGAGGTTTTGAAAATTGGCGAAATGATCAAGGCCAAAATAATACAAGTAGATAAAGAAAATAAAAAAATAGGTTTAAGTATAAAAGAAGTAAATGATATTTAATAAATATGTTTTAGAATAAGTATATTTTAATTAAAATGCGTGTATTATAAAATAGAGTGCACGCATTTTTTATAAACTTCATTAATTAATACAGTATTTAAGAGTAAAACGAAAAAAATAAAAGTTTACGTAAAATATCTTAAAAAACAAGTTACTATATTGACTTTTTGCGTATATTTGATAAAATTTACTTGTTAATTATTTGATGGAGGAGGTAAATAATATAGAATGAAAACTTTAGGACGTCACATTTTAGCGGAAATATATGGTTGCGACAATGAAATATTAGATGATAAGGATTATATAGAAAGAACAATGGTGGATTCTGCTTTAAAATCTGGTGCAGAAGTTAGAGAAGTTGCCTTCCACAAATTTAGTCCTCAAGGAGTAAGCGGAGTAGTAATAATATCTGAATCTCATCTAACTATTCACACATGGCCAGAACTTGGCTATGCTGCTGTAGATGTATTTACTTGTGGAGATACAGTAAATCCGTGGGACGCTTGTAATTACTTAACTGAAAAATTTAAAGCAAAAAATATGACAGCTACAGAAGTTAAACGAGGAATTTTTGAACAGCCTGTATCTGTTAAGGTTTCAAATATATAAAAGGCCATCAATACGAGATGACCTTTTTTATTTTTTTAGGTAATATTTTCTCCTATATATAATATAATTTATTAGATACTAATAGGAGGGAAATTATGGGGGATAGAAAATTAGTTCAATATATAGATGAACTTACAAACAAAGAAAGAAATACAATCATGAAACTTCTTCGTAATTATAATTTCAATGTACAAAGTATAACTAAAATACGAAGTGCTTATAGAATAGATACAAGCGAAGGTCCCATATGCCTAAAAAAAATACGTCGTTCTAAAACTAAAGCTATTAATGGAAATAATCTAGTAGAAGAATTAGAAAAACATGGTTTTTACTATACTGCTAAATTTTTCAAAACTAAAGATGCATACCTTTTTGTAAAGCATAAAAAGGTATTCTTTTATGTAACTGAATGGATAGATGGTGAGGAATGTGACTTAAATGATATTGATGAAGCTTGCAATTGTGTTAGGCTTCTAGCTAATTTCCACATAGCTACAAGTAAAATAAATACTCACCGATTAAAAGTAAAAAATAATCTTAAGAATTGGCCTAAAATATTTAATAATAATTTATCAGATTTAGAAAGATATAAAAAAATAATAGAAAAAAAGAAAATTAAAAATGAATTTGATGTGCAATACGAAAACTATATAGAAAGCTTTTACAATAGAGGTATGGCTGCCTTACAAATGTTAAATGCCTCTGATTACTATCAACTTTCTAAAGAAGCTAATGAAAATAAAACTATATGTCACGATAGTTTTTATTATCAAAATATAATAAAAAAAGGTAATGAATACTATATAATTGATTTAGATAGTATAATTATCGATCTTCATATTAATGACTTAGGAAAATTAATAAGAAGACTAATGTTTAAAAAAGCTTATCAATGGGATTTTGATAAAGCAAAATTACTCATAGAAGCTTATAGTGAAGTAAATAAAATTAGTAAAAGCGAATTGGAAGCAATGCTTGCTATAATAGCATTTCCCCATAAATTTTGGAAATTGGGAAAAAAAAGATATCTGAAACATAAAAGCTGGAGCGAGTTAAAATATATGCATAAACTAACTAAACTTGTAAAATATGATTCAGTTGAACAAAAATTTTTAGAAAATTATATAGAATATGTAAATAGCTATGAAGATTAGCTAGTTGACTGAAAAAGTCAAAAGTTCTATACTAATAAATATAAAAATATACTTACGAGGATAATTATGTGTAAATGTGTAAAATTAGATAAAGGAAATATGCATCAATTAAAAGCTTTAAATGATTTTCGTTTAAATTTTAATCTGTTAAATGAAGATTTTTTTTCTACTTACTATAGCAGCAATTTTTTTCAAAGAATTTTTCTTAAAAAAACCGTAGCATTGCTTATGTATCATGACAAATATATTGGTTATCTATGGGTAAACTTGTATGATAAAAATTTTTATACTATAAATTCTTTAAGTATTAATAATACAAAACATATTAATAAACATATTTCTATTCTTTTAAGCACTCTAAAGAAAGGTTTTACAGCATCATACATGTGTGAAAATAACGGATATAATATAAATATTTTAGAATCAGTGGGATTTAAAAAAAATCATGGAACAATTAAAATGACTTTAGATGTTAAAGAGAATTTCCGCTATTCAATGAATAATAATCTTAATTTCAAAATCCTAGAAATAGGTAAAGAAGAAGCTATACGCTGCAAAATCCAAAATGAAGTATTTAAAAATGATAATAGAGTTCCTCTTACTGTAACTGATATATACTTTGATCAATGTCAAGATTACTATTTTAAACCGGGAGCTATTTTAGTTATTAAAGACAATAAATATATAGGTTATGGTCAAATAATAATAGAAAATAATTTACCTACTATAGTAAATGTAGGGATACTAAAAGAATATAGAGGTAAAGGATATGGAAAAGATTTGATAAAATATCTTATAAATATAGTAAAAAATAACTCATTTGATAAAGTAAATATAAAAGTAGACTGGCAAAATAAAGTTGCACTAGCACTTTATGAAGGATGTGGTTTTAAAATAGTAAAAGAACGTTATGAAATGAAACTGAAAATATAGGATAGACTTATTTTATTAGAAGTCTATCCTAATTATATTTTATATAATTTTAAAATTAATTACTTTTGTTTTTATAACTTTGTAAAGCTTTAGTTAGAATAATTATGGCTTCTTTTAAGTCTTCGCTATTAATACAATAAGATAGTCTAACTTCATCTTTTCCTCGCTCTTTTGTTGCATAAAATCCAGATGCTGGAGTAATCATTACAGTTTTATTTTCATAATTAAAATCTGTAAGAAGCCATTTTGCAAAATCATTAGCATCCTCTACTGGTAGCTTAGCAATAATGTAAAATGCCCCTGAAGGTTTTTCACATTCTATTCCTTCTATAGAGCTTAATCCATTATAAAGAATATTTCTTCTATTTTCATATTCTTCATTAACTTCCTTAAAATATTCTCTAGATACATTAATTAAATTAGCTGCTCCTACTTGATCTAAACTAGAAACACTTAATCTAGATTGACAAAGTTTTAAAAATTCTTTTGAAACATTTTTATTTTTACTAGCTATCATTCCAACTCTTGCTCCGCAAGCACTATACCTCTTGGATATACTATCAATCAGTATTATTCTATCTAATATATCCTCCATATACATAAAAGAAGTATGCTTAAGTCCATCATATACAAATTCTCTATATACTTCATCTGCTAGAATATATAAATTGTGTTCTTTAGCTATATCTGAAAGCAATCTAACTTCCTCTTTTGTATAAACAACTCCTGTTGGATTGCCTGGATTAGATACAAGTATAGCTTTTGTATTTTCACTAATATTATTTACTATTTCCTCTTTACTTCTTAAATGGAATCCATCCTGTCTAAAAGTTTTAAAAGATCTTATATTTACTCCTGCTAACTTTGCAATGTTATTATAATTTGTATAGTAAGGTTCTGGTACTATTATTTCATCTCCAAAATCACATATAGTCATTAATGCGTATAAAATTCCTTCACTAGCTCCATTAGTTATATAAACTTCATCTTCATCTAAAGTTATGTTTAGACCTTTATAATATTTAATAAAACTTTGAATTAACTCCACCATTCCTTGAGAATTTTCATATTTTATTGTAGTTCCTTTGTAATTATTAACTGCATCGAAAAATTCTTTAGGTGTTTTTACATCTGGTTGCCCAATATTTAAATGATAAACTTTTATTCCCTTTTTTTTAGCTTCATTAGCAAAAGGAATAAGTTTACGTATTTCTGAAAAACTCATATCTTTAATTCTTTTAGAAATATCCATCAATTATCCCCCACCTTCTAAATATTTACAATAATTATTTTTATTTATTATACTACAGTTTATTTATATGTAAATAATAAAAATATATTAACTTTTTAATTAATTTTAATATGCGATACAAAATATTAAAAGAACCACCTTTTATGAAAAACATGCTAGAAGTGGTTTAAAAATATTTTATATATTATTATTAGATTAAATTTTTGTAATATAAAATTCCATAAAAAATAGATAAAGAAGATAAAATATAGTATAATGTAGAATGTTAAATTAATAAAATATTTTTATGAGGTGAACTACATGAATATGAATCAAAGTTTGTTTTATATAGAAACTTGGGGCTGCCAGATGAATGAAGAGGATTCAGAAAAATTATCTGGTATGCTAAAAAATTTAGGATATAAAAGAACAGAAGAAAGAGAAAAATCTGATATAATTATATTTAATACTTGTTGCGTTAGGGAAAATGCTGAACTTAAAGTATATGGAAATTTAGGTGCATTAAAAAAGCTTAAAGAAAAAAATCCAAATCTCATAATAGCAGTATGTGGATGTATGATGCAACAAGAAGGAATGGCTGAAGCCATAGTTAAAAAGTATCCTTTTGTTGATATATTATTTGGTACTCATAACGCTCATAAGTTTCCAGAATACTTAAATAGAGTAAAACAAGAAGGTAAATCTATTATAGAAATATGGAATAAAGAAGAGGGAATAGTAGAAGGATTACCAATTGATAGAAAAAGTGATGTTAAAGGATTTGTTACTATAATGTATGGATGTAATAATTTCTGTACTTATTGTATAGTTCCATTTGTTAGAGGAAGAGAACGAAGCAGAAAACCTGAAGATATAGAAAAAGAAATTATAAATTTAGTTCAAAATGGATATAAAGAAGTCACATTACTAGGTCAAAATGTTAACTCTTATGGTAAAGATTTAACTCCATCATTAAGGTTTGCAGAACTTTTGAGAAGAATAAATAAGATAGATGGGCTAGAAAGAGTTAGATTTATGACTTCTCATCCTAAAGATTTAACTGAAGATTTAATTCTTGCTGTTAAAGAGTGTGATAAACTATGTGAACAAATTCATTTACCAGTTCAATCCGGTTCTGGTAATGTTTTAAAGAAAATGAATAGACATTATGATAGAGAGCAGTATTTAAATCTTGTAAAAAAAATAAAAGAAGCTATTCCTAATGTAGCATTAAGCACAGATATAATTGTTGGCTTCCCTGGTGAAACGGAACAGGATTTCTTAGAAACTCTATCCTTAGTAGAAGAAGTAGAATATGATTCAGCCTTTACTTTTATTTATTCCAACAGAAAAGGTACTCCAGCAGATAAAATGGATGAACAAGTGGATGATAATGTTAAACATGATAGATTTAATAGACTAGTTGAAGTAGTAAACAAAATCTCTGCTAAGAAAAACAAAGAGTATGATGGCAAAGTAGTAGAAGTATTAGTAGAAGGCGAAAGTAAAAATGATGCTGAAAAACTAACAGGAAGAACAAGAACAGGAAAGCTTGTAAATTTTGTTGGAGATAAAAACAATATAGGTAAATTAGTAATGGTTAAAATAACAAAAGCTCAAGGATTCTCTTTAATAGGAGAAGAAGCATAAAAAAAGCTCTTTTATTAGAGCTTTTTTTATCAATTTAAACTTATATGGATATATTTTTTAATAACTAATAGAATATAGAAGGAGGATGAATAAATTGGCACTTACTCCAATGATGCAACAATATTTAGAGGTTAAAGAAAAGTGTAAAGATTGTATACTTTTCTTTAGACTTGGTGACTTTTATGAAATGTTCTTTAATGATGCTGAAGTTGCTTCAAAAGAATTAGAATTAGTTTTAACAGGAAGAGATTGTGGCTTAGAAAATAGAGCTCCTATGTGCGGTGTTCCATATCATTCCGCTAATACATATATAAGCAGACTAATAAGTAAAGGCTATAAAATAGCTATTTGTGAACAACTAGAAGATCCTGCTTTAGCAAAAGGAATTGTAAAAAGAGATATTATAAAAATAATTACTCCAGGAACTTATACAGATTCTTCTTTTCTTGAAGAAAATAAAAACAATTATATAATGAATTTATATATAGATACACAATGTACTGTAGGATTATGTTTTTGTGACTTATCTACTGGAGAGTTTTTTGCTACAGATAGTGATTATAATGAAGCTATTATTTTAGATGAAATTTCTAAATTTAGCCCAAGTGAAATATTAATATCAGAAACTACAAATGAAGATATATTAAATATCATAAAAAGTAGATTCAATCCTGTATTTACAAAACTAAATGAAAAATATTATTCTTGTAATGATGTTTTAGAAAAGCAGTTCTCTGATTTTAACAAAGATACTTATTCAAGTTCTTTAATTAAAAGCGGAAATGCTTTATTGAAATATATATTTGAAACACAAAAAACTTCCCTATCCCATATAGATAAATTTCAGTATTATAACATAATAGATTTTTTATCCATTGATATAAATTCAAGACGTAATTTAGAACTTACAGAAACTTTAAGAGATAAAAGTAAAAAAGGTTCTTTACTTTGGATTATGGATAAAACAAATACTTCTATGGGGGGAAGACAACTTAGAAAATGGATTGAACAGCCTTTAATTAATAAAAATATCATAGAAGATAGATTAAATTCAGTAGAAGAATTCTTAAAAAACCTTTCTTTACATGAAGATTTAAAGGAAAGTTTAAAAGATATATACGATATAGAGAGAATTGTAGGAAAAGTATCCTCTAAAAGTGTAAATGCTAAAGAATTACTTTCACTTAAAAATTCTATAGAAAAAATACCTAATGTAAAATCCATATTAAAAAACTTTGAAAGCAATTTACTACATAATATGTATAAAAATCTTGATGAACTTAAAGATATTTATAAATTGCTTGATGATGCTATAATGGATAATCCATCTTTATCTGTAAAAGAAGGTAATATTATAAAAAAAGACTACAATAAAGCTATTGATGAACTAAGAGAAGCAAAATCTCATGGTAAAGAATGGATAGCAAATCTAGAAAGTACCGAACGAGAAATAACTGGAATTAAATCTTTAAAGGTAGGTTACAATAAAGTATTTGGATATTATATAGAAGTGACAAAATCAAATTTATCCTCTATACCAGAAGGAAGATACATAAGAAAACAAACTCTAGCTAATGCAGAAAGATATATAACTCCTGAACTTAAAGAAATGGAGGATAAAATTCTTGGTGCTGAAGAAAAACTTATAAACTTAGAATATGAAGTATTTGTAAGTATTAGAGATAATATTGAAAATCATATTGATAGAATGAAAAGTTCCGCTACTATAATAGCAAATTTAGATTGTTTAAGTTCTTTAGCAACTATAGCATTAGAAAATAATTATTGTAAACCTGAAATAACAGAAGATGATGAAATATATATTGAAGAAGGACGACACCCTGTAGTAGAAAAAATGATACCAACAGGAAATTTTGTTGCCAATGATACTCTTATAAACACAGGAGAAGATGAATTACTACTTATTACAGGACCTAATATGGCAGGTAAGTCTACCTATATGAGACAAGTAGCCCTTATTGTAATTATGGCTCAAATAGGAAGCTTCATTCCTGCTAATAAAGGTAAAATATCTATATGTGACAAAATCTTTACAAGAATAGGTGCCTCTGACGATTTAGCTGCTGGAAAAAGTACCTTTATGGTAGAGATGTGGGAAGTATCGAACATACTTAAAAATGCTACAAATAAAAGCTTAATACTATTAGACGAAGTAGGGAGAGGAACTAGTACCTTCGATGGATTAAGTATAGCTTGGGCAGTTATTGAATACATATGCACAAATAAAAATCTAAGATGTAAAACACTATTTGCAACCCATTACCATGAACTAACTCATTTAGAATCTGAGATTTTAGGAGTTAAAAATTATTCCGTATCTGTAAAAGAGATAGATAAAGATATAGTATTTTTAAGAAAAATAATCAGAGGTGGTGCTGACCAATCTTATGGAATAGAGGTAGCAAAACTTGCTGGGCTTCCAAAGGAAGTAATAAAAAGAGCTAAAGAAATATTAAGTAAAATTGAAGGAGATAACGATAAATCTATAGATGTAAATAATATAGTAAAAAACTGTGCTAATGATAGAAATGAAAGTAATAATTGTGTAGCTTTAACTAGAGAGTGCATTGAAGAGAAAGAAAATAATTTAAATAAAAAAGACTATAGTAAAATTAAAGAAGAAAGTTTGCAACTAGGATTTACTGATATTGAAAAAGATAACTTAATTAAAGAAATATCTGCTATAGATATAATGAACATAACTCCATTTGAAGGGTTTAATAAATTAAATGAGATTATACGAAAAGCAAGATCCATATAATAAAGGTGGGGATATTTTGAGTAGAATCAACTTATTAGATAAAGATACTTTTAATAAAATTGCTGCTGGAGAGGTGGTTGAAAGACCTTTTTCTGTAGTTAAAGAATTAGTTGAAAATAGTATAGATGCTGGAAGTAAAAATATAGTAATAGAAATAGAAGATGGGGGACAAAAGATAATAAAGATTACTGATGATGGATGTGGAATATATCCAGATGATATAGAAAAAGCTTTTTTACCTCACTCTACTAGTAAAATCAAAAAAATTGAGGATGTGTTTACTTTAAGCACCATGGGATTTAGAGGAGAAGCTTTAGCTAGTATATCATCAGTATCAAAAACTATTTTGAAAAGTAGAGTTGAAAATTTTAGTTTTGGTAGGGAAATATACATAGAAGGTGGTACTGTTACTCATATAAGTGATGTAGGTGCTAATGTTGGTACTACTATAGAAGTAAGAGATCTTTTTTATAATGTTCCTGCAAGATTAAAATTTTTAAAATCCTCTTCAAGGGAAGCTTCTTTAATCTCTGATATAATTTATAGGCTTGCTTTATCTAATCCTAATATTTCTTTCAAACTTATAAATAATAATAAAACTGTTGTAAACACTTACGGTACAGGTAATATAAAAGATGTAATAAGAACTATATATAATAAAAATACGTTAGATAATATTATAGAATTTGAACAACATAGTGATATTTTATCTGTCTATGGTTTTATAGGAAACGCCGAAATAAGTAGAGGAAGCAGGAATCATCAAAGCATATTTGTAAATAAAAGATATATAAAAAATAGACTTATTACTACTGCTGTAGAAAATGCTTTTAAATCTTTTTTAACGGTTAATAAATTTCCATTCTTCATAGTATTTATTCAAATATTCCCTGAATATGTAGATGTTAATGTGCATCCTACAAAAACAGAAATTAAATTTAAAGAAGATAGACTTATTTTCACCTCTGTCTTTAATGCTGTTCATAAAGCTTTAAGAGATAGTTTAGTAAATTCTTTTAATATAGATGTAGAAAATAATGTTACTAATGAAAATGTATCTTTACAAGAGAAAAATATTAATTCATTTTTAGAAAAAGTTGAAAAAGTTCAGATTCCTATAGACCTAGAAAGCAATATCTCATTTAAAACCGATAAGATAGAAACTTATAATAATGAATATAATATAAGAAATAATAATGTTAATGCAGATTACAGTGAAGATGTCATAAAAGAAACTTCTTGTGATTCATTAGAAAAAAATTATATTTCTAATGAAATTTCCAAGGATAATATCCCTGGAGATACTAAAGTAGCTAAGTTTAGTTCTCTAAGAATAATAGGCCAATTTAATAGCACTTATATATTAGCTGAAGGGCTAGAGGAATTATATATAATAGATCAACATGCAGCTCATGAAAAAATACTTTTTGAAAAATATAGAAATAATATTAAAAAATCTAAAGTTAAGTCTCAAGTGCTTTTGACTCCTTTAGTAATTGAGCTATTACCGGATGACTTTATATATTATGTAGAAAATAAAGATATATTTACAAGAACAGGTTTTAATATAGAAGTTTTTGGAGAGAATACAATAAGTATAAGAGAAGTTCCTTATCTTTTAGGAAAACCTGAATTGAATAATCTATTTATGGAAATAATTGATAATATAAAGAATTTAGGAACTGGAAGCACAGTAGAAGTTAAATATAATACTATAGCAAAACTAGCTTGCAAATCCGCTATTAAAGCCCATGATAAATTATCACCAGAAGAAATGAAAACTTTATTAGAAGATTTAAGATATATAGAAGACCCTTTTACATGTCCTCATGGAAGACCTACTATAATAAAAATAACTTTAAATGAATTAGAAAAAAGATTTAAAAGAATCCAGTAAAAGGAGAGATAACTAAATATGAACGACTTATTTATACTTGCTGGGCCTACTGCTGTTGGAAAAACTGATATTTCTATTGCTTTAGCTAATAAATTAAATGGAGAAATAATTTCTGCAGATTCTATGCAAATATATAAACATATGGATATAGGGTCTGCTAAAATAAAAGAAGAAGATATGCTTAAAATAAAACACTATCTTATAGATATAGTAGAACCTTGGGATAATTTTAGTGCTGCTGAATTTAAGGAAAAAGCAGAAAATGCTATAGAAGAAATTTATAAAAAAAACAAACTACCAATGATAGTAGGAGGTACTGGACTATACATTAATTCTTTAATATATAATTATAATTTTACCGAAGCAGATAAAGATGAGGAGTACAGAAATTATCTAGAAACTTTAGCTTTTGAAAAAGGAAAAGAGTATGTACATAATCTGCTAAAAGAAGTTGATATAGAGTCCTATAATAAGATACATTATAATAACCTAAAAAGGGTAATAAGAGCATTAGAAGTTTATAAATTAACAGGCAAAACTATGGCTGAATATTCAGAAGGTGAAAATATATATAATATCCCTTATAATATATATTATTTTATACTTAATATGAATAGAGAAGAATTGTATAGTAGAATTGATATGAGAGTAGATATAATGATTAATAATGGATTAATAGATGAAGTTAAAAAATTAAAGGAAATGGGCTGTAATGAACACATGCAATCTATGCAGGGTATAGGATATAAAGAAATGCTATATTATCTTAACGGAGACATTACTTTGGATAAAGCTATTTATTTAATTAAAAAAGGTAGTAGAAATTATGCTAAAAGACAGCTAACTTGGTTTAGAAGAGATAAAAGAGCTATTTGGATTAATAAAGATAATTATTCTTCAGATGAACAAATAGTAACTACTATAATTGAAAAACTTGGGAAAATAAAAAAAGAAAACTATAATCTTATTTAAAAATTCTGACACATTAAAAAGGATTTTTTTATAATTTATAGAATAATAATATAAAGTACTTTATGGAGGGTGAGTTATATGAGCAAAACAGTTAATAATTTGCAGGATATATTTCTAAACGGAGCTAGGAAAAATAAAACTGATCTTACTATATATTTAACAAATGGTTTTCAAATTAAAGGTACTGTTAAAGGCTTTGATAGTTTTACTGTGGTATTAGACTGTGGAGGAAAACAAATGCTGGTTTATAAGCATGCTATATCTACAATAACACCTAATCGACCAATATTATTTACTCCTAATCAGGAAACTTATGAAGAATAGGCAATTTATTTTGCCTATTCTTTTTTTATATGGTAATATATTATGTTGTGATTATAATTTAAATACTGGAGGGTTCTAAAAAAATGATCCAAAAAACTAAAGATCAATTAAAAAATATTTATAAAATTAAGGATAATGTTATAAGCTTATATGAAAAGGCTCTAAAAGATGTAGAAGATGAATTTATTAAATATGATGAAATAAGAGAATTTAATCAGTTAAAAGTATTAAATGCTCTTCAAGAAGAAAGAATTAGTGATTCTCACTTTACTAACTCTTCTGGATATGGCTATGGTGATATAGGCAGAGATGCATTAGATAGAGTATATGCTAGAGTTTTTAATGCAGAGAGCGCAATAGTTAGACCTCACTTTGTAAATGGCACCCACGCTATAGGAGCTGCATTATTTGGTAATTTAAGACCAAATGATACTATGCTTTCTATTGTAGGTGCTCCCTATGATACTTTACATAGTATAATTGGAATAGCAGGGGAGGAAAACATAGGTTCTTTAAGAGAATATGGAGTTAAATATAAACAAATAGATTTAGAAAATGGAAAAGTGAATATTGAAGCGGTTAAACATGCTTTAAAAGAAGACGCTAGTATTAAGTTGGTTCATATTCAAAGATCTACAGGATACGGATGGAGAAACTCCTTGCTAGTATCAGAAATAAAGGATTTAATTGCATTAGTTAAAGATATAAGAAAAGATGTAATTTGCTTTGTAGATAATTGTTATGGTGAATTTATAGATACAATAGAACCTACAGATGTAGGAGCAGACTTAATAGCTGGTTCTTTAATTAAAAATATTGGGGGAGGAATTGCACCTACTGGTGGATATATAGTAGGTAAAAAGGAATATGTTACTCAAGCTTCTTATAGACTTACCATTCCAGGTATAGGAGGGGAATGTGGTTCTACTTTTGGAGTAATGAGACAACTATTTCAAGGATTATTTCTTGCTCCTCATATATCCATGGAAGCAGTTAAAGGAGCTATTTTATGTTCAAGAATAATGGAACTTGCAGGTTTTGAAGTTTTACCGAAATACAATGAAAAAAGAAGTGATATAATTCAATCCATAAAGTTTAATAACAAAGAAAAGCTTATAAACTTTTGTAAAGGCATTCAAGCTGGTTCTCCTATTGATTCTTTTGTTCAATGTGAGCCATGGGATATGCCAGGATATGAGGATCAGGTTATAATGGCTGCTGGTGCCTTTATTCAGGGCTCATCAATTGAATTATCATCAGATGCACCTATAAGAGAACCTTATATAGCATATCTTCAAGGAGGGCTTACTTTCGACCATGCTAAAATAGGAATACTTATTGCTCTTAATAAAATTTTGAATGAATAAAATATTAAAAAGGGTGACTAAATTAAAGTCACCTTTTTTAATATTTTCTATATAAACCAACTAGTTTACCAATTATATTGCAATTCTTAACTATTATAGGCTTCATGGTTTTATTTTCTGGTTGTAGTCTTATATAATCATTTTCTTTGAAAAATCTTTTAATTGTAGCTTCATTCTCTATTAAAGCTACTACTATATCTCCATTCTCAGCAGAATTAGCTTTTTCAATTATAGCTAAATCTTCATCCATTATTCCAGCATCAATCATGCTCTCGCCATGTATTTTCAATATAAAAAGTTCTTTATTACTTTTTACAAAGTTTACAGGCAAAGCAAAGGTATCTTCTATGTTTTCTACAGCTAGAATAGGGCTTCCGGCAGTAACAGTACCTATTATAGGTATGTTAACCATTTCTTTCATATTTAAAGATCCATCAGTTATTTCTATAGCTCTAGGTTTAGTAGGATCTCTTTTTATAAATCCTTTTTTCTCTAGCCTTTGCAAATGTCCATGAACCGTAGAGGTAGATTTAAGCCCAACTGCATCGCAAATCTCACGTACTGAAGGTGGATATCCTTTTTCTTTTATTTTTTCCTTTATATAATCTAGTATTTGCCCTTGCTTATCCTGTCTAGTCATATAAACACCTCTCATAATTAATCTTAATTGAATTATAGCATATAATAGAAGAAATATCAAACTTATGTTCTCATATTGAATATAAGTTTTCCTTTTGATATAATACCTTAATGTAGCAAAATTGCAATACTACAAGATTTTAAAAGAAGAGGGGATATACAAATGTCAAAATATAAATACTGCATATTAAATAATAACAAAAGTTGTAATGATTGTGGTGAATGTGATATATGTGACCTAGATAAAAATAAAAAATGTACTAACTGCGGAAATTGTTTAAACGGAAGTTTTGACATGAGAGGAGTTAAAATAGATGAAATTTTAGAAGAAGAGGATAACGATGTAACAAACTATGAAGAAATTCCAATAAGCAAAGATAGAATGGAATTTGTAGGAGATGAAAGTCTTTCTAAAAACTTTGATGAAGAAAACATTGAACTTATAGATGATATAGAAGGATTAAGAGAGCTTTTAGAGAATCAGGAGAAAAGCGAAAAATTTACTTATGAAGAATTTCCTGGCCTTATAAGAATAAGAAAAGAAAAATAGGAGAGGGATAATAAAAATTTCCTCCCCACATTTTATTTAAATTCTTAATCTATATCCTCAGAAGCAGCAAACTCTTCACTTAAAGGATTGGATTTGACAGCTTCTCTTAATTTTTCATTATCTACGTGAGTATATATTTGAGTAGTAGATACATTTTCATGACCTAATATTTGTTGTAAGCTTCTTATATCTACATTGCCATACTTATACATAAGCGTTGCCGCAGTATGCCTAAGTTTATGCGGAGTATATTTGTTTGAATCTAAATTAGCTTTATTAAGATACTTTTTCACTAACATTTCAATTGTTCTTTTATTTATTCTAGTGTTATTTCTACTTATAAACAAAGCATCTTTATCCTTAATTTTATCAACATTAGCATTTCTAACTTTCAAATATTCTTCAATAGACTTTTCACAAGCTTTATTTAAATATATAGTTCTTTCCTTATTTCCTTTACCAATTACAGTTAAAGTATCTCCCTTAATCTTAGAAATATCAATACTGCATAACTCAGATAGTCTTAGTC
This sequence comes from Clostridium tetanomorphum, assembly GCF_017873215.1. Taxonomy (GTDB): domain Bacteria; phylum Bacillota; class Clostridia; order Clostridiales; family Clostridiaceae; genus Clostridium_AO; species Clostridium_AO tetanomorphum. The sequence continues at coordinate 173,002 of NZ_JAGGKA010000007.1, forward strand.
CGCAGTTTAAAAATAATGTTATAATACAATAATCTCTTTCTTTATTCTTTCCTTCTATAGAATCAAGAAGCTTTTTACTTTCATCCAAAGTAAGATATATAGGATTTCTTTTATTTATTTTTGGCGCCTCTAACTCTAAAGTTGGATTTTCGTCTATAATTTTTGCTTTTCCTTGAAGATACTTAAAAAAAGATCTTAATGTAGCTACTTTTCTAGCTCTTGCATAATTACCATTATCTCTATAATTTTCTGCAAAAGCTAGGAAAGCATATAAATCTGATAAAGTAATATCTTTGATAAAATCATCATTAATATCCTTTATATCTATATCTTCAAAATCTATATCGTCAGATACCATACCTTTATATAATTTTAAAAACCTAAAAAACATAGTCAAATCAAATTTGTATGCATCTATAGTGTTTGTAGATTTTCCTTTAATAGTACCCAGATAATTTAAAAAATCATTAATCTGATGGGGTAATGACGGGTTATAAACATGTTTTAAATTATATTTCATTGGTTCCTCCTTTAAATTTACATCCAATTTCGCGAAATAAACATTTCGCGAATAATATATTCTACAAAAGAGGGGTAAAATCCTTCTTTTTTATAAAAAAATTATATATTCTTTTACATATAATTTTAAAAAAATATTTTTATCAATACTTAGAAATATACTTTATATAAATTTTAAAATTTATTTTGTTGCTAAAAATCGAATAATATGTTATATATAATATTGTGTAGAATCATAGTAATAAAAGCAATTTATACCCTACCCTTTATTACAGTTACATATCAATTGATAACACTTATCATTTTCCCGGTTTTTTTCCAAATTCTGTATCTATATTTTTAATACTTAAATTGATACAGATAATGATAAAACAATTTATATTTATACCATTTTATGTAAATCGCAATCATTTATTATATTGGGTATAATTATGAATTTGTTAAATTACCACAATTTGGGAATAACTTGTGAATAACTTCATATACTGTTTTATAAAAATTATTATCATAATAATGGTATTAAAAATAATTCCAAACAAATAAAAAAGCAAAACAGTAAATTCTGTTTTGCTTTTTTATTTGTTTAATAAATATTAAATTTAACACCAGCCTCTAAATTTCATAGCATTGCTTATTTTTTTTATAGAATATATATATGCCGCTTCGCGCATAGATACATTAAATTTATCCATTGCATCCCATACATTATTAAAAGCTTTAACCAATATGTCTTCTTCTTTATCTCTAACAGAGTGTTCTTCCCAATAATAGCCATTTAAATTTTGCACCCATTCAAAATAAGATACCACAACTCCACCGCTATTGGTCAATATATCAGGAGTTACTAAAATTCCTTTTTTATTTAGGATAATATCCGCTTCTGGCGTCACCGGTCCATTAGCACCCTCACAAATAACTTTTGCATTTATTAACGAAACATTTTCCGTTGTTATAGCATTTTCTAATGCTGCTGGAATTAACAAATCTACAGATAAAGACCAAAAATCATTTATAGATATATTTTTAGCTTCTGGAAATCCCATCAAAGTACCTTTATTCTTAAAATACTTTTTAAGTTCTTCAAAATTTAATCCATTCTCATTATATATAGCATAAGAACCATTTTCTTTATCCCACTCACATATACTTATAACTTTACCACCTAAATCACTTATACTTTTAACTGCAAAACTTCCTACATTTCCAAATCCTTGAACCGCTGCCGATATGTTTTTTATATCCTTATTTATTTTTTTCAAAGCTTCTCTAGCTATAATTCCTATACCTAAACCCGTAGCTTCAGTTCTTCCTTTAGAACCACCTAATTCTATAGGCTTACCAGTAAATGTACCAAAAGAATTTTTTCCTAATAATTTATTATACTCATCTACCATAAGACCCATTATTTCCCCATTAGTATTTACATCCGGAGCTGGTATATCTGTCTTTTCACCTATAAATTTATAAACACCTTTCACATATCCTCTACTAAGTCTTTCCAATTCACCTTTAGATAAAGTTTTAGGGTCTACAATTATTCCACCTTTACCACCTCCAAAAGGTACACCTACTACTGCACATTTAAAAGTCATCCATAAAGATAAAGCTTTCACCTCATCTAAGCTAACATTTTCATGAAACCTAATACCGCCTTTGGTAGGTCCTAAAGCATCATTATGTTGAACTCTATAACCTTTAAACACCTGTATTGATCCATTATCCATTTTTATAGGAATGTTAATTTCTATAACTCTTGCAGGTTCTTTTAACAATTCATATGTATTAGAATCTAATTCTAATACTTGGCAAACCTCCTTTACTATCTTTTGGGCATTTTCAAAAGGATTTAAATTTTCTCTAATCATTTTAACCTCCATACATTATTGAAATATTTTCTAAAATTTCTTGCAATTATATATATTCGATATTATTTTACATTTTCCTTTAATCTATAATAATTCATAAAAATTTCATAAACCAAAAGAAAAAAATAAAATTCTAGACTCCCTTTTAATAGAATTAAGAGCCTAGAATTACTTATTTATAAAATTTCATATTTAATTATTAATTTATACATTTATAGTTACATTAACTCCAAATAATTCTTTGTTATTTTCTAATATAGGATTAACAACTTCCTTTATAAAATCCTCTACTTGCCCTGGAGCTCTTCCTATAAACTTATTAGGATCTATTAAAGCCATTATTTCTTCTTTACTCATACCAAAATCATCATCTTCTAATATTCTTTCTATTAAATCATTTTCCAATCCTTCTACTTTAACTTTTCTTCCAGCTTCCATAGAATGTTGTCTAATCTTCTCATGAAGTTCTTGTCTATCTCCACCTTTTTTAACGCCTTCCATTAAAATATTTTCCGTTGCCATAAAAGGTAATTCTCTTAATACATGAGCTTCTATAACTTTATCATAAACCACCATACCGCTACTTATATTTAGATACAAATTAAGCACTCCATCCAAAGCCAAAAATGCCTCTGGAATAGCTATTCTTTTATTTGCAGAATCATCTAATGTTCTTTCAAACCATTGAGTAGATGCAGTTATGGCCGGATTTAAGGAATTCACTATTATATATCTAGATAAAGCTCCCATTCTTTCACTTCTCATAGGATTTCTTTTATAAGCCATAGCCGAAGATCCCACTTGATTTTTCTCAAAAGGTTCTTCTAACTCTTTCATGCTTTGTAGTATTCTTAAATCATTACTGAATTTATAAGCACTTTGCGCTATTTCAGATAATGTATTTAGTATTATTGAATCTATCTTCCTTGTATAAGTTTGCCCTGTAACCATAAATTGCTTTTTAAATTCAATTTTCTCAGTTACCATTTTATCTAAAGCTTTAACCTTTTCTTCATCTTCATCAAAAAGTTCCATAAAACTTGCTTGAGTTCCAGTAGTGCCTTTTACACCTCTAAATCTTAAATTTTCTATAACAAACTCTAAATTCTCTAAATCAAGAACTAAATCTTGTATCCATAATGTAGCTCTTTTTCCTACTGTAGTTAATTGAGCCGGTTGAAGATGAGTAAAACCTAAAGTAGGTAAACTTTTATATTTTAGTGCAAATTGAGATAATTCAGAAATAATGTTTATTAATTTTTTCTTTATTATAAGTAAAGCTTCTTTCATTATTATTAAATCTGTATTGTCACCTACATAACAACTAGTTGCACCTAAATGAATAATCCCCTTAGCCTTTGGGCACTGTTTCCCATAAGCATACACATGACTCATTACATCATGTCTTATTTCCTTTTCTTTTTCCTCAGCTACCTCATAATTAATATTATCTATATTATTCTTCAACTCTTCTATTTGTTCATTTGTTATATTTAACCCTAACTCTTTTTCACATTCCGCTAGAGCTACCCATAATCTTCTCCAAGTTTTGAATTTCATATCATCAGAAAATAAATAACTCATTTCTTTTGATGCATATCTTGTATTTAAAGGTGTACTGTAACAATCTCTCATTTATAAAACCTCCTTACGCATATTTTTATCATTTTCATTCTTTTTATTCATATTATAACATACATTTTATCATTTTAATACTTTTAAGTTCGTTGAAAATCTGTTCTATATTTTATTCTCAATTAATATAATTAATTAGAATAAAAATAAAATTATTATAGGGAGGCAATTATGTATAAATTTAATTTGTTTGACAAACTGTCTTTTATATTAGTTATTATTGGTGCTATAAATTGGGGATTACTGGGATTATTTAATTTTAATTTAGTAAGTGCAATCTTTGGAGAACCAGCAAACTTCCTGTCAAGAATAATATATATTCTAATAGGAATATCTGGTGTTTATCTAATTCTCTTATTACTAAGAATCAAAAAATATTCTAAATCATAAATAAAAGGCTCAAAGTTGAGCCTTTTATTTATGTAATTATTCCATTGACTCTATCAACTTTGAAACTTCTTCAACAGCTAAAGCTTCGTCATCTCCTGATGCTATTACAGTTATTTTTGCATCTCTAGTAACAGCTAAGGATAAAACTCCTATTAGACTTTTCACATTAGCCTTTTTCCCATTGAATTCGATACTTATATCAGATTTAAAAGAAGAAGCTTTTTTTACCAACAAAGTAGCTGGTCTTGCATGTAAGCCTGTAGAACTTTTTACAACAACTTCTTTTGATACCATATATTATCACTCCTAACATACTTATGCTTATCTCTTAAAGTTAATTATATCACCATTTCATAATAATTCAAAGATAAAGTTCCAGGCTTACAATATATAATAATTATTTTAACTTATTTATAAATATCTCCATTCTATCCAAACCCTTTTGGATATTATCCATAGATGTAGCATATGAAATTCTTATAAATTGATCTAATCCAAAACCTGCTCCTGGTATTGCAGCCACATTACCCTTTTCTAGCAATTTGTCACAAAAATCTAAAGACCCTTTTATTTCTTCTCCATCTATAGTTTTACCAATTAACTTAGAAATATCAATAAATACATAAAAAGCTCCTTTAGGTTCAATACAGCTTAACTCTTTTATATCATTTATTCTCTTTACAGTATAATCTCTTCTTTTCTTAAACTCTTCAATCATAGAATATACAGAATTTTGTTCTCCATTTAATGCTTCTAAAGCGGCATATTGAGCTATAGAATTAGGATTAGATGTAGTATGACTTTGTATATTGGACATTAATTTAATTATTTGTTCATCCGCTGCCGCATAACCTATTCTCCACCCTGTCATAGCATAACTTTTAGAAACTCCATTTATAACTATTGTTCTTTTATAAGCATCCTCACTTAAACTAGCTATGCTTATATGTTCTTCTTTTCCATATATAAGTTTTTCATATATCTCATCAGATATTATAATTAAATCATGTTTTTTAGCAAATTCAGCTAATTGTAATAATTCTTCTTTTGCACAAACACTTCCTGTAGGATTATTAGGACTATTTATCACTATAGCCTTAGTACGATTATTTACTATGTTTTCTAATTCATTTAAATCATATTTATAACTATTATTTTTATCTGTCTTTGCAAACACAGGTACTCCATCTGATATCTTTACTAATTCAGGATAACTAACCCAATAAGGAGTAGGAATAATAACTTCATCTCCAGGATTTAATATAGCAGAAAAAGCATTAGCAAGACATTGCTTTGCTCCTGTAGATATTATTATCTGGGATGCTTTATAATCTAAATTATTTTCTGTTTTGATTTTTTTAACTATAGCTTCTTTCAATTCCACTATACCAGAAGCCGGCGTATATTTTGTCAATCCTTTTTTCATTGCATCTATAGATGCGGATTGAATGTTTTCCGGTGTATTAAAATCTGGTTCTCCAGCACCAAACCCTATAACATCTATTCCCTTTTTCTTCATTTCCTTGGCTTTTGCTGTAATTGCTAATGTTATAGATGGAGCAATTTGTTCTGCTTTTTTTGAAAAAATCATAGGGACACCTCCAAAATTATCATTAAAATTCAATTAATTGTTTATAATAAAATAAAAGCATAATCTAATAATACATAAAATTTATAGAAAATGCAATTTAAAAAAAAATTTTTTTCATTTTGTATATGTTTTCATTTTATAAAGCCGTGTTTTTCAGCATTTTTTTAGAAACCTCGTCTGATAATTGAATATTTTAATACATGAACTATGCCTTTGTATATTTTTTATTCTAATACGAGTAAAATATTTATTATGTTATTAAAGAAAAATATAAATATTTTAATAGTGTAAATCGAGTAGGAGGGAAAATTAATTAAATTTTCCCGACCTCTCACACCACCGTGCGTACCGGTCTGGTACACGGCGGTTCTTTAAGAATTATGTGCCTTCATATATTTTGCCAACAGGCTGTCTAAACCCACGGTTTTAAAGAATTGATTATTTAGAGTTCCGCCCCTATACTTCGTCTCGGTACTCTGATTCTTGTAGTGCTTCCACTTGAATTTCTCCCTTAACATCGAAGTCGTAGGTTCCCAAGTTCCATACAGAAGCCTACGCTAAGTTCACGACGCCTCTATGCCGGTCATCACCTAGACAGTAAACAGGTTTCCTCTAGGTTTATCCCAAGTTAACGACTCCCCCTTGGTTTTGATGACACCCCTACGCTTTCGACACTTTAACAGCGTTTGACTTGTGTTCGTCTCCATAGCGTTCACCTGACGAATTCTAGCTCCGCCTTTTCCTTAACGCTCACTACCATAGCTTTTGACTACAGCAGCTTAAGGTGGTTTGAAACCTCCACCTGTATGGCGGTTCCAAGGGACCTTCCCTCATCTTCTGTACAGCATAGCTGCACCTATGCAACTATCGTTGCATGAGTGCGCCTTCTTGGCGCACTATCATCAGCATATCTACAAAATTTATGACCTCTTCTTTCTAGTTCTTTATCAAGGTCATCAAGTATTATGTTAGATAAAATAGGACTTAACAGTCCACCTTGTGGTGTACCTTCTTCTGTCCTGTTAACTATACCATTTATCATAACTCCTGATGTTAAATAAGCTCTTATTAATTTTAGTACTCTTTTATCTTTAATTTTCTTTGATAACTTACTCATTAACATATCATGATTTACTTTATCAAAGAACTTATCTATGTCCACGACCCATCTATTTCCTTCATTTAATATAGATTTCAGCTTGTTTAATTGCATCATGAGCACTTTTATTAGGTCTAAAACCATAGCTAGAAGTTGAAAAATCTTCATCATAGATAAT
>NZ_JAGGKA010000008.1 GCF_017873215.1 Clostridium tetanomorphum
ACTCTTTAAATTAAAAAAAGCCTTAATGTTAAAGGCTTATTAAAATGCGTCATTTTTTAAGTGCTGAACTCATTTGGATTTAAAGCATCTTTAAACTTGCTATGAAATACCCAAAAAACGCTGTCGCGTTAGCAAATTTTTTATGCTAATGCGACATCCCCTTTAATATTGACATAACAAAATAAAAATGATACTATAAATCAAGTGTTACCTTTTTATATAATTTATTTCATATCTTCTCAATTATATTATACATCTTTAGAAAAGCAATGTCAATAGGTTTTAGAAATAATCTTACCAAATTATTTATTATTAAGGGGGTTCATTATGGAAAATAAGGATTTTGAATGGAAAATTGAAAATCAATGGCTGCTAGAGGTACTTAAAGAGGTTAAAAAGCAGTTTGATGAAAAACATGATTTTAAGGAAAAGTTTAAAAAGGATGCTATAAAGACACAAAAGCAGCTGTGGCAGGACATAGGTTCTGTTTCCATAAACAATGGACTGGAGCAGATTGTGGACTTTATGGAATTTATCAATACCATGAAAATACAAAAGAGAAGTCATGAGTTTACTAGAAAGCTTGAGGAAAAATATGGAATAATGCTTTTGTCCCCCTATTTTGCAAGAATGGATTTTGTTGAAAAAGGGGAGGAAAAGGCTGAAAAATATTATATAGGAATCTCCAATGTTATTGATGATAATTTTGATTTCCTCGTATATGACTGGAGAGCACCAATTTCCAGCATGTTTTATGATTATGAAATTGGAGAAGCAAATTATAAGTGCCCTGAAGGAACCATAAATGGGGAACTTACATTGAAAAGACAGTACAAAATTAATAAAGGTAAAATGGAGTATATGTTTGACAGCAATCTTAAGATAGATGATGAAGTACTACAGGATATCTTGAGTAAGAGTACCGATAGCAAGATGAAGGCCATAGTAACAACTATTCAAAGAGAGCAGAATAAAGCAATTCGTAATGAGGAGTACAAAAATTTGATTGTTCAAGGTCCTGCTGGAAGCGGAAAAACTTCTGTTGCTCTTCATAGAATTGCTTATCTTTTATATAAGCATAGAGATAAGATAACACCTGAGAATATAATAATATTTTCTCCAAACGATATTTTCAATGATTATATTTCTAATGTATTACCTCAGCTTGGAGAAGACAATATGTACCAGACTACGGTTAAGGAATATATGCATAAGGCATTAGGAAGTGAGCTTAAGAAGGAAAGTTACTGCGACATGATGGAATATATCCTTGATTCAAGGAAGGAATGCTCATATCAAAAGAGAATCAGCAATATAAAATTTAAATCTTCAATGGAGTTTATAGATATATTAAAACAATATGCAGCTTATGTTGAAAAATTGAATAGAAATTTTGTAGATATAATTTTTAGGGATAATTTAATAATCTCCTCAAAGGAGTTAGAAGAATTGTTTTTTAAAGATTACGCACAGCTTCCAGTAAAAAGAAGACTTCAAAAGATAAGAGAAAGAATTTTATTCCTTTTAGAGCCTTATGAAAAACATCATATAGAAGAAATTGCTGATGAGCTTAGGGATTCAGGCTATTATATAGATGAAGAAGAGATTAAGGAACTTAGTATAGCTATGGTAAAGGATGAACTGAAAGATATTTATTATGAAATCAATAGAATGACAAAGTTTGATTTATTGAATATTTATAAAAAGTTATTTGAGAATTTGGAGCTTTTCTTTAGTAGTTCAAATACCGAATATGGTGGAAAGAAAATTGGCGAAATAAAAAGCTATACCTTAGAAAAGCTGAAGGCTGGAAAGCTTAATTATGAGGATCAACCACCTCTTTTATATCTAAAAGGCGCACTAGGAGATCTTCCCAAAACCTCAGAAATCAAATACGTTATTATTGATGAGGCTCAGGACTATACACCGCTGCAGTATGAAATTTTTTATCAGCTTTTCAATCACGCCAATATAACTATACTAGGTGATCTTAATCAATCTATCAATCCGTTTATGAACGTAGGAGATTATAATAATATCTCTCATATATTCCCCAAAGATAATACCTGCATAATGAATTTAACTAAAAGCTACAGATCCACAATGGAAATCACTAAGTTTTCAAGAAGGTTGCTTAATAAGAACATTACTGATGAATGTGTAGAAAGAAGTGGAGATGAGCCTTTACTCCTTGGCTTTTCAGATGAAGAAGCTATAAAATCAAGAATTATTGACGATATAAAAATATATAAGGACAAAGGCCACCAATCTATTGGAATCATAACAAGGACTGCAAAGGAAGCACAGGAGGTATACAGTTTCTTGCAAGATAGGGTTCCAGTTAAAGCAATAATAAAGGATGATGATGAATATGTGAGTGATACCTTGGTGATTCCAGCTTACCTTGCTAAAGGATTGGAATTTGATGTGGTGCTTATCTATAATGCAGGAGATGAAAATTATATTTGTGAGGAAGAAAGGCTTCTGCTTTATACCGCCTGTACCAGAGCACTTCATGTTTTATGCATATACTACTCAGGTAAGGAAACACCATTGGTTAAAGGAAATTATTAAATAGTAATTTATAAGTGAGATTATGTAAGAATAATTTATTTATAATATATGATTAGAACTTAGATTTTTAGAGGTGATAAAAATGATGTTAGAACCGGATGGAGTAGGTACGGTAGTTGTTTTGATAAAGTTCAATAATTTATTACAATACTATGTTACAGATAAAGAAATATGGATTTTGAATGAGGAAATTTTAAAAAACGCTTTCATAGAAAAAGGGTATGAAATACCTGAATATGAAGATGATATCAGATATGGTTTTTCAATATTATCAGAAAAAAACATTGTTAGTTTTCTAGCCAGAGTTGTGAATTTTAAAGTAAGTAAGGAAGAATTAAAAGAATATTATATAATATATAAAGAATTATATGGTGATATAGATGTGCATTATGCTGCAACACCAATTTTTTATATTGATTTTGATAAAAGAGAATTCTATTCCTTTTTTACGGAACCAGGGTCATATGAAAAGTATATACCATATGGATGGAATGGGTATGATAAAGCAGGAAAATATGACAAATACGTTCCATCAGAAATGAAATACTGGTAATTTATATGATAATAGGTTGTAAACATCAAATTTCATTTTGACATTCATAGAATTAATATTTCAGGTATGGGCATCTTTTCTTTTATTTCTACTTGTGGTCAAGATATATATTTGTATCTTATAGTAAATGTGATAATTTACCATAATTTTTTTAATACATGCTATAATTAATTGGTAATAGTAAATTAATGTGAATTAAAATTGAGAGTAATTATATGAAAATACTTATCAAAAACATACAGTGTATATCTCTTGGTGCTTGCATAATCTATTTTATTTCGAGAATTATTTATGAAATATCACATATCAAAATCATTAATCAAATCACAGTAATAATAAGTATTTTTGTAGGAATAACAATGTTTATTATTTCTTTAATATCATTTTTTTATGAGAAAAAGAAGAAAGAGGCAATAGAACCGTTTATTATATCTATTATATTGATTTTTGCAGATATTATTTAAAGTAAATTATTCATTTATGTCTAGTTTATTTCACAATCTGAGAAAAATGTGACGTAACTGTTAAAGAGAAGATACGAGTGATGGTCTTTGAAAATTGAATAATGTAGTGTTTTAAAACGGAATTATAATCCATAGGTGTAATAATACGGTGTTAGCAATATGGAAGATGTGCTATAATTTCTATAGGTTAATAAACAATTGTAAGAAATCACGAAGTAAGATTTTATATTTGCTGAATATAATGGTAAACATGAAATAAGGTTGACCTACCTATTGTGATAGGATAAATAGAACTTGGAGGTAATATATGATTATTCCACATTTGCACTTTAGTGGTGAATGTTATCAAGCCATGGAAATGTACATTAAAGCATTTGATGCAACGATAAAAGAGATAATTTTCATTGATAAAGAAAAACCAGAAAAAGGTGTGCTTCATGCAGAGATGTTAATACATGGACAAAGAGTTATGTTAAATGATAACCGTAGTGAGGACTGTGATATAGCATTTCCATACGTTCAATTAGTAGTGATATTTGAGAATGAAGTAGAATTAAAAAAAGCATTTGAAATTTTAAAAGATGAGCAAAAGGTTATATGCCCTATGAAAGCAACTGATTTCACATCATGTACTGTTGGATTTTGGGATAAATATGGAATTAGATGGGGATTTATGGTTCAATAAATTAAGTTAATACATTTAATAAAAGTATTGGGAAGGAAGAAAAAAATGAATTTAGGAGAAGTTTGCTTAGAAACAAATGACGTAATAAAAATGGCAGATTTTTATAGAAATATCTTAAATATTTCCTCAGACTGTAGAAATGAAGTACATCAGACAATTATTGAAGAAGGCATAACCCTAAGTATTTACAATAATGGAGAAATAAAAAATAATCAAAACCAGAATATTAGTATTGCTTTTACTGTTGATGATGTAGATGAAGAATATAAAAGATTATTGAAATTAGGAGTACATATTATTGATACTCCAAAACTACAACCATGGGGAGCAAAGAATATGCATTTTTGTGACCCAGATGGTAATCATATATACTTTAGGAGTTTTCCTAGATAATAGCATAGTTAAGAATAGAAATATTGTAGTTCTCAATTTTCATATTATATGACATAAATGCTGAAGAAGGAAATATGAACGATGGTCTTTGAAAATGGAATAATGCAGTGTTAAAAATATCTATACTTTCTATATAATTGTGGAAATATATAGGAAACATGGTATGATTTTGATATAAATTAAGTCACAGTCGTAGAATATTACGAATTATAGGAGCGAGAATTCATGAATAAAAATAGACCTTTTATAATAACATTTATTGGAGATGTATCTTTTTTAGGTGCATTATTATCAATACTAATAGCATTATTACCAAGTTTTGCAGAGCGATTGGAAGTTTCTGTTATACCCGTACCTTTTTTTTCAGAGGGTATAACGCAGGTATTACTGCCAATAATTCTCCTAATAGCATCTTATGGATTTTTGAAACTTAAAAGATGGGGTTATTGGTTAATGACAACTTATACTATATTTTTCCTATTAGTAAATATTATTTGGTATCTACAAAATAAACATTCATTTCATTCTCCAAATTTCATTTTGAAATTCATAGAATTAATATTTATTTTGCCAACAAAAAAATATTTTTATGAAGAGAAAATTTCTTCATAATTTTAAGAAAATGTGTAGTAGAGGTTATTTATATATTTATGTAGGAAAAGTCTGTTCACGCTTATACAAGAATAACAGATTTTAAAGAAAGAGAGACAATAATTGTTTAGGCTATGGCTTTTAACGAAATATGTTAAGAAGAACAGATGCTAATATTTCAGGTATGGGCATCTGTTCTTTTATTTTTACTTTTACTTGTGGTCAAGTTATATATTTGTATCTTATAGTAAATATCATGATTTACCATAATTTTTATAATACATGCTATAATTAATTGGTAATAGTAAAAAACTACAAATTAGCTATTATTTATGTTTTTAGAGGTGATAAATAATGCACAAATCTAACACATTAAATTTGGATAAAGTCTTTTTTAAATTATTGGTAGAAGAAACTTTTGTTATTAATGGTAGAGGTGTTGTTGCTTGTGGAAGAGTAAGTTCAGGTGAGATTTCTCCTGATAGTGATGTTGCTATTACTGATGAGTCAGGTTACATAATAGGATATACAAAAGTTTCTACAATAGATTATGGCTTTATAAGTAAATCCCCCATTCCAAAATCAGCAAAAAAAGATTGGAATGTCGGTCTTTTATTAAAAGAAATTAGTTTAGAAGAAATTAATAGAGGCAACTATATTGTGATTGAATAGTATAAGTAAACGAGGCTGAATTGCTTCACAAATTTCTTAAACTCTGACGGAACAGTAAGAAAATGTATAGTAGAGGTTATTTATATTTCATGGAGGAATGAGCGATTGAATCAAATAAAATGAGCATAATCCGATGTTAATATTTGTGCTATTTATTAGTGATGATAGGATTTTAAAGGGTTTTTAAGAAAACTCTAAAGATATAGGAGAATAATATGAATAATAAGATTTATGATAAAAAAACTGATAAAAATTTATTCAAACTTTTAATAATATATGGAGTATTAATAGCAATATTTATTATATATGATTTTTTACAAATTAACTTACCTATGTATCTTAAATATGTAGTCTTGTCTATATCATGTATAATTATGGTAATAAAAAGTGTAAAATTAGTTAAATCTAAGAAGCATAGTGGTTCAAAAGTAATATATCCTATAGTTTCAACTTTGTTATTAGTAGCAACATTAGGACTTAATTATACAGGCTTTATAAAAACTTTTGGGGAGTATACTGTAAAATCTACTGATTTAAGTAAAGTTTATATAGATGGTTTAAAAATAGGTGATAGCTTAGAAAAGTTTAATAATAAAAAATATACATTTACAGATAGGTATAGTAATGACAATTATAACTTTATATATGAAGAAATTATGATATCTGAGAAGGATAATAAAATTAATAAAATTTTTGGACATGCTGATCAGGTTGATATAAGTATTAATGGATATAAAGCTATAAAAAATTTAGATAATGTAATATCTAGGTTAGGAAATAATTATGTTAAAGTCACTTATGATAGTGAACAATTATTAAAACAATATATTTATGTAGATAGGAAAAATAATATTAAAGTAAGTTTTATCTATAGAGAATATTTTGAGGGTAAGGCTAATAATCAGCTTGAATATGTAATTGTAAGTTATTGTGGCTTGGATATCACGTTATAGTTATGTATATTAGAGGTAAATTTAATTGGAGCAAAGGATGATAACAGGAATTGGAAAGGGGCTAATGAATTCCATTGAAGAATTGGAGGGACTTAAGATTAATATAAGAATGTATCAGTCAGAAGATTGTAAGGAAATCATAGTTTTTAAAAAAATTTTTATTTGTTAACAAAATGGCAATAAGTTCATCAACTTTGGCAAAATCATAGTGTTAATATTTAGGTATACTAAATATAAGGAGTGGTAAGACGTGAGAAAAAAAGTAATACTTTTGTCATTAACATTAACAGTTATGTTAAGTATTTCAGCATGTGGAAACAAAGAGAAAAGGACTATATTGACAGATGATGTAAAGCAAGAAGTAACCATGCAAGAGAATGAAACAAAGAAATTGATTGAAAATGGAATTGATTTTTTAAATAAAGGGAAATATGATGATGCTAAAAGCAGTTTTGAAAAAGCAATTTCTATGGACAAATCTAATAAGGGAGCATATATAGAAATAAAAAATAGATATATGGAAAAACAAAGGATGGATGATGCTTATTATATTATCAAATTGGCTATAAGTAACAGTGTTGATACTGAGAATATGAAAGAATTGTTAAAGGATATAAAATCAAAATTTCAGGTTACTAAGTTATCTGCATCTGTATACCAAAATGATGAATATAAATTACCAAATAAAATTAAAGCAAAAATAAACAATGAGGATAAAGAAGTTAATGTGGTTTGGAATAATAATACCGTAGACACAAGTAAATTAGGAAGTGTAAAGTATGAGGGTAAAATAGAGCAGTATGATAGAAGTGCGGAGTTAAATTTAAAAGTAACAAAGGTTGAAAAAGCAAAAAAAATAGGTGGTATAAGCAAAGTATATGAGGACAATGGTAAAAGATATTTAAGATTTGATGAGGTACAGTTTTTTAAAGATAAAGATGGTAATGATGACACTGCTGAAAAAGAAGCTAGAAAAGATGGGGCAAACCCTGCTAGTTTTGATGAGGGCAACGTAAATGGACGTTTATCCGATGGTTATTATATTAGAAATAAAGATAAGAGTTTAAAAACCTATGAAATATCTCCAAATGCAGACATATCTGTCTGTGGATTTAGTGTTAATTTAGATACTATAAATCAACAAAGGATAAGTTATGAAAAGTTTAAAACTTTAGATATGGGTGATAGACCTAGATATAGAGGGGTTTTATGTTATATATATTTAGAAAATAATGTAGTAGTTAAAATAGAGCAACAATTTATTCCTTAAAAAATATATCTGCAATACTAACTAAGTTGGAAGTGATTTGCACTAATTAGCGATTATCATTAGAATATAAATTAAGGATTAATGTTATGATAAGGAGAATTTTTAATGGAATTTAAGGTTTTAGTAGTTGAAGATGAAGTATCTATAAATGATATTTTGGTTTCTGCTCTAAGAGCGGATGGCTATATAGTTAAGGGTGTATTCTTAGCAAAGGATGCAAAAGATATAATAGATACTTTTAACCCAGATTTAGTATTGTTAGATATAAATTTACCAGATGAAAGCGGTTTTGAATTATGTAGGCATATAAACAGTAAATTTACTATTCCAATAATCATGTTAACTGCAAGGAATGATATTGTAGATAAGGTTCTAGGACTAGAGCTAGGGGCTGATGATTATATTACTAAACCATTTAATATAAAAGAGGTATTAACCAGGGTAAAGGTTGCAATTAGAAGAGTTAATAAATATAAAGAAAAGCCAGAGGAATCATTTATAGAGATAAATAAATTTGTTAAAGTGAATTTAGAGGCTAGGATGGTATTTAAGGATAATGAAGAAGCTAAGCTTAAGCCTCAGGAATATGAATTGCTTGAGTTTTTTATTACAAACAGAAATAAGGTTTTTTCAAGAGAACAGATTTTAGATGAAGTCTGGGGCATGGATTATGATGGAGATTTTAGAACGGTGGATGTCCATGTCAGAAGATTAAGGAGCAAGTTGGACAAGGAGAATGCAGCATCTATTATAGATACTGTTTTTGGAATAGGATACGTAATGAGGTAACTTTTATGAAAATAAGGGATAAATTCATAATTGGATTGACGTTTATATTGATAGTTTCATTGATAATTATGAATGTAGCAATAACAAATGTTTTAAATTCAAATATGGAAAATGGTATAAATAATTCTTTAAAACAGGTAATGAACAGTACTCATGAGTATATAAGATACAAGCTTTTAGCTAATGGTTCTAAAGATAAGAAAGAATCATTAGTGGAAGAAGGAAATTATATAATAAAATATATATCTTTAAATTATCAATGCAAATGTGATATAACGGATGTAAATTATAAATTAATAGAGGGAAATATTGAAGAAGAATTTAGAAGTACAATAAAAAATAGTAATAAAATGGCCATGCAAGGTAAAGCAGTAGTGGATTTAAAATATAAAGATAATAAAATAGCTGCTATGCTAACTTATCCAATATATATTGATAATAAGTATATAGGAATTATAAGTATAGTAAAGGGCTATGACTCAGAATATAGTACCTATAAAAGGACTATTAATATTATAAATATTATAGAGGTTGGAATATTTATAGCTATATTTATGTTTCTATTTTTAAGAACAACCAAAATTACCAATCCAATTAGTAAATTGACTGATGCTATAAAAAAGTTAGGAAATGGTGAGTATAGCATTTCAATTGATGAACATGGAAAAGATGAAGTGGGAGTATTAGCAAGAGAATTTATAAGCATGAGGGATAAAATAAAGGAGCAAATAGAAACTATTGAGTCGGAGAAGGAGAAAGTTTATAAGCTAGAAAAAGGGAGAAGAGAATTCTTTAATAGTGTAACTCATGAATTAAAAACACCATTAACGGCTATATCAGGATACGCTGAATTATTGCTTAGTGGAATGGTTAATGATAAAGAATTTGATAAAAGGGCTATCGAAAGAATATATTCAGAAAGTGATAGACTTCATAAGTTGGTATTACAACTTATAGAGGTTTCAAAGGGTATGTATATTGTAAAAGAAGAATTTAAAGAAGTAGATATGAAAAAACTTATTACTCAGATTTGTAATGATATGAGCATAAAAGCTAATAAGTATTCTTTAAAAATACTAAAAAATATAAGCAAAGGAACAATTCAGGCGCAAGAGGATAAAATTAGACAAGTTATGATTAACGTAATTGACAATGCAATAAAATACTCCTGTGGAGGAAATGAAATACAGGTTAATTCTTACGTATCAGATGATAAATATTATATTGAAATAATAAACAATAGTGATCCAATTCCAGATGAAATATTTAATAATATATTTGAACCTTTTATAAAATCCAATAATAGCATGACCAAGGATAGCAGGGGGCTAGGGTTATATTTATGTAGTGAAATAATCAAAGAACATGAAGGGCAAATAACCATGGAAAATGGATCTATAATAAAGGTGAAAATTTCTTTAAATTTAAGTAAGGATTAATATGTTAAAAAGTAAAAAGCTTCAGGTGAAACATTAGTTCATCTGAGGCTTTTGTTTTGACATATTTCTCGGGAAATCTTTCTTTTGCCAAATATATAAACAACCCATCTATAGCAATAGAAAATTTATTTAGTAAATTTAATGACAAACAAATAAATGCAGCTGTTAAAAATAGCTTTGTTCAAGGTTCTTTTAAAGATAAAAATATATCACATAATTCAGTTTCTGATAAAGGTGTTACAGTAATTATTCATCAACTTTCTATGGATGAAAATCCACTTATCATAGGATATACTTCAAAAGTTGATTGATAGTAGTTATAAATGGGATAACTTTAATCAAGAATATGGAGTTATTTTTAACCCTCTACGAGGTAAAGAATAGGAGAAATAATAATACCTCTAGGATAAGTGGATAATTAATTCACAGAATATTAATATTAATGTAAAAAATACATATATATTGTAAATTGTATTAATATTGACATGCAATAAAGCAAATGAGTATATAGGAGAATATGGATGGATTTTCAGTTAGACATTGGTGAATTAACTAATACAATAAATGAATATGAAAATTTCATAAAGATACTATCAGAGCAAAAAGAAAATATTAATAAAGTAGTTAAAGAACTTACTAATTTAGGATGGTCAGGTGAAGCAAAAGATAAATTTCTAGAAAATCACCAGAGAAAAGAAGCAGAATATACAA
Organism: Clostridium tetanomorphum; assembly: GCF_017873215.1. GTDB lineage: Bacteria > Bacillota > Clostridia > Clostridiales > Clostridiaceae > Clostridium_AO > Clostridium_AO tetanomorphum. Next base: position 11,095 of record NZ_JAGGKA010000008.1, read on the forward strand.
AGCTAGAAGAAGATATAAAATATATGAAAAGTGCTTTAGAAAATAATGAAAAACCAAAAGCAGTTCAATTAAAAAAGCGTAGCGAGGATTTTGAAAACTGTATAAAGAGGAGTGGAGGAGCAGCCCTTACAAGTGACGATATGGGAGTTATTTCACTTCAATATGGAGGGTAATTTCCAATAAATAATAATGTTAATGAATGTACAAACGATTATTATAGAAGGATGAATTCTAAATTTGAAGAAATACTAAGTTTGGTAAATAGTCTAACTTTTACATCATTTCCCATTACAGGGGATGTTTTAAATGCAGAAAACTCACTTAGAGATCAAACAATGACTTTGACAGAGTTTAATAATTCATTTAATGTATATTGTAGTGGCGTAAGAGCTATGGAAGACAATATATGTTCAGTATTTGGAAAAATATCTGGAGTAACTGAAGGAATATCTAAGTTTAGAGATGTTTCTATTATTTCAGAAAATGGACAAGTAGATAAAAATGAAGTAAGACAATTAATGTTGAAAAATCCTAATAATTTGACTAATGAGGAAAAAGAGCTATTATCATATGTAGAAAAAGTATTAGGTAAAGATGAGTATATTGAATTAAAAAAGTTAGCAATGAAGAAAAATGATGATTCGAGTTTTTGGGAACCAGTATGGGACTTTGAAGAAGGTGTAGATAATTTCTTAGCACAACATTTCAATAATCCTTTTGGGAAGTTTATGAGTAGGATTTCTGTACTATCAGGAAATATTGTGACTGGCGGTAATGGTTCAAAAGAAGTATTTGATACTGGAAGTCCAGCAGCTAATAAGATTGCTGATATAATAGGTGTATGTGGTGGAGTTTTATTTAACCCAGAAGATGGGCTTGAAGGTTCAATAGGTATGGTAAATGAAATTAAAGGCTTTCAAGGTTTTTTAGCAAGAAAAATTGAAAATATAGGATGCAAAGCAAAATATAGTTTTGAAGATATGGGACAGTACATAAGGTCAGTATTATATGAACAACATCAATTTGCATTACCTAATGGAGGAAAAATAAATACTTCAGAAGATTTGTTTAAGTTTGCTAAAGGTGAAGGTAATATAGCTAAGGGTGTGGGTAAAGCTGTAAATAAAACCAATAAGAACTTTTGGAAATCCTATGATAAACTTTCCAAGGATCTTCAAAAACAAGCAGACGAGGCTTTTAAATTGTTTAAAAAAAATCCAAATCATCCAGGATTAAATTTTGAACAATTATTGGGAGGAAAATATTACTCTGTTAGAATAAATGGTAAGTATAGAGCTTATGGCAGAAAACTGGCTGATGGAGGGATTGAGTGGATAGAAATAAATGGTCATGACTATAATAAAGCTATAAGAATGCTTGAAAATACGAAATAGAGAGGGTTTAAATATGAAGCATATTGTAATGGAAGCAAATTGTTTTTATGATAGTGATAAAAAGGAGAATGAATCTGTTCCTAAGTGTTGTAAATTTGGACCGAACAATATAAGTATTAATTGTTTAAAATTTAATGAAGGTGAGAATAGATATTGTCCGTTCTTAGTATTAGGCAGTGCTAGAACAACACTTGTATTAACAGAACAAAACGGTAATGCTGTTAATTCAGATAGTTTCTGGGGAGATTTAAAATTATCCGAAGAGGATTGGTTAAGAAAGGAGAAAGAATGGATAGAAAAACAAAATGACTATATTAATGACTTAAATGAAACTAAGGGCTAAAAAAGATGGATATACTTATATTTACAATTTAATAGAATGTCCTCCACCTACATTTAATGGAATAGAACTTCCTAATGATGATATAGTAACAAAAGATGGTGGAGTGATTAGCAATAAATTATATGGTTATAAACTTGTTTATACTAATGAACTAGTGGTATTAACAGGGACTGTTTCCGTTTCGCCTATAAAGTGGAAAGGCAAAGCTAAAATTATTAAAGGTAGAGGTAGTGCGACTAAGGGGGCGGGTAACACTAAAACTAATATCAGTTCTGAAATGCAAAATAAAATTTTAGAAGGTAAACGCAAATCACCTACAAAAAATGGAGTTATAGGTGGATATTCTTCAAAAAAAAGACCCAGTGGTAGCAACTGCATCAGAATTTATTTTTAACATTATATTGACATTATTAGAATAGTATGATATCATAACTTAAAATTACTAACAGGGGGATTATTATGAATACTAAAATGAATATATCTATTTCAAAAATGAATAATCTGCTCTTATTAGCTAACTTAAGATAGCGATTGCATTTGTAGATAATTACATACTACTATAGATGCAATCGCCAAAACAGGCGGTTTGCATCTATGGTGGCTAATATTTGTGTTGAAATAAATGAAGTCCCATAGATAAGCTATGGGACTTTTGTAATATCCTAGGTAAAAAAGTCTCATAGAAACTATGGGGCTTTTTTATTTATATAAATATATTGATATTTGAACAATTTAAATAGATCATCTAGGAGGAATAGAAATGAAAAAATCCAGAGAACAATGGGGGACAAAAGCAGGGTTCTTACTTGCAGCTATTGGCTCTGCTGTAGGACTAGGTAATATATGGAGATTTCCTTATGTAGCTTATTCAAATGGAGGGGGAGCTTTCTTAATACCATACTTTTTCGCTATATTTACAGCAGGAATACCTTTATTAATTCTTGAATATGGAATGGGACATAAATTCAGGGGATCAACACCATTAGCAATAGCAAGAGCAAATAAAAAATGGGAATGGCTTGGATGGTGGCCTATAATTAGCGCAGTTATAATATTATCATATTATTCAATGATTTTAAGTTTGGCTATGAAGTATTTAACATTGAGCTTTAAGAAATTATGGGGAAATGACACTAATAGTTATTTTTATAATGAAGTATTAAAATTATCCTCATCACCTTTTGATTTTGGTGGTATAGTTGTTCCAATACTAATAGGAATAACTTTAATTTGGCTAATTAACTGGTTTATATGTTATAAAGGAATAAAGGCTGGAATTGAAAAATTAAGCAAAGTATTGTTACCAGTTTTATTTATAATAATGATAATTATAGTAATAAAGGGAGTAACTTTAGAAGGTGCTTCTTTAGGGTTAAACACACTGTTTACACCTGATTGGCAGAAAGTTAAAGATCCTAAAGTTTGGATTGCAGCATACGGACAAGTATTTTTTTCATTAAGTATAGCTACAGGAATTATGATGACTTATTCTAGTTATCTTCCTAAAAAAACAGATATAAATAATAGTGCATTTATGACTGCTTTCGCCAACTGTGGTTTTGAATTTTTATCTGCAATAGGAGTTTTTGCAATACTTGGATTCATGGCAACAAATCAAGGAGTAGCTATTGACAAAGTTGTATCTGGTGGTATAGGACTTGCATTTATAGCATTTCCTAGAGTATTTTCTGTAATGGGTACATGGGGAAATATAATAGCTGTATTATTTTTTACTTGCTTGATATTTGCAGGGCTAACATCAGCAGTATCTTTAGTTGAAGCGATTTCCTCAGCTATAATAGATAAAACAGCATGGGAACGTAAAAAAGTAGTAACAGGGCTTTTATTGGTTGGATTCATTATAAGTCTTTCCTTTGCAACTAGAGCAGGATTATATCTATTAGACATTATGGATAACTTTATTAATAACTATGGGATAGTTGTAGTTGGATTACTAGAAACTATTTTAATAGGTTGGATTGTAAAACCTAAGACAATTCGTGAGCATACAAATTCAGTATCCTATTATAGAATAGGAAAATGGTGGGATGTAATTATTAAATGTATAAATCCAATTATTTTAACTTTCATCCTAGTGCAAAGTTTCGTAACAGAAATGCATACACCTTATGGTGGATACAATTTGAAAGCATTATTTGTCTATGGATGGGGAGTTATTCTTATAGGAATTACAGGAGCAATTTTAATAAGTAAACAACCTTGGAAAGATGATATTGATTTAAAAGTTGAATAAAGGTGTGGTGATATAGATGACATTAAGTGCAATAATATTTTTTGGTATAGGTGCAACAGTACTTTGGGGAGGATTATTGACTACTTTAATAATTTCAATGAAAAAAGATAGCTATTCAGAAAATAACTAATAGTAAATTTTATTAAAAAGAATAAGTAAAAATAAAAGCTTCAGATTAAATATTTTATTAATCTGAAGCTTTTTATATTCTATAGAAATATTTCGTAGTATAAGAATGTTGTATACTAAATGTTTTATCCATAATCTTCACATTATAGAACATATTCCAATTGACAGTCACATGGCTCTTTTTCAACATGTTTTTGATTATATTCCAATGCTTCAGTACACCCCATTGACTTGTAAAATGCCTGTGATTCCACAGCAGAGTGTGCAGAAATATATAGTTTTTTTGCCCCATGAATTTTCGCCCACTGAGCAGCCATCTGAAAAAGTTTTTTTCCTATACCGTGACCTCTCATATCTTCTGACACGTGAATAGATGAAAGGTCAAAATATTCTTGATTTTTGCCGATAAATCCATTTTCTACTGATACAAAGCCTTTCAAAGTATCCTCTAAAAATACACCATATACGATACCATCTGTTTTCAATGTGTTTTTAAGGCATTCTATGAGTTGATTATAGTCCTCCTCATTCCACTGATCTATAAATGGCACATTTTTAACAATCCACTCACCATTTATTTTTCTCCAACATTGTGTCACTTTCTGATGACGCTGAAATTTTTTAAATAACTGTCTGTGGATTTCTTCAGTTTGTAATTTCCTATATTCCATATGTTTTACCTCACTAATATAATTAATCTTCAGGTCGTAATTTTCTACGACTGTGACTTAATTTATATCAAAATTATACCATGTTTCCTATATATTTTCACAATTATATAGAAAGTATAGATATTTTTAACACTGCATTATTCCATCTTCAAAGACCATCATTCGTATTTCCTTCTTCAGCATTTACGTCGTATAATATGAAAATTGTTCATTAATTTAATCCTCATTATCTTTGATAATTTTCTTATTGGTAATATAAACGTTAATAAAACAGAGACAGGATGTAATTCCATTTAAAGCAAATAATAGAGGTGGTTTATTGCCTGATAAATTTATTATGAAAGCTAATAAAAAACAAAATCCAGAAAATAACCACAGGTTTCGTGATAGTTTTAAGTTCTTTTTCATAGAATCCCCCTAATTAATTTTGGTGCATAATATTTTACCATTATAGATTAATTATAACATATATTGTGAATACCGTATTATTCAATTTTCAAAGAACAAATTTTATTAGTTACTTCCCATTTATTTTAAATTATGAACTAACAATTTTGGTATACAAAGTTATTATGAAGAATCTTTGATTTAATGCTTAAGTTGAAAGATATTGATTCATTTTTTTAGTTTAGAGTTGAAAATTTAGATTTGAAAGTTAAACTTTTCTGTATGCAAAGGTAAGTAAATATAACGAAAAATTAACCAGCACCCATAAGAGTACTGGTTAATCATATATTTTCTAAAGTATCTAATTCATCATTTTTGGAGTAAAATATTTAATTTCTTCAATACAAAATTTCTTTAATTATATAATCTATTCAAATTCTTTACTGTATTTCAATAAAAATAAAATGTCATTTTTTACAATCTTTTTTATTAAAGTTATTCTGATTATTAAAGTTATTATAAATAATATAGATGCTTCAACTATTGTGATTAATGGAAATACAGATAAATTGTTAAAGCAAATAATAATATTAAATACGGATACTAAAGCAAATACTATTATTAATAATTTATATAATGTATGACTATAAATAGAATATATATTATTTTCACTATATCCAAAAAATTTTAATACGCCTATGTCCTTTTGCTGAGATTTTAAATAATTTTTATAAGTTAAAACAATATAAATAATACTTAAAGTTATAATTATAATTAGAATAACATTATATAATATATTTGATTTAAACAAATCAACACCAAAATTTTCAAATGAATCGAAAGCATAAGTTATAGAAAAGTTACTATTCTTTAGCTTATTAACTACTGAATCTATATTATATATGTTTTCTATATATACAAAAGTTTTTTCTACATCAATAAAATCATATATTTCTTTACTACTAAGATCTATACTACTTTTATTATTGAACATTAGATTAAGGATTTTTAAAAATGTTTTTTGGTTTGAAAACATTATTGGAAGATTACCAGCACTAGTAAAGAAGAAACTTTCAATAATTTTATTTTTTATTAAATTTTTACTGCTTTTTACTTCATATGTTTTTTCGCTATATGTTTTAGAAATTACATCACCATTACTAGTAAACTCAATATTAGGAATAATTAATGGTATTTCATTCATAGCTAAATCAGAATATAAAACATCATCACGTAATAAAAAATCATTATTCGTTATATATGAAAAGTTATCATCTAATGCATATATAATAATCCCTTTTTCATTTTTGGCATTTATAATACCACTAGACAGTTTAAATATAGAAGATACCTTATAATCTTCTTTACACTCTTTTAAAATGGCATTTATTTGTTCCAAATCTTTCTTTTTGAGTTTTTTAAAAGCATTATTATCTATTTTACCTTCGATTTTAATTATATGGGAATTTTTGTTATTATAAAAATTTTTAGTATTATTAGAACGATTAAAAACATAGAAGAATAAATATGATGAAATAATTATAAACATCAAAAAAAATATTAAAATCATTCTATAATAAGTTTTAATAGATTTTTTTATAATTATATTATTAATTTTATTGTATTTCATATTTATATCCATTCCTTTCGTTTGGACAAGACATTATGAAAAAATTCGGCCTTAATTTTCTTTTTTTGAAATTGGTAGCATATAAAGTGAGAAAAATCTTTTAAGACCATTATGATGTCATCATATGAATGGATAATTCTTGCTATTCTTTTTCATCTATTATAGCTCCATTCAACAGAACCAAATTTTTAGTTTTTGATTTAAAATCAATATGACTATGACTAGATATTATTATTATTTTATTATTTAATAACTTATCTTCAATATATAAAATTATTTGATTAATACTATCTTCATCTAAGTTTGCAACTGGTTCATCTAGTAGTAACACATTGGATTTATTTAATGATAGTAGTAATAATTCCAATTTCCTTTTTTGGCCACCTGATAAGCAAGAAACTTGTTTATTTAACAAATTACTTGAAAGCCCAATGTCATTAGTATTCTTAATAATAAATTCATTAAAATCTTTTTCATTGAATTGGTTATTTAAGATATATTTGATATAAATATTGTCTTTAACTGTTAAATTATTAAATAAAATTGTTTCTTGCATCATATAGGATATTTGAGCATCTTCCTTACAAATATCACCACTATCGGGTTTTATGTATCCTGCTATTAAATTTAATAAAGTAGTCTTGCCAATACCACTTTTGCCCTTTATTAAATATACTCCATCATTGAAGCAGTAATTTAAATTCTCAAATATGGTAGTTTCACCATATTTTAAGAATACATTTTTTAAGGTTATATACACTTGATTCACTCTCCTATTGTCAACTTATATATATTATTATTACAATATATATATAATAGATTATCTTTTACTTCAAAGTTAATAGGATATTTGAATTTATCGATTATTTTCTTAGTTTTTATATCCATTACACTACAAATCATATCATTATTTGAGTCGGAGTACATTTGAATCAATAAGTTTTTTACAAAAAAGTTTTCATACTTTTTATCAAAGGATTGATCGTCATTAAAAATTTTATCCTTACTTGAAAAATATAATTTATTATCAATATTATATAGCTCTCGAGTTTCCAAATCACTTTTCACAATCTTTGCTTTTTTCTCTCCTTCATTGCTTAAATCTATAGAATAAACAGAGTAGCTTTCTTTATTAGGATTACATACAGTATAATACATAAAACCATTTATAATAATGCCAGATGTGATTAGATCATTTGTATTTAGTATAGTATGTATTTTATTGTTTTTATCAAACGTAAATATAGTACGCTTTATATTTTTAGTATTTTTCTCATCTTCGTACATGACATAATAGAAGTTATTATTATCATTAGCTAATGGAAAGAAACAATCATTATTATTATTTAAATCAAAAATTTTACGTATACTTTTTCTGTTCTCATCAACTTTTAATAAGACAAAACCATTTTCTATACTATGACCACTTACAACATACTTACTTTCATTATTAAATACATATTGGAATAAGTTGTCCTTTGGGTATAAAGGCCTCCATTCACAACGATTTTTATCGTAAATTCCTAATTTTTCCTCAGGAATATTGTATAAAAAAATTTCGTTTTTATTTAATTCTTGATGGTTATATTGAATGGCATTACTATTAACACTTTCATTATTACATGCTGAACATATAACAATGAAAAAAATAATAAAAAGAAAAAACAATTTTTTTTTCATAAACAAATCCTCTTTAATATAAAAATAATATACAGGCATATTATTTTTAAATTGCATTTATTTTTGTATTAACATATTTTATACATGAAAATTATTTTGCCTGAAAGCAAGAAACTTAAATTAGCAACCTGACTGTAAGCTATATGGTTTAGCATCGCCTCTTAATTTTAGCTTTGATGTATGAACTATACTTACTTCGTATTGATATAAATCTCTGTCAGGAGAAACTGTAAAATTAGATTGTTCATAAGTTGCTTTAGTTCCATTTGTGTTTGTCCATGTTTTTTTAGGTGATGTAACATTTTGCCATGTAGATGATACACCTGCTGATATTGAACTACTACTGCCAAGTGTTGTATTTAATGTCAATGTTGCTGAGCTTCTTAATTTTGCAGTGGTATACCATTCTGAAGATATTTTTTCAACTGTAGAATTGCCATCGTATTTGGAATAGATATAATAACGGAAGCTTCTTACATTACCACTTAAATCTCCATATCTTTGTCTTTCTGCATGGGAATATAGTTTTCCACGATCTGCGGTAGGGATTGGAGAAGGATCAGAAAAATAATAGTATTCATCACTTCTTGGTACTATTTTTATCGTTCCATCGTAACCATCAGAAGACTCTCCTGTATCCTCAACAGAACCTTCTTTACTTGTAACAATTGTATTGTTAGTATCCAAGATTTCATCTTCTGCATAAACATTAAATGGCATAAGTAATAATAATGAACTAAGTACTACACTGAATATTTTTCTTTTCAAAATTTACACAACCCTTCTAATTAACTTTATGCAATTTAAATAATATGCCTGTCTGTATTGTATATAATAACATAGAATTAACATTATTACAAATTATACAAAATTATAAAAAATATACCATATAAATATGATTGTGTTGAGGAAGAGGAAATTTATTTTGAAGTATAAATGAAATTCACTATGAAATAGGTGTTAGCAGAATTGTTATTTAAACTACATAATAGTTTCATTTTATAAAAGGGATAGGAGGGATAATCTTTAGCTAATTCCAATTTTCTTATTTATCATTTTAATTGTATATGCACTTTCATAAGCTACCTAATTAAAGAAACATCAATAACTTAAAATATTCTACATTATTCCAGGAAAGATAAAGCAAACTTGACATTAATATATAGAATTATTAAAATAAAGAAAGTATATTGATATTAATGTAAAAAATAGATATATATTGTCAATTGTATTAATATTGAAATACAATAAAGCAAATGAGTATATAGGAGAATATGGATGGATTTTCAGTTAGACATTGGTGAATTAACTAATACAATAAATGAATATGAAAACTTTACAAAGATACTATCAGAACAAAAAGAAAATATTAATAAAGCAGTTAAAGAACTTACTGACTTAGGATGGTCAGGTGAAGCAAAAGATAAATTTTTAGAAAATCATATGAAAAAGCAGGAGTTTTATACAAAGCTAGAAGAAGATATAAAATATATGAAAAGTGCTTTAGAAAATGGTGAAAAACCAAAAGCAGTTCAATTAAAAAAGCGTAGCGAGGATTTTGAAAACTGTATAAAGAGGAGTGGAGGAGCAGCCCTTACAAGTGACGATATGGGAGTTATTTCACTTCAATATGGGGGACAATTTCCAATAAATAATAATGTCAATGAATGTACAAACGATTATTATAGAAGGATGAATTCTAAATTTGAAGAAATACTAAGTTTGGTAAATAGTCTAACTTTTACATCATTTCCCATTACAGGGGATGTTTTAAATGCAGAAAACTCACTTAGAGATCAAACAATGAGTTTGACAGAGTTTAATAATTCATTTAATGTATATTGTAGTGGCGTAAGAGCTATGGAAGACAATATATGTTCAGTATTTGGAAAAATATCTGGAGTAACTGAAGGAATATCTAAGTTTAGAGATGTTTCTATTATTTCAGAAAATGGACAAGTAGATAAAAATGAAGTAAGACAATTAATGTTGAAAAATCCTAATAATTTGACTAATGAGGAAAAAGAGCTATTATCATATGTAGAAAAAGTATTAGGTAAAGATGAGTATGTTGAATTAAAAAAGTTAGCAATGAAGGAAAATAATGATTCGAGTTTTTGGGAACCGGTATGGGATTTTGAAGAAGGTGTAGATAATTTCTTAGCACAACATTTCAATAATCCTTTTGGGAAGTTTATGAGTAGGATTTCTATAACAGCAGGAAATGTGGTAACTTGTGGCAATGGTTCAAAAGAAGTAGCTGATACTGGAAGTCCAGCAGCTGATAAAATTGCTGATATAATAGGTGTATGTGGTGGAGTTTTATTTAACCCAGAAGCTGGACTTGAAGGTTCAATAGGCATGGTAAACGGGGTTAAAGGCTTTCATGGTTTTTTAGCAAGAAAAATTGAAAATATAGGATGCAAAGCAAAATATAGTTTTGAAGATATGGGACAGTACATAAGGTCAGTATTATATGAACAACATCAATATGCATTACCTAATGGAGGAAAAATAAATACTTCAGAAGATTTGTTTAAGTTTGCTAAAGGTGAAGGTAAGGGAGCGGGTAAAGCTGTTGAGTTAACTGCAAAAGATATTCCAAGCGCCAAAAGTGGGCAATTTAATCAGTTTTTTAATTCATTAACTACTGAAGAATTAGATGAGCTATGGAAAAATAAAAGCATAAGAAAGAAAATAGAGAGAGAGTTAAGAGCACCAGGAGGATTACATGAGTGGCATTTAGTATCACAAGCACCAAAATTCAAATATTGGGATGTAAGTGCTGAACAAATAAAAGATTTGAGGTCTGTAATTTCCGATGTTAAATTTAAAAATCCTAGTGGTCAACATGGAGGATTAGGGTCAACTAAAGCACATAATGAGTTAATAAGTATAATTGAGTCATCAAATGATTACAATTCATTTATAAGAAGATTAAATAACTGGGCTAATTATAGATTAGAAGGTGGAATAAATTCATTACCAGAAGGATTAAGATTAAAGTAGATTAGAGAGGAGAAAATAAGTATGGAAAAAGAAGGCGTAGTTTCATTATGGATAGGAAATACTAAGTCAAATAAATTTTTAAATGACTATATGGAAATGAAATATACAGAAGAAGGAGAATGGGAACCATCAGAATTTTTAAATGACTTTAATATTGACATGGATGATGTTGAAGAAGACTTCATTGAAAAAGTAAGATATGAAGAAGTAAGTGATGATTTAGAGTGTTTGCTGTCAGGATGTTCATATGAAGATGTTGTTATACCAAATATAAAAAAGAATGTAGGAAATATAGGGGGAAAAAATATTAATACAGTGATTTTAGTTTATAACTTAGAATATTCTGGTGACAAGGTAACTGTAAATAACGGTACATATAGTATGGAGTATATATGTACTGTAGAATATCAATAAAACTCAACACAAAATTAGTTAATATTTAACTGCATAAAATTAATAATAAAATAAATATAATAAATTTAATAAAAGAATTTAAGTAATTGAATGTATAATTATCATAATGCAGTAAGATGTAACAAAAGTAAAAACTAAATACAGCAAAGAAGCAGTAAAGGCTAACGTTAAAAAAGGCGTTAGCCTTTTTTTATGTATAAAAGGCAAGCTCGCTTACATCTGGCAAAGGGGTCAGACCCTACCCGAAACACTTCAATATGGAGGACAATTTCCAATAAATAATAATGTTAATGAATGTACAAACGATTATTATAGAAGGATGAATTCTAAATTTGAAGAAATACTAAGTTTGGTAAATAGTCTAACTTTTACATCATTTCCCATTACAGGGGATGTTTTAAATGCAGAAAACTCACTTAGAGATCAAACAATGAGTTTGACAGAGTTTAATAATTCATTTAACGTATATTGTAGTGGCGTAAGAGCTATGGAAGACAATATATGTTCAGTATTTGGAAAAATATCTGGAGTAACTGAAGGAATATCTAAATTTAGAGATGTTTCTATTATTTCAGAAAATGGACAAGTAGATAAAAATGAAGTAAGACAATTAATGTTAAAAAATCCAGGAGAGTTAACAGCAGAAGAAAAGCAAATACTAGAATATGCAAAAATTGTTTTAGGAGAAGATGAATATAAGAAAATAAAAGAAACTGTATTTACATATGAAGAAGCAGGGAAATACATTAAATGTAATATTCTAGGAATTTATGTAGGACTTAAGACATATTTTGCAAATGAGATATCTAATTTGCCTAAGCAAATAGTTTATCCGATGACTACCCACTCTAATACTTCCATCTTTTTCAAAGTTGGAGTAAAGAGTGGCTATGTCCCTGGATAACGAGTTCTAAGGAGTAAAACTCCTAAGAACTCTGTTTATAAAAAAGATGGATATACTTATATTTACGATTTAATAGAATGTCCTCCACCTACATTTTATGGGGTAGAACTTCCTAATGATGATATAGTAACAAAAGATGGTGGAGTGATTAGCAATAAATTATATGGTTATAAACTTGTTTATACTAATGAACCAGTGGTATTAACAGGGACTGTTTCCGTTTCGCCTATAAAGTGGAAAGGTAAAGCTAAAATTATTAAAGGTAGAGGTAGTGTAGTTAAGGCTAGCTACGAGAAGTCAATAGATTTTTCAAATGTTAAAGTTAAAGATTTTATTGATAACCCTAAAATTTTCAAGGGGAAATCAGCTAAAGAAATAGCACAAATGTTAGAAGAATCAGGATATGAAGTAGAAGTTGTTGCGTCTAAAAGATCAAGATCAGGAGCTCAAATTATAAAAATTAAAAATTCAGGGGAAGGAAAAAATATTTCACAAGTTCAAGTTTCATCAGGTGGAGGCAGGCATGGTGAAAATCCATATGTAAAAGTCAGCACAACTGATGAAGGAAGAATAAAAATTATAGATGGTCCAGAAAGTACATACAAAACAAATGGAGATGAAAAATCAACAATTATTTTTACAGAGGAGTGATAATTATTAATAATATAATAATACCAATGATAGGTGTTGGTAAATATAAGTTAAACAGTTGCATAAAAGAGTATTATAATGATATAAAAAAGTATTCAATTGAAAAAGATATGTTATTAATAGGAGAGTTTATAATAAGATATAATATCAATAATAAACTTTATCTATTTTTCAATATTAATAATGGGAAACTATTCAAGATAAGTATATTAAATAATGATATAGGACAAATGGAGAATGGAATATGTATAGGAATGCATATTAATGAAGTATTAAGAATTGAACCACAACTTACTTATGATGATTTTGAAGAGATATATAGTATGAAAGGTGTTGCAATCGAAACAAATCCATGTAATGATACGGTGGAATGTATTACAATATATATTGAGTATAATGAGGATTTGCAAGATGAATGTGAAAAATTTGAAAAAGGTGAATGGTAATAATAGTTTATACTAGTAAAATATGTATAAAAATTTTTGATAAAAATGAAATTTCAAAATATAAAAAGAACAATTTTTTCTAATACTATTTATAAAATTCAGTATGGGAAATTTGGTAACTTTATAAAGAAGACCAGTAATGAATTATATGACTATTTAGATTTAAACCAGTATATTATAATCACGATAAATTATGTAATAGAAGTAATATCCCAGTGGGGACCGAGCATTGAAGTACTAAAAAATAAAGTATAAACTATAATAAAATCTTGTATTTTAATATCTAATTTTTTGATATTAAGATTGATTGATATTATTTGAATTCAGGTAAAGAGTACAACTATAACTTATTATGTAATATTAATAATGCAATGAAAATGTGAAATGAACTAGCTGAAATTTAAGTAGGCTGGTTTATTATTTTTTAGTAGTTAACATATGCAAGTAGCTAATAAAGGATTTACTAGCTAATTAACCCTAGATCCTTTTGGGAAGTTTATGAGTAGGATTTCTATAACAGCAGGAAATGTGGTAACTTGTGGCAATGGTTCAAAAGAAGTATTTGATACTGGAAGTCCAGTAGCTAATCAAATTGCTGATATAATAGGTGTATGTGGTGGAGTTTTATCCGATGACTACCCACTCTAATACTGGTCTTTTTCAAAGTGGGAGTAAAGAGTGGGGACGTCCCTGGATAACGATTTCTAAGGAGTAAAACTCCGAAGAACTCTGTTTATTTAACCCAGAAGCTGGACTTGAAGGTTCAATAGGCATGGTAAACGGGGTTAAAGGCTTTCATGGTTTTTTAGCAAGAAAAATTGAAAATATAGGATGCAAAGCAAAATATAGTTTTGAAGATATGGGACAGTACATAAGGTCAGTATTATATGAACAACATCAATATGCATTACCTAATGGAGGAAAAATAACTACTTCAGAAGATTTGTTTAAGTTTGCTAAAAGTGAAGGTAATATAGCTAAGGGTGCGGGTAAGGCTGTAAATAACATGTCCGAATTCTTTAAAACAGAATTTGGAGGTACAATAAAAAATGGATTAAACAAGACGAAGCAACAATTCCAAGGTCAATCTATTTATGAAGTTACTAATAAAATTGATAGTCCGTATTTAAAGAAGGGGGATCAGTTATATCTAGATAATTTGCATAAAGACCATATAGAAGTATTTGATAAGAGAGGAAATGCTAAAGCTGTTCTTAATTTAGATGGAACATTAAATGTATCCAAAACTGAAAGTGCATTAAAAGAAGGAAGAAAAATAGGAAAATAGAAGAATGGAGAATATTTATATGAAAGAGATGATTAGTACATTACAAATACTAGAACAATTAAATAAAAGTAGAGATAATATTATATATACAGATAAGGAAATAGATGAAGAAAAAGAAAATATTAAAGAAATGAAAGAAATTTATTTAAGGTTGAAGAAAGTTTTAGAGGAACTTGGCAATATGTCTGACAAAGAAGAAGATATTATTGTTGAACAATTAATTCAGTTACATTTGGTATACTCTGATTTTGTATGGCAGTATGATCAAATGCATGATATGATAAAAAAAATGATAAAATTGTATAGATAAATATCTACAATATGAAAGAACTCACACATTTGAGGATAGTAACATTAGGTGTGTAGATATTATAAACATCAGACTAACCAAAGATTGCCCACAAGTATCCTTAATGGATGAAACTGTAAAGGCTCTTGGTATATCAAGAAATGAAATGATTGTAAGGGCAATAACTATGATGGTGAACTTTGACACTACATTTTACAAGAAACTTGAGAAGTATAGTGAAAATGTAAGAGTACCAATGCATCTAGCAATCCAAAATACTATTATCAAAAGATGGGCACAGGATAATGCTAAAAAAACTGTTTGGGGAACTAACAAAGATTTATTATTGGAATTTGCCTACAATGAAGATGGAGTTGTTACTACAAAGGAACTATATGAAATGATTTATAAAATGACCTTTGAGGAAGAAACGAAATAAAGATTTAGATTACTTCAAGAGGATATTAATCATGGCATAGAATTAAGAGGAGAAGACAAAAACTTTTTATGAAGAATTCAAACCTAAGTATGGTTATAAGCCAAAGATGGAAAGAGAAAGTTTAAATGAAGGAAGTGCATTTTGGGAAGGTGAAGATGATGGAGAAAAGTAATAAAGAGAAACCTATAAGATGTCCACATTGTAACCAAAGACTTCTTGATGCAGAATACGTTGTTGGCACTATAAAGTGTCCTAGATGTAGAAATATTATAAGATTAAAGGAAATTCCTATTAGGAGTAACTTAGAAGAACTAAACCATAGATTTTCAGTTAACAAGGTAGGTTAAAAATGAATAGAGAGCATAGAGTCAAAAGGAGCCGATTTATGAGCTACCGCCGAGCCTAGCAGATAATCTTTTAAAGAGATTGTTTGTTAGGTTTTTTATTTTACTCAAAAATGAGTAAAAGGTATATTGGTTTCCAAAAAGTGGCCAAGGAAAGGAGGAATATGAGTGAACAATGATATTTTAGATATGGCTTTAAGATATGCAGATATAAAAATACCAGTAATGCCACTGCATGGCATTAAAGAAGATGGCTCTTGCACCTGTAGAAATGGTAGTAAATGCTCCAGTAAAGGCAAGCACCCTATCTTTAGTAGATGGAGTAAGATAGCAACTACTGATAAAGCAATAATTACAAAATGGTGGAGTAAATATCCTAGTGCCAATATTGGTATTCCAACAGGAAAAAAGAGTGGGTGGTTAGTTTTAGATATTGATACTAAATATAATGAAAAAGGTATCAAAGTATTGCACTAATGGTACAAAACCAGTATTTCATGAATACTTCCAAAGAAAAATAGGAGAAGGCAAAACAAAGCCACAAGCACTGGTTTCTATAATGAGAAGGCTTGTTAACATAGTTTATGGAATGCTTAAAAACAAGACAGAATATAGAGTTCCACAACTACCAAACAATGTGGACAATATGGTATAATTCGAAAATAATCAAGAGAAAATTCAAGTATCGGCAAGACAGTAATTTTTAAAAAGAGAATAGGGAGCGACGGATAAATATAGGGCTTTGGTGTTTATGCTAAGGGGGCGGCTGAAGCTGCCGATAAGATTCCTTCAATTAGTGATGATATTATTGAAGGATTAAAGAATGCTAAAATCCAATACAAGAAAAGTCCAATAACAGGTGAAATGGAACCTTATATGAAACAATATCAAATAGATGATAATTATAAAGCAGTTATGAGGAGAGATATAGGTGATTTTTCTCATGGGGATGCAAATCATTGGAAGCTGGAAATTCAGACGTTAAAGGGAAATTTAAGGTATCACTTACACATTTATATTGATGATGCTGGTAATGTTATAAATACTGGAGAGTATATTCCAAAGAAATAATATATAGGAGGTTTTAAATGGAAACTAATTATATTTCTATTCCACTTTATAGAGTTAATAGAAATGAGATGACTACAAACGTTGGCGAAATACAAGTATATGGAAAGGATATAATTTCTCAGAACTGTGAAATTTGCTTAGAAATGAGTAAGGAAGCTTTAGTTGGTTTCTGAAGCCTTACGGCGTTTTTTATAGCCTGCAGAGCTAATGAGGTATCAATAAACTTAGACATAGAATATCCAATTATCTTTCTACTATACAAATCCATAACTGAAGCTAAATAACACCAACCGTCTTTAATTGTATGTATATAAGTGATGTCTGTTACCCACTTTTCGTTGATAGTAGTTTCTTCATTAAACGTTGAGTTCTCTTTAAACTAATAGTTATACCTAATGCTTTTAGTGATTTATTTATTTTTGGTGATCCATAGCGATTTTTACTCACTTTGTGAATATTTATGATTTCTTTTTCTATCTTTTTATTTTCTAATTCTCGATTGCTTGGCTTCTTATTTAGGTACTGAGCTCCTAGACCCCTTTAAAACTTTACACATGAGCTTAATATTATGATATTTCTTGTTATTAGTAATGAAATCAAATACAGTAGTTATTTCCTTGCGAATATGCCCATAACTTTTTTTAATTTTTACCGCAAATTTATCAGTAAGGTCATATATATAGGTGAAAACAAAATAAAGGAGGGGTTAAAATGGCTGTTATGGCAGACAAGTATGGATCTAGTTTAGTTCTAGAATTAGTAACCGGACAGGATGAGAAAGGAAATGAGAAAACTAAGAACAAGTCAATATCTAAAATAAGTGTCAATGCAACAGATGAGGACTTATATGCTGTTGGACAGGCTATATCAGAAGTGCTTATGTATCCTATGGCAGCAGTAAGAAGAATTGACAAGAGCATATTATTAGGTTAAAGGAGGATAAATCATGGAAAAGAAATTAATTATGAAATTTAAAGACAACTTAGACAAAAAGGTGCCTATTACTATTACTGAAATAAAAGAGGATATAACTAAAGAGGAAGTAGTAGCCTTAATGGATACCATATTACAAAAACATCAGGTGTTTGACCTTAAAGCTCCACTAGTAGCTAAAGTGTCAGCAGATATAGAAGATAAAACTGTTAATGAAATTTACACAGCTTAGTTTAGTATGTGCTCTGTACTCTTAAAAAAAGGTGGTGGGAATACTTTGTATGACGAATTAATTATGCTTATAAGTAATTTAGGATTCCCCGCAGCAGTAAGTATATATCTTTTAGTAAGGGTAGAGAAAAAGCTTGATGATTTAACTGAAGCTTTTTCAGAGTTTACTAAAGTTTTAATTACCATGTTAAGAACTAAAAGAAGTGAGGAACTCATTAAAAGATGAGTTCCTCACTCTATTTAATAAATTCCCAGTAAATTAATTCATTGTCTCTATTAACTTCTTTCAGTCCAGCTTTTTCTAATATTCTAGCAGAAGGTTTGTTGCTAATTAGACACTCAGCTTTAATAACCTTAACGCTTTCTTGAAAGTTTAACCAATTCATAATAGCATTTAAAGATTCAGAACCGAAACCTTTTACTCTTTCATGTTCTACTAATCCAAATCCAACTTCAACTTCGCCATTTTCATTAGGTTTTCCATGGAAACCTATATCTCCAATTATTCTCTTATTGGCTTTGTCTACTATCATCCAAGTTTCAAATCCAGTAGGTATTTTACTCTTTTCTAATGAATTATTTATAATAGGCAAAATATCCATTGTATCTTCTGTAGGCCATTTTTTATCGCATTTAATTCCAAGGTTCTCAATTTCTTTACTATTTCCCTTTAGTAAAGATTTAGTTATTTCCAATGTTATAGGGATTAATATTAACCTATTTGTGTATATGTTTTTTAAATTCATCTTAATTTCCACCTTTCAATATAAAGAATAACATATAGAAATAAAGGTGGATTAATACCTGTAAATTTAACTTAAGTAATAAACCACCTTATTTCCATTTATAAAACTTTTCATAAAACCAACTCCTATTATAATTCATTTTAAAGGGATACAAATACAATATATGCATCCTTTTGTACAAATTGTATTATATATATAATCAAATGTAAATAGGTTGTACTTAAAACTAATGCAGTAAAGAAAGGTAAATATCACTATTACAAGGAATAAGCTCTGCCAATCAATAAAACACTACAAAATATGTATCTTATGTATTAAAAACTGTACCTTATGCAACATATATTGTAATAAAATTTTCTAAATAATATAATTAAATTGAGCTCGGAAAATAGATAAAATAAATTGTGTGTGGAGAAAGTATATGATTAATATTGCAATATGTGATGATGATGAAAGTGTTATAAATCAAATTAAAAAATATATAGAAGAATATGATGCATGCAAGAGTATAATAAGTATCTACAATTGTGGAGAAGAATTATTAGGTGAAAGAAAGAAGTTTCATGTGATATTTTTAGATATTGATATGGTAGGAATAGATGGAATTGAAACTGCAAAAAGAATAAGAAAATATGATAAAACTGTAAAAATAATTTATATTACAAATTTCGCTGACTATGTAAACTTAGCCTTTCAGGTTCATGCTTTTGGGTATTTGAACAAGCCTATTAAAAAAGAGCAGATATATACTCAATTAAATGAGGCTATTGCATATTCAGAGGATAAAGAAGAAAAGGAATTAATAGAATTTATAACATTAGAGGGGGTTGTACGATTAGCTCCAAGGGATATATATTATTTTGAATATATAAACCGCAAGGTTAAAATTAAAACTTTAAATAATAATTATATGTTAAAGAAAAATATAACTACTGTTTCAAAAGATATGAAAGAATATGGATTCTTAATGCCCCATAAGAGTTTTATAGTAAATTTATTTTATGTAAAATCTATAAAAGGATATGATATTTTTATGATGGATGGAAGTATTATACCTCTGTCTCAAAAAAAATCGTCAGAGTTTAGAGAACAGTTTAATATATTTTTAGAAAATCACATTAAGAATATGTAAGGTGGGGCGGTTATGTTGAATAATTCAGTTACAATTTTAGGACAGGTAATAACATTTTTATTAGGGTTATTTTCTACTTATATAATTCTTGATTTTATGAGTAAATTTGAAAGAAATCTATATTATAAAAAACATTTTTATGTAATAGCTTATGTATTGTTTACTATAGTAATCTTAATATCTAAAATTTTTTGTGGTGAGCTTTTGAATTTAATTATAACTATAGTGGCTACATCAATAGTTGGACACTTCCTTTATAACAATAAGAAAATATATATTTTATATTACTGTATGTATATAGTAAGTTTGGTGGTTTTTCAAATTGTAGTTAATCTTATATTCTCAATAATCATCTTAAATTTTAATATTAATTTTTATAGTGCTGATATATTTCTTATAACAGCTTCTATAATAGTACAATTTGTTAATTTAAGTGTTTCAAGGTTATTTATAATATGTTATAGAAAGAAAAAAATTGAGAAGATTACGCCTGTACAGTATTTGAATTTTCTAGTGCTCCCTATATTTAGTATTTTTTATATTACTACTTTAATGATGTATATTCAAATTTATTTATCAATGGAAGATATAATTTTATTATTAACAAATATTGTTTCCATTATTGTGCTAAATATATTTATTACAAATATATTTCAATCAATATCAAAAAACAATGAGCTGAAAAATGAATTGCAGCTTTATGAGCAGCAAGCTAAAATTCAGTATGAATATTATACATCTTTAGAAAGTAAATATGAAAATTCTAGAAAAATTGTTCATGATGTAAAAAATCATTTGCAGACCATAGAGAATCTATATAAGATTAATGATAATGAAAAGGCTGAACAGTATACTGAAGACATATATAAAATATTTGATAAGCTTGGTCAAAAATATTATACAACTAACAAAGTGTTAAACATAATTATTAATGATAAAATGCAGAGAGCAGAGAATTTTAATGTAAGTTTGGATTGTAAAATAGGAGATGTAAACATAGAATTTATCAAGGACATAGATGTTACTACTATATTTTCTAATCTTTTAGATAATGCAATAGAGTGTGCCAAAGATACATTTGAGAATAAAGTTATATTTTTAAGAATTGATAAATTTAATGATTTTATTGTAATAAACATAACTAATGCTTTAGATAAACCACCTATAAAAGATAATGGAAATTTTAAATCAACCAAGAAAAATCATAGTGGCATTGGGCTACAAAATATAAAGAGGGCATTAGAAAGATATGAGGGAAACATGAGAATTGAATATGATGAAAAAGCTTTTAAAGTAAATATAGTTATTCCTAATAATTAGTATAGGTGGCTATAGGAAATATTTAAAGGAGTTGATTTCATGAAGTTTTCAATAATAATATTATGCTTTGTCATAAATATTGTTATATGTTTTGGAATACCAATAGGTTATCTTATTTACCTAATAATGAAAAAAAGATCAGGATTAAAACCATTTTTTATAGGCATTTTGGTATTCTTAATATCTCAAGTGTTTTTAAGAATACCAATTATTCAGCATGTTTTACCTAAAATAGAGTGGTACAATATTATGACTGCTTTTTATCCTATAATTTACTGTGTATTTTTAGGTGTAACTGCTGGATTATTTGAGGAAATAGGTAGATTTTTAGGCTTTAAATTAGCTCTTAAGGAAAAAAGAAGCTGGTTTGATGGATTTTCTTTTGGAATAGGACATGGTGGAATAGAAGCTATGATTATATCAGGTGTTTCTAGTATACAAAACTTATTAATATTAATTTCTTTGCATAAAGGAAGTTATGATGCTAGTAAATTTGGTATTAGTGAAGAAAAAATTAGAGAGATGTTTAAGGCAGTAACCGGTATGGATGTACTGCTTGGAGGTATTGAAAGAATATTTGCCATTATTATTCATGTTGGACTAACCTTATTGATACTATATGGAATAAATGAAAAAAAGAAAATATATTTATGGTTAGCTATATTAATTCATGGAAGTATTGATGCTATTGTTGGTATTTTATCCACATTAGGCTTTAACGTATATGTAGTTGAATTTTGGTGTGGAATTTGTGCTATAGCATTATTAATCTTTTCTATAAAAACAAGATATAAATTTAAGGGAGATGTATATAAAAATGAAGAAGTTATCTAGATTTATTGCAATAATTTTATGTATTATAGTGCTTGGAGGATGTGGTGCTAAAAAATTAAGCTCTGATTATAGTGAAGATAAGTTAAAAACTGCATCAGAGGAGATTATAAGCGATTTAGACAATGAAAAATATGATGATGTTGTGGCAAAATTTGATTCAGTCTTAAAGGATAAATTACCTGCAAGTAAGTTAAAAGAAGTATGGGGTGATTTTAAAAATCTAGGAAAGTATGATTCCATATCTAATATAGCATTTCAAGAAAAAAATAATAATGCTGTAGTTGTAGCTACAGCAAAATATGAAAAAGGTAAGATTATATTTACATTGTCTTTCAATAAAGATATGAAGTTAAATGGTATTTTTATGAAGTAGTTAATAGGGAAAAAAGAAGTGTTCTAGAAGCACTTCTTTCTTTCGTGATATTTTTGAAATGCGACACAAAAGCACCGCAGAATTCAAAATTGAATAATGCAGTGTTCTAGCAAATTGTTCGTTTTTAGTTATGACATTAAATTTCATTATTTATAAATTTGAAATCACAATACTTTCCACCCATGCCTAAAGTTTGAGTTCTTTTAAAAGTTATTTTTTTCATAGAACTATAGCATACATTATCGCCTTGGCAAAACATCTCACACATTTCTGGACAATTATTCTTCACACAAGTATCATGCCATAAACATTTTTTCATAGTAAATATCATAGCTTTATTGTCACATTGTATAATTGTACTTTCCCAATTATCACCTTTTAAATCTTTACTAAATGCCATACAAAAATTTTTATAGAAGCATTGACTTTCCTCCATTTTGCGAAGATTCTTTACTACTTCTTGCAAATCCTGTAGAAAACCTTTCTTTACAATTTGTAAAGCTAGCTCCTTACTCAATGAAAGTTCCTGCAAAGCTTGGTAAAGTGCTATTCGAGGGAGAATACTATTTTTTAAAGTTTTTAGCTGACTCTCACTTTTTCCTGTACTCTGTTTAACAAGTGCATAAAACCTTTCTTGTTGTTGTTGATATATTTTTTCTCCTTGCTCTTTTCCAAATTCATTCATTAAAAAGTTCTTCGTACTTACCACCCCATTAAATCATGTAAATAATCTTGTTTTTATAATATCTTGCCATTTGTAATTATAACATTTTTATTTGGATATGACACACTTTTGTAAAATACAGGTAACATACTTGTTTTTATACACCGCATTATTCAACTTTCAAAGATCATCATTCGTATTTTCAATTTAAGTAGTTACATCACATTTTTTTCAAATTATGAACTAATAATTTTGTTATACAAAGTTATTATGAAGAATCTTTGATTTAATGCTTAAGTTGAAAGTTATTGACTTTGGGTATTAAATGGTATAATATTGAAATTGTTAAATAATTATATAGAAAAGTGATGTTTTGAAAATGAATAATCCTAAAAGAATTAAGATAATATTTTTAATTATATTAAATACATGTATAGGTATAAGTATTGGCATAGGTTCGACCTTAGCTTGGGAACATTATAAAAAAGATTTAAATAATAATGATTCCATAATAGCGATAATTGGAAAGTATGACAGCACAGCAAATAAAATAACAACTACTAAAGTAATTAAAGATACTGTTGATGTATATGATATAATAGCAACCTATCTACAAAGTGAAACAACTAATCTAATTGCTGATAGATTAAAAAACCAGATTATAATATAGGGATTGATATACCTAAAGATTCAATAAGGTTTGTTAATTCTGACATATGGGTAGAGAAGGATTCTATAATTATAAGATTAGGTAATAATGGACCGTATAAAGTAATATCAAAAAACGATGATTCATATTTTAGAAAGATACTAACTCAGCAATAAAAATGTATGTTTATCATACGAAAAATGAAAAGCTATCTAAAAAACATGTTAACAATATTGCTTTACTGGTACGTAGAAGATATTGAAGAAATGAATGTATCAGGTACTTTAAAGATTTTACGTATCTGCTTTTCTTTTAAATTGTAACTATATAATGCATTAGGATACGCAGTTATTCCTCCGAAAAAATCCTTTGGCTTAGTTCCAGTAGGATTAGCTGCAAAATAGATGTCTTGTTCATTAGAGCTCAAACATGCTATATATGGTTGAGAAAGTTCAATATCCTTAAGTTGTCCCTCAGTTAATAAAGTAGTTAAATTACTCTCTTTTAAATCTAATTTGTAGAATCCAGTTTCGTCCTTTAGCATACCTTTTCCACCTAAAATAATAGCTTTTCCTGATTTTGAGAAAGAAATTGAATCTAATCTTACAGCATTTATATCTTTTAGGTCTTTCGTTACATTCCCACTAAAGTCTAGTTCCTTTATTGAATACTTCATTTTTGAAAAGCTATTTTGCTGCTTAATGCGTTTTGTTAAAAACTCATTAAATGAAAATGTTATTGCAATAATCTTGTTATTACGCACATCAAAATCTTCCACGCCAATATCCGAACCTAGGATAAATGTTTGTACTTCTTTTTTATTAACATCTATTTTGGATATTTGCGGTATAGGCGAACTTTTGCCACCACTTTTTGTAAAAATTATGTTCCCTTTTTCATCACCGAAATGTACGTTGAATTGACCTAACGGATCATTAGTAATTTGATATGTTTCATTACTCTTTATATCTAGCTTAAATATGTCCCATGGATTAGTTCCAATAGCGTCAGAATAAAGTAAAATGTTTCCTTTGGCATTTACTTTACCAGTTACTTCAATGTCTTTATTATTTAGTAATTTTTGTTTTGTTTGCGTCTTAGTATTTATTAACCACAAATCGCTTTTATTTTGAGTGTTAGAGACAGTAACAGTAATCCATTCGCCTTTATTTGTTGTAAAAATGTGTGCAGATTGTTTACTTTTTGTATGATAGAAAGTAAATATTGCTCCCAACGAAAAGAAGATAAGTAAAACTGCTACTAAATATATAATTGGCTTATTTTTAAAAGAGAGCTTATTCTTAAGTTTATGAAACAGCAAAATATACCACCTCCAAGTTGTTACTTTTATAGTTTAGATATTTTATGAATTGTTGATCAAAATGGGATTGCCATATGAGCTGCACTTGTAGTTAATGCTGTAGTGTATATGGAATATATTATCATATAAGGTGTTCATTGTAAACATATTCAAAATAATAATAAAAGTAGGGGTAAAAATTAGAAATTTGTTTATTATTTTAAATGTAAAAGATATTTGGAATAATTTAATGGATAGCGTCCTATGTATTAATATGGAAGTATTAATAATGAAAGGAGATTAGAAAAATGGAAAAAGTGTTTAAAAGGATATTTCCAATGTCTTTAGTATTGGTTATGGTATTTTTGTTTATGCCTATAACTAATGTATTTGCTAGCTCAAATTCTTCTGACAAAATATTGGTGGGATATTGGCATAATTTTGACAATGGCACTGGAATTATTAGACTAAAGGATGTATCTACTAAGTGGGACGTTATAAATGTAGCTTTTGGAGAATCTATAGGGGATAGGGCTACTATAAAATTTTCACCGGAAATAGGAACTGATCAGGAATTTAAAGAAGACATTGCATATCTTAATAGCATAGGAAAAAAAGTTGTTCTTTCTATTGGAGGGCAAAACGGAGTAGTATTATTACCTGATGAAACCGCAAAAAAGAATTTTATAGATTCTATGATATCTTTGATTGATAAGTATGGGTTTAATGGCATAGATATTGATCTTGAATCTGGAATAAATTTAATAAATAATGATAAAGATTTTAAGAATCCTAAGACTCCGCAAATTGTAAATCTTATCTCTGCTGTTAGAGCTATATGTGATCATTATGGTCCGGATTTTATATTAAGTATGGCTCCTGAAACAGCATATGTACAAGGTGGATATGTGGCTTATGCAGGAAATTGGGGAGCTTATTTACCAATAATACATGGATTAAGGGACAAACTTACTTACATTCATGTACAGCATTATAATGCGGGAGGAAATACAGCACTTGATGGAAATAATTATACACAGGGCACAGCAGATTATGAGGTAGCAATGGCAGAAATGTTATTACAAGGCTTTCCTGTAGCAGGGAATACAGATAATATATTTCCACCATTAAATGAGGAACAGGTGGTAATAGGGTTACCAGCTTGTCCGTCAGCTGCTCCTAGTGGAGGATATATTAACCCTAGCGAAATGAAAAAGGCTTTGGACTATCTTATGAAAGGAATTCCTTATGGAGGAAAGTATAAACTTGTAAATAGTAATGGATATCCGGCTTTTAAGGGATTAATGACATGGTCAATTAATTGGGATGCAAAAAGTAATTATGAATTTTCGACAAATTATAGAGAGTATTTTGATAATTTTAAGCAGCCACCAGTAACTGAGAAACCATTTATACCAACAGGTTTAAAGGGAGAAGCCAAAGGTAAGTCGCAAATAAATGTAACATGGAATGCAGCATATGGAGCAACTAGCTATGATTTAAAGGTTGATGGAAACATAATAAATAATGTGAATAATCCATACAAACATATTAATCTTAAACCAGGCTCTATGCATAGCTATGAGGTAAGGGCTGTGAATTCAGTAGGGAAGAGTGAATGGAGTAAGGCTATATTAGTACAAACTAAATCTGAATCTGATGTGGAAAAGTGGGAAGCAAATATTTTATATAAAGCTGGACACATTGTAAGTTATGAAGGAATTAATTACAGATGCATACAGACACATACTTCTTTGATGGGATGGGAACCTATAAATACCCCTACCCTGTGGGAAAAAATAAACTAAACATATTACAATATATGAAGATTTTTAATTATTCTGCAGAAGGGAAGCGTTTCTATGCAACTAATGTCTGTAGGCCAATTTATATTCACGGTTTTTTTAATATCAATTATACTTTTAGCTATTTTTGCAGTACTTGTATACATCTTTAGGCTGTTAGAAAAAATATGTAACAAAGCAGAAGGAATTAAGGAAGGAGAAAATAGAAAGGCTGTAGAAGTAGCAAGAAATTTATTATCTATGGAAATGGATTTATTAACTGTAGTGCAGGCAACAGGGCTATCAAAAGAAGAAATTGAAAAGATTAAAGAAGATATGAATTAGAAGCTGTTAGCATATTGTGAAAAGTGAGGAACTCATTAAAAGGTGAGTGCCTCACTTTTGTTTTTTCTATATTCTTTAGTAAATAGAAAAGGTACATATATTATACAGATATATATTAAGGTTCCTAAAACCGATTTTAAATCACGGGTAGTATTTACTCCTTTACTGCTGAAAAGTAGAGAAACAAGACTATTGTTCAAAAAATGAATTATAGAAACAGTCCAGATGTCTTTTGTCTTCATGTATACAAAGCCAAGGAATATAGCAGAGCCAATACAATAAATTATATAATTTATAACAGAATAAAAAGGTGATGCTGGACTATAGTAAAATAGGTTTAATGGAAGATGCCATATGCCCCATATAAAGCCTACAAGAATTACACCAATTCGTTTACCAAGTCTCTGTTGAAGAGAGGTTTGAAGAAAATATCTCCATCCATATTCTTCTCCTAAAAATATAATGAATTGGAGTGGGAAAGAAACAGGTAAGAAAAATATAGTAATAAATGTTTCAGGGTTTTTCAAAGGATCAATAACTTCTTCAGAGCCACCAAAAATAAGTGCACTTAAAATGATTGGAAATAAACGTAGAATAATAAATAACACAATGCAGCCAATGGATGTTTTTATATTTTTGGAAAATCCCAATCCGAAGCTCTCTATATTCTCTTTTTCATCTGAAAAATACATAAGTCCTAAGATAAGGCTTACTGGCAACACTAAGTATTCACTGTAGGTACCAGGAGCCTTATGAAATACAAATATCTCTACTAAAACAAGAATAACAGAAGTAATTGTGAAACATAAATATGATATATAAAATTTTATTGGAAGATTTTTATGCCTTTCTTTGTTTAAAAGTAAAGCTGTTATCACACCTATAGTTGGATAATACATCTGTATCAGAGCAAAACAATCCACTGGATAGTTATATTTAGTATATGAAAATGCCATAATAATACCCATACCTATGGTCAAACCAAAGTTTATCATAAAAAATATAGCAAGTTCTTTGTTAGAAAAAGTGTATTCAGACATTTCTACCTCCCTATTAATGGAATATTTATTCCAATTTATATATTAATTGTAACACGAATTTAAATATATTTCATATACAGGATATTGGAACAAATATCTACAAAATAGGAGTTAAATAGTGAAAGATTTATTTCATAAAGAATATAGCAATGTTAAAATATTAACAAGTTAAAAGTGAAAATAACATTTATAACGTTAAAATTATACACAACATTAATACCTATATGAATGTTATTTAATAGATTGTTGCAAAAGGTTTTATAAGGGAAATGGATTAATATTGAGATAAACAG
Organism: Clostridium tetanomorphum; assembly: GCF_017873215.1. Classification (GTDB taxonomy): domain Bacteria; phylum Bacillota; class Clostridia; order Clostridiales; family Clostridiaceae; genus Clostridium_AO; species Clostridium_AO tetanomorphum. The sequence goes on from NZ_JAGGKA010000008.1 coordinate 40,082, forward strand.
AGAAAAAGGCAATTATATACATTTTTAAATAATACATAGAATTTTCAAAAAAATGCATAAAATGTATAATGAGTTACAAAGAGTGTTGCAATAATAACAAAGAATTTGCACTATATAATGCAAGGAGGAGATTTATTTATGAAAGTAAATTATCAGCTAAAGGCATTAAGAGCTAAATATAATATAAGTCAGGAGATTATAGCAGATTTACTTAATATGACTACATCTACCTATAATCGCAAAGAAAATGGAAACAGTAGTTTTACTGTGGAAGAGGCAAAATTTATAGCTACACTTTTTAATACAACCATAGAAAAAGTTTTTTGTGAATAAGATAAATTTGCATATTTTATAATTTTATTGATATATTTATAAATTATTTGATACTTTAACAATTAGCGACAAACCTAAAAGAAGGTGCTGTATAATGATGGTAAATGGTTAAAAAGGATGGTGTTGATGGAATGTATCAGTGCTTACAAAGATGGAGAGAAGGGGACAGTGAAGCTTTGGCAGAAATCGTTGACAATTTTACACCCTTAATAATAAAAGAAGCTTCAAAATATAATGTTAAGTGTTATGAATATGAGGATTTGGTACAGCATGGATACCTTTCTGTTATTAAAGCAGTAAATATGTTCAAAGGAGAGGGACAAGCTTTTGTACCTTATTGCATTAGGGCTATTATAGTAAATTATAAGGCTCTTTTAAAGGGACAGATAAAGCACCACAGAGAAATACCAGATGAGTTTATTTATGATAAAGGTGAATATGTATTTACAATAGAAGATGAGATGATTGCTTATGAAAAGACAAAAGAACTATACGAAGCTTTGGACAAGCTACCTTTAGAAGAAAGACAGATTATAAATGGAATCTATATTAAAAACAATAGCGCTAAAGAGATAGCGGCTACTACTAATATGACTTATGCTAAAGTTAGATACAGAAAAGAAAAAGCTCTTAAAAAGCTGAAAAAAATGTTGAAAAAGCATGATTGATAGAGAAAGGTTAAAATTCCATAACTTTCAACTCTCAACTAAAATAAGTAAGGAGGTAGCTTCTATGAGATATAACATCTATGGTTTTAATCAAAAGAAATTAATTGAGTATGGATTGGATCAGATAGATGCTATGTTGCTTAGATATTTTATAGATTTTAAAGGCACAGGGAAAATGGTAACTAAAAAGATTAATGGTAAGAATTATTATTGGGTTCAATATAAAAAGATAATACAGGAATATCCCATATTGAGATTAAAAAAGGACAGCGTTTATAGGAGATTTAAAAATATGACAGAGAAATCTATATTAACACATAAGTCTGTAGTAGATAAGGGTGTATATTCTTTTTATAATTTGGGCACAGAGTTTAAGTATTTAGTTGGTTATTCAAAAGGGGATGAATTAGAGGATGAGTGGGCACAACCCTCGGAAATAAATCCTGTATCTTACGGAAACAAATCCGGTGCCCCTACGGATTTAAATCCGGAACAAATAATCCCTCTACTAAAAGATAATTCTACTAAAGATATTAATAATATATATACCTTAGTTATAAAGTATTTAAATAAAAAAGCTAATAAAAATTACAGAACTACTACTAAAAAAAGTCAGCAGTTAATAAGAGCAAGGGTAAATGAAGGATTTTTAGAACAGGATTTTTATAAAGTTATTGACAATAAAGTAAGTCAGTGGTTAGGTACAAAAATGGATAAGTATTTAAGACCAGAAACTCTTTTCGGCACAAAGTTTGAAGGATATCTAAATGAAAACAGGGGGGAAGATAGATATGGAGAAGATTTTGGAAACCTTGAAGAAACAGAACAATCTAAGTTTGGAATTAAAGTGTGATGATTTTAAGAATATACCTAAATGTGAAATTTGCAATGAGCCTATTGGAATTGTGGTAGAAATGCCTTTTGGTAAAAGATTATATCCAAGGGCTTGTAAATGCAGAAGAGAGATTTATAACAAGCAAAAAACAGAGGATGAAAATAAAGAAAAGCAGGAAAGACTTAATAGAGTTATATCAAATAGCATGATGAATGATAATTTTAAGAATTGTACTTTTAAAAATTGGAATCATGCTGTAGGAAATGAAAAACTATATAAAGTTGCTAAACAATATGTAGATAACTTCTCTAAGATGAAGAGAGAAAATCAGGGTATGCTTATATATGGACGACCTGGTAATGGTAAAACATATTTTGCATCTTCCATAGCAAATCAGCTATTAGGAAAATTGATTCCAGTTATTTGTATAGGAGCTATAAGCCTTACAGAGAGAATAAGTCAAAGTAAAAAAACTTGGGGAGATGAAGGTATATTTACAGTGCTTAATGCTTTGGACAATGCAGATTTGCTTATTATAGATGATTTAGGTACAGAAGAGGACAATAAGTGGACAAGAGCCATGATATATCAAATAGTAGAAAAGAGAAATAATTCTAGACTTCCACTTATTATAACGACCAATATGAGTATAAACAAAATTGTAGAAAGATATGATTACAGAACCTATAGCAGATTGAAGGAAATGTGTTTTTTCATAGAGAACACAGGAAAGGATATAAGGGAATTTCAAGGGGAAAAAAAGGCGGAGAAATTTATACAACAGGTATTTCAATATTAGGCTATGTTTTAAGTAGATGTTGAAATTGATATATGAGTTTAAGGTATGCTATTATTAATCCATATTACAGCAAATGTTACCTCTTTGGTTTCAAATTTGAAAAATTATCAGTATCTCAAAAAGAGCAGTTGATTTTCTATTTTATTTAGTTATATACATTACACATGAAAGGATTTTGATTAATGAAATATGTAAAGAAAACACCGTCCCAGGATAAAGAATTAAGTATCAAACTAATATCAGAGGGATGGACAAAGCTGAAAGAACCACCTAATTTAACTATAGCAACTTTATTATCATTGCCTTTTGCTTTCATCAATGGAATTATTTTTATGGCTATTGCATTTTATTTATATCCACCATTAGGAGAACTTTTTAATAATGAAAATGGCTTTAGCATTAAATTTACAATAAATTTATTTACTCTCATATATGCTATTATTATTTTTATATTTATGGCAATACATGAATTTCTTCATGCTTGTTTTATACCTAATGTACTAAAATCTGATGAAATATACTGGGGGATTAATGGTTTTTTTGGGTTTGTTTACACCACTGAAAAAATCAAAAAGGGCAGATTTTTAATTATTTCCATTATGCCTTTTATTTTGTTATCAGTTATATTGCCATTTATTCTCAATGTTCTAGGATGGCTAAATGGGTTCACAATATTTCTATGCCTAATAAATGCAATGGGATCATGTGTTGATTGCTTAAATATGTATTTAGTTGCAATTCAGGTGCCAAAGGGCTCATATATTGTTAATAATGGATTTGAAACATATTTTAAGTAATTTAAGATTGTGAGTATATATTTTACAACTATTTTACAACTAATAAACATTTTTGATAAATGCCAATATTATACTTTAACTATGGGATATGTTTCGTTAACTGGAAATAGTCAGATATAAAATATTATGCTGCTATTATTAAACATCAAAAGAATAATATATTACATGGTTAATGAAGAGTTTTTAAGTAATAAAACTCTTCGTTTTCTTTTATGTGATTGAATTTTTAAGGAGAGTGAGTTGATAAAAATGGAAAAAGTTTTAATTGTAGAAGATGATTCAACTATTTCAGATTTAATAAAGCTTAATTTAAAAATGGTTAATTATGAAACTAAGCAGGCTTATAATGGGATACAAGCTTTAGCAATAATTGAAAAAGAAGAATTTGATTTAATACTTTTAGATATTATGCTTCCTGAATTAGATGGATTTAGTGTAATAGAGAAAATAAAGTATAAAGACATACCTGTAATTTTTTTAACTGCTAAATCATCCATTGCAGACAAGGTTAAGGGTCTTAAAATGGGGGCTGATGACTATGTTGTTAAACCTTTTGAATCCATAGAACTTTTAGCTAGAGTTGAGGCGGTTTTAAGACGTTATGGAAAAAACAATGATATTTTAAGATTTGAAGATTTAGAAATATGTTTAAAAGAAATGATTGTAAAAAAACAAGGTACTATTATAGATTTAACTTTAAAAGAATTTGAACTTTTAAGCCTTTTAATACAGAATAAAGGCATAGCTCTATCTAGAGATAAAATTTTAGAAAAAGTATGGGGATATGATTACTTAGGTGAGACTAGAACAGTTGATATGCATATTCAAAGGCTTAGGAAAAAACTTGATTTAGAGGAAAAAATTAAAACTGTATATAAGGTTGGTTACAGATTGGAGGATTAAATGAAGTTTTGGCAAAAGATATTCATATATTCATTGTTGTTATTTTTAATATCCCTTAATTTTGGTTCTATTTTTTTAATAGAAAATAGCCATAATTTAAATTTAAAAAGAGAGATAGATAGGTCAATTAGTGAACAAAGTAATATTTTATCAGGAATTAGTTATTATAATATGATTTCAAATTATTATTTAAATACAGATTCAAAAGAAGATAGTAAATCTAACTATAAAGAAATCATTAAAAACTATTTAAAAAAAATTAATTCTGAAGATATTTATTTAGAAGTTTTAGATAAAAATAATGATGTAGTTTTTAGCAACTTAAAGTTTAAGGTTTTAGGAGAAAGAGAAGAACTAAAAAATGTTTCTTCTGATGAAAGGAAATACATTATAAGGGATGTAGGAAATAGAACATTATTATTTATAACTGGTTTAGTACATATACAAGAAGAAGATTTAAAGCTTTCATATATTCATGATGTAACATACATTTATGAAGATAGAAAACAACAATATAATTTTTTTATTGAATTATCAATAATAGTAACTATAATTTTGGCTATTGGTATGTATATATTAAGTAAGTATATTACCAGTCCTATAGATAATCTAATAAACACCACAAGAATAGTATCAAAAGGTAATTATTCAGAGAGAGTAGCTATTAATTCTAAAGATGAAATAGGAATTTTAGCAGAAAACTTTAATAAAATGGCAGATGCTGTTGAGGGGAAAATAAATGAGTTAGAACTTAAGGCTGAAGAAAAACAAAGATTTATAGATAATTTTACACATGAATTAAAAACACCCTTAACTGCTATAATTGGGTATGCAGATTTTCTTCGTTCAACTTCATATAATGAAGAGATATTTATAGAGGGATTAAACCATATATTTAAAGAAGGGAAAAGGCTAGAAGAACTATCATGGAAGATGATGGATTTAATATTGCTTAAAAGAGAAAATTTCAAAATGAAAAAAGAAAATATAAAAAATATACTGGAAGAATTAAAGGATATTCTAAAACCTAAGTTACAAAATAAAAATATTGATTTAATAATTTGTGGTGAAGAGCATGAAATTGTTGTAGAAAAAGATTTGATTAGTAATTTAATTAGTAATTTAATTGACAATTCTATTAAAGCATCAAAAGAGGATAGCAATATATATTTAAATGTATATAAGAATAAAGAAAGTAAAGTTGTACTCCAAATAAAAGATGAAGGCATAGGAATTTCTAAAGAAGATATACCTAAAGTTTTTGAAGCCTTTTATATGGTTGATAAATCAAGAACTAGAGCTAATAATGGTGCCGGACTTGGGCTTGCTATATGTGCTGAAATAGCAAAAATTCATCAGGCTGAATTAGAAATAGAAAGTGAATTAAAAAAGGGAACAACTATAAAAATAATATTTAATTAGATTTTACAACTATTTTACAACTAGTAGATAGTTTATATAATTATCTATCCTATACTTTAATCATAGTAAGGGAGAAGAACAAATTAAATCCCAAAGTGTAAATTAAAGGAGGAAAAGTACTATGAAATCAAAAGGAGTAATGGCATTAGCATTAATTGGTGCATTAAGTATTGGAGGTGTTAAAACTTATGCACAGGTGTCAAAAAATACTACACCAAAGAATCAGGTAATGACTAAGAAGGTTGTTGCACAACAAGATAGCAAGAATAAAAGTAAAGAAGATAAACTTAAACAAACAGCACTGGAGGCTTTTGAAAAGAATTTAGGCGAAACAGTAGATGTTAAAAACTTATATGAAATGAAAAATTATTTTTATAATGCAGGTGGGAAAAATTTTTATGTAGCACAATGGTGTAATGGAAAGGATAAAGCTATAAATGATGATGATACAATTTATTATGGTGCTGTGATAGATACTGAAGCTAATAAGATAGTAAAGCTAGAGTATATTTCAGGAAAACCAAAAAATGAAAATTATAAGAATTTTTCTTATGATAAAGCTAAAAATTTAGCAGTTGATTTTGTAAAAAACAATAACATATTAAGTGGTAAAAGTTATGAATTGTCAGAAGCAGAAAGTAAAGAAGCAAACTGCTCAGAAGGAGCTTGGAACTATCATTTCTATGTTAAATATGATGGAGGAAAAACATGCTTAGTTGATGTAAGCAAAGATCTTCAGAAAGTAAATCAATTTATATTACTTGATGAATCTGGTGCTGAAGGCTAAAAATTGTAAAAGTGAGAAACTCATAAAAGGTGAGTTTCTCACTTTTTCATATACGATTAAATATTTTGTATTTTAGAGAAGATGGAAGCAAAAAAGATTTATGCTGTTGAATCTCATAGGATAGATAGTCTGGAATTTAATTCCGGTTGTTTTCACTATGAAACCCATGACAATACAGAAATGTGTTGTTATGGGTTTTTAAAAAATACATTTTAAATGAGAGTTATCTCATTTTTTTATTGACATTAAATTATTAGATAAAGTAAAATAGAAATATAAAAATGAGATGAGTCTCATTTTGCAAAGGAGAGAAATTAATGCCAAAAGTAAATGAAGACTATATTAATAAAAAGAAAACACAAATATTAGATGCAGCTTTTAGGATGTTTCAACAAAAGCCATTATATGAAATAACTATGCTAGACGTTATAAAGGAAGCTGGTATAAGTAAAGGGGGAATATATAGGTACTTTAGTGATATTGATGAAGTTATTATAGCTTTAATCAATAGGGAAACGGCTCAAAACAATTATAAACATAAAATTGATGAGATACTAGCAAGTAAAGACACTACAGAAGGTATAATTGAAGCTTTATTTACTTTCTTGGGGAACTATATTAACGACAGTTCAACTACACTTGGTAAATTTCAATTTGAACTTACTGTATATTTGTCAAATCATCCTGAAAAAGCAGAAAAATTTAAAAGTCTCCTTACAGAACAGGAAAATGGACAATATCTTGTAGATGCACTTTTTAACAAGATAATGGAAGGAGTAAATAAGGGAGAGTTTGAGGTAAGCTTTCCATTAAAGGATATCTTTACTTATATTATTGCCACAATTGATGGTGTGGTTAATAAAGTTGTATTACAAAAATGTTATGGGACTAATGGAGATAGCATTGATGTCATAAAGATTTTTAAGATTATATCAAACTCAGTTTTACATATGTTAGCGATGAAATAGTTATATATCATAAATTTTGACATGGTAAAAGGTATGAAAAATTTTTTGGGGGGACTATGCATGAAAAATAAGGATTTAAAGGAAGTTATGATATTTTTTCTAATCACTATATTCTTAAGTCTATTTGTGTTTTGGGGACCAATTGCTTTATTTAAAGTTCCAACTATAGGCTTTAATAGCGGAGCAGTTGGGCCAGTTTGGGCTATTATACTGTTCATGATTGGAGGTTTTGTTCCTTCAATAACAGGGATAATTCTTACTGCTGTTTTTGAAGGTAAAAAACAGGCTAAACAACTGTTAAAGAAAGCATTTCAAGTTAGAATTGGTTTTAAGTGGTTTATAGCTATTAATTTAACAGCAGCTTATTTTGCTGTATCTTGGATTATTATTTATTCAGCTTTACATGGGAACTTTAATTACTCTAAATTTTTCACTCTACTACCTACTATTCTTCCTCTATTTATATTTGGACCTCTATCTGAGGAATATGGTTGGAGAGGTTTTGCTTTAAAAAGATTATTAAAAATTGTAAACCCTAACATAGCAAGTTTGGCAATTGGGTTGGTTTGGTCTTTATGGCACTTGCCATTGTTTTACATAGTAAGTACTAATCAGTATGAACATAATCTGTCCTTTCTTACTTTCATGATATCCATTACTAGCAGTTCTTTTATTTATACCTATATCTATATTAAAACACATGGAAAATTGTTTACAGCAGTATTCTTTCATTGGATTTACACCTTTCTTTCTGATGTAGTACACGGTGGCATTGTAAAGTCAAATTTATTTAATTTGTTAGAATTTGTACCAGCATTTCTAATTGGACTAGTATTTGCTTTTATGCTACACAAGGTACAGCCTATAGCAAACACTGTTAATGATAAAGTGTGAAGGTATACTCTTAAGCTACTAAATTAGTTTGAACAATAGTATCTTAAAGTCAACTATATTTACTTACGAAGAACCGTACCACATAGGAAGAGCAGCCATAAGCAAGGAAACCTTTATCAGGTTAATTTGCAGGCAGTAACGCCACATTAGTTGACTTATCAACTAATGCGGCGTATAATAGTTGATAAGTCAACTAAGGAGGAGAAGATTTTGAAAAAGGCAATGGGACGGTTTATATCAATACTGTACAGACAATCACAAGTATATTTTAACTACATCTTAAAAGAATTTGATATCACTTCTGCAGAGTATTCTTTATTACTATATCTATATAAAAAAGATGGGATTACCCAAGAGGATTTGTCTACCTATTTATATATAGATAAGTCAGCAATAACTCGAGCTATAAAATCACTAGAACAGAAAGGCTATGTGAAAAGGCAGAAAGATGATATGGATAAAAGATTTAATAGAGTTTATCTTTTGGATAAGGCAAAGCTTTTTAAGAATGAGATAAGAAAAAGAGTTTGGTCCTGGAATGAATTGCTGACAGAGGGGTTAGATGAAGAAACGGTTGATATGGTTTTATTAGTACTTGAAAAAATGGTAAATAAAGTAGCCTGTATCGATTTTAAAAAGGAAATGGAGTGATTGAGATATGGAAGATGTAAATCCATTAGGAGAAGAAAAAATATCAAAACTGTTGGTGAAATTTTCAGTGCCTGCCATTGTAGGAATGATGGTCAATGCTTTATATAATATTGTTGATAGAATTTTTATTGGAAATAGTAGTGATTTAGGTACATATGGTTTAGCAGGAATCACTATAGCTTTTCCGATTATGATTATACTTTTGGCAATTGGTATTTTATTTGGTGTAGGTGGAGCCACTTTATTTTCCATACGGCTAGGTGAAAAACAGAAGGAAAGCGCAGAAAACGTCATGGGCAATGCTTTTGTCCTATTAGTTATAACTGGTTTTATATTTATGCTTTTGGGTCAGATTTTTTTAAAACCTATATTGTCATTGTTTGGAGCCAGTGAAGCTGTTCTACCTTATTCAATGGAATACATGAGAGTGATTTTCTTTGGAGCAATTTTTCAGGTAGTAAGTATAGGTATGAATAATTTTATACGTGCCGATGGCAATCCTAAAATAGCAATGATGACCATGTTTTTAGGTGCAGGTGTGAATATCTTACTGGATCCGCTGTTTATTTATGTTTTCAAAATGGGTATGGCTGGTGCAGCTTTTGCTACTATTCTAGCTCAGGCCATTTCGGCTACATGGGTGGTATTATACTTTATAGGTAAACGCAGCAGAAACAAGCTTAGACTTAAACATATGAAATTAAAATTTGATATTGTAATTAAAATAACTTCTTTAGGGCTTCCCGGATTTTCCATGCAACTTGCCAACAGCCTATTAAACATGGTACTTAATAAGAGTTTATTTATTTATGGTGGAGACATAGCTGTATCAGGAATGGGTGTAATAAACAGTATTCAGACTATGCTTTTAATGCCTATAATTGGTTTAAACCAAGGAGTTCAGCCAATCATTAGTTTTAATTATGGTGCTAAAAAATATAATAGGATAAAAACTGCAATAAAGCTTGCTATTATAGTTGCTACTATGATTGTGGTGTGTGGTTATATTATTACAAGGTTGTTCCCAAAACAGATGATAGCAATGTTCAATCAAGAAAGGGATTTGTTGGATTTTGGAAGTTATGCGTTGATAAGCTGGTTCTTATGTTTCCCTGTTGTTGGTTTTCAAATTATTTCTTCTAACTTTTTTCAAGCTATTGGCAGACCTAAGTCCTCTATGTTTTTAGTTCTTTCAAGACAGATAATACTTCTTATCCCGGCTATAATCATATTTCCAAAATTTTGGGGTATGAATGGTTTATTACATGCGGCACCCTTTGCAGATTTTTTATCAGCTTTACTAACGGGTGTTTGGTTTTATAAGAGTATAAAAACTTTGGAGGAATCGAAATTTGAGGGTACAGTGGATGCTGCTGATACACCTATATAAGCTGGAATAAGATTAGTTTTGTTTTTGTGTAATAATATGGTGTAACATTATAAATAAAACTAGCTTAGGAGTAAATATATCATATATATAAGAGGAAGGTTGTTGTTCTTACTTGGGGAGTTGTGATAGATGTATTATCAGATAATATAATTCATAAGATAGTAAAAAAGTAGAGTGTTGGTGCACTCTACTTTATATACAACTTCTAGTTGCATAGGCAACTGATATGACTATAATTTTATAATAAAAAATGGGAAAAACTCACTTGAAGTAGTTATGGTGAACCGTATCATAATTAATTACGGTTTAATTGTTGCCACAGGTATATTCCTTGTATGACAATGAATGCCACCTCCGTACAAGTTAAGTGCTAAAGAATTGACTTGTACAATATGATGATTTGGAAAAGCAGATTTTAGAACCTTTAATGATTCTTCATCCTTTTCTCTAATTAATTCTGACATACCTTCTTCATAATACTTTTGAGCAACAACTACATTATTTGCAATTAAGAAATTACAGTAACTCATTGCTGGTAATACGTTTATTGTGTTAGGTGGAAATGGTGTGCCATCTAAAAACATACCATTCATAACTTCTCTTGCCTCATGCCAATGTGTATAAGCATCATCTTGTGGATTTATATTAATATATATTGGTTCTGGTACAGGCGTTTTTAGAATATTAAAAGGCTTACCATCAAAATTTTTAGCGTTTTTAACAAGTTCAAATGCTTTATATAGTCTTTCTTTATTTAGTGCATGAAGCTTATTATTTTTGGCTTCTTCATCAGAAATATAAGCAATTAAAATTGTATCTTCGCTAGTAAATCTACATATTTCATCAATGTGTCCATTAGGAGAAGCTGCACGGAAAGAATTAAAAGAGCCATCAGCAGATGGAATAGGGCCACAATATGAGTAATCATCATCATATGAACATTTAGGAACCCAAATAATTTGTTTTAAATTAAATACTTCCATTAGTTTTATTTCATTAATTATAGCCTTAACTATTTCAACGCTAACAATATCATTATTTAGAGTATTAGTTGCATAAGCATTGTGTGGCCATATAATCATTACAGATTCTTGTTTTTCAAATTCTCCTACAGTTCTATATGTTTTCATAATAATATCTCCTTTATAACTTTATTTGAAATTTATCTAATTAAGATGCATTATAAAGTATAGAGTTAATCCATAGTCAAGAAGGAGATTAAAATCAGAGAAAATTCAAAAGCTTTTACAACTGGTGAATTTGCAAAAATATTTGGTGTTAAAAAAGATACCTTATTTTATTATGATAAAATAGGCTTATTTAAACCAGCAGGTGTAAGTGAAAATGGATACAGATATTACACAACGTCACAATTGGATGTGTTCTCGGTAATTCATTCATTAAGAGAACTTAAATTTCCTATAAAATTATTAGAAAATTATATTGAATTACCATCACCAAAGTCTTTAATTGAATTATCAAAAAAACAAATAAGTAAATTAGATGAGGAAATTGAAAAAATAGAACAAATTCGTTCTATTTTACATAAAGTTATTAAACAATCATAAGAGGCTTTAAATGCACATATAGATAAAATCATGCTTAAAAACCTGGAAGAGGAATATGTCTTATTTAGTGATAAAAATCCATGCGAAAGTGATACCAGTATTGAACAGTGGTGTAACTATTATGATGAATTTTTGAATAAGATAAAATTAAAGGAGCCTTTATATATTGGGTCTGTAATTGATAAAAAGGATTTAATGCTGAGTAGATTTGGAAGGGTTGATAGACTATTTATTAGAACGGATGAAAAGTTTGACATGGTAAAGCAAGCTGGACTATATGCAATAACTTACTATAAAGGTAGCTACGAATTAATAGGAGATTTTTACAAAGACTTTATGAGGAAACTTAAAGAAAAAGGTTTTACAGTATGTGGTGATGCTTATGAAGAGTATTTACTTAATACGTTATCAACACCAAACAGTAGTGATTTTGTAACGAAAATTAGTGTGAAAGTTAATATGTATAAGAACCTTGATGAAGATGTAATTAATGACTATTTTACTAATAATTTTAAAGGAGATTGCTTACTTGCTGTAGGTGATGAAGAACTTATTAAAATTCACTATCATACTAATGAACCTTGGGAAGTATTGAAATACTGTGCTTCTTTAGGAGAAATATATGATATTGTAGTAGAAGATATGGAACGTCAATCAAGAGGACTTAAAGGTTAATAAGTTTTAATGTGTTTGATAAATTCCAATTTATTTATAGGGGGTATAAATGAGTTTAGGATTTGAAGGCTATGCCAGATATAAAGAAGAAAGTGATGGCTATTTAATATATGAATATTCAGGAGCAAATTGGAATCTACCAAATGAGGAGGAAGGCTGCCTTTTATATGATGGATTAATCTCTATTGAGAAAAACGTTCTTAATGAAGAGGAATGGGGTAAGGCTGTCGATGAAGGCCGAATTAAAATAATAAAGGAGTGCAAGAATGCATTTTATAGGTATGAAATGAAATTTGATTATTTAGCTATACATATAATACGTCATATCTATGTAGATTATAAAAAAATAGGCAAACTACCCCAAGAAGTATCATTTATTCAGTAATCCACCATGTGTAGCACTAAATAAATGTGTAGATTGTTTATCAAATGAAAGGGTTTGTAATAGCCTTTCTATAATTGAAGGTCAATCCGATAGTAACAGAATTAAATTGGTTATAGTCAATGAAGAATGTGGGTACTAATGCACAATGTTTTTATTTAACGTCACAACTGAAAAAACAAACAATTTATCTAAACATCGCATTATTCATGAATTGAATTATGCGGTGTATTATGTTATTAATGTTAGCTAATTCAGAATAGTTTTACAATAAACCAAACTTGACACTCATATACAAAATTATTAAAATAAAGGAAGAATATTAATATTAATGTAAAAAATACATATATATTGTCAATTGTATTAATATTGACATGCAATAAAGCAAATCAGTATATAGGAGAATATGGATGGATTTTCAGTTAGACATTGGTGAATTAACTAATACAATAAATGAATATGAAAACTTTACAAAGATACTATCAGAACAAAAAGAAAATATTAATAAAGCAGTTAAAGAACTTACTGACTTAGGATGGTCAGGTGAAGCAAAAGATAAATTTTTAGAAAATCATATGAAAAAGCAGGAATTCTATACAAAGCTAGAAGAAGATATAAAATATATGAAAAGTGCTTTAGAAAATGATGAAAAACCAAAAGCAGTTCAATTAAAAAAGCGTAGCGAGGATTTTGAAAACTGTATAAAGAGGAGTGGAGGAGCAGCCCTTACAAGTGACGATATGGGAGTTATTTCACTTCAATATGGAGGGCAATTTCCAATAAATAATAATGTTAATGAATGTACAAACGATTATTATAGAAGGATGAATTCTAAATTTGAAGAAATACTAAGTTTGGTAAATAGTCTAACTTTTACATCATTCCCCATTACAGGGGATGTTTTAAATGCAGAAAACTCACTTAGAGATCAAACAATGAGTTTGACAGAGTTTAATAATTCATTTAACGTATATTGTAGTGGCGTAAGAGCTATGGAAGACAATATATGTTCTGTATTTTCAAAAATATCTGGAGTAACTGAAGGAATATCTAAGTTTAGAGATGTTTCTATTATTTCAGAAAATGGACAAGTAGATAAAAGTGAAGTAAGACAATTAATGTTAAAAAATCCAGGAGAATTAACAGCAGAAGAAAAGCAAATACTACAATATGCAAAAATTGTTTTAGGAGAAGATGAATATAAGAAAATAAAAGAAACTATATTTACATATGAAGAAGCATGGAAATACATTAAATGTAATGTTTTAGGAATTGATGTAGGATTTAAGACATATTTTCCAAATGAGATATCTAATTTGCCTAAGCAAATAGTCTATAAAAAAGATGGATATACTTATATTTACGATTTAATACAATGTCCTCCACCTACATTTTATGGGGTAGAACTTCCTAATGATGATATAGTAACAAAAGATGGTGGAGTGATTAGCAATAAATTATATGGTTATAAACTTGTTTATACTAATGAACCAGTGGTACTAACAGGGACTGTTTCCGTTTCGCCTATAAAGTGGAAAGGTAAAGCTAAAATTATTAAAGGTAGAGGTAGTGCGACTAAGGGAGTGGGTAACACTAAACCTAATCAAGTCCATCACTTTGCTACAAATAAGAGTAAAAAATATACACAACAATTTGAGAATGTTGCAAATAAATATGGATTGGACTTAGACGATGTATGGAATAAGCAATTAATGCCACATCAAGGTAGACATCCATATGCATATCATGAATATGTATTACGTGAAATGACTAAATATGATAACATTGCTAGGGGAGATAAAGATAAATTTCTTAAATTATATGAACAGCTAAAAAATAAGGTTATGAATAATCCAGATATGTTAACAAAGGATTATTGGAAATAGAATTGGAGGAAAAGTAATATGAAATACTATCTTTTATCATATGACTATGAAAATGATGATGATTATATAATTGTTACAGCAAATGAGGTAGCAGAAAAATATAACTATGATATGTTTAAAGGAGAGCATTTAGAAAGTTGGGATAATGATATAAAATTCTATTATACTAAAGATGATGGTAATATGTTAACAGATTATCTTGCAACTGATAATAGGTGGCTAGTAGTATCACAAAAATTTAGAAATGTAATAGATAAAATAGAATGTAATTCAATACAATATTTAGATATTAAAATAATAAATAAGCAAACTAATGATACTAATGATACTTATAAGGTTGCCAATGTTATCAATGTTTTAGAAGCTTTAGATTTAGAAAACTCTAAATATGATATTTTTGAATTAGGTGATGAAAAAATAATTTCAGTTGAAAAATATGCTCTAAAAAAAGAAAGGATACAAAACCATCATATTTTCAAATTAAAAGGAGATACAATTCCGGTATTTGTTTCAGAAAGAGTAAAGGATATTATAGTGAGTAATAATTTATTAGGATTTGCTTTTTTGGAGGTAAAGGTAGTGTAAAATAAACATATTGATTTCCCAGCACATCACTAACAATGGTTACTGCTGGGTTTCTTTTTATTCTCATACTCTACATACAAAAACTACACATATGTATTTACAAATAATCTAAATAAGTATATAATATAATTAAGAAAACATAAAGGAGGTCATATTCATATGGCAGATATTATAAACATCAGATTAACCAAGGAGTGTCCAGAAGTATCTTTAATGGATGAAACAGCAAAGGCTCTTGGTATATCAAGAAATGAAATGATTGTAAGGGCAATAACTATGATGGTGAACTTTGACACTACATTTTATAAAAAGTTAGAAAAATACAGTGAAAATGTAAGAGTACCAATGCACTTAGCAATCCAAAATACCATTATCAAAAGATGGGCACAAGATAATGCTAAGAAAGCTGTTTGGGGAACTAACAAAGATTTATTATTAGAATTTGCTTATAATGAAGATGGTGTTGTTACTACAAAGGAACTTTATGAAATGATTTATAAAATGACATTTGAGGAAGAAACTAAAGAAAGATTTAGATTACTTCAAGAGGATATTAATCATGGCATAGAATTAAGAGGAGAAGATAAAGCATTTTATGAGGAATTTAAACCAAAGTATGGTTATAAGCCAAAGATGGAGAAAAAAGTTTAAATGAAGGAATTACATTTTGGGAAGGTGAAGATGATGGAGAAAAGTAATAAAGAAAAAACTATAAGATGTCCACATTGTAACCAAAGACTTCTTGATGCAGAATATGTTGTTGGCACTATAAAGTGTCCTAGATGTAGAAATATTATAAGATTAAATGAAATTCCTATTAGGAGTAACTTAAAAGAACTAAATTATAGATTTTCAGTTAATAAGGTAGGTTAAAAATGAATAGAGAGCATAGAGCCAAAAGGAGCCGAATAATTACGAGCTACCGCCGAGCCTAGCAGATAATCTTTTAAAGAGATTGTTTGTTAGGCTTTTTATTTTACTCAAAAATGAGTAAAAGGTATATTGGTTTCTCAAAAGTGAGCAAGGAAAGGAGGAATATGAGTGGACAATGATATTTTAGATATGGCTTTAAGATATGCAGATATAAAAATACCAGTAATGCCACTGCATGATATTAAGGAAGATGGTTCTTGCACCTGTAGAAATGGTAGTAAATGCTCCAGTAAAGGCAAGCATCCTATCTTTAGTGGATGGAGCAAGATAGCAACTACTGACAAAGCAATAATTACAAAATGGTGGAGTAAATATCCTAGTGCCAATATTGGTATTCCAACAGGAAAAAAGAGTGGGTGGTTAGTTTTAGATATTGATACTAAATATAATGAAAAAGGTATCAAAGTATTGCACTAATGGTACAAAACCAGTATTTCATGAATACTTCCAAAGAAAAATAGGAGAAGGCAAAACAAAGCCACAAGCACTGGTTTGTATAATGAGAAGGCTTGTTAACATAGTATATGGAATGCTTAAAAATAAGACAGAATATAGAGTGCCACAGCTACCAACCAATGTGGACAATATGGTATAATTGGAAAATAATCAAGGGAAAGTTCAAGTATCGGCAAGACAGTAATTTTTAAAAAGAGAATAGGGAGCTACAGGATAAATATGGGGCTTTGGTGTTTATGCCAAGGGAGTGGCAGAAGCTGAGATTATTCCACCAGAAAAGTTACTGGGAATAGAACATGACAAAATACCTAATCCTAGAGGCGCTCTTAACGAAAAAATTCCTAGAAGCAAGAGTGCAGATCCAAGAAATAGGCCTAATCAGCTATTAACGCGTGAAGAGAAGAAATTAGCTAATCAGCATTTAAATGATCTTATTGTTAGAAGAAATGGGGATAGTGCTGCAGCTAATAGATTAGCACAATATAGAGAACATGCTTTAACTGATAGAAGAATTACTGGAGGAGATAATTTTGCAGGATGGACTTCACTAGATCTTTCTTCTTTTTCAAGTTCATCAAATATAATGAGATTACTTTATAAGGAAGTTGGGGATGGTATAGAATGGAAAATAATTCAGCAACATTAATAAGGAGTGAAGAATTAAATGAATATAATAGAAGATTTAATAAATTATACAGTTAATAATTATTCTGAAGAAGAGTGGTATATATTTTATGATTCATTAATATTAGTAAAAAAATATAATTATTTAGAGTATATAAAAAGTGAATCAATTAATAAGTTAGTTAATATATTGCCTATAGTAAAGAATAGTTTAACTAAAATTATACTTATTGAAATTATAGTAAATTATTTATGTTGTCAATATGATGTAGATGAAGAAGAATTATTATTTGATGATAATGAAAAGTTGCTTGATAAATATATAGATGCACTTGCTGAAAATAAAATTAATATTAATATTAAAGATATAGAGGCTTGTCTTAAGTGCTTTATTGACTTAGGTATAGAAAAAAATAAAATAATTCATCAACTATTGAAAAAATTAGATAAAAAAATTGCAATAAAAATACTTATATTTTTGATAGAGTATAATGATGAAAACATACTACAACAATTTAGTGAAATATATGAAGAAGTTAAAATTGCACAAAGAGTATATTATCGTTCAAATATTATATCTACATTTATACTAATAGTTCATCCTTTGTGTTCAAAATATGAATGTATAAATTGTATCTCGACTCAGTACTCAGAGCTTACTAATTCAATTGAAGATTGGGGATGGAATACACCAGGTGCTACTAAATATCTAATTGAGAAAAATATATTTACTGAAAAAGAAGGAAAAATTTTAGAACATTTAGGTGAGTTGTTATTAAAAAATGTAGATTTAAATTCAAAAGAGATAAGAGATTTATATTTTGAATTCTTTGAAAATAAAGATCCTTATGATGTTATGTTTACTTTACCATAAATGGTAGGATTTTAGGTGAGATTATATAATTGCTTTATTAAAATATTACTGAAAGTTATGACTTTCAGTAATATTTTTTTGCGTTTATAAGTTAATATGACACTTATAAAAAGGAAAATTGTTTTAGGCCAAGATGAATATAAGAAAATAAAAGAAACTATATTTACATATGAAGAAGCACGGAAATACATTAAATGTAATGTTTTAGGAATTGATGTAGGACTTAAGACATATTTTCCAAATGAGATATCTAATTTGCCTAAGCAGATAGTTTATCCGATGACTACCCACTCTAATACTCCCATCTTTTTCAAAGTTGGAGTAAAGAGTGGCTATGTCCCTGGATAACGAGTTCTAAGGAGTAAAACTCCTAAGAACTCTGTTTATAAAAAAGATGGATATACTTATATTTACAATTTAATAGAATGTCTTCCACCTACATTTAATGGAATAGAACTTCCTAATGATTATATAGTAACAAAAGATGGTGGAGTGATTAGCAATAAATTATATGGTTATAGACTTGTTTATACTAATGAACCAGTGGTATTAACAGGGACTGTTTCCGTTTCGCCTATAAAGTGGAAAGGTAAAGCTAAAATTATTAAAGGTAGAGGTAGTGCGACTAAGGGGGCGGCTGATGCTAAATATACAACTAAAATAAAATGGGCAATTAATGACATAGAAGCAAGACCATTTGGCAAGGGATTTTAGGAAAAAAGAATACCTCAGAAAAATACAAGGGTAGATGATTTTGAATTAAAAATAAATCCTAATAATGAAAGTTTTTATTTGCCACATCCTAACGGTGGATATGTGCAATTTGAAAACTTAGCTAGGGATATAGTACAAGACGGCAAGCTAATAATTAAATAAAAATCATTTTACCATGTAGAAGATTTGCCCAAATTTGCACAGAATAAGGTTATACAAGAAGCGATGAGACAAATTGGTTCAGCTAAAACAGCAGGGTATAAAGTGGAGTGGTTAGTCTCAGAAGAAAAAGCTATGGATCAATTAACTAGATTGTTTGAAAGAGAAAATATTGATATAACGGTAAGGTATTACCCTGAATAGAGGAGGAGAACAAAGTAGAAATAATTAATGAACTTGAATTAGAAAAAATAATTGCATTAGCAAAAGATGATACTGTTAGGACAATTGATATTACTGATGAAACACTTAAGAAAGTTTTAGTTTATTACGATTTTTTAAGTAATAATATTGAAAATTTCATAATGTAAGGAGAAAGAAAATGACTGAAATACAAATGTGGAATGAATATATAAAAATTAATAAGAATGCTAAAAATTACGAGGCATGGTCATTTGGTGGAAATACTCCTGAGATGTCAGATTTATTGGCTAAATTAGTATTAAAGGGAATTAAAACTGCAACAGCTAGTGCGTATCCTTGTTACGTTGCAGAAAATGCTCCATTACCACCAGTCGGAGGATATAATTTGATATTAAATACAAAAGGTGAAGCTCTTTGTATCACGGAAACGACAAAAGTATATATAATATCTTTCAATCAAGTGAAGGAGGAACATGCATATAAAGAAGGTGAGTTTGACCGTACGCTTACATCTTGGAGAAAATGTCATTCTGAAATTTTCTCCATGGAGCTAAAAGATATTGGCCAAAATTTTACAGAAGATATGCTTGTGATTTGTGAAGAATTTAAGGTTGTATATCCAATAATATGAGTATAACTAGTAGCTTTCAAATTCCTACTTCTAGAGTGAAGAATACACGAAAATTTATTCTCCATGAAGCTATAGATTTCCAATTCAATAGTAAATATAGTATTACGTAAATACGCGTTAGCGGCATAGAAATATTTTATTAAAGTAGGGCAGTTCTGTGGTTGGAGAAATTTATAGGAATTAATCGATAATTAGGATAATTATGTTAAAATATAATGGAGATAAAAATTTTGAGAGTGGTGAATTTAAATGAAGATGGCTAAAATCATGGAAGTTACTATATATAAATCCTTAAATGATGTTGAAAAGCAACTAAAAGCCAATTTTGCAGGTCTTAAGTGGGAAATTGAGCATACAGAAGATTTGAGAACTGTAGAAGGGAATAGAGTGAAAATTTATTTTGGTGTTACTTCACCCTATGGAGGAGTAAACATCGTGTCATTTATGTATCATGGGGGAGGATATGTTCCATATTATATTAAACTGACAGAGGTTGGTGATTATGAAACAAAAGTCATGGTGGTAATAACAGGTTCGGAAGATGTGATCAGTGATTATGGTGAGCGAAATATGAATATTGCAAAGCAAACGTTGGAAATGTGTGAAAAAGATTGTACAAATAAATCCTTTAAAGAAAAAGCAAAAGAGTTTTTTAAATAAACAGAGTTCTTGGTTTCAGTGGAAGTTTTTACCTCCACTGAAGCTTATTAATAGACTTCTAAGGAGTTTTACTGCTTAGAAGTCGTTATCCTTTATATGAAGCAAATTTAACCAAACTAATATATAAATGCAGAAGAGTATTTAGTATAACACATTTTTATTCTTCATCTATACTACTGCTTTAACTTTTTCTAATTCGGCTTCATTTTTTTTATTAAAAGGTACTGCTATTAGACCTAGAATTGCAATAATTGATGTAAAAAGGAAGCACTTATTATAAACTTTATTGAGTTCATCATTTTTTATTGCAGTTACTTCATCTAGTATATTATATACCTCTTTTACTTGTATATTGAACTTTTCTTTTACAGATGGTTTCATATTATCAGGAACAGTTGCTAATACTGTGTTTTCCTGAGTTTTAATTAATTTATCAATCATATCTCGCGTAAAGGGGGTATTTTTGCTAGTGTTTGAAGTCTTTATTGTATCACATATGATAGATTTAACTTGTTGTTCAAGCACTGCATTATTATTAACAGAATTTATGATTCTGACTTTTGTATTGTCTATAGCTTGAGTAGTATAATGATTGCTTAGAGTTGAAACTAAAGCTATTGCCAAGCAGGCAGTTAATTGCCTAAAGCTGTTTAGTATTCCTGATGCAATACCATTTTTATCTGGTGAGATTTCTTCAAATGCACTCTTATATAAAGGAGAAGTTGAACCAAGTCCAAGTCCTACTAGAATAAATGCAAAATAAAATATCTTTGTATTATTTGAATTATTCATAAATACAAAAATAAAGTCACCAAGAGATACAAAAATTACAGCTAATAGTGAAATAACTCTGGCACCATATTTTTGAGATATAATTCCAAAAATAGGTGAAGTAATAAAGGAGATGCAGCTTACTATACCTAGTATCATTCCAGATTTTAATACTGAATAACATAACTGGGTTTCTAGATAAAAATTCATTAAATATGAGATAGGCATATAAGCAAAGAAAATTGTTCCAATTATAACTATAGAAGAGGTATAACTTTTAGTTTTAAATAACTTAAATTCTATCATTGGATTTTTTGACTTAACTTCATGTATTATAAAAGCAGCAATTGAAATTGTTGAAGTTATTACTAATACAACTATTTTTTTACTTCCCCAACCATAGTAATTGCCTTTAACAAGTAAGAAGGTTAGGGCTCCAATTCCATAAGCTAATAATGCAGAACCAATAAAATCTATTTTCTTTTCTAGTGTTTTATCATAGCATTCCTTAACATACTTTGCTCCAAAGAATGTGGAAATAATAATAAAAGGAGTATTTACATAAAATATTGCCTTAAAACCAAAGGTTTCATTTAAAATTCCACCTATAACAGGACCAGAAGCTGCTGCTATAGAGATTATCATGCCAATTAATATACCTAGCTTTGATAGAGCATCTTTGCCGAATAATTCTATACCTAAAGGAATGGATAGTGGAGTAAGAATCGCAGCTCCTATACCTTGCATAATTCTAAAAATTATAATCATAGAAAGAGAGGTTGAAAGTCCGCAAAATATTGATGAAGAGCCAAAAACTAAAAGACCTATTATAAATAGTTTCTTCCTTCCATAAATGTCTGCAATTTTAGAAAAATTTATTAATAGTGCAGAGAAAGGAATTAAGTAAGCTATACTCACCCAAGATATTCCTGTTATATCGGTTTTAAAATAACGAGCCATGGATGGCAAAGATACATTAACTATAGTTGAGTCTAATACTGTTAAGAAGCAAGCAATTGCTAGAGATATAAATGCTAATACTTTTTGTTTTTTATTCATAATACCCTCCAAAATTAATATTATTATTTAAACATGAAACTAATTTCATATTCATATTTTATATGGGAAAAATTTAAATGTCAATACATGAAATCAATTTCATATTTCATTGACTTATATTTTTTTATATTTTATTATTAGAGTAGGTGATGAAAATGGAACGAAAAACAAGGATACCAACTCAAAAAAGAGCTTTAGAAAAGTATAATAGAATATTAGAAGCAGCTTATAAATTATTCAATGAAAAGGGTTATTACAATACAACTACAGCGGATATATCTAAAGAAGCAGATGTTGCTACTGGATCTGTATATGCCTATTTTGAAGATAAGAAGGATATTTATATTAAGGTAATTGAAAGGCTTAATGAAAAATTTATACATCCGACTCATGATTTTTGGATGGAGAATGTTGATAAACAACTTAATAATGCTGAAGAGGCAAAACAACTTTTTAGGATATTTATAAAAATGATGATAAAAAATCATGACTTTTCTAAAATCTTTCACGATGAAATGGAGGCATTAACACTTTTAGATGAGGATATAGCTATGGTAAGAAAGGAACAGAAGAAGCGTAGAGATGAAAATATAGCAGATATTTTTAAATTTTTATCTATACCTTTTAAAGGAGAAGAGGAGAAAAACATATTTTTTCATTACTCATTTTTCATAATTGATGATCTATGTCATAAGCTTATATACAATGATGAAATAAAAGATGTGGATTTATACATTGAAAAATGTGTGAATATGCTATACTTTTTATTTCAAGATTGTACGGATTATATGAAGATAAATAAGAATAAGTAATTTTTTAGTGAAAGATAAATAGCAAATAATTTGTAGGAGTGATTATTAATGATAGAATTGGGATTTAGGCTAGCACAAAAAGAAGATTTAGATAATGTTATGGATATGTTTACAGGTGCTATTAATGAAATGAATAAAAATGGTATTAACCAATGGGACAATATATATCCAGATAGGAATATACTTGAAGATGATATAGTAAAGAAGCAATTATATATAGGGTTAGCTGAAACTACAGTTGTATCTGCCTATGTGCTAAATCAACAATGTGATGAGCAATATGTTAATGGTACATGGAAATATCCTAATTCTACATATTATGTGATTCATAGATTATGTGTCAATCCGATATTTCAAAATAAAAGAATTGGAACATTAACAATGCTACACATAGAAAATGAGATTGGAAAAATGGGAATAGATACAATTAGATTAGATGCATTTACGTTAAATCCATATGCTGTGAAATTATATGAAAAGTTAGGATATTCAAAAGTAGGATTTGCCCATTGGAGAAAGGGAAAATTTTATCTTATGGAGAAAAAAATTTAAGTACAACAAATTAGTTGGTGGAGATTTTAATAAGGTTATTGATTAATTTAAGACGTATAGATATTACAATGAATTTATGTGGAATGGAAGATATGCAAAATGTATTTCATTATATGAAACAATTAAAAAAAATTTTTGACCCAGAGACTAAAAATCCAACAATGTAAAAAATGGGTTAATAAATAAACTAAATGCTAATTTAAGTTAAGCATTATAAATAGTAATTTTTAGATAAGCATATAAAAAATTGAGAGGATGAAAATATTATGTTGGAATATAGATATGATACGCAGTTACTGATTGAGGGGAAGAACCTTGATGAAGATGTAATTAATGACTATTTTACTAATAATTTTAAAGGAGATTGCTTACTTGCTGTAGGTGATGAAGAACTTATTAAAATTCACTATCATACTAATGAACCTTGGGAAGTATTGAAATACTGTGCTTCTTTAGGAGAAATATATGATATTGTAGTAGAAGATATGGAACGTCAATCAAGAGGACTTAAAGGTTAATAAGTTTTAATGTGTTTGATGAATTCCAATTTATAACAGGTTTTTATAGTACTAAAAGAGATAACAATATACATATTTAAAAGAAGAGGATATGGATAAATTTGTTGATGAAAGTGCTGAGAAAATTAGTGAAATATTAAAGGAAGAGTATTTGTGAAATGATAATAAAAATTTAAAAATAAAAAACATAGAGGTTTATTTTTAATAAAAATTTGATATAATATAAATAAGAAATGTAGATAATAAAAAAGTAGAGTGCGTCAACACTCTACTTATATACAATTCTAGTTGCTTAGGCAACTGGTATCACTATAATATTTATAATAAAAAAATTAGTAGCTAACCAATTCGACCTGGGGCTACTATTTTTTTGACATTTTATCAATAAGTAACACTATAAATGTTAGTAGTGCTAGTAAAAATAATCCTGCCTGAAATTGTACCCTAGAATTATACCATAATTATGTAGAATATATACACAAGAATAAAATGGTAAAAACCTCATTTGTAGTTGATACAAAGAATTGTCTCATAAGTAATGGTGCATCTACAAAATATGTTATACTAAAAAATAAGTAATTTTTTAGTATAACATATTTTGTAAATTTGAGGTGAAATGCTATGGACAAATATACAAGAGAAGAATTGGTAGAAGCACTACAAGTTGTATCTTCAACTATCAGTAAATGTGAAAAAATGCAATTAAAATTTGCGGAGGGAACCTCTCATCACACACTCCTTAAGAATAGGATAAAAGCAATGTATATTTCAAAATCATTAATAATAGATGAAAATGTTATGGACAAATATACAAAAGAAGAATTGATAGAGGCACTACGACCCGTATCTTCAATTATCAGCAAATGTGAAAAAGCACAGTTAAAATTTGCGGAGGGAACCTCTCATCACACCCGCTTTAAGAACATAATAAAAGCGATGTATATCTCAAAATCATTAATAATAGATGAAATTAGTAAAAGAGGTTAATTTCTAGTTTTTAGTAAACACAGCCAAATAGTAAAGTGACAGTATGAAATAACCCAAAAAGACCCTAACAATTATTTATGGCATAGCTTTTTTTTCTTCATTCGCAAGGATGATAGGGTTGTAGTAGGTTCAGCGGATTTTAAAGATATTCCTAATGAAAATGGTGAAGTTGAGATTGGTTATGGTTTACGTAAAGAGTTAGAAACTCTTTGGTGGAGATTATAAGCATAATCGTGTGTTACGTTTTTATTTAAGAGAAGGTTTTACAAAGTATTCTTGTTGTAATAATTAATGTATAGACTTACAATATTTCCTTTTAGTAATATGTTATAATTAATTTACAATAGTAACTTAATGCGGTATGTGAACAATATAAACAACTCAATTAAATATATAAGGAGAGAAGTAAAACTATGGGTTATAAATTGAAAGAAGTAACAATAAGAACGAATAATTCCGAAGAAGGAATAAAAATAATTGATGAAATTTGGCAAGATATTGCTAGTGGAAAACTACCCCTTCTTTTTGATAGTGAGCATGTGTTTCAACAAGGTGTTTCTCCAGTTTCAAAATACAGTAACTATTCCAGCGATGAAAGAGGAGATTATGATCTTACCATAATGTCTGTGACAGCTGACTTTTTTCAAACAATGGAAATAGCAGTAAGTAAAGGCTTGTATAAAAAATATGATGAAAAAGACGAAAACGGAGAAATAGGTGTATGTACAAAAAAGGCATGGGAAAAAGTATGGTTTGATCAAAAATCAGGGCATATAAAGAGAGCCTTTACAGAGGATTATGAGAGCACTGTTCCTGGTGAATATACGAAAGATGGAAAACCACATTGTTATTTATATATTGCTATTCAGTAGAATGGAAAAATGGGATTATGAAAATAATATAAAACCGGCAAATAGTAATTTGGATTGGAATTATTTATATAACAGGAGGTAACTACTATGAGTCTAGAGTTAAAACAGATTTTTTTACCAAATGTTAATACAAATAATGTGCATGTGACTTATGAAAATAAGCTACAACCACGCATGATATTCGGAGATTTATCACTTAAAACATTATTTGAAAAGCATAATGATGAAATTTTTAAAAATATAGTTAGTGAAATAACTGATTATGTGAACGATGAAAATGTTTGTAATGATAGCATTGATATGTTTCCTCGAAATTGTGAAATGACTGGTGAGTGGTATATTGGAGATATTTATTTTGAGGATTTTGATTATCTAAGTGTTATGACACGTTTTTTAGGATTTCATCCAAATTCAAAACGAATGCCTATTGATGATTATTTAGGACTTGAAGTTCATTTTTTTTATGATGAAGATCAAGATAAATTTATTTTCGATGGAATTGACAGCTCTTGCATTTAACTATGAAATTGTACCCTAGAATTATACCATAATGGTGCATTTACAAAATATGTTATTAGTAAAAGAGGTTAATTTACAATTGGGGGAGGTTATAAATATGTCTAAAAGCAGAAAAATTTTGCGTGGTATTATATTGGCTGTATTGTTAATTTGTACAGCGTTTTTGGTATATTCCATTGTAACAAATCCGCTTGGCGAACATGATATAATGTTTGCACTTGCTGTTACAGCAGGTTTTATTGCACTCGGAGATGATAAAGTTGGAAAAAGATAAATCCCAATTTGTAGAGTGAGGTAACATAATTTTAGCTTTAGTTCTGTCAGATATTTCTTATTTAATGCCACAAATGAAAAACAAATAATTTATCTGAACACCGCATTATTCATAAATTGAATTTTGGGGTGTTTTTATGTCGCAATTCAACTATATTACGAAAAGAAAGGAGGTCTTGACACACATTTGTATATCATTATTCTCTCCACGTTAATTTCTTCACTACAAGCCTATTATCTCTATGAAACCTCCTAGCCGCTTTCAAATCACAATCTTTAAAATACCTACTTATTTTTCTTTTTATTATACTCTATCTTTATACTGGTCTACTGACTGAAAATTATAACTTTCCCATATTTTCCTTTGGTAATATGCTATAATTAATTTTCAATAGTAATCTAATGCGATATTTGAAAAATAAATGGTAATTTTTGGGAGGATTATTATGGGAGAATTATCAAAACTACCTAATATCGGAAAAGAAGTTGAAAGACAGTTGAATAAAGTAGGTATATTTACCTATGATGAATTAAAAGATATTGGAGCAGAACAAGCATGGCTAAAAATACAAGAAATTGATACTTCTGCCTGTATTCATAGACTGTTAGCACTGGAAGGTGCAATTCAAGGCATTAAGAAAACAGCTTTACAACAGGAACGAAAAGCAGAGCTGAAAGATTTTTATAATTGGCATAAATCTAAGTAGCAATTTATGGAGCTGTTTTACAGAAAGATTTTTATTTAATGGAGGAAACAAAATGATAATACAAACTGAACGATTGGAACTTATACCTCTAACTCTTAATCAATTAAAATTATGGATTGAAAATATTCCTGAACTTGAAAAGGAATTAGACTGTTCCTATAAGGCAGAATCAATGGAAGGATTTTTTCTTGAAATAGTAAAGGGACAGTATGAAATAACCCAAAAAGACCCTAACAATTATTTATGGCATAGCTTTTTTTTCTTGATTCGCAAGGATGATAGGGTTGTAGTAGGTTCAGCGGATTTTAAAGATATTCCTAATGAAAAGGGTGAAGTTGAGATTGGATATGGCTTAGGCAAACAATTTGAGCACAATGGTTATATGACAGAAGCTGTAAAAGCAATGTGTGAGTGGGCATTAAAACAAAAAGGAGTTAGAAATGTGATTGCAGAGACTGATTTAGATGGTTTTGCATCTCAAAGAATTTTAGAGCGTTGTGGATTCAAAAAGGATAAAGAATTAGAAACTCTTTGGTGGAGATTATAGGCATTGTACAACTTAAATTTCAATTTAAGGTTAACTATTATAAATAGTAATTTATTGATGAGTTTATAATAAAGTATACAAAAATTTGAAAGGATGAAAATATTATGTTGGAATATAGATATGATACGCAGTTACTAATTGAGGGAGAAAACCTTGATGAAGATGTGATTAATGACTATTTTACTAATAATTTTAAAGGGGATTGTTTACTTGCTGTAGGTGATGAAGAACTTATTAAAATTCACTATCATACTAATGAACCATGGAAATTATCAGTCATCATACCCTCATAAAATTGTAATCCATACGATTATATCGTTGATTGTATGGATTTACAATGATAAAATTTTATTGACTATAGGGGGTGTATATAAAGGATGGAAAAAAGAAATGAAATTAAGAAAGCTTTTTATGTAGCGTTTCCACATACTATTCCTATTTTTGCAGGATTTTTATTTTTAGGGATAGCTTATGGAATCTATATGAACGTATCAGGCTTTAGTGCCATATATCCAATACTTATGAGTTTCACCATTTTTGCAGGTTCTGTAGAATTTGTGGCTGTCAATCTGTTGCTTGGTGCTTTCCAACCATTAGGAGCACTCATATTAACGTTAATGATAAATGCGCGACATTTATTTTATGGAATTTCAATGTTAGACAAGTATAAGGGAACTGGAATGAAAAAATATTATTTAATTTTTGGTATGTGTGATGAATCCTTTTCTATAAATTGCACAGCAGATATTCCTGATGATGTGGACAAGGGCTGGTTTATGTTTTTTGTTACTTTGCTTAATCATTTTTATTGGGTTTTCGGAGCTACAATTGGTGGCATTTTTGGAGGATTAGTAAAATTCAATACAAATGGTCTTGAATTTGTAATGACTGCACTTTTTATTGTAATTTTTCTAGAACAATGGAATAAGGAGACAATACATCATAGTGCATTGCTAGGGGTAGGAATTTCACTATTGTGTCTTATTCTCTTTGGAGGAGACAATTTTATTATTCCATCTATGATAATGATTATTGGTATACTTACTTTACTTAAAAGACATTTAGAGAAAGCGGGTGGATTTGAATGATAATGACTTTAACGCAGCGAATTATTATAATTGGTATGGTTATATTAGGAACGGTAATAACACGATTTCTTCCATTTATAATATTTCCATCAAATAAACCAACACCTGAATATGTGAAGTATCTTGGAAAAGTATTACCTTCTGCAGTATTAGGAATGTTAGTGATTTATTGCCTAAAAGATGTTAATTTGCTTATAGGAAATCATGGCATCCCAAAGCTTATTTCAATAGTAGGGGTTGTATTAATCCATTTATGGAAAAAACAGATGTTAATTTCAATTGCAGTGGGAACCATTTCATATATGTTTATGATTCAACTGATATTTTGATTTTCACATTATTTTACTATATGTGGATATCGCCCAGAGAAAAGGGCTGATCTTTGGGAAAATGGGATAAAACGATATTGCAAGCATTCAGAACTCCAATACATAGGGAAGCTTGCAGAGAGAGATTTTAGGTTTTATTGAAGCATACTTCACCACGACTAGATACAAGGATATTTCAATAATTGAGGCTTTCCTTCGTATTTGATTAAAATATGTGAAAGAAGTAAGGGGTCTTGGATATAAAACTGTAATTTATGTTAACTATGTAATCAATGACTAGTAGTTATTGTAAAAACCTCGCTTATAATTGATACGGAGAACAGTACCACAAATAAATATGAGATTTATAGTCTTAGCCATTAATATTACTTGGTTAAGACTATTTTTGTGCATAAAAAAACTGTATTATAAATAATGTGGTGTTTACAAAATATGTTATAATAAAAAACAAGTAATTTTTTAAGTGCAAGAAAATTTGAAGGGAGACTTAAAGATGTTAGATAAAGTACCTACAAGCGAGGATTTGATTGCTTTAATTGGGAAAACATTATTTGAAGTTTGGACAGCATTATGTGATATGATCGAGAAAAAATATGACATGGAACATTTATTTAATAATGGAGGCAAAGCGTGGAAATATGAGTACAAATATCGTAGAGATGGAAAAACGCTTTGTGCATTATATGCGAGAGAAAATTGCTTAGGTTTTATGGTTATTTTAGGGAAAAATGAACGGACAAAATTTGAAGCAGATAAACAAAATTATTCCCTTATAAAAAGTGATTGTGAAATTCCAATACCACAAACCTATTTCTAATTTGGATTAGCGATTATTTATATAATGGGAGGGGTAAAAAATGTAAATAATTAAAGGTTTAGAAACCACATTTAACTCTGTTTACACTGAATACGACAAGTGGCGTCCTGCTTATGTTAAAGAACTATATGATGATATTTTTGATGTAAAAGAAATAAATTCATCAAGCAATGTGCTTGAGGTTGGAATGGGGACTGGACAAGCAACATTGCCAATACTTGAAACAGGTTGTAGTTTAACTGTAATTGAGTTAGGTGACCAGTTGGCGGAATTTTCAAAACATAAATTTAAAAATTATGATAAATTTAATGTTAAAAATTTGGCATTTCAAGATTTTGAGTGTCCTCCTAATTCATTTGACCTGATCTTTTCAGCAACAGCTTTTCATTGGATTCCTGAAGATATAGGATATACCAAAGTATTTGATATGCTAAAAAGCGGTGGCGTTTTTGCACGATTTGCGAATCACCCATGCAAAGACAAGAAAAATAATAACATACATATTGCATTTGAAAATATATATGCAAAGTATATGCCAGGTTCATTAGCTGGAGATGAATATAGCGAGGAAAATGCCAAAAATATAGCGGATATAGCTTATAAATATGGATTTATAGATATAAGTTATAAGCTTTATCATAGAACAAGAACCTTTACAGCTGATGAATATACATTATTATTAGGTACCTATTCAGACCACATTGCTATGGAAGAAACAACAAGAATGAAGTTCTTTGATGAAATAAGAGAAGCGATTAATGATAATGGCGGTATTATTACTGTATACGATACAATAGACATACAACTTGCAAGAAAACCATAACTGTATGTTATGAGCATAACATGCAGTTGGCTAAATAGTAATTTTAAGAGGTGAAATATGGAGATTAATTTTAGAAAGATAGATAAAACAAATTATAACACTTGCGTGTCTTTAAAGGTAGGAGAACATCAAACTAACTATGTTGCAAGTAATGCATTTTCATTGGTACAAGCTTTTTATGAAGATGAATTATATCCATTAGGAATATATAATGGTGATAAAATGGTGGGATTTTTATTATATGATTATGATGAAGAATTAAAAGGATGGTCATTTTCAAGATTCATGATTGATATTAAGTATCAAAACAAGGGATATGCTTCAAAAGCGTTAGAAAAGTTTTTAGATTTTTTTCATGATAAATTTCCAAATGAAAATTTATATACAAGCGTAGAAATAGATAACGAAGTAGCCATTAAATTATATGAAAAATATGGTTTTAATAAAAAAAATTCATTTGAATATATAGTTGGGGATATTACCTATAAGGAATTTAGGATGTTGAAGGTATTACGGTAGTATATAGACAAGTTCCAATTTATAATAGGTTTTTATAGTACTAAAAGAGATAACAATATATATATTTAAAAGAAGAGGATATGCATAAATTTGTTGATGAAAGTGCTGAGAAAATTAGTAAAATATTAAAGGAAGAGTATTTATGAAATAATAACAATAAAAATTTGATATACACTTTATAAAAGTATCAAAAATATCTAATACAACTCCACCCCTGTGTATAGAGAGTGGTTTTATTTAGGTCAAGAAGAATAATGGTCTCACGGAAAGAGTCTTGATTTTGGAGCAGTTCTAATGGGTTTTGGATCTATTCCACTTGAGCACATTCTAAATTTTTAAAATACCTTTCTTAGAAGCTGTATTAAAGAGTTATTCATGACAAACTACATTTAAAAACCATTAAGTTGAAGAAAATGTAGTCGATAACAATATAGGCAGCATTTATAAAAGTATGTGAAAGGGATGAATAACATGACAATGAAGGTAGGAAACGGCTATAATTCCTATTATACGCAGACAATAAATAAATCTATAAATGGTTCAGATAAGGCTGCGGTTAACAGTAAAAGCATAATAGACAAACCAGATAAAACAGTCTCAAAAGAAGAGTATTTTAAAAATCTTTGTAATGAACATCCTAATGTTAACATAAATATGAGCGACTCATATTTATTTAGAAAGAATGAAGCAGTAACCTTTAATGTTTCTCCTAAACTTATAGAAAAGTCAATGAGAGATCCAAAGGCAGCTGCAAATTTAAACAGATTGTTAGATTTAGCACCATCATTTCCACAATACCTTAGTATGCATAAGTATATGCCAGATGGTAGAGAAGTAACCAAGGTGAGTTTTGTGATAGATGAAAATGGTGGGGTTAGTTGTGATTGTGAATATAAAAAAAATAAATCTAAGAATACAGATGAAGAAAGTTATATTGAAAAATTACTAAAAAAGAAGTTGAAAGCATTAACAGAAGAAAGAGCAAAAATGAGTAAACAGCAAAAATTATATTATAATAATACAACTAAAGTTGATGATATCATTAACTTTAGTTTTTTAGATACAAAGATATAGCTAGACAATATACATCTGATGCTAGAGGATATGTATACAAATGGAATGATAGATTCCTTTAGTAATATGTTATAATTAGCTCACAATAGTAACTTAATTCGGCATGTGAACAATATAAACATATATAAGGAGAAAAGGAAAACTATGGTTTGAACAAAAATCAGGCCATATAAAGAGAGTCTTTACCAAGGATTATGAGGGCACTGTTCCCGGTGAATATACGAAAGATGGAAAACCACATTGTTATTTATATATTGCTATTCAGTAGAATGGAAAAATGAGTTTGTAAAAATAATATAAAACTCACAAATTCTAATTTATATATTAGTTGAAGGAAGTTCGAAATATAAAAAATATAGATGTTTATTTTTTATAAAAATTTGATATAATAATATTAATGAAACTCCTTAGCGAGGCTAAGGAGTGCAGAATTCTAAAGAAATAAAATTTCTAAGAATTCTAGCAAGAAAAGCTTAGTGCTGGTAACACTAAGCTGAGTCTTAGAACATTTATTTTGTTTTAGGGATATTGGATTAGATTTATGTTAAAAATTATTAATCTTAGAAAAAGTGCTACTCTTTGCTGGATGGAGCACTTTTTTTCTTTGATTTTAACTTCTATATTAAGACCAAGAAACTTAAACTTAATTTTTAAATTATGTATAAACAGATTATGCTTTAAAACTAATTTTATCACATAAACAACAGATATACATTTAATAAAAGTATCAAACATA
The DNA here is from genome assembly GCF_017873215.1 of Clostridium tetanomorphum. GTDB lineage: Bacteria > Bacillota > Clostridia > Clostridiales > Clostridiaceae > Clostridium_AO > Clostridium_AO tetanomorphum. Next base: position 73,883 of record NZ_JAGGKA010000008.1, read on the forward strand.
TCCAATACCATCCCCTAGCTATAGTGAAATAGTTCACCAATAGCCCAGGAGAATAAAATGGGAAAAAGTATGGTTTGAGCAAAAATCAGGCCATATAAAGAGAATCTTTACCAAGGATTATGAGAGCACTGTTCCCGGTGAATATACAAAAGATGGAAAACCACAATGTTATTTATATATTGCTATTCAATAGAATGGAAAAATGAGGTTGTGAAAATAATATAAAGTTGGAAAATTGTAATTTATTCAATATGAAGATAAATGTTAAAGCTGTTAAATGAATTTCGTTTGTATCAATCAAAGGTAGTTCAAGATTTTATATAGTAGAAAATAACGAAAAAGTACTTGCATATATGAAACTTAATTTTGACAAAGCACAAACGGAGACAGGTCACGATAACACATTAGAAATTCAAAGAATTTATGTATTACAGGAATATAAAAGTAAGCATATCGGTAAAATGTTAATGCAAAAAGCAATAGAAATTGGGAAAAATAGCAATTTAAATTATATTTGGTTAGGTGTATGGGAACACAACATAAATGCGATAAAATTTTATGAAAAACAAGGATTTGAAAAATTTGATACACATATTTTTAAATTGGGTGAAGATGAACAGACAGATAATTTAATGAAATTAATATTATAAAGTTTATTTATAATAAATAAAATAAGACACAATCTTTATATTTAACGTTACAACTGAAAAAATAAACAGTTTACCTGAGCACTGTATTATTCAAATTTGAATTTTACAGTGTTTTTACTTCACATTACTGAAATATTGCGAAGTAACTAATAAAATTTATTCTTTGAAAATTGAATAATACCATATTTACAATATATGTTATAATTAATTCATAATGGTAAAATAAGTGAACCAACAATTATAATTATGGAGGAAATTTAATGTGTAAGAAACGAGTTTTATATTTATTCGCTATTATCCTTACTATTATTTTTACTTCTTGTAGTGGTGAAAATGAAAAAATAAAGTATTCAGCACCAACTACATCACAAGTAAATGAATTTATTTCTAAAAACTCATTAAATGTATTATCTATAAAGAAAACGAGTGATTTTACAATTGTGTTGTATCAAAATGATAATAGCCATGGGCATTATGTTTTGTATAAAGACCAAAAAAATCAATTATATAGTCCTGGTGTAAAAGCATATGGAAATTCAAAAGAAAGCAAAGTATCTCTTGGTGGAGTTGGTTCAGGAAATACACCTTTTGTTACAATTATTATAAATGATGAAGATATATTGCAAAAAGCAAAAGAAGTAAAAATAACTTTTGCGGATGGAACAGTAGTATCTGAGTGGATTTTAGGAAAAGGGACAATAGTTTTACATCATAATGAAATGAATAAAGAGCCAGTGTCTTATACAGAATTAATTATATACGATAAAGATATGACAAAATTATATGAGAATTAATTCGTTTATGATGTCCCTAAAATATATTATAATCTATATAACATTAATATAGATTGTATAGGTTCTAAAAAAGGAGGGTATCTACAAAGAAGCAACAAGAAAGTGGTAATCTTCAAAGACAAAAAGAAAGATTAATTCAATATTGTAGTGAAAGACAATATAATATAATTCATGTATTCGAAGAAACTGCTAGTGGATTAAACGATAAACGTAGAGAGTTGACTAAGATGTTTAGAAGATTAACTGAAATAGATAGTATAGTAATAGAATATCCTGATAGATTAGCAAGATTTGGATATAATTATCTTAAAGAATTTACTAAATCATTTAATGTAAATATAGAAGTTGTCGAAGAAAAAGCACAGTTAGAACCAAATGAAGAAATGGTAAATGATTTAATAAGTGTTGTTACTTGTTTTAGTGCTAGAATGTATGGTGCAAGAGGTGGAAGAAAAATTAAAAAAGATATAGAAAAATCAATAAAAGAATTATCAAAGAAAGGAGATGAGAATAGTGAAAATAACAATGAAAGCAATATTAATAAATGAAACTGATGAACAAAGAAATATTATTGACAATATAATGTTGGTATTTTGCACAGCTATAAGATATTCATTTAAAAGACTATTAGAAAATAATATTAAAATTGGTGAATTAGAAAAAATAGTATCTAAAAAATACAATCTTAATATTAGACAATCAAAAGATGCAGTAGAATCAGCCAGACAAACTATTCTCTCTTAAAAAGAATTAATTAAAATGAATTATGATAATTATTGTAATAAGGTTAAAGCTATTGAAAAAATATTAAATGGTAAAAAGAAAATATCAGATAAGAAAAGAAATGCTTTAATAAGTAAATTAGATAAAAGACAAAGAAAAGTTAATTGTTTTAAAAATTTTATTGATAAAAATATGATTCCATCAGTTATTTTTGGTACTAAGAAAATGTTTATTAAAAGATGTAAAGCCTTAATTTCTAAAGAAGAATGGATTAATTGCAGGAATAATAGAATTTATAGTCGAGGAGATAAAACTAAAAATGGTAATCCAAATCTAAGAGTGATTATTAAAGATGGAATGAGTTTTTTAGAAATCTCTACATTAAAAAAAACTAAGACTAATAGAGCTATAAAAATACAAGTTCCTATTTATTTACCACAAAAACTAAGTAAGAAAACTGGTAAAGTTAATGGAATTAATTATAGAGAATTATTTATAAATCATTTAGTTACAGGTGAAGCATATCAAGTAGAAGTATTAAAAAGAAATGGTAAATATTATTGTCATATAACCTTTGAATTGTCTAAAAAAGAAGTTGATTATACAGGACATAATGGAATTATAGGAATAGACACTAATCCTGATGGTTTTGCTTTAACAATGATAGATAACAAAGGTAACTATAAATGGCATACTTATTTAAAACAATATGAATTGTTATATGCAAGAACCAACAGACGTGAAAATCTATGTGGTGAATTAGTAAAACAAGTTGCTTCAATAGCAAAAACTTATGGATGTAGAATAGCTATTGAAGATTTAAAATTTAAAAATCATAAAGATGTTCATAGTAAATTTGCTAGAATTAAACATCAATTTATATATTCCAAATTATTAACTATGCTTGAAAGTGCTTGTATTCGTGAAGGTATAGAAATTGTAAAAGTTAAACCTCAAATTACAAGCAAAATAGGACTATATAAATATTGTCATCAATACGGTATGGTTGTTCATAATGGTGCGTCAATGGTTATTGCAAGAAGAAGTTATAAATTTAAGGAAAGAGTACCTAAAATTTTAAAAGATAAATTAGTTAAAGATTTAGATAAATTTAACAAGAAAAATGAATGGTCAAAGTGGAATGAAATTAATAAAGACATTAAAAGAAAGGTAGGTGAAAATCCTGATTTATGGTTAGTAAATAGGAAAAGAATACTTGGATTAGTGAGTTAAATATTAACTTTAATATAGATTTAAACTGCCAAAGTACACCTAGTAGGAAAGGCTTTGGTGGATAATAAATATTAGGGGCTGAGTAACACTCGCAATTCTATCGTACTTTATAAGAGTATAAAATTATAAAGGCTATATGGAATTTTAGTATTAAGGTACTAACCTAAGTAGTTGAATCCTGTGATACTACTGCATTATTGATGGATAATGTGAAAAACTATATAAAATAGTTAATGTTACTATTTGTTATGGTTTTAGAAATCAGGAAAGCTTGCTTTAAAAAATAGGCTATGTTTTAATATAGTGTTGAAAATTAATTAATATTTATAACAGGAAGTTATTCTCTGTTTTGAATATAGAATATTACAATATCAACCAGAATACTTTATTTCACACACCTAAAATACACAATAGATTTAATATTATAAACCTCGACTTTTGTATATAATTTATCAAGTATTTGAAAAACTTTATCTTTTGTATAAAACGGAGGTGTAAACCATCCTTTGGGCATTAGAACTTTAGTTACTATTAAATCTGTTGCTTTACGTTCACCACTAATGTAAAAGCAACCACAGAATATGCCACCTTTTTTAAGAACTCTCGCAGTTTCTTTAAATGCAATTTCCTTGTTAGGAAACGCATGAAACCCATTCATCGAAAGAACCAAATCAAAACTATCTGTTTCAAAAGGAAGATTTGATACATCACCTTGTACACATTTAATATTGTTAATTTTCAGGTCTTCAAAGCGTTTTTTCGCCTGTGAAAGCATATCTGTAGAATAATCTAATGCAGTAATATCAGCGGTTTTTATTGTTTCATATTTACTTGCAGTAAATATTGCTGTTCCTACAGGTACATCAAGTATTTTACCATTGAAGTCATTAGGAATAAAAGAAAGTAGTGTTGGAACATAATCCTCGTCTTTCATACCCCACGCCAATTTATTATAGACTTTTGACCAGAAACTATTTGCAGTCAAAACATTGTCATATATATTTTTTGATTCTTTATATGCAACTTTAATTTTATTCTCTATATCATTCATAAAAGTCCTCCTACCAATTTACTTTATTGTATACTAAACTATAGTATAGTTTTATACTAATTATAGCACTAATTTCAAGGTGTTTTATATGATTAAACAAATATTGGTTCTCTTTCCTTCAAATCTGTTATTCTTGTATACGCATGGGCTACATTACATTGAACCTCAGCATTACAACGAGGGCAGACCTTTCCCTTGGCAAATCTAAATTCCTTAACTTCTTGTGTTACTTGACCTACTTGCGAACCTAATACAAGCATTTCGTCTAAATAAGAAAGTAATTGCTACTGTTGAGATAATGATAATTTTTGAATATCTGAAATTAAAGCCTTCACACTTGCCATAATGCACCTCTGAGCATGTATATATGGCTTAATAATAGCATATCTACAAAAATATATAAATTTTCAACATTGATTTAAAACATAGCAAAAAAATAAAAGTAAAGTATCTGATAAACTATATGATTCTATGAAAACTACTCTTAAAAAGAATAATATTGAATTTGCAGATACAGATGTAAGGAGTACAAGTGATCACAAGAATTTTGAAGATGAAAGGATTCCTAATTTTTTCTTTGTACAGGAAAATATAGAGAAATTAGTTCATAAGCCTACAGATACGCCAGATACTTTGGACTATAATCAAATAGATAGGATTGCAAATGCTATAAGTGATTTTGTAGAAACAAATAATGGTATAATGTTTGAAGCAAAATAGTAGCTACTAAGAAAATTCAATAGTTGTGATATTTAAAAATATGTTATAATGTACTAAAACATAAATGACGATTTTAAAGGTGATAATTATGAAAGTATTAGTTAGTTCTTGCATCATAGGATGTAACTGTAAGTATAATGGTGATAACAATTTAAATTCAAGAGTAGTAGATTTTTTAAGAGATAAAGAAGTAATTGAAATTTGTCCAGAAATGTTAGCTGGTATGAGTATTCCAAGGGCTTCTGCTGAAATAGTAGATGGTTGTGTTACTGAATCTAATGGTAAAAATGTTGATAAGGAGTATCGAAAAGGGGTTGAATTGGCATTAGAAAAAATAAAAGATGAAGATATTGATTTAGTAATTCTTCAGTCACGTAGTCCTACTTGTGGAGTCAATAGAATTTATGATGGGAGCTTTACAGGAAACTTGATTGAAGGTCAAGGACTATTCGCCAAGGCTCTTATTCGTGCTGGATATAAAGTAATTGACTCAGAAGATGTTTAATAAATTGTAATTTGTTAAGTAACTTAAAAAATAAATATAAAATAATATATTAAAATATCGCATTATTTAGAAATGAAATTGCGGTATTTTTGCGTGGCATTCTGAAAACAATGGGACGTAAAAAGTTGGAAGGTATGATGGCTCTATATATGAATTGTGATGGTTGGAAAAATCCTTGTGGTCATATAGATAAGTATTCAAAAATTAGGGAAGAAGCTAAAAATAATGGCTTAAATAAAGAATAGTATAAGTGAAAATTTGAAGTAGTAATTAATAAAAATGTTCTTTGAAAATTGAATAGTGTGATACATATATGTTATAGTTTAATAGTAAATAAATTGAATTTTGTTGTGATTTATTTACAGATTCAATGAAATGGAAAGAAGGACAAGTTAAATGAACAATTGGTTTACAATAGATCATATTGATAAGGATACACATATCATCAGTGAATACCGACATTGGGAGGAAACACATGCTTATCTTTTAAATGGTACTGAAAGAAGCCTATTGGTTGATACTGGTCTTGGTATTTGCAATATTTATGATGAAGTGATAAAGCTGACTGACAAACCAGTAACTGCTGTGGCAACTCATATTCATTGGGATCATATAGGCGGGCATAAGTTTTTTCCTGACTTTTATGCTCATGAGGATGAATTAAACTGGCTAAATGGAGAATTTCCACTAACTTTGGAACAAATCAAGGACATGGTAGTAGATCGTTGCGATTTGCCAGAAGGTTATAATGTGGACAATTACAAATTCTTTCAGGGTACGCCTACAATGGTTCTAAAAGATAATGATATCATTGATATAGGAGGTCGTTTTATTCAAGTGTTACATACGCCTGGTCATTCACCAGGACACATATGTTTTTTTGAAAAGGAACGTGGTTATCTTTTCACAGGTGATTTAGTTTATAAAGATACTTTATTTGCTTATTACCCTTCTACTGATCCGAAAGCCTATTTGAAATCAATTGAGAGAGTTGCAACACTTCCAGTAAAAAAGGTTTTTCCAGCGCATCATAGTTTGGATATACATCCAGAAATACTCATTAGAATGCGGGATGCTTTTAGACAGCTGGAATCGGAAGATAAATTGCATCACGGCAGTGGTACTTTTAAATACAAAGATTTTGCTATCTGGATATAATTGTAAATTGTAAAAGACAGAATGAGTATAGCAAAAAAATTACAAATTTCAATTTATAGTTTAATAATACAAGTTTATTAAAAAATAAATACCATTTTTAAATATCACATTATTCAAAAGTAAATGAATGTTGTGGTATTTTTTTCTATGTAATCCAAAGACCAGGTACAAGTTATGTAATAAAAAGAAAGGTTGTTGAAAATGGGAAAAGAGAAATTTAAAAAAGGCGATTATGTAATACATGAAAGCCAAATTAAGTCAATAACAAGTTTAATTAATGATAAGTTTACAGTTCAACTGTATTATATAATGTAACACTTTTCCGTATTTTCCTTTAGTAATATGCTATAATTAATTCCAATAGTCACTATTGTGAATACAAAAGGAGTGCCTGATTGATGATAATAGAGATAAAAGATACAAAATTACAAGATGCAGAAACTATTAGATGTTGCATTAGCAGATATGAAAAAAGATGGTTATCAAAATATTTATTTGTGGGTATTAAAAGAAAATAAGAATGCACAACTTTTCTATGAAAGGAATGGTTTTCAATATAATCAATATGAATATAATTTTGAAATCATGGGAAAACAACTAACTGATATAAGATGTGTTATTGATTTAAATTAGCACGGAAATGAATGCCATTTTCATTTGTATTAAGCATATATGATTCTTACTTAATCTAATAACTGATAATACTGAAAATATAAAAGATGGTCTTTGAAAATTGAATAATGCGGTGCTTAAAAATGGAATTATAATTCATAAGTGTAATAATGCAGTGTTAACAATATGGAAGATGTGCCATAATTTCTATAATATTAATAATTTGAAGTACCCCCCTAAAATAGAATGGCTTGTATGTATAATTAAGTATAACATTAATGGGAGGAATAACTTATGAGAAAAAGGATTACTGGAATGGTATTAACAGTTTTTTTAACGAGTATATTTAGTACTGCTGCATATGCAGCCGAAGTGAATAGTACAAGTACAACTGAGGCAACAAGCAGTGTAACATCTTCAACTACAACACAAGTAGAAAATCAATCAGGAGCAGCAGAAGAAAATGTGGTTAAGGATTTAGCGGGTGTACTGCCTGACTCACCTTTTTATAGCATAGAGCGTGGAATAGAAAATCTCCAGATTGCGATTACTAAAAGTCAGGAAAAACTGGCGGCACTTAAAGCACAATTTGCTACTGAGAGGGCTGGGGAGGCAATTGTTATGACAAACGAAGGCAAAGAAGAACTTGCAAGTGAAGCTACAATTGAATACATGGAGATGCTTGCATCAGCTACAGAACATATAAACAATGCAATTGAGGCTAAGGATGAAGCTGGAAAAACTCTTGAAACCCTCAATGAATCATATAAGAGGAGCGAGGAAATCTTAAAGACTATGCTTGATAAGGTACCTGAATCTTCCAAGACAAGTATTGAAAATGCATTAAATGAGCAGGATAAAGCAATTGCAGCAGTCAATGGTTTCTATGCAACAAAAAAGGCTTTCTTCGATGCAAAGCACCAATTTGAAGAGGCAAAGAAAGAGCTTGAAGCTGCCAAAAAGAGTGGAGATGTAGAGGCAATAAAAGCTGCTGAAGAAAAGGTAAAGGAAGCTGAGGCTTTAAAAGATGAACTTGAGGGGTTAAAGGACTCTGCTGATTCAGCAAAGGAAGAAGTAAAAAATCTCGTTAAACAAGCTGAAAAGGGAATTGAGCAGGGCATGGACCAGATTGACAAGGCAAATGAAAAGATGAAAAAGGTACAAGAAAAGGCTTCTGAGGATGCAAAAAAGGTAGAGGAAAAGGCAAAGAAAAAAGAGGAGAAAGATAGTCAAAAAGTTAAAAAGGAAGAAGAAAAATCAAAAGAAGCAATAAAGAAGGCCGAAGAAAAAGCTAAAGAAGAAGCTAAAAAAGCTAAAGAAAAAGCTAGAGAAGAAGCAAAAAAAGCAGCAGAAAAGGCAAAAGAACAAGCAGAGAAATCTCAGGAAAAACATAAAGACCAATCAAAAAAATAGTTTAAATATAACAGGGACTGTAGGTTAACTTAACACTTCAGTCCTTATTTATTTGAGTTACCTGTAAAACAAAGAATTTAAAAGTTTATAACTTTACTTTGCATTATAAATATTTTGTGTATTATTAGCAAAGTTATTAATGTGTTATACACATAAAATAGTATAAAAAGAAAAGAGGTGAATTTTAGTGAGGGTCTGGTACTTGTTATATACTCTCTCACTAAAGATAAATAGTGAAAATTATAAATAATTCCGATTCTGTAATAATAGTATTGCATGAAATATATGGAATTAATCAACATATACAGATGGTTTGCAAAAAATTTTCTATGAATGGATATGACATTATTTGTCCAAATTTAATTGACAAGCCTCAACCGTTCAATTACGATTTGGAACAAGAGGCATATGAATATTTTATGAATAATATTGGATTTGATTCAGCAGTTCAGCAAGTAAAACAGGTAATTATACAAGCAAAAAAGCAATATAAAAACATATATTTAATTGGTTATAGTGTAGGTGCAACAATTGCGTGGTTATGCAGTGGTGAAGAAAATATGTGTAATGGTATTATAGGATATTATGGTTCACGGATTAGAGATTATAGGAATATTACTCCAAAATGTCCAGTCCTATTAATTTTTTCTACTGAAGAGAACTCATTTAATATAAAAGAATTAGTTTATTCTTTGAAAAAACAGAGCATTAATGTTTATATGTTAAAGGGAAAACATGGATTTAGTAATCCTTTTTATAAAAACTATTGTGAACAGTCATTTGAAAAAGCAGAAAAATTAGTAGATAACTTTTTAAAGAAGATAAATAATGGTCCTTCAATATAGGGGACTATTAATCAACATTCTCATTTAAAACTGATGAGGGAAGATTTAATTATAGAAATGGTTAAACTATAAAAATATGTTAAATATTACCACCGAATACCAATTAAAAGATTAAAAGTAAAAATAATATTTACCTATGGGCATACAAGTTATTTGGAATTTTTATTGATATTCAGTATAATTAAGAAAAGATAAAATTATAATTTACGATATGGATATAAGGAGAACAAAATGATAGATTTATTTAAGGCATTTACTACAAAAGAAGATTTTTTTTATGATGGTGCATTTATTGCTAAAGTAAAATATCAACGATTTCAAGCCAAATTAGATAAAGAAACTTATAAAAATGAAATTGTAAAAAGTAATAGACGACTTTGTGTAATCAACTGTAACGGATATGTTAATAATGAAATTGCAGAAACATTAACAGTTTACTTAATGATGAATGTAAAAGTTAAAGAATATACTCAAACAGAAATTTCTATAGATAAGGGAACTTTATGGCGTAACTTCTCAAAAGAAGAAATTGCAGATTTTAGCCATTTAACAGGAGATACAAATTCTATTCACCTTACAGAAAATCCTGTTGTGCAAGGATTGTTTATTTTAAAAGAACTTTGTGACACCATTCAAACTGATGAGATAGAAGTGAAATATATTCATCCTGTCTATGCAGGTAATCCAGTTTATATAGAACATGAAGAAAATATTATAAAGGGTTTTAGTAATGATATGTTATGCTTTCAAGCAAATCTGCTTTAAAATACTTTTATAAAATTAAGGGAAGTCTGTAATATACTTCTCTTAAAATTTACAATTTATTATTGGTCTTTTCATTTAAATTCCTATTTTAACAAGTACATAGACAGCACTAAATTAATTACCCAGTCCTACCCCTACGATAATACTTGTATTAAATTTTTTCATGCCTCTTTAAAAAAGAAGAAAGTCCATCTTGTTAAGTATTTTGATTTTAATACTGATAAGTTAGCAATATTTGAATACGAATAAAAGCTTATATAAATATAAATTTTCGAAAGGTTTGAAATCACTATATCTAAATAATGATTAAATTAAATGGTAATCTAAAAAGGAGAAAGCAATGTTTAATGTAAATGATATGCTTGAGGTTTTAAAAAATAACAGTTCTCTGGCAGTTCCTATAAGCTTTTTGGTAAGTATAGGTATTTCGTTGGCGGGGGTACTACCTTCAGTATTTGTAACTGGAGCTAACATAGCTTTCTTTGGGCCTGCTCAGGGTTTTCTGATATCCCTGTTAGGAGAAACAACAGGAGCATATATTACTTTTATTGTTTACAGATTAGGTTTTAAGAAGAGGATAGAGAAATTCACAGATAAACATGCATTACTTTCGCAGATAGTTAATAGTAAAGGAAAAAAAGCTGGCCTATTAATATGTGAAGGGAGAGTAATTCCATTCATACCATCAGGATTTGTGACACTGGCAGCCTCAATAAGTAATGTTAATGGTATGATATTCACCGTTGCAACCTTGATTGGAAAGGCTCCATCTATAGCTTTAGAAGCACTTATTAGCTATGATATAGTTAATATTTATAATAATTGGCTACGATTAGCTATAACAATTATTACGTTAATACTTATCAAATTTACAATTGGAAAAGGAAAAAGCTAATTACTAATTTACTTGAACACCGCAGCATTTATAAATTGAATTTTAGGGTGTTTTTACATTTTAATATGGTATAATTTTTACATCAATTAAGTAACATATAGTAAATTTATGTTAATTATCATGATAATGTTATATTAAGAGGTGGATGAGAGTATGGAGAAAATCATAAGCTGTTGCGGAGTAGTATGTTCTGAGTGTAAGTTTTTCCTAGAAGATTGTGAAGGCTGTGTGGGAATCAAAGGTAAGCCATTTTGGTTAAAATATATAGATGAAGATATTTGTGATATATATGATTGCTGTATTAATGAAAGAAAGTTAGAACATTGTGGTAAATGTATGGATTTACCGTGTGAACGTTATTTTAAAGATGACCCAACAAAATCACCAGAAGAAAATGCTGAAGATCGTAGAAGACAATTAGAACAATTGAAATTTATGTGAAATTTCAATATAATCAGCTGTTTTCAAGCGACTCATATCTATTCCAAATACATTTATTACAGGAACAATACTTACTATTGATGGTGAACCAGCTAAATATGTTCCATATGAGAGGGGGATGATAATTTTGAGGAAAAGTCTATATGAACAATTTCCGCATATTGTAGCAGATGAAATAACATTAAGAAAAATTGTAGATTCTGATCTCGACAATATTTTTGAAATATATAGTAATGAAAAACTTTTTCAATACACTCCTATAATGCTTAAAAAGAATAAAAGCACTGTTGCCAATATGATAGGACATTTTGAAAGAGACTTTCATAAAAGAAAATGTATATTTCTTGGAATCTGCCTAAATAGTGAACCTAACAATATTGTTGGTATAGCAGAAATGTTTGACTACTCCAATGATGTAAATATGATAACAATAGGTTACAGACTAAACCATAGATTTTGGTCTAAAGGAATTGCTACAAAAACCGTTAAAGCAATGACAGATTACCTCTTTAACGATATTGGCATTAACCGTATACAAGCCTTTGTCATGCCAGAAAATATTAAATCACAAAATGTATTACAAAAAAATGGGTTTAATAAAGAGGGAATAATTCGGCAAGGGTATGTTTGGAAAGGTCAAGGTGTTGTTGATTTGATATTATATTCTTTATTGAAGGCTGATATTGAAAAATAAGTATTTTTTAATAATTAGTTATTACATAATATTCTTATTTAATAATTCAACTATAAAAATTAAATAATTTATTAAAATACTACATTATTCATAAATTGAATCTTGTGGTATTTTTATTTTGCAATCCAAATATATTACGAAAAGAAATGGGACTTGACACTCATTTGCATATCATTATTCTCCTAATAATTTTTGTAAATTATTGCAACACTTTTATAATGTGGATTGTATTATAAGTAAAAAGAAATTTGAATATTAAAGACGAGAAAGATTATGAAAAAGTAATAGCACTTTTATTAGGAGCAGGTGATATGGAGAACCGTACAATAAATAAATGAAGTTTTACTAAAAAAGGATACCTTAACCAGCTTTTTAAAACACAGTCTTTTTATTAAATGAAATAGAGTTATTCATATTTAAAGCTATTTACTACACCTTTTAAGTCACTAGTCAGTTTATTAAATTCAATAACCATGTTATTCACATTGGCAATGCTGTTAGTTTGTTCTTCTGTAGATGCCAGTGCCTCTTCTGTTGAAGCAGCAGTCTCTTCTGCAACAGCTGAAATATTTTGAATGGAGGTATTTAAAGAACCTACTTGGTCAGTAACTTCATTCATTCTTTCTCCAACTTGCTTAGTGTTATTCATTATTAAGGATATGTGTTCAAGAATTTCATTGAAGGAAATATCAGTTTTGTTTACAATAAATTCTTGTTTTTGAAGTCTATCATTTGCATCATTTATATGGATAATTGTTTGTTTAACAGCATCTTGCATAGCTTGTACATTTGAATAAACTTCCTTTGCTGATAAAGCAGAGGATTCCGCCAGTTTTCTTACCTCTTCTGCCACCACGGCAAAACCTTTACCTTGCTCTCCAGCTCTAGCCGCTTCTATAGCTGCATTTAATGCTAATAGATTTGTTTGTTCAGCAATTGAACCAATAGTGCTTACTATAGTATTTACTGAATTTGACTTTTCTTCAAGAGTTTTAGCTGCAACTAAAACATTATTAGTAATAGTGTTTATTTCATTCATGTGACTCTGTTGTTCCAGTAAAGCATTTTTACCTATACTTATTGATTCGTTTGTTTCTTCATACTGTTTTATTATTTCTGTCATATCTTTGGCAGTTGTTTTGGCATGCTTGCTTATCTCATTTAAGGTAGAGCAAGCACTTACTATTTCACTTGCTACTTGTTGATTACCTTTGGCAATTTCAGAAACAGTACAAGTTATCTGATTCATCGATGTATTTACTTCACTAGTACTTTCTGTTAAACTATTGCATCCATTAGTTAGAACGAAAGTACAGTGCGCTGCATCAGCTATATTTTTCTTTAGCTTATCTATAAAAATATTGAACTTTTCAGATACAAGACCAAGTTCATCTTTACTTGTAATAGGTAGTTTAACCGTTAAATCTCCATCTTTTTCTGCTAAATCAGAAATTTTATTCTTTAGCATGTTTATGGAGCTTATTATTTTCTTTACAAATGTGATGGTTAAAATCAAACAAATAGCTGTAATTAATGTTATTCCAATTATTGATGATATTACCTCTTTTTTGAATTGCTTCTCTGAGCTATCTTGCACATATTTTAAGTTTTCAGTTGAATAATCCTGTATTTGCTGAACAATAGCATCAATATTATCTGTAGGGGCACGGTCTATACCCTTTACTAAATTATCTACCACATGAAGACTATTGGTGTTTTGGAAATCATAGCTTTTAAGAGCATCCTTATATTTACCTCCCAATTTTTCATGAGTTTTTATAGCCTCATCTACTTTTAAGATATCTAATCCTTGCTGATTCATAAGATATTTTAAAGATAATAAATCCTTCTGAGTAGCCTTTTCTTCATCATTAAACCCTGATAGGTATTTTTGAAAGTTATTAGGGTCATTTCCTCTAATTAATAAGTTCTTCCATTCTTGAACTTGCTTTTTAAAATGCACTTGTGCACTTCTAGCAGTATCTATAGATTTAGTTCTTATTATCTCGGAATTAATATTAGTATGGATTTGTTTGTTCATGCTGTATAAAGAATTTAAACCAAATGTTCCAATTGTGATCATGGATATAATCATAATAGCTAACAAAATATAAAATGCTATTTTGATTTTAAGATTTTTTAGCAATGTACTCCCTCCTGTCTTAGTATAAGATATTATCCTTTAATAAAGATGAAAATTTTTATTATATATATTGTCGATAGCTATTTATAATCACTTTACTTCCAATTGTAGGAAATTTAGTTCTTTAGATGACAGTTATAAATCTGGAACTTGCAAAATTTCAAGGTGTGAAACATAAGATTTAATATTGAATTCTTATATAAGCGTAGAATGTGATACCCTGAACCGCACCATAAGTAACGGAGGTTATTACTAAATTTAGGTGAGGATAGGTGGTAAGGTAAATCTCACTTTGTATATTATGCATGAAAAAGGGCAAAATTACAGAATGATGTTTAAATATTATACATCATTTTAATTATATTAATAATAATTTATGTTGGAGTGAGAAGTTTATGAAAGAAATATTACATTTAGGAATTGATATAGGATCCACCACTATTAAGCTTGTATTATTAGATATGAAAAACAACATTATTTATAGTAAGTATGAAAGACATTACTCTAATATAAAGGAAGCTGTAGTTGTCTTTATAAAAGAAGTTTTTAAGAAATATAAAGATTATGATATTACAGCAATGATAACAGGATCCAGTGGATTATCCCTATCAAAGCTTTTAGGAGTATCCTTTATTCAAGAAGTTATTGCTTGTACAGAAGCGGTTGAAACCTTTATGAATAATACGGATGTAGCAATAGAATTAGGTGGAGAAGATGCAAAAATAACATATTTTGAAGATAGTTTAGAGCAACGTATGAATGGGGTTTGTGCTGGTGGTACAGGTGCTTTTATAGATCAGATGGCTACATTACTTGAAACAGATGCTAAAGGATTAAATGAATTAGCTAAAAATTATAAAATAATCTATCCAATTGCTGCAAGGTGTGGTGTTTTTGCAAAAACTGATATACAATCTCTTATAAATGAAGGAGCTACCAAGGAAGATATAGCTGCATCTATATTTCAAGCTGTTGTAAACCAGACTATAAGCGGGCTTGCTTGTGGAAAGCCAATAAAGGGAAATGTTGCATTTTTAGGAGGCCCTTTATACTTTTTATCAGAGCTTAGGAAAAGGTTTATTGATACCTTAAAATTAAAGCAGGAGGAAATATTATTTCCACAAAACCCTCAACTATTTGTGGCTATTGGTGCAGCTATTGAATCAAAAAAAGAGAAAGTTATAACTTTTGAACAACTATTAAAAGCTGTTGAAAGTTTAGATAATAATATAGCTACTTCAGCTACATTAGAGCCATTATTTAAAAATGAACAGGAATTACAAAACTTTAGACAAAGGCATTACAATTACAAAGCAAAGACAAGAGATATAACTACATATGAAGGAAAAGCTTTTTTAGGTATAGATGCTGGTTCTACTACTACTAAAGCTATATTAATAGATAATGAAGGAGCTATATTATATTCTTTTTATGGTAGCAATAAGGGTAATCCTATGCAAATTACTGTAAACATATTAAAAGATATATATAGTAAAATTAATGAAAAAATAAAAATTGCTAAAGTTGCTGTTACCGGGTATGGAGAGGCCCTTATAAAGTCAGCTTTAAATATTGATATTGGAGAAGTTGAAACCATTGCACATTATAGAGCAGCAAAGCATTTTTTAAAAGATGTGGACTTTATTCTTGATATAGGAGGGCAAGATATGAAGTGCATCAAGATAAAAAATGGAGTAATAAATTCTATTCAATTAAATGAGGCTTGTTCATCAGGTTGTGGTTCTTTTCTTGATATGTTTGCACAATCTTTAAACATGAGCATTGAAGAGTTTTCCAAAGAAGGTCTACTATCAAAAAGTCCAGTGGATTTAGGGTCAAGATGTACTGTATTTATGAATTCTAAAGTTAAGCAAGTTCAAAAGGAAGGCGCTGATATTGGAGCTATATCTTCTGGATTGTCTTATTCTGTAATTAAAAATGCTCTTTACAAAGTTATAAAAATAAAAAAATCTGAGGATCTCGGAGAAAAAATTATGGTTCAAGGAGGAACTTTTTATAATGAAGCTGTCTTAAGAGCCTTTGAGAAAGTTACTGGTAAAGAAGTTGTAAGGCCTGATATTGCTGGTCTTATGGGAGCATTTGGAGCTGCTCTTATTGCAAAAGATAACTATAATGGAAATGAGCTTTCTAATATTTTAGGGGAATCTGATCTTGAAAAATTTGGAGTGTCAAATGAATTTAGGCATTGTGGATTATGTAGTAATAATTGTTTACTTACTGTAAATAAATTTTCTGATGGTAGAAAATTTATTTCTGGTAATAGATGCGAAAGAGGTATAGGAGTCAATAAAAATACAAAAAAAGCAGCAAATTTATTTGATTATAAATATAAAAGAATTTTTGGATATACACCTCTTTCAATAGAAGAAGCAACAAGAGGAGAAGTAGGTATACCAAGAGTTTTAAATATGTATGAAAATTATCCATTTTGGTACACTTTCTTTACAGAACTAGGTTTTAGGGTAATATTATCTCCGGACTCTACAAAGAAAATTTACAATGAAGGTCTTGATACTATACCATCAGAGTCTATTTGTTATCCTGCCAAAATTGCTCATGGACATATAGCAAGTCTTATAAAGAAAGGTTTAAAATTTATATTTTATCCATGTATTTCTTATGAGAGATTAGAAGATAAAAGTGCAGATAATCACTATAATTGTGCCATAGTAATTTCTTATCCAGAAGTTGTTAAAAATAATATTGGATTTTTGAGAAGTAAAGACATAATATATAAAAATCCATTTTTGAATTTTAATGATATAAAGTCAATGAAAAAGAACTTATATGATGAACTAAAGGTATTTGATATAAGTCAAAAGGAAATAAGCCTTGCAATTGATAAAGCTTATGAAGAAGTTAGCAAGGTTAAAGAAGATATAAAAAATAAAGCATTAGAAATTCTAGAAGACTTAGATAAAAGTGGTAGAAAAGGTATTGTATTAAGTGGAAGACCCTATCATTTAGATTTAGAAATAAATCATGGTATAGCAGATATGATATCACAAGAAGGATTGGCAGTCTTTACAGAGGATTCTGTAGCTGATTTAGTTAAAATTCCAAGACCATTAAGGGTGCTAGATCAATGGACTTATCATTCAAGGGCATATAGAGCAGCACAGTTTGTAGGTACTAGAAAAAACTTAGAGTTAATTCAATTGAACTCTTTTGGATGTGGATTAGATGCAATTGCTACAGATCAAGTACAAGAAATATTGGAGAGCTTTGGTAAAATATATACACTTTTAAAAATAGATGAGGTTAATAATTTAGGCGCAGCTAGAATTAGAATTCGTTCTCTTAAAGCTGCTATGGATAATATAAATAAATCGCCAATTTCCAATTCAAAAAATATTAAATCAATTAAACCCTATGATAAAACTATATTTACAAAAGAAATGAGAGAAAAACATACAATACTTTGTCCTCAATTTTCACCAATACATTTTGAACTATTAGAAGTTGCTTTTAAAAGCTCCGGATATAGTTTAAAAGTATTACCTACAGTTGATCCACATATTATAGAAGAAGGATTAAAATATGTAAACAATGATACTTGCTATCCTGGCATTGTAGTAGTAGGTCAAATTATAAGTGCACTTAAGTCCGGGGAGTATGATTTAAATAATACTTCTGTAATTATTTCTCAAACAGGAGGTACTTGTAGAGCATCTAATTATATTGCCCTTATAAGAAAAGCATTAAAAGATGCTGGATATGAGAAAATACCAGTTATATCTATAAGTGCTCAAGGAATAGAGAATAATCCAGGATTCAAAATAACATTGCCAATGATTAATAGAGCATTAATGGCATTATCTTATGGAGATATGCTTTTAAAAATGACAAATAGAGTAAGACCCTATGAAAAAATAAAAAATTCAACAAAATTACTTTATTTGAAATGGTTATATAGATGTAAGAATAATATATGTGATGGAAGTTTTAAGGAGTTTAAAAATATTACAAAAGAAATGATAAATGATTTTGATAGTTTGGAAATTAAAAATGTAATTAAGCCAAAGGTAGCAGTAGTTGGAGAAATTTTCTTGAAGTATAACAGTTTAGCAAATAATAATATTATAGGAATATTAGAAAAAGAGGGAGCAGAAGTAATAATACCAGATTTAATGTATTTTCTATTATATTGTTCCTATAATCAAAAATTTAAATATGAGAAGTTAGGTGGAAACTTAAAGAATTTCTTAGGTGGTAGATTGACTATTAAATATATAAAACTTTATTCAATAGAAATGAAGAGATCACTAAGGAATAGTAAAAGATTTATGGCACCACAAAGAATTGAAAAATTAGCTAAAGGAACGGATGATATTTTATCTCTTGGTAATCAAGCTGGAGAAGGATGGTTATTAACAGCAGAGATCGTTAAATTATTAGAATCTGGAGTTAGCAATATGATTTGCATACAGCCCTTTGCATGTTTACCAAACCATGTAATAGGCAAAGGCATGATCAGGGAAATTAAAAGAAGATATCCTTATTTAAATATTACTCCAATAGATTATGATCCTGGAGCTAGTGAAGTAAATCAATTAAACAGGATAAAACTTATGTTTTCCACTGCGATTAAAAATATGGAAAAATTAGAAAAAGGTAAAATAGGTATAAAAAATTAAGGATTTAGCCAATAGAATTAATAAGCGTATAATTGATATATAATCTTTTCGCTTTTCAATTTTTAAATAATATAACCATAGGGCAAACGCATATACAATTCTGGTTGCTTAGGCAACTGGTATCACTAAATTTTCAGTTTGTAAAAATAGTAGCATCCAATTGCGAGTAGGGGCTACTATTTTTTTAACATTTTATCAATAAGTAACACTATAAATATTAGTAGTAATAGTAAAAATATTTATTGACATATGATGGAATAAGTTGTATTATAATAACATAATATCAAATTGATATTATCTAATTGAAACTAAGCCGAGGTGGAAAATAATATGGATAAGCATTTTATAGATAAGGAAGAAGAATTCTTAAAAAATTATGATGAGAATAATTATAAAAGACCAAGTGTTACAAATGATATTATAATATTTACAACTGATGATATAAAAGAAGATAATCTTAGGAAGGTGCCAAAAAAAGGCCTTCAGGTTATTTTAATTAAAAGAGATGATTATCCCTATATAGGAAAATGGGCATTGCCAGGTGGGTTTATTGGTATAGAAGAAGACTTAGAAGCTAGTGCTATGAGAAAGCTTAAGGAGAAGACAGGAATAGACAATGTTTATACAGAGCAGCTTTATACTTTTGGAGATGCTTACAGAGATAAAAGAACAAGGGTTATCAGTGTAGGGAATATTGCTTTAGTAGAAAAGAGTAGCATAAGATTCAAAGAAGTAGATTTCCAAAAGAAAAGTGAATGGTTTTGGATAGATAAAACTCTTGTTAGCTCTGAAAAGCAAGAACAATATACAGAAAACAAACATCTTTTGTCTCTTAAATCCATTGATGAAAAAATAATAATGAATTATGAAGTAACAGAGAAAATTGGAAGAGACATCTTTAGAAGAAAGGAAACAAGTTATAGATTATTAAATAATTCTACAGAGGAATTGGCTTTTGATCATTATAAGATATTAGATTATGGCATAGATAGATTAAGAAATAAAGTGGAGTATACACCAATTGCATTTAACCTTTTGCCAAGAGTATTTACTGTAAAGGAATTGCAGAATGTATATGAAGCAATAATGGGAAGAGAAATTTTAAATTTCAGAAGAAAGATGGGAGAAATGATTATAGAAACTGATGAAAAAATAGAGGGTAAACCCTTTAGACCAGCTAAGGTGTTTAAATTTAATGAAGATTGGGAGCATAATTTTTAAAGGTGAGGAGGGTACAAAATGATTTATTTTAATAATGAGAGAGTTGAGATTAAGAAATTTTCTAATGGCGAATCTCTTATTCATAGTGAAAATTTAAAGTTAAGAAATGATGATAATGAGATTAGAGTTTATTTTGAAAATGATGAGGATATAACTCAATTAATATTTTTAAAAAGTCATTTAGATGAATTAAAAGTAAAATGCAATTTAATACTTCCTTATATGCCTTATAGTAGAATGGACAGAACTGAGGGAATAGCAATTTTTACTTTGAAGCATCTTTGCAAACTAATTAATAGTTTAAAATTTGAAAGCGTAACAATTTATGAGCCGCATTCGGATGTATGTATTGCATTATTGGATAGGGTGAAGATAGTAAATATGTCAAAAATGCTAGCTGAGAGGCTGTTAAAAGAATTGAATAATGGAAAAGAAGAGATATATTTAGTTTATCCCGATGCAGGTGCAGCTAAAAGATATGGAAAAGAAATAGACTATGAAAAAATTCTTACTGCAAGCAAAGAACGAGACTTTAAAACGGGATTTATTAAGAAGCTAGAAATCAATGGAAATGTAGAAAGTAAAAGCTTTAAGGCTATTATAGTGGATGATTTATGTTCAAAGGGTGGTACTTTTATGCTTACAGCCTCTAAGTTAAAGGAAATAGGGGCAACGGAAATATATCTAGTAGTTACCCATTGTGAAAATACAGTTTTTCAAGGTGAGTTATTAACTAGTGATTTAATAACTGGGATATATACAACCAATAGTATTTTAAGCAAAGATCATGAAAAAATTAAGGTGTATGAAATTTAAAGGGAGGATTAATTATGAAAAAACTATTAGTAGTTATTGATTATCAAAATGACTTTGTAGATGGAACACTGGGATTTGAAAAAGCAAAGACATTAGAGCGACCTATATATGATAAGATTACTAAGTATTTACAACAGGGACATAAGGTGATATTTACCTATGATACTCACTGTGAAGAATATTTAAAAACCAGAGAAGGTAAAAACTTGCCTGTGTTACATTGTATTAAAGATACCAATGGTCATAAGCTATATGGAAAAATAAAAGATTTTTCAAGCTCAGAAAATACAATGCATTATGAAAAAAAAGGTTTTGGAATATGTCCAAAGGATATGCTTCAAATAGCCAATGAAGTAGGAGAAGATATTAAGGAAATTGAGATAGTTGGAGTTGTTACCAATATATGTGTAATTAGTAACGTGGTATTGTTTCAGTCCCAATACAGAGATGCTGACATTATAGTGGATGCAAGTCTTTGTGCTAGTTTTGATGATAAACTACATGAAAAGGCATTAGATGTAATGGAAGGTCTACAAGTAAAGGTAATCAATAGGGGGAAGTTATAATGATAAATCCATTATTGCTTGCAGATTTTTACAAAACAATTCATCATATGTGTTATGCACAAGGAATGACTAAATTAGTAAGTTACTGGACTCCAAGAATGTCTAGAAAAGAAAATATGAATAAAGTTGTTATGTTTGGACTACAACCTTTTATAAAGAAGTATTTAATTCAATACTTTAATGAAAACTTCTTCCAAAGGGATAAGGAAGCTGTGGTTTCGGAGTATAAAAGAATTATCTCCAAAACCATGGGAAATATTGCAGCTGATACAAAGCATATTGAAGCTTTACATGACTTAGGATATTTGCCAATACAAATTAAAGCTGTAGTAGAAGGCTTAAGAGTAAATATTAAAACACCAATGATTGAGATTACTAATACACATGCTGATTTTCCTTGGCTGGTGAATTATTTAGAAACCTTTATGAGCTGTAATATATGGCAACCAATGACAAGTGCCACTATTGCATATAGATACAGAGAAATAGTAGAAAAGTATTTTAATCTTACTGTAGAAAATGGGGATGTAAGAAAAGCTTGTGGAGATTTTAGTATGAGAGGTTTTAGTTCTGTGGAAAGTGCAGAACTTAGTGGTGCAGCACACTTGCTTTCATTTTTAGGAACAGCAACAATACCCGCTATTAGCTATTTAGAAAAATATTATAATTGCAATATAGAAGAGGAAATAGTTGGACTAGGAACACCTTCTACAGAGCACAGTGTAATGTGTAGCTACGGCGAAGATGAGTTTGCAGCCTATAAGAGATTAATAACTGAAGTGTTTCCAAGTGGAGTTTTGAGCATAGTATCTGATACCTATGATTATTGGAATTTTATAACAAATATACTTCCAACATTGAAGGAAGATATATTAAATAGAGATGGCAAAATTGTTATTAGAGGGGATAGTGGAGATCCAGTAAAAATAATTTGTGGAGATAAGGATGCAGCAAAAGATAGTGAGGAATATAAAGGAACTGTTGAACTACTTTGGGATATATTCGGAGGAGAAATCAATTCAAAAGGATATAAGGTTCTAAATAGTAAAATAGGGACGATTTATGGAGATAGTATAACTGTAGAAAGATGTGAACAGATTTGTAGAGGCTTGGAGGAAAAGGGATTTGCAGTAAATAACTGTGTGTTTGGAATAGGTTCATATACCTACCAATATAACACTAGAGATACTTTTGGATTTGCCCTAAAGGCTACTCATGCAGTAATAGATGGTGAGGAAAAGTTTATCTTTAAAGCTCCTAAAACAGATAAAGATAATTTTAAAAAGTCACAAAAGGGAATGTGTTATATATATAGAAAAGGACAAGACATTTTATATAAAGATGAATTAACTATAAAAGAACAAGCAGAATATAAGGATAATCTACTAGAAATTGTATTTAAGGATGGTAATTTGATAAAAGATTATTCATTATCAGAAATAAGAAGTAGGTTGCATGGCAGCTTCTAGTAACATTTTAGAATAAGGCAGGAGATTAATTTTGCCATTTTCACGGGAGGTATAAAAATTGAGAAAAGATTTTAATGCAAAAAAGGAATGTGAAAATATTATAAATTGGATTAAAGAATATTTTAAAGCTCAGCCTAATGCCAAGGGAGCTATTATTGGAATTAGCGGTGGAAAGGACAGCTTGGTAGCAGCTAAGTTATTATTTGAAGCTTTGGGAAAAGAAAGAGTGTTTGGAGTTTTAATGCCAAATGGTGAGCAAAAGGATATAGATGATAGCTTAAGAGTTGTAGATATTTTAGGAATTAATTATAAAATAGTTAATATAGAAAAAGCTTACAATGGATTATTAGAGGGGATTGGAGATGAAAATTTATCTATTGATGCTAAAATCAATATTCCTCCAAGAATTAGAATGACTACTTTGTATGCAATTGGCACTAATATGAACTTTAGGGTATGTGGTACAGGAAATAAATCAGAAGGATTTGTAGGATATACAACGAAATGGGGAGATAGCGCCTTTGACTTCAATCCTATAGGAGATTTAACTACTGAAGAGGTTGTAGCAGTGGGAGACTCTTTAGGCTTACCTTATGAATTGGTTCATAAAACTCCAAGTGATGGGCTAAGTGGAAAATCCGATGAGGAAAAATTAGGCTTTTCCTATGAGCAAGTTAATAAGTATATAGAAAATGGCAGCTGTGGGGATAAAGAAGTGGATAAGAAAATTAAGTTGAAGCACGAGTATAATGAACATAAGAGAAATTTGCCACCAAAGTATGAGAGAGGTTAAGATGAGAAGTTAACTGGTTGTTTTTTATAGGAGTTTTAAGAGGTTCGCCTTCACCATTGAAACCCACGATACATATGACCGTACTGGAATTCAGTGCGGTTTTTTAATACAAGTTTATTGACTTTTTCAAACTCATTTAATCACATAGTTAAGTTTTCTTCATTTCCTAATTTTATTTTAATTCTTATCAGAAACTTTTTCGATTTCTCTTGTACTATTTTTATTCTGGTATCATTGGTAATGAGTTATGCTAGAATAGCAAAACAATAAATCTAAATATATAAATGTCCTTTGATAATTCCAAATGACTTAAATGGTTTTTTAACATTTAAATATAATATTAAAATTATTTATTTCATGTAAGAGTGAAACTATAATTTTTATAGAAATTAAGTTAAAATGAAATTATGTTATTGCAACTTGGAAAAATACATAATTATAACCTGTCATTAAAAAGCATTTAAAGATAGGACAAATAAGCAAAGATTATTTATTATAGAAAGAGAGAGAAATAAGTTTTATGGATTGGCTTAATGCAATGAACAATGCAGTAGAATATATAGAGATTAACATTACCAAAAAGATTGATATTGAAGAGGTGGCGAAAATTGCATTATCATCTACATTTTACTTTTAGCGTATGTATCATATGATAACAGGTGTTACAGTAGCTGAGTATATAAGGAGAAGAAGGCTTACACTGGCTGTACAGGATATTATATCGGGGGAAAAGATTATTAATGTAGCATATAAGTATGGTTATGAAACCCCTGAAGCCTTTATAAAGGCTTTTGGAAAAATGTATGGAATAAGTCCCACTGCAGTCCGTGAATCAGGGGTAAATCTTAAGGCATATCCAAAATTATCTTTTCATATTTCAATAAAGGGAGATAAAGACATAAAATATAGGATTTTTGATAAAGAAAGTTTTACAGTAATAGGTAAACAAACAAGAGTAACTATGATGGATGAACAAAACTTTAGGGAGGTTCCTGAGTTTTGGCAGGAGTGCATGAAAGATGGTTCATACCAGTGGGTTTCCTCAAAAGCAGGTAAGCTTGGTGTTCTAGGTATATCTAAGGGTTTTGATAAATATAAATATGAATTTAATTATATGATAGGAATCGAGGAAATTCAAGGCCCTATTCCGAAAGGATATGTTTTAGAAGTCATACCAGCAGCAACTTGGGTTGCATTTGAAGCAGTAGGACCAGCACCAGAAGCTTTGCAGGATCTTCTTCGAAGGATATATTCAGAGTGGATGCCATCTATGGGATATCGACATGATTGTGCACCGGATCTTGAGATATTCCCTGTAGGAGATATGTTCTCTGAAAACTATAGATGTGAAATGTGGATTCCTATTGAGAAATAAATTGATATTAAGTTATTTAAGAGGAGAAATGATATGTTAAGTATTGAAGAAATTTTGAAAAAAGAGATAGTATACAGTATTAATAACATGGAAAATGTTAATATACAAAAAAATATAGAGTGTAAGATTACAGATAAAGAAAAACTACTAATGGATTTATACACTCCTTTTTGTAATGGTAAAAAAGAAAAGTTGCCTGTAGTGATTTTAGTACATGGAGAAGATGCGTCTATAAATTTCAAGGAGACTGGACAATATATTACTTACGGAAAATTAATAGTAGCTTATGGATTTAATGCAATAACTTTTAATCATAAAGTTTTATCCGAGGGTTTTAGTGTTGAAGAAGTTACGAATGATATAGATGTAGTTATTAATTATTTAATAGAAAATGCTGATGAGCTAAGTATAGATAAAGATAAAATTGCTATTTGGTGTTTTTCTGGAGGTGTTCCATTTGGTTTATATGTGGGTATGCATGATTACTTTAATTATATTAAATGCGTTATTGCTTATTATGGTTTTGGAGATTTCACATCCGCAAGAGAGCTTCTTAAGTTTAATATACAGGCTGAAGAGCTAGAGAAGTACTCACCAATAAATCTTATAAATAAAAATTCCAGTAAGATTCCTCCTTTATTTGTTGCAAGAGCAGGTCTTGACAGTCCAATAATTAATGAATCAATTGATAGGTTTATTTTAGAAGGATTAAAAAATAATTTAAATATTGATATTTACAATCATTCTACAGGTGGACATGGATTTGATTTATTTAATGATAACAATAGAACACATGAAATAATATCAGAATCATTAAGCTTTTTAAGAAAGCATTTAAAATAATATATGAACTAGCATTAAGGAATATATAATATATGGTGGGTTTTAAAGGTTGCGCTTCGCCTCCACCATTAAAAACCACCATATATTATATAATGAACGTACTGGATGGAGAAATCCAGTACGTTTTTTTGCGCAACGAATACCCATGGTTATACCAAGGGTTTAAAAAAGCTTATAGCTATGAGTAGAAATCTTCCCCAAAATGGAAAGTTTGCGGGGAACGAGTACAAAACTTTCTGTAGAAAATTGCATATGAGTATGGTACACTTTAGCCGTATGTGGTTAATTCTCAAAGATGTGGAAAAACCTAAAGATGGACAATATAAAGATAATTAGCCAAGGGGGGACAACCGTAAATGAAACGAATATTGATTGTTGAAGATGATTTGTCCTTAGCGAACGGCATAGCGCTGGCTTTAAAAGACAATGAATTTACCTTTGTACAGGCGCAGGATCTGCATTCTGCATGGCAAGAGACTGAAAACACGGTCTTTGACCTTATCATTCTGGACATCAATCTACCGGATGGGAATGGACTAGATTTTTTGCAAGAGTTACGCAGACGCTCTGCTGTTGTTCCAGTGATAATTCTTACCGCTAATGATCTGGAAACAGATGTGGTCACAGGCCTTGAACTGGGGGCGGACGATTATATCACTAAGCCCTTCAGTCTGATGATCCTAAGGGCGAGAGTGGGCGCCAGGCTTCGAAGCGCTGCACCTGTTATTGTGGATCCAATATTGATTAATGGCTTTCAATTCTTCTTTGCAAGAATGGAGTTTTTCAAAAATAGCATTCCCATTGAATTGAGCAAAACTGAACAAAAGCTGCTCCGTATTTTGGTTGAAAATAGGGGGCATACCATGACAAGAGCGCAATTGGTGGATGCCATCTGGACTGATGGCGCCGTATATGTAGACGAAAATGCCCTCTCAGTTACAGTTAAGCGTTTGCGTGATAAATTGGAAGACAACCCCTCTTCGCCTATATATATTAAAACAGTGTACGGCATTGGCTATACTTGGGCGGTGGTGTAATGGACAAGTGGTTTTTAATAATGGGAGTTGTCTTAGTCACTTCAATGGCCGCCATAATTTCCGTCATCTGTCTATATCGTAGAAGAATGCGGCGGCTTATGGATTCTTTGACTGCTATGCTGGATAGTGCTATAGACGGGGATTTTATCGAAAATACTTTTGACGAATCTGTTCTATCCGCTGTGGAAGCGAAAATGGCTCGCTTTTTATCCGCCTGTGCTGTGTCTTCTAAAAATCTGGCTGCAGAAAAGGAAAATATCCAGCGCCTAATCTCGGACATATCTCATCAAACCAAAACGCCTGTTGCGAACATTCTGCTTTACTCACAGATTCTTTCGGAGCATAAACTGAGATCGGACAGTGCTGTATGTGTAAAAGAGCTGTCTGATCAGGCTGAAAAACTGGATTTCCTAATGGTGGCCCTTGTGAAAGCTTCCCGTTTGGAAAGCGGGATTATTGCTATCAATCCGCAAAGAAACACTATAAGAGAGCTGCTTGATGCTGTTATTACCCAAATCCGGCCCAAAGCAGAAGAAAAAGAGATTACCATTGATACTGAATTGAGCGATGGCTCAGCCTATTACGATCCTAAATGGACGGTTGAAGCGGTGTATAATGTCCTTGATAATGCAGTGAAATATTCCCCTACACAAAGCACCATCAAAGTTTATGCCATATCCTATGAGTTGTTTTTTCGGATTGATGTCACAGATCAAGGTATTGGCATAGCGGAGGATGAGCAGGAAAAAATATTTACCCGTTTTTACCGTTCTGCTAAGGTCAGTGGATATGAGGGCGTGGGGCTTGGCTTATTCCTGGCACGGGAAATTATCTCTGGCGGAGGAGGGTATATCAAGGTCTCTGGAGCAAAGGGACGAGGTTCCACCTTTTCCATTTTCCTACCCACCGAGAAAAGGTAGATCTTTCAAAACTGATAGATTTCAGAAAGAATGTGGAAAGAATGTTCTGTTATTCTGTTTGTATAACAAAAGAATTTGATACAGATTTTTGGGAGGACGCTATGATGACCATATTAAAAACAACAAACTTAAAAAAATATTACGGCAGCGGTGAAATGGCTGTCCATGCACTGGATGGTGTGAATCTTTCAGTAGAAAACGGGGAATTTGTTGCAGTAATCGGAACATCGGGCAGTGGAAAATCCACGCTCCTTCACATGCTAGGCGGCCTTGATTGTCCCACTAGTGGAAGTGTGATGGTAGATGGTAAGGAAATTTTCAAGCTGAAAGAGGAAGAACTGACAATTTTTCGCCGCCGCAAAATTGGTTTTATATTCCAGAGTTTTAACCTTGTGCCTATGCTGAATATCTATGAAAACATTGTCCTGCCTATAGAGTTAGACGGTAACAAGCCGGACAAAAGATATGTAAAGCAGATTATTCAGACGCTGGGACTTGAAAGTAAATTGCAGAACTTTCCGAACCAACTTTCTGGTGGACAGCAGCAACGGGTAGCTATTGCAAGGGCATTGGCCACAAAACCGGCTATCGTACTGGCCGATGAGCCCACCGGTAATTTAGATAGCAAGACCAGTCAGGATGTGATAGGGCTTTTAAAAGTGACCGGGAAAAAGTTCAATCAGACCATTGTTATGATTACTCATAATGAGGAACTGGCACAGCTTGCAGACCGTATTATCCGTATTGAGGATGGAAAAATATCAGGTGGTGATGCGAGATGATTCGAGTAGGAAACAGAAAAATAATCCGCAAATTGGCAGTGAAGAACTTTCATGCTGCCAGAACACGCAACATCATCGCTGTGTTTGCAATTGCACTGACCGCACTTTTATTTACCAGCCTATTTACAATGGGATCTGGCATGATGAAAAGTATGCAGCTGGCCGATATGATTATGTCCGGAGGGGACGGACAAGCTTCTGTGAATTATATGACCGAATCAGAGTATCGCACCATAAGCAACCATTCTCTGATAAAGGAAATCGCCTATTGTCGCAAACTTGCCGACAGCGTGGATAATGACGCCCTTATCAAGCGGCATACAGAGTTTTGGTATTATGATGATCTTGGTTTGAAATATGCGTTTGTTGAGCCGACTAGTGGGCATAAGCCGCAAGCAGAAAATGAGATAATCACCGATACGACGACACTAGAGATGCTTGGTGTTCCACAAAAACTGGGCGCTCATATAAAATTAGACTTCACTGCCCACAATAAAAAAATTACACGTGATTTCGTGCTGGCCGGTTGGTGGAAAAGTTACCCAGGTGTGCAGACAGGGACGATTATCGCCTCTCAAGCTTATGTTAATGCTCATTTGGATGAATTGAAAAGCACCTACCGTGAGGACCGAGCAGAAACTGGAACCATCTCTGGAATTATAAAATTTGAAGGCACAGAAAACATTGAAAAAGACCTGAAGAAGGTAGTGGCAGATAGCGGATTTTCTATGGATTCAAATGCACAGAACTATATAAATACAGGAATTAATCCGCGATATTTGTCAAAAAGTACAACAATGGGGGTTGGAACGGCTGCTGCACTGTTCTGTGCATTGCTGTTATTTGTATTCACAGGATATCTGATTATCTATAACATATTTCAGATTTCCGTTTTGCGCGATATGTACTTTTATGGATTGCTGAAAACTATCGGCACCACAAGACGGCAACTTTATGCTATCATCCTGCGACAGGCATGGATGCTTTCACTGATTGGCATTCCATTGGGGCTTTGTGGCGGCTTTTTTGTGGGTAAGGCACTGCTGCCGGTGCTGATGGCGCAATCCAGCTTTAAGGGGGAGGCGGTGATTGTATCCCCCAATCCTTTCATCTTTGTAGTGGCCGCCATATTCGCACTAATTACCGTGTTTATCAGTACCCGAAAGCCGGCAAAAATGGCAGCAAAAGTATCTCCTATCGAAGCAGTTCGCTATACAGATGCCAATTTAAGCGATGGTAAGGAAGGAAAGAAAAAAGTTCAAAATGGAACTCCACAAAAAAGAATGGCATGGGCTAATTTTGGGCGAAATAAGAAACGTACTGTGCTGGTGATTCTAAGCCTTTCGCTGAGCATCGTACTGACCAATACGGTTTTTAATTTCTCACAGAGCGTGGATCCAGAGAATGCTCTCAAAAATGCCAGTACTTCGAATTTTCGCATCGGTCAGGCCAACCTATTTTTTCAGTACCAAGTCAATGCAAAAAGTGCGCTTAGCGAAAGTTTTATTAGCGCTGTAGAAAAACATGATGGATTTAAAACAGGTGGTCGCCAATATGGCTGTAAAGCCACATACACAAGCAAAACCACCAAGCAAACAGCCAACCAAAAACAGGATGGTTCATTTTCTACACATATATATGGTATGGATGAATTCCCATTTTTTCGTCTAAAATTAGTGGATGGTAAAATAGATACACAGAAACTTGCAACAGGGAAGTACATCCTAGAGGGGGTCTGGGTAGATTCCCGCGGTCATATGGATATGAGCAGTATGAATCATAGTATTGGAGATAAAGTGAAATTGAATTATAACGGTAATATTCATGAAGTAACTGTACTTGGCCATGTCATCGCAAACGAAGCAAATACTTATGACTGGATGGACTCCTGCTTCTTTCTTCCAGGGGATGTTTATAAAAAATTTACTGGCAATACCTATGCCATGAGCTATGTTTTTGATGCTACGCAAGATAAAGAAATTGACATGGAGCACTTTCTAAAACAGTATACGAACAGTGTTGAGCCAGCAATGAGTTATAAATCCAAGCTCACTACCTTAGCAGGTGTTACGGATATTAAGAATACCATCGTATCCATTGGCGGCACCATTGCATTCATTATTGGAATCATTGGTATTTTGAATTTTATCAATACCATTTTAACCAGTATCCTAATTCGCCACAGAGAACTGGCCATACTGCAAAGTATCGGCATGACTAGAAAGCAGCTTGTGGCAATGCTATGCATGGAGGGATGCTATTATGTCGCATTTACTGCGGTAATTTCTGTCTTGCTAAGCCTTGGAAGTTCACTATTTATTGTGCGCCCACTATGTGATCAGATTTGGTTTTTAAACTTCAAGTTTAATTTCTGGCCAATGGTAATCATCTTCCCCATATTATTTGTTCTAGGTGTTTTGATTCCCTATTTTGTCTATCGCTTTACGGGTAGACAAAGTGTTGTAGAACGATTAAGGATTGATGTGTTATAAAGGAGCTGGATTCAGGCACACAAGAAAAGGCTATTGGAGAATATCTAATAGCCCTATTTTAGCAAGAACACTATCTAACTAAATACCTTAAAGAACAAGGATTTATAACATCAACTGAAAAGTATTTATCATTAGGTAATTCTTATTGAACCGTACCATAAGTAATGAAATATTTACAAAATATGTTATAATGAAAGAGAAAAATAATTTTTAGGTAGTAGACAAATAGTAATTTGTCATGGTGATTGACATAATCAAAGACAAATGGTATTCTAATAAAAAAGTAAATAGTGTCATCGGAGGACAGTACACCGTAGTGTAGGGGATAGTAAGCGCACTGCTTGCAGGCCGCCTGTCAGATAAGATGTCGAGTGAGCTCGGTTATTACGTATATGTGTATATGTAATAACCGAGTATTTTTATTTTTAGGAGGTATGAAATGAATATTATATTAAAACAGACCAAGTAAGAGTAACTTACATATTTGACAGAACTTGAATAAATTTCATTTGATGTAAATAGTAAATATTTTAAAAATGGAATTCTTCTCACGTTCTCTGAAGAAGAGAGGGAATGTGGAGTGTTCGTATTTGAGAAACGAAAAGGGGTGTAATAATGGAATTATCGCTTGTAAAAATCAATGATAAAGACTTAATGCAATATAAGAAAGATATGCAGGAGGCCTTTCAAAAAGGGTTTGAAGATGTCTATGGCAAAACGGAAGATATTATTCTTCCTGAAAAGGATATCGACTGTTCCTTGAATGAAAAAGGCGCTATTGCATACAAAGCAGTTGTTGATGGGCAAATGATTGGTGGTGCTGTTGTAGTCATTGATAGCTTAACGCAACATAATCATCTTGATTTTCTCTATGTAAAATATGGCACTCAAACAAAAGGCATTGGTTATGCAATTTGGAGTGAAATTGAAAAATTGCATTGTGATACAAAGGTATGGGAAACTTGCACTCCATATTTTGAAAAAAGAAATATTCATTTTTATGTAAATAAATGCAAGTTTCATATAGTGGAATTTGAAAATAAATATAATCCAGCACCAGGTACATCCGAAGATTTTATTGGTGATGGAGGGGATGGAATGTTTGTGTTCCAAAAGAGTATGTAATTTACCAAATTCCAATTTATATTATTGAGATTAAAATTTTTAAATAAAAAAATTATATAGGTTTATTTTTTATAAAAATTTGATATAATATAAATAAGAAATGCAGAAAATAAAAAAGTAGAGTGCGTGAACACTCTACTAATTATAAAATACTAGTTGCTTAGGCAACTGGTATCGCTTAATTTTTAACTTGTAAAAATAGTAGCTTCCAATTGCGAGTCGGGGCTACTATTTTTTTGATATTTTATCTATAAGTAACACTATAAATGTTAATAGTGCCAATAAAAATAATCCACCAGTAAATAGTAACATTAAAACGTCATTAATCATTAAGTATCACCTCCCTTCATAAAAGAGGTAAGTGATACCAGTAGCCCACGATTAACTATTAAATTGTACTTTAGAATTATACCATAATTATGTAGAATATATACAGAAGAATAAAATGAAAAAACCTCATTTAGAATAGTTACGGAGAACCGTACCATAAATAATAATGAATTTACAAAATATGTTATAATAAAAGAGAAAAATAAGGTTAAAGTGACAAATAGAAATTTATAAAGGAGATAAAAATGAAAAATTTGTCATTGAGTTAAACATAAATTTCTTCCGGTTCAATGTATCATCATAAACAATTTGTAAAAAATTCTAAAAAATGCAGCTCGATCAGTGTCATTGATGATTTAATAGATACATTAAAAGCAAATCTTGAGAATTGTGTTGGATTGGCTGGTAATATGATTGGAGTAAAAAAGCGTATATTAGTATTTACTGGATTTATAGCACAAATAATTCAATATGAAATGGATCATTTTGAAGGTATAATAATCTAGCTGAATAATTAAAATATGAAGTAATTATTAGCCTAGAGGATATTGAGAACCATGTGAGTTTGATAAGTGAGGTTTTCCTCTGATCATTAATTAATAATGATTAGGTCTACTGTTATTTAGAAACATAGTATATACTTGATTAGAAGAGAAATAGGTATTTTAAAAAAGAAAGAGAGCGAAAAAATGGAAAAGTTTTTTAAAGCAATAGAGGAAAAGATAAGAAAGTCAGGATATCCTAGAGAAGTCAGTGGCGAAGAAATCTACGCTGAAATAAGTGATGAGGCCGAGAATCAAGAAGAAGGAAGTTACTTATTCATGAAGAAGCAAAATGATGATATCATGTTCGAATACAGAGTGGATATTTTAGAGGACAATATTAATTTAGCAACCCTCACGATACATACATCAGAGAGAAATTACTTTATTGATTTTGATGCTGAATAGATAGATGTATTGAGGATGAAGTATGTTACTGGTAAAATAAAATTTGATTTTAAGAATTTTTATGATTTTTTTAAATTAAGAAATAGTTTTGTTGATAATAACTATGGTGTGATTACACTGGAAGGAAACTTATTTCCAGTTAGAAAGCCTAGCGACACGTATAGAAATAATAATATTGAAGCAATAACAAAAATAAATTCTGAAATTTTTGCATAAATTTAAAGACAAATTCCAATTTGCTAAAAAGAGAGATGGTGAAAATTAATGATGCATACATTAGATTTTTTAGCATCTGTTTGGAAGTCAAAGGATATAAAAGAAGAATTATTAAATAGTATTATTTGTTAAAAAATATATAAATTACAAAAGATAACAGCTTTCTATGATAAAATATAAATATCATAGGAGGCTGTTTTGTTATGGAAAAAAGAATATTTTTAAATATATAGAGAGGGAGAAAATTAATGAAAAATAGTAAGAGAAGTGTTACGGCTAATATTGAGTTTTTAGTTAAGAAGGTTTGGAAATGGGACAAAAAATTATTTTTTTACTTTGGATTATATACAATAGTAACAGCTATAGTTCCATTTATAAATATATTTGCACTGAAGTTTTTACTGGATGAATTAATGGGAGCTAATAGGGGGGAACGGTTAATTACTATATTATTAAGTTATGTTATTATATCTGCTGCATTAAATTATTTTAATGCATATTTAGAGGGGGCTTATGCTCCTAGATTAACAGATATAGGATTTAGATTTAGTAATCTTATGAATGAAAAGTGTATGAATATGGATTTTAAATATACTGAAGATACTAAAACCTTAAATGATATAGAAACTGCATACAGAGCTGTAAGTGGTACTCTTGTTGGTATTGAAGGAGTGCTTCGTAAGCTTTTTGGATTATTTGGTTCAGGCATTACATTCCTCGGATATATAACTATTGTAGTTAACTTAAGTCCATGGATTCTATTATATTTGATAGATAATGTAGTTACTATTTACTATTTGACTATTAGAGTGAAGAAATATGAGTATAGAAAAAAAGATGATATTTCAGAATTAAAAAGAAAAAGCGATTATATTTATGATATTATGTCTAATTTTGCTTATGGCAAGGATGTAAGAATTTTTAATTTAAGTAAACGTATAGCTAACAAATTTCAATACATTAACATGGAGCTAGTTAAAATTCAGAAGGATATTAAATATAAAGATTTTAAGGTAATGTTAGTGGATACTTTTCTTCTCCTTATTAGAGAGGGCGGAATATATGCTTACTTAATTTACAAGGTATTATATGATGACATGAGTATAGGAAATTTCACACTGTACTTTGCTATAATTGGGGGATTTGCAGCTTGGATGCAAAAGATTTTGGAGGATATAGCTCATATAAATGCTCAGAATTTATATATAAACGACTATAGAAACTTCTTGGAAACTGATTTAAAAATAGAGAATTCCAATTACGTAGATATTCCTAAAGAAGAGAATTACGAAATAGAATTTAAAAATGTATCCTTTAAATATCCAAGTAGTGAAGGATATATTTATAAAAATCTTTCCTTAAAAATAAATAAGGGTCAGAGATTAGCTATAGTAGGAGTTAATGGAGCAGGAAAAACCACTTTTGTTAAATTGCTAACTAGATTATATGAGCCTACAGAGGGTGAAATATTACTAAATGGGATAAAAATTTCAAAGTTTTCTAAGGATGAGTATTATAAGTTATTTTCAGTAGTATTCCAAGAAATAAAAATGTTTGCCTTTTCTATAGCTGAAAATATAGCTCTTAAGGATACAGATAAAATAGATAGGGAAAAGGTAGTTAAGAGTATTCATAGGGCTGGAATGAAAGAAAAAATTGATTCTTTAGAAAAGGGAATAGATACATCCTTACTTAAAATATTAGATTCCACTGGTATAGAACTTTCAGGAGGAGAAAATCAGAAGCTAGCACTTGCAAGAGGATTGTACAAAGATGGACCTATTGTAATTTTAGATGAACCTACAGCAGCCTTAGATTCTATTGCAGAATACAATATTTATAAAAGCTTTAATGATATGATTGGTAGTAAAACAGCACTTTTTATATCTCATAGATTAGCCAGTACACAGTTTTGTGATGTTATAGCTTTTTTTGAGGATGGAGAAATAAAGGAATATGGAACGCATAATGAACTTTTAAATAAAAATGGAAAATATGCAGAGATGTTTAATGTACAAGCATCTTATTATAAAGATGTAAGTTTAGCATCGGAGGGGGTATAGCATGAACAAAGAAAAGATTTTAGGATTAAAAAAAGATTTTAGTACTGCTGTACATTTTCTAAAGTTAACTTACAGAATTTCAAAGTCATATATTCCTGTCCTAATTATATCCTGCATATTTAAGGCGTTACCCCCTTTTGTTAATATAATAATGCCTAAATTTATTATAGATGAATTAACTAATCAAAAGAGAGTAGAGATAATTATACCACTGGTATTCATAATTGTAGTTGGAAATTTCATATTGAATTTATTTAATAGATGGTTGGATACTATACTAGATATAAAAAACATGGAAATTTCCAATGAGTTTAATTTATTAACTGGAAGAAAAATAATGAACATGGACTTTGAAAAAATAGAGGATCCTGAAGTTTTAGATTTGAAGGAAAAGGCTATATATCTTATTAATAATCAAAATGTTATAGAGAGAATGATAAGTGAAACAACGAAAATATTTACACATATTATAACTATAATAGGGCTTATGACAGTAATTGCAACTTTAAATTTATATATTGTTTTATTTACACTTTGTGTAGTAGTGGCAAATTCTTTTATGTATAAAAAATCTCAGGAAGCACGTTTCGGAATATATAAAGTATTAATTCCACTAAATAGAATTAGTCAATATTTTGATGAAGTAATTAAAGATTTTTCTAGTGGTAAAGATATAAGATTATACCATATAAGTCCTTTAATTATGAAAAAATATGAAGAATATAATAAAGATTCATTAAATGAATTTAGTAAGATGTTTAAAATTGTATGGAAATATAATGGATTTAATAAGATAAATCTTCAAATTCAGATGGCAGTTATTTATGCGTATATGACTTATAAGGTGTTTACAAAATCTGTAGGCATAGGTTCATTTACAATGTATGCATCCTCAGCTATTAATTTTAGTATCACAATATCTGATTTTAGTACTGCGATTATTTCCTTAAGGCAGATGTGTAAATTATTAGAACCATATATGGAATTTGAACAAATTAAATCTAAAAATGTAGAGGGAACTAAGAAGACTGGGAATATAAGTGAATTTAATATAGAATTCAAAAATATATCCTTTAAATATCCACGGAACAAAGAATATACCTTGAAAAATGTATCTATTGCCATTAAAGACGGAGAAAAACTATTAGTGGTAGGACTAAATGGGGCAGGAAAAACTACTTTTATAAAATTACTTACAAGACTTTATGAACCTACAGAAGGGGAAATTTTATTAAATGGTGTAAACATAAAAGAGTATGATTATAAGGAATATATGAAACTATTGTCTGTAGTATTTCAAGATTTTAAGCTTATGGCATTTAGTATAAAAGAAAATATAGCTCTTAATGATTATGAAAGTTCAAAAGATGAGGATATTGAAAGAACTCTTAGAGAGGCAGGACTTGAAAAGGATATATTGAATCTACCAAAAGGGATAAGCACTAATATATATAAAACCTTTGAGGAAGATGGTATAGAGTTCTCAGGAGGTCAGTCTCAAAAGATAGCTATTTCAAGAGCAATTTATAAGAATGCACCAATAGTAGTTTTAGACGAACCAACAGCAGCGTTAGATCCTATTGCTGAGTTTGAGATATATAGTAGATTTAGGAATTTAATAGGGGAAAAAACAGCTATATATATATCACATAGATTATCAAGCTGTAAGTTATGCGATAAAATAGCCATATTTCATAATGGTAAGATTATTCAATATGGAACTCACGATGAATTAATAAAAGAGAAGGGGAGCCAATACGAAAGTATGTATATGGCTCAGGCACAGTATTACGTTTAGATGATGGAAAAGTATATATAAATTATTGGTATTATGTAATAATGATTATTCTATATCGTTAATAATACCATTTGAGATTATGCCTGAAAATCTATTGAAGTAGATGTAAAGGAGCCGGAATTAATAAGAAATGATACTTAAAGTTGAATAGAGAGCTTTAAGTATCATTTTTTTAAGTTATGATGGAATTTAAAAAGTGAAAGTAGTACTATATTAAAAAGATTTTGATAAGGTATTAAATTTAGCTATGTATAGATTATTAGAATAGGATATAATATAAATAATAAGAAAGAAAAATACTTTTGCTGAGAGGGAGGTATATTAATGGATGATTACAATAAGAAATTGTATGATGTATTTTTGAATTATTCATATAGTGATTTGATGGATTTGTTTAGAAAAGCAAAAACTAAAGAAGAACAGGATTTTTATGTTATGCTTTCAAATTTAGTGTTAAAGAGAGAAGCGAAAAAGGTTATAGGTAAGTAATATGGCAACATATACAATATTTGCTGGTGTTAATGGAGCAGGTAAAACTTCAATATATCAATCAACTTATTATGAGCAGAATAAAAATGAAAAAAGAATAAATACTGATGAAATGGTGGCAAGAATAGGTTCTTGGAAAGATAGTAATTTACAAATGAAGTGCGCAAGGGAAGCTGTTAAATTGATAAAAACTTATATTTCAGAGGAAGTATCTTTTAATCAAGAAACGACACTGAGTGGTAGAAGTATTATTAATAACATTAAAAAAGCAAAGCAAAATGGATACACAATTATTGTGAATTATATAGGTGTTGAGAGTGCAGAAATTGCTAAACAAAGAGTAGACTTAAGGGTTAAAAAAGGTGGACATGGAATTGAACATAAGGATATAGAAAGAAGATATGTTGATTCATTAGAAAATTTAGTTAACATTATACCAATATGTGATGAAATTAATGTTTATGATAATACTGATATATTTAAGTTGATAGCTTGTATAAGAAATGGGCAATTAATTTGGAATGATGAAGAATTGCCAGAGTGGATAAAGCAAATAGTAAAATAATAAATAATCGGTGGATTTTAAAGGTAACGCTTCGCCTACACCAATGAAATCCACGAATACATATGACCGTATCAGAGAATTCTGATATGGTTTTTTAATTTATTGATAAAGTGATATTATAAATATGCAAGACTAAGCGTTTTAATGTTTAATTATATAGAAATATGAAAAATACGTAAAATTATATATGTTGATTTTTATTTTAGTTTGTGGTAAATATAGCTATAGGGATATTTACAATTTTTGGAATATTTCTATAAAAAATATAAAATGAGAAGGGTGGTAATAACAATGAAAGAAGTACTTAAAGATGTACAACCAGTTGAAGTATTTAAATACTTTGAAGAGCTATCACAGATTCCAAGAGGGTCTGGGAATGAAAAAGGGATTAGCGACTATTTAGTATCCTTTGCTAAGGATCATAATCTAGAATATGTGCAGGACTCCGCATTAAATGTTGTTATAAAAAAGAAAGCAACATCTGGATATGAAAACAGTCCTGCTATTGTTTTGCAAGGTCATATGGATATGGTGTGTGAAAAAAATATAGGTATAGAGCATGATTTTACTAAGGATCCGCTAAAGTTAAGAATAATTGATGACATGATATATGCAACTGGCACAACTTTGGGAGCAGATAATGGAATTGCGGTTGCAATGGGACTAGCAATTTTGGCTTCTAATGAATATCAACATCCGGCAATAGAATTGCTTGTTACCACTTCAGAAGAAACAGGAATGGATGGAGCAATCGCATTAGAACCTAAAAATATAGAAGGAAGAACAATTATTAACATAGACTCCGAAGTAGAAGGTACGCTATTAGTCAGCTGTGCTGGTGGAGTTACAGTTAAAACAACAATTCCTGCAGCATGGGAAGAAATAGATGTAAACCTTGTTCCATATATAATTAGAATAAGAGGTTTAAAAGGTGGACATTCTGGAATGGAAATAGATAAAGAAAGGGGTAACTCAAATAAATTAATGGGTCGTATACTTATGTCTATTTTATCTGAAATAGATTTTAGACTCAGTTCATTAAACGGTGGATCTAAGCACAATGCTATTCCACGTGAGACAGATGCTGTTATCTTAGTAAGAGCTGAGGATAAAGCTTTAGTTGAGCAAAAAATATCTGAGTGTGAAGAATTATTTAAAACTGAATTGAGAACACCAGATCCTGACGTAAGAGTAGAATTTGAAGTTTTACCTACCTTGCCTCAAGAAATGCTTTCAAAAGAATCAACTAATAATGTAGTTAACTACTTATACTTAGTTATAAATGGGGTAACTTCCGTGAGCATGGATATTAAGGGTTTAGTACAAAGCTCCTTGAATCTTGGAATAATTTTTACTCATAAAGATTCGGTAGAATTCATAACCTCAATCAGAAGTTCCGTTAGAAGCTTAAAGAACGAATTATATAATAGATTGGCTGTAACGGCTAAACTGAATGGCGGAAGTATTGTTGCCGAATCTGGTTACCCTGAATGGGCATATAATCCTGATTCAAAAATAAGAACAATTTTTGAAGATGTATATGAAAAAATGTACAAAAAGAAACCTCATATAACTGCAATTCATGCTGGGCTTGAGTGCGGACTGTTTGCAGAAAAATTTGGTGAAATAGATGCTATTTCTTTTGGACCAAATCTATATGATGTTCATACTCCAAATGAACATATGAGTATTTCTTCAGTTCAGAGGACCTGGGAATACTTATTGGAAGTATTGAAGAATGTAAAATAAGGCACATTTAAAAAATAAATCTAGGCTATTTTGAATTGTTATTTATTTTAATGTTCCTAATTAAATGTTTGGACCAAAGATTTTGATCTTTGGTCCTTATAATTTATTATTCTAATTAGTAGCCTCATTGCAATTAAATAAGTAAAAAAAACTTATATTTAAAAATATTTTAAAAATGGTATATTTCAATGGTAAATATATTATAATATGTATATAAAATACATTAGGGGGATATATGGTGAATAAAAAGTTATCTAAATATGCATATGGTGGTGTAGCTGGTAAAGACTACGTACCTTATGTTTCTAGTGGTTCTAAATCTGGTGGAAACGTTGTCGTATTGATAATTGGTATCATCTTAGCTGCTTTGTTCGCAGCATCTACTGCCTATTCAGGTATGAAATCAGGTCTTACAGTTGCGGCTGGTATACCTGGTTCTATACTAGGTTCCGGTCTTATAGCTATATTTTCTAAACAAAAAAGTATTCTTGGCAAAAATTTAATTCAAGGTATGTCAAGTGGTGCAGAATCTGTTGCTAGTGGTATAATATTTGTTTTACCAGCAATTCTATTAATAGGTTCTAAAGTTACTTTCTTAGAAGGTTTTGCTGTTGGTATAGGTGGAGTTTTATTCGGTATAGGAGTAGCTTCCCTTGTACACAATTACTTGATGGTTGAAGAACATGGTAAATTAATGTACCCTGAGTCAATGGCTATAGCTGAAACCCTTGTTGCTTCAGAAGGTGCTGGAGAATCAATAAAGTACATGGGAATTGGTTTTGGAATAGGTGGTATTATAACTGTTATAACTAGTTCATTTTTAAATGTAGCTAACAACGTTATAAGTTATGTAAATGAAACCTTCTACAAGTGGAAATTTGAAATTGAAGTAAATCCTTTATTATTAGGTATAGGATATATAGTTGGATTAGAGGTTTCTTTAACTATGTTTGCTGGTTCTATATTATCCAACTTCTGTATTATGCCTTTAATAGGTTACTTCGCTGATATTGGACAAGACGGTGCAGTTGTATGGAATAGTCCTAATGTTGCTATAAACGCTATGCAGGTTAAACATATAGCTGGTAGTTATGTAAAATATATCGGTGCTGGAGTGATGCTTTCTGGTGGTTTAATAGGTGCTATAAAGCTTATACCTACAATAGTATCTTCCATAAAAGAAACTATTAATGCTAAGTCTTCAAATAGTGGTGAGGGTTCATCTGCTGGAAACATAGTATTACTTAGTGGTATAGTAATATGTTTCATAGGCGGTTTCTTGATATCTGGTGGTAATATATTAATGGCAATAGCTGCTTCTATTTTATCATTATTCTTATCATTACTATTTGTTATAGTTGCTGGTCGTTTAACTGGTAC
Source organism: Clostridium tetanomorphum (assembly GCF_017873215.1). GTDB lineage: Bacteria > Bacillota > Clostridia > Clostridiales > Clostridiaceae > Clostridium_AO > Clostridium_AO tetanomorphum. The sequence continues at coordinate 116,162 of NZ_JAGGKA010000008.1, forward strand.
TATAGGAACTTCAAACCTTCCTGTATCTGGTATGACTATAGCTTCTATAGTTGTTGTAACATTATTATTCGTTGCAATGGGATGGAAAAATCCTGAAAGCAACAAATCATTACTTTTATTTGGTACATTTATAGTTACTGCTATAGCTATGGCTGGTGGTTATTCTCAATCACAAAAAGTTACTTTCGTAATAGGTGGTGACAAAAATGAAATGCAAAAATACTTTGCTATAGCTGGTATAGTTGGTGTTACAGTAGTTGTTGGTACTATATTATTACTTTCTAACCAACTTGCAATGACTGGTGATAACGTTCCATTTGCACTACCTCAAGCTAACTTGATGTCAACATTAACTGCTGGTATAATGTCAGGTAAATTACCTTGGGTTATGATAATTGCTGGTGCTGTTATGGGAGTTGTTTTGTTCTTATTAAAACTTCCTGTAATGACAGTTGCTATAGGATTCTATTTACCAATATCTACAACTTCTATAATACTATTAGGTGCATTAGTTCGCTTATTTGTAGAAAGAACTTCTAAATCTGAAAAAGAAAAAGAAGTTAAAATTTCTAATGGTATAAGTTTATCATCCGGACTTGTTGCTGGTGGATCTATAATAGGACTTATAGGCATAATACTTAGATTAAGATTTTTCAAGGATTATGCACCAAATGGATTTGCTGCTACTAATGGAATGGCATTTTTAATATTAATAGTTCTTGTAATAGCTACTATAGTACCTATAATGAACAGTAAGGTGAAAGATGGTGAATGATAACGAAGAGGTTTTAAGTATAATATTTAAAGTCTCTGATAGCTTAGAATATGAAGTAGATAAGGACAATATTGTGACAATACTTGAAAAGCAAGATCACAAAATCCAAAAATTCTTTAGAAAACTTAAATTTAGAATTCCAGAATATAAAAGAATTTCTATGGATCAATATGGAAGTTATGTGTTTTTGCAAATAAATGGAAAGAAAACTGTAAAAGATATTGGAGAAAATCTAGAAGCAAAGTATGGTGATAAAACTCACCCACTTTATGAAAGATTATTGTTGTTCTTAAACCATATCGACGTTAATTGTCACTATATAGAAAAAATAAATTTCTAATACAAAAGATGGCACTACATTGTAGTTGCCATCTTTATTCAGTAACAAACTCCATAGGCTATACTTAGAAATGGCAGCTTAAAAAGTTTATTGAAGAAAAGATAAAAACAAGATTTGGAAAATAAGTAAATATTTGCAAATTAAAAAACGTATGGTATTATAAGCTTGTATGCTACGAGAGTATACATTTCATTTTAATAAACACATTATTTTTGATTAATAACCACGAAGGTTGATTGCTGTAGGCAGTTATCAATTTTTGTGGTCTTATTTTTGTTAAATTTTAGAGGAGGGGATAAAATGCATATTCCAGAAAATTATTTAAGTCCAGCTACCTGTGCTGTAATGGGAGCTGTAATGATTCCAATTTGGACAAAGTCAATTAAAAAGGTAAAAAGTGAGGTTAGTAAAAAGAAAATGCCACTTATGGGAATAGGGGCATCACTTTCGTTTTTAACAATGATGTTTAATGTTCCCTTACCTGGAGGAACAACTGGTCATGCTGTTGGGGGAACATTATTAGCTATTCTTTTAGGACCTGAATCAGCTTGTATTTCTATAACTATTGCACTTCTAATTCAAGCTCTATTATTTGGTGATGGTGGTGTTTTAGCTTTTGGAGCAAATTGTTTTAATATGGCATTGGTTATTCCATTTGCAGGATATTATATTTATAAGTTTTTGAAAGAAACAATCAAGGGAGAAAAAGGAGAATATATTTCAACTTTTATTGCTTCATACTTAGCTTTAAACGCGGGTGCTTTATGTGCTTCAATAGAGTTTGGTATACAGCCATTGTTATTTAAAGATGCATTAGGAATGCCACTATATTGTCCATATCCATTATCAATCTCAATCCCTTCAATGCTTGTTCCACACCTTGCAGTTGCAGGTGTTATAGAAGCAATTATTACACTTGGGGTATTGGGTTTTGTAAAGAAAGTTTCACCTGATATTATATACGAAGACTCTACTGCGAAAAGGAAACCTATATATGTTTTAATAATTGCATTAATATGCTTATCTCCCATTGGTTTATTAGCATCAGGTACAGCTTGGGGAGAATGGGGAGCTGATGAGATAAGTTCTGTGACTACAGGTGGTAAAGCATTAGGATTTATACCTAAAGGTATGGAAAATGGATTTAGCCTTAGTGCATTAATGCCAGATTATTCAGTTGAAGGACTACCAGATTATTTTGGGTATATTTTATCAGCAGTTGCAGGAGTTGCCATACTTTTAATAGTATTTAGAATGATAGCAAGTATGAGAAAAGATATCAAGAGTGTGAACAGATAACCTGAAAAGAGAGGATGTTATAAATGCCAGAATGGCTTTTAAAAAAAGATAACTATATACCTCAAAAAGATAAGGATGCTTTTATTAATAAGAGCATCCTATCTATGTTTGAGGTACTTACAAGATTTAGATTACAAACAGAATATAGAGCTAATAAACTTGGGATTAATGCAGTACTTAAACTTATTACAACATTTGTGTTAATTATTTTTGTTTCTTTGACTAAGAGCTTTACTTTTGTTTTAATTAGTAATGTATTTTTGCTTGTATTAATTAATTTTTTAAGTATTAATGAAATAAAATATATATTGAAAGTTAGTTTCGTAGTAGCAATATTTACTTTAATTATTCTATTACCATCAGTTTTTTTGGGATACGGTAATAATGCTTTAATGATTACTTTAAAGGTTTTAGTTTCCGTTGCATCAGTTAATATATTAGCTTGCACAACCCAATGGAATGACCTAATAAGAGCTTTAAAAGTATTTCATGTGCCTGACATGTTTATTTTTGTACTTGATATAACAATAAAGTATATCATGGTATTAGGAGAGTTTTCATTAAGTATGGTTTATGCACTTAAATTAAGATCTGTTGGTAAAAGTGATAATAAGAGTGCATCTCTTTCAGGAATAGTGGGAACGATGTTCATAAAGTCAAAGGAAGCAGCAGAAGAAATGTATGGAGCAATGGAATGCAGAGGGTATACAGGTGAATATAAAGTATATAACAAATTTAAATTTAGATTAGCTGATTATATCTGTATCTTAGCTAATGTATTATTTATAATAACATATTTTTATTTTGATAGGGTGTGATTTTATGATTGATATAAAAAATGTTTCCTATTCATATGACAAGAACGTTGAAGCATTAAAAAATATAGATTTATATGTTCAGGAGGGTGAAGCTATTGCTTTGATAGGGGTAAACGGCAGTGGAAAGTCTACGCTAATGAAATTGATTAATGGTTTAATATCTCCACAGCAAGGGGGATACTTTTTTGAAGGCGAAGAAATAACTTATAAGAAATTACAGAAGGAAAAATTTTCAAAAGCATTTCATAAAAAAATAGGTTTTGTTTTTCAAAATTCAGAAGTACAGCTCTTCTGTTCCAATGTTTATGACGAAATAGCATTTGGACCAAGACAAATGGGAATCAGTGAAGAAGAAGTTGAAAAACGAGTAAATGACACTTTAAAACTATTGAAAATTGAGGAATTAAGGAATAGACATCCATATCATTTGAGTGGTGGAGAAAAGAAGAAAGTATCAATAGCCACTGTAGTGGTTCTAAATCCAGATGTATATATCTTTGATGAGCCGATGAATGGACTGGACCCTAGAACCAAAAGGTTTTTAAAAGAATTCATGATTAACATAAATAATGCTGGAAAAACTATTTTATGTTCTACACATGACTTTGAATACATAAACGGAATATTTAAAAGAGCAATAGTATTTTCAAAAGACCATTCAATCATTAGAGACGCTACTTATGATGAAATAATGAGCGATACTGGATTCCTATATGATAATAACATTATTTAATATATATTATGTAAGATTATATTTTCTATTATCAATGTTATTGATGAAAATTATCATTTTTAGTAATATTATTTATAAATGGAGATAAAATTATTAGGAAAATAGAATCATTAGTAACTATGTAAAAAGTATTTAGGGGAGTGGGACTAAAATGATAATTAAAAAGTCTTTGATAAATAAAGGTATTCAGTATATTTTACAGCATATAGATGAGGATATTTCTATTGAAGATGTTGCTAATCACTGTAATTTTTCAAAATATCATTTTAGCAGAATGTTTAAAGAGGAAACAGGAGTAAGTATTTATGCTTTTATCAAACGTATAAAAATGGATCAAAGTGCAGTAAGTCTTAAGGTTGAAAAAGATAAAACTATTACTGATATTGGAGTTAATTATGGATACAGTTCTTCGAATTATAGTTCAGCCTTTAGCAAGCAGTATAGTATTTGTCCAGTGGAATTTAGAAAGTCTATGAATTCAACAGGTGTTGCTAATCCATTTTATCCTAGTGAATATAATATTTTTAAGTCTTTTGAATATTATGATGAGAAGATTATTATACAAAATCTAGCTGATTTTAAAGTGATTTATGAAAGATATATTGGAAATTATAGTGATATAGGAGTTAATTGGTATAGTTTTATGGAACGGTACAAAACATATATTAAAGCAGATACACTTTTGATTGAAAAATCTTATGATGATCCAGCTATTACCCAATTAGACAAATGCATATATGATTTATGTATCACTGCTAACGAAGATGTAGAGCTCGAAAATGTTACAACCATAAAAGGTGGCAAATTTGCAGTTTATCGGTTTAATGGATTTATACATGATATTTTTGTCACATTCCAGGGGATTTTTAACATTTGGCTTCCACGTAGTGGATATAAAATGGATGAAAGATATGGATTAGGCATTTACCACAATATTGATAGAAAAAATAATCATGTTGCTATGGATTTATGTATTGCTATTAAATAGAGCAAGAATTCAGAAGTAAAAAAGTAAGATTTCCTTTATTATGAGGATAGTGACAAAGCTATCACTAAATAAAGTTATGAAAAGAGGAATTTTATGTTTGATATAAGGAAAATCCAAGAGCATGTTATTTATGAAGCTGTAAAAAATCATAGCAATGAAGAGATTGCTAAGGAAGTTGTATATGGAAAAGAGGAAAGTGGTAAATCAGAGGATAATGCTATATGGGTAAATTCTACAATGAAGAGATTAGAAAGCAAATTTGATAAGGTAACTACTAAGAAGATTAGAATGAAGTGTCAGTGTGGATATGGAATGGATAAGAAGTTAGAATTAGTGAAGGAACTAATGGAATTATCATCAAGTTTAGAGGAGCTTGGAAATTTACAGAAAGCAAAAGATGCAGGGTTATTTTATGAAAATGGAGATCTATATTTACAATTTAATTTTTGTCCATGCCCAATGCTTGCAGATGTAGATAGGCTAGATTCTGATGCATGGTGTCAATGTACTACTGGGTATAGTAAAGTACTATTTGAAGAAGCTTTTCAGTGTAAAGTTGATGTGGAGCTATTAAAAAGTATAAAAATGGGTAATGAAAGATGCCTTATGAAAATAATGCCAGAAGGGGTTATATGGAAATAGAACAATTTTTATAATAAATTAAAGTTGTATTAATAGTTATGGTAATAGAACATTGTAGTTGGTCATTTGAAAAGGCTATGGAAAAACCTCACTTACAGTAGTTACGGTGAACCGTACCATAAATAAGTGAGGTTTTTAGTTTAGGTATTGATATGACTTGATTAAGGTTGATTACATATGTGGAAATACCGTATCACAAGTAATGATAAATTAACAAAATATGTTATAATAAAAGAGGGAAATAATTTTTAAGTCATAGACAAATTGATAATTTGAAAGAAAAGTTGAGGTGTACAATGGAACTAAAAGTAATTAAGTTATCAGAAGAATATTTGGAAGAATGTGTAGATTTATTTATAGATACATTTTCAAGAGCCCCCTGGAATGATGAATATGATTCCAGACAACAGGTAAAGAATTTTTTCATAAATCATATGAAAAATAATTATTTTTTAGGATATATAGGATTAATAGATAAAGAAGTTGTAGCATTAAGTGTAGGAATGAAAAAGCCGTGGATTTGTGGTATGGAGTATTACATAGATGAATTTTGCATAGGGGATGGTTTTCAAGGAAAAGGTATTGGTAGTCTGTTTTTGAAAGATATAGAAAAGTTATTATATGATGAAAAAGTAGAAGGAATGATACTAAATACAGAAAGAGATTATCCGTCTTGTAAGTTCTATGAAAAAAATGGCTTTCAAGTCTTAGGAAATCTGATTGTTTTGGGCAAATAAAAAATTGCGAGAACAGACAAATCCCCAATTTATTACTTATATTTTTACTTGTGGTCAAGCTATATATTTGTATTTCATAGTAAATATGAGGATTTACCATAATATCCCTAATATGTGCTATAATTAATTGGTAGTAGTGGATATATATGTAGAAAGGTGGAAGAATATGAACGAAATCAATGCACTTATTAATGAAATTAGTGGTACTATACTTAATATCTTATTGTTTTCAATTATACCTTTTATATGGTATCTAATTAGAGAAAAAACAGTAAAAGGATTTGTTTATTCAATAGGTATTTATAAACCTCATAAAATTAACCTTGTTATGACAATTTTTGTTATTACTACAGTTTACTTAATAACATTATCAACTAATGTTTTGGTAATCAAATTAGGGTATAGTGGCAGAAGTATTGTTGATACTCATGACTTCACAAGAATAACATTTTTCATTTATCTTTTGCTTTACGGCTTGAAAACAGGAATAGCAGAAGAAATCTTTTTTAGGGGATTTGTTGCAAAGAAACTTATTAAAAAACTTGGATTTTCAAAGGGAAATGTCGCTCAAGCTCTTGTGTTTGCATTGCCACATTTCGTAACACTAGGTTCAGCATCTTTAGTAGATATCATTGTACGAATTATAAATGCTTTTTTTTTTAGGATATACATTTGGATATATTATGGATAGAAAAAGTAATGGGAGCATTATACCAGTTATGATTTCACATATACTTATCAATATGATCTCAAGTTTATTATTGTCAATGATCCTATAGGATATTTATTATGAATATAATTTATAGTTTTCGTCTAGGACACAATATAAATATATGGAGAAGTAAATATGATTTCTTAAACATAGATTTTCTAAATCTATGTTAGAATTTGGAAGAGAGGAAAATTAAAATATGTGTACTGATTTTGTTAACTTAACAAAAGAAAATCTTGCTAATGAACATTTATGCTGTATTATACGCAGTAGAAAACCTCATCAAGGTATTGACGAAAAACGACAATGGCTTTCTGATAGACTAAATGAAGGGCATGTTTTTAGAAAGTTAAATGAAAAGGCAATAGTTTTTATTGAATATGCTCCTCTTGAAATAGCTTGGGTTCCTATAACTGGCGATAACTATTACTATATATATTGCTTATGGGTTTCCGGTAGTTATAAAGGAAAAGGGTATGGAAAATCACTAATGGAGTATTGTTTGGCAGATGCAAGAGAAAAGGGTAAATCAGGTATTTGCATGCTGGGAGCAAAGAAACAAAAACATTGGCTTTCTGATCAATCATTTGTGAAGAAGTTTGGTTTTGAGGTTGTTGATACTACCGATAATGGATATGAACTACTTGCACTTTCTTTTGATGGAACAACACCAAAGTTCACAGAAAATGCTAAAAAACAAGAAATTGAATGTAAAGATTTAATAATTTATTATGATATGCAATGCCCTTATATCTATCAAAACATTGAGAAGATAAAACAGTATTGTGAAATGAATGATGTTCCTGTATCTTTAATTCAAGTGGATATACTACAAAAAGCAAAGGAATTGCCTTGTGTTTTTAATAACTATGGTGTGTTTTATAAAGGAAAATTTGAGACGGTGAATTTATTAGATATCGGAAGTTTAGAGAGAATACTCAAGAAATGAGAATACAATTTTGGGTTTTTCTTTTGATAATTAGGACTGTCTATTAAAAAGAAGAGTCACTTGAATGTATGATGGAGATATAGCTATAATAGAAATATATTATAGCTATAAGGTTTGTTAAATTAGAATTTATTGAACAGGGTATTTTTTATATATTAATAAAAGGAAGAAAATAATCAGATTTTAGAAAAAGCTCTATCATATATAGATAAGGGTATTCTTGTAGGGGCTATATGTGAGGATAAAGAAGTAGATAAGAAAATTAAATTGAAGCAGAAGGTGTAAATGCATGTTAGATAATATTAATAGTATAAACAAAGTAAAAATATTAGTGGTGGAGGATGACAATGACATAAATAATATGCTGACTAATTTAGTGCGAAGAAATGGATATGAGGCTATACAAGCATATTCAGGTACAGAGGCAGCGCTTCACTTAAAGAGTACTGAGTTTAATCTAGTTCTTCTGGATATAATGATTCCTGGTATGGATGGTAAAGAGTTATTGACAAGAATTAGAAAAACTATGGACATGCCAGTTATAGTGATTTCTGCAAGGATTGATAAGACGGATAAAATAGAAATGCTTAATATGGGAGCAGATGATTATATTACTAAACCCTTTGATATAGACGAATTGTCCGCAAGGATAAATTCAAATCTAAGAAGATATTCAAAAGATAATAGCATGGCCAGTGAATCCAGGAACAGCTTATCCTTTAAGGATATTACATTAAATAAAGAGACCAAAGAGGTTTTAGTTAATGGGAATGGGGTAAATCTTACTGCTAGGGAGTTTATAATATTGGAGTTGTTTCTAAGCAATCCGAAAAAGGTTTTCTCAAAGGCTAACTTGTTTGAAAGTGTGTGGGGAGAAGAATATATGGGGGATGACAATACTGTAAATGTCCACATGAGCAATCTGAGAGGAAAGCTGCAGAAATGCAACAAAGAAGAAGAATATATAGAAACCATTTGGGGAATGGGCTATAAATTAAAGCTATAATTTAAACTTAAAGAATGAACTTAAGGTTTTCTTAAGGATTTCTTTAAGTTTTTTTATTTTTCCTCTTATAAACTTAGAACATAAGGTTTGGCAATAAGGAGGATATTTATGAGTAAAGTATTAAGTATTAAAAATGTAAATAAGTTTTATGGAAAGCAGAAGGTTTTAGATAATATTAATTTATCCTTAGAACCTGGGGAGATAATGGGGCTTGTTGGACCAAATGGAGCTGGAAAAACAACCATAATGAAGATAATAACAAGGCTTATAAAAAACTATGATGGCGATATTTTCATAGGTGATGAAAATATTAGAACCAATAGAAAACATGATACAAAACAAATAGGATGTGCAATTGAGACGCCTGGTTTTTATCCAAATTTGACTGGATACGAAAACTTATTATTCTTTGCAGAGATTTCAGGCTTAAAGGATAAGAAGGAAATTGAAGAGATAGCTAAGAGATTAGGCATAGAAGGTTATCTTAATAAAAAGGTTAAAACCTATTCTTTAGGAATGCGACAAAGATTAGGCGTAGCTCAAGCGGTATTAGCTTATCCTCAAATATTAATACTAGATGAACCAACTAACGGTATGGACCCGGCGATAATTCCACAACTTAGAGAATTCATAAAGTATATAGCTGCAAAAAAAGGCGCCACTGTACTAATATCAAGCCATATATTATCCGAGATTGAATTAATGTGTGATAGAGTTACCTTTATTCAAGGGGGAAAAATTATTAAGGTAGAAGACTTAAAGAAGGTTCAAAAGGATATTTCGACTATGGCTTTTGTTACTAGCAGACTTGATGATTTAAAGAAATTCTTTAATGAAAGAAAAACAGATTATAAGGTTACAGGAGAAGATAGCTTACAGGTTGTATTGAAAAATAATGAAATTGAAGCATTAACCTCTTGTATAGCTAAAAAAGACATACCTCTTAGAGGTGTTTATGAAGTAAAGGAAAGCTTAGAGGAAACATACTTAAAGGTTATGGAGGATGAAAAAAATGCATAATTTATTAAGGCTATCTTGGCTAAATGTAAAGAATAAGATGTTTTCAAGAATATTTTTATTTGGTATAGCTTGTGCCTTTGCTTATCCTTTATTATAGGTTTTTGCCATTTCTAAAAAGTATCATCTTGATTTGTATTGTTTTGAGATGGGAAGATTTATGTATGTAATAATGCTTTATGCTGCTGTTTCACTATTAAGAGATGATATTAAAGATAACACTACAAAAACAGTTTTTACTGGTGTATTCAGTAGAACTGAGATTATGATTTCAAAGGCAATATCCTTAGCTATATGGGGATGTGTCTTTGCCTTCTTTCTAGAAATTAATAATATAATTGTTTCAGCTATTCTTCATAAAACTATTGGGATTAATGGATTTTTAAGTGTTAATCATGTTCAAATATTTATCAACTATATTGTTATTCTTTTTTCTATGGGAGGCCTCATGCTTTTAATAGCCTCTATAGCCTTTAATGACAGTAAAAACATTTTATTTTATATTGTTTTCTTTGGTATGGTAAACTTTTTTACTTCAGCAATAGTTACAATGGTCCATAGAAAGCCAGAATTGAAAACTAAGTTTATAGCTTATATTGCCACACCTTTTTACAATGCTGTAGAGCTGGCAGGGTGGGATTTTAATCCACAAGCTATACTGATAAATCTTCTATGGGGTATTGGATTTTTGTCTATAGCCACTTTAATAATTAATAAAAGAGAGATTAAATAAGGGATGTGTTTACTTTGCAAAGAATTATGAAAGTTTTGACTTTAGATATGAAAATGAAGGGATTTTTTAAAGGTACAATTATTTCTTTATCAATGCTGCTTGGATTTTTATTAGTGGGCATTGAGGGAGAAATCTTATTTTTAAATTACCCAAAAGCTGCTATAAAAGGTACTGCTGTAGCATTGCTCTCTTTGCTACCTTATATTATTTTGGTAACTTTAAGTGTTTCTCTAACAAGAGAATTTGAAAACAAAACAGATAAAACTATCTTCACAGGAATATTTACCAGAACTGAAATAATAATTTCAAAGTTAATGAGTTTTGTGGCTACAGGTTTGGTATGCTGTGTTTTTTATATAGTAGTGTCAATAATATTTGGTGGGTTTTCCTTTAAAGGAACAGTAAACAGTGTTATGACTTTTACTATTTATACCTTTGCTTTAGGAAGCTTTACACTTTTAGTATCTGCTATTACTTCAAATGGTATTATAACAGGGTTAATAATTTATGCACTACATTTTGACTTAAGCTTGGCAGTACTAGGTCAAGCAATGGCTTCAACTAAAAGTTTATTTGTAAAAAGGGCCATTGAAAATCTACCATTTTTCATAGCAAATACTGGCTTTAAGGCAGGCATGTATACTTTTCAGCAAGCTTTTGTAATGATATTGTATGGAGTACTAGCATTAATCATAACTTTTGTTATAATTAATAAGAAAAACATATAAGTGTTGTAGATGTATAAATTAAGTGTCTACATAAAGCAAATTTAGATTTCATAGGAGATATTGAGTTAATGAAAGAGTGTGTACTAAAAGTAAATGGAGTTACCAAAAGCTACAGAGGAAATAAAATTCTTGATAATATTAATATGACAATAAAAAAAGGACAGATATATGGTCTTGTAGGGTTAAATGGAGCAGGAAAAAGTACTTTACTTAAGATTATAACTGGTCTTGTTATGCCAGACAGTGGAAGTCTAGAACTGTTTGGCCACCATGAGAAGAATAAAATAGAAGCAAATAGGAGACGTATAGGTGCATTAGTAGAAACAGTTGCACTTTATGACAATAAAACTGTATATGAAAATATGAATCTTAGTAGAATTCTAAAGGGAATTCCAGGAGAGGATTCTATAGATAAATTTTTAAATATAGTTGGACTAGCTGAACTAAAGCATAAAAAGGTAAAGAAAGTATCTTTAGGAAGCAAGCAAAGGCTTGGCATAGCCATGGCACTTTTAGGGGAACCAGAATTTCTGATTTTAGATGAACCTATAAATGGGTTAGATCCAATTAAGATAATAGAGATTAGGGACTTATTGATAAAATTAAATGTGGAATATAAAGTTACAATGATTATATCAAGCCACATATTAAGCGAACTTTATCATGTGGCAAATTATTATGGCATAATTCATAAGGGAAAACTAATTAAACAGATAAGCTTAGAAGAGCTAGAAGAACAGTGTAAAAACTATGTTCACATAAAGGTAGATGACACTGCTAAGGCTTCTGTAGTAATAAGTGAGAAATTGAACACAAAGAATTTTGTGGTACTACCAAGTAATATGATAAAGTTATATGATTATGTAGATTCCACTGGGAAGATAACAGAAATTCTAGTTAATGAAGGAATAACCGTTGAGCAGATTATGCCTATGGGAGATGATCTTGAAAGTTACTTCACAAGAATGGTTGGGGGGAGCAGAGATGCTTAATTTGTTAAAGATGGAGCTAAGAAAATTAAAAGCTTCAAAATTATTTTATTTCTTTATTTTTCTAAGTTTACTACAAGCAATTCCAGTATATCTGCTTTCACAAAGATTGGGCATCACTAATGGAAAGAATACTTTTAATTATATGCTTTTCCTTCAATTATCTCTTTCTTCAGGAATAACAATAGGGGTATTTGCGGTAGATGTTGTTTGCAACGAGTTTACATCAGCATATATAAAGAATCTAATAAGCTATGGGCATAAGAGAAGAAATATATATCTATCAAAAGCTATAACTGCCTATATAGGAATATATATCATTACTTTTATAGCACCAATAATAATAACAATTATTAATACTCATAAAAATGGTTTTGGAGAAGTGTTTACTACAAGCTCATTTTTATTTATGGTAAAAATATTTCTCATGGCATTGATTGCACATACAGCAATTGGAAGTATGGCAGTTTTAGTTTCCTTTATAGTGAGAAAGCCAGTAGCAGGGTGCGTTATAATAATGGGGATGGATTTTATAAACCGACTTTTAAATCTTATATACGTCCAAAAGCCCAATTTGAGATGGGCACTTGATAAATATCCTTATATGCAATTATCTTCGTTTTTTGCAGAAGAAGTAACTGAGATTCAAAAGATGCAATCCATAATGGCATTTTTATGTACTATATTAATAAGTACAGTTTTAGGAATTTATATTTTTAAAAGGTCAGATATATAGACACTAACTGACCATACTTAACTTATGTGATTAGATAAGCTAAGTTCCTAAGCTTCAGTAAGAGTAAGAACTTTTTCTGAAGCCAAGAATTCTGTTTATGAGAAGGAGAAATGGCATGATTTACTTAGTCTTAGTATTATCAATTCTAGTGGTATATTTAGGATTTCGCACATTTTATGCAGATATGCAAATAAAAAGTTTAATAAATCAGCTTACAGATATTAATGAAAACAAAACTCATAGTAAATTAACTATAGGATTATTAAATAAAAAGATTGAAAAGTTAACCCTTAAAATAAATGAAATAATACAACTAAAAAAACAGAGCGAGGGGAGTAAAATAAAGCTAGAAAGGGACTTAAGAAAAACTATTGCCAATATATCTCATGATTTAAGAACTCCTTTGACTTCCATTATAGGATATATTCAGTTTCTGAAGTTAGATAATATAAGTGAAGCTGAAAAAAATGAGTATGTAGTTATTGCAGAGAAAAGAGCAAAATCCCTTGAAAACTTGTTAAATGATTTTTATGAGCTATCATTAATCGAGTCTATGGATTATGAACTGCAGTCAGAGAAAATAAATATCAATAGAATAGTAGAAGAAGTGGTTTTAGGAAAGTATGCGGATTTCATGAACAAAGGAATAAATCCAACAGTAGAAATCCCAAAAGAAAATGTATATATTTTAGGCGATGCAAAAGCCTTTGAACGTATTATTGAAAATTTGCTTGGTAACACTGTAAAATATGCAAAAGATAGAGTTTCAATAAGCTTACAGGTTGAGAAAAACAAAACTTTTATAAAAGTAAGCAACAATGTGGATAACATAAGCAAAGAAGATGTGCAGAAAGTTTTTGACAGATTCTATATGGCAGATAAAACCCGCAATGGAAAAGGTACTGGGTTAGGGCTATCAATTGCAAAAGGATTAATAGAAAAAATGAATGGACAAATTTCTGCATCTCTGAAAGGAGACGAATTTACTATCATTATGGAAGTCCTTATAATGTAATTAATATTTACCTTTAGGAGGAGCATAAATTTGAATATAAAAGAAAAAATTAAAAAACTGCCTTCTTCACCAGGAGTATACCTTATGAAAGATTCGATAGATACTATTATTTATGTAGGAAAATCTAAAAATCTAAGAAATAGAGTTGGATCATATTTCATAAATTCTAAATCTCATTCTCCAAAGGTAATAAAACTAGTGAAAAATCTTAAGGACTTTGATTATATTCTAACAGATACAGAATTTGAAGCTTTATTGCTTGAATGTAAATTAATCAAAGAAATTAAACCAATATATAATAGACAAATGAAAAGTCCAAAAGGTTATTGCTATATCAAAATAAAAATGAAGGAGAAATATCCGGATATTGAAATCCATAGTGAGCCTAACAGTTCTGATGGAGGGCTTTATTTTGGACCTTATACTAATAAAAATACTGTAGAAAAAGCCATTTACGGTATAAAAGAACATAGTAAAATTTTATGTACTAATGGTTCTAGAAAGGCTTTAGGCTGTTTAAAGTATTCCATGAACTTGTGTATTGGTATGTGCACAGCTAATCCTTCTACTGACCATTATTTTGCTTTAGTAGAAAAAGTGATAAAATTGCTTAGTGGCACGGATTTAACTATTTTAAATGAAATGGAACAGGAAATGAATGTTGCTGCTGCAAATCTTGATTTTGAAGGTGCAGCCAAATATAGAGATTATATAAAAGCAGTAAAGCATTTAGTAAGTACTGCAAAAATTATTAAATTCATAGAAGCCAATAAAAATATTGTTTTGGTAGAATTTCTAAATAATGAAGAAATCAAGTTTTTTTTGATAAGATATAATAAACTGCTGTTTAGTGAAAAGTATAAGCTTAGCAATATTAGTATTAATGAATTAAAGCATAAATTTAAAAGTAATATTATATCCTATTTCAGTGATACTTTGAAAAGTTCAGTTAATATTGGTAAGAACGAAATAGATGAAGCTTATATAATATATAATTATTTAAAAAGTAAAGAAAGTACATGTAAATATATAGCTATTCCAGAACAATGGATTAATGATATGGACAGCTTAAGTGTTGACAGAGTTATTGATGAATTTATGAAAATTTTACCATAAATATTATTGCTTATTGTATAGTAAGTTATTTAAAACTCCCAATAATTCTTAATTATATACTTGTATTAATATTATAGTGGATTTCAAAGGTCGCACTTCAACTCCACAAATGAAATTGAGGAATATATATGAGCTATTAAAGAAATCTAATACAGTTTTTCATTTTATTATGCTTTAGGATTATGAAAGGTGAACCATACCATAAGTAAATGAGATTTATAGCCTTAGACAGGATAAAGAAAAAGCCATAGAAATGATTATAAATATGGTAAATGAAGCAAGTAGCATGGATGATTCCCTGAAGTCAAAATTATATAAGCATATGAAATTTCATGTAACCAACAGTTGGGATAAAGATAAATATGAACGATTAGTAAAATCCACAATTAAAAAAGACAAAACTCTTGATTTTGTGAAAAATGATTCTAGAATAAAATTTCTGTTGGAATAACGCTAAAGTTTGTACAGGTAGATAAGCTCAAATTTGTAGTTTGATGAAATTAGAGTTTTTAAATAAAAAAATATAGATGTTTATTTTTTATAAAAATTTGATATAGTAATATTAATGAAACTCCTTAGCGAGGCTAAGGAGTGCAGAATTCTAAAGGAATAAAATTTCTAAGAATTCTAGCAAGAAAAGCTTAGTGCTGAGAACACTAAGCTAATTCTTAGGACATTTATTTTGTTTTAGGGCTATTGGATAAAATTTATTATGTGAATTTAAGAGATGAAAGCACTATTCTTTTCCGGATGGGTGCTTTTTCTTTTTGCCACTAAGTTCTATATGAATACCAAGAAATTTAACCTTGATAATTAACTTAGAAATAAAAAGATTATGTTGTAAAACTAATTTAATAATATAAATAGTAACAAAACTTTTTATAGTTAGTTCTAGCATATCCAATACCACCCCCTTAGCTATAGTGAGATAATTCACCAATAGCCCAAGGAGGATAAAATATTCAAAACCGACCTAGCCATCCATCTACGGTCATTAAATTATGAAGGATATAAAAATGTAACTTTAATTGATTTAAGTGGTATTCCATTTGATGTATTAAGTATAACGGTATCTTTGATATCAAGAGTTCTGTTTGAGTATGGATATTATATGAAAAGAAGATATGGAAAAGTCGATACCCCGCTTTTACTTGTTTATGAAGAAGCACATAAATATGCCCCAAAATCTAGCTTAGTAAAATATCGTGCATCATCAAGTAATATTAATTACTTGGAAGAATGGAAGAAAGAATGGCTTAAATAATTTAATATTAGATTCTACGTTATACTCGTTACGGTGAACCTTATCATAAATGGCGTAAACTTTTATTAGTCTTGATGTTACTAGATTATTGGTTGTTAACATAACAAAAAAATTATATTATAAGAAATAAATTTATACTAAAAACATGTTTTCAGTATATACTGTTTATGCTATTATAGTATAAAGGGTGGTGGAATTTGTGAAATTTAATGATGTAAATATTGAACAAAGAATATTAGAAAAAACTACTGACTTGATATTTAGAAGAGGCATTAAAGGTTGGAATATGGATCAATTATCTCAGGAAGTAGGTTTAGCCAAAAATACATTATATAAGATAATAAGTTCAAAGGAAATTCTCATTGAGAAGATAGTAATTGAAAACATTAGAAGTGTACAGAAACAAATAGAAAGTGTCATTATTAATGAAAAAAATCATTTGGTTGCATTAGAAAAAGTTGTAGTCCTATTTCCCATTCTATTGAATAAATATTGTACTAGTTCAATGCAGGAAATATTTATAGAGTATCCAGCTATAGAAAAAAGTGTACGAAGTCATAAAGATGAAATAACAAAAAGTGTAATAGACTTCATTGGTAAATGCATTGAAGAAGGAATAATAAGGAGCGATATAACCAAAGAGTTTATGTTTGAAATGCTTCAAGCTTTAGTATTATATTTTATAAAAAGTGGTACAAAAGGTGAGGATATAACAAAAAAATTATCAGTTGCCTTTAATTGTCTCATGGATGGAGTAAGAAAAATATAAATTTTTTAAATATATTTATACTAAGTGGACTATATTAGTATAAATAATTTTAATGTATATAAAGATGGAGGATGATTGTAGTGTTATATACCAATCCTATTTATGGTTTTATAAGAAATTTATTATTGTTTATTACAGGAAGAGTTAATTATTCAAAAGAAGACATTGGCAAGAATATTACAATGGAGGATGGGAAAGTTTATACAGTTTTTAGAAGAGTCATAATTAAACATTTCTTTAATAAAAATAGAAAACCTGAAGGATTATTTATTATTAGGTTTAAGCCAGATGGAGTAACTATTGAAGAAAATATTAGATTCTCAAGAAAAGCTATGATGGTTTTTCAGGGATTTAAAGGCTTTAGGACTAAGTATTGGACTGTAGATTATAATACAGGAGAGTGTCAGGGGATCTATGAATGGGATTCTTATAAAGACGCTGTTAGGTATTCAAAATCAATTGCTGTAAAAGTAATGACAAATAGATCAGAAAATGGTTCTGTTTCTTTTAAAGTATTAGAAAATACAGAAGCTAATAGAAATTTTAAGATAAGGGATAAAAATTCCTTCTGAAGTTAAGAATTCTGTTTATTAGTGATAAGATTGGGGAAATGAAAATGAAGGTAAGTTCAAGAGAGATAAGAATTTCCATATTATATTTTGCTAATGCATTAATGATGAGTTTAGGAGTATTTTTAGTGACAAAATGTAATTTGATAAATTGGGATAGTAAGGTTGATCACGGAAAAATAGGAATTGTTGTTTGTGCAACCATTATGATGCTTTCAGTAATTCCACTCCTTATAATATCAATTTATCATATTAGGAAGGCTTTTAAATATAAGAAGATATACTATAATGAGGAAGTTTATATTGAATGGAAGTATGAAAAAAGTGAATGGAGAGAGCTTGTCATCAAAAATTTTAAAATTAATATTTTTAATGATTTGAAGGGTCATTTAAAGGCCATGACAATAGTTTTAATAATAACAATTATGGCATTAGAACTACATAATATTATAAATTTAAGAGGTACTGAAAAAATAGTTCCATATATAGTGATTTGTATGGTAGTGATAGTAGTAGTATTTTTAATAGATGTTTTAAAAGAAATTATAAGTTTAATAGATCATTTAATATTTACAAACTGTACTATTACCATTACTAAAGGAATGGCTATAGCTAATGAACAAGTTTATAGATTCAATATACAGTGTGAAAGTGAATTGGAAAATAAACAGATAAGGGATAAAAATATTGAAATAACTTATGCAGTGCCAAGTAAAACATCAAGAAAAATTGATAATATAAGGGCTTTAGAATATAAGGATTTAAAAAAATTAATAATTCCAATACCAAAAAATAAATATGAAGAGGCAGAAAAGTATATAGACGCACCTTATCCTATATATAATTATTTGAGAGATAAAAAAGAGAGAAAAAATAAAAAGAAAAGAAAATCATCCAAAGTTAGTACTAGTAAAAATAATCATGTTTGAAATTGTACTTTAAAATTATGTCAAATGGAGGAGAACCAAATCCAGATGATGGAGGCGATTTTCCTTCTTCTTTTGTTTTTAGAAGAAGATTTAGAATAAATTCTTTTATAGAGTGTTGACTCTAACACCACGTTATAGTGTAGTATAAAAATAGAGCTTAAAGATATTATCAAGTGATTCTTAGCCGGCAGATTATTAAATAATATTGTAAGCTCTAAAATCAAACTTTGAGGTGTAGTAATGAGAACAGTAAAACAAGTTTCGGATTTGACAGGAATAAGTGTGCGCGCACTACATTATTACGATGAAATAGGATTATTAAAACCAAGTGAGGTTACAGAGGCAGGATATAGACTTTATGACGATGAAGATCTTAAAACCTTACAACAGATTTTATTTTTTAAGGAACTTGATATACCTTTAAAAGATGTTAAAGAGATAATGTCCAGTCCATACTTTGATAAAATGGAAGCTCTAAAAAACCAAAAAAAGTTGCTTATGTTAAAACGCAAAAGATTGGATGGTTTAATAAAGCTTATAAATAAAACATTAAAAGGAGAAAGTACAATGAATTTTAAAGAATTTGATATGAGCGAATATTATAATGTATTGGAAGAATTTAAACAAGAACACGAAGATAAGGTAGTTAGAATTTATGGTAGTGTAGATAAATATAATGAATTTATTGAAAAATGTAAATCTAAGGAAGATGAAATTGCTAAAATGGCTATAAAGCAATATGGAAGTATTGAGAAGTATGCTAAAGCTGTAAAGAAAAATCTTAATAGCGATATGATAAATTTATCAGAACAATATGATAAGTTTAAAAAGGATTTTCTTAACGATAAGCATCCTAAATTAAAAGAATTATATAAAAAGCTTACAACTGACTTAAGTAAAGATCCTTCTTCAAAGGAGATTCAACAAATTGCTGAAGAAATAATTAATATAGTTAAAAAAGATTATGAAGCTTTCAAAATGGATAATGGAGATGATCATTGGTACTACATGGTACAAATTTATTTGGTATATCCTGAATGGATAGAAGCAGTTGATAAGAAATATGGCCAAGGTGCATCTAAATTTATCGGAGAAGCTCTAAAAAATTGTTCGAAAACTAAGCAGCCTAAAGTAGAAGAACTATATGAAAAGCTTGTATCTGATTTAAGTAAAGATCCTTATTCACAGGAGATTCAACAAATTGTTGAAGAAATATCAGATGAAAGTAAAAAAAATCAGGAAGTTTACAAAGTAGATGAGGGAGAAAATTATTGGGGTTACATGGCAGAACTTTATTTATCAAATTCTACTTTTATAAAAGTAATTGATAAGAAATATGGCAGTGGTGCATCTAAATTTATTGGAGAAGCTTTAAAATTTTATTCTGATAAAGTATAACGACTTCTAAAAAGTAAAACCCCTAAGAAGTCTGTTAATAAGCTTCAGTGGGAGTAAAACTCCTTCTGAAGCTTAGAAATCTGTTTATATAACTTAAATCAAATGGTCTAAGCCATTAACTGTGGTTTGTTCATTCTCATTAATAGGAATAACTATGCATTTTTGACCATCAATTATCTGAGATTTTATTTCAGGTATTTTTTCAGGCTTTACTTGAAGTATAACGTCATAGTCAGAAGTGATTTTGTTATCTTCTGAATTTGTATCCTCAGCTTCTTCTAAGACCACATTATCATCATTAATTTCTGTAGACAGGTCAGCTTCATTATCTATAGCCCCCTCTTGTTTAACTTGCTCAAGTCTAGCTTGAAGCATTTCTACTTTTTTTTCAAGCTGTTCTTCCTTTTTTCTTTGAGCATTTGCTTTAAGTACTTTTGAGTCAATTAAATTCTCTGCTAAAGGCAAGTCTTCACCAAAGTTTTCTACATAAGATTTTTCAATTTTAGTGGTAGCTTCTTCAGGAACTCCGCTTTCTATTAAAAGATTTTGTATATCCTTTTGTGTTAAGGTTATAGGTTCAGCATCTGTATCATCATATATTTCATTGTGTTCATCTATCATATTATTTAGGTTTTCTTGTATTTCCATAAAAGTTTTTTCAGCTTTTTTTTCATCAGCGTCAATATAATCTTTAATAATTGTTTGGAAGGTTTCTTTTTGGATAGTGGCAGTTTGTCTTGAAGAACAACCTAGAGCCTCTTCCATCAGTTCAGGATGTGGATCTTTTGCATTTTTAGTGTAGTACATAATAGAGTTAACATCT
The DNA here is from genome assembly GCF_017873215.1 of Clostridium tetanomorphum. GTDB lineage: Bacteria > Bacillota > Clostridia > Clostridiales > Clostridiaceae > Clostridium_AO > Clostridium_AO tetanomorphum. Next base: position 137,247 of record NZ_JAGGKA010000008.1, read on the forward strand.
GAACTACGGTTAATAAAAGCAGGAAACACAAAGCCAAGGGTTGGAGCATTCACAACCCAATCTCTAATACGTGCCTTTATCTTCTTTTCTTCTTCAAAGTATCTAAGTCCAGGATCTGAAAGTGAAACGGGACATATTGCACATAGAATATACTCATATACTTCCTCAGATTCATCTATTTTAGCAGTATCAGTAGTTTTGGTAATAACATCGTAAGCATCATGAAAAACTAGTATTAAAAAATTACCAGTATAATCATAGCAATCTATAATGGAGTTATAAAAATCCTGAAGTAGAGCATCATCCTTTAATTGGCTTTTTTTAAGCTTAATAAGAGAAATCTGTTTTTCATTTTCAAGATTTTCATCAAGTGGAAAGTTAAGCTCTAAAATATTATTGCCAATAGTTCCAGATAGGACTTTTTTAGCAATTTCTAAATACTTAAAGTACTCATCCTCCTCTAAATTTAAAAAGGTTTCTCTAAAATTTAAAATAATATTTTTTTCACTATTAACATAGCAACCACACAATTTAGTGAAGGTGCACTGTTCTTTTTTTAAACGTTTTTTTAACTCAAGTATATCTTTCTTTTTCATATATAAATCCCTCCATTCATTAAGTATAGTATTTTTTTAATGTTAATAAAAGATTTTATTAGGTAAATTTAGTAACTATATTGGCTCATTTTCTTTTATGAAAACAGTTAAAGGAAATTGCAAAGTTTTTGTCTTTAAATAAATTATATAACAAATTAAAATGTATATTAAATGCTACGATATTCTAAAGTAATAATGAAAACTCAGTATGTAGACAATGGAGGATAACTTATGATTTTTAGTAAAGATATTATGAATAAAAAGAATTTGCTTAAAGAATTAGATTCATTAGCATATTCAGACAGAGCAAATAAAATGGCTTTATTAGGTCGTGATAACAATGGATCCAAGCAGTATTCAAAATTACTTTCTTCATTATTAGAAGATGGTGCATATGAAGCAAGTCTTGCGTTAATTGGTGCTAGTGTAACAAAAGATTTGAGTATTACTTTGGCAGCATTAAAACATCCTGCATATAGTGTTAGAAATAAGGCAGTAGGGCTTTTAGCAAAATTAGCTTCAGATAGTGATATTGAAGGTGAGATAATAAATTTATCTTATGATTGTCGCCGAAAATTACTACATAATATTTCAATTATAAATCGCCAAAGTGCAGCAGATAAATTATTACCTTTTGTATATTCTAAATGGGGAGCAAAAGAAGCAGCTATTTTATTACCAGCATGTTCTAAAGAAACTGTTGAGGAGTGGATTATAAAGATTGGATATGCAATAACAAATTGGTGCAAATTAGTAGCTCATCATTCTGATATAGTGTTAGAGTATTTTAAGACAACTTTAGAGAAAGCAACCGTTGGAAAAAGAATTTATGTTTGGTATAGATTTTCATCTGCAATGGAAACTTTGTGCATGTCAAATGCAGATTTTATATTGGATTGTGCAATAAACTTAGGGCCAATGAATGTAATATATTTAGTGTTAAAAAAGCAACTTGGCACTTTAGTCCGTATAAATCCTAACAAGGCTTATATGTTACTTGTAGGAAATGAATCAAGAAAGGAACTTATTTCATATGGAGTGCCAGAGGGCATTTTGAAAAGAAAAAATTATCTATCAAAAGACCAATGGATTGGATTAGCGAAATTGCTAGCGGATAGTCCTTTTCATATAGCAAAATTACTTCATCATATGGCACCTTCAAATAGGGAAGAGATTTTTGAAGCTGTGTATGAAGAAGATAAACGTAAGGAAAGAATTTTTCCAGAATTCCTATTGTATCAGTTGCCAAATAAATTACGTGATAAGGAAGCTTATAGAATGCTTGGGCTTCGTGGAATTTATGATAACAAAGAAAAGAAGATTATGATTACTGCATGTCGTCATATTGATAATTCAAGGGAAATGCTTCAAAAAGCAGCACAAGCATCAAGTGCAGATGAGCGCGGAAGGGCACTTGTGGAGCTTATTAAGAGTACTGCATTATCAAGACATGGCGTTCATGACACACTAGTGTTTTTAAGCCGTATTAAAAATGATCAAGACCCTGTGCGAAATGCAGTGATTAAAGAGCTTTCAAATTGTCCACCATCTATTTTTACAGATGAGAATACAAAAGAACTCACTTTACTTATTGATAGTGTCAATGAGGCTAGAGATACTTCATATGGCACACTGTATGCAACACAAAGATTAGCTTTTAATATTATGCGATATAATATATCAAATCCTGAAAGCGAGATTTTTAAATTTTCTATAAGCACAATTATAAAGCTAGCAAAGAAAACAGGAGAACTTGCATTACCATCACTTGAAAAAAATTTACCAAGAGGTGCGGAAAAGATATTGTTTGAAGAGCTTTACCCATTAATTGTTGAGGCAAATAAAAGAGAAAATTACAACTTTACAATTGATATAGCAGATTCATTAGGAAAAAGAGGCTATAATATAATAAAACTTCAAAATTTATTAAAAGAGGTCATAACTGCTAAACCAGATGGTATAGCAATACAAGCAGTAAGATATTGGCTTGCAGGTAAAAAAACACGTGATGAAAGAGTTAAGGAGTTACTAGCTTTGGATAAATCCTTTATTACAATAGAAGAAGTGTTTTTACATTTACACTACACACGTCAAGAATGGTTAGATCCATTTATTTCTGGTAATGTTATCAAAGGTAGATTTCTAACTGGTAAAACAATTTATGTTGTGCCAGCTGATAATGGATTTAATAGGTGGTTGCCACGTCAGCAAAATTCTTTAGGGATTATGTTAGAAAAAATTGCCTCTGATTCAAAACGCAGTCTTTGGGAACGTTCAAGAGCTATAAGAATACTTGCAGGGATGCCTGATTTCTCTTCAAGCAAAGTGGAAGAGTTTTTAAAGTATAAAGAAGTAGCTATAGTGGAAGCTGCACTTCATGCATTATCACTTACTCAAGAGCCTGAAGCTGCACTTTCAATTCTTTTGGAGAATTTGGATGGAGACAGAGCACGTGTAGCAATGTATTCTATACCTAGATGTGTTCGTAAGGTGAATCCAAATCTTTTAGCTTCAATGCTTAAGGAGCTTTTAAAACGAGACAAGCTTAAAATTACTGTTAGAAAAGAGGCTATTAGGTTATTGGGTGCTTATAGAACCAGTGATAGCATTTTACTACTTATAAATGAATTTGAAAAAGCAAATTTGCATAAAGATGTACTAATTGCAATAGGACATGCAGCCAAGGAATTTTTAGATGATGAACGTGGGTGGAATATTTTAAATACTATGGCTTGCTCATCCAAAAGTGATGTTGTAAAAAGTTTATTATACCAAGCTCCAGATGAACTTCCAGAAGAATATAGAGGTTTATATTTACAATTAATAATTAAGATTGCAAATCATATAGATGCAGAAGTTGGACGAGAAGCTTTTAATTGCATGAGGCGTTGGACAAATGCAAATGAAAAAATAATCGCGGAAGCCACATCAAAGGCTATTACTGATGTTGAAGATAGCACTAGGTGGAATGCTGCCATGAATACTTTAGTAAAAACATGCCGTGATGGTAAGGTCAATGAATTTGTCATAGGTGTTTTTAAGGATTTATCTAGCGTACAATAGTCCATAAGTGGAATGCCAATAACCAAAGAGATTTACCTCATAGGCAGCGTTTAATGAAGCTAACAGATAAACTTATATCTTTACCAAATCTTACACGGTTAAATCTTACATCTTTGTATATGGAAATTATTGATAGTATTGCAGCAAATGACACATTAAAATATGTTGTAGTGAAATTTTATATAGCCTCAATTGACTGGAATAATGTAGATGAATCCACTGAATATATAAAAAGTATTGCAAATTGTATTAAAAATCAACCATACCTTATAAACAATGTATATAGAGACATTGCAAAGAATTTAAAAGATGACAAAGGATACTGGAATCCAGAAATAATACTGCAAATTGTTGACATATTATGGTCTGAAGGATTTTATGAATCTCAATTTATAGGACTTTCTTTACTTGAAGCTGCTGGAAATGCTTTATTGTGGAGAGAGGATTGTGCCAATAGGTTGAAGTTATATAGAAATCACCCTGACATTAATATTCAATCACTTGCATTAGATATTTGGACAGCAACAGAGTAAATTGTGCACTTTGAAATAATGATTTTTGAGTTTATTTCGAAGATATAAAAGGTCTAGGTTACATACTAATAATTCAAAATGTTAAGGGGGAAAATCATGTTAAGAAACTCAAAAGTAGAACAAATCCAAATTCTAAATAATTCAGAAATTCTATTTAGAGTAAAAAATGGATTTGGAAAATTAAATATGAGTTTTGTTAAGGATAAAAATGATGAAATAAAAATCACCTATTTTTTAGGGGATACACCATTGATTATGAGCAATACAGAATATTGTCCAACTTGTTCTACCATGATTCAGTTAGCTGAAGGTAGAGAAAAAGTTGATAGTAAAGTAGTTGAGGTTTTAAATAATATTAATACAATACAAAGTATAGAAGATGGATTTGAAAAAATTAAGCCTATACTAGTTTTACTAGATGATGGTTATTATGTATTAAAAGAAATAGAATTAATTCCCACAGATGGTGAAGGAAATTATTTTTGGAATTTAGATGGGAAGAGTAAAAATTATAATGCAAGTGCGGATTTTTATTTGCGTGATTATGGAACAATTTATGGAACACCTAAATTTATGCTTCCATCTCAGGGAACTAATTGTTATAACAATGAGAGGGTAGAATATTATAGAGAAAAAATTAGAAATGGTGAAAAGTTGTTCGGTATTGCTATTGAATTAAGATCTTTTATGTCATTATTGATAGACGGGCATCATAAAGCAACAGCTTGTTATTTAGAAGGAGAAACTCTTAGCTGTATTACAATAATAAAACCTTATTCCTATAAAAATTATAATACTGGTGAGGAGGGTATTAATTATTTAGGAAATGATATTCCTTTTAGTAAGTTGAGTGATGCAAAAGACATAAAGCATTATTACAATAAGAAAAATACAAGTAGTAGAAATGAATATAAGCAGATAATTTTAGAAGAAAAACATACTATGCCAATTAATATAGGTAAACCTAAGGTTGATTTTCCTGATTATGAAGATATAGCTTTATCAAATTTAGCCCAAGATACTTCTGATGAAAAGATATCAGAATTACTAAATTATATAGGAGAGTATCCTTTAGAAGAATTAGAGTATATATTTTATAATTTAAAAGTTAACAACAAAGCAAAAGCTAAGGATTTATGTTTTAAGATTCTTTCTTCAAATGAATTCCAAAGTATATGGGATATATGTGTTAAATTCTTATCTCAATATAGAGTTAAAGAAGTAGAAGATTTATTTATAAATATTCTAGTTGACTATGATCAATATGATTGTATTAGTTACGAGAAGATTAAAAAGATAATAGATGACTATTTTAAAGAAAACAAATAAGATATTTAGTAATAGTGAATTTCAAAGGTCATACCTCGCCTCCATCAATAAAAACCACACCGGTATTGGATAATTCAGTACCGGCGTTTTAGTTTTTGTAAATATATTAGAGAGTATTATATTTTAGTAGATTATATATTTTCAAGTAAGTGATATACATAATTTATTATGAATATTATATATGGTGGCTTTTATCATTTAAGTTTGGAGGATAAGAGTATGAAAAAAATTCCCAACATTTTATCTAAAATGATATTTCGTGGTGGTAATGCAGCTAATGTGAAAACAAGATCAATTACATCAAGGCAATTTCAGTATGAAGTTGAGGTTATTGCTGAAAATTTATATGTACCCTGGGCTATGGACATAAGCAATGAAGGGAAAATATATTTTACGGAGCGATCTGGGGCAATTAGAATTATTGAAGATGGTAAACTTCTAATACAGCCACTAATCACATTTGGGGCACCCTTTGTAAGTAGGGGAGAGGGTGGTCTAATGGGTATTGCTTTAGACCCTAATTATTCACAAAACCATTATATGTATGTTATGCATTCATATGCAGAAGGTAATCGAATATATAATCGCGTTGTAAGATTGATTGAAAACAATAACAGGGCATCCATTGATAGAGTTCTTCTTGATAGGATTCCTGGTGGAAAAATTCACAATGGAGGAAGGTTAAAGATAGGGCCAGATAAGAAGTTATATATAACAACAGGAGATGCAGGAAACTCTGCATTGGCACAAGATTTAAGAAGTATAGCAGGAAAAATACTGCGAATAGAATTAGATGGAAGTGTTCCAAAAGATAATCCAATTGCTAATTCACCGATTTATAGCTTAGGTCATCGAAATCCGCAAGGTTTAGCGTGGAATTTAAAAAATATTTTGTATGCATCAGAACATGGACAGTTAGCACATGATGAGATAAATATAATACAACCAGGAGGCAATTATGGATGGCTTCTTGTTCAAGGATATGAAGAGTCTCAAGAAGTTAAGATACAAAAGCCTTTGATACACAGCGGAGCAGAGACATGGGCACCTTCTGGAATTGCCTTTGTAAATCAAGGACCATGGCAAGGTAAACTACTGGTTGCTAATTTGCGAGGACAGCAATTACTTGCTATTTCGTTAAACAAAGAAGGAACGGTAGTGAAGAATGTAGAATCATGGTTCAAGAATCAGTATGGACGTTTGCGTGATGTTATTCAGGGGAAAGATGGATCAATTTACCTTACAACAAGTAATAGGGATGGCAGAGGAAACCCTAATATAACTGACGATAAAATTATCAGGCTCATTCCCAAATAAAGATTATACACAAAGTAAAATTACTGTGCCTTAAATTATGGAAAATACTGTCTGAAAAGACCATGTTGGAGTTATCTTCAATGTGGTCTTTAATTATGAAATATATGATATTATATTTAAGTAGTTGTTACATAATTGATTAAATGTTATATAATTGAATATATAGAAAACTTATAATTGCAAAAGGGAGTATACATTATGAAAAGTATAAATTTTAAATGTTATTTGTTAGTTTTTGTGTTTTTATTTTCTTATATATTTGTTGGGTGCACCAAATCCGTATCCCCTGTAGTTTCAGAAAAAAGTAATGAGAAAATAAAACTTAGCTGTGCTATACCAGCAGAAGATACTGCTAAAATAAAAGCATTTAAAAGTTTTGAAACCAATATAAAAAAACAGTTTTCAGACTATGATATATCTTTTAAGTATATAAAAGGTGATACTAAAAGTTATGAAACAAAAATTAAGGTGCTTTTATCTTCAAATCAGAAACCAGATATTTTTTTCTCAAAAGAAAATTCTTTTTTTGAACAGCTTTTTTCCGCAAACGCAGTACAACCTATAGATAAATATTTAAAGGAACTAAAGTTTTGGCATATGGTTTTGCCTTTTGTAAAAAATGATGGATATAAGGGGAAAGTTTATGCTGTTCCTTTTGAAGAAGTGCATTATGAAATAATGGCTATAAATAGTGATATATTTAATAAAAATAAAATTAAAATTCCTACTAATTTTGAAGAGCTTAAAAATGCAGTTTATACACTTAAGTCTAAAGGGATTATACCTATAGCTATTGGAGGTAAAGATGGAGGAATTGTTTATAATATGATTGGAAGTTTTGCAGCTACTATTGACCCTGAAGTTACTAAAAACGTTATAAATGGAAAAGAGAAATTTTCTAGTAATAATTTTAAAGAAGCTGTTTTAAAGGTAAAGGAGCTTATAGATATGGAAGCCTTTGGTAAAGAAACTCAATGCCGTACAGATTTACAAGCAGCACAACTTTTTAATTCAGGTAAAGCAGCTATATATTGCACAAGCTCCTCTAATCTTAATATGTGTAATAAAAAACTTAATGGAAAATGTAAATTAATTTATTATCCTTATATAGGAGAGGAAAATGTTAATAATTATAATAGTCTAGTAAGTGATTTACAAAAGAATTCTGGCTTGTTTATTTCATCAATATCAGAACATCCAAAAGAAGCAGTAAATTTAGCTATAGAAATATCCAAAGAGTATAATAAATATTTATATGAAAAGCAAAATAATCCTGCAACTATTTATATTCCTAGTAAGCAGGGCTGGGAAAATAATAATAAAAATAATAAAGACTTACAACAATTTATGAAGAGTTTATATGAAAACAAAAATATTACCAGTAGTTTATTAAATGGAAGTATCAATGTTAAAGCTTCAAAGGCAATAATGGAAGCCTCTACAGCTTTTATGACGGGATTTTTATCTGTAGACACGTATACTAAAGAGTTGGATAAGGCAATGGAATTGAAATTTTAAGTTTAAACATATAAAAGTTGTTTCATGGAGATGATTTTGTTGAATAGCTTAGAAGTGAGAGTACCTAAGTTTAAGAAAAAATATAAAGTAATATTAATAGTATCAATAGTTTTATTTATTTCCATAAATTTAATAGGCTTCTATTTAGGAAATATGTATTATGAAAAGGTATGTAAAATATATATTGATAGGACTAATACTGGTATTGAATATTATAAAGAAAGCTTTAATTTTGAGAGATTTAAGAGTCTTGAATCTTATGATATAGATATAGAATCTAGTTTTGATTACAAGCTTGCGGGCACGTATATTTTTAATGCAAAACCTACAAATAATACAGTTATTATAGCTCATGGTATTACTGCAAGTCGCTGGGAAGCAATGAAATATGCAGATATGTATTTAGATATGGGATTCAATGTAGTTGTGTATGATTCAAGATATCATGGGAAAAGTGGAGGAAATGATATAACTTTAGGTTTTTTTGAAAAAAATGATCTTGATAATATTGTTAAATGGGTAAAGTGGGTAAATCCTAATGCTATAATTGGTGTACATGGTGAATCCCTTGGAGCAGTAACTGCGTTATTACAGGCGAATTTAGATATAGATAAAAGAAATGTGAATTTTTATATAGTAGATTGCCCTTATTCAGACATATCACAGTTATTAAGTATGAAATTATCCAAAAGTGAAAAGCTTCAATTTCAACTTGCTTCAAAATTCATTTTATTCTATGCAAATGTGATTGCTCTTAATAAATCTGGATTTTCACTATATGCAGTGTCACCTATAAAAGCAGTAAAAGATATTAAAGCTCCTGTTATGTTTATTCATGGTAGCAATGACACCTTTATACCCGCATCAATGTCTTTAGAATTATATTTAGAGAAAACAGGAGTCAAGACCATATATATTTCACCAGATGCAGAACATGCTATGTCATATTTTATTAATAAATCTGAATATGTTTCTAAAGTAAAACAATTTCTTGTTCAAAACAAGATTATTCATTAATAGATATTCTATTTTGTAGGAATCAGGAAGTTTTTACAATAACGCAGGATTTGCCACAAAGAAACTAATGTTCATATAACTTTTGTATTTTTAAGAAGGTTTAATATGAAAAAAATTAGGATTACCCATGAAAAACTTGCAAAACTTGCTAAGGAAGTACAGTATCTAAAAACTGTTAGACGAATGAAAATAGCAGAAAAAATTAAAGATGTATTAATAAATGGAGATCTAAATTTTTATGAAAACTTAGAATACATTTCTGCAAAAAAGAGCAAGCAGAAATAAAGAGCAGATGAGGATAATTTTTCGCCAATGACATTAGGAAAAATTTAAAATTAAAGCTTTTCTGTAGCCATAACAAAAGAAAAGTTACCTCATCTGCTCTTTGTAATTTACATAATGTGCTCTAAAAAATTATTCTTTAATTTTTCTACATTGTTCAACTAGGTGCTTGTATATCAATAGCTGCTCAGGATACTTTTCAAATAGCAGTTCTGGATGCCACTGTACTCCCATGATTGAACCGTCAATGGATTCTATGGCTTCTATAATTCCATCTGAAGATTTTGCAGTAATTTTCATTTCTGCACCAACAGATAAAACTGCCTGATGATGCCAGGAGTTTACTCCTATTTTTTCACTTTTAAATAATTTATATAGTTTGCTATGATCATATAAAGAAACGGTGTGAAATAATTCATCAAGCTGTTCTTCAGGTTGGCTATGTCCAATGGTGTTTGGATGTTGAGTGAAAATATCCTGATAAATTTTGCCACCAGTACATAAGGCTATAATCTGACAGCCCTTACAAATACCAAGTATGGGCTTATTTTGATTTTTGGCTTCTTCAAATAATGCAAATTCAAAACGGTCACGTTGTGAACTAATGTAACTAATTCCTCTTAAAGGCTCTTCATTTAATAATATAGGGGAAACATCTTCACCACCAGGGAGTAACAATCCATCACACATGGAAATATATGATTTCACTTCATTTAAATCATTGGTAATTGGTGCTAGTATCGGAGTACCACCAGCAGCACGTATTGCATTAACATAACTTTCGTGTATTAGAAACTCTTTTCTTGAACTTTTTAAATTACGAACAGCACAAATCAATATTATTGGCTTCATAAATAGCTCTCCTTTCTATTAATAACTTTAGCAAAAGCTTGTATATAATCTTATACTATGCATGTTTAGTATATCATTAGACATTTTATGGGTGGTAATATATAATTTATATGCATTTAGTATTTGTTCTAATAACACTATGGCCTATAAAGAGGAAAAGGCTTATGAAAAAATACGATTAATTGAAGCTGTAATAAAAAATAAAATTTTAAAAAATCTAATAATCCCTTTAATTACAAAGATTACAATAGAATGCATAATTTCAAGTTTTAAATATAGAGCTATATTGCATTCTAATAAGGTGTGCTATAAAATACAATTAGAGAATGATTTTCATTTAATAATAAAACATATTCTCAATAATCATTTTGAAAGGGATGGAGGATAATGGATTCAAGAAGTAGAATTAAATTAATCAGTGAAGGGAAAATTTCAACGGCTTTATTAAAGCTTGGAGTACCTATGATTATAAGTATGCTTGTAACTGCTCTTTACAATGTTGTGGATGCATATTTTGTAGGGGGACTTGGCACAAGTGCTATAGCAGCAGTTTCTGTGGCATTTCCCATATCAATTGTTTTTTCAGGAGTGGGATTAACTTTTGGAAGTGGAGGCGGTTCTTATATTTCAAGGCTTTTAGGGGCAGAGAATAGAGAAGGAGCCAGTAGAGTTGCCTCAACTTCATTGATTAGCGCTGTATTTATAGGTATAATTTTAGCAGCAATTATATTGGGGTTTTTAGATAGCACTTTGATTTTTATGGGAGCAACTGAAACCATACTACCTTATGCAAAGTCCTATGCTATTATATTTATTATGGCATCAATTATAAATACTTTTAATGTAGCTATGGGAAATTTAGCAGTATCACAGGGTGCTTCAAATATTTCTTTAAATGCAATGCTTGCAGGTGCAATTTTAAACATGATTTTAGATCCAATATTTATATATACATTGGCAATGGGCATAAAAGGTGCGGCTATAGCTACTCTTATATCCCAATGTATTACTACTCTTATTTATGTGTGGTACATTTTAGGAGGAAAAAGTTATGTGAAAATAGCTTTTAGCTACTTTACTTTGGATAAGAATATATATGCTGAAGTGTTTAAGATAGGCATATCAATGCTAATTTTACAATTGCTTACAAGTATCTCAATGGGATTAATTAATAAAATAGCTAGCAATTATGGAGATGCTGCGGTAGCTGCTATGGGAATTGTAACTAGAGTAACTGCTCTAGGGACCTATGTTGTATTTGGATATGTAAAAGGCTTTCAACCTATTGCAGGATACAATTATGGAGCTAAAAGCTATAAAAGATTGAATGAGGCAATTAGTGTTTCTCTTAAATGGACTACACCATTTTGTGCTATTTGGACAATAATAGTATTTATTTTTTCCAAGCAAATTGTATCAATATTTAGTAGTGATACAAATGTTATTAGTATAGCTGAAAAAGCTTTGAGAGCATACAGCATTATGTTTATTTCTTTTGGATTTCAATTTGTATATTCCACACTATTTTTATCTTTGGGCAAAGCAAAAAAGGGTGGCATATTGACCATGGGAAGACAGGGCATATTTTTTATTCCAGTTATATTAACTTTACCTAGTATTATGGGTTTAAATGGGGTAATTTACACTCAAGCAATTGCAGATTTGCTTACAACAATACTTACCTTTATATTTGCCTATAATATAAAAAATGAGATAAATACATTGATAGAAGATAATAATATAGTAAAAGCTTGATTTTTACAGGAAATGCTCCAAATACAACAAAAGTGATGAGAATATTTAAATCAATATGACTTAGATGAAAGGTATCTGTTAATTTTTGATTTTAGAAAATCCACAAATTTAATAGGAGAAGTAAAGGAATCCTACATGGATACAGGAGATAGTAGAAAGAAAATAATAGAGGGTTATTGTTAGGTTATTAGAACAAAATTTTTATAATTTATATTTTAGTTTATGAACACTAAAATTAGTGTTCATTCTTTTATTATTTGAAAAATTTTTGTCAAAAAAAGAATAATTTTAATATTAAAAAATTTTAATTTAACCTACAGTTAAGTTTTCTATAGCATATTCAACTATGAATCCATTGGTATGTATGATAAATTACGGTATACTAAGTGCATAGGATCCTATAATAACTATATGGAGTGATGAGAATATGGAGAAATTATTAGTAGGTGAAGTTATTTATAAATTAAGAAAAGAAAGAGGAATTACTCAAGATCAGTTAGCAAATTTTATTGGAGTATCAACAGCTGCAGTATCAAAATGGGAAAGTGGAATTTCATATCCAGATATAACCCTACTTCCAATACTTGCAACATTTTTCAATGTTACTATAGATAAATTGTTGAATTTTAAAATTGAGCTTTCAGATGAGGAAGTTATGAATATATTTAGTGAGTGTGAAAAGCTATTTAGCAGAGGTGATTTGGATAAAGCAATAGATAAGAGTAAGAGCTATATAGAAAAATATCCATCAAGTTATTATTTAAAGCTTAGAATAGGATTTTTATTTACTATGTATTCATGGAAAGGTTCAGATGAGGAAATGGCTAAGAGAATGATGGGATATTCTATTCAATTATTTGAGGAAGTATCTAAAAATTCTAGTAGACCAGAATTAATTGAACAAGCATTATTTCAACTTGGAGCCTTATATCCAACAATAGGGGAAGAAGATAAGGCAATAGAGGCTTTAAATAAGATTCACAAAAGTGAACTTGATCCAAATGTTTTGCTTGCAGGAATATATATAGAAAAAAATGAATCAAAAAAGGCAAGAGAAATACTTCAAAGTAAGTTATATAAAAGTATTAGTGACATAAGTTTTGCATGCTTAGGATTAGCTAATTCATATATGAAGGATGAGAAAGACTTAAGCATGGTAGAGAAATATTATGATTTATCAATTAATGTTAAAAAAGTTTTTTCACCTGCAGGAGATTCCGTGTTAACATTAGCAGCTGAGTACTTAAATTTTGCACATACTTATTTAAAATTCAATGAAGCTGAAAAAGCTATAGATATGTTAAACAAAATGATAGAAGATATGAGAAAATATGATATAAATAAGCCTGGAGGTTTTAGATCTATTTGGTGTTTTAATAAAATACCAGAGGGAAAACGTACTATAACTATGAATTTATATGAAAACATATTTAAGATTTTTGAAGCACCTGAATTTAATTTAATTAGAGAAAGAGAGGAATTTACTCATATAATAAATGAATTGAAAAAAATAGAGAAAAAATATTTAAGTGATAAATAAAGAAAAAGCTTAGGATGGAATATTTCTTCATCCTAAGCTTTTTTATTCCATCAATTTTAAAATCCTATTTTGTTTATTAAAATTTATGAGAAAGTATAATGCCGAAAAATCGTACTATTATTTAAAAAAAATTTATAAAAATGTTAATAAGTTTATTATAATAAACGATATTTATAGTAATAAAAGTAGAAATACAAAGAAAGGATGATAAAATTGTCGAGTAAAACAGAAAAGAAAAATAAATTTCATAGTATTAAATTTAAATTAGCTTTGGTATTAGTTAGTTTATGTTTAAGTTCTATAATTGTAATGGCTGTAATATCATATATTCAAGCTAATAATATATTAGCAAGTAATTTAAAAATGAGTACTGAACAAAATCTAAAAGAGATAAATAGGGGAATAAGCAACTATTTTCAGGGCATGGAAAGTTATTTGAATATATTGTCTGAGAATACAGATTTTAAAGATCTCAATAAACGTCCTGAATACCAGTCTTCTGCAATAGAAGAATTGAAAAAATTTAAAAATAGTAATAAGGATATAATGGCAATGTATTTTGCACAATTTAATAAAAAAATGATTATTTATCCTTTAACTACGTTTCAAAGTGACTATGATCCTACTGCAAGAGATTGGTATAAAAATAGTGTGAAAGAAAAAGGAAAAGTAGTTTATACAGATCCATATAAAGATGCTAGTAGTGGAAAGTTAGTTGTGTCTTTATCAAAAACTGTAGAGAAAAACGGACAAGTAGTAGGTGTTGTTTCTCTAGATATTAATTTAGAGGATTTAGTTAATACACTTTCTAACATAAAAGTAGGTAAAAGTGGGTATATATTTATAACAGATAGTAAAGGTACAATGATTGCACACCCAGATAAAACTTTGCTTGGAGGGGACACAGTTACTAAATTAAGTATTTGGTCAAAAATAAAATCAGAGCAGGAAGGTTTTGAAAACTATAAACATAATAATGAAGTAAAATATGCAAGCTATATAACAAATTCCTTAAGTAATTGGAAGATTATTGCTGAACTTGAGGAGTCAGAGTTACTGAAAGATACAAGTGTTATAAAAAAAGCTGCATTTATTATGGTTGTAATATTAGGATTAATAGTTACAATTATTTCTTTAATTATAAGTAATAAAATAGGTAAATTAGTAGGAAAATTAGAAGATGAATTTGGCAAAGCTGCTAAGGGAGATTTACGGGCTAAAGTTAATTTTAATACTAAGGATGAATTTGAGAATTTGGGAAATAGTTTTAACATAATGATGAAAAATATGGCAGCTTTAATAAGCAATGTTAAAAATTCATCTGATGAAATTGTTAATAGCTCAGATTCTATAAGTAAAATGACACAAGAAACTAGCACAGCTATAAATGAGATTGCACTTACTATTGATCAAGTGGCTCAAGGTGCATCAGCTCAGGCACAGGATATTTCTAGCAGTGCTACCATAGTTAATGAATTAGCCAGTGAAATTGATAATATTGAAAAATTAACAATTGATATGATAGAAAAGTCTAATGATTCTAATGAATTTGGAAATGAAGGGTTAAAAATTGTGGATGAACTTACTGAAAGGACAAATAAAAATAATGAAGCAGTATCACAAGTTGCAGAAGTAGTAGATAATATGAATGAAGCTACTGGAGAAATAGGATTAATAACAGACACAATAAATGAAATAGCAGAACAAACTAATTTACTTGCATTAAATGCAGCAATAGAAGCAGCAAGAGCAGGAGAAGCGGGAAAAGGATTTTCTGTAGTAGCAGATGAAATTAGAAAGCTTGCAGAGCAATCCACAGATGCTACTAAGAGAATACAAAATTTAATTAATAATATAAAACATAAGTCAGAGTTAGCAGTTAAATCCATTGATGATACTAAACATATTGTAAAACTTCAAAATGAAGCAGTAACTGAAACTAAGGATATATTTAATAAGATATTAGATTCCATTAAGGACACATTAAGTAAAATAAATTTAGTTCAAAATTCCATAATGCAGACTAATGAAAACAAAAACCACATAGTTAATAAAATACAAAACATATCAGCAGTATCTGAAGAAGCTTCAGCAAGTACAGAGGAAGTATCTGCCAGTACAGAAGAAGTAACAGCAACTATGCATGAATTTAATAATTCAGCATTAAATCTTAAAAATATATGTAGCAAATTAGAAGCTGAAATTAATAAATTTAAGCTATAGAAAAGTTGGCAAAATGGGGATTTGATATACTAGTATTTGACGCTCTAGAAGAAAATAAATTAGGAGCATATATAGATTTGATTTACACAAGTCTATATATGTTCCGTTTTTTAAAAGAGAAGTTTTTTACTCTCAATAGTAGTCTAACTTATATTACCATGATGTAAAATATGCACATTTACATTAATATTAAAATTAACAAGTGGGTATACTTCATTCCAATCAACACTTTTCCAATATGAATTATGCTTGGCACGAATTATATCACCTATACCTAGGGGGTCACTACCAACCTCTTGAGTGTATTTTAACACTTGACTACAATTTTTTTTTATTTCATTTGCTAGCATTTTTTCAATATTCTCTTGTGCAGCTTTATTTGAAATTGCATCCCAATGAAATTCACTTAGAGATCCCTTAAAATCTAGAGTGATATCTACTGATGGTGTATTTTCTACTACATATGTACTAATCTTTCTTTTAACTTTACTAATATTAAAAGCACAACCTTTTTTAATATTGTTATAATCTAAACTTTCAAGTGAACTATTTATGTATGTTGATTTTTTTGCCTTACCCATCATTGATAACAAAAGCAAAGTATGTTTTGTATCTATTTTACCAACAAATTTATCACCTGAAAACAGAGCTGTTCCAGTTATTTCAATACCTTTCCCTTTGCTAAGTTGCAATTTTAATATAGGTGCTATTGGGTCTATTCCTGGTGAAAAAAAATTTGTAGTAAAAATATGTACTTGAGTATCTGGTGCATATGATAGTTTTATATTATGCTCAATAAGTTGACTTATATAAAATGCTGGCCTTGGTTTATCACCAAAAGTTTGAGCTGTTTTTATTAAATTGTTAGGGCTACCATCTACAATTGCTACATAGGCTATTGAAGGGTTAGATGGTTCACGCTCAAAAGCTTCTAATAAATTACTTATTCCGCCTTTTGCTGCCAGAGATTCTGATATTAAGATTTGTTGAATTTTTCCACCCTCTAAAAGTTTAGGGGATATTTTTCTAGCATCTTCTCTAAATTCTCTTAATAGGTTTTCATTGTTATCATATATAACTTCAATTTGCTCTTTTGTATTTGGTTCTACAACAGGACTTGAATAAGTCATAAAAACATTATCCTGGTGATTATTTGAAGGTTCTAATCCAATTTGTAATATAAATCCTGTTCTTTCATAAATTTTTTGGTCCCAGCAGCCTTGTAAAAATACAGATAGTATAATAATTACAACGATTAATCTTTTCATTATTAGTAAGTATTACCTCCTTTTTACCAAAGAAATGAAAAATGAAAATACCATAAGTAATATATTAGCTGTACCCAATAATCCTAAATAATTCATATATATGGAGATTTCTTCAATGTTCTTTGGTATTCTACCAATTGATAGTGCAATAATAAAAACTATGGCAATCAATAGTTTTTTTCTGCGTGTTTTAAATATTTTAGATAAACAGTAATAGGATGAAAAAAAATAGCTTCTTACGGAGCCTGCCATAATAGGAAACCAAAATACAATAAAAAATATATCCAATCTCTCTAGTATTGGAACTTTTATTGATTGCTCAATATTGTACATTGGGAATACAAGCATTTTTAATTTATTTTCTCCAAATAATGCTGTACTAAAGATAACAATAATAATATAAATTACAGATACATATGTAATTCCTGTAATTATGTGTTTTAATGTACTTTTTTTATCTGTAACATTTGGATAAAAAATTGTTATTAATTCAACACCTAAAAATGAATAAAAGGCATAAGTAATATCTTTAGCTATTGCAAGAAAACCTGATTCACCTATTGGTAATAAATAAGTAAATCTTGCATTTTTCATAACTAATAGAAAAGTTGAAATTAATAAAATATGTGTTAATAATAGTAAGGTAGCAAATCTACATATAACTTTTAATCCTTTTGCTGTTTGATAAATAGTAGGTATAGAAACTAAAGCTCCTATAATAATTACAGGCGTTTGATTTAATACTATAATTCTAATTACTTCAGCAAAAAATCTATTTCCTAAGCCTGTAATAAAAAGCAGATAGCATATAAATATAAAATTAAAAAACATTCCCCAATATTTGCCATATAATAAAACATTAATATCTAAAATTGATCTATTTTGATATCTGTTCATAAGTAATATTATAAAAGTAACAAGAATTATTATCATGCATCCAGATAAAGCTACAGCAATCCATCCATCATGTCCTATTTTCTTTGCAAGGGTAGAGGGTAATGTAAGAACACCTAATCCAATTTGAGCGGATATACTAAAGATTGTTAATTGCTTTAATGTAATAATATTTTCTTTATTATCCAATTATTTATCCCCTCTTTTCTTTTTTAATGGTAGAGAAATATGGGGCCTTATTTTCATGAAATTTAATGGTGCTCTAATTATTGTGTCTTTAATACTATCTTTTTTAAAAGGTATTATTGGCATAAAATAAGGTTGACCTAATGATTCCAAAGATAACAGATGTGAAATAACAAAAACTACTCCTACAATCACTCCAATAATTCCAAAAAAAGATGCTAATATTAAAAATAAAAATCTAGTAAATCTTAATGTCAATCCAAAATCATAAATAGGAACTACATAGGAGGACATAGCTGTAACTGCAACTACAATAATAAATAAACTGCTTACGATTCCTGCATTAACTGCTGCCTGCCCAATTATAATTCCTCCTACTACACCAATAGTAGCTGAAATATATGTGGGTAATCTAATTGATGCTTCTCTAATAATTTCAATTGTAAATTCCATTACTAAAGCTTCAACAACTGGTGGAAAGGCCACACGGGTTCTAGATATTGCTAATGGTATAAGTAAGTTAAGAGGAACTAAATAATATTGGAAAGCGGTTGCAGATATATACAATGATGGTAAAATAAGTGAAGTAATTATTGAAATTGTTCTTATACATCTTATAAATGATCCCAACATCCACCTAGTACTATAGTCATCAGGGGTTTGAATAAAAGACCAAAAGGAAACTGGAACAATTAATGTAAAAGGAGTTCCATCCATTAATATTACCAGCCTTCCTTCTAGTAAAGCTGAAACTACTTTATCAGGTCTTTCTGTTGGTAAATATTGGGGAAATGGGGAATTAGGTGAATCTGTAATATATTGTTCTATATAACCAATGTCAAGCACTCCATCTGTATTAATTTTACTAACTTTATCAATTAATATATTTAATAGCTCAGGGTTTGCAATTCCATTAATATATGCAATGACAATTTTTTGTTTTGTTTCATTCCCTAATATTATATTTTTAAATTTTAAATTTTCACTTTTAATCCTTTTTCTTATTATGCTAAGGTTTGTATCAATATTTTCTATAAATCCCTCATGTGGACCTCTAACATTTTTTTCATTTTCCGGTTCGCTGATACTTCTTTTTTCAAAATCCTTTAACTCACATATAATAGCATAATTTGATTTATCTATTAAAAGAACTGTTTTCCCATTAAACACTGATGAAATAACAGTATCAATATCATAACATGTGGAAGTATTGAGTAAAGGTAGATACTCTAAAATTTCTTTACCAGATACACTGGCAATATCTATTGACATTATAGATTTTATAAAGTCCCTTTGGATTAAATCAATATTTATAAAACCTTTTATAAAAAATAAACATCCTTGTCTTCCATCCTTAAGTATTAACTTTTTATTAGCTATATCAGGACAGTCTTCGAATTTTGCAGTTAATTCATCTATATTTACACTTATATCTTCAGATAAAAGTTTAGTAGCACTCATTTCTCAAAAACCTCCATTAAATAAAGGATTAATATTTATAATTAATATAATATATTTATCAATTTATCATTTGCATTTTTTAATAAAGTATACATTTTATAGATGTAATGATTGACTAGCTTAATTCAGCATCGCAAACTTAGGAAATTTTTAAGTATTACTACTAATATTTTTAGTTAGTAAAACATAGCTAATTATTTAAAACCTAAAAAAGAATAAAAGTGGTAAACTAGAAATTGTAATTTCGCTGAAGCTGAAATAGACATCTTATCCGAAAATAACAATGTGAAAAAGGTATCTTCAAAGTAAATTACATATGAATATTCAGTACTAAAAAATCCACCTAGAATTTAAATTCTAGGTGGACAGTCTGTTTTATTGTGTACTTGACAAAGGGTACATTTTTCAATAATATTACACTGTTTAAATTTATTTTTTATTACTAACTATTTTAAGGATTCTAGTTACATTTTCCGCTGATATTTCCATATTTTTCATTCCTTCTTTAAGAGCTGTTTCTAAATCCATTGCTCCAGGTAGAATTCCTACTATTGAATTTATACCGCAATCATAAAGAGGCTCAATTCCAGAACCTATTCTTCCGGCAAAGGCAATTACTGGTATATTAAATTTTTTAGCCACCATGGATACCCCATAAGGAGTCTTTCCTGAAATAGTTTGAGAATCTATGCTTCCTTCACCAGTAAATACATAATCTGCCACCATGATTTTTTCTTCTAAGCCTGTAAATTTTATAACCAATTCTACTCCACTTTTAAGATTAGCGTTTAAAAAAGCCATCAGTCCTGCGCCAAGTCCTCCCGCAGCTCCTGCTCCAGGAACATTTGCGATATCTTTTTTTAAGCTTTCTTTTATTATATTTGCATAGTGAGCAAGATTTCTATCAAGAGTTTCTACCATTTCGTAAGTTGCACCTTTTTGAGGACCAAATATATGGGATGCTCCATTTTTTCCTATTAAAGGATTAGTTACATCACAAGCTACTTCTATTTTTACATGGTGTAGTGCTGGATGAAGATTAGACAAATTTATTTTACATAATTTATTGAGAGCTCCTCCACCAAAAGGAATTTCATTTCCATGATTATCTAGAAGTTTTGCTCCTAAAGCTTGTATCATTCCTGCACCACCATCATTAGTAGCACTTCCACCTATACCTATAAGTATGTTATCTACTCCTCTATCTAGAGCCGCCTTTATAAGCATACCTGTACCATAGGTAGTAGTTAAAAGGGGATTTCTATCTTCTTTTTTTACAAGATGGAGTCCACTTGCACTAGCCATTTCTATTACCGCAGTTTTTCCATCTCCTAAAATTCCAAAGGAGGATTCTATTTCATTACCTAAAGGAGCTATAGTCTTTACAGTTACAAGTTCTCCACAGGTGGCATCTATAAGGGATTGAACTGTTCCTTCTCCACCATCTGCCATGGGAACTTTAATACACTGTGCATTAGGTAATACTTTTTTTATTCCTCTTTCCATAGCATCTGCTGCTTCTTTTGCTGTCATACTTTCTTTAAAAGAATCTGGAGCTAATACAAATTTCATAATGAATCTTTAGCAAAGTACATAATCTAGGTTATGTCTTTGCTAAAATCCACCTCCTTTCAGTATTTTAGTAGAATACTGTCTATTTAAAAATAAAACCAAAAATAATTGTGGATACTATAGTCATTGATAAACCTACTAAGGATTCATAGGATATAAGTTTAAGTCTTTCTTTCATATTCATAAATACACTTCCACCTGTGGCATGAAAGAAACTTCCATGTGGTAGATGGTCAAGAACTGTAGCTCCTGAGTGAATCATAGCTGCACCGGCTAAAGGTTTAACTCCAAGTTGAAGTATAGTAGGGCCAAATACCTGACTTGCCACAGCTGTACCTGAAGTTGTGGATGCTGTAGCACCGGACATAAGTATACCTGCTACTGGTGCCAATGCAAAAGCTGGAAGGCCTAATGTATTTAATCCATTTATTATAACATCTTTAAGTCCTGAATTAGAAATAATGCCTGCTAATGTACCAGTTCCTAAAAGAAGTATTGCAACCCCACTCATTTTTCCCAATCCTGCAGTAGCATATTTGTTAATATTTTTTATTTTACCCATGCATAAAGTTCCAATTATACCCCCAACAGGTAAAGCTACAAGGGGATCAATGCTAATATTAAATAAAGGTCTTAAGGATAGCATTATAATTGCGGCTAATGGTCCTGCTATAGCCGGAAGAAAGTTTGGCTTTTCTTCTGAGGTAGCCTGTATTTCATCCTGTGTAATATTAGATCCTTTATGAGCAAGTTTTTTTGATATAATGCAAGTAACTATAAGTCCTGCTATGGCTGGAATTATACCTGCTGCCATTACTGAAGTTAATGGAGTTTTAAAACTATCTGAAGCTGCTATGGCATTAGGATTTGGAGACATAATATTTCCTGCCTTACCTCCACCTATCATAGCAATCAGTATTCCTGTTTTAGTAATATTTGCTCTTTTACCAATAGCTAATGCTATAGGAGCAACAGTTATAACTGCTACATCTACAAATACTCCTACCGAAGTTAAAACTAATGTTGCCATAGAAAGGGCTATAAGAGAATTAGATTCTCCAAGCTTGTCCACTATAGTTTCTGCAATTTTTGCTGCTGCACCAGATTCTATAAGAACACCTGCTAATACACCAGCGGTTAATATTCTAAGTACTGCTGGGATTATACCCTTTGCGCCATTAATCATTAAGGTAACAGTAGTTGCTACTCCTGCACCGCCTACTAATCCTCCCACTACGGCTCCTATAATCAATCCATAGGCAGGATGTACTTTTTTAATAATAAGTACTATAGCTAAAATTAATCCAATTAGAGCACCGAAAGCTGTAACATGCATTTTAAATTCCTCCTAAATTTTATAATATGATTTCGTTTTCATATTAATCTTATATCATTGGATTTTAATAATCATTGTGTAGTTGATAAATTATTTACATTAAATTTTTGTGCGTTTGCACAAAATACAAATTGATAGAGCTTTTAAAAGAACAAAAAATCAATGAAATAAGCATTCCATTGATTTTTATTCATGTCTACCTGACCTAATACTAATCATTTGATTTGTTTAATTTAAATACCACTAAGGCTGTAAAAAGTTCCAGTAGATCTGTATATTTTCTGAGATTTTTACCTGTAAGGGCTTCAATTTTTTTTATTCTATAGTTAAGAGAATTTCTATGTATATGAAGATCTTTAGCAATTAAGTTAATCTCTCCATTATTTTTTATAAAATACATCAAGGTTTCTATAAGGCCTGAATCCTTACCTTTTTGTTGTAAGGTCTTGATGATTTCTAAGTACTTTTCTTTATAAGATACATTGCTAAGTGCATCTATAGGAATTATTTGACTGTATTCGCTTAAATCCATTGAAAAATCCAACTTTTTATTAATCTCTACACATTTTAAAGCTTCTTCTATGGATTTTGATATTATTTTATTTTCAGTGCCTACACCTATAGTACTGTTTTCAAGAAATTTTTCTTTATGGATTTCTTTTATTCTATAATTTAAGGTTTTATCATCTTTTAATAATAAAACTACATCTTCAGTATTGATTTTTAAAATATATTCCTCTTGATTTATGTAAATTCTAAGACTATCTATGCTAACATTTTTTAAATTTTTAGAGCTTATTACCACGGCTCTTCTAGGAAGTGATAAATCAATATTTAAATCTGAGGCTCTTTTTATAAAATCTTCATCATAAGTATCTTTTGAAAATGCCCATTGATATAGGAACTCATTTTTAACATGTTCCCTGGATCTTTGCTTAGAAAACATATATTCTTGATTTATAAGTAATGTAGCAGTGACATTTACTATAGAGGCAAATTGTTTTACTATATTAGGATCTCCACTGATACCTATTACTCCTACTACTTTATCCTTAAAATAAATAGGCATATTTACTCCTCGCCTAGCATCTCCTTTATCTTTATGAATTTCTATAAGTTTTTTAAGAGAAATAGCCTTGACTGCTCCTTCATGAGTTTTTCCTATTCTTGAACTATCTCCACTTCCAATAATAACACCTTTTGAATTCATTATATTAACGTTGTATGGTATTACATCCATCATTTTATTTACTATATCATAAGCCAACTGATCTGTTAAAAACTCTTCTTTTATTGATTCACTTATCTTACTCATGATAGGGACCTTCCTTTTTAAATTTTCAATTTTATGAGGTTACATATGGATTAATTGACAAATAACAAATATATAACTAATAAGAGACTTTCTAGCACCCACAGACTTTTAAATGTGTTTTTAAGAACTCTGATATAATGTGATTTCCATTCTTTTTGTTAAAGGCATTCATAAATTTTTCAGTTTCATTGAAAAAATATTCTTTTAAAGTTTTAATATCATAGTCATCATTACAATATATAGGGGAATCTTTAGGAAGTTTTAGCTTAATATTTTCTATGCCTTTTTTGTAAATATTATAAAATAAAGCATAGCAAGCAGCATTAAACCACATAGTAGTTGTATCATCTTCATTTTTAAATAAAGTGGCATAATTTTTTTGAAAAACTTCAATTCCCTTTTCAATATTAGTAATGGATAGGTACATTATATGATTTGGTGTGCAAGTAATTAGTCCTTTATTTTCATTAATTGCTCTAAGACCTTTTTTATGAAATTCTTCTGCTAATTCATATTTGCCTAAGGAATAAACTGGAATCAATAAATTAGCAAAGGTAGTACTAGGAACTTCTCCACACTTAAATTTGCCATTTAAAATATCTTTTGCTTGACGCAAAGCTTTCTCATAATCTCCTATAAAAATATAATAATCCACTTTTTTATTTATAGTGCAGGCTGTACAATCTTCATATTTATGGTCTACAGGTGTTGTGAGCCATTTTTGGTAGTACTCTTCTATACTAGTGCCATCCTCAATGCCTGATTGGCAAGCTTCTACTTTCAATGAATAGTATGGACTAAGACTTATGTTATTTTCTAAATAAAAATTCTTCATCTTTTCAAAAGTTTCATTTATTTTTTCATTAGGAATAACTAGGTAGTCACACATATTACTCAATATATATTTATACTCCCAAATAACTTGATATACTACTTCATCATTTGTATATCCTTTTTCCATTTGAGATACGCACCAAAAAAAAGTAATCATTGCTTTTTTGGCTTGGTTAGAAAATACATAAGCTGTTATTAAATCAAATTTACAATACATTTCATTTAATATATCATTATTCTCTCTTGCTATACTTACTGCCTTTTCTAGTAGGGGTACACATAAAGAGTATTTGTGTACATCCATATAATCATAGGCTTTAAAAACTAATTCTTTAATTTTATCTTCATAATTCATATCTTTACTTTCCCTCTAATACTAAATTTATTAAATTATTAATTCCCATTGCAAAAAGTTCATTATCCTCTTTTTTTATTGGGTGGTTTCCAAGCATCAAACTTTGTACATAAAGTATTTCTATAACAGATTTTTTTATATAATCATCTTTGCAGTTTATTAGTTTTTTTACTAAAAAATTATTGTAGTTAAAACATAAGGTTACAAAACTTTCTTCAAATTCATTTTCAAATATACTTGCTAAATCTCCAAATAAGTCATTATTACTGCTAAAGGCTTGGGATTTAGTTTCTGAAATTTCTTTTAAAAATTTTGCTTCCTCACTAATGTTATATATGGCAGGAAGTTCTGAAGGCTCAAATTTTTTAATGTTGCAAATACATTGTTCTTTTCTTAAAACATTATCTGTAAAATTAATAAAGTCAAAAACTTTATCTGATTCATAAAAGTTTAATTCTTCAAATTCCTCTGTAATATGTTCTGGTTTTATTCTTTCAACAAAACCTTGTGGCATATATTCATTGAATTTTTCTATTAAATCTGCATCATTTACATATCCGCCATTTATAATGCAAATATCTTGAGCTTTTGCTGTATTTTCTATTTGTCTAAATTCATCCACAGTTAATGTATATTTTATATACTTATACTCTTCATAAATGTTCCAAAGAGTCTTTTTGCCTAAAGAAGTTTGGAAAGGAAGATAGTTAATTAATACAGCGTAAAGTTCCTCATCTTCAACTGCCATTAATTTTAAAGAATCATAATGTATATTTATGATATTTACTAGCTTTCTTTGATCTTCTTTTGCTAATTTATAAAAATAGTCTTTAATACAATCTGAGATTTCTTCTCTCATTTTTTCTAAGGCTTTATCCTCAAAAAAGTCTTCTCTTGAGGCAGTAAGCCTGATGTTTTCAACATTTATAAGTGGTTTAGTGAAAAATGCCCAACATGGCATAAGTTTTTCTAAGGCTTCTGATACAAACATATCTTTAACATAAATTTTTCCTTTAATTTTTGATGAAATACTAACGCTTCTAGATAAAATATAGGCTACTCCATTTAAATTACCATTAGAAGATTTTATAGGAATACAATCTATGAAGTCTTCTTTAAATTCTTCTTTTCCTACTAAAAGCCAATATTCCTTGTTTGTAATACCTTTTTTCCAAGGAGCCAAATATTTATTAACTTTTTTGCTGGTATTTTTATTACTTAATGTAATTTCATAAGGTAAAAACTTACCATAATATTTTAAAGTAGTGTATACATAGTGATAGTCAAAGAATTCCTCAGAGCCTTTTTTTGCTTTTAGATACACTCTAGTTCCAGGCTCTAAAGTTATGTCCATTTTCTTTATAGTATATGTACCATCATTTTTACCTTTCCATTCATAAGTAGAATCACTATGAATAGAAGTGGTAATTAGGGTTATTTCATCACAAACAATAAAACAGGACAACAATCCTATACCAAATCTTCCTATAAAATCGTTAAGGTCTGCTCTTAAGTTTTCACGCTTTGATGATTGTCCAATAACAGATAAAAAGCTATGAATATCCTCTAAAGTTAAACCTATACCGTTGTCTTCAATAATAAGTGTGTCTTCCAATAATTCAAAATTAATAATTCCTTCAAAATCCTGGTTTATCTTTTTATATGCTGTAATAGCATCAATTGCATTTTGCAATACTTCTCTTATGTAAACCCCTGGATTACTATATAAGTTTTCTGAAAGCAAAGAAATTATGCCATCTAAATTTACTTGAAAATTATAATTTTGTTCCATATTATCCTCCTAAGGAATTTCTGTATTGGGTATCAGTAGTTTTCCACACAATTATCGATATAAAAATAGAAAATCTTAAATAAATTTTCCAATTATAATGATATTAATGAAATATTTATTAATTTAATATTAGTTTGGATTAAATGTAAAAGATTAAATTTTTCTATAAAAAATTGTAATGATTTCACTATAATAAACGATATTTATAGTGCAGAAAACTAAAAGCTTAAGGAAAGGATGGTAAAATTGAAAAACAACAAAAGAAAATTTAATTTTTATAGTATTAAATTTAAGTTAGCTGTGGTGTTAGTCAGTTTATGTTTGGTTTCCATAATTACAATGTCTGTAATATCTTATAATCAAGCTAACAAAGTATTATCAAATAATTTAATAACCAGTACAGAGCAAAATTTACAAGAAATAAATAGGGGAATAAGTAGTTATTTTAACACTATGGAGAGTTATTTGAATATATTATCAGAGCAGACAGATTTCAAAGAGCTTAATGAACATCCAGAGTATGAGCCTTTTGCAGTAGAAGCCCTTAAGAATTTCAAAAATAGTAATAAAGATATAATGGCAATGTGTTTTGTACAAACTAATAAAAAAGCAACCAGGTATCCATCACGTACATTTGCAAGTAACTATGATCCAACTACAAGAGATTGGTATAAAAATAGTATGGAAAATAAGGGAAAAGTAGTTTATACAAATCCTTATAAAGATGCTAGTAATGGAAAGTTAGT
Organism: Clostridium tetanomorphum; assembly: GCF_017873215.1. Taxonomy (GTDB): domain Bacteria; phylum Bacillota; class Clostridia; order Clostridiales; family Clostridiaceae; genus Clostridium_AO; species Clostridium_AO tetanomorphum. The sequence goes on from NZ_JAGGKA010000008.1 coordinate 165,031, forward strand.
TATATCTTTATCAAGAACTGTAGAAAAAAATGGCAAAATATTAGGGGTTATTTCTATAGATGTTGATTTAGAAAATTTAGTTGATACACTTTCTAATATAAAAATAGGTAAAAGTGGATACATATATATAACAGATAGTAAAGGTACAATGATTGCACATGAAGATAAAGCTTTGCTTGGAGGAGATGAAGCAACTAAATTAGAGTGTTGGTCAAAAATAAATTCAGGTAAGGAAGGTTTTGAAAAATATAAATATAATAATGAAGTAAAATATGCAAGTTATACAACAAATGAAAAAAATAACTGGAAGCTTATTGCATCACTTGAAGAGTCAGAGCTATTAAAAGATACAAGTGTTATTAAACGTGCTGCATTTATCATGAGTTTAATAATAGGAACAATAGTTATAGTTATTTCTTTAGTTATAAGTAACTTTATAGCTAAATTGGTAAGAAAATTAGAAGATGAATTTGGTAAAGCCGCTAATGGAAATTTACAAGCTAGAGTTAACTTCAATACTAAGGATGAATTTGAAACATTAGGTAATCATTTTAATACTATGATGGAAAATATCAGTGGGCTTATAAAGAATGTTAAAGATTCATCTGACACAATAGTTAGTAGTTCAGAATCTATAAGCAAAATGGCAGGAGAAACCAATGTAGCAATAAATGAAGTTGCACTTACTATTGATCAAGTTGCTCAAGGCTCATCATCACAAGCACAGGATATTTCAAGTAGTGCTAGTTTAGTTAATGAATTAGCTAATGAAATTGATAATATTCAACAATTAACAGTTGATATGATAGAAAAATCTAATCATTCTAATGACCTAGGCAATGAAGGATTGAAAATTGTTAGTGAGCTTACACAAAGGACACATAAAAATAATGAAGCAGTATCACAAGTTGCAGAAGTAGTGGATAATATGAATGAAGCCACAGGACAAATAGGATTAATAACAGATGCAATAAATCAAATAGCAGAACAAACTAATTTACTTGCATTAAATGCAGCTATAGAGGCAGCAAGAGCAGGGGAAGCAGGAAAAGGATTTTCTGTAGTAGCAGAGGAAATTAGAAAGCTTGCAGAACAGTCTACAGATGCTACTAAAAAAATACAAAGCTTAATCAATAATATAAAAGAAAAATCAAATTTAGCAGTTAAGTCCATTGAAGATACTAAAGATATTGTTAAGATTCAAAATGAAGCGGTAAATGAAACTAAGGATATATTTAATAAAATACTAGATTCTATTAAGGACACATTAGGCAAAATAAACTTAGTTCAAAATTCTATAATAGGAACAAATAAAAACAAAAATGAGATAGTTAATAAAATGCAAAATATATCAGCGGTATCCGAAGAAGCTTCAGCAAGTACAGAAGAAGTATCCGCAACTACAGAAGAAGTAACTGCAACTATGAATGAATTTAATAATTCAGCTTCTAATCTTAAGAATATATGTGATAAATTAGAAGATCAAATTAATAAATTTAAATTATAAAATTTAGAACTTAGAACTTAGGAACTTAGGGACGGTTAACAACTTTTAGCTTTTTAATAAGAGATAATTGTTGATAACTGTCTTTATTTATTATTTATAATGGATATAGAATATATTTTTGTTTATTTGATTGTTTTACAAAAATTTAGTATATATAATAAATATTATTAATATATTTTTAGGGGGAATTTAAAATGAATTTAAAAGAAAATCAAAAAGAATATTGGAACAAGGTGGCTACAGACAAACAGTTTACCACACCATTCCAAATTGAATTATTCTCTAAATTTGTTCATAAAGAAGACAGGATTTTAGATGTGGGTTGTGGTTATGGAAGGACATTAAATGAGTTGTATTCTCAAGGATTTAAAAACTTATTTGGTATAGATTTTTCTGATAAGATGATTGAAAGAGGTAAGGAACAGTTTCCATGGTTAAATCTAAATGTAAAAGAAGATAAAAAAATACCATATGAGGATAACAGTTTTGACTCAATAATTTTATTTGCAGTATTAACTTGCATAGTTGATGATGAGGATCAAATTTCTATTATGAATGAGATAAAAAGAGTATTAAAGCCAAATGGAATATTATATATAAATGATTTTTTGTTAAATACGGATGAAAGGAATATAAAGAGATATAAAATGTATGAAGATAAATATAACAAATACGGTGTTTTTGAATTGCCAGAAGGAGCTGTACTTAGACATCACCATTTAAATTGGATTGAATCAATTACCTCAGACTTTGATAATATAAAGCTGGAGAAAGTTACATATACAACTATGAACGGTAATAAATCTAATGGATTTTTTTATTTAGGCAAAAATACTAAATAATTATTGATACTGTCCTTATTTATTGTTTACTCTTGTAAAAGTTAAAAAGAGATATTACAATATGTATAATCAAATCATATTAAAAGGAGATTAGTATAAAATGAAAGTTACTATAAAAGATGTAGCTAGAGAAGCAAAGGTTTCACCTTCTACCGTTTCAAGAGTACTATCAAATAATCCTAGAATAAGTGATGAAACAAAACAAAAAGTATATAAAGTCATAGAAAAACTTAAATATAAACCTAATGCAATAGCTAGGGGATTAGTTAATAACAAAACCAGAATATTAGGAGTTGTTCTTCCAGAAGAAGCGGAAAATTTATTATCTAATCCTTTTTTTATACAAGCCATGAAAGGGATAAGTTCCTCTGCTGAGAAGAGAGAATATTATGTAACTTATGCTTTTAGTAGTAATAAAGAAAGTGAAAGGAAGCATATAAGAGATTTAACAAGTAGTGGCTTGATAGAAGGGATGCTTATTTTAAGACCAAAAGAAAATGATGAAAATATAAAATATCTAAAAGATATAGATTTCCCTTTTGTTATTATGGGACGATTAAAGGATATAGAAGGTGTACTATGGGTTGACAATGATAACTTCAAAGCTATGTATAATATAGTTAACAAATTAATAGATAAAGGACATACAAAGATAGCTTTAATAGGAGCTAATAGGGAACTGAATGTATGTAAGGATAGAGAAAAAGGATATAAAGTAGCACTAGAGATGAATGGCATTAGTTTTAATAAAAAGTTAGTTAGTTATGGAGAGGAATTTAAAGAAAAAGAAGGATATGTACAAATAAAAAAAGTATTAGAAAATATAGAGCCAACAGCAGTGGTGGCAATGGATGATTTATTAGCTATAGGTGTTATGAAAGCATTAAAAGAAAAAAATTTGAATAATATTTCTATAGTTGGATTTAATAATATACCTTTATGTGAATTTCAAAAACCTGCTTTAGCTTCTGTGGATATAAATGGAGTAGAACTTGGATATTATGCAACGAAGCTATTAATAGACAATATAGAAGCAGTAGAGAATAGTAGAGAACATTACATTATAGAAACAACATTTGTGCAGAGAGAATCCTTTAGATAAATTAAGTGAAGCATTTAACACATCCTTGCACAAACGTTTGCACAAGGATGTGTTAAAAATAGCGATTATTTTATGGAAATTATCATAATAAACTAATAAAATTGATGAATTTGAAGAATTCTTTTGTTGTAAACTTTTTCTTATATTGATAGAATAAAAATAGATTTAATATTAACAATATTGATAATATTACTAAGCTTAAAATCTACATTATTAATTATTGAGGTGATGAAATGAATAAAAAATATGTAGTAGGTGTTGATTTAGGTGGAACAAAGATTTACACAGCACTTGTGGATTTAGAAGGAAATATAGTAAAAGAAAGAAATGTTGAGACAGAAGCAAATAAAGGAGAACTTCAGGTATTATATAAAATAATGGAAACTATTGACAATGTTATAGAAGGCATAGATTTAAAAGAGGTTAAAGCTATAGGAATAGGATCACCAGGACCTTTAGATGTTAAAAAAGGTATTATACTTTCAGCTTCAAATCTACCTTTTAGAAATTTTAGTTTAGTTAAACCTATAGAGGATAAATATAATATTTCAACATATTTGGATAATGATGCTAATGTAGCTACTTTAGCTGAATTCATGTTTGGTACAGGAAAAGGTACTGAAAACATGATATATATAACTGCAAGTACAGGCATAGGAGCAGGAGCTATGATAAATGGTAAAATATATAGAGGAAGTACAGGAAATGCTTTAGAGATAGGACATACAACTGTTATGAAAGATGGACCAAAATGTGGCTGTGGTAATAGTGGCTGTGCAGAAAGTTTAGGGTCTGGTACTGCCATAATGAAAAAAGCAAAAGAAGCTTGTAAAAATAATATAGAAACATCCTTAAAAAAGTATGATAATTTAACTGCTAAAGAAGTTTTTGAAGAAGCTAAAAAAGGAGATAAGGTATCAAAGGAAATATTAGAATTTTGTTTATCTTATTTAGGCATAGCTGTAGCCAATATAATAAATACCTTTGATCCAGAAATGGTTGTTATAGGCGGAGGAGTTGCAAATGGAGGACAAGTTGTTTTTGATACAATAAATAGAGAAGTTGAAAATAGATGCTGGAAAGCTATTAGCGACAATTGCAAAATAGAAAAAGCAAAGCTTGGAGGAAAGGCAGGAGTTTTAGGAGCTGCAGCTTTAGCTATAACTGAAAGTAAGAGCTAATATTTTAAATTTGATATATTATTTAGCTGTGTTATATTTTATAAAATTATATAGGTGTGGTTAAAGCAATATTTTTTAGCATTTTGCGCAAACGATTGCATAAAGTAGTGTTAGAAGTAAGTAAACATATAAAGTTTAAATTTATCCCACTGAACCTAAAAATTATCTAATGGAAGATTAGAAAATAAAAATATATTTGAATGGAGGGTTATTAATGAATAAGGTATGGTGGAAAGAAGCTGTGGCATATCAAATATATCCACGAAGTTTTAAGGATTCAAACAATGACGGTATAGGAGATATACAGGGTATAATTTCAAAATTAGATTATTTAAAAGATTTAGGTGTAGATATAATTTGGATCTGTCCTATGTATAAGTCTCCAAATGATGACAACGGTTACGATATTAGTGATTATACAGAGATAATGGATGAGTTTGGAACTATGGAAGATTTTCATAAGTTGCTAAAGAAAGTTCACGAGAAGGGCATGAAGCTTATAATAGATTTAGTTATAAATCATACCAGTGATGAGCATAAGTGGTTTGTTGAATCAAGGTCTTCTAAAAACAATCCAAAGCGAGATTTTTATATATGGCGTGATGGTAAAGATGGAAAGGAGCCTAACAATTGGGAAAGCATATTTAAAGGTTCTGCTTGGGAATATGACCAAAATACAGACCAATATTTTCTTCATTTATTTAGCAAAAAACAACCAGATTTGAATTGGGAAAATGAGGATATGAGAAAAGAATTGTATAAAATGATTAACTGGTGGCTAGATAAAGGAATTGATGGGTTTAGGTTGGATGCTATAAGTCATATAAAAAAAGAACATGGATTAAAGGATATGGATAATCCTAAGAATTTAGATTATGTGCCTTGTTTTAAAAAACATATGAATGTAAAAGGAATTGAAAAATATCTTAAAGAGTTAAAGGAAAATACCTTTGATAAATATGAAATAATCACTGTGGGAGAAGCTAATGGAGTAAAGGTTGAACAAGCTGAACAGTGGGTTGGAGAAAAGAATGGAACCTTTAATATGATATTTCAATTTGAGCACCTAGATCTTTGGGATGCTAGTAATAAACAGCACTGTACAATAAAAAACTTAAAAGAAATATTAAGTAGATGGCAATATGGATTAGAGGGAATTGGATGGAATGCTTTATTTATAGAAAATCACGATATTCCAAGAGTTGTTTCAACTTGGGGAGAGGATAAAAACTTTTGGCAGGAAAGTTCAAAAGCATTAGCCCTTATGTATTTTATGCAAAAAGGTACTGCTTTTATATATCAAGGGCAAGAAATAGGAATGACTAATGTTAAATTTAAAGATATTGAAAATTATAATGATGTAAAAACTATAAATATTTATAAAGAAAGCATAGAAAAGGGTATTTCAAAGCAGCAAGTTCTTAATTATATATGGAAAACTTCAAGAGATAACTCAAGAACACCAATGCAGTGGGATGCATCAAGAAATAGTGGATTTTCAGAGGGAGAACCTTGGATAAAACTTAATCCCAATTATATAAATATAAATGTTAAAGAACAAGAGAATAATACCAATTCTATTTTAAACTTTTATAAAAAAATTATAAAAACAAAAAAAGAAAATGAAACACTTATATATGGAAAGTATGATTTAATTTTAGAAGAGCATGAGCAAATATATGCTTACACAAGAGCTTTAGCAGATGAAAAGTTTATAGTAATTGTGAATTTAACAGATAAAGAAGCTAGATATAGTTATAAAAAAGAGAAACTGAATTACAAAGGACTAATGCTTTCAAATTATCCAGTAGAAAAACATGAAGATATAATGGAGATATTATTAAAGCCTTTTGAAGCTAGACTCTACAAAATAGTTTCAAAGTGTTAGTTAATATGCCACTATAAACATTGGGGGGATAAAAATGAGAAAGAATAAATTTATATCTTTTGATTTCTGGCAAAAGTTTGGTAAAACCTTGTTAGTTGTTGTGGCAGTTATGCCAGCAGCAGGAATTATGATTTGTATTGGTAAACTTATAGGAATGCAATTTTCCTCAGCACTATTTCAATCAGTAGCAAGAGTAACTGAAGATATAGGATGGGCAATAATAGGGAATTTGCATATTTTATTTGCAGTAGCAATTGGTGGATCTTGGGCAAAAGAACGTGCTGGAGGAGGCTTTGCAGGATTACTTACTTTTATTCTTACTAATAGAATAACAGGAGCTATTTTTGGGGTTAAACCTGAAATGTTTTCACAGGAAGCAGCAAAAGTAACCTCAATGTTTGGAAGAAGCTTAGTGGTTAAAGACTATTTTACTAGTATACTTGGAGCACCAGCATTAAATATGGGTGTATTTATAGGCATAATTTCAGGATTTTTAGGTGCTTACTTATATAATAAATATTATAATTTTAACAAATTACCAAAATCTTTAGCTTTTTTTAATGGAAAACGATTTGTACCTTTTGTAGTTATACTTGGCTCTGTAATAACAGCAATAATCTTATCTATTGTTTGGCCACCAATTCAAGGAGGATTAAATGCTTTTGGAAAATGGATAGCCACATCAAAGGATAGCGCACCAATAGTAGCACCATTTGTTTTTGGAGCATTGGAACGTATATTATTACCATTTGGACTTCATCATATGTTAACAGTACCATTAAACTATACCCCTCTTGGAGGAACCTATGAGATTTTAACAGGGCCAACTGCGGGAACTATAGTTTCAGGACAAGATCCATTATGGCTTGCATGGGTAAATGATTTAATGAATTTAAGAGCAGCTGGAGATATGACACAGTATAACAATGTGTTGGCAAGTATTGTACCTGCACGTTTTAAAGTAGGACAAGTAATAACATCCTTTGGTTCATTATTAGGAGTAGCTTTTGCAATGTATAAAAATGTAGATGCAGATAAGAGAGCTAAATATAAAACTGTTTTTTTATCATCAGCATTAGCGGTATTTTTAACAGGTGTTACAGAACCTATAGAATTTATGTTTATGTTTATATCACCAGTTCTATATGGGGTTTACGCACTTATTACAGGAACAGCTTTTGCTTTAGCAGATTTAATAAATTTAAGAGTTCATTGTTTTGGATTTGTTGAATTTATAGCTCGTACTCCAATGATGATAAATGCTGGAATTTCAAAGGATATAATAAACTTTATAATAGCAACTTTAGCATATTTTGTAGTAACTTATTTAATATTCAGCTTTTTAATAAAGAAATTCAATATACCTACTCCAGGTAGAGCAGGAAATTATATAGAAATGGAAGGAGAAGAAGATAAAAAAGAAGAAAAAGTAGAAGCAAAAGATGTTGATGAAGGTTCATTACCAGTAAAAATAATAAGTTTATTAGGAGAAAAGGAAAATATACTAGATGTGGATGCTTGCTTGACTCGTCTTCGTGTAACAGTAAAGAATAAAGATTTAGTTGCAGAGGAAAAGGAATGGAAAAAACTTGGAGCTATGGGTCTTATAGTGAAAGATAAAGGGGTCCAAGCAGTATATGGACCAAAAGCAGATGTATTAAAGTCAGATATTTTGGATATTTTAGGAGAATAGTTTATGAAAGTTCTTACTTTAAACTGTCATTCTTGGCAGGAAAAAAAACAATTAGAGAAAATACAATATTTAGCAAAGGTTATATGCCAAAATAACTATGATGTAATAGCGCTTCAAGAAGTCAGCCAAAGCATTAATAGCAGAATATTATTTGATAATATAAAAGAGGATAATTTTGCTTTCATATTGATAAAAGAACTTGAAATACTAGGAGAGGATAAATTTAAATTTGTATGGGATTTTTCACATATGGGCTATGATAAATATGAAGAAGGTCTTGCTATATTAACTAAATATCCCATAGAGGAAAAACATTCATTCTATGTTTCTCAAAGTAAGGATGAGAATTATTGGAAAACTAGAAAAATAATAACATGCAAAATAAAACACAACAATAAACCTATTTCACTTTACTCTTGTCATCTAGGCTGGTGGCATGACAAAGAAGAAAGTTTTAAATTTCAAGTAGATAAATTAATTGAGGATTTAAATGAAGAAGAAACCTGCATACTAATGGGGGACTTTAATAATGATGCTTTTTTAAAGCAGGAAGGATACCATTATCTTATAAATAAAAATCTAAAAGACCTATATGATTTAGCAAAATCAAAAGATAATGGAGTAACTGTTGTTGGAGATATTGATGGTTGGCAAGGTAACACAAAAAATATGAGATTAGATCTTATATTATCCAATAAAAATTTAAAAGTAGAATATTGTAAAGTTATATTTAATGGAATAAGAAAAGAAATAATTTCAGACCACTTTGGGGTGGAAGCAAAAATAAAAGAAGTATGATTAATAAGTAATAAAGGTGACATATGCTTTTTTATCATGAATCAGATTATATTTTAATAACTTAAATGCTAAAAAACATATTAGGGTATAGGATAAATTCTATTAAAATGATAAAATGAATATATATTATATAGTTGAGAATTATATTCAGTTGATAATTGACTTTGATAATTGTCAATTGTCCTCTGTCAACTAAAAAGTGTATTACACTTTTTAAAATGGGAGGGATGGTTTTGGGAATTAAAAGTGATATCGTAGAAAAGTACTGCAAATACATTGAGAAAGAGTTTAGTTGTAAAACTTCAGAGGAGTTTTTAGGTAAAAGGTATGTTATTGGCGAAGAATTTGGCATAGGCAATTTTTCAACAATGAAAATAGAGGATGGATTAGAAATTTCAATATCTAATATGTATAAAGCAGATACGTATTTTGATAATAGAAATTATAAAGATGAGATTTTAGAAGTAAGCTATTGTTATAGTGGAATCGGGCAAATTAATACTTTGCCACATAATGAGGAATATATATTTAAAGAAGGCCATATTTGTATTTATAAAGGGTTAAATGATGTGGAATATTTTAAATTTAAATATGATAAGTGCAAAACTGTATCTGTCCACATGAACTTTAGTACAGTTAAAAATATTGTGAATCCAATATGGGAAGACAAGATGATAATAGATTGGGAGAATAATATAAATAAGATATTTAAAGAAGACATATTAATAATTGAAAAGGCTAGCTATGAAATGAAAAAGATAGCGGAAGAAATAGGGGATATTTCAATAAACAGTATGTTAGATTATATGAAGTTAAAACTTAAGACTATAGAATTTTTGGCCACCTTTTTTGAAGAAAAATGCAATAAGAAGCCTTCATTAGATTTACCTAGACAGGAAACGGAAATCATAGTTAGTGCTAAGGAAATAATAAATAGAAGCTTTCCTAATATACTCTCTGTTAAAGAATTAGCTTGTAATTTAAATATAAGTATATATAAATTACAAGAAGAGTTTAAAAATATAACAGGATATACAGTGTATGAATATATAAAAAAGCTAAAAATTGAAAAAGCTAAAGATTTATTAAAGAATACAGATATGTCAATGTTGCAAATTGCAAATGAAATAGGATATGAAAATCCAAGTAAATTTGCCAGTGCATTTAAAGAGTATAATAAAATCACTCCATTAAAATATAAAAAATTAAATATGTATAAGTAGAATCCTTTATACAAAATAGCTGTAAAGAAAAATGCTTTCAATATTAACAAAATCATTGAATTTTGTTTTTTTGGAGCATTTTTTTATTTTTTGGAGTAGATAATGATAATCATTATCAATTATAATAGTTTTATAAGAACTTATAAAAATAATAAAGGAAAGGTGAAAATTATACATATTTATTATCTATTAATTTTTATTTTTTAAGGGGGGGGTAATTATGAAGAAACAATCAAATTTGGGATTTCTTTTAGAGATATCCGGTAAAGAAAAATTAAAGTTATATTTATCTGCTATATTTAGCGTAATAAGTTCACTGCTTTCTATAGTACCATATATTCTTATGTACAATATAGTATTAGAGCTTTTTAAAAATACAGTAGATTATGAAAGAATTAAATCTATGGCTATAACTGTAGGTATTATTGTAGTAATTAGGATGGCCGTGTTTTTACTATCAGGAGTATTTTCTCATATAGCAGCCTTTACCATACTTTATGAATTGAGAATGAAAGCTATAAATCATATGTCAAGGCTTAACATGGGATTTTTTACAGGTCATACTCTAGGAGAAGTTAAAAAAACCATAAATGAGGATATAGAAAAGTTAGAGAATTTTATAGCACATCAAATTCCTGATTTATCTGCAGCAGCTGTAACTCCTATTATAATTATAGGATATCTTTTGTATTTAGATTGGAGACTAGCTTTAGTTTTATTTATTCCTATTATTTTAGGAATTATAAGTCAAATAGGTATGTTTAAGGCTATGAAAGAAAGGATGGAGCATTATCATTATTTACTCCAAAAGATTAATTCTACTATTATTCAATATATAAATGGAATGAATGTAATGAAAGCTTTTAATTTATCTGCAAAATCCTTTAAAAATTATAAAGATATCACAAAAGAATATGCAGATTACTGGGTTCAGATGACTAAGGAAAGTTCACCTGCCTATGCAGTATTTTTAGTTCTCATAGATTCAGGACTTTTATTTATGATTCCTATTGGAGGAATAATGTTTTTAAAAGGAAGTATAAATGTATCTACCTATTTATTGTTCTTAATATTAAGTTCAAATTTCCTTACTTCTTTTAAACAATTATTAGAATTTGGAGTATCATTTTCAATGCTTTTAGAAGGAGCTGGAAAGGTAAGAGATATTTTGGATCAGCCTATACAGGTAGAAGGCATCAGAGATCTAAATGAAAAAATTAATGGAAAAATACAGTTTAACAATGTTACATTTAAATATGATAAAGAGGAAGTTATAAAAAATCTATCCTTAACTATAGAACCTAAGACTGTGGTTGCTTTAGTAGGTCCTTCAGGTTCAGGAAAAACCACATTAGGTCAATTGGTAGGAAGGTTTTGGGACGTAGATAAGGGAAGTATTGCTATAGATGGTATAGACTTAAAGGATATTAAAATGGAAGAGCTTATGGATAAGGTATCCTTTGTATTTCAGGATGTATTTATGCTTCAAGATACAATATTAGAAAACATTAAAATGGGATCTGATAAAACTATGGATCAGATTATTGAAGCTAGTAAAAAGGCACAAATTCATGACTTTATAATGAGCTTACCTGATGGATATAATACATCCCTTGGAGAGAACGGAATTAAACTTAGTGGAGGAGAGAAGCAAAGGATATCTATTGCCAGGGCAATATTAAAGAACAGCCCTATTGTAATTTTAGATGAAGTTACTTCCTATTCTGATATAGAAAATGAAAGCAAAATACAAGAAGCTCTTAGAAACTTGTTAAAGGGCAAAACTGCTATAATCATAGCTCATAGATTGTATACCATAAAAAATGCAGATAAAATTATAGTTTTAGATGAAGGAAAAATTATAGAACAGGGAAAACACAAGTATCTTATGAATAAAAAAGGATTATATAGACATCTTTGGGATATGTATGACTATGAATTAGCAAAGGCAGCAGGAGGGGAATAGTATGTTACAGGATATAAAGATATTATTAGGGAATCACAGTAAAAAACTTAGAAAACCTATAATTTTGTTAACTATAGATAGTTTATTTAACATGTTTTTTTATTCAATGTTGTATTTTGTACTTTTGGATTTAATTAGCTCCCAATTAAGTTTCTCTAAAATTAAAAATTATACTATTGCAATGGTGATAGCTTTTATGACTAGGGCTATAATCAATGCCGTAGGATATACAGGAATACAGGCTAGAGGAGCGAGAGGTATTGAGAGTATGCGTATATCCCTAGGAGATCACATTAGAAATATAAATTTAGGATTTTTTAATAAAAACAGTATAGGAAGTTTATCTAATATAATGACCAATGATTTGCAGGATTTTGAAAAAATAATAACTCACAATACCAGTGATTTAATAAAAACAGTGGTTCTTAGTGCTTATCTTCTTATAATAACATTTTTTATTGATACTCAGTTAGCTATTATTCAACTAGGGATTGTACTTGTGTCTATACCTATTATCTTAGCAGGAGGGCGCAAAGTTGCTAAAGTAGGTAAGGAAAAGAAGATAGTAATGAATGAAGTTATATCAAGAATGGTTGAATATCTTAGTGGTATACAGGTGTTTAAAGCACATAATTTAGTAGGTGAAAAGTTTGAAAGACTTGAAAAATCCTTTAGAGATTTTAAAAGAGAAAGTATAAGAACAGAAGTTTCAATTGTTCCCTTTGTACTTGTATTTCAGATAATAGTAGATTTAAGTTTTCCTATACTACTTATTATAGGTACAGCGAAATTTGGAGTAGCCAGTATTGGTAAAAAAGAGTTTTTAACATTTATTATAATAAATATAGCACTTACAAATATAATAAGAGCTTTTGCGGCTCAATATGGAAGTTTTAGATATCTTAAATTGGCAACAGAAAAATTAATAGGAATCTATAATCATCCAGAAATGAGCTACAAATATGAAGAGGTAGACTTTGAAAATTATGATATACAATTTGATAATGTAAGTTTTGAGTATGAAAAGGGAGAAAACACTATTAATAATTTAAGCTTTAAAGCAGAGGAAGGAACTATGACAGCATTGGTAGGACCTTCTGGATCAGGAAAAACTACAATTACAAGTCTTATAGCTAGATTTTGGGATGCAAGTAAAGGAACAATAAAAATAGGTGGACAGGATATAAAGAATATAAATCCAGATTCATTATTAAAGCATATAAGTATGGTATTTCAGGATGTGTATCTTTTAAATGATACCATATACAATAATATAAAATTAGGAAATCCTAATGCTACAGAAGAAGAGGTAATAGAAGCGGCAAGGATTACAAATTGTCATGAATTTATAGAAAAACTAGAAGATAAATATGGAACCATGGTAGGGGAAGGTGGTTCAACTTTATCAGGAGGAGAAAAACAAAGAATATCCATAGCAAGAGCTATATTAAAAGATGCACCTATAGTATTGTTAGATGAAGCCACTGCTTCTTTAGACGCAGATAATGAGTTTGAAATTAGAAAAGCCATAAAAAAACTTACAACAAATAAAACTGTAATAGTAATAGCACACAGATTAAACACTATAAAAGATGCGGATCAAATTATAGTATTAAATGCAGGTCAAATAGAAGAGGTGGGCAGCCACGAAAAATTAATAGAAAATAAAAAGAGATACTACAATATGTATAATGAAATGGAAAGGGCGCAAAACTGTGCACTCTAAAAAAGTGTATCTTTTAGTAAATGGTAAAGAAAGAGAAGAGAAGATAATAATTTAATCTTTTCTTCTCTTTTATTGTCTATAAATAAAACCACCTGCTATGCAGGTGTGTTCAGAAAAGCTTAAGCGTTGAAAAAAAACACCTCACTTTGATAGAATAGATATGGTTT
>NZ_JAGGKA010000009.1 GCF_017873215.1 Clostridium tetanomorphum
AAAGCCTTAATGTTAAAGGCTTATTAAAATGCGTCATTTTTTAAGTGCTGAACTCATTTGGATTTAAAGCATCTTTAAAGTTGCTATGAAATACCTAAAAAACGCTGTCGCGTTAGCAAATTTTTTATGCTAATGCGACAGCTCCATTATAATATTTACTTTAATGGAATTAGTAAATCTGATGATAAATCCCATTCATATACTTTACCTGTGTTCTTATCTACATAATACCATCCACTAGTGGCCACATGATCTGAAAGATCCTCAAAAGCTTGTATCACATAATATTGAACACCATTTTTAACATCATCATGATCATAATTAAACTTCATCTTGTCATTATTTCCTTTTAGCTGCTTTTTGACTAGTTCACAAGCATAATCTGGTGTTATCTTTGCATTTACACCATTGCCACTATTTTCATTACCTTGTTTATTACTTTCTGTATTCTTCTTATTATTTGTATTTAAAGCTTCATATTGTTTTTTACATTCTTTAATTTTACTTATTGCTTCACTATAAATTTTACCATCTTCTTTAGTTATCTTCTCAAATTCTTTTATAGCCTCTAAGTATTTCTTTTCACTTACAAACTTAATACCTCTGTCGTATATGGCCTTTGCTTCTTTATATTGTTTTGCTAATTCAATCTTATCTTTTACACTTTCATCCATTTTATATGAAAGACTTTCTTGCAACACTTCTATTGCCTCATCATACTTTCCATCTTTCATATGGTTATTAGCACTATTTATAAGATTCTCATAATTTTTCCCACTCTTATACCTATATATACCAACTATACTAGCTATACCTAATATAACTACACTAACTACTATTAATATTTTTTTATTAACATTATTCATAAATCTTTATAAGTATAGAATCTAAAAATTACTATACTTACCTTCCTCCTCTCGTTTTAAATTATCTCAATTCTAACTATCTCCTTTTTCTTACTTAGATCATTTATAACCTGTTCTTTATTAACACACCTTGGAATTAAAACAGTGTATAAGCTACTCATATTCTCTTTTTTTTCTTCTTCTTCAATAAAAAATTCTATATTTTTTATTTTTATATTATTTTCTTTAAAATAACAAGATACATCTTGTGATACCTTTTCTTTGTCATTATAATCTATTTGCAACTGTACTGATGTACATCTTTCTCTAAACTTATCTTCAAATTTCTTTAATGATACTAAAATAATTACTACACTTATAGCAGAAAGAATACTTAAATAATAATATCCTCTTCCAACAGCTAGTCCAATACATCCTACTGCCCAAAGGCTAGCAGCTGTAGTAAGTCCTTTTACTGAACCTTTATCATGAATAATAGTTCCTGCTCCTAAAAAGCCTATACCACTTATAACCTGAGCTCCAAGTCGACCTATATCTACTTTTAATGCTGTTGATAATTCACTGTTATTCTTTATCATTGTTGCTACATATTCAATATCATATACCTGTATCATTGATATTACAGCTGCTCCAAGACAAACAAGAATATGAGTTCTAAACCCTGCTGGTCTATTCTTATTTTCTCTTTCATAACCTATCATTCCACCTATTAATATAGAAATTACTATTCTAATTAGTATTTCACTTATTTTCACATTGTAACACCTCCTACTATATATTATGTTGGCATTTCAATAAGTGGAATTTTTTTGTAATACTTCTATATTCAATTTTAATCTGTATATAACTAATAATCACTTGCTTTACATTATACCTATTTTTATTCCTTATGTACAGTTTGTTCATACATATACACTTAAATAATGAAAAAAGCATGTCTTTATAGACACGCTTTTCTCATTATTTAACTTTATTTTTATCTAACAAATCTCCTATGGCTGCTATACTACCTAGTGAAGACAAAGTTTCATTTGGAAGTATAAGTTTATTAGCAGGGTTTTTAGCCATTTCTTGTAAAGCTTCTACTTGCTTTAATGCTATAATTGTTTCATTAGTACCTGAATCTAGTATAGCCTTATTAACCATTTCAATAGCTTTTGCTTCCGCTTTTGCTACAGCTTCTATAGCTTCTGCCTTACCATCAGCTTCAAGTACTTGTGACTGCCTTAATCCTTCTGCACGTCTTATATTAGCTTCTTTTTCTGCTTCTGCTTGAAGTATCTTAGCTTGCTTCTCACCTTCTGCTCTTGCAATTTCAGACTGCTTTTGTCCTTCTGCTTGAAGTATTGCTGCTCTCTTATCTCTTTCTGCTCTCATCTGTTTTTCCATTGCTTGCTGTATTTCAGCTGGTGGAATAATATTTTTTATTTCAACAGAAAGTATCTTTATTCCATAAGCATCAGTTATTTGGTCTACTACCTGTAAAAGTCCATTATTTATCTTATCTCTTCCTGATAACACTTCATCTAACGTCATATTACCAACTATATTTCTCATATTTGTTATAGTTGAATAAACAATACCAGATTTATAGTTTTCAATATTATAAACTGCATCTTTAGCATTCATAACCTTATAGAATATAACATTATCTATGGATATTTTAACATTATCTTGAGTTATAACACTTTGAGGTTCTATATCTAGTATTTGTTGTTTAGTTGAAACCTTTTTTCTTACATAATCTGCAAAAGGAATAGTAAAGTGCCATCCTGGCTCTAGTATTCTATAAAATTGCCCAAATCTTTCAAGAATATAAATATATCCAGTATTAACAACTTTTATAGATGATAAAATTGCTATTAATACTATTAATAATACTACTAATAGTACTATTTTTCCTATCATAATTAATCCCTCCTATATTTTCTTTATTATTAATTTATTTCCTTCTATACCTATAATTTTAACTTTATCGCCTTTAACTATTGGTTCTCCTTGATTCTTTACAGTCCAGTATATTCCATCAAGCTTTATCATTGATTTTTCTTCTATATCTTCTTCCATTAGAAGTTCTCTTCCAATATATCCTTCTTCCATAGTTGGCGTTTTTATAACAGTTTTATTTAAAGCCTCTTTTGCTAATGGATAACCTATAGCTATAAACACTGCACTTACACCAATAAAAGTAATCAATTGTATTGTAAAAGAGTAGTTAAGAATTAACGCTATTAGTGAGGCTAAACATCCAACAGTAAACCACACAAAAAGTAAATTACTAGTTATTAAATCAATAGCTATAGATGCTATTCCTATTACAACCCATAATATTATTGAAGCTGTAGTCTCTATGATAACTCCCTCCTTCCAAAAACAAACTATCGTTTACTATTATTATACACTATTCTTTATTTATTTTACACTTATTTATTAATATATAAGATAGATTTAAGCTACACTATAGTTAATTGACAATCAACTTCTGTTAATTCATAATAAGTTTGTAAAAGTATCTATAAAAAATATTGGAGGTATATAGTATGAGTACTTCAAAAAAACATTTAGAATATAAACCTAGTAATGATTTTATAAATGTGGCAGCTGCGTGTCCTATTACTAATGTATGTGATATAGATTTTAATCTAAAAAATATAGAAGAATGTATTCAAACCGCTTTAAATAAAAATGTGAAAATGATTGTTTTTCCTGAACTTTGTATAACTTCTTATACTTGTGCAGATCTATTTTTAAATACTCATTTATTAACTTCTTCTTTAAAGGCAATAGAGAATCTATGTGACTATTTAAAAAATAAAGATATTCTAGTTGCAATTGGTTCTCCTATAATATATGAAGATTCACTATACAACTGTGCTTTTATAATATATAAAGGTAAAATATTAGGAGTCATTCCTAAAAGTTATATACCCAATTATACTGAATTCTATGAAAAAAGATGGTTTACATCAGGTATAGACATAAAAGATAAGATTATCAATTTACCTTTTCAAGATAACATTCCTTTTGGAGTGGATTTAATATTTACAAGTGGAATTTTTAAATTTGGATTTGAAATTTGTGAGGATATGTGGGTAACAATTCCTCCTAGTAGCTATTTAAGTCTAAGTGGAGCCAATATAATAGGAAACCTTTCCGCTTCTAATGAAATTGTAAGTAAAGCTATTTACAGAAAAGATTTAGTAAAATCACAAAGTGCTAGATGTATGGCTGCTTATGTTTATTCTTCTGCTGGAGTTTTTGAGTCCTCCACAGATTTATTATTTAGTGGACATTTACTTATTGGAGAAAATGGTACTATATTAGAAGAAAATAATAGATTTCAAAGACATAATGAGATAATAACTCATTCTATAGATGTAGAAAAATTAATTAAAAATAGACTAAAAAATGTAAGCTATAAAGATAATACTAAAGCTCATCCATTTAAAATAAGAGAAATAAATTTTAAATTTGATGACTCAGATAATTTTATTTTTTATAGATTTATAGATAAGCATCCATTTGTTCCTAGTAAGATAAATGAAAGAGAAATCCGCTGTAAAGAAATTTTTAATATTCAAAGTGCTGCCTTAGCCAAAAGATTTACTCATACAGGATTAAAAAAAGCAGTTATTGGTATATCCGGAGGGCTTGACTCTACTTTAGCTCTTCTTGTTGTAGTAAAAACTTTTGATATGTTAAATATTCCCAGAAAAAATATAGTAACTATAACTATGCCCGGTTTTGGAACCACAGATAGAACTTACAATAATGCAGTGCATCTGTGTAAAAATTTAAATACAGATTTAGGAGAAATAAATATAGTTAATTCCTGCCTTCAACATTTTAAAGATATAGGCCATGATGCAAATATCCATGATGTAACTTATGAAAATGTTCAGGCAAGAGAAAGAACTCAAATCCTTATGGATATATCCAATAAGGAAAACGGTCTTGTTATAGGTACTGGTGATTTGTCTGAATTTGCTTTAGGATGGTGTACTTATAATGGTGATCATATGTCCATGTATGCTGTAAATTGCTCTATCCCAAAAACTTTGGTTAGATATTTAGTTACATATGTAGCAGAGAATGAAGTAGATGAAACTATCTCCAATATCTTGTTAGACATTTTAGATACTCCAGTAAGTCCTGAACTACTTCCTAAAGATAAAAATGGAGAGATAGTTCAAAAAACTGAAGATATAGTTGGACCTTATGAGCTTCATGATTTTTTCTTATACTACTTTATGAAAGGGGTTTCTCCCGAAAAAATACTATTTTTAGCATGTGAAGCCTTTAATAAAACATATAATCAGATAACTATAAAAAAATGGTTGAATATCTTTATAAAAAGATTTTTTTCACAGCAATTTAAACGTTCTGCTATGCCTGATGGTCCAAAAGTAGGTACTATAAGTCTCTCCCCTAGAGGAGATTTACGAATGCCTTCTGATGGAAGCAGTAACATATTTATTTAACTAAATATTAAATAAAAAACTGCTGGAAACCTAACAAAATTTTCAGCAGTCTTCTAAAAATATTGATTTTCTATATTAGCAAATTTCTTTTTAACTACTAACTATTCAATTATAATTCAAAATAAAATTAAATAGTTTCTGGTTCTGGATATTCTACTCCAAAAGTTTCTACTGTCATTTCCTTTATTCTTTGTGGTTCTAATGGTTTATCTGAAAAATCTGTTGAAGCAGATACTATCTTCATAGCTGCATCTAATCCTTCAGTTATCTTTCCAAAAGCTGCATACTGCTCATTTAAATGTGGCGCATCTCCTACCATAATAAAAAATTGACTTCCTGCTGAATTAGGGTCCATAGCTCTTGCCATAGATAAGACTCCCTCTGTATGTTTTAACTCATTTTTAAATCCATTAGCAGTAAATTCTCCTTTAATAGAATAACCAGGTCCACCTACTCCTGTACCTTGTGGACATCCTCCTTGGATAACAAAACCTGGAATTACTCTATGAAAAGTAAGCCCATTATAAAATTCCTTTTTTATAAGGCTTATAAAATTATTTACTGTATTTGGAGCTACATTAGGATAAAGTTCACCCTTCATTATATCTCCATTTTCCATAAGTATAGTAACTACTGGATTCTGCATAATTATCTCTCCTTTTCCTTTAATATTAAGCAAAACTTATAGCACATAGCCATAAGATAAAATTAATTATATTATTTGTAACTATAATTTACAAGAAAAAACCTTATTATATATTCTACTATAAAAAAGTAATTCTATTCTGTAAATACATAAAATTGCCACAAATACTGTTCGTTAAACAGTATTTGTGGCAATTTATATATGATAAATCCGTATTGAATAGTTTGTCTAATGTACAATCAGATCATCTAACTTACAGCAAAGTATGTTTGCTAATACAACAACCTTTTGTAAACTGGGGTTATTCTTATCTCCTCTCTCAAGTTCTTCCAAATAAGATTTTGAAATTGAAGTTAAGTATTTAGAATTTTTCGTTAGGTTCTCAATATCAGAAGCAGTATATCCTAATTTTAATCTATACTCTCTTATTTTTTTCCCATCTAACATTTAAAAACCCCCTTATTTAATTATACTATAGGTTTATCAACTTCATTATATCATGTTTATCAGAAAATTTATATATATTTTTCGAAAAATACGTATAATTAACTCATTATTAACAATATTCAATTATATATAGCGAATATTTATTATATTTGTATGTATATTGTTCTTATTTAATTAAAATAAATTACTTTTGTAGTATTATTTTCCTGATAAAACTTTTTGCATAGCTTATTAGTCTAATTATTAGAAAGGAAGTGAAGGCATGGAAGTTAAAAATATATTAAGTTTTACTAAAAGAAAGGAAACTATAATAACAAAAATTAAAGGATAATCTAAAAAATATAGAAGGTTTAAATTTACCAATAAAAATAACTATACAAAGTTACACAAAAAGTAACTTCGTAAATAAAAAAATAAATGTAAAATTGAAGCAAATGAAAATAAAGGGCTATCTCAAGAGGGTGTAAAACAGATTACACTATATTCATTAATCTATTTTGAGATAGCCCTTTATTTTATACAGTTAACATATCTTCAGCTTTTTCTTTAGCTCTTTTTAAAAATTTCTCTATACTTTCTTTTTCTTCTTTTGCTTTTTCTTCTGTCATTTTTCCTCTACCTAATCTGTCACAAACTGAGAGTAACGCTATTTCATCAGGTGAAACCTGTTCTAACATTTTATCTAATTCTCCAAAGGGCATATTTTTGGCTATAAATAATGGTTGCATATGCCATCTTACTAGAAGTGAAACCTTTTTTATAAAATCTTTATCATCAGTAAATTGTTCTAAAAATTTTATAACCATACCCGCTCCTACTTTATCGTGGTCATAGGCAGTTAATCTTCCCTTTCTAAGTTTAGTAGTAGGAGCTTTTCCAATATCATGAAGTAAAGCAGCCCACATAAAAATTCGTGGATTTTCACTTAAATGTCTATTTTCTGCTGCTTTATCTAATACCATCATGGTATGCTTCCAAACATTTCCCTCTGGATGGTGCTTAGGACTTTGCTCTATCTTTATTAAATCCCATAAAAAGTTAAAAGGATATTCATCTTTTAATATTCCCTCCTTAAATACCTTATCAAAATATAAGGAAGGTTTATAATCCTTAAGCAAATGCTGAGTAAATTCTTCAAATATTTCTTCTTTTTGTATCATAACAATCTTCCTTTACTTTTTGGTTTCGGGAACAGGCTGTTGATTTTTATTTCTTTTTTTAGTTTCATAAGTTGGATTTTCATCTGGAGCAGGTCTTTTCATACCTTTTTTAGCCACCTTATATCCCTCCTTTTATTATATCATGGACTACAAATTAGCTACATATTAGCTTATAATTCACTAATATTTTTTGCTTTAAATTATGTTTAATACGTGGATAAAAAAGGTCATTTTTTATTTCTTTAATTTTTCATTGTAAAATTTGATAGCTTCATTTACTCCATTAGTTACAGCATTGCTGCTTATAGTAGCTCCTGTTACTGCTTCTATTTCATTTTCTAGTTTTGGTTTTTCTTTTACAGATTCAAGAGTTTTATCTACAGATTTGTCTTTATACTTATTAGTAAATTCATCCTTCAATATTATATCTCCTAAACCCTCTGTTTCTTTCTGTTCCAAAACTTTTATATTAGTGATTTTACCTTTAGTAGATATTCCAACCATAGTTTTAATTTCATCTACCATTCCTTTAACTGAAGTGGTTATTGCATATCCTATTAATGTTTTATCCTTATATATACCTTTAACTTCCTTAATCTTTTCATTTCCTTTTATATCTAATGGTTCCATACTATTTCCTTGTGAAATAATATCCTTTGCTTCTATTTCTTTATTTTCAGCTTTAACTTCTTCTCCTAAAATCTTTTCTCTATAAAATTCTATAGCTTTGTTGACTCCTGAAGATACTGCTGCTGAAGTTATTGTAGCTCCTGTAACCACCTCCACTTGGTTATCCTTTGTTGGAGATGATTTTACTGATTCTATATTTTCTTTTATAGACTTATTTTTAAATCTTCCCATAAAACTTTCTTTTTCCACAATATCTCCTATACCTGGAGTTTCTGAATGTGATACTACTTTAAGCCCTCCAATGGTACCATCTTTACATATTCCAACAGTCATCTTTATAAGTCCTCCCATACCTTTGGGAGTAACCATTATAGCATGGCCACAAACATCTCCATCTTCATAAGCTTCATATGCCCCAGTAATAATATCCTCCTCATTAAATACAATATCCATTTCTTTCACATCTGTAGCTTTGTATTTTGGCAATATAACACTTAATTGCAAACTCTCCATTTTTTCTCTAGCAACTATAACATCTTTTGTATTATTGTTTGTAATAGCTAAAATCAATGCACAAATTGCAGTTATTGAAAACAATACAATAGTCCCTTTTAATGTTTTATTCACTTAGCTGTCCTCCTTTCTATTTTCCAAAATTTTCTGTATTTTAAGAATATAAAGGGACTTTATTTTGTTAAAGTCCCTCATATTATTACATAATTCTTTATTCTTTTAATTCAACTACAGCTTCCTTTGTATCTCCTTTTTTAGCCTTTTCTAATGCAGCTTTGGCCAAATTTTTAAAGTTTTTTGTTGAAGTTGTAGCTCCTGATATAGCATCAACTTTGTCAACTTCTTGTTTATCAACAAGATCTTTTTCTAACTTAGGACAAAATTCATTTGGTGCTGTCTTAGAAATAGGTTTCATTTTTTCATTATATTCTTTGTCTTCTGATTTTCTCTTATTATCTTTATTTAAATAATCAAAATCTACACTGGCAATTTTGCCATCTTTTATTTCAACTTCTACAAAAGCTTTCCATCCATGATTATCAAGTTTATTATAAGTAGCTTTATACTTTCCATCTTTATACTCTGCAGCTGTTTTTGTATCTTTTGTTTTATCTGCTGATGTATTTGTATCTTTATTTGAACTTCCACATCCAGCTAATAAGGATAGAGATAGAATAGATGTTAGCACAACACTTAATACTTTCTTCATTAGAACTCCCCCTTAAAATTTTATATTAATTTCTATTACAATTTTATGTTAATATATTATCAGAATAGTGTCAATATAAAATCATTTTATTTAATACAATATTCTAAAAAAAGAACAATATCATTCAATAGTTATAAAAAAATAAAGGGACTATATCAAAATAAAAACATAATAAAACCATTTTCATACAGTTCCTTTACAATTAGAATTTAAAAAATTCCAAAATTATAATTCTTTTATTAAATTTGCCATTTCAATAGCAGTTACTGCTGCTTCATATCCTTTATTACCTGATTTTGTTCCTGCTCTCTCAATAGCCTGCTCAATATTTTCCGTAGTAAGTACTCCAAATATTATTGGTACTTCTTCATCTAAAGTTACCTTTGCTATCCCTTTAGTTACTTCTGCTGCAACAAGTTCATAATGTGATGTAGCACCTCTTATAACTGCTCCTAAACATATAACTCCATCATATTTTTTAGACTTTGCCATTTTCTTAGCTATAAGAGGTATTTCAAAAGCACCTGGTACCCAAGCAACTTCTATATCTTCTTCTTTTACACCATGTCTTTTAAATCCATCTAAAGCTCCGCTTAAAAGTTTACTTCCAATAAATTCATTAAATCTTCCTATTACTACACCAAACTTTAAACCTTCTGCTATTAAATTTCCTTCATACATTTTCATTTTAAATTCCTCCTAAAATTTCTATTTCATTAATTATTCATTATCTAGATTTAATAAATGTCCCATTTTTTCTTTTTTAGTTTTCAAATAGAATTCACTTTCTTCATGAGCATATATTTCTATTGGAACTCTATCTACTATTTCTATGCCATAACCTGAAAGTCCAGATACTTTTTTAGGATTGTTAGTCATAAGTTTAACTTGTTTAATTCCTAAGTCTGCAAGTATTTGAGCACCTATTCCATAATCTCTTAAGTCTGGTGGAAAACCTAAAGCTATATTAGCTTCAACTGTATCCATTCCCTTATCTTGAAGGGCATAAGCCTTTAGCTTATTTATCAGTCCTATACCTCTTCCCTCTTGTCTCATATATACTAAAACTCCTCTTCCTTCATCACTTATGGCTTTCATAGCTGCTGCATATTGATCACCACAATCGCACCTTATGGAACCTAGCGCGTCTCCTGTGAGACATTCTGAATGCATTCTAACAAGTACTGGTTCTTTAGTATTTATATCTCCTTTTACTAAAGCAACATGGTGTTCTTCATTTAGTTTATTTACATAGCCATATACCATAAAGTCACCATATTTTGTAGGCATCTTTGCCTCTACTACTCTTTCTATTAAAGATTCATTCTTTCTTCTATAAGAAATAAGATCTGCTATAGTTATTATTTTTAAATTATGTTCTTTTACATATTCCATAAGCTGTGGAATCCTTGCCATAGTTCCATCTTCATTCATAATTTCAC
Organism: Clostridium tetanomorphum; assembly: GCF_017873215.1. Classification (GTDB taxonomy): domain Bacteria; phylum Bacillota; class Clostridia; order Clostridiales; family Clostridiaceae; genus Clostridium_AO; species Clostridium_AO tetanomorphum. The sequence continues at coordinate 10,895 of NZ_JAGGKA010000009.1, forward strand.
AAATTACTCCTGCTGGGTAAAATCCAGCTAATCTTGCTAAATCTACTGAAGCCTCTGTATGACCAGCTCTTTTTAATACTCCACCTTCCTTTGCTTCCAATGGAAATATATGTCCTGGTCTTTTAAAATCACTTTCTGTTGCTTCTGAATCTAAGACCTTGTTTATAGTTGCAGCTCTTTCAAAGGCTGAGATACCTGTTGTTGTTTCCTTTGCATCTATAGATACTGTAAAAGCTGTACAATTAGAATCTGTATTTACATCTACCATCTGATATATATTTAACTGTTTTAATCTTTCTTTTATTACAGGCATACATATAAGTCCTCTTCCATACTTAGCCATAAAATTTATAGCCTCTGGTGTTACCTTCTCTGCTGCAATTATTAAGTCTCCTTCATTTTCTCTATCTTCATCATCTACTACAACTACCATTTTTCCTTCTTTTATATCTATAATAGCTTCTTCAATAGTATTAAACTTAAACATACTAATTACCACCCTTTGTTATTTTTTTAATCATTCCATAAATTAATTAAATATATTACATAAATCCATGCTCAGCTAAAAAATTAAAATCTATATTACTTTTACCTTCTTCTTTTTTATTAAAAGCTAATAATTTTTCTACATACTTTCCAATAATATCGCATTCCAAATTGACTTTATCTCCTACTTTCTTATGTAAGAGAGTTGTTCCTTCCCCAGTATGAGGTATTATAGATACTTTAAATATATGTTCATCTACATAAGCTACGGTCAAACTTACTCCATCTATAGTAATGGAACCTTTAGGAATAATATATTTTAAAATATTACTTTCTCCTTCTATTGAAATCCAAACTGCATTATCGTCTTTTTTAAACTCTTTTATATTTCCTGTTCCATCTATATGACCACTTACTATATGTCCTCCTAGTCTATCAGAAAGTCTTAATGCTCTTTCTAAATTAACTCTGCTTCCTATAGATAGGTTATTTAAACCGCTTTTTCTCATAGTTTCTGGCATAACATCTACAGTAAAACTATCCTTAGTAAACTTAGTAACTGTAAGACAAACTCCATTGGTAGCTATACTGTCTCCTAATTTTACATCTTCTAATATTTTTTTAGCCTCTATAGTAATACTAGCTGATTCTGCTCCTTTACTTATGTTCTTAATTATTCCTATTTCTTCTACAATACCAGTAAACAAAACGTCACCACCTTTTTTATTCAGAGTACAAATTACAGAGTATAGAGTACAGATGTTTTATGCTATTTCTTACTTTTTGCTCTTTTCATACTCTATTGTCTTCTCTCTACTATCTTAGCTACTTACTTTTCACTCTTCTGTCTCTTCTCTATACTCTGTTATCTGTCATCTGTGATCTGGCTAAATTTCCTTCAATTAAAATATCATTATCAAATCTAGTTATATTTATATCTTTTAAATTTATACAATCCTTTATATATTCTATTCCTTCTCCTCCTACTGGAGTTTTAGCTTTTATTCCACCTATTATTTTAGGTGCTATGAAGCTCATGACTTTATCTACTATGCCTTCCTTTAATGCAGAATAATTTAAAGTGCTTCCTCCTTCTAAAAGAACACTATCTATTTTCATTTCTCCTAATTTCAACATAAGATAGTTTAAATCTACTTTATTCTCTTTTATAGGTGATACTATTATCTCTCCACCTATGTGTTGTATTTCTTTAATTTTATCCTTATTTGCCTTTTCTGTAGTAACAATTATTATTCTACCTTCTTCTTTGAAGATTTTAGAATCAAGTGGTATTCTAGCACTACTATCTACTATAACTCTTACCGGATTCTTCCCTTGTAAATCCTTAATCCTAGTAGTTAAACTTGGATTATCTTTTATCACTGTATCTACTCCAACCATAATTGCCGAGACTCTATGTCTAATATGATGTACATATTCTCTTGATTTTTCATTAGTTATCCATTTAGAATCACCATTTACTGTGGCAATCTTACCATCTAAAGTGGATGCAGTTTTCATTATGCAAAATGGCCTTTTAGTAGTTATATATTTTATAAATATTTCATTCAGCTTTTTAGCCTCTTCTTCTAACAATCCTACTTCTACTTCTATGCCATTATTTCTTAATATTTCCATTCCCTTTCCTGAAACTAATGGATTAGGATCTAACATAGCTACTATAACCTTTTTTATGCCTTTTTCTACAATAGCTTTTGCACAAGGAGGAGTTTTTCCATAATGAGAACAAGGTTCCAAAGTAACATACATTGAAGCTCCCTTTACATCCTCTTGAGCACTATTAAATGCATTTATTTCAGCATGAGCTCCTCCATATATTTTGTGATATCCTTCTCCTAATATTTTTCCATCCTTTAATATCACTGCTCCTACTAAAGGATTAGGATTTACATATCCTATTCCTCCTTTAGCTAACTCCAAAGCTCTTTTCATATACCTTTCTTCCACTTTAATTCATCTCCCATATTATAATTTGCCCTTCAGAAAAAATTTAAATGTGGAATTATATACTAAAAAGCATATAAAAAAACCCTGAAACTTATTTCAGGGTTTAAATTACAAACTTGAAAAATTACAACGTAATTCTTAGTGAGCAGTTCAAAGTAAAAATTCAAAAAAGTTTTTTCCTACACTAGAAAAACTTTAATTAAAAATTTTTCAAATACTGTATACTTTTTTATCTGCACTCTAAAAATTGTCAAGTAATTTTTTCACGCTTTCCTTCTTTCATCCAGACTTTAACTGTCGGCCCTGGAATTTCACCAGATCTGCCTTTCGGCTGGCGGGCTTTACCGCCGGCATGGAATTTCACCAAACCCTGAAGGACGAATAATATTTATTTTTTACAGCTTAAGAATATCACTTTTTATTTTTTATGTCAATTATGTTTTTTGAAAATTTATATTTATACAAAATTTAGCATAACATTGACATATAAAGTCTAAATATATAGAATATATTTAGTGAATTTTATAAAAACACTTGTTTTTAAATGAAAGACACTGATTTTTAAGATATTACTATCATTTATATAATATTAAATACATTATTTATTTAAATATAAAAAGGTTGGTGGAAAAAATGACTATAGACGAGTTAAAAAACTTAGTTTGTAAAACTATTGATGACAATTCAGACAAACTTATTTCTTTAGCTAAAAATTTAGAAAGTACCCCTGAATTAGGTTTTAAAGAAGAAAAAACTGCTGAAAAAGTTTGTAACTTCTTTAAGGAATTAAATTTAACCTATAAAGATAAACTTGCTTTAACTGGAGTAAAGGCAAAGCTCAAAGAACATTCATCTGGACCTAATGTAGCTATACTAGGAGAGTTAGATGGAGTTATATGTTTTGATAGTGAAATTGCTAATAAGGAAACTGGTGCATCCCATACCTGTGGCCATAATCTTCAAATAACTACTATGCTGGGAGCTGCTCTTGGGCTAAAATTATCAGGTATTGAAAATGAACTAAAAGGTAATGTTACCTTTATGGGTGTACCTGCAGAGGAATACATAGAAATTGAATATAGACAAAAATTAAGAGAAGAAGGTAAGCTTCATTTCTTAGCAGGAAAACAAGAACTTATATACAGAGGTGAATTAGATGATGTAGATATCGCTATGATGATGCATTCTCTAAAAGATTGTCCAGAACCTACTGTGGCAATAGGTGAAACTAGTAATGGTTTCTTAGGTAAAACTATACAATATATAGGACAAGCTGCTCACGCCGCAGAAGCTCCACATAGTGGAATAAATGCCTTAAATGCTGCTATGCTTGGTATTATGGGCATAAATGCTTTAAGAGAAACTTTTAGAGATGAAGATTCTATAAGAGTTCATCCTATCATTACAAAAGGTGGCGATACTGTAAACAGTGTTCCTTCAGATGTAAGAATGGAGAGTTACGTTAGAGCTAATAATGTGAAGGCTATGAAATTAACAAATGAAAAAGTAGATAGAGCTTTAATTGCTGGAGGATACGCTATAGGAGCTAAAACAATAATAAATACTATTCCTGGTCATCTTCCTTTAAAATGCTCAAAAAATCTTAATAATATTTTTAAAAAAAATAGTAAAAGCTTATTACCTGAAAACAAAGTATTAGATGCAGGACATTTTGCCGCTTCTACTGATATGGGCGATATCTCAAATCTTATTCCTTCAATCCATCCTTTTATAGGTGGTGTTTCAGGAGCTTTACATACAAAATATTTTAAAGTAGAAGATTATTATGGAGCTTGTATACTTCCTGCAAAACTAATGGCTATGACTGTAATAGATCTATTATTTAATAATGCAGAAAATGCCAAAGAAGTTATAGATTCATATACTCCTACTTTTGAAAATAAAGAAGAATATATTAAGTTCTTAGAAGATTGTTTTGAAAGGAAGGTTCACTAATGAAAAACTGGAAAAATCATATAATAGTCTTAATCTTGGTTAGTATTGCAGAATTGATCGGCATATTGAAATTTAAATTTGGACCTGGCACTATTGTTTTATTACCAATGCTTTATGCACTTATAATGGGAGTACTTTTAAGCCCTAAATTTTTAAAAGTTGTAAATGATAAAGATATGAAAGATGCTGGAACTCTTATTACTATATCTTTAATGCTTTTAATGGCTAGATATGGAACAATGATTGGACCCACTTTACCTAAAATAATAAAGTCCAGTCCTGCTTTAATTCTTCAAGAATTAGGTAATGTAGGTACTGTTTTTCTTGGTGTACCCCTTGCAGTGATGCTTGGTTTAAAAAGAGAAACTATTGGTGCTGCTCACTCTATTGCTCGTGAGCCTAATATAGCTTTAATAAGTGATGTATATGGACTTGATGGGCAAGAAGGTCAAGGTGTTATGGGTGTTTATATTTGTGGTACTGTATTTGGAACTGTTTTTTTTGGAATACTTGCTAGTTTTTGTGCCGCTTATCTTCCTTTGCATCCATATTCTTTAGCAATGGCTTCAGGAGTTGGAAGTGCTAGTATGATGACAGCTTGTGTAGGTTCTTTAAGTGCTATGTTCCCACAAATGCAAGATACTTTAGCTGCTTTTGGTGCTGCAAGTAATATGCTATCTGGACTAGATGGTCTCTATATGTCATTGTGGGTATCCTTACCTTTAACAGAATGGCTTTATAAAAAATCCTATAAATTAAAATATGGAGTGGATGCTCCTGATGTAAAAATATCAAAAGTAAATCCTTCTAAGGAGGCTTAAATATGAAAATTAAAGATTCTTTTTTTATATTAGTTCTAATAGGAATTCTGTCATTAATTGGAAATATGGTTGGTCCTAAAAATAATATTTTTGAAGCTATACCTGGAATGATTATATTGGTTGCTATAGCTCTAGGAGGGATTTTACTAGCTAAAGTTATACCTGGTAAAATTCCAGCAGTTGCATATATAGTTACTTTAGGCTGTATTCTTACTTATCCTGGAGTTCCTGGTGCTGCTACTATTTCAAAATATATTGCAAAGGTGGACTTTTTAGCTCTTACCACTCCTATTCTTGCATATGTGGGAATATCTCTTGGTAAAGACTTAGATACATTTAAAAAATCTGGTTGGAGAATTATAGTTCTTTCCTGTTTTGTATTTACAGGAACCTATATAGGTTCTGCTATAATAGCTCAATTAATCTTAAAAGCTTTAGGTCAAATATAAAAAACTTATTTTTTATTACATAAGTATAGCTGTCCATAGCATTAAAATATGGATGGCTATATTTATGCAATCATTAAGTTTACTGTATTTCCTCTAGTTTTCTATATAGAGTTGCTATACTTATTCCTAACTTTTTAGCTATGGCCTTTTTCCCTTCAGTACTATTTCCATAATAATTCATAAGTTTACTTATTACTTTTTTCTCATATTGTGATATCATTTCTTTAAGACTCATATTTAAAGATAATTCATCTTTTTCTTTTATTATTCTCTTCTCTAATAAATTTTCATCTATGAAATCTCCACTTGCAAAATTAATAGCATATTCAATAATATTTTGAAGCTCCCTTACATTACCTGGAAAAGAATATTTTAATAATATATCCTGTCCTCTTTTACTAAAACCTTTTATATTTTTTCTATATATCTTATTAAATCTATTTAAAAAATAATTAGCAAGTTCTATAATATCTTCCTTTCTTTCTCTCAATGGTGGGATATTTATAGGTATAACACTTAATCTATAAAATAAATCCTCTCTAAATTCTCCTTTTTGCACTTTCTCTATTAAATTTTTATTAGTTGCTGCAATTATTCTAGAATCTATTTTTATAGCTTTTACACCCCCAACTCTTACAATCTCTTTCTCTTCTAATACTCTTAAAAGTTTCACTTGTAAATGCAAAGGTAAATCTCCTATTTCATCTAAAAATACTGTACCATTTTTAGCAATTTCAAATTTTCCTATTTTACCATTAGGATTTGCCCCTGTAAAGGCACCTTTTTCATATCCAAAAAGCTCACTCTCAATTAAATTTTCAGGTATAGCACCACAGTTTATAGGAAGAAATAGTTCATTCTTTTTGTCACTTTCTTCATGAATTGCTCTTGCAAATAATTCCTTTCCAGTACCACTTTCCCCCAAAAGAAGTACAGGAGCATTACCCTTTGAAATATGTTGGGCTTGCTTTTTTACTTGTACAAAACTTAGACTATGCCCTACTATTTTTTCAAAGGTATACCCTTCCCAATTTTCACTTATTTTTAAAACTGACCTTTGTAACTTATTAAAATCTTTTAATGTGATAACAGCACTTACCATTTCATCTTCCATATATATAGGAACTAAAGATAATAAAAATTTATATCTTATATCTCCTATTTTTAGATTTGCTTCCTCTTCTTCTAATCTATAATTGTTCTCCCTAAATTTATTTACAATAAACTTAGGGAGTATTTCCTCAATGTTTTTTCCTAAAATATTTTTATTCATTAATTTATTTCTTACATATTTATTGTTAGATAATACTATGCCATTTTTATCAACAATTATTATTCCTTCGTCTACAGAATCAATTACAGTAAGCAATTCAGCTGATTTATATCTTAATTTATTTGAAAAAGCATTTTCTTTAATCCTAGAAGATATAAGTTCACTCATTCTTTTATCAAAATCCTTATAGCTTTCTTGCTTTTTCAAAAAAATTGCCTTTTGTTTTTCAGTAAAAGCTATCATTCCTATAACTCCTTCAACCTTTCCTTCTATAATTATAGGAAAACATACTTCTGCTTTTTCTTTACAAACTCCATTTATCTCACAACTTAAACACTCTTCACAATTTATAGGATTATTAATAAAATAACTCTTACCTGTTTGAATGCATTTCTCAAAAACCGAATTTTTAGGTCCCTTTGAACCAACCTTATTTTTAAGTTTTCCTGTACCTGCAATTCTTTTAAGATTCTTGTCCATAATAGTTATATCTATATCTACAATAGCTTTAATAGTCTCTGCTATTTCTTGAAGCTCATTTTGAATTTTTTCTATCATTTTAGTAACCCCTTTACAAATTTACTTTTACATTAAATTATAATTAGCTTTAATTATAGTGGAATAAATTTACTCATATATAAACTAGTATATTCACCAAAGTTCCCTATTATCCTTTAAAATATTCAAATGTTTATTTTTAACTAATAAGCTATATTATTACTATTACTTAAAATAGACAATGGAAATCATTAAATTTTAATATTAATGATTTCCATTGTCTATTTCCTATACTTTTCTATCCAAGATTTTACTACTACTTGTTCAATTTATTGTCTACATTTGAATTATTATTTGTAACAATTCGTTTTAAAAAAGAATTTTTTATAACAAATTTTTTATCTACTTTACATATCTCACAATCTGTATCCATAAATAAGGAAGGCGTCTTTGATCTAACTAATATTTGAGTTGGATATATACTTTTATGCCCTACAATTAAATAAGAAATAACACAAACAATTGCAGCATACATCCCTACTTCTGAGCCAAAAAGTTCCATGGACATAACTATTCCAGCAATAGGAGTATTAGCACAACTTGCTAAAAAAGATACCATACCTATAGCTGCATAAAAAGCCGTACTACCATTTACTATATTAGCCCAAACATTTCCAGCAGTAGCTCCTACATAAAGCATTGGAGTAAGTATTCCTCCACTACCTCCAGAACCTAATGTAAAGGATGTAGTTATAGTTTTCCAAAAAAACGCAAAAGGATTAACAGCATGTCCTTCAACTGCTTTCTCTATTATTTCTTCTCCTATTCCCATGTATGCTTCACTACCTGTAATTAAAACTACTAATATTACCAATATTCCTCCAATTATACCTTTTAAAGGTTGATATATATTAAGATTTTGAAAACATCTTTCCACAAAGTTTACAAATCTTATAAAAGCCATTGCAAGAACACCTATAATCATTCCAAATACTATCATTCTAAATAACATTACACTAGTACTAAATTCTTTCATATTTACGAAATATTGAATCAAAGGCTTTGTACCTAATGATCTGCCAACAAAAAAGCTTACAAATGCAGATATAAGTGATGGGAATAGAGCCAAATATGCAAATTGCCCTATACATAAGACTTCAGCAGCAAATACCGCTGCTCCTACTGGTGAACCAAATACTCCTACAAATCCAGATGCTATACCACATATTACCACCCTTTTTCTATCAACATCATTTAATTTTAACACTTCTCCAATTTTTGAGGATATACCAGCACCTATTTGAGTTGCAGGTCCCTCCATTCCTACAGAACCACCAAATATTATAGTAATTAAAGTAGTCAAAAGTTTTACAGGTACAACTTTTATGTTCATCTTACCTGCTCTTTTATTTACCGCTTCTATAGCTTTCTCAGTACCATGTCCTTCAGCATCTGGTGCTAACTTCAAAACTATATAACTGCTTAAGAAAAAAGCTATGGGCATTAACAGATAATAATACTTATATCTATGAGTAAATTCTGAAGCAGTACCTACTAATTTAATGAATACAGCTGTAGCTCCACCGACTACGAATCCTATTCCTATGGATATAAGTAGCCACTTAATCATACTTGCTATTAAGACATATTCCTCTAATATGTCCCTTTCCATGTCCCTCTTCATAGAATCATCCTTTCTTTGTATTAGGTTTAATACAATTATTAAAAACAATTTACAATAACTGTATATTTATTTAATTTTTCATAAACTTTTTACACTATTCTATATTAACATAATATTTATAGTTATTTCAAAAAAAATAGTTAGAATTTTTATCTAACATACTATATTTATATGTCATAGGGTTCTAATAGAACCCTATGACTAAAATTATAATTTAATTTTCTCTTGTAGATGGAACAATTGTTGCTACAGTTACACCTGCTGCTATAACGCTTAATCTTGCAAAATTAGCAACTGCTGAAGATGATATTACTGCCTGTCCACCAGCGCTTATACTTATAGGCGTTACCAATTCATTTGTCCAAGTTACTCCATCATCACTTAATTGTATAACTGCTGATGCTGCTCCTACTCCAGCTAATGATATATTAAAGGATACTTCAGTTCTTGCTCCTAAAGGAATTGATGAAGTTGTCTGTGTTCCTGCTCCTGCGAAATTTAAAGTTTCAGTTGGATGAATAGTTGTACTACCTATTAAATAATCTATTACTAATTCTGCCCATACAGTATAATCATTGCCATCTATACCTGCTATGCCTATTAATGCATCATTATTTTCTACTCCTTCTAACATAATACCTGTATTAGGAATAGAACCATCTAGCCAGCCTGTAACTAATGGAATTATAGAAATAGATACATAACTGTTTAAATCACCATCTAAAACATCGTAGCTTCCAGCTGCACTTCCTATTGGTGGTTGATTATTCCAGGTAACAATATTTTCATCAAAATCTTGCAAATTTGGATATACTGTTATAGTTTGCGGTGATACAGTAGCATTTGGAACATCTTTTCTATCTATATAAAGCCTTAAATCTGCTGAGTTGATAGTAACATTTTCAGGCATTTCACTAAGATCAAATTTTAAAAGACTTCTGTAAATATCTCCAGCTCCTTGAAATCTTCCTACAAATAATCTAACAGGATTTGCATAATTCTCATCTGGATAATACTCAGAAATATATGCTGAATTTATTAATCTTAAAGTAGATACTGCCATAATATCACAGCTCCTTATTTTTTTATTCTAGTAATTTAATTTATGCTTACTATATATTATTTTTTAATCGCTAAATATGTGCATCCTTTATTGATAAAGTAATTATGTTAACTCATATAATAATTATTAATGTATTGAAGTAGAAAAAGGTACTGCTGAAGGGCCTAGAGGAGTTAAATCCCAATAAACTGTAGCATTGTTAATTTGTTTTTTTATAAGTGAAGAAGTATTAATTTCATTTATAATTCTTACATCAAAAGAATAAGTTATAGTTACTGGTGCTGCAATAGCATTTACTATAGCTTCTGTTGGAAAGATTACACTGCCTGCTGACGGTAATGTAGTTAGAGTTATAGGTACTCTATTTTTTGTAGCATTTCCTATATAATTTTGTGTTAAGAATGGATAATTATCTATAACCTTTAAATTATATGCTATAGTTCCCTGTGGAACGGTAATATCTAATATATAAGTTATTACATCTTCTATCTTGAATAAGTTTGTTTTAACTATTTGAGATAAAATTATTCCTAAAGCTTTTAATGTAACACTGGATGTTAATACTTCCTTTGGATATGAACAAGGACTATGGTTTTCTAAATAAGATGGCTGTAATATTGCAGTGTTAGTAATCACAGAACCACTTACTAAAGTATTATTAACTATTACATTAAACTTAACAGTCAATCCTTCATCTGGTGGAAGTTTTAATATAGTCATAGTTAAACTTTGTCCTGTTACAATAGGTGTAGTAGTGACTCCATTCCCATAAACTGAGGCACTACCCAAAATATAAGTAAGGCCTATAGGAATAATATCTTTTAATTCCATTTGAAAAACATCTATAACTGTTCCCTCTAAGTTTTGTGGATTATAAATATCTATAATAAAGGTATAAATTTCTCCTGCTTTAATTCCGTTTATATTTGGTCCTAATACAGTTATGTTTAATTTTACATTTGAACAAAAGTCACTTGAGGAAATAGTCATTTTACTCTTTTTCCTCCTTTTTACATAATTTTTCTTATTTATTATATGTAATATTATTTTAATATGTGAAATAATTACAATTTCATATAACATTTAAAGTTGTAACTTCTGTTGTTATACTTACAAATAATAAAAAGATGTTTAAATCAATTGATTTAAACATCTTTTTATTATTTGTATATATCTATTAATAATCCTGTTATCTCATCTATACTACTAGCTACATCTAAATTTTCTTTTTCATCATTCAAAAGCATTTTTGTAAGTTCCTCTAACTTTACATCTATAGTATCAACTGTAATAAAATATTGAGTTTGCCAAAAACTAATATCTTTTTGTACATTATACATATGATCTAATACAGACTGTAAATATTCTTTTATTTTCTTTTTATATGCAAATACATCAGAGTAACACTTAGTTACTACTAGTCTATTACCTTTTTTCTTTATATCTTCTAGCATTTCCTTTAGCTGAGCTTCACTTTTTCTCTCTCTTGCAAAATTAAAGCTTTTAGAGAAGTCTTTCTTATTTGATATTGATTTATTATCATTAGACCTTACTGGAGAATTGTTTCCCACCCTAGATATTTCCATATACATCCCTCACAATATTTTAATGTATTCTACGAACTTTTTAATTATATTATATATTATTTTTAACAAAAAATCATATATGATTAAATTTATTTTATTTTTTTCCAAGTTATGCCCTTATCTTTAGTAATAAAAACCTTATTATTATCTAATAAAAATCCATTATTTAATGTTACAAATTGAATTTTCTTTCCATTAAGATTTATATCACTTTTTATTTCCTGTAAATCTTTTTCTTCATTTTGTAATCTATATATCTTATTTCCATCACTATCTACTATCCATAATATACCATCGTTATCTATACCATAATTAATTCCAATGAAAGGTTTCTTTTCTATAGGCACTGTTGGGATCCAGCTTTCCCCTCCATTATTACTTTTATAAAATATAATAATAGATTTTTCCCCATTATTAAACTCTACAGGAATATAAGCTTTTTTATTTCCTTTACTAAATTTAGGTGGATATGTAGTATAAGTACAACCTTTTACATTAGCATAATTTTTAGGTATATCTAGTTTTTGTAGACTCCAATTTTCTCCTCCATTATTTGTTTTAAATATTAATGGGTGTGATGAACTTGTGCTTTTTACAGTGTAAAAACCATAATTCTTATCCTTAAATTCTATTCCAGTAATTCCTCTAATTCTATCTTCATTAATAGAAGTAATATCATTTTCTCTTAGTATAGTAGTTTTAAATAGCCTTATCCAATTTTTACCCCCATCTATAGTTTTATATAGATAATACTCATTATGTTCCATATCATTAATAATTACAAATCCATTATCCTTATCCAATACTTTAAGTTGAACATTATAATTTTTATCTTTTGTGTAGTCCTTCAATTCTAAAAGAGTGGTATCCCAATTTTTTCCTCTATCTAGTGTTCTATATATATTTACTTTATTTTCTTTCCTATAGGCTATAAATGCTATATTTTCATCTAAAAACTTATATACTATATTTTTCTTATTATCTTTATTATAAGAACTTAAAAATTCTACTAAATATGTATCCTTTGGAGTAACTTCTCTCCAATTAACTCCTTTATTTTCTGTTGTAAGTATTCCTTCTTTTGATATACACCATCCTTTATTTTTATCTATCATATAAAAATCTATAATATTATATTCCTTAACTTCTTTTTTCTTTTCAACATTTTTACCTTTTATTCCATTTTGATCTATAGTTTTACAAGAAGTTAAACTAAATATTATAAAAACTATTGTTAATACTATATATATGCGTTTTTTCATATTATCCTCCTATTTTTAAATATTGCCTCTAGTATAGTTATGCCACATTTTCCATTTTTTATTAAATAAAAATATTAACTTTATATTAACAATAGTTTTTTATTCTAAATGCAACATTTTTAATTGTATAATAAAGTTGTTACTTTTAAAAATTTGTTAAAGACAGGAGGTATAAAAATGATAGAATTTATAAATGTAGGCAAAAGTTTCAAAAGTATTAAAGTATTAAATAATATAAATCTAAAAATCCTTGATGGAGAGTTCTTAATTCTTATTGGTCCTAGTGGTTGCGGTAAAACTACTACCTTAAAAATGATAAATAAATTAATTACGCCCTCCTCTGGAACTATTTTAATTAACGGAGAGGATATATCTAAAAAAAATACTATAGAACTTAGAAGGAATATAGGTTATGTTATCCAGCAAACAGGACTTTTTCCCCATATGACTATAGGTGAAAACATAGAACTAGTCCCCTACTTAAAAAAATGGTCTGAAGAAAAAAGAAAAACTAGATCAAAAGAGTTATTGGATTTGGTAGGATTAGATCCTGATAAATATTTAGATAGATATCCTAGTGAGTTAAGTGGTGGTCAACAACAAAGGGTGGGGGTCGCAAGAGCACTTGCTACAAATCCAGATATAATTTTAATGGATGAACCCTTCAGCGCCCTAGACCCTATTACTAGAAATTCTCTTCAGGAAGAAATCTTTAGACTTCAAGATGAGCTAAAGAAAACTATCGTATTTGTTACCCATGACATGGATGAAGCTTTAAAATTAGGTGATAGAATATGTATTATGAAATCTGGAGATATTGTACAATTTGATACTCCTGAGAGTATATTAAGAAATCCTTCCAAAGGTTTTGTGGAGGACTTTATAGGCAAAAACAAACTTTGGACTACACCTGAGTATATAAAAGCTGAAGATATAATGATAAAAAATCCTATAGTCTCTTCCCCTCATAGAACCTTACTTCAAGGAATTAAAATAATGTCTGATAATAAAGTAGATAGCTTACTTATAGTTGATAATAAAAATAAATTATTAGGTATAGTTACCTCTAAAGATGCACGAAGAAACATGAATTCTTCTAGTATAAAGCTTGAATCCATCATGAGTAAGGATGTAATTTATGCTAATGATGAAGACTCTATATCTGATGTTTTAAGAACAATGAATGAACATAATGTAAGTTTTGTTCCTATAGTAAACAAAGAAAATATTTTAAAAGGATTAATAACTAAAAGTAGCTTAATAACAATATTTGAAGAAAAACTTTTCGACTAAGGTTGGTGATATTAATGAGTTTTAGTAAATTCTTTGATTTTGTATTACTAAAAAAGGGGCAATTATTATCTTTGGCTCTAAAACACATACAATTATCAGCATTGGCTGTGGTAATTGCTATATTAATAGGTATTCCTCTTGGTATATTAATAGCCAAAAAGAGAAAATTAGCTCCTTCAATTATTGGATTAGCTAATATATTACAAGCCATCCCTAGCTTAGCATTAATGGGTTTTTTAATTCCATTTTTGGGCATTGGAGAAACTCCTGCTATAATTATGGTCTGCTTATACTCTCTTTTACCTATAATTAAAAATACTTATACAGGACTAAGTAACATAAACCCAGCTACTATAGAGGCTGGAAAAGCTATGGGAATGACAGAAAGTCAGCTTCTTAGAATGGTCCAGCTTCCTTTAGCCCTTCCAATAATAATGGCAGGTATTAGAATATCTGCTGTTACTGCTGTAGGACTTATGACTATTGCTGCATTTATAGGCGCTGGTGGTTTAGGTGGTTTAATTTTTACCGGTATACAAACTGTAAATCCTGAAATGATTTTGGCTGGTGCTATTCCAGCTTGTATATTAGCTCTTCTTATGGACTTTATTATTGGTAAAGTAGAAAAAGTTGTAGATCCCAAAAATAAAAATAATAAAAGAAGTAAACAATTTGTTGGTATTACAGCCATTATTCTTGTGATAGCTTTAATAATTCCTATGTTTTCTGGATTATTTAGAGGAAACAATAATATAACAATTGGAAGTAAAAGCTTTACTGAATCCAGAATACTTGGTAATATATACGCTATCTTAATTGAAGAAAATACAGATTTAAATGTAATAAGAAAATTTGATATGGCAGGCACTGATGTACTCTTTAAAGCTACTGATATGGGAGAAATAGATATGTACCCTGAATATACAGGCACTATATTAGTAAATATTCTAAAAGAAAAATCCATATCAGATCCAGATAAAACTTACCAAATTGCAAAAAAAGATTTAAAAGAAAAATATAATATAGAATTATTAAAACCTTTAGGATTTAACAATACTTACACTTTAGCTGTAAGACAAGATACTGCAAAAAAATATAACTTAAACTCTTTTTCAGACTTAGCTAAAGTAAGTCAAAATCTTATAATAGGACCTACAATGGAATTCATAGGAAGACCTGATGGACTAAATGGTTTACAAAAAAAATATAATATGAAATTTAAAGAAGTGAAAGGTATGGATGCAGGTTTAAGATACAATGCTATAAACAATAATAGTACAGATGTAATGGATGCCTTTTCTACAGATGGATTATTAGAGGCTTTTAAGCTAAAAGTTTTAAAAGATGATAAAGGATTTTTTCCACCTTACTATGCTGCTCCTATAATTAGAAGTGAAGTGTTAAAAAAGCATGCTGGATTAGAAGAATTGCTAAATAAATTATCTGATGGATTAACTGATGAAGAAATGAGAAAATTAAATTATCAGTGTGATAAACTAGGAAAAGATCCAGAAACAGTAGCAAGAAATTTTTTAAAGTCTAGAAACTTAATTAAATAAAAATAGATATGCCAGATAAGGGTTAACCATATCTGGCATATTAACATAAACTTTAATTACCTGGTATTACTAACTTTTGTCCTATAAATATTAAGTTTACATTGTCAATCTTATTCTCTTCTGCTATTTTTTCATATGAAATATTATATTTTTTACCTATTAAATATAAGCAATCTCCTTCTTTTACTGTATATACGACTTTTTTGTCTGATGGCTTTAATTCAGGTTTTGGCTGTGGCTTAACTTCAGGTTTAACTGCTGATTTAGTTCCTACAGTCAAATATCCAGCTTTAACTACTGAAAGATTTTTAACCTGTTTTAATTCATTTATTAAGGCATCTCTTATTGGTAAATTAGTGTCCTTTAAATTTTTAGCTCCTTTAAAGTCATAGTCATCTCCACCTACAGCCATAAAGTCATTAGTAACAACTGTATAATATTTGTTCATATCAACCCTTGAACCATCTTTTAAAGTCATTTCATATATCCTGTTTCCAAAAGGCTGTTTTAAGTCATATTTAACTTTCAATCCCGAAATAGCTATCCATCCTATTTTCTTATTACCTATACCATTTTCTACAACTCTCTTTATATCTGATCCTTTTAGTTCCATTGTAAATAAAGTGTTATCGAAAGGCATAAGCTCATATAATTTTCCTACAGTAATATTACCTTTTTCTATTGGACATCTAAGTCCTCCACCATTTGTAAGAGCAATTTGCGATTTAGTAGTCTTAGCCATTACATCACAAACCCATTCACCTAATAATGATGGTCCTTCAAATCTATCATGTGGTAAGTCCTTATCTGTTTTTCCTACGACTTCATCTAATTTAGATTTTGAAGCATCTTCATATTTTTTAATTATGGCTTTCCCTGTTTCATCTTCTGGTAAAGTTTTAACCTTTGCTGATAAATCAATAAAAGCTGGTTCTATAGTTACCTTATTAGTCTTAGTATTAAAAGCTACTTCTAATTTTACATAAGCTCTACCATTTTTATTTCCCTGAACTATAGGTATTTTATTAACTTCTCCTGATACAGGTAAGTGAGTATGTGCAGAGATTATAGCATCTACTCCAACATTAGCCTTAGCAAGATCTGCCGCTTCTCCTGTAATTACTTTAGTCTTATTATCTTGGAAAGATCCTAAATGAGTTAAAGCTATGACAACATCAGCCTTTCCCTCTTTTAGCTCTCCACTTCTTAATTTTTTATTCCATTCTTTTGCAGCTACGCTAGCATCCTTAAACTCAGTGTTTTGTACATTAGTTGGTTTAGTCTTAAATAATGTTTCTGGAGTTGCAAGTCCTATGAATCCTATTTTTATTCCATCTATTTCTACTATTTTATATGGTTTTGCCCAATCAACTGGTTTTCCTGTCTTCTTATCATATATATTTGATGCTAGGAAATCAAAACCTCCTTCTTTTGCCCAATTTGCTATTCTTTCAGTTCCCCAATCAAATTCATGATTTCCTACTGCTGAAGCTGTAACTCCGATGTATTTTATCATTTCATTTACTGGAGCACCATAATTTAAATTAGAAAGAGCTGTTCCTTGATATAAATCTCCACCAGATACAACAATAGTATTTTTATTTTCTTTTTTTAAATTGTTTATAGCTGCTGCAAATTTAGCTATTCCTAAATCTTTTCCTGATTCTTTTACCACACCATGATAATCATTAAAAGATATAATATTTACCATCTTGGTATTTTTTGCATCTTCTAAATTTGTTTCTGTAACCGCTGCCACATTTGGTGTTCTTCCATCTTTAGATTGAGGAATCTTTATTCTGCCTTCATTTATTAATTTTACAGTTTCCACTCTTTTTGTTGAATCCCAATTGTTACCTACAATATTCCAATTGTTATTCATTTGTGGAGTTATTACTCCATTCTTTACTTCTACAATATATTTTCCTATTAAATCTCTAATGGGAGTAGCTCCTGCTATATCTTTTTCTATAACCTTTGGTAAACTTCCATCCTTAAATATTTCATTCTTAGAATTTAAAAGATGTGAACTTGCTCTATAATTATTGACTGCTAATTTAAGTGTATCTGTATCTTTTATTGATGTATCATCCATCTTTCTTAAATTAACAATTCTATTTCCTGGCTCTTTTGAAACATCTATATCATACTTAACACCTGAGAACATATCATAATTATATCCTCTTATATTTTCATTAAAGGATAGAGTTAAATCTCCTGGTTTATAAGCATTGTAATAACTTGCTGACCATTCCATATAATCCTTTAGCTGCTTTCCTGTTACTTCTAATAAATATAATGTATTATCATATTTATATATTAATGAAGTATCACTTTTCTTAATTTTTCCTTCTTTCATATTAGCATCTGATCTGAAAGCTGCTGCTGCTGCAACATCTGCTTTTGTATAATACATTTGTACTTCATTTATTAAATTAATCATTGCAGTTTCTTGTATCTGTGAAGTTGGTATCCCCTTCACTTCATCTTCTGGAACTAAATTACCACCTTTAAGTTCTCCAATTATCTTATTAGCATCATCTAAAGCTATTTTATGATATGGATTTAACTTTGCTTCTAAAGCTTTATCTGATTCATAATTTACAGCTTTAGTTTTACTATCTTGCATCCATATAATTTTTGAAGTAACATCTTTAGCTTTATCATTTACTACATATTTTCCACCTTTTTCAGTAAGCTTTATATCTATCTTTGCTAGTGTTTGTGCTAAGTTTTTATTTTCAACTAATAAAGTATTATTGTATCTCGCTCCATCAACAGCTTTATGTTCATGAGCGGCAACTATAGCAGCAAGTTCTGGACATGTATTTGCAAGCTGAACTGCTGAAGAATTCTTGTTTCCATATTCTTCGCCCTCAGACATATGCACTACTGCTATTATCACATTTACTTTATTTTTGATTTCTGATATTGCCTTTTTAGTTTCTTCTATTGGATCTGTAACTTTACAATCCTTTAAATTTTCTGAATCCCATCTTGTTATGTTAGGAGTAGTCATGCCTATAATACCAACTTTTACTCCTGCTTTTTCAAGAATCTTATAAGGAACCCCTAACCTTTTTCCATCTTTTTTATAAACGTTTCCACATAATACTGTACCTTTAAACTTAGAAGCTACCTTGTCCAATGTCGGAATACCATAATTAAACTCATGATTTCCTAAAGTCCATATATCATAACCAATTTCATTCATAGCTAAAATCATTGGATGTATTGCATTATTTAAAAATAAACTAGCTGAATTATCTTGAATAGTATCTCCTGCATCTACAATTATTGTATTAGGATTTGCTTTTTTTAATTCCTTAATTGCAGTAGCAAGTTGTGCCATACTACCTGATTTATTTTCTGAATTAACAGCATACTCGTAAGGTAAAAACTTTCCATGAGTATCGCTTGTTGCAAGTATCTGTATATCTATAGTTTTAGATGCTGCAGATACATTAAATGGTGTAATAAAACTTAAAACCATAGCTAATGATATTAACCATGATGTCCACTTTTTAAGCTGAAGCTTTTTAAACATATAACCTCGCCTTCCTCTCCCCTTTTCTTTCCACTATTTATAAAACTTAAAAAAATAATGGTCTATTAATAATATTATACAATATTTACATAATACTGTAAATAATTATGCAAAAAATTAAATAGAGTCTTGTATATTTTCAAGACTCTATTTATAAATACAACTTATTTTTACTTTTCTCTTGCTCTTATAAATGCTTTTGCTATTTCATTAACTAATAAAGGAACTATAGATAATATTCCTACAAATATCCAATCTTTTGGTAATAAATCAAATACCTTAAATATATTTCTAAAAAACGATACACTTATTACCAATTCCTGCAACAATATACCAAATAATATAGAAGCAATTAAATATTTGTTAGTAAATATTCCTACCTTAAATATTGATTTGCTTGGATGTCTTAAATTTAATGAATGAACTAATTGTGATACACTAAGTACTACGAAAGCCATAGTCTGCGCATGAATCAATGCGCCCTCTGGTATATTTTTGGGAAATAGGGGAAATAAAGTTGTACTTCCTGTATATACTTTTACTCCAACTACGAAGGCTATCAAAGTTAAAATACCAATTAAAATCCCATTTAAAATTAAAAAAGTTCCAGTTGCACCAGCAAACAAGCTAGTTTTTGTATTTCTTGGTTTTTCTTTCATTACCTCTGGATCTCCTGGATCAGCACCTAAAGATAAAGCTGGTAAACTGTCAGTTACTAGATTTACCCATAATAAATGTACAGGTCTAAGTGGCGCAGGCCATCCAAAAAGTATAGCGAAAAATAGTGCTATTATTTCACCTATATTACAAGATAATAAAAATACTATAGATTTTTTTATATTATTAAATATGTTTCTTCCTTCTTTAATTGCAGATACTATAGTTGAAAAATTATCATCAGTTAAAATCATATCTGAAGCACCCTTAGCTACATCAGTACCAGTAATACCCATAGCTACACCTATATCCGCCATCTTTAATGAAGGTGCATCATTAACTCCATCTCCTGTCATAGATACTATATTCCCTTTTGACTTAAAAGCTTTAACTATTCTAACCTTATGCTCTGGTGATACCCTTGCAAACACCCTTAAATTGTCTACCTTTAAAGCTAGTTCTTCATCACTTATTTTATCGAGTTCTGCTCCAAATATAGCTTGTGATTCCTCCTCTGCAATACCTAGTTCTTTAGCTATTGCAAAAGCTGTATTTTTATGATCACCAGTAATCATTATAGTTTTAATACCTGATTTTTTACATTCCTCAATAGAAGCTTTTACTTCTTCTCTCGGTGGGTCAATCATTCCTACTAATCCTATAAACACTAAATCCTTTTCTAAAGAATCTATCTCTATATGTTGAGATTCTATAATTTTAAAAGCAGCTCCTAAAACTCTTAAAGCATCATTTGACATGGAAACAGAAGCATTAGCAATATTTTCTTTTATTTCTTCTGTAATAGGAATTATTTCTCCGTTTATAAAAGCTCTATTACATAACTTAATTAGATTATCTGTAGCTCCTTTTGTCATTACATAGTATTTATCATCATATTTATTCACCGTAGTCATAAGTTTTCTATCTGATTCAAAAGGTATTTCATTTACTCTTAAACGCTTTTCATCAATATCATTCTTTATTATATTATATTTAAAACCAGCTTCAAGTAATGCTATTTCTGTAGGATCTCCTGTTTTCGATTGCTCAGAATATGTAGCATCATTACATAGCACCAAATTTTCTAATAACAATCTATGAATGTTATTACTTGTATTTAATGTGGATATATCTCCTAAATAATTATCTGCATAAAATTTAGTTACAGTCATTTTATTTTGCGTAAGAGTTCCTGTTTTATCTGAACATATTACATTAACTGCCCCTAGAGTTTCAACTGCTGGAAGCTTTCTAACTATAGCATTTTCTTTTATCATTTTTTGAACACCCATAGCAAGAACAATGGTAACTATTGTTGGCAATCCTTCTGGAATAGCTGCTACTGCCAAACTTATAGCTGTTAGAAACATTTCAAACATATCTCTTTTTTGAATTATAGCTATTAAAAACATTACGCCACATATTCCTAAAGCTGCAAAACCTAATGTTTTGCCAAGTTCAGCTAATTTCTTTTGAAGAGGTGTCAAATCCTGTTGTTGAGATTCAAGCATTTTAGCAATCTTACCTATTTCAGTGTTCATTCCTGTACCTGTTGCTATACCTATACCTCTTCCATAAGTTGTAAGTGTAGACATAAAAGCCATATTTCTTTGGTCTCCTAAAGCTGTTTCACTGCTATCTAAAATAAGTTCCGCATCTTTTTCAACTGGTACAGATTCTCCAGTTAGAGCTGATTCTTCAACTTTTAAATTAGCTGTTTCTATAAGTCTTATATCACAAGGCACATATCTCCCTGCATCCAATATTATTATATCTCCTGGTACAACTTCCTCCGATGGAATTTCTTTAAGCTCTCCCTCTCTTTTTACTATAGCTTTAGGTGTTGAAAGCTTTTTTAGAGCTTCAAGAGCTTTTTCTGCCTTTGACTCTTGAACTACTCCAATCACTGCATTTAAAATTATTACGAAACCTATTATAATAGCATCTGTAGTTTCTCCAAGAATACCCGATATAAGTGCAGCTCCTAGTAAAATATAAATAAGCACATCATTTAATTGTTCAAAAAACATTCTAATTAAAGACTTTCCTTCTTTAGCTGTTAATTGATTTAATCCATATTTTTCTTTCCTTTTAGCTACTTCTTCAGTACTAAGTCCATTTACTTCATCAGTAGAAAATTCTTTAATAATATCATCTTTACTTTTGTCAAACCACATATATTTCACCTCTTTTATATTATTTGTCTATAAGATTTAAATTATTAAAATACCTTGACAAAACATTCTACAAAATTTTAATAACCCCTCCTTATTTTAGTAATATTAAGTTAATAATTTTTTGCAAATAAAAAAAGACCTTTGTCCTATTTTAATATAGGACAAAGGTCTTGCAATCTCCATTAAGAGTAACTATCCGGGTACATAATACCGTCATGACGAATAGTTATAAATTTTGCTACTCCCCTTTGATATATCAATTATAGCATATTATCCAAGTATATACAATAAATTTTTATAAAAATAATTAGTAAAAAATCACACCCAAAATTGCGGCTATTCCTATTACCAGTATAGGGTGAATTTTTTTTGAAAGCAGAGTTCCCATTATTAATACTCCTATAATCACACTTTTCAAATCCTTATAAGCTCCCTTAGCTAAAGATAAAAAAGCAGATATAATAAGTCCTATAAGAGCTGGCCTCATTCCCATTAATGCTGCAGTTAAAACTTTAGATTCTCTAAACTTTAATATGTAATGAGTAGCTATAGATACTAATAAAAATGAAAAACTTATTACTCCCAATGTAGCACATAAGCTCCCATAAATTCCTCCAACTTTATATCCCACAAAAGTGGCAGAATTTATAGCAATGGGCCCTGGAGTCATCTGAGATATACCTATTATATCACTAAATTCTTGAAAGTTTATCCACTGTTTATTATTAACTATTTCTCTCTCTATTAAAGGGAGCATGGCATATCCTCCCCCGAAACTGAATGCTCCTATTTTAAAAAAGGATATAAATAATTGAATAAGTAAATTCAATTACTCCACCTTCTTTCTATAATGCAAATAACCGTAAAATCCTGAAATTATAATAACTATAACTGGATGTACTTTAAAAACTCTTATAAGTAAAATTGTTGCAATAATTATAGAAAGATTTATATAATCTCTCTTAACAGATTTAGAAAGACTAACTACTGCAATTAATACAAGCATTGGTACTGCTGCTGAAATACCTTTAAAAGATAAGTCAACATAATAATTATTTCTAAATTGCATAAAAAATGAAGCTATAAAAATTATTATACCTAGTGAAGGAAGTACTGTACCTAATAGTGCCATTATGGCTCCTATAATACCTCTTATTTTATATCCTATAAAAGTTGATGTATTTACTGCTAAAGCTCCAGGAAAGGATTGAGATATAACTAATATATCCAAAAATTCATCCTTACTTATCCATTTTTTATTGTCCACTACTTCTGCTTGAATAAGAGGAATCATTGCATATCCTCCTCCAAAAGTAAATGCTCCTATTTTAAAAAAGCTCCAAAACATGGTCATAAGTACCTTCATCTAAATACCTCCCAAATTATTATTGATTTACTAAATTTATTATACATTAATTATATTATTTATAAACTATGCTTTGGAGATAATAATTTCATATATTCCATGAGTTAAATATGTTTTTTATATTTAGTTTATCTACCTTTTTCTCTATTATTGATCTATCTATTGAGTAAAGTCCTAGTTTTTTCATTCTTTCAAAATAAACTGAACCTGAAAAGGTATACTTTTTTGAGATTCCTTCTCCTCTTTCCATTTCTTCTTTTACATAAGATATGACATCCCCTATAGCTAATTCCTTTGGAAATGAAAAAAGACTTTGGCCATAAGCATATTTGGCACTATTAAATCCTGCTAATGTTCCTGTAACAATAGCTTCTGTATGCCCAACTAAAAGACCAGCCTTTTCTCCACAACAAAATAAATTATCAATTCCATCAACTTTTAAATAATTATCTCGTGGACACATAGAAAAAAATCTCATAGAATTTCCTTTTCCTCCTGCGTATGGATCCTCATATCTTACATTTTCAAAGCCAGGTATTTTTCTAAGTTTTTTTATACTATAATAAGGTGCCATAAGTTTTCCGTGTCCTGTATCTAAAAGTATTATGTTCTCCTTAAATTCCTTTATAGCATATTGCTGACATGCCTTAACCGCTAAATGATCATCCCTTAAATTCTCTGGAATAGATATTATACATACTCCTTTTAAATTTAATGTTTCTTGTATTTCTTTACTCAATGACTCTTTATGTAACTTGCAGGAACCACTCATAGCTCCAAATTGACCATTATTTCTCTTTCCTACATATTCTTTTACTCCTGCCAAGGCTGCAATGCTTTTTCTCCCTCCAAAACTAGGACATCTTATAATGCACATAGCACATCCATTTCCATACTTAGTACAATTCTCAATTGGTCCGGCAGTTCCAGTAGCATCAATGAACACATCTCCTTCATAGGAAAACTTCTTATCATCTTCTACTTCCTTTATTGTATTTCCCTGCATATCTACCTTAGTAATCCTACTATTAAACTCTACTTTTACTCCTATACTCTCTAAAAATTTTTGAATACTACCATGAATCTTAGACACATCATATAGCATTGCATGTTCATGTCCCGGGAAATTTACATTTTTATGTCGTGCATTTTCTTCACATATTTTAAATAACTCTCCTCCACCTAATTCTCCTAATTCTAATTCTGCAGTAAGTCTTCCATTATTGCGCATTATCCCGCCTACAAGACCTGTTCCTAAAAGCATATCTGTTCTTTCAACTAATATAACCTCTGCTCCGGTTTTTCTGGCACTTACTGCAGCTGCACAACCTGCCCAACCTCCACCTATAATTACAATCCTCATAGTTTATCACCTTCTTTTGCTATATTAATACTAGTATTTCTATTGTAATCTAATATATTTATTTATTTTAAAAATTAGGTATAAATATTTGTTGATTTTGTAATAAAGTAATTTCTAAAGTAACTATAGTTTTCTTTCTTACATTCTCAAAAGTATATAAGTTTAACAATGTATTTTCTATGATTTTAATTTCTTCTTTATTATTTGTTTCTAATACTTTCATACTATCCATTTTATAAAAAATTTTTTCATTAGATAGTTTAGGTAAAATATTAAAAGAAAATTTTTTACAACATTTAAAAGGAATATTTATAGTTGTTTTTTTTATATTTCCTTTAACTTCAGTTGTTTTTACCGATTTTACTGTAGCATATTCCATATTTTCCTGTATAAATCCCTTTATAAATAATTTTTCTGTACCTAAAACTAACTCACATTCATCTATAAAAACTTTTTCATTCAACTCATTTATTTGAAAAACTGGTTCTGGTAATTTGTTAAGTGATTCTATAAAAATTTGTATTTCAGTCTTTCCCAATACAACGGGAACTTTGGAAACTACTTGTTCAAAGGAAGTGTTCATTAATTTATTATCACTAGAATTACATTGAACTGTACACACATTTAATAGTGTCACTTTAGGATTGATAATAATTTTGGGGTTTGGTGTTAACTTATTCTCTATGTTCTTTATGTTCTTATTTAAATTATTTTTACATAAATCATGTATATTAAAACTCTCTATATTTGTATTTAAATCTTCTATGTAATTTATATTACTTTCTTTATCCTCTGTAGTTTTACAAACCACTTCTTGCAATACATTTACATTCTGTTCTTTTATTTTGTTATTTTCTAATATATTTGCATCCTCTTCTCTTACTTTAGTATGTTGTAATACATTTATATCTTCTTCTTTCGCTTCATTATCTTCTAATACATTTACGTCTTCTTCTTTTACTTCATTATCTTCTAATGCATTTATATTCTCTTCTCCTATTTTATCATCTTCTAATATATTTATATTACCTTCTCCTATTTTATCATCTTCTAATATATCTATATTTTCTTCTTCTATTTCATCATCTTCTAATATATTTATATCATCTTCTTTATATTCTTCTATGTGAATGGATTCATCTTTTAAAATTTCTATTACATTTAATTGTGGACTTTCATCTAAGCACTGTTTTTCATTTTTATTTTCCGGATTATGTTTTATATTATTACTATCTTCCTTATAATCCATATTATTACTATAGTTACCTTCATTGCTAAATAATATCAACAATATTGCTAGCATAATTAAATAATTTTCCCCAAACACATCTTCTTGCATATTTTCTAATCTATATTTACTCTTATGTTTATGTTTATGCTTTTTAGACATATTCTACTCTCCTTATTAATTAATAAATTCTATAAAATTTAATAGGAAACCTCTAATTTTAGAGGTTTCCTTATAATTTATAGTAACTTATAGCTACGAGATTTAAATTCCCTCTAAGCTAAATTTCACTTTACTTAGCAGCCTGATTTAGCTATAACTGAAAGTGTTGGACATTTTACTTCAACAATAGTTCCTTGAACTGTGTTTACAGCACTAATCAATTTAACAGTATAGGTGCAGCATCCTGGACAGCTATTGCACTCACAGTGACTAAAACAGAAAGAGTTAGTAATTTGTTCATCTTCGTCGTTAAAGCCAGCTACATAAGTCCAGCTTCCACAGCATATCTCATTTCCTTCATCACAGGTCTTGCATAATTCAAAAGTTAATGTTACTGGCTCTTCTGTTGTATCATTACCACTTATAAATTTAATGATACTACAGAAATCAAATTTTACTACTGGGTTTTTAAGACAAGTTGTGTCTATTGTTACGCATCCTAAAGATCTAGGGAAAAAGTTATTAATTAATACATTATTTCCTTGTCCTTGTCCATTAGATACTGTTCTCGTTATTTCAGCACATGATCCTTGAGCACATTCGAAAAGTATTGGATATGGGCATGGATTTTTTGGGTAACAGTATGAATATTTATGACGGTCGCAACATCCATAATCATAATCACATTTCTTATCATCATATTTCTTCTTATCATCGTATTCACATCTATCGTAATCTTCTTTTCTTTCTGGTTGTCTATAACATAATTTCATTACCGTGGTCCTCCTTTATATCATACATTTTTCAATTTTTAAACTTTTGATAATAATTAAATACTGTAATATACTATATGAGGGAGTTTATTAATAGTTCCATCTAACTTTAGTAATATTTTTCTTTCTTTAACATTCTTCCTATCATACCATCTTTATTGCTGTACCCTACTTCAACATCTTCGTAGTCATCATATTCTTCCTCATCATAATCCTCGTCATAATTTTCTATCATTTTCATTTCACAATGTGGCTTAGAAATGAATACTTGTTGATTTTGTAATACTTTAATGCGTATATATACAACCATCTTTTCTGTAAGTCTTCTAAAACAATTTTCATCTGTAAAATTCTCAGCACAGTCTATATTACGATTAAAAATATCTGTTTCCAAAATTTTTGCCCATTCTAATTCGCAAAAAATTGGTTCATTGAATTTATTAAAGTGAACCCATGAATCTTCGTTATTATTTATACAAAGCATGTTTTCATCTAAACTATTTGATCTAATTTTAAGTGTTTTTCCAAATTCAGGTTTCCTATCAAAATGAATTGGTGTAACGCATCTAAAAGGAACATTAACTGTTGTGTGTCTTACATCTCCACTTATACTAGTTGCATTAGCACATTCTACAGTAGAGTATTGTATATTCTTCTGAACATATCCACCTATAAAAAGCTTATTTGTATAAGGTACTAAGTGACATTGAGTAATACAAACATGTTTATCTATGGTTTTTATATCAAAAGCAGGTTGTTCCAATCTTATATCTGATTCCATATCTATCTGAATTTTAACATCTGATAACACCACTGGAGTTTTAACTACAAGAGGACCAGGGCGTCCAAATGGTTTATAACATCTATTATCACATTCTCCTAAAGTAGTTGGGTCAATAACTCTAGATTCACAGGTTGGAACTTGCTGTGGTTTACAATTACAATCATTAGTTAAATCATCTTTAAACATAACTTCATCTCCCTTTATAATCTTTGGCCTATAAAACATTAGTATTGCAAAAGTTACTTCTAAAGTTTTATATCTAGTAATATATTATTCTCCCTATTTAAAAATGCTACTGTTTAATATTAAAATTTATATATTTAATCTATATGAAAATCATTAATAGATACTTCTCTACCAATCATATCTTTTTTAGAATCCACTCCTACTTCTATATAGGTAGACTCTTCATCTTTACAATCAATATATTTACATGAGAAATCAAAATCACAATCTTCTAATATAGTTACATCTCCAACAGGCTCAGGAATATATATCTGTTGCTTTTGTAATACTTTCAGCCTTATAAAAACAACCATCTTCTCTATTATTTCTTGAAAAGTCTTTTCATTTGTGTCTTTATTATCAAACCTACATTTCCTATCAAGAATATCTGTTTCCAATATCTTAGCGTATTCTAATTCACAATAAACAGGTTCATATAACTTGTTATAATGAATCCATGAATCTTCTTTAGAGTCTTTACACATCATATTCTTATCTAATGCATTTAATTTTTCCTTGTAATATTTACCATATATTGGTTGCTTAGAAAACTTAATTTTTGTTACACATTTAAATGGAATATTTATTGTAGTATGCTGTATATTACCACTTATACTAGTTTTATTAGTGCAATCAATAGTTGAATATTGTATATTTTTTTGAACATATCCACCTATAAAAAGTTTATTAGTATAGGGAATAAGCTTACATTGAGTAAGACAAATATTTTTATCAATAGTTTTAATATCTAACGCATTTTCATCTAATCTAATCTCAGATTCTAAATCTACCTGCACCTCTACATCTGATAGAACTACTGGAACTTTAACTATTAATGGCCCTGTGCGTCCCATGGGTATCCTATATTTATTATCACATTCCGTTAAAGTAGTTGAGTCTGATAATTTTGAGTCGCATTGTGGAGTACATTGTGCAACTTCCTTACCTTCATTAATCACATAGCTATTATTAACATTAGCACTAGCACTAATTATGTTATCCTGTGCCATATACATTTCCTCCCTATTATTATTTAAATTTATATCAATACCATAATATTCATAAAATTCATAAGTGCAACTTAATTATTTTATAAATTCCTATATATATTATTAAATAAAAAAACATACATAAATTTGATTTATACAAATTCATGTATGCTTTTAAATTAAAAATCTATATAGCTTTTTTAGTGTTCCACTGTTAATTTTTTATTATTAACTGCTGATTCTTTTTTCAGTTTACTGGGTAAAATAAGTGATAATATTAAACAAATTAAACTTATTATTATTAAAACAGTAAAAATAATGTGTAATGATGAATTAACCGAAAGCCCTACATTCTTAGCAGTTATTACAGTATTTTCATTAATATTAGAATATAAACTAGAAGGGTCTATTTCACTTACTCCTAAATTATTAAAATATTTTACTATATTTATATTAAATATACTCCCAAAAACACTAATTCCTACAGTTTGACCTAAAGTTTTCAGAAGTGAATTAGATGCAGTAGCTGCTCCTCTCTGATTATATTCTACAGAAGCTTGAACCATTATTGTTAAAATAGTAAATGCTCCTCCAAATCCAAATCCCATTATAAAAACATAACTTATAACTAATGAAATTGAAGAAGAAACCTTTAGTGTAGTTAAAAGAATACTACTAAATACTAATATTAAAGTAGATATAAAAACCACTTTCTTTTCTCCATATTTAGGTATAGCTTTTGATAAAATCATTGCAGATAAGAGCCAAGCAACGGACATAGGTGCCATTGATATACCGGATATGGTTGCTCCAAAACCTAAAACATTTTGTATATATAAAGGCATGTACACTTCCATTCCTATTAAAACAGCTGCAATCATAAATGTAATTCCATTAGCAATAACATTGCTTTTTGTTAATATTTCTAGTGGAATAATCGGCTCTTCTGCCTTCTTTTCTATAAAATAAAACAAAATCAATAATACACTAGCAATTAATATAGAAATTATTATTCCTAAGGAAAATAAACTTTTACTTTTTTCTAATAATAGAACTCCATATAAAAGAGCTATTATTGATAATGATAATATTATAGTTCCTAAATAATCTATTTTATGTTTTTTCACTTCGAAATTTTCTTTAAGATTTCTCTTTAATAATATTATAGATAATAATCCAAAGGGTATATTTATAAAGAAAATCCAGTGCCACGAAAGACTTTCTAATAAAAATCCTCCTAAAAATGGCCCAATTAAACTAGCTATTCCCCAAACTGTACTTAACCATCCTTGAACTTTTGCTCTTTCTGATATATCAAATTCATCTCCTACTATGGTATAAGTTACAGTAAATATTGCCCCTGCTCCTATTCCTTGTAATGCACGGAAAATAATAAGCTGATACATATTTGAAGATAGTCCACAAAGAGAACTACCTATTAAAAAAATTATTATACCTACAGATAATGTGTTCTTTCTTCCATATAAATCAGCTAATTTCCCGTATATAGGGGTAGTAATTGCTGATGTTAATAGATATAAAGAAAACACCCAACTTATTAACTTAAATCCATTTAAGTCCTTCACTATAGTGGGAATAGCTGTAGTTACCACAGTTCCTTCTACTGCTGCTAAAAACATAGCTACCATTATTGCAATTATTATATTCATCTTTTTCGAATTCATACTTTATATCACTCTCCCTTTATAAAAACAATTTACTTGTAGGATTTCTCATTTAATTGAAAACATATATAATTATATTAGTTTTTATGTTTTTTGTCCAAATTTTCCTATTATCAAAAAATAATTTAGAAGGAATCCTTTTAAAGAAATTCCTTCTATCAACAAATATTATTATAATCTCATATATCGCTTAGTCATTTTCTTTTAACTTTATAATAATCTCTAAAACTTTTACATATATCCAAACTAAAGTTACTGTTAATCCAAAAGCTCCATACCATTCCATATATTTTGGTGCTCCAGCTCTTGCACTTTGATTGATAAATTCAAAGTCAACTATTAAATTTAATGCTGCTATTACTAAAACTACTGCTGTAAAAATTATTCCTATAGGCCCACTGCCATGAATATATGGTACATTAACTTTAAATAAAGATAGTACAAATGTTATAACATATGTTAATCCTATTCCCATAGTTGCTACAATAACATAATTTGAAATTTTAGCTCCAAGTCCTGGATTAGACCTATAGATTAATAACATACTCATAGCTATAGATATAGTTAATAATATAGCTGGAAATACTATTCCTGGATACATCTGATTTGCAAATAAGGATATTACACCAAGTAGTATTCCCTCTGATACCGCATATATCGGTGCAGTTACTGGAGATATTTTAGGAATAAAACTTGTTATAAGGCTTATAGCAAAAGCTGTGATAGCTGATACTCCAATTATTCCAATTGTGTTTTCTGACATAGAAAAATTAATATAAGAAAATGTTGCACTTATTGTTACAAGCATTATTAATATAAACGCTTTAAAAGCTGTTCCATTTATAGTCATAGCTTCTTCATAAGAATCAAAATCTTCTCTTTGAAAACCTTTCTCTAATACTGAATTTGCTTTCATAGTTAATTTCCTCCTAATGTATTTATGATATATTAATTATACTAAATTCCATATTAAAATGCATTAGTTTTATAAGAAATTAAAATAAATTTAAAAATTGCACCCCGTTTAATATATGTTCTATAAGCATAAGAGCTCCAGATATACCTAAAATGGATTTTGGAACCACATGAACATATCCAAGACATGGAAGTCCTATTTCTATTCCAGTAAAATTCTTATTATCCATTCTAAGCTGTAATATAGTATTTCCATCAGAGAATACCATATTTCCAGTACTTTCATGTATTAATTTATTTAAAGACTTAGTATATCCTATGTTTTGAAGGAAATCTTTTAGTTTTTCATAAAATATATTTCCCTTACCAGCTGTAATCTCAATGGATACTGGAATCATTCCTAAATAGCTACAAAGCCATTTAGTTAATGCATAAGCAATAGAAGCCTCAGCTTTTATTGAAAAAGTTGCCCCTTTAGGAAGTCCTATAAAAGAAGTAACTCTAGATAAATAAAGATAACTTCTTCCTCTTGCCTTTTCAGATTCTTCTGTAAACAACTTTTTATTTCCATTTAATTTTTCACATACATTATTTATAAGATTTTCAGTGGCTTCAAACCCTATAGGTATCCCTTCCTCAGCATATATATAAGGTATATTATACTTTTCCTTCATCCACTTAGCTAAATCTAATCCATACTCCGGATAAATAACTATATTATATTCTGCTTTTATTGCATTTTTAATATTTTCTGTAGTTTCTCCTGCACAAATATTTGATATTACCTCTATGCCACAAAGTTTTAAAAGTCTTTTTATTTCCTCTATATTCCCTTCATAATATTTGTTGTATATTGATATCCCTAAAAGATTTACAGTTTTAGGAATTACCTCTTTTCTCTCACCAAGCATAGAAGATAAAACTTTAATTATAGCATTATAAAATCCATGTTCAAACTCACCTGAAAACCCTGTGCTCTCCATAGAAAAATAAGGGATATTCTCTACTTCATTTTTTATTAATCTATCTAAATCATCACCAATCAAAGCTGCACCCGGAGAGTTTACTACTGCTAAAAGATTGTAGTTTCTTCTTTTTATATCCTTTAACAACCTAGTTAATTTATCCGAACATCCATATACATAATCATATCCATCCACATATGTACATGGAATTCTTGGTTGTCCAAAATAAAATTCTTCTGGATAACTTAAAGGATCGTAATTAGCTTGTGCTGGCATTTGAGCATCAGAAACAGCACTATGATATAGTTTGCATCCTGTAGGACCATTTAATATTACTGCTGCATCTTTTATTCCTTCTATAGCAAGAAGGGCTCCAGTAAGACTATCTGGCATAATATTTGGAAAATAGTTTTTCATCTTTTCTCCACCCCTCTTTTAAATTTAATTTAAAAAGTCCTGCCCATCTTTTAACAAGATTTAATCCACTGAAAAAACCTACATCAGGACACATAGGAATGGTATCTATTACTGCTTTTTCATCAAGATTTGTTGATGCATAATTAGATATAATTATATCTGGCTTCAACTCTTTAATATCCCCTATTCTTTTTTCTTGATTATACTGAAGTTCTATATTTAACATATTTTCAAATTTGCTTTTAAATAAATTTTCACTACAATAATTCAATACACATACCTTTACTATATCCATTTCCAGTTCTAATGCAGTTTCTAATATCCAATCAAGTTGGTGATTATAAGTAATTATCATTATCTTTTTACCTTTTAAATAAGGTTTTATTTCTTGTATTTCTTCTTCATAATTTCTTTCATAATCTTTTATTAAGTTTTCTACTAATTCTTCCTTATTAAAATATTTAGCTATATCTTTAATCCACTGCTTGGTTTCTGAAAAGCCTACTGGAAAAGGACTTTTAAAGAAATTAGCATCATATTCTTTTTGGAAAAACTTTTGTATTAATCGTCCCATATAATCTTCATAAGCTAATATATTTAAATCTGCTTTCATAAAGTTTTGTATATCCTCTGCCTTTGTTTTGCATATAAATCTACAATTTATAGAAACTCCAATAGAATTCAAGAGTTTTTTCATAGTATTAAAGTTTTTCTCTGTATTTCTAGCAATAAATTTTTCAGATAAAATATTTACTGTGTTTTCTTCCTTTTTTACATTCTTTTTTATAAGCCCTCTAGCTATTTCTAAGTAAGCATTAATCATGCCTTGAAGATAATCTCCTGTAATATTTCCGTCAGTTTTTATAGGAATAACAGGCTTGTTTTCTGTACTCATTTCCTTTACAGAATCTACATCATCTCCTATAATACCTGCTGGGCAAGTGGTTATTACAAATAATGCTTTTCCTTTTTCCTTTACCTCTTCTACTTTTTTCTTCAGCTGTTCTATACCTCCAAATACCATTACCCCCTCATTCATTTCTGAACTTACAAGTGATGGGTTAATTTGCACTGGCATCAATTCTCCTCTTTCAAAAAATCCTCTTCTACCTACAGAAGATATAGTTTGATATGATATATGAGCACAACTTCTAGGACCATGAGCAATGGTTACTGCATCTTCTATTTGAATTGCCACATTTACTGCTCCATTAAAAGCACATCCATGAAGAGGTTCTCTTAATACCACATTTTTAGATAAAAACTCTTCAAAATTATTTTCTTCTTCCTTTTCCTGTTTTTTCATTTTAAAAATATTTTCTTTTTCTTTTATAAAATATTTAACTTTACTTTGAAGCACTACTTCTTCAAGTTTTTCATCTGTAAGAGGTAATGCCTCATAAAGTATACTTTCTTTAATTACCTTATCTGCTAAATTTAAAAATCCATTTGCTACCTTTGAGCCTTTAATTTCTACTAGAGGTAGTCCAACTTTTTCTGAATAAGTAAATTCATCACTTCTGGGAAAAACTTCACAAATAGGTAGCTTAACTGCCTCTGCAAATCTTTCTATTCTTTCCTCTTCATGCTCTACACCTCTTTTGTTGAATATAAGTCCTCCAACTCTCTTCATTGTACCATCATAATTTCTAAGTCCTCTTAATATATTATTGGCAGCATATATAGACATAAATTCTCCAGAAGTAACTATATAAACTTCATCTGCATATTCGTGGCGTAGAGGTACTGCAAAACCTCCACACACCACGTCTCCTAATACATCATATAAAACTATATCATACTGTTTATTCTTAATATGTAATCTTTGGAGCAAATCAAAAGTAGTCAAAATTCCTCTTCCTGCACATCCTACTCCTGGATTAGGTCCACCTGCTTCTACACAATGTATTCCATTATATCCTTCCCACAAAATATCTCCTAATTTATACTTATCAGGTGCCACATCTCTTATATAGTCTAATACAGTATTTATTTTTCTTCCCCCAAGTAAAAGTCTTGTAGAATCATGTTTTGGATCACAACCAATTTGTAAAACTTTTTTATTCTTTTTAGAAAGAGCTGCAGATAAATTAGAAGATATAGTAGATTTCCCAATACCTCCCTTTCCATATATAGCAACCTGTTTCAAAATATCCACTTCCTTTTTCTCTATAACTAAATTTTTAATTATCAAATCTATCCACTTTAAACAACTTTAAATTTTCATCCATTTCACCTAAATATAATTTACTTAACATCATGCCTCCTAATATTGAAAAGAGTATACCATTTGCTCCATAACCTAAACAATACCATAATTTTTTATTCTTAGGGTCAACACCTAAAAATCCTAAATTATCTTTTGTAGAAGCAAAAGCTCCACAATATTTATACTCTATTTCTATATTCTTAATATTTTTAAACATAGATTTTAATCTTCCCTCTAGTATAGCATATTTGTCATTTGCTATTTTTTCATTAAAAATTTCTGGAACGAAATCTACATCTTCTCCACCTATTATTATTCTATTATCTGCTGTAGTTCTTAAATAATTATATGGATCTGAGTTATCTCTAATAAGTACTCTATCAGGCCATCCAGAAAAATCACCTACAGGTTTTGTGGCTATGTTAAAGGTAGTGGTTTCAGTACCAAAATTTCTATTAGTAAAAAGCTTAGTATTATATCCTGTAGCCACTATAACTATTTTCCCTCTAACTTTATAATTATGAATTGTGTCTATTTGTACTCCGTTAATATTATAACTTACTTTTACAGCTTCTGTATTTTCATAAACTTTAAGTCCCTTTCTACAGGAAACATCCAGTAACTGGTGAGTATATTTATAAGGGTCTAATTCAGCTCCTCCATTATTAGAATATACTCCAGCCTTTAAATCAAAGCTAAAAGGATTATTAGCTTCATCTATAAATTTTACGTCAAAATTATACTCTTTTCTAAGTTTATATTCTTCCTCTATCTCTTTCTTTTCTAAATCCTTATCTGTATATAACAAAGTACTTTTCTTTTTATAATCACAATTATTTCCATGTTCACTTATAAATCTATCTATTTCATCTAAAGCATCTATTCCTAATTTATAAGCCTTTATAGAATTTTCTATTGTGGTTCCCTGTGCTAGTTCATTTAAATTTTCATCAAGTTCATACTGAAGCAAAGATGTGGTAATACTAGTACTTCCATAACCTATTTTTCCTTTTTCTAAAATTACAGCAGGAATATTATGTTTTGTAAAATAATATCCTAAAATTCCACCTGTAACCCCTCCACCCACTATTACAACCTCTGTATTAATATTCTCATTTAAGCATGGATATTTCTTATAACCACTATTAATTGTAGTAAAAAGAGGTTTACCTTGAACATACTGTAAATCCATTTTATCACTACTCCTATTCACCAAAATTATAATTTAACAATAATAGTATTTACTAACTTTCATTAGATAATCCAAAATTTAAAACCGCTGATAACATTAATTTATCAACGGTCTGACATTTTTTACATTATATTAAATTATACAGAAATTAACCAACTTGTTTTTCCAGGCTTTTACCTGTAAATTGACTATTATAAAGTTCTGAATAAAAGCCACCTTTTTCTAAAAGTTCTTGGTGATTTCCCTGTTCAATAACTTTACCTGCATTCATAACAAGTATTAAATCTGCATCACGAATTGTAGATAATCTATGTGCAATAACAAAACTGGTTCTTCCTTTCATAAGATTATTCATTGCCTTTTGTATATAAACTTCTGTTCTTGTATCTATACTGCTTGTAGCTTCGTCTAAGATAAGGATTGCAGGGTCAGCAAGTATTGCACGGGCAATAGTTAAAAGTTGTTTCTGTCCCTGTGAAATATTAGATGCTTCCTCATTAAGTACTGTATCATATCCATCTGGTAAAGTTCTTATAAAATGGTCAGCATGTGCTGTTTTAGCTGCTTGTATTATCTCTTCTTCTGTAGCACCTTCACGTCCATATGCTATATTTTCTCTTATTGTACCATTAAAGGACCAGGTATCCTGAAGCACCATTCCAAATATATTTCGCAAATTTTCTCTTTTCAATTCTTTTATATCTACACCATCAATAGTTATTTTACCTTCATTTATTTCATAAAATCTCATTAAAAGATTTACTATAGTTGTTTTCCCCGCTCCTGTTGGTCCTACAATAGCTATAGTCTCACCTTGCTTAACATCTATATTCATATCTTCTATAAGAGTTGTCTCCTTTTTATAGCTAAAGTTAACATGTTGAAATTTTACTTCTCCTTTTGGATTTTCTATAATTTTTCCTTCTTTAGAATCTGGTATTTCTTCCTCTTCATCTAATATTTCAAAAACACGTTCAGCAGATGCTACAGTTGATTGAATAATATTTGCAATATTGGCAGTTTGATTTATAGGTTGAGAAAATCGTCTCATATATTGGATAAATGCTTGAATTTCTCCTACATTGATTATTCTTTTAGTAGCTAAATATCCTCCTGTGACACATACTGCCACATATCCAACATTATTTATAAAACTCATAAGTGGCATTATAAGCCCTGAAACAAATTGAGCCTTCCATCCTGCACTATAAAGTTTTTCATTTATATCTTTAAATTCCTTTATAGATTTCTCTTCATGTTTAAATGCTTTTACTATATTATGTCCTGTATACATTTCTTCAATATGTCCATTCAAATTCCCTAAATACTTTTGTTGATTGGTA
This sequence comes from Clostridium tetanomorphum, assembly GCF_017873215.1. Lineage (GTDB taxonomy): Bacteria > Bacillota > Clostridia > Clostridiales > Clostridiaceae > Clostridium_AO > Clostridium_AO tetanomorphum. Next base: position 48,790 of record NZ_JAGGKA010000009.1, read on the forward strand.
AAATATTTTTGTGATTTTTTAAGTATAGGCCTAATTAAAAGTATTGATACCGGTAAAACTATAAGTGCAATTATAGTCATCAATGGACTAATAGTAAGCATCATTACAATTATACCAATTATAGTTATTATAGAAGTTATAAGCTGAGTTAAACTTTGTTGAAGTGTGGTACTTATATTATCCATATCATTAGTAAATCTACTTAAAGTTTCTCCATGAGGTTTTGAATCAAAATACTTAAGAGGCATACGTCCAAGCTTATTTTCTAAATCTTTTCTCATATTATAAACTGTCTTTTGTGAAACTCCTGCCATTACATATTGTTGAATATAACTAAATGCTGAACTAATAATATATAAAGCTATTAAAATTAATACAATTCTTCCTATATATTGGAAATCTATTGCTGCTCCAGGAACCTTTCTAAATTTCATCATTATACCTTCAAAAAGTTTTTGTGTAGCATAACCCAATATTTTAGGACTTAAAATACTAAATACCGTACTTAATATGGCAGTAATTAAAACTATTATAAGTTGAATCTTATAAGGTGCTATATATTTAACTAACCTTTTAAGAGTACCTTTAAAATCCTTAACTTTTTCTACAGGCATTACCCCTGCTCCAGGTCCTCTATGTTTTCCACTCATGCTATTTCCTCCTCTGCAAGCTGTGATGAAACAATTTCTTTATATACTTTTGAACTTTTTAAAAGTTCTTCATGTGTTCCAATACCAGCAATATTTCCTTCATCTAAAACTATTATTCTGTCTGCATTCATTACTGTACTAACCCTTTGTGCAACTATAATCATAGTAGATTCTTTAATTTCACTTTTTAATGCTTCACGTAAATTGGCATCTGTTTTAAAATCAAGAGCAGAAAAACTATCATCAAATATATATATTTCAGGTTTTTTAACAATTGCCCTAGCTATAGACAATCTTTGCTTTTGACCTCCTGATAAATTATTTCCTCCTTGAGCTATTTGTGAATCATATCCATCCTTCATTTTTGAAATAAATTCACTAGCCTGAGCTATTTTAGCTGCATGTTTTATTTCTTCATCTGTAGCATTTTCTTTTCCGTATCTTATATTCTCTGCAACAGTGCCTGAAAAAAGCACTGCCTTTTGAGGAACTATACCTATCTTATCTCTAAGGTCTTCTTGTTCCATTTCTCTTATGTCTACCCCATCTAAAAGAATACTTCCTTCTTCAATATCATAAAAACGTGGTATAAGATTTACTAAAGCAGATTTTCCTGAACCAGTACTTCCTATTATTGCAGTAGTTTCTCCTGGCTTAGTTATAAAGGAAATGTTATTTAAAACTGCCTGTTCTGCACCAGGATATCTAAATACAACATTTTTAAATTCTAAATATCCTTTTTTACCATTAGGTTTTTTAGTATTGTCACTATTAGAAATTACAGGTTTCATGTTTAAAACCTCATTAATTCTTTCTGCTGAAGCAGACGCACGAGGTACCATAACAAATATAATAGAAACCATAACTACTGACATCATTACTTGCATTGAATATTGTAAAAAAGCCATTAAATCTCCTACCTGCATTGCATTCATATCAATTCTTTTAGCTCCAAACCAAATAATTCCAATAGACATAAAATTAAATATCAACATCATAATAGGCATAAGTGATGCCATTATTTTATTAACTCTTATAGATGTTTCTGTTAAATCTTTACTTGCTTCATCAAAACGCTGTTCTTCATATTCAGTACGGTTAAATGCTCTTACAACCCTAATTCCAGTAAGTCCTTCTCTAACAACTCTATTTAACTTATCTATTTTAACTTGAATGCTTTTAAATAATGGAAGTCCCTTAAATCCTACAATTCCAATTACTATTATAAGAAGTGGTATTGTAATCAAAAATGTAATAGATAGAGGTACATCCTTTGATAATGCCATAAATAATCCACCAATACACATAATAGGTGCAATTACTGCTATACGAAGCATCATAACCATTACTTGTTGTACTTGAGTGATATCGTTAGTTGTTCTTGTTATAAGAGAAGATGTTCCTAACTTATCAAATTCATTAAGAGAAAAATTCTCCACATGAGTAAATACTTTTTCACGTAAATCTTTCGCAAAGCCTACAGAAACCTTAGCTGATAATAAACTTAATAATATGGAAGCGAAAGTTCCTCCTAATGCTATAATAAGCATATATCCACCAATTTTTATAATATAATCTACATCTCCCTTTACTATTCCTGTATCAACTATTCTAGACATCAAATTAGGTAAATTTAAATCTGCCATTACTTGAACAAAAGCTAATATCAATATACAAATTATTAATATTGAATATTTCTTTAAATGCTTGAATAACTTAACCATATTTTCAACTCCATCTCTTTAATCTAATAGGTTTTTATGTTTCCTTAAAATCATTTGAAGCTTGTAAAAGATTATCCCTCATCTGCATAAATAATCTACGAAGCAAAATTTTTTCTTCTTGAGTAAAGTTTTTAAAACAATCATCATCTATGCTTTTAAAAACCTTTTTTACTTCTTTCATAGTTTCTCTTCCTTTATCTGTTAGATATACTCTAGACACTCTTTGATCTTCTTTGTCTGGCAATCTTTCTACAAAACCTGATTTCTCCATTCTCTTTAACATAACTGTTATGGTTGCGGGCTTAATATTCATTTTATCTGCTAACTCTTTTTGACTCTGTCCATTTTTTTTATGTAAAATAAACAATAATGGTGGTTGACCATGATAAAGACCTAATTTGTCCAATAATTTTTGAATTCTATGATAATGAAGCTTTATTACCTGACCAAACATAAAATATAATGAATCTTGTTCATAACAACCCATCTTTTTTTCCTCCATTTATTTAGTTGACTAAGCATTTAAATATTATCACTAAGTTTTTTTACCGTCAATATACTTTTCAAAAAGTTAATAATTTTACTTAAAACATTGATTTTCAAATATTTAATCAACTTTTTCTAGATATCCACAATTCTAATATAGTTAGCCTACTAATATTTTATTACGCTATTTAACTGTAAAAACATAAATAACCTACGCCAAGTTTTGGCGTAGGTTATTTATACTTATAAGTTTATTTTCTAATCAATTTTGTTCCAGTTTCATCCTGATCTACTAATCCTCTTTTCATTAATCCTCCTAAAGCTCTTTTAAAATAATTCTTGCTTTCATGGAAAACTTCTTTTATATCTTCAGGTGAAGATTTATCATTAAATGGCATAAATCCTCCATTAGCTTCTAAATATTTTAATATTTCTTCCTGAAGTTTACTTCTTTCCTCTGCTGCTTTTGCCCTTGGTGTAAGCCCTAAAGTTCCATCTTCATATATCTTCTTTATATTAAGCTTTAGTACCTCACCTATTCTTACTTCAGTGAAATATTCATTTTTAAGCATTATAGCCTTAAACATATTATCTACTGCTATTCCTACATTTTCACTTCTATAGAATCCATAAACTGTTCCGCTTACCTCATCTCCAACATTATACTCTTCTGCTATTTGCAAATGAGCCTCTACATCTGTGGTTGCCGCTATCCTATCTGTTTTATCTATATAAATATAAAATAAGTATTTATTTCCCTCTATTAATCTATAGTTCTGCTCCTTTAAAGGAACAAATATGTCTTTTTCAAGTCCTATATCTATAAATGCTCCAATTTTAGTATTAGCTTTCACTTCTAAATACGCTAAATCCCCAACCTTAGCTAGTGGTTCTTTTAAGGTAGCAATTAATCTATCCTTTGAATCTCTATATATAAATGCATTTACTATCTGTCCTTCTTCCGGCTCCTCATCTAAACAGCTACCAAATGGAAGCAATATATCATCACTTGTTCTTCCTGTTTCTGCATCTAAAAAATATCCTGGAGCACCTTTCCTAGCTATTTTTAATTCATTAAAATCTCCTAATTTAATCAATTTATTTTCCCTCCATATTTAAAATCTTTTATCCCTTATTTTAAACTAACTTTTCTTTTAGTAAAAATCATAATTTTATAAATATCAAATATATTGTTTCCATAAAAGTCATTAGAAATCCATAAGATATACATAAGTATGATATCACAGTTTTTTAAATAAAATCTACCTAAAATTAGCTAAATTATTGGAAATATTTATACATGTATAATAAAATATTATTATATATTATTATTTAATTTGAGGTGAATAGATTTTGTCGTATTTTTATGGATTTCATGACTTTTTATTTTCAATTTTTCCTATAATATTTTTTATAATATTTGCTTTTATGGTTTTTTCTATTATAAAATCTTATGCCAGAAATTCCAAAGCTCCTTTAATAACTGTAGAAGCTAAAGTAATAGGAAAAAGAACTGCTGTATCTCATCACACTCATAATGATGCTAACAATAATATATCTCATTCTACTTCTACCACCTATTACATTACCTTCCAAACAGAACACGGTGAAAGACTAGAATTATCTTTAAGTGGAAGAATGTATGGCTCATTAGTAGAAGGAGATATTGGTGATCTTACTTATCAAGGAGAATGGTTTAAAGATTTTAAAAGAAAATCTAGCTCAGAGAATTTTCATACCAATTCTTATGAAGAAAACACTAATTATAGGGAATACTAATAAAAAGATTGCAATGCAACTTTTTGAAAGGATGGTTTAATGGAAAGATACGTTATAGTTTGTTTGCTTAAGGGAGAAACTCTTAAATTCCATGAAAAATTAGTGGAGGATGTTTGCTATAAATTTAAAGTAAAAAGGCAAAAATTGCCTGCTCATTTTACCATAAAAGCTCCCTTTGAGACAAACAATATTGAAGAAATTGAAAAACTCTTGGATAACTTTACAAAAGATAAAAATAAAGAAAAAATCCTAATAAACGGTTTTAATCATTTTAGAACAGATGTGGTATTTATGCGTGTTACCCCTTCTAAGGAATCTTTACAAATTCATGATGAATTTATAAATAAATTAAAAAATATTTCTTGGCTTCCTTGGAAAGCGCATGAAGGTGAAGGTAAAAATAAAATGTTTCATTGTACCATAGTAAGTCGTTTAAAAGAAGATAAATTTCAACCTATATGGAACTATGTAAATAAATATAATCCACAATTTAACACTTACTTTGATAACATATCCATACTTAAATGGGAAAATTACAGGTGGATAACTTATAAAGAATATATTCTTAAATAAACTAAAAAATTGCGAGGCAACTTTTCAGAGTACAGAGCAAAAATTACAGAGTACAGACATGGAGAAAAATTATCCTTATCTGTTCTCTGTGCTCTATAATTCATACTCTAAAAAAAGTGCTTCGCACTTTTTTTCGTGAACCAAACATAAAAATTCTATATCTATATAAGTGATAGTATAATTAATACACAATACCGCGGTGTTAAAAATGTAGGAGGAATTAAATGGAATTGCTAGAAGAAGTGAAATTAGCTCAAAAGGGAAATAAGGATTCTTTTATAAAGTTAATAAGAAACTATGAAAAATATTTTTATTCCGTATCAAAATCCATTTTAGATAATGATGAAGACTGTGCAGATGCTATTCAGGAAACTATTTTAAATTGTTATAAAAATATAGGTAATTTAAAACATCCTGAATACTTTAAAGCTTGGTTTGCAAAAAGTCTTATAAATAATTGCTATAAAATACTTAAAGTAAACAAAAAAGTAGTACCTTTAAATGAATCAATAGAGCAATGTTCAAATTGCAAAGATTATGAACTAATAGAGCTAAAAGAAGTAATAAATTGTTTAGACAAAGATTTAAGATATTTAATTCATTTATATTACTTTGATGATGTTTCAGTAAAGACTATTAGCAAAATCCTTCAAATACCTGAGGGAACAGTAAAATCCAGACTTTCACGAGGAAGACTTAAAATATTTAATAGCTTAAAAATTGATAAGGAGGATTGCTACTATGAAGGAAGAATTAATGGATAGAATAATAAAAGATAAATTTGAAAACTTAAAAGAAAATAAACTAGATAATATAGAGGTTCCATCTGTATTTCATAATTGTATAGAAGATACTTTAACTTCTTTAGAAAATATAAAGCCTAAAAAGAAAAATAATAAAAAGAAACAAGTTATTGCTGCTGCCATAACCATAACTTGTTTAATTGGTATAGCTTTCTCTGTACCTACTCTAGCTAAAAATATACCTGCTATAAATAATATTTTAAATGGAAAATCTGTATTTGATTCTAAAGAAAAGAATCCCTCTAACTTTGGCTTAGATAACCCTAATTTAAAGGAATATACAAATGAAGTTAATCAATCTGTTAAAAGTAGTGGAATAACTATAACAGTAAAAGAAGCTACCTGTGATGGAAATAAAGTATTTTTAGGATACATCATTCAAGGTGAAAAAAATCTACCAAGAACCCCTGATATTTTCCCTGGACATGCTACTACCATAGATGGCAAGATGCCTACAAGTGGTGGTTATGATTTTAAAGAGATAGATACTAACTCCTACATTATGAGAGAAGAAATTGATATATCTCCTTCAAATTCAATACCGGATAAATTTAGATTCACAACTAAATTCAGATCAATTTGCGGAATTAAAGGTGTGTGGGATTTTGACTTTATAGTATCTCAAGAAAACTTTAAAAACAAATGTAAAACTCTTAATATAAATAAGTACTATAACATAGACAACAATAAATTTACTATAGAAAAATTATCTTTAACTCCAGTAAGTTCTGTATTAAATATGACTGCTAAAGGAACAGGTTTAGATAACCTATTTAATAAATCAGACAATAACTTTTTTAATAATCACCAAGTTTTGGTTACAAATGAAAAAGGTTATTTGCTAAAAACCCCAGGTTCTGGTTCCAAAAGTGATAAAAATTATTCTGAAGCTCGTATTGAATTTATTCCTGAAGAAATTAATACTTATAAATCCATTAATATAAAAGTATTAAAAAAATCAATAGATAATATGCAGCTTAAAGACTGTAAAGTTAAATATGAACTTCCTATAAAAAATACATCTTTGCCTAAGAAAATAACTACAGAAAAGTTTGGAAACATTACTATAAATAAAATTGATATGACTGATAATAAACTCACTTTTAAGCTTAAACTTGAAGGAGATTACTCACCTTTATTATTAGAAAACATTTGGTTATGGAATAATAAAAAAGGATTTAATGAAGAAAGTACCTATAGAGTTTTTTCTTTCAATAAAAAATTTGTAGATGGAGAATATATACTTGAAGAAAATATTGGCAAGGACTTTGTTTCTGACTATAAAGATCTTACAATAGTTATATCTGATCCAAGCGAATATTATGAACCTTTAAAGGAATGTGAAACTAAAATAAATATAAATTAACAAAAGGGTTGAAGAGGTACATATTATTAGTACTTCTTCAACCTTTTAATATTAATTTTCATATTTACTATTATCTATAGGCGCTGATTTTAACAAATTTGAGCCTTTAATTTGGCTATTTATTTCTCCTACAATAGCTTCCCTAAAGTGGTTTAAATCTTCTTCTTTTAAATTAGGTATTTTTTTAATAAGCATTTCATCAAACAATTTTCTTTTTTCTTCTGCTGATTGAGGAATAAATTTAAACTGTTGCTCAACTACAAAATAAATACTTTTAGCAATATTATAAGTTTTATTATATTGTTCCATCCCTATTTTTTGTATAAGCTGCTCTCTTTTCTTATTTAAATAATCCACACCTATCCTAATTAAATAAGTAATAGTTAATCCTAATATGGATAATATAGATTTTATAACTATATCTACAACTCCATTTATTAATGTACTACTCATGAAAATTCCCCCTTAAATTAAATCCTTATATCCCTTTGTTCTTGTAAAAATCCTTATGTTATTTCCTTCTTTTTCATCATCTTGAAGGGATAGATAGTTATACTTATCTAAATGAATTATAAGTCTCCCCTTTTCTGGAACACTTTCTATATATCCAAGTCCATTAGTTCCTTTCCATGTAATATAACAATTATCTGGAATACTATGATCTATAGGAGGAATAGTTACATCTTTTTCGTTACTAGAATTTTTTATATCTACTATATGCCCTGTTATTCCCTTTATAATTGCAGCTACTAAATTATATTTATTATAGATTTGGCAATCAGATTTGCTATCACAGAAAAAGCTTTCAATAAGTATTGCAGGCATACTTGTATATCTAAGAACATACAAATCATTTCTATACTTTGCTCCTCTATTCCTATAGCCTAACTTAGATATCTCATCACATATCCTATCTGCATAAACCTTTCCACTACTACTGATATACTCTACTTCGCAGCCATTAGCTTCTCCATTAAAGGCATTCAAATGTAATGATACAAATAAATCTGCTTTATAGTAGTTTGCCATATTAACTCTATATGCTAAACTTTGAATTAAAGATAATCCTTTCTGTGCAGGTGTTACATTGTAAACAATGTGCCCTAGTTTTTTTAAGCCTTCTATTACTAATGTACCAAATTCTCTTACCGTACTTTCTTCATTTCTATACCCTTCTGCCCCTCTGTCTTGCCCAGTTCCATGTCCAAAATCTACTGCTATTTTCATCTAATCACCTTCTTTATTTAAATGTTATAATCGTACTGATTATTCCTAAAATAATAGCTCCAGCGATTGTTCGCCAGAGCCATTTTAAATTATCTTCTATTTCAGCTATGTCTTTTTCATTTTGACAAGCTTTAATATAAGCCATATCTGCCTTTTCTTTAGTACTATTATAACTATCTATTTTAGTTTCAATTCTTACTATTCTCTCTAAAATTTCTTGCTGTATATCTTTGTCCATATCTAACCTCCAGTACTTTAAAATTAGGCAAAATAAAAAGACCCTATTAGGTAGATGCTTGATTTATTGTTATTTTGAGTTGTGTCGTAGTAGTTTTCTATTGTGTAATAAGTTCTTCTCCAGTAATAGTTTTAAATTCTTCTTTGCTAATTACATTCCATTTAGCAGCCTCCTTTAAATCTTCTAACTTTAGATACCCTTCTTTATAAAATAAGCTATAAAAATCAAACATACTATTTACCTCCTAATTGATTTATTTTTATATTTAAATTACTTACTTGCTGTGCTAATTGACTTATCATAGCATCTTTCTTTTTATTTTCTACAGTCAATTCTGCTAATGTCTTTGTGAAAGTTTCTTTTTCTATATTTTCTTTTGGTTTTAATATATCTTCATATTCATAGAAAATAATGTTTTCTACTGGATTATAATACATTATAGATTGTTTACCTTCTATTTGCTGTGGTTCTGAAATACCTTCTATAAGTATACCTTCCTGTTCTAACTGTTCTTTGGTTTTATTCAAACCATTTGTACTATCAAAAGGCATATAATGTTTGTAGCCTATATCGTATTTTGAGTCTGTTATTTTATTTAAGTTTTTTATAAATATCATATTTTTATTCCCCCCCTATATTAATTTTCTTTTAGTATCTTTTTTTAGACAAATAGTAGAAAAATCACATTTTTTATTAACGCCATTTGAAGCTGGAAATTGAATACTTGCAGTTGGTGATAAATTAAAAAGAAATAAATTATTTAAATTATCTACAGCAATAGGTATTCCATTAGATAAATCAATCGGTGTTTTTTTATGATTCGCCACATTTAAATCTACACTAATCAAATCATAAGTTTCATTTAGCATATATTCACCCCATTTGCTTAATAATAAAGTTTCAGTGCAATAAAAAATATTATTCATTACACCGACAATAGATATACTACCTGAATTTACTTTATACAAACATATTGATTGTAAATCAAAATTAATTTTTTCCAATGTACCGCCTGAATAATTATATATACCAGTAGTATCACTGTATGTTTTATCAACATTTATAGATCGGTTTACAGAAATTATAATATTTCCACTTGTGTCAATTTTTAAAGCTTGAGAAATAGAAAATCCATATATTGAATTATTACAATACACCAATTTATCTATATCTAAATTTTTTGTTAGAACTACTTGACCTTTTAAATTAGATTTTACAAAAGTTCCGCGGTTAACTATGAAGTAAATATAATCTCCATCTGTTATAACATTTCCTAATGAAAAACCATCACGAATATTTAATGGTTTTAAATCAATTGGAATTATTGTGTCATTTGTAATATTAATAATTGATAAATCATATTTGCCCATTGCATTAACTCTTTCATAGAAAATAGCAACATAATTAGCACTTATAATTTTCATTGATATAATTTGTCTTGCAGTAGTTATTATCCCTTTTATTATTTTTTTTGTTAGGTTTTTATTATCAATAACTACTAAAGATACATAATTAGAGGACTGTAGAATATATGATGTTTTTCCAAAGTCACAATCAATTGTTTTTGATAATGCAATTTGTTCAAAAACAATTTCAAAATCTCCAATTAGTTTTTTTTTAGCATTAAAATGATCTGTTATGTTAATCATTTTATAGTTTTTCTCCTTTCCATTCGTTATCAAAATATATTTGGGTTAAAATAATTGTATCAGTAACTGTAATTCCATTTACTGTGTAAAAAGTAATTGTTCTAGTAGTATAATTCGGAGACACTCCACCACTTAATACTGATTTTTCTAATAGAGTTCCATTAAGTCTATATTTTTCAACTCTTGTGTCTATACCATTTTCATCAGTATCGAACTTTTTTATATAGAATTTTTGTTGCTGAATAATATCAGCCAATTGCAACTCAACTGAAGTTCCAGAATTTGTTTTTATATCTGCTGCATTTAATACGACCGCACCTGTTTTCCCATTTACAGATTTAACACTTCCCGCATTACTTTCAACTTCTTTTACTTTTTTATCTAATATGTCAGCATTGTAATTAAGATCCTCAATGTTAACTGCATCATTTCCATCTGGTTTTCTTAATCCATAATTAGCTGTAAGTTTCATTTCTATCCCTCCTATTCATAGACTCTTATTTCATCCCATGTTTTATTTTTAATTTTATCCCATACTAAATTTAATTCCTTAATTTTATTCCAAACAGTGCATGTATACTGGAAATCATAATATAAATGGGATGGTTTTATTAAATTTAGCATGTCTTTAAACGCAGCTAGGTTTCTTGGAATTCCTTTTACACCTATAAATTTAACTATAAAATAATTGTTTTCCGCATGTTCTATTATTTCTACCTCTCCACCACTGAAAGTTTGAGCAACTTCTTTTATAAATTGCTTTGTAATGGTTCCTGTTCCTCTTTTTTTAGCTTTTAGAATCTCTCTTCTTTCTTCATAGGATTTATTTATATCTGTAGATAATGCATATTCTTCTTCCCATAGACTTAATCCCCAAGTGGCAGTATCTATAAAACATTGTTTAACTAAATCTTCTTTTTGCCAATTTAATAAGGCTAATTCATATCCTACTGCATTATTCCATACTTTAAATTCTTTTACCTGTCGTAAAGCTGGTGGTAAATATGCTAATAAATCTGGTCTATATAATTCAATTTCTTCTTCTGTTATTGCAAATTCATTTCCATACTGGTTAGTACCATACTTTATAGAGCCATACACTTATTACACCCCCTTTAGGTTATTCCAAGTTACGGAACCTTTTTTCATGTAGGTATCGTCGTGATTATGCTGAGCTGGTGGAAGTGATGTAGGTTTATTCCTAAGGCTATTATAATCCCCACTAAATGCAACATAATGAAGTCCTGTAATCATAGAGGATGGATGTGTTGATGGGTGTATATAGTTATTGGCATTATCTTGTATTGCTGCAAGTTTTCGCTTCTCTAATAGAGTATAATCTTCTGAAGAAAGATTTTTTCCCTGTATTTTATCAACTTTACTACTTAGTAAATTCATTATTGTTGCAGCAAAGTTAGGGTCATTTCCTAGTGCATCTGCAATTTCTTTAAAAGTATCTAAAGTTTCTGGTGCTGTACCTATTAAGTTATTTATCTTTTGTAATACTTCCTCTTTAGTAAATATATTATCTTTATCAGCTTTTTTTAATAATTCTGTATCTACATATGTTTTATCGGATTTACTTTTTTCAAGTAAGTTAGTGGTATTTTTCAAGTTCCTTACTTCTAAATCATTGAAATCTTTATATCTATCTATTTCTTTTTGAGTATTTGCAATGCTTTGTTGAACAATATTAATATCCTCTGCCTCAACTGTATCTCCTTGTGTTTCATAGGTAATATATACTTTAGATGTTTTAGAAAATATTTTTATTATCTTTTTCCATGGAGCATTACTTGGAGTTGATAGTATAAAATTTTCTATTTTTTCACCTGTTAGCTTTGATGCTGTAAAAACTCTTACACTAGAACTAATTACATTGCCATGTTTAAGTTCTTCCTCATATATTCCATCTGTTAAAGTAACTTCTTCTTCAATGCTGTAAGTATTGCCATTTATCTTATCTAACTTATCATTAAATTTATCTATTTCTTTGGGATACATTATCTACACCTCCAAAGTTATATGTCTTAATACAGGTATTTCTTCATCTTCAAGTCCTATATTTTTTATATCACCATTAATTTTAAAATTCATATAATCTAAAACCCCTGGTACATTTAAAAGTAAATTACTTGATTTTGCATAACTTACATAGGTATCATTAAAGGCTATTTCTTTAAACAAATTGTTGATTTTACATATAAATTCTTCTTGAACCTGTGCTATATTGTAATTATTAGCTAATGTTATACTTGCACTTATGTCGATAGCTTTTTCCTTTGCCCCTATAACAGTAACTTTCGCTCCTATAGGTCTATTTTTTTCTATATATTCATAGGCTTTTTTAATTAAATTTTCCGTTGGTGCTTTCTTGTTTTCATCTACAATAACTATCTTTACTGTTCCATTCCCACTCCAAAGTGGAAATACTTTTGCTCCTCCAACTCCTGGTACCTCTAAAGCCCACTGTTTATAATGATTGTCATTTCCAGATGTAACTGGTTTTTGTATCTTGCTAAAATATCTATCTACCAAACTATTATCATCTTCTATATCAGTTCCCCCTTCTGTGGAAACTTCATTTGTTACTTTTGCAACTCCTAAAATTTGAACTGGAAGTTCTTTAATAGTGTTAGCTGCTACTAAATATATAGACCCTACTTCTAACGCCTGTATGGGAATAATTGCTTCTCCATTAGTAATAGTTCCATCCTTTAAAGTTTTAAATTGTAATCCTAATTCAGTTTGCACTATGGTTCCTGCTGGAATATAAGTATCATCAATCCCCATAAAGGTTTCTTTTCCTAAGGCATAGGTTCCTGTTTTTCTAGAGATGCCGCTTTCCAAGGCTCTCATTTCTATTTCCTCACTATATCCATTTTTGATAGCACTTTTTATAAAAACTCTATTTAATATTTCATCTAGTTTAGTTTTAACCTGTGCTAATTCCTGACTTATAGGAGAAAAAACATCATAAAAAAAAGAACCTTGTGATTTATTTAAATCATTTGGAACCTTATTAAACATTCTATTTCTTATTTCTTCATCGGATTCTTTGTACAAATACATTCACCTCCTAGTAGCAACAGTTCTAGCAATTATATGCTAGAGCTGTTTTAAATTTATATATTTTGAAATATTTTTCTTATAAATGTATTAACCTTTAAGCATCTATTGTACTCTTTAAGATATAATCCTCTATAGCTTTTCTATAATCTGTATTAGTTACATCATCAAGCACATAAGTTTTTTGTGTTTTTGGATTTAGCCCTCCATTAACTATCCTCTCTGCACATATCCTTACTATTACCATATTAACTTCCATTATAAAATTATTATCTGCTTGTAAAAGCAGTTGATTTTCTAGTTCTGCCCTTTCTCTTTTAACTTTTCTTCTTCTGTTTCTATATGCTCTATAAGTTCAAATTCTAATTCACATGTATCAAAACTTTTTACTTTAATTGAATTAATTCCATTTTTAAGTTTATTAAATTCATCATTATATTTGCCAACAGGTAATTCTATACATATTAACTCTCCAATCTTCTCTTGCTCAATTTCACTTTCTCCCCACATCATTAAGGTTTTATTATTAGTTTTATCTACAATTAATCTTCTTCCTTGCATATTAATCCTCCTATTCATATGCTATAAATCTGTATTCGCCATACTTAGGTGAACTACTTCCACCATTATTAAAGTTATAGGAAACTGTGTTATTTGAATCTACTTTAATACCACTATTTTCTTCTAATCCTTTAATATATATACTTTCAAGCTTTGATCCAACCCAACCCCAGTGATTATTTAATATTACAATTAAATAAGGCGTGAATTGCAAAGTAGCAATATTAACAATTTTATAAGTATTCCCTGGTATCATTCCAACATCACCAGTAGAGGTATAAGTCCTTTTTCCAATATTTATATTTAGAATTTTATTAATTAACCTCTCTAAATCTTCTGTGCCAATACTTTGTTGCCCTTTAGCACTTAGATTTTTTACCAAAACATTTTTTAATGCCTGCGTTTTATTTTTTAGGGTAGCAAAAGTATCCGCGTAAGCTAACGGGTTGCCAATAACGTCTACCCAAAAGTTCTTACCATTACTGGCAAACTGAAAAGCCTCATCAGCTCTTTTTTTAGCAGCTTCAGCTGTAGTTTGTGCTGTGCCTACATTTGTTGATACCGTAGATATTTGTGAATTAAGATATTTATCATTTTCAACTAATTTATCTAGCCTTTTATTAAATTCTTCTGCATGTCCTTTTGTATTGGTAGTAAATTTTTCTATACTTTCGTTAAACATTTATACACCTCCTAAAATTCGTCATCAATTTCAAATATCATTTCCATGTCTGCATCTTTATATTTATTACCAAAAGTTTTTATAGCTACTATATCCCCATCTGTATCAACTAATCCCATTTCATTTATATTTTTATCAGCGATTTCATTTTTAAGCAATTTACATGAATATCTACAAGTAGTAGATACAGGATAGTTATGTCTATCTATAGGTTTTCTTAACAGTTCATGTTTTAAACTATTATCTAAACTATTTGGAGGTACAGCTTTACCATCTTTGCCAATACCTCCATCCCCGAAAACCATATGAGTAATTTTAGATAAGACCTTATCGCCTGCTCTAGCCTTCACCATTTTTTCTCTTGCTTTATTTGTTGTTACTGCATTTGCCATATTATAATTCCTCCCTTTTTATTTCTGAATTTAGTATTTTCGTACCATCTAAATTGTACTTTCCGTTTAAAAACCATAAGTTTTTTTCTATTGTCAGTGTGTTCTTTGTAAAACTTTCATTTTGTTTTATTTTAAAATTAATCTTACTTTTAACTACTGTATTATTAAAAGAGTTTGAAGAAAATTTATTAACTAAAAAAGAGCTTTTAAAAAGCTCCGTAGTGATTAAGTTTTCTTTAATAAAAAATCCTAATATTGATTTAAAATATTCTGATGTAATTATATTAAAGATATTATTTGCTTTTACGGTAATAGGGTCTTTAGGATAGTTTTTATAACCATCTAAACTATATTGTCCATTTAATAACCAGCCACCATCTAAAAGTAATGGCACATTACCTCTAAAATTTAAAAATAATCTATTAACTACTTCACCTTCAAATTTCTCTTTATTTTTTAATAACATTACTGTAAATATAAAAAAATAAACTAAATGTGCCGGCTTAATTTCTTCTATTAATTTACTTAATCCTTTTGTATATGAATCAATATTACATCTTATAGCAAACATATATTTATTGAAATAATATATAATATCAGATCCATTATCTTTAGTGTAACTTTTTATTATTTCTCTAAGTTTATTCTTAGTAATCATATTGGTTGATGAAAATTTAGTTATAATTAATTCTCTTCGAAGTTCTAATGGCTTATCTCTATTATTGATGCCACAAAATTTCTCCCAAAAATCAATTCCCCATGTACAAGTTTCAGGAAATAACTGTCTTTCTAAATCACTTGTATCTACATTTAATTTATCTAATTCACTTCCTATAATTTTAAGGTTATAATCAAAAGTTTTATCTTGTAAAATAAAAGATGGTATATAAGTAGTTAGATTATTATAGCTACTCATATATCACCTATATAATAACTTCAGCTTTAAAACCTTTAATTAATATAACCCCAGTATTACTAATCTTATTAATTAGAAAGCGAATATTGATTCCCCATTTATCAGCAGTTTTCATATTGTTTGTAAAAATATATTCCTTACCACTTTTAACTGCATTGGTAGCTTCCTCCCATGTTGGAACTAAATCATATGCATTATTAGTTACTTCCACTTTAATCTCATTTCCATCAATACCATTCCATTCCGGTGTAATTAATATACTTTTTCCTTGTCTATCTATATCAATTACTTTACTTAATTGTATCTGGATTGATTTTTCATTCTTAGTAAAAGTATATTGACGTATTACTATATTGCCTTTGTCATGCACTTTTATTGTTATTGTATGCTGTCCATTTTCTAATTTGTAGAAAGTAGAATCTTGAACTGCTACTGTATATTCAATATTTTTTACTGCATCAAATTTACGAAGGATTAAATCATCTAATCGTTCTTCTACTGTAAAAGTATTAGCTTCTGGATTGTCACAGGTCATTGTATATTTAACCCCAAAGGAGCTATTTTTAAGCCCTATATCTTCATTCTTACCGCTAATTACTGGTGCAATGTATATCTTATTAAATGCACACATTCTCGTAGCTTTGTTGCCTGCACTATCCTCTACTTCAATCTTTATTGTATGCTGTCCATCTGTAAGTGAATAGAATATTTTGTCAGGTATAGTACACTTATATTCTGTATTTTTATTAGCTGTAAATGTTTTTAAATTAATCCCATCTATCATTTCCATCACTGTAAAACTTGTATCATCTGTATCATTTATACTATATTTAATATCAAATGGAGAATATTTATTACCTATATTGCTATCTTTTCCACTTATAATAGGTGGCATATTAACAGGCCCTTTCTTAACCCACCAGAAGCCAACTTTTGTGCCGTCATCTGGATATGTTCCATTTTCCGCTATAATAGTTTCTACATAAGTCCCTCTTTCTTTCCTAGAACTTCTGCGTGCCCTTTCACGATAAGCATTAATAGTTAAATTATTAAGTCTTGTATCTCCTAATATTCTTATAAAAATAATATATCTTTCATTAAATTCATTAAAATATTGGGTATATACTCCTTGATCATTTTCTCCCTCTACAACAGAAATTGTTATAGGTGAAAGACCTTGAAAGTTGAATTTACCATCTTGAAAATTATAACTAGCATATCCATTTGTAGAATATGAATCAGAAATATTTTGTACATCAAATATATCTCTTGTAATTGGTGGATACCACTCTCCATAATACGTTTGAATTGTATATTTTTCGTATCTCATCAACACTTTATACCACCCTCTTTCGGAGCATAAATTCCATGTTTAAGAATTACATTATCTAGACTAGCAAAGCTTTGTATAACTACTATTTTATTTAATGCACTTGGCACTGTAGCATTACTGTCTTCTCTATAATCTATATTTCCTAAAATAGGTTTACTCTCATCATCCATAAATACATTTCTAATGTCTTCATTTAATAAAATATATGAATAATCTTTTACATATTTAGTGTTTGTTATAATTGATTCAATGTCTTTCAACTTTATTACAGTACCTGGTAAACATTCAACGAAATAATTATTAATGTTTTCTTCGATATTTTTCATAGCAATATCCATATTGTCACTAGTTAAATTAACTATGCTTATATTTGCAGCTCTTAATACGGAAGTAGCAATTGTTACACTAGCTCCTATTGGTGCCTTACCTTCTCCATCACCACTTTCAGCATCTATATATTTTTTTACTTTGTTAAGTAGAGAATTATCTATAGGTTCTCCATTTTTACCATATAGCACTACCCTTACAGCTCCTGGCCCATTCCAAAGAGGAATTACTTTAGCATTTTTAACTCCTTCAATTTCTTTAGCCCAATTTATATAGTCCTGCTTATTTCCACAAGCTGGTGGGGATTGTGCTTTTTGGAGCAATCTATTACGTAAACTTTCATCATCTTCTTTTTCACTGCCGCCTTCTACAGCAGTAGCATTATAAACCTTGCTTACCCCTAAAATTTGTACTGGTAATACTGTTATTGTATTTTCCGGTACTCTGTATAATTCTCCTTCTTCAACTGATTCTATATTGACAACTGCTGTTCTTTCACATATAGTTACATCATCTAAAGTACAATATTGTAAGCCACTTACGGTTTGAACTAAAGTTCCTTTTGGAATTAAAGTTCCATCTATACCTTCAAATATAAATTTTGCACCTTTTGCCTTTTCACCTTTTTTTCTAAATACTCCATGTAAAGCTGCTAATTTTTCTAGAAATTCTCCATAGGAAGTCTGAGGAAAAGCCTTTTCTAAAATATCTTCAAGATTTCTTTTATTTTCTGCTAATTCTATACTTACAGAAGAAAGATTGTCATAAAAAAAAGAACCTTCTCCTTTAAATAAATCATTAGGTAATTTATTTAACATACGTTCTAATATTATCTGTTCATTTTCACTATACATTTATATTCACCTCTCCATATATAGTGTCTACTACACAATTAATGGTTACTTTAACACCATCAACTTCTACAAGTATATTATTAACAGCTATTATATATGGATTAACAATCAAGCATTCTTCCAGATATCTCTTACCTTCACTTTGTAGCACTTTTTTACTAAATGTTTGTCCTATCAAATTCTCAAATTCGTGCCCATAGTCCCAAGAATATGCCAAATATCTAAATCTAGGAGTATTCAAAGCTTTATAAATCCATACCTTTAATGCTTCTTTTCCTTCTAAAACTTTCATTTTACCATTTTCATATATAAATTTATTTTCTTCAAAATCCCAAGCATATTCCTTAAATAAAGGCAAAATATTTTCTTCAGAACTTTTTATAATATTATCTATATCTAAATTTATTTCTGGTAATATACTCATAGTGTCACCACCCTTGCAAGTATTATATAAATTTGTCTATCCTGTGTAGAGAGCATAGCTATTTTATCATCTTTTTTCAACCCATCTTTATATATTATTTCTCCATCTTTTATACCTACTTCACTTATAGAATGCTCTCCTGCTGTACCTTCTGCCCTAGAACGAGGAATTGTAATTTTTCTTTTATACTCATTTACTAAATAATCAGCCACAATAAAATTATTTTTAGTAAGCTGCAAATTTCCTACTTCTACTATTAAAGGATTACTAGATATAACTTTACCAATTTCAATAGAAGGAGGGTTATAAGCCGCTCCTTTCTCTTTCATAATATTTACTAATTCAACAAATGGATCCTGCATAGCCTATCCCTCCTTTATATCCATTTTATTTTCATAATTCAATGTAAGATTCATTGTATATTTTCCCGTAGCAACTTCCCAAGTATGAGTATCGCCATCTATATAAAGAATATTGGTTTGTAAATTATCTAAATAAAATATTTTAGTATTTACTGCATATCCTGTTCTACAACTCCAATTGCCTATGGATTCAATACTTATATCTCTATCTATTCCATGAAGCATAGTTTTAGCCATAGCGTATGGACTTTTTCCATCTTCCTTTTGGCAAGTTTTTTGCAATATTCCATAATAAGAAAATAACTTTGGATCTTCAACTTTACCTATAAATTTTCCATTATCATCATATATCATTACTCTATTTACCATATTAGACATAGTATCTTTATATTCAAGTCCTAAAACTGTATTTGTTTCACTATCAGTTCTAGTACTCTTTATTACAAAGTCAGTTACAACTGCTCCTTTTTCTATTACACTTATTTTTGTATCATCTGCAACAAGTATATATTTCTTGCCATTTTGTTTATATATTTCAGTATATATTTGCATAATGGCTTCATAGGCACTTTGATCTGATATAAGTCTTGTTATTGGAATATTTATATTAGGTATTCTATTAAATTTAATCCCTAAATCCTTTATTATTTTTTCTACAGCCTTAGATGCTGGCATTTTACTAAAATTATAAGTAACTGTATTTTGAAGTAAATAAATAAGATAATCAAAAGCTGTAAATTGTATTTCTTGGCTAGAAGAACTTAAACTTCTATCAAAAACTATACCTGAAAATATTTTTTCTCCATTTAAAATTACCCAAACCTTTGTTCCTGGATTAATTTGAGTTTTCTCATGATTTCTATCAAATATACTATAAAATAAACTAACATCTAATCTTCTAGAACATTGCTCTTTATCTCCTGATATTGAAACTGATTTACAAAATGGTGTTATATCTGTAATGTACTTTTTATTGTACTCTGCATAAATTTTAATCATAAGTAAAGAACCGTCCCTATTTTCATAGTTTTAGGATTTTTAATGCCATTTTTTTTGGCTAAGTAATCAGCTTTATTACCATTTCCATAAAAGGATTTTGCAATCTTCCATAGATTATCTCCTGGTTTTACCACATACACTTTTGGGGTATATTTATTAACAAGCCTTTTATTTGCATTAGTTATTCCCCCATTTACAGCTTTTACCAAAGGATTTATTCTTTTAAACTCTTTAAACTCAATGGTAAAATATACATCTCCAGTACCATCCTTTTCACCATATGTGAAATTTTCAATATAAAATATTTTATTTATATCTGTATCAGTTATAATAAATCTTACCTGGCCTTTTTCCATAATTTCCTTTATAAGAGCTATACATTCATATGGTTTAGGGAAAGTATGATATTGGCAAAAATCATAATCTTGATTGGGTAAAAAACTTCTTAAAGTAATTGTTTCAAGTCTTGCTTTCCCTAGAAGATTTATTTCTCCAATATCTTCCACAACAACTGTAGTATTAGAATTTCCAGTTGATATTTCAAAACTTTCAGGTGGTACTGGAAATTGAAAACTAATATTATTTTGTTTTATCCAAAATTCCATGTATATACCTCCTGTTACGCCATATTAATGCTAGTAGTTTTTAATTTTCTAGCTAAAGCATTGGCTATTCTATCAATATCAGCATCTTCTCTAACGACTATGGTATCTGCAAGCTTTGGTATAGAAAAGTTATTTCCCATCATATTTTTTGATGTTCTATTATCAAATACTTGTGATCCACTTGGAAGGTCTATAAGTTCAGGACCATTTTCACCAACCCAAGTGATTCCACCATTCCAATAACTTGTACCTAGTGCATTATTACCAGCTCTACTTTTACCATTACTTTTTACATTACTTGTACTACTAGTATCTTCGCCTTTTCCTCTCACCTTAGCAACAATATCTATAACCCCTTGTATTGGGTTTGATAAAAACCCTGTTACAGCATCCCATACTTCCAACACTATTCCTAAAAGCTTACTTATAATATCAATTACCTTTTGAATAATTGGACTTATACTATCTATGGCCTTTTTTATAGTATCAACAATTGGTTGGAATTTATCTCTTATTCCTCCCCAATTTTCAGTCCATGCTTTATAAAGAAGTACTACCATTCCTATAATAAGTGATATAACTCCTACTATTGGATTGGTTAATACCATAGAAAATACCTGACCTACTGACTTAATAATCCCCTTACATGCTATTTTACTAATATCTCTTATTTGCTTAAACCCAGTTCCTACATTTTTAAAATACCTTTTAAAAACATTTCCTGATGCATTAATTTGACTATTATTACTTCCTGAATTTAAAACTCTTCCAATATTTAATCTAGTGTTTTGCATAGTACCTCTTGCTGCCTGTAAACCATTAGTTGTTGTCCTTGATGCACCACTATATCTCTGTCCTATATTGTTTACAATTCCCTGAGTAACTTTATTAGGATTTCCTTTTATTTTTCCTCCATTGTTAACTTTAACGCCAGGCATATTCTTTAATTGACTTTCATTTATTCCCATAGCTTTAAGTTGATCCCTTACTTCATTTGCTTTTCCTTCATTTACTTTCATTATGACATCCATAACTTCTGAAAAACTTTTACCTGTGGCTGCAGAGGTATCCGCTGCTGCAGATACAACTTTTTTATAATCTAATCCTGAATTTTTAGCTTGTATAATACCTTTCATTAATTCTTCTTCTGAAACAGATGAATTCTGGTTACTAATCCAATTCATAGCTTCTCCACTTTTTTCTTTACTACCTAATGAATAAGTTAGCATTTCTCTATTTCCCTCATCCTTCTTTGCTGTTCCAATGGTATTATCATATACAGCCTTAGTATTCTCTATTATGTCTTTATATTTATCTTCATCTTCTTTCTCTTCTTTTAATTCACTTACTTTACTCTGTATATCAATGGTAACCTGGCTATTTTCTTTTAGCTTTTGAATTCTATCTATGACTTCTTGTATTTTATTAGTAGCTTCCTCTGCATTATGATTTATTTCTATTTCTGTCTTAATTGATGAAAGTTCATTTAACTTGTCTTTTACTTTATCTATTTCATCTCTAAATATAGATGTTGTATCAATAATTTGTTTCATTGCTTCTAAATACAAACCATTATCTAATTTTAATTTTACATTTAGTTCTCTGTTCAAAATCTCACCTCACTTTATTAAGTGATATAATTTTTTTATATTATACTTACCGGAAATATTGCTACTTCTTTATCCTTCAAGTCATTAATATCCTTATATCTTTCTTCTTGTTCCTTTATAACAAAGGATTTTAATACAAGCTTGTCACCAATATTCATATTCCAATAATCTGACGGTTTATCTATTCTTTTTGTTTTCCAAAGATAATACATTATTTTGACTTCACCATCAGAGTTTATAAGTTTTTTATTTCTTCAACCACGCCTTTGCTAAAACCACTTAAATCATTTATTTCTCTATATAATGCAGCAATTTCTCCTGGCTTATCATTAAACATCATTTCTAATAGCTCACTAGGTGTATGAGCTTTAAAATGCTCCATAAGTTCCTTTGATTTAAAATTAGGCTCTTTTACCCCCTCCAATACTGTTAATATTTGTATCTTGTTTGTATCTATATTATTTATTTCATCATCTGTTAAAGATACAGCACTTTCCTGAATTGAATTATATACAGACATAGGCACTGCCTGTAATGTAAATATTACATCTTCTCCAAAGGAATCACTTAAGCTTTTTATCCTAACCTTTTTTGTTGGTCTTTTTATTTTACTTATATCTGATTTTAATAATAAATCTACAACGTTTTTGTTCATATTAATTCCTCCTCATATTTATATCATGGCTATCTGTCCTAATGCTGTACATAAGGACAGATACACCTTTAAATAATTTTTAAAATCTAAATTATCCAGGGACTTAGCCCCTCTTTACTCCCACTTTGAAGAAGATGGAAGTATTAGCGCAAGTAGTCATCAGATAAAAATAGAACCAGTTTACATTTCTGGTTCTATCCAATCGTATATTTCATAATCTGAAAAAGTAAATGGCATACTATCTTCTATTATTTTCTTTGCTTCCCAACCTGCCAATTTAATTTCATCAAAGGTAGCATCTTTTATTACTATTCTCTCAGCACCTAGGCTATCTGGATCCGATAATTTTGACATTATTGTACAAACTACCATTCTTCCTTCTTTTATTGAATCAGCTAATTTTTTTATCATTCTTGAATTAACCTTGTGCATTTTTAGTGTTCCTTTTCCTTCAAATCCTGTAACTTTGTATTTCTTTCCCATAGATTTGCACATTTTTACTTCTTCTTTTGTTAAGGTTACTTTTGCTTCTAATCCCATAACCTCTCCAATATATTCTCCATCTATCCAACATTCACCGTGAGTTCCTGATATTGTTTTTTGAGCATCATAAGCCATATTATATTACCTCCTTAAATAGAAACATTTATATTAAAGTCTTCCATAGCATCTGTCCATTTTAAATTTGTTGCTATAAATACTTTATCTTTTGTATTAAATTCTTTTATTTCTTGTTCTTTCATATCATCCACATCTATTCCTATAGATTTTAAATAATTTTTTTGTCCATATACATCTATGAAAACTTTATTATAGTCTGTAGATGAATTATCTAATAATCTCTCTAAAGCCAATTGATCATTATAAGCTTGTATAGCAGTTATAAGTAGAATTTTGTTGTCATAAGTATTGGCATACTTTCCTAAGTAGTTATCTTCTACAGTTCGTTTTATATCATCATGCCACATATCATTTTTATCAACTATTAATATTTTTCTAAAGTCCTCTCCTTTTTCTTGAGTTATAGTAGTTAAGCTATTCACAGCCCTTCCTATTTTTACTTTCTCTCCATCATTTATTAATATAAGCTTTCCTATGTCAATAGATTTATCAAACTCCTCTTTAGTTAAATGAGGTACATCTTCAACTTCGGGTAATGTAAAATAAGTAGCACTCATAGTTAACGGCATACCAGCTAGTAGTCCTGCTATTCTTGCACAATACTGTGTAGAGCTATATATCTTATTTCTAACCTTTATATCATCCGTATCAAAATTAATTATTCCCTCATGATCTGCACTAGTATGAGGTAAAACCGCTTTTACTTTTATATCTTTGTTGTCTCTAAGTCCTTTAATCCAAGCAACTATCTTCATAGAGTCTTCTTCAGATATATTAGGTATAGCTAAATAATCCCATTTTACAGTTTCTAAATAATTCTGTGCTTCCTTATAGTCCGCTGAATCCGCAGGTAAGACATATACTATAACTTTCTTCGGCGCTTTAACTCCTCCTAAAAAAGCTAATTCTATTTGTTCCTTATTTTCATCAGATAATTCTACGGGAACATCTTTAATATCTGTAATTATAATAGCTTTTTTATTTAATTTAGCACTATCTTTAACTATTAAAGCAACTATTCCCCTTTCTCCACGTTGAATAGCACTATTGGCCTTTGTTTTAAAAATTATGTTTATATTAGGTAATCCCATTAAACTTCACTCTCCCTTATATTTATTTCTTTCATCTTGTCTACATTTTTATGAATTCTATTCCACTCATCTTCCCTAAATCCAATTTTGCTTAAATTAAGTTGTAAAAATATATCTTTATCTTCTGTGTAATCTACATCAATGCCTAGAATATTTACTATTTCATCTCCTGCTTTTATAAATAAAGTTGAAAATAGTTTCTTGAGTTTTTCCATAACATCTATTTGCTCTAATTTTTTAGGATTATTATTACTATCTAAACTAGAAAAATAAACTATTTGTATTAAAGTTCTATCTTCATATGTCCATCTATTTCTGTCCTCTTGTGTATTATTTATAATGTAAATAAAAAAAGAAGGTCTTTTTATACCTTCATCTAAATTCTCAATATATGCTGGATATTGAAATTCATCATATATCTTTTTTGATATTGTTGTAAGTAATTCTTTCATACATTCACCTACTATCTAAGTTCATCTAATAAACTTGATATCCAATTGTCTAATTCATCTAAAATCATGGGTTCAGAAACTTGCAATCCTTTTTCAATAAAATGTTTTCCAAGTATAAATTTATACTGCTTAGTAGAATCATCATAAACAATATGTCCATTATTACTTCCTTTGTCATCATCTACTTGTACCAAAATCTCAATTGAATTATTATTTAAAATTTTACTTATTATATTAAGCTTTAAACCATAACTTATCATAAAATTTCTAATATTATCTTCTAGTATATTAGCTTGCTTTTCTAACTTTAATGTTTCTTCTTCAAAACTTATCTTTCTTAAATGTGTTTGTAAATCTTCTTCCCATAATTCTAAATCTTCTGTTGTAAAAAAATCATACATAAAATTTAACTCCTCTTCTTCATTATAAGTTAAACTTTTTTATAAACATTCAATTTAATCACCTCCCATAAAATAAAAGCACCTAGCTTTTGCTAAGTGCTTTTGTTTTTTATAATCTTTTACAATACTATAATAACACAGATTTTATAGCTTTTTGTCTTATGTTAATCTCACTTTTGTCTTATCTATTTTAATATACCTATTAAACTGGCCATATGATTTATTAGATTGTCCTTCTTTCTATAAGCTGTAGCTCTAGACATATTAAAAATAATAGATATTTGTTCTATAGATTTATTATCTCCATACTTATATCTTAGAAATTTTCTATCCTCTTCTTCTAATAAATTTATATTGTAATTAATGTCTCCTATATTTACTTCTATGTCTCTTATTCTAGTATGTAATTTTAATATTCTTTGATTTTTGTATACTAATTCTTTTTCTAATTTCTCTATGGCTCTTATTGCTTCCTTTTCTGCATAGCTTGTACTATCAAATGAAGTTTGAACTTTTTCCCCATAGCTTACACTTCTAATTCCACCTTCTAAAGTAATATTGCTATTTTGAATATCCTTTTCTATGTCTTCTTTTTGTTTCCAAAGAATCACTACTTGATTTTTTAATTTTTCTATAGTTTTTATATGATAATAATATTTATATAATATTTTTTCAGTTCTTTTTAAAATTTCTTTATTCATAACAATTACCCCTCCATTAGTAAACTTTTTGTTGACCAAATATCTAAAAAAAATCTCTTCTATGAGTTAAATTAACTTTACATTCCATTTTTTTAATAATTGACATTTAACCAATTCTATCCCTCCTAATAAAGTAAACTTTATGTTTACACTATATTTTTATTATAGTCAACTTTAAGTTTACAGTCAACACCTTTAAGTATCTTCATTAGAAATAATATTCATTAAGTTGACACAGATTTTAAAAAGTAAACATTTAGTTTATAATATATACTAAATAGGTGGTGATATTATGGATGAGTTAAAAAATAAAATTAAAAATGAAAGATTAAAAAAAGGATTAAGTCAACCAGAATTAGCAAAGATAATGAATGTTTCAAAACAAACCATATCCAACTGGGAAAATGGTAATAGAATTCCTGATGTATTAACATTAAAAAAACTAGCAGATTTTTTTGATGTATCTACAGATTATCTTCTTTGCAGAACTGATCAGCCACAAGGTATAATACAAAAAGCCACTATAGATGGAAATGAAATTGAATTAGAATTAGATAGAACTATTTTTCCTAATGGATTAACTTATAAAGAAATATTAGAAAAATTAGAAGCTCTTGATAAGCTTGAAAAAGCTGGTTTTAAATTTAATCCTGATACATATAATGAATAAACACATCCATTCAATGGTACTATAACCTAGTAAAATAGTACCATTTTTTTATTTTTTATATAGAATACTAAATTATACAAAAAAATATTTTAACATTTTTTTATAATTATGTTATAATTAAATTAGCTTACAGAACACATGTTCGAATATAATTGAAGGAGATGTATTATATGGATTTAAATGGGATATTCTCCATAAAAATAAACGGTTCTATCGTATACATAAATGATTCAGTAAATAAAAATAAGAACTCTTCTAGTAAAAATGAAGCACTTAAATTAAAGGAAGATAAACTTAGATAGTTGTTAAAAAATAAAAAACCCTATTTAATCATAAATTTTACTTAACTAAATAGGGTTTTACTTTATCTAACTATATTTTATTTTCCTTCTGGAACTTCATAAATTGAAAATGTTTCAAGTGTCATAACTGGTTCTTCTAAAACATTAACCGCTGAATCCTGAGTTGCAATTCTAGCATTTTCAGCTATTTTAAAAGCTCTTGACTGTATTTTTAATTTATTTTTGTACACTCCTATTATTCTTCCAACAACCTCTATAAAATCTCCTGCATATGTAGGAGCTGTAAATCTAATTTCATCATATTTTTTACATTCACCTTCATTACCAGCATACATTATACATAAATTAGTAGCTACATCTCCCATGTATTCTACTGTTTTTGAACCGTTAACTAATTCTCCTGCATAATGAGCATCTCCTGCTGACATACGTACACGTATCATAGCTTCAAAATCCTTATCAGGCTTTACAAATACCTCTGCCATTAAAAGCACCTCCTAAATTATTAAAAATTTTTTTGTTATCTATTCTTTAATCCCACTTATTTTTTATGATTCCGTCTGGTTGAACTCCACGTTGAAGAGCTTTTTTAACTACTAATGTTCCAGTTGCTTTTGCAACAAGTACTGGTTCATCAAGTACAACTACATCGTTTTCAGCAGCACCTTCTTTTCCTAATCTTTTTGCTGGAGTAGCAACTTTGTAAGTTTCAAAAGCACAAGTACGTGAGCTATTTCCTAATTTTATAATACGTCCTCTACATTCTATATAGTCTCCTTCATAAACGGGAGCTAAAAATTCTACATCTTTATAACCTAAAAATAATGATTCATCTCCATCTTGTAATACACAAAGTTCTGTTCCAACATCTCCATAAATATCAAGATGCTTATTAGGTTGAACAACTCCTCCCAAATAATGTGCATCTTCTGGACTCATCCTATACCTAAGTACAGATTCTCTTACCATAAATGGCACCTCCAATTTTTAACTTTTTAGTAGGTCTATTTTCTCCTCCCTACACTATAGATTATATTCTTTTTTTCAGGAAATATTTGTAAAATATCCTTCTGCTTTAAATTTTTTTATCTCTGTTTTTTTCCATTTATTTTGTATATATAATTTTTACATACATAATTTTATATTAAATACAGCTTTTAAACCTTTTAAACTGGATAATTATAAGTAATTTTATCTAATATCTCTATTTTTAATTAGTTAAGCATATAATCTTATATTATTGCACAACAAAATGTGATACACTAATTATAATAATAGTATATTCTATTATTGGATTTAGTGCGTATTAATAAAATATTTAAATAATATATGTGGAATTTATTTTAATATTATTATATAATATATTATGTTTTAAGTATTATTTAGGGGGAAAGGAATAAATAGCTATGACATTGTATGACGAAACCAATATAAATATAATAAAAGAAGATTTAAGATATTTAAGATTATTGAGTTCTAAATATCCTACTATTTCTTCTGCTAGTTCAGAAATCATAAATTTACAAGCTATTTTAAATTTACCTAAGGGAACAGAGCATTTTATAAGTGATATTCATGGGGAATATGAATCTTTTACCCATATGCTAAAAAATGCTTCTGGAGTAATAAAAAGAAAGTTAGATGATATATTTGGAACTTCCCTTATGGAAAAAGACAAATGCAGCATGGCTACCTTAATTTACTATCCGGAAGAAAAGTTAGAAATATTAAAAGAAACAGAAGAAAATTTAGAAGAATGGTATAAAGTAACTTTATATAGATTAATTCAAGTATGTAAATCCGTTTCCTCAAAGTATACTCGCTCTAAGGTTAGAAAAGCTCTATCAAAGGACTTTGCATATATAATTGAAGAATTATTAAATGAACAAGGAGATAGAATTAATAAACAAGAATATTATACTGGAATTATTAATACTATAGTTGATATAGGCTGTGCTAGTTCCTTTATAATAGCTTTATCTAAAGTAATTCAAAGGCTCGTAGTTGATAGACTTCATATTATTGGAGATATTTATGATAGAGGTCCTGGAGCTGAAATAATAATGGATGCACTTATGGATCATCACTCTATTGATATACAATGGGGAAATCATGATATCTTATGGATGGGAGCTGCATCAGGTTCTAAAGCTTGTATTGCTAATGTATTAAGAATATGTCTAAGGTATGCAAATTTATCTACTATAGAAGATGGCTATGGTATAAATCTTCTACCATTAGCTACTTTTGCAATGAATACTTATAGAAATGATCCATGTTCTAATTTTATACCTAGAACTTTAGATAAAAAATTAAGTGAAGCAGATAAATCTTTGTTTGCAAAAATGCATAAAGCTATATCTATTATACAATTTAAATTAGAAGGCCAAAAAATCCAAAGACATCCTGAATTTTGTATGGATGATATGCTTCTCTTAGATAAAATAGATTTTCAAAAGGGAACTGTAGAAGTTAAAGATAAAGAGTATATACTAAATGATACTAATTTTCCAACTATAGATCCAAAATCTCCATATAAACTAACAAAAGATGAAGAAAATATTATAGACAAGATTAGAAATTCTTTTATTAATAGTGAAAAACTTCAAAAGCATATTCGCTTTATGTATAGTAAAGGAAATATATATTTAGTTTATAACTCAAACCTACTTTTCCATGGATGTATTCCTTTAGATGAAGATGGTTCATTTAAAAAACTTAACATAGAAGGAAAAGACTACAGTGGCAAATCACTCCTAGATATTTTTGAACGTTATGCAAGAGAAGCATATTTCTACAAAAATGATTTAACTATTAAAAATTATGCTATGGATATAATGTGGTATCTATGGTGCGGTCCTTATTCTCCTTTATTCGGTAAACAAAGAATAACTACTTTTGAAAGATATTTCATAGATGATAAGGAAACTCATAAAGAAAATAGAAATGCTTATTATCACTTTAGAAATAGTGAAGAGCTTTGTAACAAAATATATGAGGAATTCAATTTAGATCCTGAAACTTCTCATATAATCAATGGTCATATACCTGTTAAAACAAAGGATGGAGAAAGTCCTATAAAAGCTAACGGTAAGCTTTTAGTTATAGACGGTGGATTTTGTAGAGCATATCAACCTGAAACAGGTATCGCTGGATACACCTTAATATATAACTCCTATGGATTCTTACTTTCTTCTCATGAGCCTTTTGAATCTACCAAAAAAGCCATAGAAGAAGAAAAAGATATCCTTTCATCTACAGTTATATTAGAACATTCAGCTAAAAGAAAAAGAGTTGCTGATACGGACATAGGTAAAGAACTAAAAAAACAAATAAAGGATTTAGAAAAATTGCTAGTTGCTTATAGAAAAGGTCTAATTGACGAAAGAGATAATAGTTAAAAAGTATCAAACACTTTTTAGAGTACAGATAACAAAGCACAGGGTACAGAAAAATTTAAAAATAATAAAGAATAAATGTGGATAATTTTTTCTAATAATATTAGAAAAATCCTTCCTTATTTATTCTTTTATTATTTTTATATATTGATTATGCTAAACTCTAAGATTTTCGTAATGTATAAAATTTCTTCTTATCTATAGTTACAATTTTTTAAACTCTTTTCAAGTATTCCTCCGGTATATACTGAATCAGACGACTTTCTTTTTTTCCATTTTCTCTTGAATAAGTTAAAAATAATGCTTTTTTTGCTCTAGTCATAGCAACATAAAAAACTCTTTTTTCTTCCTCTAAATCTTCATGCTTAATAGAATTATAAGTTGGAAATATATAATCCTGTAAGCCTGCTAAAAAAACATAGTCAAACTCTCCACCTTTAGCCTGATGAATAGTTATAATAGGAATTCTTGGATGCTTTTTTAGCATTCTATCTATTTCTGAATTAGACAAAGCTGTGGTTTTTAAAAATTCCATTAATGCACCCTTAGGACTTAATATTATATCATCTAATTCCTTAGCTATTAAATACAATTCCCTTACATAGTTAATCCTTCTTAATTCAGCTTTATAAACTTCTTTTATATTGGATATTGACACTATTTTTTCTATTAATTCATAAGGTCTTAATTGAGAAATAATACTTTCACTTGATAAATTATTATTTCCATTTGAATTTATTTTTAAATCCTTCCTAAGATTATTTATATCATTTGAGATAGAACTAAACTTTTTCAAATAAGTACTGCAAAGATTTTTTCTTTCTATACTTGAGGTTCTTATTTTTTCTTCTACTATATTAATTAAAATATCTTTAGTAGCAAGTACATCATCCATAGCATTATGACTTGATTTAACTTCTGTTTCAAATAAATTACTTAGAGTTTCTAACTTATGATTATATAAATTAGGATAAAATCTTCTGGATATATCTAGAGTATCATAATAATCTATAAATTCTGCCTGTCTCATTTCTAATCTATTTAATTCATTATTTAAAATTCCTATGTCATATACTACATTATGTCCAACTAAAACATTTCCTTTTATAAATTCTTTAAATTCCTCTAATACTTTTTGTTTTTCTTCTCCATTTTCTCTTAAAAATTCATCACTAAATCCGTGAACTTTTTCAGAATCTCCTACAGATTTTTCAGGTATTATGAATTTTTCAAATGTATCTAATATAGTTCCTTTTTCATTAATTTTAACCCCTGATATTTGAACTATTTCATCTTCTAAAATATTTATACCTGTACTCTCCACATCAAAAACTACTACATTACCATTTTCTAATTCTTTTAATAACAAGCCATATATTTCTCCATACATATGAGTACTAAGATCCACAAAATCTGTAAGTCTTATTCCTAAGTTCCTAAACTCTTCACTTTCTATATTCTCTATGGTTTTTTCCCCAATTCCTCTAACAAATCTTTTTAAAATTCTTTTAAGACTACTATTATCAAATTTATTTTCTATAAGCTTTAAATATGATAATACATCTTTTATCTCCTGTCTTCTAAAGAATTTAAATTCATCTATTAATAAAAACTTTAATTTTTTCTCCTTAGGTAATTTAAAATTTATAGATGCAAATACATTACTTAAATTATTATTTATTTTATTATTGCGTGTCAAAATAGCAATTTTAGATAAGTCCTTTACATTTAATTCTCTTATTTTATCGAAAATCCATTCTCCTTCTGATTGAATGCTTGAAAAAGACTTTAATATTATTTTTTCTCCTTTTTCATCACTCTTAGGATAAATTTTATTTTTATAAATGTTATTCATTTCATCATTAAAAGCTTTATATAAAAATTTTGAGGAAGCATTTAATAATATTTCTGTAGATCTATAATTTTCACTAAAGAAAGTTATTTCCCCATTAAAATTTTTCATAAAATCATCCAATATTATTTCTGGCTTTGATCCTCTCCATCCATATATAGTTTGAAAATAATCCCCACATACTAAAACTACATTCCCTGGAAATAATTTCGAAATAATATTATATTCTATAATACTTGTATCTTGCACTTCATCTATATGTATATACTTAAAAGTTTTTCTCCATTTTTCAACTATGTCTTTATTTTTAAAAAGCTCAAATACTTTTAACATTAAATCATTAAAATCTAAAGCATGTCTTTCCCAAAGATATCTATTATAGATTTCTACTAACATATGTCCATAGTTTCTTAAATAATCTAATAGTTCATAATCTACTCTTTTGTTTACAATACATATTTCTTTTATTTCATTAAATTTATATTTTATTAAGTTATTTACTGCTTCACTATATCCAGTATTACTATTTATAAAGCTATTTTCTTTAACAAAGTTGATAAACCTCTGTAAAGAACTAGAATTAAATTTATAATTATTTATTTCTTCTATAAGTTCTTTACAATCTTCCTCATCATATATAGTAAAATCTGAAGAAATATCAGTATATTTAGCCTCCGTTTTAATAATATGAAAACAAAAACTATGAAAAGTTTTAATTGTTATATTTGAAGCTTCTTTTCCATTTACAGCTGCTATTTTTTCTATCATTTCCTTGCATCCTTTATTAGTAAAGGTTAAACATAGAATTTCTTCTTGCCTTCCTTTGCCTGTGCCAATTATATTTCCTATTCTTAAAGATAAAGTATTAGTTTTCCCTGTACCTGCAGATGCAAGGAGTAAAATATTTTCTTCTAAATTATTTACAATGGATTTTTGACTTTCATTTAATTTATTATATTCTCTTAAAAATCTCTCTTTATTTTCCTGTAACATATTATTAACCTCATTACTCTAAAACAATTTCTTGTTTATCTAATAATTTCATATCTTTATATAAAAATGCTGCTGTTATAGTTGCAGATAAAACGTCCGCAATAGGACCTGCCATCCATACTCCATCTAATTTAAAAATTGGTGGAAATATAATTAACATTGGTATAAGAAGTATTACCTGTCTTGAAAGACTTAAAAATATAGCTATTTTCGCTTTACCTATAGCTTGAAAATAATTAGAGCTTATTATTTGAAATCCAATAATAGGCATTGCTATCATATCAATTCTTATACCATGAGATCCTATTTTAATAAGTTCAGCATCTTTTTTATTAAATATGCTTATTAGAAACTCTGGGAAACATTGTATTACTATAAATCCTATAGTAGCAATAGCTATACCGGCTGTTACTGCAAGTTTTAGAGTCTTTTTAACTCTATCATATTGATGTGCTCCATAATTATATCCTATTATTGGTTGAGCACCTTGATTTATACCAAACATAGGCATAAAGAAAAGCATTATTATACTATTTATAATCCCCATAGCACCTACTGCTAAATCTCCACCATACTTTATTAAATTATTGTTATATAAAGTAGTAACTACACTTGCTGCTAACTGCATAAAGAAAGGTGACATTCCTATTGAAAATATAGTTTTAACTGTATTTATATTTAAATGTAAATTTTCTTTTCTAATTTTCAATGAACTTTTGCCACTAAAAAAATAATAAAGAACCCATGTAGAGGATACAGTCTGTGATAATATAGTAGCTATAGCAGCTCCTTGTACCCCCATATTAAAAGCAAATATAAATATAGGATCAAGAATAGTATTTATAATTGCTCCTATAATCATTGTAGTCATAGCAATTTTAGGATTTCCTTCTGCACGAATGATATTATTTATACCAAATCCTATATTCTGAAGTAAAGCTCCTCCAATTATGTACTTCATATAATCTCTAGCATAAGGTAATGTAGCGTCACTTGCCCCAAATATTCTTAATATACTTTCCAGAAAAATAAGTCCGAATACACTTATAAATAGTGAAACAAATATAACCAAAACAATAGCATTTCCAAGTATTTTTTCTGCTTCGTGTTTTTTCTTTTCTCCAAGCTTTATTGAAACCATAGTTGATGAACCTATTCCTATTAACATTCCAAAAGCCATATTTATTATAGAAAGTGGAAAGCCAACAGCTATACCAGATATAGCAAGTGATCCCACCCCTTGTCCTATAAATATTCTATCTACCATATTATATAGTGCATTGACTAACATTCCTACAATAGCAGGTATAGAAAACTTAAGTAAAAGTTTTCCTACACTTTCTTCTCCTAATTGTTTTGATCTATCCATATTTTCATCCTCCTTCAAAGCTTAAAAAGTGCAACGCACTTTCTTAGAGTACAGAACAAAGATTACAAAGTATAGACAATGAAACTTTTTTTCCTGATATTAAATGAAGAAAATTTCTCCTTATTTATACTCTGTAATCTGTACTCTGAAAAGTTGCTTCATAATCATTATATTATATATATAATTCGTATTATTTTCAACAATTAACAAGGTATGCAGTGAATACCATCTCCCTATCACATGCATACCTTATAATTATACCACTGAAGCTAAAAGTAGGAGTTCTTCATTATCATTATATATTTTATCAAATTGGGAAATAGGAAGAGGATTCTTTCCTTTTCCAACCTCTATAGTATATCCTGGTCTCCTAAATTCTTCTATAAACCAATCCTTATACCCTGCATAGGAAGCTATGCCATAAGTTTCTTCAAGACTATACCCACTAACCTCTGAAAATAATTCTCCTATTCTTCTTGCATCTGGAGGAGTTATGCCATCGTACTGCCAATATATTACTTCTCCCTGACTATGATATGCTAATACTAATCTAAAATTATGATCTCTTGTAAATTTCACTACAGTTTGTGTTTCCGGCTCTGATTCTGGATAAGGCCCTGAATATCTAGTTGGCCCTGGCCCATAAATGCCATACTGTTCTTCTGCTTCCTTTGAAAGCTGCCAAGAAGCATTATAATTATGATTTAAATCTACTCCTCTATTGTTAGCCTGCCAGTTATTAGAAAAATCTTTACTTCCATTATTCCAAATTATTAACTGATTATAATAAGGATTTTCTCTACTAAGCCCATTTAACACCAGTTCGACACCATCAGGATTAACCATGGGCATTATATAAATGCTACTTCTACTCCATATTTCTCCCACGTCATATCCTTTCATTCTTCTTCCTAAAGCATAATTATTGGCAAAGTTCTCTGCAAATTTCATTAAAAGAGGTGAGGTTATCCATTCTAACGCATGATGAGCAGCATTATAAAATACTTGATTTGGACCACTTCCTAATTTTATATAATAAAGATTTCTTCCTAAAACACTTTTTCCTGCAATTCCTACAGTTATAAAAGGATATCTAGTCTTTAAACCTTCTATATCCTTCTGCAATACATCATAAGTATAATTTATGTCTGTCTGTACTACATCTATACCGTAAGGCACTATAATTTTTTCTCCTATTTGTAGACTATATGGATTTAATCCTGGATTTGCAACTAAAATTTTATATACTTGAGTATAATATTTTCTAGCTATATTATATAATGTATCTCCTGGCTGTACTGTGTAAGTGTCATATCCTAACAAAATTCTGTTTAAAATCCTATAAGTATTTTCTCCTATTATTCCATCTGCTGTTAATCCATTATTTTTCTGAAATTGTTTAACTGCATTTTCTGTTTTAGGTCCATATATTCCATCTATCTCTCCTGGATCATACCCTATCTTTTGTAATATTGATTGTATTTCCATTACATCTGAACCTCTTGAACCCAATTTTAAAGTTCTCATCCCTACCTACCATATCTAACAATTATTATCACTAATATTTTATTTTTTAAAGCTATATATGTGAATAAAATATGATAAAATATTAGATATGTCTTAATTGTAGTTTATTTATATTTTTGTCAAAATGGATACAGTTTTGTAACTACTTTTTAATAAAAATATAATATAATATTTTCGTAAAGAATTTAATTTACTTATATAAGTTTAAACCTTTATAAAATTCAAATTCCACTGGAGGTATAATCATGAAAAGACGAAAAAAAAATTCTAAAAAAAAGTTTGCTTTATCACTAACAATACTAATACTATTTGCTTTTGGTATAGGTATACCATTGAGAAAATCTATTATAAGTAAAAGTAATTTAAATAAGAGTTCAACAGCTTATGCAAGTTCAAGGTATAAAGCTGATAATATAAAAAATAATCCTTCCCAAAATACCATTGATCCAAATAAAAATACTAAAGAAAAAAATAATGGGACTTCAAGTAGTACATCCACTAATGTTGTTAATAATAGTAATATTAGCAACAAAGATTTTTTTAGTAAAGCTGTATTTTTAGGTGATTCAATTACAGAAGGCATGTCTTTTTATGAAGTCTTAGACCAATCACATGTAGTAGCTAAAAAAGGACTTACAGTTTTCAAAGCTGAAAAATACATTAATGATATAACAAATTTAGCCCCTAAAAATATTTTTATTCTTTTAGGTAATAATGATTTATTTGAAGAAACTCTTACTAGTAAACAATTCATAAATGAGTATAATAAATTAGTAGGAACTTTAAAAACTACTTTACCGAATTCAAAAATATATATTCTATCTATTTTACCTGTTACAGCTAAAGCTGAAAAGGAAAATCCTTTTCTTGCTAATACTAGAATAAATGAATTTAATGATACATTAAAGAATATGTCCAAAGAACAAAATTTAACCTATATTAATGTAGCATCTGTATTAAATAACAGCGAAAAATTGTACGAGCCTGATGGCATACATTTTAAATATGACTTTTATAACTTATTACTTACCTATCTGAAAAATTATATTTTAAACAATAAAAATTAAGGAGATTGATAAAAAATGTTTACCACTTTTAAAAAATCATGTAAAAAACTTATCTTTCCATTATTTGTAGTAATATTTACTATAGGAGCTTTATCAGGTTGCGGTTCAAAAAAAGCTACTACTAAAACTCCTTCTATTAAGGAAATAAGTACAAAAATTGAACAAGCTATTGATACTTCAGGCATGAAAATAGCAGATGCAAACAAACTAGAAAAATTATACAAAATCAATTCAGATGAAGTTGAAGAATTTGTTCTTTATGCACCTGCTTCAAACATTAAAGCTAATGAAATAGTTTTAATAAAAGTTAAAGATGCAAATAAAGTGAATGAAATTAAAGAAAAAGTATCTAAGAGGGTAGAAAATCAAAGCACTAGCTTTAAAGATTATTTACCTAATGAATATGCTCTAATAGAAAAACATGTATTAAAAGTAAATGGTAATTATATTCTTTTAGCTATATCAAAAGATACAGAAAAAATCGAAAAAATATTTGATGAATCTTTTAAATAACAACATTCGTATTGGTAGGAGGAGACTATTTTGGTTTTTAGCAGTTTGATATTTATTTTCATATTTTTACCCTTAACTACTTTGATATATTATATCTCTCCAAAAGTTTTTAGAAATTCTGTGCTACTTGTATCTAGTCTTATATTTTATGGCTGGGGAGAACCAGTGTATATTGTTTTAATGATACTTTCTACCTTATTTAGCTATGTAACAGGATTATTCATAGATAAATTTAGAAATTGCAAGAGAATATCTCTTGCAGTTTTTATATTGTCTGTAGTTGTAAATTTAGGAATACTTTCCTTTTTTAAGTATTATGGTTTCTTTATACATAATATAAATTCCTTATTAAATCTAAATATAAGTATAAAAAAACTTCCTCTTCCTGTTGGAATATCCTTTTATACATTTCAAACTATGTCTTACATAATTGATATATATTTAGGTAAAGTATCAGTACAAAAAAATATAATATCTTTTGCTACATATATTACTATGTTCCCTCAGCTTGTAGCAGGTCCTATAGTAAAATATGGGGATATAGAAAAACAATTAAATAATAGAAAAGAAAATTTATCTCTTTTCGGTGAAGGAGTTGAATTATTTATAATAGGACTCTCAAAAAAAGTATTGCTTGCAAATAATATAGGTATTCTTTGGAGCAATATAAAATCTACTCCTATTGGAGAATTATCAATACTCTCAGCTTGGATAGGAATAATAGGCTTCACTTTTCAAATATATTTTGACTTTAGCGGTTACTCAGATATGGCAATGGGTCTTGGAAAAATATTTGGTTTTGATCTTATGAAAAACTTTAACTATCCTTATATATCTAAAAGTGTAACAGAATTTTGGCGTAGATGGCATATTTCATTAGGCTCTTGGTTTAGGGAATATGTTTATATTCCTCTTGGAGGTAACAAAAACGGTAAGTTAAAACAATATAGAAATTTATTTATTGTATGGTTTTTAACAGGCTTTTGGCATGGAGCAAACTGGAACTTTATCTTCTGGGGATTGTATTTTGGATTTTTGGTAACAATAGAAAAAATATTTCTTTTGAAATGGTTAGAAAGCAAGCCAAAATTTATAGGTCACATATATACAATGTTTATAGTAATAATTGGATGGGTATTATTTGAATTTGAAAATATGACTCAATGCATTAGCTTTATTAAAATTATGTTGGGATTTGGAAAAGTATCATTATTAAATAGCACAAGTATTTATTATATTTATACAAATGCTTTACTGCTCATAATACTAATACTTTGTTCCACACCACTACCTAGAAAAGTATTTTTAAATATACAAAATAAATTTAAATTTGTAGGAGCTATCATAATGCCATTGATTTATTTATTACTTATATTTCTTTCTACTGCTTACTTGGTAAATGAAACCTATAATCCTTTCTTGTATTTTAAATTTTAAAATATTTAACATAAACTAATTCAATGTAGAAAGAGGTGTTTTTTTGAATAAATATAACAATATATATAAATGTATTATGTCACTTTTACTAATTATGTACATAGGTTCTATTATAGTTTTTAATTTAATAATTCCAAATAAGGCCTTTTCTGAATCCGAAAATAGGCCTCTTGAACAAAAGCCTAATTTTTCTATTGAAAGTGTCA
This sequence comes from Clostridium tetanomorphum, assembly GCF_017873215.1. Classification (GTDB taxonomy): domain Bacteria; phylum Bacillota; class Clostridia; order Clostridiales; family Clostridiaceae; genus Clostridium_AO; species Clostridium_AO tetanomorphum. Next base: position 88,674 of record NZ_JAGGKA010000009.1, read on the forward strand.
TAAAAGGAAGGTTTATTTCAAATTATGAAAAATATATTTCTGATCAATTTCCTTTTAGAGACTTTTGGATAGGAGTTAAATCTGATACTGAAAAAATATTAGGTAAAAAAGAAAATAATGAAGTATATCTAGGAAAAGATGGCTACCTCATACAAAAATTTAATAAACCTTTAGATGAAAATTTTAAAAGTAAAATTAATTCAATTAATGCTTTTGCCAATTCTAACTTAAATATAAATACATATTTTATGTTAGTACCTAATTCAGTAAAAGTATTAGAAGAAAGACTTCCATCTTTTGCTCCATCTGCTGACCAATTAATTTATATTAATAAAGTAAAAAATGCTCTTAATAAAGATATAAAATTTATTGATGTATACAACACATTATATTCTAAAAAAAATGAATATATCTTCTATAAAACTGATCATCATTGGACAACTAAAGGTTCTTATTATGCTTATAAAAAATTAGCCAAAGAAATGGCCCTTACACCTTATAATAAAGATTATTTTGAAGTAAAGAAAGTTACAGATAGTTTTTATGGTTCTCTATATTCAAAAGGAGGTTTTAGAGATATAACTCCTGATAGTATTGAACTATATATACCAAAAGAAAAACATAACTTTAAAGTTTGGTATTCCGATAGCAACACTACTACAAATTCTCTATACAAAATTGATAATCTTAATAAAAAGGATAAATATACTGTATTCCTAAATAGTAATCATCCTTTAATAAAGATAAAAAGTGATATTTCCAATAATAAAAAACTTTTATTAATTAAAGATTCTTATGCAAATTCCTTTATTCCATTTTTAGCTGAACATTATAGCGAAATATACGTAGTAGACCTTAGATACTATGATGAAAATTTAAATACTTTAATAAAAGCTAATAATATAGATGATAATCTTATACTGTACAATGTAAATACTTTCTTCGAAGATGAATCTGTAAATAATATCAATCAATAAATCAATACTTAAAAATATAAAGGAGTCAATGCTAAAAACTTAATTTCTAGTATTAACTCCTTGTTATATCTATAAATTTATATGACAATATCCTTCTGGGTTTTTCTTTAAATATTTTTGATGATATTCTTCGGCTTCATAAAAACATTTTAAAGGTTTTATTTCTGTAACTATAGGCTTATCATATTTTTCTTGTTCCTCTTCCTTAGATTTTATTATTATATCTAAATCTTCTTTATTTAAATAATAGATTCCTGTTCTATATTGATTTCCTATATCCGGTCCCTGTCTATTTACTACTGTTGGATCTATGATATCCCAAAACTTTTTTAATAATTCAACAATGTTTATATCATTTTCATTAAACTTAACATAGCAAGCTTCAGCATGGCCTGTAATACCTGAGCAAACTTCTTCATAGGAAGGGTTTTCTGTATTTCCATTAGCATAGCCTACTTTAGTCTCTATTATACCATTAATTCTTGAAATATATTCTTCTACACCCCAAAAGCACCCTCCTGCTAAAACAATTTCTTTCATATTCTTCACCTCATATCCCAAAATTTATTTCCGTACCCTTAACACTATAATAATTAATATTTTCAAAAAAGTCTATATTTTATAAATTAATCCATGGTCTTATAATATAACTTAACCATTTTATTAAATCTATATTGGTTTCATCACCATATAACTTGTCAATAATCTTATCTAGTAGTTTATTATCTAATGCCTTAAAAAGCATATCAAAATTATCATTAGTGAACTTTTCTATAGTTCTCCTTAATACAAGAGAATTCTTATAGTTATTCATTAATGGCTTAGTTAATATATTATAATCTCCTAATCCACATATATCATATGCAGCATATATTCCTGTCAATATAGCTATAAATTGTCCAAATCCAAGCGCAGGTGAAATAGCTCCAAAACAATTTCCTACAAAATATGTGTTGTTTAATTTAGGATATTTGCATATACCTATTATATAATCTTTTACTTGAAATCTATCTGTTATTCTCAAATCTTGTTTTAAATGTTTTGAAGCTTCACTATAAAAATTTCCCCACATTTTATCTGAATTTATATTACTATTCTCAGGATAATTTGGATAAGCAGCAACTATATGAGCTTCTTTTGCTGAGAACGGAATAAGATATGCATATCCTTTAGGTAGAAAATCATAGTTAAACCAAGCTGATGTAACATTAGCTTCAAAATTTCCTTCAACAGTAGCTCCTTTTAAGTTAACGGGTACATCACATTCATAATTATTCAGCCTACATGCATATTCTCCATCACCTGTAGCCAATACAATATGAGTAAATTCTTTCTTTAAATCCTCATAACTATATTTTGAATTAAAATTTATTTCCGATTTTACTTGATTGAATAATTGATTTTCAAAAGAATCTTTATGTCTTCCTCTTATATTGGTAGTACCAAGATTTCCTTCTATAGTTCCAACTTCATTTTTTGAATAAAAAATCATTTTTTTAACATGGCTAATAGGATTTAAATGTATTTCGTATTTGTTATCAATATAACTTAAACAATTATTGATTGGCCTATTTAAAATATTAAATATAGCTTCACAATTTACAAATCTATCACCAACCGTAAGCCTATCCTCAAAAATCATGGGTTTGATTCCATTCTTCTCTAAAGTTATGGCACAGGATAAACCAGATAACCCTGCTCCCATAATTGCAACTTTCATACTCATTATCACCTCTTATCCATTAGTATTTATTATATATAAAATTTATATTCTAAATTTAAATATAAACAAAACTTTTATACTATAATATGTTATAATATAGTTGTAAACAAAAAGTTTGTCCCTATAACTATTAAGATTTTCTCCTCATTTATGAACCTATTTTTATTTTAAAATTCTTTGAAAATATCGATATTTAATTCTATTATTCAAATATCCTAACTATAGCAAGTCACGTTTTTCGTTGAAATAATAATATACGTTTATAGTCTTTAGCTATATAAGTGCATTGTAGGCAAATAAATTAACTTTATATTTATAGGACAAACTTTTTTTTACTTACTTGTTATAATTGTAATATTTTTATCTTTCATATAAAAAATGCACTACCTTTTTATTTATGGTAGTGCATTTTTATTAAAAATTATTAATAAAAATATTTTATCTAACAGCTTACATTAAGCTAAAGCATCTATATTTTTATGTGCTTTTTTACTAGAATTTTGTTCTTCAATTTTATTATCATTTTCTTCATTTTTTTCATTATCCTTAATATCTTGTCCCTTATTTACAGCCTTTCTAATTTCTCCGCTTTCTTTTGCCATCATCTTGTCTAATTTACTAACTCCTACGTCAATTTTACTAGCCCTTGCTTCTTTTCTATCTGCACTTGGTACGTTGAATGATAGTGCCCTAGCTCTATCTTGAGCAGCTTCCATTTTCAATATTTTAGATTCTCCACTTAACTTAACTTTTATTCCACGTGCTGTCTTCATTTTTGAATAAGTTAAACTTGATTTTACTAAATTATCCATGCCACCTGAAAATTCAATACTATCTTCAGTAGCTTTAGGTGTATTTGATTTTCCTTTAGTATTTTTTCCTCCATCTTCGTCTTCATCTTTATTCATTTTTTCCATTTGCTTTTGCTGTATTTGCTGATCAATCATCCTTATTTGTTCTTCTAAAGGTTTTATATACTCTATTTTCTCTTTCTCGGATATCTTTCTTTCTTTAATTTTGCTAATTTGTTCTTGTACATTTGATTTTTGCTTTTCTAATAACTTTATCTGGTTGTCTATATTTTTAGTTCTAATCACAGAGTTATTAGTGTTTCTTGATGATATTGATGATATGTTCATATTTTATCCCTCCATAAAAAATTTTTTGGATGATGAAATTTTTCCAAATTTATCATCCAATAATATTATCGACAACTCATGTAAATCATTTACTTTAATAAAAATTTATATATAATTTTATAATTCATCTTATAAACATATAATTAATTACCAATTATAAGTATATAAGCAATTACGAAGAATTTTATAAATTAATAATCTAAATAATGAAAACTTTATACATTAAAAATGGTTAATAATAATTCTATTAAGTAAATTATTATTAACCATTTCCCTTTTATTTCTTTTTAACTTCATGTCCACCAAATTCATTTCTTAATGCAGCTACAACTTTTCCAGTAAAGGTATCTTCCTGCTGAGATCTATATCTCATTATTACAGAAGTTGTTATTACAGGAGCAGGAATTTGCATTTCTAAAGCTGTTTGTGCTGTCCATAAGCCTTCCCCATTTGAACCAACAGCTCCCTTAATTTCATCCAAATGTGGATCTTTACTAAAAGCGTTTTTACTTAATTCCATCAACCATCCTCTTATAACAGAACCGTGATTCCAGAGATCTGCAATCTTTTCGTAGTCCATTTGAAACCCACTATTTTCTAATATTTCAAAACCTTCACCAATAGCTTGAAGCATACCATATTCTATGCCATTATGAACCATTTTAGTGAAATGTCCACTTCCTGCTTTTCCTACATGCAAATAACCCTTATCTACAGATATATCTTTGAATAAAGCCTCTACTCTATTAAAAGTTTCTTTGTCTCCTCCTACCATGGCACAAACTCCATTTAAAGCTCCTTCTCTTCCGCCACTAGTTCCTGCATCTAAAAATTCTATTCCTATTTCTTTTAATTGATTATATCTTCTTATAGAGTCTTTATAAAATGAATTTCCTCCATCTATAATTATATCTCCTTTATTTAGATGTGTTTTTATTCTTTCTATAGTTTCATCTACTGGTTTACCTGCTGGTATCATTAACCACACTATTTTTTCTTCTCCTAAAGAATTAATTAATTCTTCCATTGAATCCGCTGTAGTTACTCCACTATCTTTAGCTTCTTTTAATCTATCTAAGCTTAAATCGTAAGCTACAACGTCATGACCATGTTTTTTTAAATTTAATGCTAAATTAGCTCCCATCTTTCCAAGTCCTATAAGTCCTAATCTCATAAGTCTCACTCCTTTAATATAAGATTTATATTATAATTAATTATACACCATACTTTTAAACAAATAGATTAAGAATTAAACAACCAATTAATCCAAATACACCTATAATTGTTTCCATCATTGTCCAAGATCTTAAAGTATCCTTTTCTGATATTCCAAAATATCTATTTACTAACCAAAACCCACTATCATTAACATGAGATAATACAGTAGCTCCTGAGGCTATTGCTATAACTATTAGAGCAGGTTCTACATTAAATGAAGATAATATTGGTGATACTATTCCTCCTGCTGTCATCATAGCTACTGTAGCTGATCCCGCTGCTACTCTAACTACAGCTGCAATGAAAAAAGCTAATAAAATTGGACTTAAATGTGATCCTGCAACAGATTCTGCAAGCATTTTACCTACTCCACTATCTATAAGTACCTGCTTAAATACTCCCCCTGCTCCTGTTACTAATATAATTAGTCCTGATGAATTTAATGAGGAAGTAGCAATCTTATTAACTTCTTCTCTACTCAATCCTCTACATCTTCCTAATCCTATAAATGCTACTAAAGTTGCAATAGTAAGAGCTGCAAAAGGATGTCCAACAAATGTCATTATATTTCTAACTGAGTTTCCCTTTGGAAGATAAACATTAGTAAAAGTATTTAAAACTATAAGAATTATTGGGATTAAAATTGTAAAGCATATAAATCCAAAACTTGGTAAATCCTTATCTTCTTTTATATCATTTTTTATATCACTTACCATGTATTCCGGTACTTCTGCATAAATTTTATTTCCAATATATTTACCAAAAATAGGTCCTGCTATTATAGCACAAGGTATTCCTATTATTATACCAAATAATATAACCTTACCTAAATCTGCATTTACAAGCTGTGCTACTGCTACTGGACCAGGTGTTGGTGGTACAAAGGAATGTGTTACTGCAAGTCCAGTAAGTAATGGTATACCATAGTATAGAACAGATTTCTTAGCATCTTTAGCTAAAGAATATACTATAGGAACTAATATTATAAAAGCTACATCAAAAAATACTGGAATCGATATTATAAATCCTGTAATCATAAGTGCCCATGAAGCTTTATCTTTACCAAATTTACTTATTAAAGTTCTGGCCAATCTTTCAGCTCCACCAGATACTTCTAGCATCTGTCCAAACATAGCTCCTAATCCAACAACTACTGCTATAAAACCTAATGTCCCACCCATACCATTTTGTATTGAACTCATAACTTTATCTAGTGGCATCCCTGCTGCTATACCTACTCCCATACTAACAATTAACAATGAAATAAAAGCTTGGAGTTTTAGTTTAATAATCATAAATAATAGTATTGATACTCCTATGAACATTACCAAGGATAAATACGCTGCGCTTGACATAAATTAATCCTCCCCCTTTTTCATAATTTAAACTATTTTTGAAAAGTTATTAGTGATTCATTTATTGGTTTTAATGCTTGAACTGACGCTTTGTAAATGTTTTCTAGATCTTTATAAATGTTTAAATTCTGCTTTCTTACATTGTAATTAGCAAAGTCATCTATCATATAATCTAATCTATCTAAATTATCTGTAATTCCTATTGAAAGCATTCCTAACATCACTGCTCCTAAACAGGAACTTTCATAGTTTTCGCTAATTCTTATATTGGTATCCATTATATCTGCTAAAATTTTTATCCATTCTTCACTTCTTGTAAATCCTCCATTAGCATATACACCCTGTACTTCTCCTACTAAATCTTTAATTGCTTGAAAAACTTCATTCATATCAAAACATATTCCCTCTATTAAAGCTCTTGTCATATGTTTTTTAGTATGGATATCACTAATACCTAGAAAAGCTCCCCTTAAACTTGCATCCCAATAAGGTGCCCTTTCTCCTGATAGAAAAGGCAAAAACATCAATCCTTTACTCCCTGGCTCAATTTCTTCTATATATTCATTTAAAATATCATAAGCTTCTTTATTTAGTTTTTTAGCTTCTATATCCTCAATTTCAGCAAAATTTTCTTTAAACCACCTATAAACTATTCCCCCATTATTTATTGCTCCACCTACCACATATTTATCTTCTGTCAATACATAGCAGAACACTCTTTCCTTAGGGTCTGTTACTGGTTTATCAAAAACTACTCTAACTGCTCCGCTAGTTCCTATTGTTGCAGCTGCTATTCCCTTTTTTATAGCTTTTGACCCAAGGTTTGCTAAACACCCATCACTAGCTCCTACTACAAACACTGTGTCTTCATTTAATCCAGTTATCTGTGCATATTCTTTATTAATATTTTTAATTTGGAAAATAGTACTTACTGGCTTAGATAACTTATCTTTATCTATATCTAAAATGCCCAAAGCCTCTTTATCCCATTCTAATTTAAAAATGTTAAACATTCCTGTAGCTGAAGCAATAGAATAATCAACAATATATTGATTAAATAATTTATAAAAAATATATTCTTTTATAGATATAAATTTATGTGATTTATTAAATATTTCATTTTGCTCATATTTTAGCCACAATAATTTATAAAAAGGAGACATAGGATGACAAGGAGTTCCTGTTCTTAAATATAGTTCATGCCCTTTTCCAGCTTTTTTAAACTTTTTTACGAATTCCCTACTTCTATTATCAGCCCATATAATACACTTAGTTAAAGGTTTACAATTTTGATCTACTGCTATTATGCTGTGCATCATTGAACTAAAAGATATAAACTGTATTTGTTCTGATGAAACTTTACTTTCCTTGATTAGACTTTCTAAAGTATATAATACAGCCTGAAAAATCTCCTCTGGATCTTGCTCTTTAAAGTCTGGCTTATCACTATATATTGGATAGCCCTTAGTTACTTTATTAACTACTTTTCCATTTACATCAAATAATATAGATTTAGTACTAGTTGTACCAATATCAATGCCTATATAATATTTTTTCATAATTTCCTCCATTCATAATACTTTTTAATATACAAATTAGAAAATTATTTTTATTATCATTGTATATTCACCTTTTTTATAATAAATATGAAAATTATTTTCATATTTATATTATATTATAACCTTAAAAATTAATCAATAAAAAGCGAAATATTTTTTCACTTTAAAACAAAAACTATCCTTTTATAAGGATAGTTGAAAATTTTTTTAATATCTTTTTTCCGCAATTGCCTGTCTTATGTTTTTTAAAGTAAGGAAATATTCATCTTTATTTTTTAAACAAACGCTTACAAATAAGCAATCTATAAGACTTAAAGAAGTAATTCTAGACTCCATAGCTTCACTCTTAAATTGATTTTCTTTTCCATAAGATACCAAAATTATATCTGATACTTTAGAAATAGGGGATTTAAGATTTGATGTTATAGATATCACTTTCACATTATTTCGTTTTGCTATTTTTATATTGTCTACTAAATCTTTATTACTTCCTGTATTAGATACGGCTAATATACAATCTTTTTCACTTAAAGTTGAACTTATCATAGCTTGAAAATGTGAATCAGAATGAAAAATACAATTCTTACCTACTCTTAAAAATTTATGATATGCATCAAGAGCAATAGCTGATGACCCTCCCATTCCGTAAAATGCTACTCTTTCTGAACTTAAAATTATATTTGTAGCCTTTTCTATATTTTTATAATCATTTATCTTAAGTGTTTCTTTTAAAGAATTTATAGTAGAATTAATTACTTTTTGCATTACTATTAAAATATCATCATCTTCTTTTATTTCCTCATGCACATCCACAATAGGATCTACTACTTCACCTGCAATCTTTATCTTAAGCTCTTGATATCCTTTATATCCAATCTTTTTACTAAACCTAAATATAGTTGCCTCTCCACAATTACATCTGTCTGCTAATTCTGTAATTGACAAATGTATTATATCATTAGGATTCTTAATTATATAATCAGCAACTCTTCTTTCTGCTCCTTTTAATTTTGAATATATATCCATTATTTTTTGTAAGTAACTTATGTTTTCCATAATCTCACGCCCTTTATTGTTAAAAAATAACTAAACTATTTTAATAAGTTGAACAAAAATATGTTAATCATTTTTTAATATCTGGAAATTTATTTTTTCAAGCTCTTCTATAAGAGTTTTTTGAACTCTATCTAAATGTGTATGAACGGTACATCGAAAATTCTTATTTGCATTACAAAAGCTATCGCTTTTCAAACAACGATTAATCGCTATAGGTCCATCTACCGCTTCTATAACCTGTCTTAAGTTTATATCTTTACTATTTTTCAAAAGAGCATAGCCCCCATTTACTCCTCTAAAAGACTTTATTATATCTGCTTTAATAAGCTTTCTCAATAGTTTTAATAAAAATCTTAACGGTATACAACCTCTTTCTGATATAGTTTTTGCATCTAATTTAGCACCTTCTCCTTCTTTTGCTAAAATCAAAATAGCCCTTATGGCATAATCTGCTTCTTGAGTTATATTCATAATTCATCACCTTATTATTTATTTTTTCTATTAAATACATCTAAATATATCTGTATAGTCTTCTTCATATTATTATCTATATAATTAATTGTCAATACTCCCTATTAATTAAAATATATAAAAAAATTTAATATAAAAAAGAGCTATAAATATAAAAATATAGTTATATTAAGAAATTAAGTATAAATAGAAGTTTTACACAATATATTGTATATAAGAATATGATATAATACTATATGTGCCACTAAATGGTACTTTTATATTTTTTCAATGTATTGTATACTAAATAAGTATTATTTACAAGGAGGTAGTAAATTTTGGATAAATTAAAAGAAATAGATTCTATCCACAAAATTGTAAAAAGATATTATACAAAGGAATTAGAAAAAAACAAAGAATTAAACGTATATGATTTATTTAATTGGAAAAAAATTGATGTATTTTTAAAGGATCATAAAACCAATAAAGTTTTAGTAGATATGAAAGATTTAGAGTTTCCTGATAGCTACTCACAGAATGCCTGTGACATCATAGCTTCTAAATATTTTAGAAAATCAGGCGTAGAAAATGAATCTGGATATGAAAATAGTATGAAAATGGTAGCCCATAGAATGGTTAATTTTTGGCGAGAAGCTTTAGTTGATGAAGGCATTTTAAAAACTGAGGAAGAAAAAATCATTTTTTATGATGAAATGGTTTATGCACTACTTTCTCAAATGTATGCACCTAATTCTCCTCAGTGGTTTAATACAGGATTAAATCTTTCCTATGGAATTAAAGGTAGTAAACAAGAAAACTACTACTACGATGAAATAATATCAGATGTGGTAGAAAGTGACGATAACTATACTCGAACCCAAGCTTCAGCTTGTTTTATATTATCCATAGAGGATAAATTATTAGGTCCTCATTCAATTTCAGAACAATTTGTAACTGAAACAAAATTATTTAAAGGCGGTTCTGGTACAGGAACTAATTTTTCTTCATTAAGAGCTAAAGGTGAAAAACTTTCTGGTGGTGGTGTGTCCTCAGGACTTATGAGTTTTTTAAAAGGTCTTGATAGAAATGCTGGAGCTATAAAATCTGGTGGTACTACTAGACGTGCAGCTAAAATGGTATGTCTTGATATAGATCATCCAGAAATAATGGATTTTATAACTTGGAAAGCCAAAGAAGAAGATAAAGTAAGAGCCCTTGGTAAAATGGGTTACGATACAGATATAGATGGAGAAGCTTATGAAACAGTATCAGGACAAAATAGTAACAACTCTATAAGATTTTCTGATGAATTCATGAAAAAAGTAGGGAATTTACATAAAGATCCAGATGCTACTATAGAATTAGTGGGACGTGTAGATAATCGTGTAAATAAAAAAATTAAAGTAAGTACTTTATGGGATAATTTTAATAAATCCTCATGGCAATGTGCTGATCCTGCTCCACAATTTTTAGATACTTTCAATGCTTGGCATACTTGTCCAGCTGGTGAAGATGGTTTATATAATGCTAAACATAACAGAATAAACTCTACTAATCCTTGTGGTGAATATGCTTTCTTAGATGATAGTTCTTGTAATTTAGCATCTATAAACATATATAAGTTTTATGATGATTCAAAAAGAAATATAGATTTAGAAGGCTATATACATGTAATAGGCTTAGTTCAGCTACTATTAGAATCTTCTATACATTGGGGACAATTTCCCACTAAAGATATAGCAAGAAAAACCTATATGTTTAGAGCCACAGGTCTTGGAATAAGTAACTTAGCTTCATTGCTTATGGTAATGGGATACCCTTACGATTCCGAAGAAGGAAGAAATTTATCTGCCTCATTAATAGGAATTTTAACAGGATATTCCTATTATGTATCATCTTTAATGGCTAAAGAAATAGGCTCTTTTCCTAAGTATGAAATAAATAAAAAATATATGTTAAAAGTTATAAGAAATCATTGTAGGGTTGCAGATGCCTTACCTTCTATAAGTAATTTTTATAGTGACTTTGGAGATGAAATATCTGACTATGAAAATTTAAATTATAATCCTGTTAAAATAAATCATAATATATTAATAAAGGAATCTTTTCAAAATATAAGTAACCTTCTTAAAGATTGTTGGCTTAAAGCTCTCCAATGTGGAGAAGAATTTGGATACAGAAATGCTCAAGTATCTGTAATAGCCCCTACTGGAACTATTTCCTTTGCTATGGACTGTGGTGCTACTTCTATAGAGCCATTTTTTAGTCATGTAGTATATAAGAAACTATCTGGCGGTGGAATGATGACAGTAATAAATCCTGTTATCAAAATAGCTCTTAAAAATTTAGGATATAGTAAAGATCAGATAAAAGATATTTTAGATTATGTATTAAGAAAAGAAACCGTAGAAAACAATGACTTTAAATTTGAAAGAGTAATTGATGGGAAAATAGAAGGTGCTCCTCACTTAAAAGAGGAACATCTACCTATATTCGATACTGCAAATAAATGTGGTTCTGGTAAAAGATATATAGACCCTATGGGACACGTATTAATGGTAGCTGCTATAACTCCATTAATTTCTGGAGCTATATCCAAAACCGTAAATCTTCCTAGGCAAGCTACATTAGAAGATTTTAAAAATGTAGTACTAACTTCTTGGAAACTTGGCGTAAAAGGAATCACTCTTTACAGAGATGGTTCAAAGGCCAGTCAACCATTAAATACTAATTTAGATTTAAATAAAGATTTCAAATTAGAGGATTTAAGCTATGAAAAACTTTTAGAAAAGGCTAAAGACCTTCAAAAAGGGGTTAAATATTCAAGACGTGACAAACCAATAGGTATTAGAAGAGGCACTACTCATCCGGCTCAAATAAATGATGTAAAAATATATACTACAGTAAATAGACGAGAGAATGGAGAAATTTCCGAAATATATATAACTACAGATAGAGAAGGTACTATAATCATGGGTCTCTTAAATTCTTTATCAAAAGCATTATCTGTAATGCTTCAATATCATGTACCACCACAAGATATTGCTAAAATGCTTAGAGGACAAAAATATGAACCTTATGGTTTTGTACAAAAACATCCTTATATAAAACATGTAACCTCTATTTCTGATTTAATTAGCAAAATAATAGATATAGAACTAGGAGATTATTCACGATGTCAGATAAAACCCGAAAACTATGACTGTGATACAAATAAAAGAAGTATAGTATCTACAAAAGAAATCCTACAAGATCAATTAGTTACCGCTGGTCTTAATGGTGTAGAAAATCCACAAAATGAAGATACTGCTGAAACCACTAGCATAAATACTCATGAAACTTTTGATGGTAAAAAAATTTCAGGTGAAAGAATTTATGGTTCTACTTGCCCGAATTGTTCAAGTACTAGAATGATAAGAAATGGTACCTGTATGGTTTGTTTAGATTGTGGTTCTACTACTGGATGTAGTTAAAGACAACGCATAAGTATAAAAGTAACCTACTAGTACAACTTTCACATTTACTGGCACATCTTTGAGATTTATCAGTAAATAAATATTTATTCATTAATATTTAAATAAAGAATGGGGCTGTCGCACTAAGAAAAAATCCTACAATATATTGTGTTAACTTTAAGCTTGCAAAACAGTATATTGTATGTAAATTCCTTAATGCGACAGCCCCATTTTTGCTATTAAAATAAATTTTACAATCTTCTTTCGCAAGCGCAAGTATATGTTGACCTTCCTTAAATTCAATGGTTCCTTGAAGTATTCCACGCAGATGTTCTGCCATAAATAAGTGAGTTCTAATAGATACTGCTATGACATATTAATTAGCAAGAAAAGACAAGATTTACATAGAGAGCTAAGTTATAATATAGAAAAGAGAGTAAATGAGGTGAGTGTCCTAACATGAATTATGATGTTTGCATTAAGAAATCTATTGAATATATTGAACATAATCTAAATAATAAAATAGAGCTTAAAGATATTGCCGATAATGTTTTTCTATCAAAGTACCATTTTCATAGAGTTTTTCATGCCGTAGTGGGCGAACCTGTAGCTGAATATATAAGAAAAAGAAGACTCATGGCAGCAGCAAATGAATTGTTGAATACAAATAGTAAGATTGTAGATATAGCATTTAAGTATCAATTTAGCTCTCAGGAAGTCTTTACAAAGGCTTTTAAAAGACTTTATGGAATACCTCCAAGAGAATTTAGAATAAACAGAAGCAGTGTAACTCTAATAAGTTCAAAAAATAAAATTACAAGTAAGCTATCTATAGCAGCTTAGTTAATGTAAAAAAATCATTTTAAGAGGTGAGTTTAATGAGTTATGTACCTGTGGTTATTGAACAGACAAATTTAGGAGAACGTTCCTATGATATCTACTCTAGGTTACTAAAAGATAGAATAATTATGTTAAATGGTGAGGTAACTAATGAGACAGCTAGCACTATTGTAGCTCAGATACTTTTTCTTGAATCAGTATCTCCTGATAAAGATATTAATTTTTATATAAATAGTCCAGGGGGATCTATTACTGCTGGAATGGCAATATATGATACAATGCAGTATATTAAACCTGATATATCTACAATATGTATAGGTCTTGCAGCAAGTATGGGATCATTTTTACTTGCTGCGGGTGCTAAAGGAAAAAGATATGCTCTTCCAAATAGTGAAATTTTAATACATCAACCATCAGTCTATGGTGGTTTTAAAGGGCAAGCAACGGATATAAAAATTCATACAGAATGGCTTCTCAATACTAAGAATAAGATAAATAAAATATATAGTGAAAAAACAGGTCAATCAATTGAAAAAATAGAAAAGGATATGGAGAGAGATTTTTTCATGTCTGCTGAGGAAGCTAAAGATTATGGAATAATAGATGAAATATTTTTAACATAGAATTTTTCAACTGATACTATAGCCATATAAATAACATCTTGAAAAAATATCAGTAGAAAAGGTCATCTTAATAGTAAACTTATTATTAAGATGACCTTTTCTTTTTAACCTATAACTAAATTTAATTTATTGGTTTTGAGTTAATAAATTCTTTAGCTATTTCATCTGAATTTCCATTACCTTCTCCTATTGAAACTTCACAATAAACTTCATTTTCTTTCCAAATGTATATATATCTTTTATTCTCTTCAGATTCTTCATAAGTCTCCTCATATTTAAAAACTTCCTTACCGTCAATTTTTATTGAATTAACTTTCTTCTTTGCATCATCATAATTTTTTGAGTCTTTTCTTTGTGAAAATGATACTGCTCCAATCTGAAACAAATTATCAACTTTTGAAATGTAATTCATATTGAATTCATAATTAAACTTTTCATTTTTTATATCAGAATCCTCTGAAAGCCTAACTTTTGCTCTATCTATAGTTATATCTTTATTAATATTTATCGGAAATTTAGGAGTAAATCCTAATAATTCTTTTGCTTTTTTTAAATCATCTTTATCATATATTAATAAGGGTTCAGTCTCTGTTAGAAACTCCTTCTTCACAGAATAATCTACATTTTTTATATCTTCAACATATTTTATTGACGAGGCAACTTTTCCTATATCATCTATAGAAAGTTCCAGTACATCGCCAGATTCGCCATATTCTATACTATACCATATCCCTTCATTTTGCCATACAAAATATTTTCTTATATTTTGGAAGCCATTAGAGAATATAGTGATATTATATCCATTTATTCCTCCTAAACTTATTGCCTTTTTACTAATTTCAACTTTTGCATCTTCACTTATCAGCTCTGCATCCTGCTTTAAAACTTTTTCCATGTTTTCTTTGGAAGCTTGAAAAGAAAAGAATTTATTATCAAGTACCTTATGCGCAGGTTTTTGAAAATCAATTTTTAGCACATTAGCTTTATCAGAAATTTTTATAATCTTAAAATCAGGTAGTGCTCTATACTTTGCTGGAAGATAATCTGGCACCTTAAACTTAAACCCTGCAATTTCTTCTGCCTTTTTTAAATTATTATACAATTTTATTGGTGAATCAATAAGAAACTTATCTTCTTCCTGTTTTTTTATTGAATTCTTATTATTAACTGCTGTAACAATGTTATCAGTTCTAATATCTCTAGCCGTTACACCACTTGTAAATATAATACCTCCAGCTAATACACAACATATAGCTGCTGCTGCTGACATTTTATAAGACCCTTTCTTAAAGCTTTTTATCATTTCTATCCTCCTCCTAATCTCACTCTTTGTTTCAAAAAAAATTGCTAATTGCGGTACTTCTCTGCTACTTGAAATCAACTTTGAAAAATTAATTAGCGTCATGCCATATTCTATTGCCTCTTCTTCTCCTAAAGTTTCAAGCACACAAGCATCACAAGCGCACTCCCTTTGAAGTTTCATTCTCTTTATTAAAAACCATACCACTGGATTAAACCAATGGATTAAAAGAGCAACCGTTCCAAGAAAATTATAAAGCAAATCCTTTCTTTTATAATGTATCAATTCATGTAAAAGTATATGTGATAGATTCTTATAATTATTTATGCTATACTCATATTTAGGAATATAAATCCTTGGTTTTAAAACCCCTAATATGCATGGGGTTTTAAAATTATCACAAGCATAAATAGGTATGCTTCTATTTATGCTTACTTTCTTTTTACACTCTTCTATTAGTGATACAACTTTCAACTCCGTAAGCTGCTCTAAATTTAAAGTTTTCCTTTTAAATTTCCATACAACTATTATGAAAAATAAAGTTATACTAAAAACACCTACTAACCATATACAAGAAACTATTTTCAAAGCATTAGTAATTACATTTTCTCTTGTTATTTTTTCTTGGTTATATCTTATTTTTTCTTGGTTATATCTTATTTTTTCTTGGTTATAGCTTATTTTTTCTGAAGATGAAACTGAAGATGTCTTATTATCTTTTGTATCATCACTTAAATAAACTTTTCCTTCTCTAAAAAAATTATAAACTGAATTAGAAGTACTTTTTCCTTCAGTTTTTAATATTTTATTTTCATACTTTTGAAATAAAATACCAAGCAAGTTTATATTACTTTGGATATTCACGGGTATTATAAGTCTTACTATAATTATAAGCAACAAAGCATGCTGAAACCGTATTCCAATACGACTATTAAATAATTTTAAAATTAAAATTATTAATAACGCTGCAATACTTGCTGTTAAGGAAACTTGTAGAACACATAAAAATATTCTAACTAAAATATCCATATTTAATATCCTCTTACTTTCCTTCTTTCTTATTTTTAAGAAGCTGTTCTAATTCTTCAATTTCTTCTTCAGACAAAGGCTCTTCCTCTAAAAATTTTGTAAAAAGCATCCCTACAGCTCCATCGTATACCTTTTGAAGAAAAGATTCATTTTCAGCTTTTATACATTCGTCTCTAGATATTAATGGATAATAATTATAGATTCTGCCCACCTTTTCAAATCCTATCGCTTCTTTTTTTAAAAGTCTTGTTATAAATGTTTTTACTGTTTGTGTTGACCAATCCATTTTAGTTGTTAATGAATCAATTATTTTTTCAGATGTTAATGGATGTTCCTTCCAGAGAAGTTTCATTACTTCCCACTCAGCTGCTGAGATTTTTGGCATATATTTCATATTTTATTCCTCCATCCTAGGTTTACATTTGTAGATCTACAATTACAGTCTACATCTGTAAACTTTAACTGTCAAGTTAAAATTTGCATTTACCTATATAAAATAGTTAATTTTATCCTGATTGTACTACAAAAAATTAAAAATAAGAGAAACATATATAGATTGGTTTTACCCAACTATGATATATTCCTCTTTTAATTAAATTTAAACTTGACTTTTAGGATAAGTTTTCTTAATTATTCTTTATTTTTTTATTTATTACTTTAAAACTCTTTTTAAGTTCTCAAATAAATTAAAACTGTCCTCTGTAATTTATCAGCTACTAACTAAATTCTTCTTATATTATCTAATACTCTATATATAGCTATAGATAAATCTGTCCATGTAGCATTAGCCTTAGGTCTTATTTTATTATCTTTAACTTCTAGAATTCCTAAACCTTTTGCTATAGACATGTAACCTAAATTTTCGCTTTTTATTTCCTTTAAATCAGAGATTTTTAAAGTAAATACGTCTTTAGACTGAGCTAATTTTTCATATCCTAAAAATTTAACTAATGTTTTTGCCATATCCTCTCTTGTAACCTTCGCATTTATATCAAACTTTCCTTCCTTATTTGGGACTATTTCATATAATACTCCTAACTGTAAATACTTATAATCAGTACTATTTTTAGCAGTGCTACTTTCAAATCTTAAATCTGCAGCACCATTTAATAGATATGGTCTATATCCTTTAGCATTAACAAGCATCTTTATAAAATCCATTTGAGTTATTTCCTTATTTGCTTCAAAATTAACAGTATCCATTATTCCATTATACGCAAGTATATTTAATTCCTTTTCATAGGGATTTCCTTTAATTCTTTCCATAAATTTATCTATATTTGCATCTATTTCTTCTCCCATTTCATTCAGCTCTTTTCCTGAGAAAGCATCTACTCTAATCTGGGGAGCAGAATACCTAGAAACATAATTATGCCACATATATACTAATTTCATTTCATATTCTGGTTTTTTAGAATCATCCTTATTCTTATTTATCTTCAAATAATTTAACTCAGGTTTATATTTGTTAAATAATACATTTTTAACTTCTTCCTTACCTATCAAATTCTTAGGTTCACTAAATTTAGCCTGTTCGTTCCACTTAATTGAAAATTCACCTAGTTCTTCTTTTACAGCATCAATAGCTACAGCTATATAATCATAATCATAATTTATACCATTAACTATTCGCAAAAAATTGAAATGATATCTTTTGTCATAAATATTTGCATCATTTATATAATCTACCTGTTTGGTATTTATATCCTTTAGTTTTTCAGGTGCATATTTTACTATAGATTCTATAGCTTTATTATAAGCTTGTTCCCAGGTTATTTTGGCTTGACTATTTTCATCTTGTGGAGAACTTTTATATAAATTAACTATGTTTTCAGTCAAGGCATCTATAGTTATCTGACCACCATTATATCCTTTATTTTTATCTTTATCCTTCTGAAAATCCATAGACCAGGTATTTTTAGCTCCAAATACATTATCTTTATTTTCGTTATATCTTATGTTATTAATTTCATACCCTTCTCCATATAATTGTTTTATTTCTTTCTTAGCTAATTCTATTGCTCTATCCTTACTTATTTCTTTGTCTAATGGTTTATTTATTTTTATATTATTCAAATAATCTTTCTTCTCTTTATCTGTTAAATCTTTTTCTACTTTTTTTCCCCAATTATTACTTATAAATTCTCCACTTTTAGCATCCAGTACTGATCCATTAGCAAACTTAGCATCATAAACTAACTTAGTCTTACTGCGGTTTTCTTCATATTTATCTGTATAATCAGTATATAAAAGATCCATATTTAAATCTTTTTTCATTGTCTCTTCAGCTTTATTTGCTGAAATTATTCCATCTACAGAAGGTACCTTTATATTATCATCCCAATTAATATGATAAGTTACTACATCCCCATTAACTCCATCTACTTCCACTGTTAATAAATTCTGATCAAATTTTACCCCATTAATATACCTTACATAATTATATCTATAAATATTATCTGATGATCTATTAATATAATTTGTATTAGATCTTACGTATTTTGTTTCTTTAAATTCCTTTGAATTAATTTTCTTTAAAAAATCCTCCGCTTTCTTTCTTCCTTCTTCTTCTGTTATTTTAGAAATATTGCTAGTTTCATCTTGTCCATATTGTCGTTTTGAAGCTCTTGTTATTTTCCCATTAGAAGCATCCACAAACACTTGCATATCGTTATTGCTATTATCTTTTTTCCAATATATCAACCAACTAAAATTCCCCTCTTCACTGGACTGGGAAAACTCCACTGAACATTTATACTGCTTTTCATCTACATTTACATTAAAATATTCTTTTAAAGCTTTTTTAGAAATATTTTTAGCTTCTTCTTTAGAAACTTTAGCTTTCTTTTCCATTGCTGCTATATTAGTATTTGTTTTATTTGGAATTGTATTAATATCCTTTGCAAAAACTAAAGAATAATTAGTAAAAATTAATGCTACTCCTAATACTAAAGAAACTAGATTTTTGCTTTTCATAAAACTTCCCTCCATCTTCAAATTTAATCATCACTTATATATACGCAAAATTTGTATAATTAGTTATATTATAGTTATATATTTTTCTAATCATTATATTAGACGATCCATCCTTTAAATTCGCTTCAAAAAATTTCATAAATTTCTAATAATATAAAAACTCTGTTTATACTTTAACCTAGAAATATAAACAGAGTAATATACTTATATAAATTTTTAACTGCCATCTATATATTCAAAATAAAACTTTACTTTATTATTGAAGATTTATGTTATCAGGAAGTAATAAAAAATTTAAATTCTTAAGGGTATTTTTATAAGATATATCATTTGCTATATCCTTAGCTTCTTTTAAGCTCCTAGCTTTAAAAGTAAAGTGTCCTCCTTCTCTATTGTAGAACCCTCCACCTATTAAATATTTTGAATTTTCATTAATATCCTTTGATTCTTTGCCATTTACATTATAGTATATTTTTATAAATAGTTTGTTATCCATAAAGTATACCTCCCAAATTTACCATTTAACCTTTGAATCTTTATAATAAATATATTAACTTTCTATATGAAATATTACATTTTTATTATACAGAACATATGTTCGCGAGTCAAGAAAAAGTTTATATTTAATACTAAAATAAGCTTCATATGGATTAAAAAATCCATATGAAGCTTAGAATATTAATCTAATAAATAATTACTTAGTTTATTAATTCTTCTATATGCCTTTCTTAAAAATTCTTCTGGCCCCTTAATTTTATCTTCTTCTTTAGTAAAAACCTCCATGCTTATATATTTATTATAACTATCTAAAGGAAAACTCTCTTTAATCTTTTCCCAATCTATATTTCCTTCATAAGGTATCCAATGTCTATCAGCTATTCCATCATTATCAGATATATGAGTAGTAAAAAGCCTATGACCATACAGCTTCAAAAGATCTATTTCTTTGCCTAAGCAAATAGCATTATGGGAAGAGTCAAAACAAAGTCCTAAATTAGGAGAATTTATATTAGATAAAAGATAATGAATAAATTCTTTGTTATCCGTATTTTCTATAGCTACCTTTACATTATTTTCTTCTGCTGCTTTAGCTATTTTTTCTATACTATCTATTCCATACTTATTAGGCTGAGATAACTTAAAATCTTCTGTAACATGCATTACCATAAGTGGTATGGCAAACTCTCTACATTCTTTTATCCATTGTATATGCTTATTAACTATTTTTTCTCTTACTTCTCTATTGTCACTCCAAAACTCACTACAATTACTGAAGGGAGCATGGATATTTTCAAATTCTAATTCATAGCTACTAACTAATCTTGGTATATCTTCTTTTTTAACAGGAAAATCTCCTTCTTCATCCTCCCACCAAATAGACACTCCTTTAAATCCAACCTTTTTTATAAGTCTTAGTCTCTCCCGAAGAGGCATAATAAATCCAAACCAAGAAAATATACCCAAATTCAATTCATCTTTTGTCATTTATTCTCATCCTTTACTTTAAAGTATCTTTAATTACTCTTTCTACATTTTTATAGCATATTTTTTCTATTTCATTCTCTGAAAAATTAGCCTTATTTAGAGCAATTATTAACTTTTCCATTTGAGATATATCTTTAATTTCAACATCACAAGAAATGCCATCAAAATCTGTTCCTAAAGCAATACAATCTATACTTCCTATATTTCTAATATATTTTATATGATTTATTATATCTTCTATTCTACTAATGCTACTTTCACCTAAAAATTCATTGCAGAAATTTATCCCCATAACCCCTCCTTTCTCTGATAAAAGTTTAATCATATCATCTGTTAGATTTCTCTTATGAGGAGTAACTTCTCTTGCATTGGAATGTGATGCTACAAAAGGCTTCTTTGAATATTTAGCTACATCATAAAATCCCTTATCTGAAAGATGCGATACATCTACTAGCATCCCCAATCTGTTCATTTCTTCTACCACCTCTATTCCCAAAGAAGTAAGCCCCTTATTTATATATTCTTCTTTACAATTTGGATATCCTAATTCATTACCATAATTCCATGTAAGTGTTATAAGTCTTACTCCTAGTCTATAAAAATTTCTTAAATTGGAAATCTCCCCTTTTAAAGCTCCTCCTTCTTCTATAGTTAAAAATGCAGATATTTTACCATTCTTTCTATTATTACAGAATTCATCATAATTTCTAGCTAAACCTAAAATATCCTTATTCTTATCCAATTGTAGATAAAATAAGTCTATCATTTTTAAACAAGTCTCTAAGGTATTCTCTACTTCATCTTTATCTATAAACATTGCAAAAAACTGTGCTAATGCATGTCCTTTTTCTAATTTTTCTATGTCTACAGAATAATTATTTTTCCTTAAATTTTTTTCTTCTTTACAATTTAGCAATTTATATAGTGTATCACAATGCATATCTATTATATTCATAAATATCACCTCTATTTAATGATATTACAGTAAATAAAAAAAAGAAACTCCAACTATTGTTGAGTTTCCCTTAAATTTGTTATTATTAAAAATTATTAGCTATAAAGCTTTCTAATTCTTCTAATTTACACTGATATGACTTTAAATTGTGTTTTTCAAAAGCTGCAGTATATTTTAATCCACTTCCTGTTACTATACAAGCTACAGTATCATTGTCTTTTAAGAAGCCTTCATTTTTTAGTTTTTTAACTGCTGCTAATGGAACACAAGATTCTGGTTGTGCAAAGATTCCTTCTTCAGCCATTTCTTTTTGTGCTAATATTATATCTTCATCTGTAACCGCTGTACAAGTTCCTTTTTTAGCCTTTATTTTTCTTAGGACTTCATTTCCACTTGGAGGGAATGGATTTTCTATTCCATGGGCAATAGTACATGGGTTTTGTATTCTTTCTATCTTTTCTTTTCCCTTTATAAAAGCATTGTATATAGGTGAACAGCCTGATGCTTGAGCACAAATAAATTTAGGTATTCTATCTATTAACCCTACCGCTTTAAATTCTTCAAATCCCTTCAATATTCCTCTTATATTTCCTCCAGCACTTGTTGGCACTACCACATAATCAGGTACATTAAAATTTAATTGTTCACACATTTCAAAAGCTGCCGTTTTATAGCCTTCAACTCTATACGTAACATCTGAATTAATAAAATAAATTTCTCTCTTTTTTCCTATTTCTAAACTTTCATAATAAAGCTTTCCATAATCCCCTTCTACTTTTATCAAATTTGATCCATATATGGCTACTGGATTTAGTTTTTCTGCTGGTATATTACTTCCTACAAATATAAAAGTATCAACCCCTGCTCTCTTACCATAAGCTGCAACAGACACTGCCATATTTCCTGTGGATACTGCTCCTATCTTTTTATAACCTAAACTATACGCATGTTGAATTCCAAATAAAGTTCCTCTGTCTTTAAAAGACCAAGTAGGATTTTGGCTTTCATTCTTAAAATAAATTCCTTTTATACCTATCTTTTTAGCTATTTTAGGTGAAGGTACAAGAGAAGTAAAACCTTCATTTAAAGAAAGATCATTATTTATTTTATCAAAAGGGAAAAAATCTGAATATCTTTCCAATATAGTTTGAGTTAATGGACTTCCTTCCTTAATTTTCCCTTCTTTTATCAATTCCATTTCTAAAGGCTCATTGCAATTATCACATCTTGGATTAACATGTTCTACCGAATATTCCTTTCCACAACCAGTGCATATAAGTTTAAAATCTTTCATTATGTATTCCTCCTTTGTTTTATACAATTTTTAATCTACTACTGCTATAGCTTCTATTTCAATCATAGCATTTCTTGGAAGCTTTGATACTTGAACACAAGATCTAGCAGGCGGATTATTATTAAAATACTCCCCATATACTTTATTCATAATGCTAAAATCATTTATATCTCTCAAAAATACTGTAGTTTTTACTACATTTTCTAAAGATACTCCTGCTTCCTCAAGAATTGCTTTTACATTTTCAAGTGCAATTCTTGTAGCATTCTCTATGTTATCATCTACTAATTCTCCTGTATTTAAGTCACTTGGAGTTCTTCCAGATAAAAATATTAAATTTCCTACTCTCACTGCATGTGAATATGGGCCTCTTGCTGGTGCGGCTTTACTACAATTAATAATCTCCTTCTTCATTTGCTATCTCCTTTAAAATATAATTTTCTTAATTTTTATAATTTCCTTAATATTAATTCTATAAATACTTAAAAAAACCTTTTTTATAAAAAATAAAAAGACATAGATTTTAGTATCCAATGTCTTTTTATCTAGTATTATTTATTGTCCTTATTGTTTTTCATTCTATTTGGTTTTGCTTTAGGTTTAATTTTAACATCATCTTTTTTATTTTTTGATTCCAATCTATCTTCATTAAATAAATCCATAAACCATAACATTAATACTACAAATACTCCTGATATAGCCATTCCTGCTGGAGTAGTATTAAAACCTGGTTTAACCATAGATGGAGTTGTTAAAAGTGCAATAGCAGCAGCAAATATAATCCATTTATTGGGTTTGAATTTTGATAACACAAAGACTTTTAAAAGATTGTAAACTATTATTACTACAAATGCAAAAGCTAATATCTTAGCAAAATATAACCAATTCATATAATGTTCCTCCTCTCCAAACTAGCCTTACTCTATATATTATTGTATATTTTTTTAAATATATCAACAGTAAATTAATTTATTTTGTATAATAGTTATATACAGTAAAATTTTTAGGGGTGGTTTTGTGGAATTTACTAAAAGTCAACAATTAGATTCATTAGATTTAGAAATATTAAGTATATTAATCAAGGACTCTAGAACTCCTTTTCTAGAGATAGCAAGACAATGCCATGTTAGCGGTGGTACAATACATGTAAGAATAAAAAAAATGGAAGAAATGAATATAATTAAAGGTTCTAAACTAATAATCGATACTGCTAAAATAGGATTTGATATTTGCTGTTTTATAGGGATAAATTTAGAGAAAGCCTCTTTTCTTAGCCAAGTAGCGGAAAGTCTAGAAAAAATACCAGAAATAGTAGAACTATATTATACTACTGGTGATTATTCAATATTCCTTAAAGTAATCTGTCAAAACATATCTCATCTTCAAAAACTTTTGGCAGATAAGCTTCAAATTATTGAAGGAGTACAAAGTACTTCAACTGTAATTTGTTTGCTTCAGAAATTAGATAGAAATATTCAATTAAATGAATTATATTAATTTTAAAAATAAAAGCTTCTATCTTTTATTCTTTTATAGTTATATTTTTTTATTTATTGGTAAAAATATAATTGTATTATAGTATTAAACTAAAAAGGAGATGTAAAGTATGAGAGCTTTAGATGTAACCGCACTTGTTTTAGTTATTATAGGAGCTATAAATTGGGGACTAATTGGATTTTTTAGTTTCGATCTAGTAGCAGCTCTTTTTGGAACAATGACTGCTTTTACACGAGTTGTATATGCCCTTGTTGGTATAGCAGGGCTTTATGCTATTTCATTCTTAGGAAGAGATAGAGAAGTTGGAGAGGCTAAATAAATTTTAGCATAATAACAAAAATCATAATAACAAAAATAGAAATGTTGATTTTTATCAACATTTCTATTTTTATTATCCAAATCACTTATTCTAATTAAGATTTGCTGCTTCTTTATTAAGTAAAGTATTTTCTTCTACTTCTTCGATTGGTTTTCCTAATATATATAAACTTAATATTGTAGCAACTATAGATACTGGTAACACTATATAAATTGGTAATCCCAATCCAGCTGGAATATATCCAAATACTATGGTTATAGCAGCTATTGTAAGTGAATACCACATTTGAGTTTTTACATGCTCTAAATGATCGCAAGCTGATCCCATAGAAGATAATATAGTTGTATCAGATATTGGTGAACAATGATCTCCAAATATAGCTCCAGTAAGTACTGCACTACAACTAACTATTACATACTGAGGGTCTCCAGCTCCAATACCATGTGCTAATGGTATTGTAAGTGGCATAAGTATTCCCATAGTACCATAAGAAGTTCCTGTAGCAAATGATATTATAGATCCCATTATAAATATAATTGAAGGTAATATAAACTTAGGTAATGAATTTGATAATACTGTTACTAAAAATTTAGCTGTACCAAGTTCTTTTATAACTGAACTTAAAGACCAAGCTAAAAGCAATATTACTCCTGTAATAATTAAAGACTTCATTCCATCAACCCAACTATCTATTGCTTCTCCTAAAGTAAATATCTTTTGAGATATTCCCATAACAATAGCTACTATACTAGCAAATAATGCTGCCTGAAATAATACAACACTAGCATCAGAAGCACTAAAAGTTTCTCTTATTGCTGTAAAGGAAGTGGGACTATTAACTAATATAGCCTTAATTGCTTCATCTTTTCCAGCCATTACGCTTTGATATCCGTTAAAGTAGAATCCTCCAAAGGCACTAATAAGCAATACTCCAATTGGAATTATAGCATTCCAAACACTTAATTTGATTCCTTCTTTTGGTTCTAAACTAGTAGCTTCTGAAGAAACCATAGGTTTAGCTCCATCTCCAAGAACTTTTCCTGTAGTTCTTGCT
The DNA here is from genome assembly GCF_017873215.1 of Clostridium tetanomorphum. GTDB lineage: Bacteria > Bacillota > Clostridia > Clostridiales > Clostridiaceae > Clostridium_AO > Clostridium_AO tetanomorphum. The sequence continues at coordinate 114,978 of NZ_JAGGKA010000009.1, forward strand.
CTTCTTTCTGCTGTACGCATAGGTCCAAACTCTCTTAATGTCAATGCAGAACCAACAATAAATATTAAAATTAATATATTATAAAATCTATATGGAATAGTTTGTACAAATAATCCATAAGCATTTACATTTTCTCCTATGGATGTATAAGCATCCTTTATTAAGCTTATTTCATACCCTACCCAAGTGGATATTAAAGCTATTCCAGATATAGGAGCTGCTGTAGCATCTACGATAAAAGATAACTTTTCTCTTGATATTTTCATTTTATCTGTAACTGGTCTCATTATTGGTCCTACTATAAGTGAATTTGCATAGTCATCAAAGAATACAAGTAATCCTAAAAACCAAGTTATTATTTGAGCGCTTACTGGACTTTTAGCCTTTTTAGCAAGACTTTCTGCTATAGCTTTTGCGCCTCCCATTTTTGAAACTAATGCTATAAGACCTCCAATAGTCATACATTGAAGTATAATTCCTGCGTTCCAAGGATCTGCCAAAGAGCCTTTTAGTTTATCTACAATATCTAAAAATCCATAGAAAAACGCTCCTAAAATATTATGTCCTGATAATTGTGCTAAAAATGTTCCTGAAAATACTCCTATAAAAAGTGAAAGAACAACATTCTTAGTTATAAATGCTAAAACTATTGCGATAAAAGGTGGTAATAAAGTAAGTATTCCTAGTCTTTCAGAATTTAATTGAGCTACATCTGGCTCTGCTGCCAAAACTGTAGTAGTAAATAAAAAGATAAGCATTAATACCGTGGTTAAAATAAAAGATTTCTTTTTCACAATCTTCTCCTCCTCATTTTTTATTTGTTAAACATAAAAGTTTAACTAAATAGTGAATACTCTTCTGCGGAGGAGAGTCCATCACAACAAAAAACCCCTTGGGTTATCACTCAAGAGGTATGAATACACTATGTGTACACACTTGTTTGAATGATAGCTCTCCACAAAATAATTTGTGACAGTCTTACTCATATTCTGAAATAAAACCAGTTATACAGCCTTAAAGCATCAGCTGTATACTTCGGCGACATTCCCTTTCACTGTACATCATTTTGCTTACATCAATACAGATACTAATAAACGTCGCTCCTCTATCCTCGTATATATCCACTTTTAATACAAATTAAATTATAACATTTAATTATATTTTTATCAAGTTATTTTTTTAAATACTTTAATTTATTTCATAAAAATGCCAAAAAATACTAAATCCAATTTCTATTTATTATTTTTTGCCAATATATGTCGAAAATATTTTTTATATAATATTTTATACTTATTCTCATAAACCTTCATGTCAATGATATAATAAATATAGTGATATAATAAATATATAAGTTTATATCTAAGGGGGTTTTTTTATGGTTGATCCAAAAAATTTAAGAGATATTTTAAAATCTACAGCTTTTAATGATATAGGTGATGAAATAGAAACAGACCAAGAAAAAAATTTACCTCAACCACCTGTACAAAAAGCTTGTGATTCAAATTCAAAATTAATAAATTTAATACCAATTAATAAAATAAACTGTGGGAATATGTCCTTATTAAATACGCTAAAGAAAAGAAAAAGTAGACGTATATTTTCAGAAAAGCCTCTAACTTTGGAAGAATTGTCCTTATTACTTTGGAGTGCTCAAGGAGTTAAAAAAATAGTAAAGAATGGCTATGCAACCTTAAGAACAGTTCCTTCTGCTGGTGCCAGACATCCTTTTGAAACTTATATAGCTGTATTTAACGTAATAGACTTAAATAATGGTATTTACAGATACTTACCACTAGAACATAAATTAATATTTTTAGAATCACCTAATAATTTAAAAGAAAAACTGATTGAAGCAAGTTATGATCAAAAATTTGTTTCAAACTGTGCTGTTACCTTTATATGGACCACTATCCCTTATAGAACAGAATGGAGGTATAGTATAGCTTCTTCTAAGCTGATACTTATGGATGCAGGTCATATGTGTGAAAATCTCTATTTAGCTTGCGAATCTATTGATGCCGGTACCTGTGCTATGGCATCTTATGACCAAGATAAAATGGATAAATTATTACATGTAGATGGTAAAGAAGAATTTTCAGTATACTTAGCTCCTGTAGGAAAACAATAATAAAAAGAAGCATGTACAAATCTTAATTATATTAAGTAGTACATGCTTCTTTTATCACAAGTTTGCAATTTAATATATATTAACTAAAATATACTTAAATTTAACTTCTTGGATATATCTTCTAACACTTTTATGCCTGCTATACTATTTCCTTTATCATCAAGTGCTGGCCCAACTACACCTATTCCCATCTTTGATGGAACCGTAGCCATTACTCCTCCTCCAACTCCTGATTTTGCAGGAATCCCTATATTTACTGCAAATTGTCCTGATTCATCATACATACCACAAGTTATCATTATGGCTTTCACAGTTTTCGCAATATCTTTAGGTATTAATTTTTCTCCTGTCCAAGGCACAATTCCATCATTAGCTAAAACTGCACCTATTCTTGAAATATCTTTACAAGTAACTTCTATAGAACATTGTTTAAAATACGCATCTAATGTTTCTTCTATATCTTTATCTATAATACCTGTACTTTTCATAAAATATGCTAAAGATCTATTTCTATGTCCTGTACTTTTCTCACTTCTATATATGTCTTCGTTTACAACTAAATTAGGATTTCCTGTCATCTTTCTTGTAAAATTCAAAATTTTACTAAATACTTCTTCTGAATCTTTTCCTTTTATAAGTGACACTATAGCTATGGCTCCAGCATTTATCATTGGATTTAATGGCTTATGTAAATTTTTTGTTTCCAAATTTGTTATGGAGTTAAAAGCTTCCGATGTAGGTTCAACTCCTACTTTAGAAAAAACTTTTTCTTCTCCATTATCCATAAGAGCTATAATAAGTGATATTACTTTTGATATACTTTGTATAGTAAATTTTGTTTCACAGTCTCCTGCACAAATCTCTTCTCCATCAAGAGTAGTAATACATACTCCTAAGGCATTCTTATTTGCTTTTGTAAGTTCTGGTATATAGGAGGCTAATTCACCTTGTTTTGTATACATCCTATTATTTTCTATTATATTTTGTAGCATCTGATTCATATTGCTATTCACCTCTGTATAAAAACTTTAAGTAACTATTACTGTCTAACTAGCCTTTTCCATAGTTCCTTTAACTTCCTCACTATTAAAGTATCTTTCAGTTTCATAAACAACATCTTTTCTAAGTTTTAAAAGTACTATAAGATTTATAATAACTTCAAATGCCATAAAGAAATCAAATAATCCCCATATAACCTGAAGTCCTCCTACTGCTCCAACAATTAATCCTAAGCAGTATAAAATTCTAAATGGAATTAAAAACTTAGTAGTTTTTATTGTATACACAAGTCCTGTTTCTGAATAATATCCATCAACTAACACTGTAGTAAATGCAAATAGTACTATACATATAGTTACTATTAAGTCTCCACTAAATCCTAAAGAATTTCTAAATGCTGTTGCTGTTAATGCAGCTCCACCTTTTCCTGTTCCTAATACTCCACTTGTAAGTATTACAAGGGCTGTCATTGTACAGATTACTACTGATGACATAAATACTTCAAATAATCCCCATATTCCCTGCTTTGCTGGATATGAAGTAGTAGCTGATGAATGTGCAACTGGTGCTGTTCCCATACCAGATTCATTTGAATAAATTCCTCTTGCAAAACCATTTCTCATAGCTGCAATTATTGTTGAACCTGCAAATCCACCTACTGCTGCACTTCCTGTAAATGCATCATGGAATATACTTTTAAATGCTGGAAGTATTCCACCTGCATTCATAGCTATAATTACAATACTTGCTCCCACATATAAAACTGCCATAAGTGGTATTACTTTTTCAGCAAATTTTCCTATTGTCTTTATTCCACCTATAATTACTATACCGGATATAATTGCTAATATAATACCTATTGTTATTTTATTAACTTTAAAACTTTCATATACTACTTCTGCCATAGAATTTGATTGAACAAATCCACCTATGAACATCATGAAAGTAAATACTACAGACCATCCTATCGATACCCAATTGTATTTTTTCCCTAAACCATTCTTTATGTAATACATAGGCCCACCCTGGAACTCACCATTTTCAGGGTTCTTCTCACGATATTTAACTGCTAAAGTTATTTCAGCATACTTAGTAATCATAGCTATAAAAGCAACTGCCCACATCCAAAACACTGCTCCTGGACCACCTATCGCAACGGCTACACCAACACCGGCTATACTACCAACTCCAAGTGTTGCAGCTAATGCTGTTGAAACTGCTTGAAATGGTGTTACTGTACCTTCCCCTGAAGTACTCTTTTCAAATATCTTACCAAAAGTATTTTTCATTATAAAACCAAATTTTCTAAATTGAAGAAACTTAAGCTCAAAGCTATATATTAAGGATACTCCAAATATCAATATTATTAACGGCCATCCCCATAAAAAATCTGTTATACTTTTCATCATCGTCATTATCGTCATTGCCTGTCCTCCTAATCTTTATTTGTTTATGCATATATAATTATTTCTTTATATTATTAAAAGTGCACACTATTAACTATTTACATTATATTTACCATAAGTAAATTGTTCAACTTTTCTCAAATATCAATATTCCAAAAATAGATTATTCAAATTTATAATGTATCAATTTTTACCTATATTTTATTAAAATTTATTAATTTCTTCAAAATTTTATTGTTAAATATACACTTTTTCTTATATTTAAATATTTTTTTATATATTTATAATATAATTAAATTAAATTCATAATTATATTGATTAATAGCCATTCCTTTATTTATCTAAGTTCAATAAAAAACAGCATAAAAATTATGCTGTTTTTTTATTCATATTACAAAATATGGTTATGAAATTTTTAAAATATACTTAAATTTAATTCTTTTGATAATTTTTCTAGTATCTTTATTCCAGCTATGCTATTACCTTTTTCATCCAAAGATGGTCCTATTACTCCAATTCCCATTTTACCTGGTACTGAAGCTAGAATTCCTCCACCTACTCCTGATTTTCCTGGTATACCTATATTTACAGCAAATTCTCCAGAAGCATCATACATACCGCAAGTTACCATAATTGTTTTAACAACTCTTGCAGTTTCCTTAGATATAATTCTTTCTCCTGTCCACGGTATAACACCATCATTGGCTAGAAATGCTCCTATTCTTGAAATATCTCTACAGGTAACTTCTATTGAGCATTGTTTAAAATAAACATCTAATACCTTTTCTATATCATTTACAATGACCCCTGTACTTTTCATAAAATATGCTAAAGACCTATTCCTATCGCCTGTTGCTCTTTCAGACATATAAACCTGTTTATTTATATTTATATTTTCATTGCCAGAGATCTTTTTTGTAAAATCTAAAATTCTATTAAATACTTCTTCTGAACTATTGCCCTTTATTAAAGATACTGTAGCAATAGCCCCTGAGTTTATCATGGGATTCAGAGGTTTATGAAGATTTTTTGTTTCTAAATTTATTATAGAATTAAATGAGTCTGCAGTTGGCTCTACTCCAATTTTCGAAAAAACTCCTTTCATCCCATTATCCAAAATTGCTATAATTAAAGAAACTATCTTTGATATACTTTGCATAGTAAATTTTGTTTTATAATCCCCTGCACAAAGTTCCTTACCCTGTAATGTAGTTACACATATACCTAATGCATTTTTATTTCCATTTTTTAATTCTGGTATATAGGAAGCAACACTGCCATATTTTGTATATTCCCTACAATCTTCAACTATATTTTCAAGTAACTCCTCCATTTTTTATATCCTCCTACATCAAGTATTTCTTATACTCATCAGAATAAAAGACCAGATATGTTCTGGCCTTTTATCCTTATATAGAATATCCTTTATAATTTTCACCCATTACTTCTTTACTATTAAAATACTTATCTGTTTCTTCAACTACATCTTTTCTAAGCTTCAACAATACAATTAAATTTATAATAACTTCAAATGCCATAAAGAAATCAAATAGTCCCCATATAACTTGTAGTCCTCCCACTGCTCCTACTATCATTCCTAGGCAATAAAGAATTCTAAATGGGATTGAAAGTTTAGTAGTTTTTATAGCATAAGTTAGACCAGTTTCAGAATAATATCCATCAACTAGGGCCGTAGTAAATGCAAATAATATTATACAAATTGTTACTACTAAATCACCTTTTCCACCTAAAGTATTCCTAAACGCTGTAGCAGTTAAAGCTGCTCCTCCTTTACCTGTTTCTATTACACCACTAGTTAAGATTACTAATGCTGTCATTGTACAAATTAATATAGTATCTACAAATACCTCAAATAGTCCCCAAAGCCCTTGTTTAGCTGCATAAGAAGTTGTAGCAGATGAATGAGCCACTGGCGCTGTACCCATACCAGACTCATTAGAATAAACTCCTCTTGCAAAACCGTTTCTTACTGCAAGAAGTATAGTAGAACCTGCAAATCCACCTACTGCTGCACTTCCTGTAAATGCATCATGAAATATACTACTAAATGCTGCTCCTACCCTTGAGCCGTTAAGAAATATAATTGTTAAGCTTGCTATTATATATATAATTGCCATAAAGGGAATAATCTTCTCAGCAAATTTGCCTATAGTTTTTATACCTCCAACTATAACTATTCCAGTAAATATAGCTAGTATTACACCTACCATAGTCCTGTTTACACTAAAGCTCTCATAAAGCACTTCTGCCATAGAGTTAGCTTGTACAAATCCACCTATAAACATCATAAATGTAAATATTATAGACCAAAGTATTGATAACCACATGAAATTTTTTCCTAATCCATTTTTTATATAATACATAGGTCCACCGTGATATTCCCCATTTTCCGGGTTTTTTTCACGGTATCTTACTGCTAAAGTTATTTCTGCATATTTAGCAATCATAGCTATAAATGCAACTATCCACATCCAAAAAATCGCTCCTGGTCCTCCAGCTGCTATAGCCACGCCTACACCTGCTATGTTTCCAACACCAACAGTAGCTGCAAGAGCAGTAGACACTGCCTGAAACGGTGTTACAGTTCCTTCACCACTATGGTTTTTTTCAAACATTTTACCAAAAGTATTTTTCATTATAAAACCAATTTTTCTAAACTGTAAAAACTTCAATTCAAAACTAAATATTAATGATACAGAAAAGATTAAAATTATTAATGGCCATCCCCATAAAAAATCGGTAATTTCCTTAATGATATTCAATTATTCCGCCTCCTTAAATTTTCCAAACTGTTTTCAGTATTTTGTGCGCACTTTTTACTTACTTATTATTATATAAAATTATGTTGTTTTATTCAAATTTTCCAAATTATCTATACATTACTATTATTTTGCCCTTTATTGATAATTTAATAAAAATTTGTAAATATATTGTATTATTTCATTGTTATTCTGCATTTTTTCTAACAATTTATCAATTTTGAAAATTTATACATACAATAAATTTTACAAAAATTGGACTGCGTCACTAAGAATAAATCTTACAAAATATTGCATTTGTTATTGATTTGCAAAGCAATATTTTATATGTAAGCTTCTTAGTGCAACAGCCCAATTTTAATTTCCTTAAAAATTTAAAATTTATATTTAACCAAAATTTATACTTCTTCCTCATCAAAGGCTTCGCTTATCTCTTTAAAGGTTTCAGTTCCCTCAACGGAATCCGGATTAGATGTAAGAGCATCTTTACTTTTCCCTGCCTTATCTATTTCTACTTTCAGCTTATCCATTTGTTTTTGTAGGTTCATCTGCATTTTTAATAAAGATTTTATCATTTTCAAGTTATTCTCTTTTCTACATTTTTTAATATCTTTCTCTAAACTATTATATTGGCTTAATAAAGAAGCATAAAAGTTCATTAATTTTTCAACTTCATCTTCTCTGCTCTTCCTTTCAATTCTATATGCAGATACTTTACCATATGCCCTAACATTTTTCCCTACAGCCTTCTTAGCATTCTTTTTTATATGTTCTGGTAATCCAGATGAGTCTAATGCCTCCTTAGCTGTTTTCTGATAATTTTCTATATTATCTTTTATTTTATCAACATCATAACTTAAAGAAAGTCTAGGTAATTCATTTAAAAAAGAATTAAGCTTCTTAATATCATCAAGTCCCATTTTTTCTAAAGAATTATCCTTACTTTCTGATATTAAAATAGAATTTATTTTTTTATTTAAATCATTTTCACCTATATTCTCTGGTAAATTCTTTAATGTATTCACTGCTTTATCCATTAAAGAGCTTAGATTATCTCTAAATTGTTCTTTATTAAATATTTCTTCATCCTTTTTCATGTTATAAAAAGGCATAATGTTTGATGAATAATTAAAAAACATATCAAATCTATTAGTTATAGAATCTGTTGCCCACTCTTTTACATCTTCTAAAGCTTCATTTAGAATATTTATATTAATATCTTGATCCTGCGAATAATTCTCTCCCTTTATTTCTTTTCTAATTTTCATATATTCATTTGAAATACTTTTTATAAATTCTCCATCTTCTTTTTTATCATTAAAAGCTTCCTTAAAAGCTTCTTTTAATCTATTAGAAAATTCATACTTTTTAATAGCTTCCCCTGAAATTACTACCTGCTTTGAATTATTTTCTTTTGTATCAAAACTTTTTATATTATTATGATGTTTACTATTAAAGTCTATAAATGTTCTCTGGAGTTTAATTCCAGTAATATTATTTATATTCATATCTACACTCCTTTACATATTGTAAATATTGCAAAACATTTATTTTACACATATTATATAATTTTCTAATTATTTTATCGTTCATATTCTTAAATTCTTTTGAAAATATTTCATATAAAATAATGCTATTTTCGACAGAAAAGACATAAAAATAAAGATATATAGACTGGCTTATATTTAGCTAATTATAAAGCAACACTCTACATACCTTTATTCTTATGATTATTATTTTATTTCTTTCTTTATTCCTCTACTTAAAGTATTTTCATAATCTATAAAAGAATATATATCTTCTTCAAACAAACTACTAAAATTCTTTAATTCCTCTAAGTTCAATTCCTCTATAGCCTTACTATTTTCTTCTGAATAAAGCACGATTTCTCCTATAACTTTGTGTGCATCTCTAAATGCCATTCCTTTATTAACTAAATAATCTGCGGCTTCTGTAGCATTTAAGAAACCTTTTTTAACAGAATTGAGAGTATTGTCCCCTTTAACTTTTAAAGTAGATAGCATACCTGTCATAACTTTTAAACAAACTAAAACTGTATCTATAGCATCAAAAAATCTTTCCTTATCTTCTTGCATATCCTTATTATAAGCTAATGGAATTCCCTTCATAGTAGTAAGAAGAGACATTAAGTCTCCATATACCCTTCCAGTTTTTCCTCTTATAAGTTCCGCTGCATCTGGATTTTTCTTTTGAGGCATTATAGAACTTCCTGTAGAATATGCATCACTTATTTGAACAAAATCAAATTCTTTACTACTCCATAATATAAGTTCTTCACTTAATCTACTTAAATGCATCATTATAATAGAACAATTACTTATAAGTTCTATAACAAAATCTCTGTCACTAACTCCATCCATAAAATTATCTACAGGTTTCTTAAATCCTAATTTTTCTGCAGTAAATCTTCTATCTGTGCTATATGTAGTTCCTGCTAAAGCACAACATCCTAAAGGACTTTCATCCATAATTCCTATAGCATTTCTCACTCTCTTTTTATCTCTTTGAAGCATATTATAATAAGCCATAATATGATATTTAAAAGTTACCACCTGTGCTCTTTGTAGATGTGTATATCCTGGCATAAGTACATTGTTTTCTTCTCCAAGTTTTAGTATTGAATTTTGTATTTCTTCTATACAATTAATCACTTCAATAGCTTTATCTTTTGCATATAATCTTAAATCTACAGCTACTTGATCATTTCTACTTCTAGCTGTATGAAGTTTTTTCCCTACTTCCCCTATACGTGAAATTAAATTCATTTCAACAAAGCTATGTATATCTTCATAGTCCCCTTCTATTAATAAATTACCTTCTTCTATATCCTTCAATATAGAAGTAAGTCCCTTTACTATTTTATCCTTTTCTTCTTCCTTTAATATATTACATTTAGCAAGCATATTAACATGAGCTATACTTCCCTGTATATCTTGTTTATATAGTTTTTTATCAAAACTTAAAGAACTATTAAAATCTTCCATAAGTTTGCTTTCTTCTTCCTTAAATCTTCCGCCCCAAAGCTTCATAAACTACACTCCTTCTTTATTAAATAATAAATTAGGAAAGAATTTTTGCTAAGCAAAAATTCTCTCCATATTTATTATTTATTATCTATTATTTGTTCTTAAGTGCCTTTATCTTGTACGGTAAACCAAATAATTTTATAAATCCTTCTGCATCTTTATGACTGTATAATTCACTAGCTCCAAATGAGGATATTGTCTCATCATAAAGAGCATTTTCTGTAAATATACCTGCATTCATTACATTTCCTTTATAAAGTTTCAATTTAACTGTACCTGTTACATTTTCTTGAGTTACATCTATAAATGCATCTAAAGCTTCTCTTAAAGTTGTAAACCATAATCCATCATATACAATTTCACCATACTTATGAGCAATTATCTGTTTATAGTGGTAAGTTAATTTATCTAAAGTTAATCTTTCAAGCTCTCTATGTGCTTCGTAAAGTATTGTACCTGCTGGTGTTTCATAAACTCCTCTTGATTTCATTCCTACAAGTCTATTCTCAACTATATCTACTACTCCAATACCATTTTCTGATCCAATTTTATTAAGAACATTTACAATTTCTACTGGTGAAATTTCTTCTTCATTTATCTTAGTTGGAATCCCTTTTTCAAAGTATATATCCACATAGCTTGCTTCATCTTTAGCTTTTTCTGCTGGTGTTACTGTAGAGTACATTTCTGAATTATGCTCATTTTCTGGATTTTCAAGCTCTCCGCCTTCATGGCTCACATGCCATATATTTTTATCCACAGAATATATCTTCTTCTTTGTTACAGGAACCTCTACTCCTTTTGAAAGCGCATAGTCTATTGCATCTTCTCTAGACTTAATGTCCCATATTCTCCATGGAGCAATTATCTTTATAGATGGATCAAAAGAAGCTATAGCTACTTCAAATCTTACTTGGTCATTTCCTTTACCTGTACACCCATGGCATATATACTTTGCCCCTTCTTTCTGAGCAATTTCTACTAATCTTTTAGCCATTAATGGTCTTGCAAGAGATGTACCTAACATATATTTGTCTTCGTATAATGCGTTAGCCTTTAAAGCCTTGAAAACATAATCTTTTACAAATTCATCTTTTAGATCTTCTACATATATTTTTGCTGCCCCAGTTTTTATAGCCTTATTTTTAACTTCTTCCATATCATCATCCTGTCCTACATCTATGCAGACAGCAACAACTTCTAAATCATAATTTTCCTTAAGCCAAGGAATAATTATTGATGTATCTAACCCTCCTGAGTATGCTAATACGACTTTATCTTTATTCATAATTAAAAACCCCCTTATATTTATATAGTTAATAATTGAAAATGAAGAGTAAATATTAATAGTATCCTTAAATCTTCACTTTTCACTCTTCATTCTTAACTTACTAAAGTACTTTCTTTAAAAATTCTTTTGTTCTTTCTTCCTTTGGATTAGTAAATATCTCTCCTGGAGTATCTTCTTCAACTATTTTTCCACCATCCATAAATATTACTCTATCTGCAACATCTTTAGCAAAACCCATTTCATGAGTTACCACTACCATAGTCATTCCTTCACTAGCAAGTTCTTTCATAACATTTAAAACTTCCCCAACTAGTTCTGGATCTAAAGCTGATGTTGGTTCATCAAATAACATTATATCTGGCTCCATTGCTAAAGCCCTTGCAATAGCAACTCTTTGTTTTTGTCCTCCGGAAAGCTTAGATGGATAATAATCCATTTTATCTCCTAATCCTACTTTATTTAAAAGCATTTCTGCTCTTTTTTTAACTTTCTCTTTATCTTCTTTTTTAACTGTAATTGGAGCTTCCATTACATTCTCCAAAGCAGTCATATGTGGGAAAAGGTTAAAATTTTGAAAAACCATTCCCATTTTAGTAGTTATCTTTCTAAGAAGAGTTTTGTTTCTTCCATCTAACTCTTCTCCTTCAATAATTATTTTCCCACCATTTATAGTCTCCAAATGATTTAAACATCTAAGAAAAGTACTCTTTCCTGAGCCAGAAGGTCCTATTATAACAAGTACTTCTCCTTTACTCACCTTTACATTTAAATTTTCAAAAACCGTTAAGTTATGAAATTTTTTCGTTACATCTATAGCTTCAATCATATACATATAATCATCCTCCTAGCTTAATATCTAGATACTCTCTTTTCCCATATAGCAAAAAGTGTTGTGAAAACTGTTGTTAATGCTAAATATATACATGCTGCAATAAAAAATGGTTCCATTGGTCTAAAATTAGCTGAATATATTTGCTGCGCTGATCTCATAAGTTCTTCCATTGCTATTGCAGAAACTAATGATGTATCCTTTAACATAGTTATAAATTCATTTCCTACAGGAGGTATTAATACCTTTACTGTTTGTGGCAATACTACCCTTGTCATAGTCTGACCATAAGTAAATCCTAGAGCTTTACAAGCCTCAAACTGACCTTTATCTACAGCTAAAATACCACCTCTTATTATTTCTGCCATATATGCACCAGAATTTAAACTCAATCCTATTATAGCTGCTGTCATAGGTTCTAATTCTATTCCCATAAATGGTAATCCATAATAGAAAAAGAATAACTGTAACAGCATAGGTGTTCCTCTAATAATCCATGTATAAAATGAAGCTATTGCATAAATAACTTTATTCTTAGATAATTTTAATAATGCTACTATTATACCAATTAAACTTCCTAAAATTACTGAAATAACTGTTAATTCAATTGTTTTTCCACTTGCTTTCAATAATATAGGAGCTATTTCTTTTAAAAGATTCATATCCAAAGCTCCAGTCCCCCTTTTTATAAATACCTTATTTTCTACTTTTTATAAATATCTGTTCCAAACCATTTTATTGATAACTTTGACATTGTTCCATCTTCTGTTAATTCATCAATTGCCTTTTGCACTTCATCTTTTAATTCTTTATCACCTTTTTTAAAAGCTATTCCTATTGGTTCTTGGTTTAAAGTTACTGCTATATCAAATTTATTCTGCTGTTTTGCTAAATAATATCTTCCAACAAATTCATCTACCACTACTGCATCTATTCTTCCTATTTCAAGATCTTGAAATGGCTGAGTTGCTTTATCATAAGTTTTTAAATCCTTTAATCCTTGTATTTTTTTAGCTGCTTCTTCTCCTGTTGTTCCAAGCTGACATCCTGCAACTTTACCCTTTAAATCTGCTTCAGTTTTTATTGAAGTATTACCTTTTTTAACTATAACCACTTGACCACCTTTAGCATAAGGCTTTGTAAAGTCTACTTCTTTTGATCTTTTATCAGTTATACTTATAGCTGATGCTGACATATCAAATTTCCCTGAATTTAAAGCCATTGTAAGTCCACCAAATTCTGTGATTACAAATTCTGTTTCTACACCAAGCTTTTTAGCAATTTCCTTTGAAAGATCAATATCAAATCCAACTAATTCATTCTTATTATCTCTAAATTCCATTGGAGGATAAGTATCTTCAAGACCTATTTTTATCTTTTTAGCTTCCTTTACTTTTTCTAAAGTATTAACAGCTTTCTTGTCTTCTCCCTTTTTACTTGAGTTACCACATCCTACAAATAATGTCCCTACAACAACAAGACTTAATAAAATTGATAACGCTTTTTTCATAATTGTTTTCTCCCCTTTATAAATATTATTTATTACAAGTAAAGAGTTAAGAGTTTCTTTACTCTTCACTAAATTAATCTTATTAACTTACTACCAGCATTCCCCTTCTTTTATATCTGTTGCTCTGTACTTTATAATTTGTACTCTGTCAAAGCTGTTACCCCCATGCAAAAGCTCACACAGGGGCTACATATAATATTTATAAAAAGGGGTCTGCAAATTAATTATTTATATATATCATATCCAAACCATTTTTCTGATAGTTTAGATAAAATACCTTCTTTCTTTAAATCTCCTAATGCTTTATCAACTGCTTCTCTAAGTTCTTTATCTTCTTTTCTAAATCCAATTCCTACTGGCTCTTCTGTTAGTTTAGCATCAAGAAGAATTAAGTCTCCTCCTCTTTTCTTTAAATAAAATCCACCTACCTGTCCATCTGCTATAACTGCATCTACTCTTCCTACAGATAGATCATTAAAAGCTTCAGTAACTCCGTCATATTTTTTAAGTTCTTTTATTCCATCAATTTTTTTTGCTGAATTTTCTCCTGTAGAACCTAATTGACATCCTACTACTTTTCCTTTTAAATCTTTTACATCTTTAATAGTATTGTTATCTTTTTTAATTACTATTCTCTGTCCTCCAACTATGTAAGGCTGTGAAAAATCTATTTCTTTTTTTCTTTCTTCAGTTATACTCATAGTTGATAGTATCATATCAAATTTTTTAGATTTTAAAGATAATATAATTCCTTTCCAATCATTTGTTTTAACTTCAACTTTAACACCTAATTTTTTACCAATTTCCTGTCCCAAGTCAATATCAAAACCAACTAATTTATGGTTTTCATCTCTAAATTCCATTGGTGGATAGGTATCATTTAGCCCCATTGTAAGTACTCCATCTTTTTTCACTCTTTCTAATGAGTTTAACTTCTTAGTATCTTCTTTATCTTTTTTACTATTGTTTCCACATGCTGTAAAAATAGTTATTCCTAAAACAAGTACTGTAATTAATGCTAATATTTTTTTCATAGCCCCATTTCTCCTTCCAACAAATGTTTTTTAATTTGTGATTATTATTATACATAATTCTTAATAATTATGCAATACTTTTTTTATATTTTTTTGTATTAAATCTAATTTTTTTATTCACTACATTGTACACAAATTAAACACTTTTAAGCAACCGTTTGCAATATTCTTTATTATTTTTAATATATTTTATTTTCTAAATTTTCCTACAACTATATGCATATTTATACATTCATGTATAAATAAAATACATAAATAAAAACTGTTATCTATTCTAGACAACAGTTTTTATTTATAGTATTTCTATAATTAATATTTAAATTGAATATAAACTTCTCTTTATACTTTTGATTTATTTCCTTCATTAATAGCCTTTTGTACATGTCCTAAATTACTTTCTAAAAGTTTATTACATCTTTCCATGTCCAATCCGGTTTTAATCATAACTATACTTAATTTAACATTATAATTTGTGCTAATTAAAATACTGTCTGCTTCTTCTAAATTTATTCCTGTAGATAACATAAGAATTCTTTTAGCTCTATCTTTAAGTTTTTTATTGGTTGCTTGTAAATCCACCATTAAATTTCCATAAACTTTCCCCAATTTTATCATAGTTCCAGTACTTATCATATTCAAAATCATTTTTTGGGCAGTACCTGCTTTCATTCTAGTAGAACCCATAATAACTTCTGGTCCTACCACTACTGAAATTGGTATATCTGCTATTTTATCCATTTCACTATCTGGGTTCATAGTTATAGAAATAACACCTGCCTTAATTTTTTTAGCATACTTCATCCCCCCTATAACATAAGGAGTTCTTCCTGATGCAGCTATACCACATATTATATCATTTTCTTTAACTTTTAATTTAATTAAGTCTTCTTCTCCTAATTCTTCCCTATCTTCCGCTCCCTCTACTGCTTTAAAAATAGCTGAACTACCTCCAGCCATAATACCTTGAACTAATTCACAATTAACTCCAAAAGTAGGAGGACATTCAGATGCATCTACAATTCCAAGCCTTCCACTAGTTCCAGCTCCTATATAAATAAGTCTTCCTCCTCTTAAAATTCTTTCTGATATCATATCTACTGCTTTTGCAATATTTTCTTTTGATTTTTCTACAGCAAAAGCTACCTTTTTATCTTCCTCACTTATCATTGTTATAATATCATATGTGCTAACCTTGTCTATATTAATAGTATTAGTATTTATATTTTCTGTAACCAATTTTGACAAACTGTCATATTGCATAAGTTTCCCTCCTCCAATTACCCCATTATGCTAATTATATTTTAAGATATTTTTCCATATTATACAATTACTTAAAAGCCTTTCTATGAAAAAAACATTATTTTATTATAAACAAAAAAATAACAAGCACTTTTAAAAAGTGCTTGTTATTTAAACATATCTGCAACTTTCAAAGCATTTACCATGCTTTCTTCTTTTGCAATTCCTTTTCCTGCAATATCAAAGGCAGTTCCATGATCCACAGAAGTTCTTACTATTGGCAATCCTACAGTTATATTTACTCCTAAATCAAAAGCCAGTAGCTTAATTGGAATATGCCCTTGATCATGATACATTGCTACTACTATATCATATTGACCTTTATATGCTTTTAAAAATACAGTGTCTGGGGGTACAGGTCCTTCAACATTTATATTAATGTCTCTAGCCTGTTTTATTGCAGGATATATTTCTATCATTTCCTCATTACCAAAAATCCCTGATTCTCCTGAATGAGGATTTAATCCAGCTACTGCTATTCTTGGATATGCAATTCCCATGTTTTTTAGTGTCTCATCAGCTAACTTTATAACATCTAATATTCTTTCTTTAGTTGTCATATTACATGCTTCTCTTAAAGCAACATGAGTTGATACATGTATTACTTTTAAAACTTCACTCCATAACATCATAGCATATTTCTTAGTACCAGTTAATGCAGCAAAAATTTCGGTATGTCCATCAAAATTATGCCCTCCAAGATGTAATGCTTCTTTATTTAATGGGGCAGTTACTACTGCCTTTATTTTATTCTGAAGTGCCCAATTTGTAGCAGTTTCAATATATTTAAAAGCACAATGTCCACATACATCCAAAACCTTACCTATTTCAAATTCATTCATAGAAATGTCCAATACATTTACTATATTTATGCATTTGTCATCAAAATCCTCCATAGAACTTATTACATTTAATCTATACTGAATATTTAATAAATCTTTATAATACTGTAGTACATTTTTGCTTCCAAAAATTATAGATTTTTTTCTATACTCTTCGAATTTACCTAATGCTTTTAGTGCTATTTCTGGTCCTACTCCAGCAGGATCTCCCATAGTTATTCCTATAAAACTCATTATATATTCTCCTTTATTTTTTTCATGCAATAATATATGGCATTCTCTTCTCCAAAAGCACCCGCTTTAGTAATAACTTTTAGTCCATGATATTTGCCACCTTTTAATTTCATTAATGGTATTCCAGTCATTATTTCTTCTATAATATTAAAACATATAGCTCCAGTATTATTTATAAACCCTATAGCTGTATCTCCTCCAGTTAAAAACACCCCTGATATTTCTACTTTTCCTACAATCTTATCTAATATATTTCCTAAAATTTTTTGAGTATACTGACTAACTTCTTCTCTTGTCATTCCTTTTTCTTTGCCTGCTTGTATAGCTTTATCATAATCCTCTCTATTATATGCAGAAGTAATTATTAAATCCTTATGTGATATTAGTACACTTTTACCATATTGTACATAGTGATTTTCATCTTCTCCATTTAATATCCTATCTATAGATACTTTCATAACTTCTATTCCCTTTTTCTCTGCATATTTCAACTGTTTCGTAGATACATCACTTATACTTCCAACCATACAAATACAAGGTTTAAATGGATTCTTTATTTTAAATATAGTATCTGCCATTCCTGCTGAGCCTACCCATAAGGTTTTTTTACCAGTAACTAGAACTTCACTTACTATTTTAATCATGTCATCGTTATTTTCTACGTCGAAACTATAGATTCTACCATTATTTAAATCTATTTTATCATCTCTTATTTCAGATATATTGTAATGAATTACTTTTTCCTCAAAACATTTTTGTAACAAAATACATATATTATCCTCTATTACAGGATTTTTGGGATCCTTTGCTATTTCCGTGTCTAAAATCCTTTTACCATTTAACCTATGAATTCCATCTAAAGTAGTTCTACCTGTTACAGGAAAAGCCGGTACAAAAATAATAATTTCCGGTTTATATTCTTCATCTATGGCTTTTACCTCTGCTGATATATTTCCTCTTAAAGTTGAATCTACTTTTTTATATATAAATTGAAATTGATAATTAGATAATTGTTTTATATCTCTTTTTACCTTTTCATAGGCTTCACGTTCCGTAAGTCCTCTACTTTCAGTATCAATTACATAAGAATTATTATTACTAGCATTACTAATTCCATCTATATTAAATATTACCTCTGTATTTATTCCTCTTTTTTTTAGTTGAACACCTGTATCATTTGCTCCTGTAAAATCATCTGCAATTATAAGATATCCCTCCATGATGCTCCTCCTCCCAAATAGCTTCTAAGCACTTACTTCTACTTTCTCTCTCCTTTTATCAATTTTGTCAAGATATGATACTAGCAAAGGACATAAAATTGCAGTTACAATAACTGCTGCTGCAATCTGTGCTGTAGCTATTGCAACATAAGGATTTAAAGAAGGGTCTGCTAATGCAAGAGCTGCTGGAGTGCCAACTGCATTACCTGCAGTAGTACCAATAGCTGCTCCTACAGCTCTTTTTTTGCCAAATAAAGCTGTAGAAAAATATCCTCCAAATCCTGTTATAATAACTACTATAACTCCTAACATAAGTCCAGGTAATCCAGCCTTTAAAATAGTTCTAAAATCTAAAGCTGCTCCTAATGGAAATGCAAAAAATGGTATAAGCAAACTTTGTCCATTAGCTAAAAATTTTCTCATATCTTCGTCAAGATTTCCTAGAACAAACCCAATTAAAATAGGTATTAAAACAGCTATTAGCGCTATAAATGGAATATTAGCAAGTCCTGAAATTCCAAATGCTAACATAGTAAAAAAAGGTCCATCATTTAATGATAATATGGAAATGGCACCCACATCTGTAGAATCCCCATATTGACCTGCTAAAGCTGCATACAATCCACCATTTGAGTTAGTTATGGCTGCCACAAGAGCTAAAGGAGTTAATCCTAATATTCCAGCATGGCCAAATGTTTTACCTATAAACCATCCTATAAATGCACCAATAACAAATTTTGTAAGAGTTAATATAATTCCTTTATATAAAGGCTTTCCTGCCTGTTTTATATCTATTTGTGCTCCATTACACAATACAAATAAAGCAATTAGTGCTGTAGCACTTTGTTTAAATAATGCTGTTGTAAATCCACCTATATTTAAAATCTGTGGAAATAATGTATTAATAGTAGCTCCCAACAATAATGGAATAACCATTAATCCACCTGGTACCTTTTGTACATTTTTTAATATTTTCATGTCTTTCCCTCTCTTTTTAATTCATTTTTTAGGGCCGTCGCACTAAGAATAAATCCTACAATATATTGTGTGTAAATTCCCTTAATGCGACAGACCCAGTTTTATGGTTAAAAAGTTGATATAAGTTTATATATACCAAATTCTTTATGATTCAAAGCTTCTGCTTTAGTAAGTTTTCCGTTTATTACCTCACACATTTCTTCAAAAATCTCTTCTCCTATGTCCTGTATAGTTTTAATTCCTTCTATTACAGTACCGGCATTTATATCAATATTATCCTTCATCATCTTAAAAGTATCTGGATTACCTGTAACTTTAATTACTGGAGCTATAGGAGACCCTGTTGGTGTTCCTCTTCCAGTGGTAAATACAACTATTTGAGCTCCCCCTGCTGTCATTCCTGTAATAGATTCTATATCTTGTCCCGGAGTATCCATAATATAAAGTCCTTTACCTTCTGGAATTTCAGCATACTCTAAAACTCCTTGTATAGGTCTAGTTCCTCCTTTATATATGCAACCTAATGACTTTTCTTCTATAGTAGTAAGTCCTCCTTGGATATTTCCTGGGGTAGGTTGTCCTCCTCTCATGTCAACTCCCATAGTCATAGCTTTTTTCTCACAATCTGAAACTATCTTTAATATGTTATCTCCAATTTCTTTAGTTACTGCTCTTTTGGCTAAAATATGTTCTGCTCCTATAAATTCTGTTGTTTCTGAGAAAATAGACGTTCCACCACAATCAACTAATTTATCTGAAGCATATCCCACAGACGGATTTGATGCTAATCCTGAGGTAGTATCTGATCCTCCGCACTCTATAGCAAGAGTTATCTCAGATATATCTATTTCTTCTTTTTTCATCTTCCCTACTTCTTCTGCCATTTCTCTTAAAATTTTTATTCCCTGTGCTTCTGTATTTAATGTTCCTCCATTTTCTTGTATGATTATACATTCTGATCTTTTACCTGTTTTTCCTATCTCTTCTGCTACTTTCTTTGCTGGTACTCCTTCACATCCTAAGCCCACAACTAAAACTGCTGCTACATTAGGATTCTTTCCAAGTCCAATTAATACATTACCTGTTAAATCTAAATCTGGGCCTACCTGACAGCATCCGTGTTGATTAGGAATAGCTACTGCACCATTTACATGATTTGCTATTCTAGCTGCTACTTCGCTAGCACAGACAGATGCAGGGATAACCAATATATGATTCCTTATACCTACTTTTCCATTTTCTCTTCTATATCCATAAATTTTCATTATTTTTGCACCTCCAAATCTCCTCTTCCTCTTTCACTTACTACATTGTGAACATGTACATAATCTCCTATAGCTATGTTTTTAGTTGCTTGTCCTATTTCTTCTCCATATTTTATTATTTCACTATGTTCTTTTATGTCTTTTATTGCAAACTTATGACCAAAAGGAATATCCTCATTCAACCTTATCTTTTTTTCAACTCCAAAAATATCTACTAATATTTCTTGGTCTTTCTTTAAATCTTTTACTGTAGTCGCAACATTATCATTTTCATTAGCTACCACTGCAAATTTCAACATAGATTATCCCTCCTAATTTTTATTACAGTTTATAATTTATAGCAAGTTACATGCCAATACTAATCTTAAATTGTAAAACTTTGTTATACCTACTATTTTCGGCATTTATTTACTTTAAGTTTTTAACATATTTAAAATATATTTGTATTTGAGTTTTATTATGCAACGTAAATTTTTATAAAAATAGAACTAGATGATGCATAATGCATCATCTAGTTCTATTTATTTCTTTAACTTTCTCCATATGGTACTTCTGTTAATATTTAAAATTTCAGAGGTTTTACTAACAGAACCATTATATTTGTCTAATACAAACTTTATATATTCATTCTCAATTTCTTTTAAACTTTTATCATCATAAACTATATATAAAGAATTCAAATCTAGTGATATATCTTTATGATTAAACTTATTATCTAAATTATAAAAATTACTGTCTTCTATAATTATATCCTCAGGTTGTAATTCATTATTTTCAGAAAGTATTACAGCTCTTTCTATTATCCCCTGAAGCTCTCTTACATTTCCCTTATAATCATAGCTCAGTATTAAATCTATTGCATGTTTGGATATTCCATTGATATTTTTATCATATCTATTAGAATACTTTTCTATAAAAAACTTACTAATTTCAATTATATCTTCTTTTCTCTTATTCAAAGGTGGTATATCTAAAAATAATGTATTTATTCTAAAATAAAGATCTTCTCTAAAAGTATTTTTCTCAACCATTTCTCTTAAATTTTTATTTGTAGCACTTATCACTCTTACATCTATGGGAATTACTTTATCATCTCCTATTCTCATTACCTGTTTTTCTTGTATAACTCTTAAAAGTCTTCCTTGAATATCTAAAGGTAATTCTCCAATCTCATCTAAAAAAATAGTCCCTCCATGAGCAAGTTCAAATAATCCAGCTTTACCTCCTTTAACTGCTCCAGTAAAAGCTCCTTCTACATATCCAAAAAGCTCACTTTCAATTAAGTTAGGTGGTAATGCTGCACAATTTATTGCCACGAAAGGTCCTTTTTTTCTATTACTATAATTATGTATACTTTGACTAAATAATTCTTTTCCCACTCCCGACGGTCCCATTATAAGTACCGGAGAATCAAATTTACTGTATTTTTGTGCCTTTAATATACATTTCTTTATACTTTCACATTTATAAATTATATCTGAGAAATTATATTTAGCTAAAAAACCCTTCTTGCTTAAATTAACTCTAACTTTCTTTTCTAATTCTTGAATCTCTGTTATATCCTTAAAAGTAGCAACTGCTCCATTTATTTCATTATCTACAATTATAGGAATTCTATTAGTAGCTATTTTTGATCTTTTTATTTCCTGTATTTCTCCTAACTGAGTTTCACCACTTTTAAGTACTTGCATAAGTTTACTATCACTTATTATATCTGCTATATTTTTACCAATTGCATCCTTTGCCTCTATTCCTAATATCTTTTGTGCTACAGAATTAAAAATAGATATCTCTCCTTTATTATCTATAGAAATTATTCCATCATCAACAAAATCTATTACTGTTTTAAATCTTTCTGCTCTTTCTTTTTCAATTTTAGACATACTAAGAATTCTTCTTGCTTCTTGTATAGCATCAATAATAGCTTCTGTTCCAGATGTTATAATATAACTTGTACACTGTAGTTTTCTTGGAACTTTACATCCTATAGTATCTCCTACAAAAACTTTTATTCCTTGATCAACATAATATTTTATTTTCTCTTCTGCGCACTCTTGTTTTTCTATTGGAATCTCAACTATGTTTAAATTTAGTATATCTTTTATTACTTTTGCCCCTTGCATAATATTTTTATACCCTGCAACCCCTATCTTTCCTTTATAATGAATCACATTTTTGAATCCTCTTAATATATCAAAAGAGTTCATTTTAATTTCAACTACTGGAACATTTACTATACTTTTTATCATAGTATAGGTTATCCCTCTAGAAATTAATATCCTGGCACCATTTTGTACTGCCTTTTTAGCTTGTTCTACACCTTCACTTAGATCCCCTAATACTACTTCTATATTATTGTATCCTTTTTCTTCAATTATTTGGTTGCTTAACTGATACAAATTAGTAAAAGGTGCTACTAAAACTATATCCCTCATAAAATAACTATTACCCCCATTACTAAAGAATTTTATTACTTAAACCTAAACTGAATTTTTATAAATTTCTTCTCAACTCTAGTAACTACAATACTATATTCTCTACTCTTAATGAGATTTTTTATCTCATAGCTTTCCTCTTTAGTAAACATCTTTATTTCTTCATTATTTTTAGAACAAATACTTATTAAATTGTTTTTTTCCACTAAATATAGATTGTCCCATTCTTTTATTTTATAGTTTTTATTAATTATATCTATAGCTATACCTCTATCTAAAATTAATTGCATAAGTCGTGAATACTTTTCCATAAGAATTTCGTTATCAAGCTTTAAATGTTGTAATTCTTTATTTTTTCCTTCCGTAATATCTTTTAGTTTTTCAATTTCTTCTTTATATTCTTTTATTTTTTTATCTAATTCCTCTAGCCTATTTTGCTTTACTTTTGCATAAAACTTACTAAACATTAATTTATCCATCCTTGTTTATGTTTAATTATGGTGTAAAATATTATATATATGAATAAGTGAGGTGGTAATTTGAACATTCATGATAGGTTATTATCAATTATATCAAATCTACATAAAAATTTAAAACACTTATGGGTTAAAATTAATAAAAAAGTAAATATTTTTATGGATAAACAAAAATCCATAGAGGCATTATATAACCCTGTATTAGAAGAAAAAATTCATGTTAAAAATAATCTTTATAATAATGTTTTATCTTTAAAAAATTTAAATAAAGATTTAGATATTCAATGTAATAAAATGAAAAATAAAAACATAGAAATTCAAAATAGCATCTCTGCTTTACAAAAGTTATTAATCAAATAGAAAGTATAGAGCCTAGAAATTTTTCACTCAAATATCTAAGCTCTATATATTTATAAATTATTCATACTTTAATATTTCATTTAATATATTTCTTATATTCTCTGACAAATTACTTTTCTCTTCTTTAGTAAGTTCTTTTACATTTATAGGCTTAGCTATAGTAATTTTAACATCTGCTGAAGTTATTTTATTTCCTTTGTTGCCCTCTCTTGCTTTATAAGTTCCATCAATTGCTATAGGTACTATGGGCACTTCTGCTTTAATAGCTAACTTCATACTTCCTTTTTTAAATTCTCCAAGACTAGGTCCTTTACTTCTAGTACCTTCTGGAAATATAACCATAGAATGTCCATTCTTTAAATTCTCTACACCTTCATTTATAGCTTTTATTGATTCTCTCACATTACTCCTATCCATAAACACACAATGTATTTCTTTCATCCACCCACTTATTGCCTTTATTTTTTCTAACTCTTTTTTAGCAATAAAACCCATAGGTTTTTTTATACCTGCTAATAAAACTGGTATATCAAATAGACTTTGATGATTTGATACATAAAGACAGCTTCCCTCTGGTAAATTCTCCATTCCTTCTACTTTTATATTTACACCAGTTTCATTTACTATAAATGTTGCCCAATCCAAAACATTATTATATATATATTCTTCTGCCGCCTTATCTCCATTATTTTTTCTTATTTTTTCAACCTTTGTCTTTCTAATTAAACTTCCTATCATATAAATTGCTAATTTTAAATAAAATATAAAATTGCTCATAAGTTTTCGCTCCTATCCTTTATAAAAATATTTATTTCTCTTATTGTATTGCTTATTTTACTGAATTATATCAAATATAATTATTTAAGTTTCATTCTATTATAGCATATATGAATATGTTTATAAATTATTTGATTTAAAGACAACTTTCTGGATATAATTTTATACTATACATAGAAAAATTATATAGGAGTTCATATGAATAAGAAAAAAATATTTATATTATTTCTAATAATAATCTATTTCATTCCATTAAAAGCATGTTCATCTTATAGCTTTAATAATATATCAAATGATAATATTTTAAAAATACATTATATAGATATAGGTCAAGGAGATAGCATATTAATCTCAATAAATAATAAACATATGCTTATTGATTCTGGCTCTAAAGAAAAAAGTAAATACTTAATAAAATATCTAAAAAATCAAAAAATCAAAAAACTAAATTATGTAATTGCCACTCATCCTCATGAAGATCATATAGGATCTATGTCAGAAATAATAAGAAAATTTACTATAGAAAATTTTTATGCTCCAAAAATTACTTCTAATAATAGCTATTTTAATGATATGGTAAATGCATTAATAGATAATAATTTAAAAATAAAAGTGGCTAAAGCAAATAATCGGATAAATTTTTATCCTAACATTTATTGTGAATTTATCGCTCCAAACAATATTAATTATGATAATATAAATAATTATTCAGCAGTTTTGAAATTAACATATAAAAACTGTAGTTTTATATTTACTGGTGATGCTGAAGCTTTAAGCGAAAATGAAATGATCCAAAATTGTCATGACTTAAAATGTGATGTGCTAAAACTTGGTCACCATGGCAGTAGCACTTCCACTACAGACTCTTTTTTAGAAAAAACTTCTCCTAAAATAGCCATAGTAAGTTGTGGAAAAAACAACAAATTTGGTCACCCTAATAAAAAAACTATATCTAAAATAAAGAAAAAAAATATAAAGTTATATAGAACAGACATTGATGGAAATATTGTGTTTACATGTGATGGAAAGGGCATACAAAAGTTAATAAAATAACTTATCAATAAAATATTATTTAAATATGAAAAAATAGAAGCTATGAATTTATAGTGTTAAAACTATATTTCATAGCTTCTCAATTTAAACTTAAGTGCTTCTAAGCTTTAAATTACAGTTTGCTTAAAAATGATTATGATAGACTATACAGATATTTTGCCAGTAGCAACTAATATTATCATAAAAACTGATATAGCAAGTAACACTGCCATAGAATTTTTTTCTCTTTTTGTTATACTCTGATTTTTTTCTTTTTTACCTTTGATATATATAATCAACCCAGTTGAATACATAATAAATGCTAATCCTAAATATGCAATTCCAACAGCATAAATAACATAGACTGAATAAATAATAGATATTAAAGATATAACTTTTTCTTTAATACATCCTTTCTCATTTTTAAAAACCTTAAAAGCAAACATTGAGGACATTAAATAAGGTAATAGTATATTAGTAGTAGCTACATGAGTTGCTACATAATATCCTTTTTGTAAAGCTGGTGAAAGTAGTGAACATAAGAATATTTGTATTGCTATTATTGTAAATAACAGTGCATTGATAGGAACATTCTTTTCATTAGTCTTCTTAAACCACTGAGGCATTAAATCATCTTGAACCGCTGGTACATATAGTATTTCAGTAGTTAGTAGATTCCAACAAAGTAATGCCCCAATATTTGAAATTATAATTCCTAGTTTTATTATTACTCCACCAACTTTTCCAAGAGTAGTGAGTTCTAAAACGTCTGCTAGAGGCGTTGTTGATTTTGCTAAAGTTGAAGCTGGTACAACTCCCATAGCTAATATAGATATAGCTACATAAAGTGCTGCAGTAGCCAATAATGCAATTACTGTAGCCTTTCCAACTATTTTTTGAGTTTTAGCTCTATCTGATAAAACTACTAAAGCTTCAACACCTACAAAGCACCATAGTACAGTTCCCATGGCTCCGCTTACCTGTTTACCTATAGTAGTCGCCTCACCAGTAGATGCTAAAATATTTTTCCAATCAAAAACATTAAATATACCACTTTCAAAAGCCATTATTCCAAATATAATTACTAATATTAAAGGTATAACTTTAGCAATTGTTATTATTACATTGAGTACACCAGCCTCTTTTATTCCTCTTCTTATTATAAAATAGTAAGACCATAATAAAGCTGATCCCAATGTAAAAGCAACAATTGGAGGCATTTTATATTGTTCACCAATTAAGCTATTAATAGTTTTAAATATTAAAATAGTAAAAGAAACATTTCCTAAAAAAGAACTCATCCAATAACCCCATGCACAATTAAATCCTACAAACTCTCCATATCCAGCTCTAGCATAAGAATAAATACCGCCTTTTAACTCAGGTCTTTTATTAGAAAGTATGTTGAATACTAATGCCAACATTATTACTCCAAATACCCCTATACACCATGCTATAAGAACAGCTTGTGGATTAGAATACATAACCAAATCTGTTGGTCCATTAAAAATACCTGAAGCAATCATAGAGCCTATTCCTAATGCTATTAATAAACCTAATCCCAGCTTTTTATCACTATTTTCCCCCATTTCAATACCTCACATCCCCAAATATTTTTTTATTTCATTATTCTCTGTGTTCTACTAATTCTCTAACATCACTAATTATTGCTCTTGGAACTGGTAAATCTAACATGGTTTTCAAACCTGGCGTTGCATTCATTACATGGGGTATCATATTTACACATATAGCTATTGTAGCAATTCCTCCTGGTATTTCAGGCTTTATTTGAAGATCAATATTAGGACATCCTTTAATAGAAATATAATCTCCTGTATCCACTTTTTCCAACTCTGGTCTTATCTGCTGAGGATGTTCCATTACAATAAATTCTTTATCTTTTAAACTTGCATATCCTAATTGTCTACATCCTGCAACATCTCCCAATTTAACGGAAGCCACCTCTGTAGTACGAGGAACATTTGTTATTATTGGTTCCTTTTCCTGTCTTATATTATTAAGCTTAATATTAAATGCCTCTTCAAACATTCCAAAGGATTGTATGAATCCTACATGTCCAGCTACAGTATCATTTTTTACTCCTTCTTTAAATTCTTCTGGTTTAAGCCCTATTCCCTGTTCCACCATAACTGCTTTTCCAAAACAAGCAAGGTCATTTATTCTAGTTACATTTATTTTATCTACAGTATCACATACTCCTGTTAATGCAATAACCATCAAATCCATTATAAATCCAGGATTTACTCCAGTTCCCAATATAGAAACCTTATTATCTTTAGCTATTTTATCCATTTCATCTGATAATTCTGGGTCTAAAGCTCTTGGATATGACATCTCTTCAGCTGTTGTAACAATATCCATTCCAGCTTCTGCTGCCATTTTTATAAGTGGAAATACCGTTTTTGTAAATGAAGCTGTAGCTATTATACATACATCTGCAAAACCCTTTTTTACAACTTCTTCAGCTTTATCAGTGATTATACAATTATTGTCTTCATTTTTTTCTACTGATAATACTTCATAAAGTTTTTTGTCAACTTTATTAGGATCCATATCTATAGCTCCTACAATTGTAAATCCCTTTTTTCCTAATATCATTTTAGCAATTCCGCTTCCCATAGATCCTAATCCCCAAACTATAACCTTTATTTTTCTTTTCACATTAACCCCTCCAAATAAAATTATTTTTAAAACCACCTAAATCAATCAGAAATTAGTTGTTAAATACTCTCTTTCTTTCACATAATACTTTTTTACATAATTTGAAGTCATAGATGCAAGAATACATCCATAATTCATTTTAAAATCTATTATATCTCCTACTTTCAAGGCTTCCCTACTATCTGTTACATCTAAAAGTAAATGATCACTACTTGCACCAAAAATACTTATATTTTTGTCTACTGGAAAAATGCCATCCACTTTTATGTCTTGTCTTCCAACTGCCACAATTGCTCTTTTTCTTACCCCCCTGTCTTCAAAATGAGGTTTATTACCAAAAGCATCCATACCTATTCTTCCAGTAGGAAGTGTAGGCTTATTCTTTATCTCTACTATTTCCGCTTTTAATATAAAAGCATCATCATAACAGTTTGGTATTGGACGTCCAAAAGAAGTTTCTCTTCCTAAAACTATGCCTTCTCCCACTCTTAACTGATTTATTTCTTTTGGTATAGTATTATTCATCACCATATAAAGACTACTTGAGTTACCTCCCGAAATTATAGGCAAATCAATTTTATATACATTCTTAATTTCATTTTTTAATTTAACTAATTCCATTAAATTGTCTTTTTCAGGAATTACCCCTCCATAGCAAGTGACATTAGTTCCTAATCCTACTAAATTTATATTTTCTAATTTTATTATTTCTTTAACAGTATCAATTACATCTTCTATCAAAACTCCTTCTCTTAAATCTCCAATATCCACCATAAGTATAATATTGTGTATTTTATTCATGACTTTTGCTACCTTTTCTAATATTTTTATAGTATCTAACTCTGAGTTTAAACTAACATCACTATATCTTACTACTTCTTTTGCTTCACTTTCCATAGAAATTCTAAGTAGCATCTTTTTACAATTCATGTTTTCTATCTTCTTTAAATTTTGCACTCTAGAATCACCAATTTGAGTTATCCCTGCACCTAAGATAGCTTCTACAATAGGTAATTCTGCACAAAAAACTTTAGTTACTCCAACCACTTCTATTTCCCTATTTTTACACATAGATAAAATTTTCTTTACATTGTGTGATATTTTTGATAAATTGATTTCTATACATGGATATTCTTTTCTCATAGTGAGATTCTCCTTTTAATTGTTAACATTTATTTTAAATGCATACTACTTCTCCATGTCTTTAGTTATATTTAAACTTTGCCTTAAAAGAGATTTTGCTACTTCCTCATTTTCCCTACTTAAAACACCTGCACAAGCCATTATATAATGTTTATCTAATAATGCCTTTGCGCCTTTTCTTGGAAGCATAGTAACATCATCTTTTAAATATCTTATATTTAAAAGGGCTTTTTCTCCTCCTGGAAGTCTTGTAAGTGCTCCGCCGGTACCAATGATATACTTAACTTGAGACAAATCTTTCCCATAAGCTATAAACCCACTTTCTCCACCATATTTTCTTCTTATAGTTCCTACATGCCTATTTACTGCTATTTCTACTGCCTTTTTAGTTAATAAACAGCTTGCATTAACGTCTTCTTTTTGTATAGGTATAGCTTTTATATGCCTATCTATATATTCTTTTTCAATTTCTCCTAAATCTCTAATATCCAATAAGTCTATTACATTTTTTCTATTAACAAATACCCCAATGTCTCCTTCTACTGTTCTTTTAGCTTTAGGTTCTGGACTTACCAGCATATCTAGCACTACTGAACTTCCATCTGTAACAGAATGAACATCTGTTGTAGCCCCTCCAACATCAATTACCACTAAGTCTCCTATCATATCATAAAGAATCTTTGAACTTTCCATAACCGCTCCAGGAGTGGGCATTATACTTCCATTTACCATGTCCTTTATTTTATTCATTCCTGGAGCCTTTACAATGTTTTTTTCAAAAGCTTCTTGTATTATTTTTCTAGCAGGCTCCACATTTAACTCGTCTACGTTTGGGTAAACGTTATCAATTACATATAATTCTTCATCTTTAAATATTTCTTTTATTTCTTCTCTATTTTCAATATTACCACAATATATAATAGGCTTATTAAACTTTTCTCTACTTATAAGTTCTGCATTATAAAGAGCTGTTTCTCTTTCTCCATAGTCCGTTCCTCCTGCAATTATTATCAAATTGGGATTTATTTCATGTATTACTTTTATATCATTTTTTCTCATTTTACCTGAAGTTACCATTTTAATAATACCACCAGCACCTAGTGCAGCTTCTTTAGCTGCTTTAACAGTCATCTTCTCCATAAGTCCGTGAACAGTAATTTTAAGTCCTCCTGCTGCACTACTAGTTGCAAGCATCTTTTGCCAACTAAGAGATTCGCCTATTTTATTTTCAATATCTTTTACTGCATTTTTTAATCCTATATTTACATCTCCTTCTAATACTGTAGTGCAACTCTTCCCTTGAAAAGCAGCTTCTACAAATATTTTCTTATCTTTATTCTTTCTTATATTAAAAGCTGTTACTAAGGTAGTGGTACTTCCAATTTCCGCTACTAGATAATCTACTTTCATAACAATCCTCCACTTTAATTCCTGTAAAATTTTCTTAAATTATTTCTGTATCTAGCAGTTATATAAACTAATTTACTCTTCTTCATTGGGATTAAGCCCCATTAATTTTTTTATTATAAAGGATGCAACATCTGTACCATTAGAACCTCTTCCAAATCCAACATCCATACCATGTTCCCTAGCTATTTCATCCGTAACTTGTGTTCCACCAGATATAAGCATTAATTTATCTCTTACACCTTTCTCAACACATAAATCATGCAATTTTTGCATATTTTTTATATGCACATCATTGTGGGTAATTATAGTACTACATAATATTGCTTGTGCTTTTGATTCTATAGATGCATCTACAAGCTTTTCTACAGGACATGATGTTCCTAGATAAATTGCTTCTATACCAAATTTCTCAACTCCACCATGCTTAATATCAATAACTTCTCTCAAGCCAACAGAATGTTCATCTTCCCCTACTGTAGCAGCAACAACTTTTACTGGGTGTTCTCTAACATATTCTCTCATAACGCTATCTGGTAAAACTTTTCTCCTTTTTGGCAAAACTAATTCATTACGTTTAACTGGATCAAAATCACATACTCCTTTTATTTCAACTAAAGTTCCTTCAGCCTTTTGCATAATCTGTTTGTGAATAATCTCTACATCTTTTAAGTTCATTCTTTTGCCCATTTCAATAGCTGCTGCTTCACTTATTTGTTCATTTTCAGGTAAAAATAAGGTAACCTTTACATATCCGTCCTTAGACCATTGAACTTCCGGAACTACTGTCCCATCTTCTCTAACCTTTTCAATTCTTTTAAATACATTATCATTTTCATCAAGTTCATCTATATATTTAATCTTTGAATGATTACACAAAGTACATTCATTTATTGCTTCACAAGATCTTTCATATTCTTTTGGTATATTGTTATAACCAAAATGAGCACAAACCGGTGCAAAATAGTCATCTTCTCTTTTTACTATAGTTCCAACGGCGTCTCCCCCATCCATTTTCCTTTCAATTCCATCACCATTTCTTTCTGGATAGTATCCAGAATCTACAAAGAACCCTTCATCAACAGCTTTAAAATATCCACCTACTTCTATAATCTCTTCTAGAAATAAAACAGCTCTTTCTTTTAACTCCCTTACTCTATCTAATAAATATCCTGTTTTTTTAAGTTCTACCATGTCTTTCAAACCATCCATGCCTATAAATGCTTGTTTTGCAGTATTCACAGCATGTATATTGTTATAATGCCATGGAACATTTCTTCCTTCATCAGGAGTTATAGTGCTCTGTATATCAGCAGAAGTTAATTCTGATATTAACAAATTTAAGGTATGACCAACAGTGGCTTCTCTTTCACAGGATTCTATATATTTAGTATTCATTTGAGCCCTCATTTTATATTTATCAAATATCTGCCTTAAAGCTACTGCATAAGGTAAATCGTATCTCATACAAGGAGCTGGAGCTGACGTAGGTGGTACAGTAGATAATGAAATATTTTCTGGTTTCATTCCAACCATTTCAGAAAACTTTGCATTTATAGCATGCTGTACCATAAGTTCTGGCATTACATTATATCCTTTCATTGCTGTTGCATTAGCATTATGGGCTCCATCTATTTGAAGCATACCAACATAACTCATAATATGTTTAGCCACTGCTGCATCTACAAAAGATCTAAACATATTTACATTTCTATATAAAACATTATATTGTGGATCCTGATGTGCTCCATTTACTCCTTCTTCCGCAAACATAACTGCTATATCTGGTCCCGCAACCCCAGAAACATAAGAGTGAAAATTAATTTTTCTTCCCACTTCTTCTTCTATTAAATCTATAGCTTTTCTTGTAGCTCTTACTTGTTTTCTAGTGATTGGAACTCCTCCTACACCTTCTGGTGTTCCTTCTATTAATCCATCAAAATGACTTTGCCCTGCTGTTCTTATAACCATTAAATGATCTGCCCCATGCCATGCAGCCATTCTCATTCTTCTTAAATCATCTTCAAATCTTCCTGACGCTATTTCTGTAGTAATCACAGGTAATGGTTGAGGATCTATACCATTAAAACTTCTAGCTGCTGGTAAAGGTTGGCTGTTTTTTAGCGGCTGTGATATTTCTTTATACGTGAATTCACCCATTTCTCCTTCTTCATAAGGTTCTCTCCAATGCCATCCTCTCCACTTTGGTTCATATTTATCTAAATCCTTTAATATCTCTTCCACATTAAGTTTTCTGTCTTCATGTAAATTTTCAGCCATTATTTTTCACCGCCTTTCATGTTATTAATAACTAAATCCCATCCTATTCCCTTAGCTAATTCCTCTCCTGCTTTTAAATAATCTTTTCCCTTCAATTTTGCATAAGTTAATACTACATTACCCATTCCTTTTCCTAACAAGTTCCACTTTGTACCATAATCTACTATAGGTTTAGCTTCCAAACTTGAAAATCCCATTCTTAATAATACAGAGCGCTCGATAGCTGGTGATGTATGTGTATATGATAAATCTACTAATGGTTTAACAATTTGTTCAGTAAGACTCCAAAATCTTTCATACAACTCTTTATCTGTTAGATTCTTTATATCTTCTCTTCTCTTTTCGAAATCATCTTCTCTCTTCATAAATTGGCCTCCTAATCTATTTTGAAATCATTATTTTTTAATATTTTTATAACATCTTCTTTACACATTTTTGTCTCTTTACATAAGAACTCCACATCTATATCATAAACTCTATTATTACTTACTTTTTTAATTGCATTATTCAAATAAGACTTTCTTAATTCATTCATATTCATATCCGTTACAGATACTAATTTAGGATGGGAAGGTAGTATTATGTTTTCGCCAGGAACTTGATCTTTAGGATCTCCTACCATAACCTGAATTCCATTTTCTTTTGCAAAATTAAGCTGTGGTATCAAATGTTTTCCCGCCCCTGTATATTCCGTTTCTTGCACAACTAATATTTCATCATCTTCATACTCTTGAGCGATTGCAAATGCCGCTGCTAATGAAGTATTTCCTGCTGGTCCTCTTTCTAATCCTTCTAATTGAGCTAAAAGCTCAGTCATCCAGAATACTTCTCCTTGACTTATTGTTACATACCTATCTAAATATCTTAATGGTCTTGCTGCACTTCTTGGCACATCTGATCTATCCGGATTAGTCATAAAAGGAATTCCAAAACCAGTATGTCCTGTTGTAAAAGATTTCTTATTAAATGCTATATCAGATGCCATGTGCAATCCTGAAAGGTCTACAGATGCACCTATTATTTTTGTATTATTTCCTTCTGATTTTATAACTCCTCTTGCTGTTCCTGTAGTATTTCCTCCCCCTGCATGGGTTACAACTATAGCCTTAGGTTCTCTACCAAACTTTTCTCTGCACTCTTCCATTATTTCATAACCCAATGTTTCTATACCTGCTATACCATAGGATGAATATAAAGAAGCATTATAATAACCTGTATTTTCAAGGATTTTTAAGAAAGTATAAAATAATTCTGGCCCTACAGTTAACCTAAGAACTTCTGAACCATAACCTTCACATTTTCTTCCCTTTTCCAATATTTCTGGTTGTCCTATTTTTCTCGAATCATAACATTCATTAGCTATTATACATTTAAGTCCTCTTATATTAGCTTGTGATGCTACTGCTGCTCCATAGTTACCAGATGTAGCTGCAGCAACTCCCTTATATCCTCTCTTCATTGCGTCATATACAGATACACTAGCTCTTCTATCTTTAAAACTTCCTGATGGATTACAACTTTCATCTTTTACAAAAATTCTAGCAGCCCTCCCTGTTTTAGATACTTTTTTAGCTAAATTTGTAATATTTCTTAGTTCTAGCAAAGGAGTATTTCCTACTCCAGCCTCTCCTTGAATATTCTTAATTTCATCTATAGAATATCCTACATCCTCCATAAGTTTTTCATAATCAAATGACAATTTTCCAATTTCATATTTATCATAATCAATTCCTACAGACTTAAGCATTATTTCATTTTTCCTTTTCATAAGCTCTTCATATTTATTCAATTTTTATTACCTCCTTATTTCAACTTTAATTCTCATTTTTTAATGAGCGCCCTTGCTTCTCTCCCTATATATTCTATTTCTTTTACATATTTTCCAAAGGAATGATAATACCCCGGTTCTACCTCTACAACTTTTCCTTTAACTATTCTTCCTACAACGGTTTCTACTTGCACTTCACTTCCTATGTCACAATCATCTAAACAATTTCCTCTTATCCAACATTTTAATGGAGTTTTTCTTGTTTCTTCAGGTATATTTTTAGCTCTATCTTCTGGAGCTAAAACAATCTCCTCAACTTCAACCCATGTGCCTTTTTTTATCATAAACTTTCACCTACCATAAACTTATTCTTCATACAATTTTATAAAGCAATTTATATGCCAATTAAAAAAACACCTGTCCATGCGACTTTTCATGTCCAAGTGTAATATTAGTGCAAAATATTTTGCACTAAATCTTTATATTTACTATTAAATTTGGAAATACAATTCAATATTCTATAAAATTATATGTAATGCAAAAAATTTTGCTTCTATTAGCAAAATTTTTTGCATTATTTAAATTTATTATATTTTCTAAATATTTTATATAAATTGTTTTACGCTTATTCTATGACCTTATACTATATTTTTTTATCTTATATTGCAAACTCTGTCTTGATAAATTCAATTGTTTTGAAGCCTTACTAATATTATGATTATTGCAATTTAATACTTTCTTTATTATAGTACTTTCTATATTACTAATATATTTTTCTAAATCAAAATTTTCATCAATATTTAAATTATTAATATTATCTATGTTGCTTTCTTCAAAACAATTATTAAATATTCTAGACTCAAAATGTTTTCTACTTAATATTGAGTCACCATTTACCATATTCATAGCTGATTCAATTACATTTTTCAATTCTCTTATATTTCCCGGCCAATTATATTCTAAAAGCTTTTCCATAACTTCTTCATCTAATCTTTGGATATTCTTTCCTAAATTTTTATTATAATATTCAATAAATTTTTTTACAAGCATTGATATATCTTCTTTTCTTTCTCTTAATGGTGGAATATTTATTCTTATAACACTTAATCTATAATAAAAATCTTTTCTAAGTTTACCTATTTCTATAAGTTTTTCTGGTTCTTCATTTAATGTAGCTATTACTCTTACATCTACTTCTATTATCCTATTGCTTCCTATAGGTCTTATGTACCCATCTTGAAGCACTCTTAAAAGTTTAGATTGTAAATAAGGTTCCATAGAATTCACCTCATCTAGCAAGATAGTTCCACGATTGGCTTCTTCGAATAAACCTTTTTTATTCTCTGCTCCTGTAAAACTTCCTTTTGATGTTCCAAAAAGTATTCCTTCAAGTAATGGGGCTGGAATAGCTGCACAATTTACAGGTATAAAAGGTTTATTTCGTCTTAATCCTCCATAATGAATGCTTTGTGTAAATACCTCTTTACCACATCCAGTTTCTGCATATATTAAAATCGGTGAATTTGATATACTTGCTCGTTTTGCTTTCTCTATAACATTTTTCATAACTTCACCAGTACCATATATATCATCAAAAGTAAAATAATTGTCAACTTTTTTATTATTTTTTTTCAATTTATATATACATTCTGTTAGCTCCTTAAGCTGAGTCATATCTTTTGCTATCTCAATAGCCGCTATATTTTTTCCATTTACCGTAACTGGTATAGTAGTATTTATTGTAGTAACTTCTTTATTATTTTCATTACTATAGTGTTGTATCAAATCTACTATTTTATCTCCTGTCTTCAATACTCTCATAAGAGTAGATGTATTCTCCTTTACGCTCTCTAAATATTCATTAATTTTTTTTCCTAAAACTTTTTCAGGATTTATTCCTTCAACTCGTCCCATACTTTTATTATAATATATAGTTCTGCCACCAGAGTCTACAATATGAATTCCCTCATCCAAATTATCCAGTAAATGTTGTAGTATTTTTTCTACATTGGATAAATTATCAACCATATTATCTCCCTCTCCATCCTTACATATATTTAAATTATAGGATTTATTTTACGTTTTATCAATGTCTTAAATTAATAGTATCAAGTACTTCTTAACTTTAAATAAATTTTTATAAAAAAAATAAGCCTTTCTAGGCTTTTTAAATCTAATTCATTAAGAATAATTATTAAGTTGCTATAAATTATACAAAAAAATAAAAATGGCTCCGTGGAGAGGATTCGAACCTCCAGCCCTTCGGTTAACAGCCGAATGCTCCACCATTGAGCTACCACGGAACATTAATATTTAACCTGGCAACGACTTACTCTCCCACAGGGCCTCCCCTGCAGTACCATCAGCGCTTTGAAGCTTAACCATCGTGTTCGGTATGGGAACGGG